>NZ_JBSTRX010000001.1:0-702665 GCF_054031035.1 Luteimonas sp. e5
CAACGCCGGCCTCTTGCTGCGCGGCACCAAGCGTGACGAAGTGGAGCGCGGCCAGGTGCTGGCCAAGCCGGGCAGCATCACCCCGCACACGGACTTCGAGGCCGAGGTGTACGTGCTGTCGAAGGACGAGGGCGGCCGTCACACGCCGTTCTTCAAGGGTTACCGTCCGCAGTTCTACTTCCGCACCACGGACATCACCGGTTCGGTGGAGCTGCCGGAGGGTGTGGAGATGGTGATGCCGGGCGACAACGTGAAGATGAAGGTGTCGCTGATCAACCCGGTGGCGATGGACGAAGGCCTGCGCTTCGCGATCCGCGAAGGTGGCCGCACGGTCGGCGCCGGCGTGGTGGCGAAGATCGAAAAGTGATCTCCCGCGGCCCGAGGCCGCCGGCAGTGCACGGGACAAGGGCGGCTTCGGCCGCCCTTTCCTTTGCACGCGTGCCGGGAATGGAGGAATTCCGCACCCCGTGCATCAAGTAGGGTAGGGCCGTCACATTGACGGCATTGATGAGGGGAGATTTCCGCGGCATGAGGGGCGTCTTGCACAGGCCGGCATCGGATCGCACTGCGGCCAAGCGCAGGAGTGTGTGGCCTTGAATGCCCGCGCGCGCTGGATCGCCGAGCACATCCTGCCGCACGAACCCGCCCTGCGTGCCTGGCTGGCACGACGCCTTCCCGCCGGCATGGAGCTTGACGACGTGGTGCAGGAAACCTATTCGGTGCTGGCGCGATTGCCAACGGCATCTAAGACACCAGTCTGCAGTACGAGGATGGCCACTACTGGCAGCCTGGCTCGAGTACATTCTGGAATGCGTTCGTGCACTATCGCATGCAGGATGCGGGTCCATGGTCCGATTTGTCATTCAAGCCGGCATCAATAATGTCAACAACTATCGGCCGCCGATCAGCTCGGATGGGCGCGGTTACATGAATACCCTGTACTCCGCCACGCCGCGTTACTGGTACCTCAACATCAGCAAGGAGTTCTGAGTCCGCCCGATGAAAACACCTGCTCTGTCTCGTCGATGGGCCGCTACCGGTCTGGCCTGCCTGTTCGCATTGCTGCTGGCGCTGCCTGCCGATGTGCCGGCAGCGCTCCAGCCGGACACCCCGGCGCCGGGGCTGCTGATCCGCGATGCGATGATCTTCACCAGCACCGGCGATGAGCCGCAGCGCGGCGACGTGCTGGTGCGCGATGGCAAGATCGCGGCGATCGGCCCCGATCTTGCCGGCTCGGCCGAATCGGCGCAGGTGGTGGAGGCGGCCGGGCGCGCGCTGCTTCCGGGGCTGATCGATGTGCATACGCACTGGACACCGGCGATGCAGCCATCCTCCTCGGCGAGCGTGGCCAATGCCTACCTTGCCGCGGGTGTGACCCTGCTGAGCGACTTCCATCAGGCACCGGAAGCCTGGCAGCCGCGACGCGAATGGCTGTCGCGCTTGGTGGCGCCACGCGTGCTGTTCGCCGCCCGCATCAGCACGCCGCTGGGGCATGGCGCGGACTGGGCCGATCAGGCGACCACGCGCTGGGTCAATTCACCGGAGGCGGGGCAGCGCGCAGTGCGCGGCCTGCTGCCGTACGGGCCGGACGTGATCAAGGTGTTCACCGATGGCTGGCGCTACGGACGCGCCCCGGACAACACCAGCATGGACGAGGCCACGCTGAAGGCCGTGGTCGACGAGGCGCATGCGCATGGGCTGAAGGTGCTGACGCATACGGTGACGGTGGCCAGGGCCAAGCAGGCGGCGCGTGCCGGGGTCGACGTGATCGCGCACAGCGTGCTGGATGCCACGGTGGACGAGGAACTGATCGCGCTGATGCGCGAGCATGGCACGGCCTACGCACCCACCCTGTCGGTGTACGAGCCGATCCGGGTTGGCGAGGGTCAGCGAGTGCCGAGCGAAGACGACCCGGTGCAGCGCTCGCGCGAGCGCAACTTCGCCCGGGCGCTGGACAACCTGGGCCGCCTGCATGCCGGTGGCGTGCGCGTGGTGCTGGGCACCGACGCCGGCATGCCGGGCACTCCGCATGGCCGTTCCAGCCAGCACGAGCTGGAGTTGATGGTCCGGGGCGGGCTGTCGGCGCCGGCGGCGCTGCGCGCCGCCACGCGCGAAACGGCCACCAGTCTCGGCCTGGGCGCGCAGACCGGCTCGATCGAGGTCGGCAAGCGCGCCGACCTGGTGCTGGTCGATGGCGCGCCCTGGCGCGATGTCGCCGACATGCGCAAGGTGGATCAGGTCTTTCTCGCCGGTCGCGCGGTGTTCACCGCTCGCCCACCGCTGCCCGCCAACGCGGCAAGTGTTCCCAATCCCGAGGCATGGCCGAAGCCGCAGCCCGCGACTGCCTGGGTGGATGATTTCGAGGGCGAGCGCACGCGCCTGGATACGTTGCGAACCAGCGAAGCGGATGCCGGCAACGAGCGCAGCTGGCAGATCATGCAGCGCGTGCCGCGCGAGGGCGGTGGCCATGCCTTGCTGATGACGGCCGCGCTGTCGGCGCGTGAATCCCCGCATGCCAGCGTGGTGTTGCCGCTCGGCCGTGGTTCGGTACTGCCGCTGGACGTGTCCGCGTACCGCGGGATCGAGTTCGAACTGCGCGGCAATGCGCGTGCGGTGGCGCTGCAGCTGCGCGGAGTCGAGCGCCGCAACTGGAGTGCACAACTGACACCAGCCGATGCGCAATGGCGCAGGCTGCGGGTGCCCTTCGCGCAGTTGCAGGCCTCCGATTGGCGCGGCCGCGCACTGGCCGATGCGCAAGCCTGGAATGGAGAGGCGATCAGCGAGCTCGTGCTCACCGGCCGCAGCGAGGCGGGCGACACACTGTGGTACGAGATTGACAACGTGCGCTTCTATCGCTGAAGTCGTCATCCCGGTGAGGCAACCGTCAGCACAGGAAATCGGCATGAGGCGAGTGTGGAAATCGAGCATGGGGTTGTTCCTTGTGGCTCTGCTGCTTCCGTCGATTGCGTGGTCGGCGCCTCCATCGCCGCGCGAACATTTCGGCTTCGTCATCGGCGATGACTACCAGTTGGCGAACTACAGCCGCACCGAAGCGTATTTCCGCCGCCTGGCCAAGGCATCGCCGCGCGTGCAACTGGTCGACATCGGGCCGACGTCCGAAGGCCGCATGCAGCCGATGCTGGTAGTTTCCTCGCCAAAGAATCTCGCACGGCTGGAGCACTACCGCGACATTTCCGCGCGCCTGGCACGTGGGCGCGAAGATGCCGCGAGTGCACGGCGCCTGGCGGCCGAGGGCAAGGCGGTGGTGTGGATCGACGGTGGCCTGCACTCCAACGAAACCGTCGGTGCGCACCAGCTGATCGAAACCGCATGGCAACTGGCCTCGCGCGAGGACGAGGAAACCCGGCGCATCCTCGATGACGTCATTGTGCTGCTGGTGCACGCCAACCCGGACGGGCACGAGCTGTATGCCGACTGGTACATGCGCGAGCCGGAGCCCGCCAAGCGGGTGCTCGACACGCCGCCGCGGATGTATCAGAAATACGCCGGGCACGACAACAATCGCGACTTCTACATGGCGGCGCTGCAGGAAACGCGCAACATGAACCGCGTGATGTACCAGCAGTGGTACCCGCAGATCGTCTACAACCACCACCAGTCCTCGCCGCGCGGCACGGTGATCGTGCTGCCGCCCTATCGCGATCCGTTCAATTACCGCATCGACGCGATGATCCCGGTCGGCCTGGAGGCGCTGGGTGCGGCGATGAACCTGCGTTACCTCGGCGAGGGCAAGCCCGGCGCGGTATCCAAGCGCGGCAGCGTGTATTCCACCTGGTGGAACGGCGGGCTGCGCACCACGCCCTATTTCCACAACATGCTCGGCATCCTCACCGAGATCACCGGCAATCCGACGCCGATGCCGATGCCGTTCCTGCCGTCGCGGCAGTTGCCGGACAGCAACCTGCCGGCCCCGGTACCGGCGCAGACCTGGCATTTCCGCCAATCCATCGATTACAGCCTGAGCGCCAACTGGGCGGTGCTCGATCATGCCTCGCGGCATCGCGAACAACTGCTGTGGAACATCCACCGCATGGGCCGCAATTCGATCGAGCGTGGCCAACGTGATTACTGGACGCCGAGCCCGAGCGCGCTCGAGGCGGCGGTGGCCAGCGCGCGCACCGCCGCTCCCGGCGACGATGGCAGCCAGGCGATCGACGAGGCGCGGCTGCAGCAGGCCCTCCATGCGCCGGCGCGACGTGACCCGCGCGGCTACATCCTGCCTGCCGACCAAGCGGATTTCGCCACCGCGCGGAAATTCGTGGCGGCACTGCAATCGGCCGGGATCGAAGTGCACCGCGCGCGTGAGGCTTTCAGTGTCGCCGGCAAGCGCTATCCGGCGGGTTCGCTGGTGCTGCGCTCGGACCAGGCCTTCCGTCCGCATCTGCTCGACATGTTCGAGCCGCAGGATCATCCGCACGATGTGCAGTACGAAGGCGGCCCGCCGATCGCACCCTACGATTCGGCCGGCTGGACGCTCGCCTTCCTGATGGGCGTGCAGTTCGACCGCGTGCTGGAGGCCTTCGACGGGCCCTTCGATCCGCTGCCGCTGGATCCGCCGCTGGCCGCGGCACCCGGCAAGGTGCCGGCCTCGCGCCACGGCTGGAGGCTGGATGCACGGGTCAATGACAGCTACGCCGTGGCCAATCGCCTGCTCAAGGCCGGCGTCGCGGTGCAACGCGTGGCCGAAGACGACGGTGCCTTCCACGTGCCGGCCGATGCCGGTGGGGCGCTGGCGCAGGCGTTGCAGGGCAGCGGAGTGCAGCCGAGTGCAGCCAGTGCCGTGCCACGCGCCGGCATCGCGCTGCGTGCGCCGCGCATCGCGCTGTGGGACCGCTATGGTGGCTCGATGGTGTCCGGCTGGACCCGGCTGGTGCTGGAGGATTTCGGCTTCGACTACGAAGTGGTGTATCCGGCCGCGATCCGCGAGCAGGACCTGGGACAGCGCTTCGATGTGCTGATCCTGCCCAGTGGTGCCTTGTCGCTGCCCGAGGCGCTGGCGGTCGAGGGCAAGGCGGGCCGGCGCATGCCGCAGCCCGATCGCGCACGCATCCCCGCGCAGTACCACGCGATGCTGGGCGATCTCGAGGACGAAGCCGCGCGCGCCGCGCTGTTGCGTTTCATGCAGGAGGGCGGTCATGTCATCGCCACCGGTTCCTCGGCCGGGCTTGCGCTGGACGTCGGTGCTCCGTTGCTGAGCCACCTGCGCACGCGCGACGCGCAGGGTGGCATGCGCGCATTGAATCCACGCGAGTACTACATTCCGGGCAGCGTGCTCGAAGTGGCGGTGGACAAGCGGCAGCCCGTGACCTGGGGTTTGCCGACGCGGCTGGACGTGTATTTCTCCGATGGCCGCTGGGACAGCGTTCCGGTGTTCGATGTGCCGGCGGGCAGCCCGTGGCGCCCGATCCTGCGCTTCGACACGCCCGAGCCGCTGCGCAGCGGCTGGGCCATCGGCCAGGAGCGGCTGCAGGGAGGCGTGCTGGCTGCGCAGGCCGATGTCGGCCAGGGGCGCCTGACCATCTTCGGTACCGACATCACCTTCCGCAGCCAGACCCACGCCAGCTTCAAGCTGCTGTTCAACAGTCTGTTCGAGGTCGGTCATGCACGTGCGGATTGATCCGCCGATGCCGCGGCGATGGCGGCAGGCGGGCCTCGCCCTGCTGCTGGCCGTTTGCGCCATGCCGTCGCACGCGGCCGATGGCGGCGAGCAGGTGATGGCCCGCGTGGACGCGTATGCCGCGCGCATGGGCGAAGTCTCGCGCAGCATCTGGCAGCGGCCGGAACTGGGCTATCTGGAAACCCATGCCAGCGGTCTGCTGCAGCAGGAGTTGCGCGCGGCCGGATTCGAGGTGGAAGCCGGTGTCGCCGGCATGCCCACCGCCTTCGTGGCGCGCGCGGGCGAGGTCGCCGATGGGCCGGTGATCGCGCTGCTGGCGGAGATGGACGCGCTGCCCGGCATGGCGCAGGCGGCAAGCCCGCTACCGCAACCGCTGGCCGAAGGCGCGGCCGGCCATGCCTGCGGGCACAACCTGTTCGGTGCCGCCAGCGTGGCGGCGGCGATCGCCTTGCATGACTGGCTGCGGACTTCGGGCGTCGCCGGTCAGGTGCGGGTGTATGGCACGCCGGCGGAGGAGGGTGGCTCGGGCAAGGTGTTCATGGTCAAGGCCGGCCTGTTCGATGATGTCGATGCGGTGCTGCATTGGCACCCGGACAGCCGCAACTCGGCGGTGCAGGGCAGCAGCCTGGCCAACATCAATGGCCGCTTCCGTTTCAGTGGTGTTGCCTCGCATGCCTCGATCGCGCCCGAGCGCGGACGCTCGGCGCTGGACGGGGGCGAGGCGCTGAACTTCATGGCCAACCTGATGCGCGAGCACGTGCCGCCGCAAACACGCATCCACTACACCATCAATGACGGCGGCGGCACGCCGAACGTGGTGCCAGCGCGCGCGGAAGTGCATTACTACGTGCGCCACCCCGACCACCGCGTGGTGCTGGAGGTGATGCAGCGCCTGCATGCCGCGGCCGAGGGCGCCGCGCAGGGCACGGGCACCACGGTCGAGTTCCGCCAGATCGGCGGGGTTTACGACCTGCTGCCCAATGACGTGCTGGGGCGTGTGGCGGATGCCGCGCTGCGCCGCGTCGGCGGCGTCGACTATGATGCCGACGACCTCGAGTTCGCCCGCCGCATGCAGGCCACGTTCCAGGCGCCGCCGGCGTTGTCCGTGGCCGCCACCATCGCCGAGTACGAGGACAGCCTGCTGGGCGGCGCCTCGACCGACGTCGGCGACGTCAGTTGGGTGGTGCCGACGGTCGGCCTGTCCACCGCGACCTGGGTGCCGGGCACCGCGGCGCACAGCTGGCAGGCAGTCGCCGCATCCGGCCACGCGATCGGTGAAAAGGGCGCCGCGGTCGCGGCCAAGGCGCTGGCGCTGATCGGCGTCGAGCTGTTCACCTCGCCGGATCTGCTGGCGCAGGCGCGCGCCGAATTCGAACGCCGGCGCGGCGCCGGCTTCCGTTATCGGTCATTGATCGAGGGCGACACGCCGCCGCTGGATTACCGCCTGCCCTGAGCGGCATGCGGGCGTGAAATCCCGGGGCTTGCAATCGGGAATGTTCCCGGTCATAATGTGCGACTACTTGACGGAAGCGCGCCCTGCGCGCGTTCCGCAGCCAGCGAAATGAGGGGCAGGACGCACCTCGTGTTCGCCAGACAAGGACAGGTCGCGTGGCATCCGGCGTTCGCCGGTGCATGCGCGTTTGTTTTCTGTCTGGGCGGGCCGGGCAACCGGGCCGCCTCGTTGTTTCAGGGATTTGCACTTTCGCGAAACGGTCCGCGCCCCGGCACGGGAACGTCGCTCCACGGGGCTTGCCGCACCCAGCCGGCCAGCCTGTCGCTCTTTCGATCCATTTGAGGAATCTCCGTCATGGCGGACCAGAAGATCCGGATTCGGCTGAAGGCTTTCGATCATCGCCTGATCGACCGTTCGGCCAGCGAGATCGTCGAGACGGCCAAGCGGACCGGCGCGCAAGTGCGTGGCCCGATCCCGCTGCCGACCAAGACCGAACGCTACACCGTGCTGACCTCGCCGCACGTCGACAAGGACGCGCGCGACCAGTACGAGACCCGCACGCACAAGCGCGTGCTCGACATCGTCGATCCCAACGACAAGACCGTGGACGCGCTGATGAAGCTCGAACTGGCCGCGGGTGTCGACGTCCAGATCAAGTTGACCTGAGGAAACCATCATGTCGACGAAAATTCATCAATTGGGCCTGGTGGGCCGCAAGGCCGGCATGAGCCGGGTGTTCACCGAGGATGGCAAGTCCATTCCGGTGACCCTGAT
Organism: Luteimonas sp. e5; assembly: GCF_054031035.1. Taxonomy (NCBI): domain Bacteria; kingdom Pseudomonadati; phylum Pseudomonadota; class Gammaproteobacteria; order Lysobacterales; family Lysobacteraceae; genus Luteimonas; species Luteimonas sp. e5. Next base: position 7,866 of record NZ_JBSTRX010000001.1, read on the forward strand.
CGAGGCCACGCCCAACCGCATCACCCAGATCAAGACCGTGGACAACGACGGCTACAGCGCCGTGCAGGTGACCGCGGGCGTCAAGCGCGCCGCGCTGATCAACAAGACCGGTGCCGGGCACTATGCCAAGGCCAAGGTCGAGGCCGGTCGCGGCCTGTGGGAGTTCCGCGTCGCCGACGACAAGCTGGCCGAGTTCGAAGTGGGCGGCGAGATCAAGGCCGACATCTTCAGCGAAGGCCAGATGGTCGACGTGCAGGGCGTGACCAAGGGCAAGGGCTTCCAGGGCACGGTCAAGCGCTGGAACTTCGCCATGGGCGACGCCACCCACGGCAACTCGCTGTCGCACCGTGCGCCGGGCTCGCTGGGCCAGCGTCAGTCGCCGGGCCGCGTGTTCCCGGGCAAGAAGATGGCCGGTCACATGGGCGCGGTGCAGCAGACCACGCAGAACCTGCAGGTGGTCAAGGTTGATGCCGAGCGCGGCCTGATCGCCGTGCGCGGCGCGGTGCCGGGTGCGCCGGGCGGCGACGTGATCGTGCGTCCGGCCAGCAAGGGAGCATGAACATGGAACTGACCGTCAAGGGCAGCGGCAACAAGGTTTCGGTTTCCGAAGCCGTGTTCGGCCGTGAATTTTCCGAGGACCTGGTGCACCAGGTGGTGGTCGCCTACCGCAACGCCGGCCGTGCCGGCACCAGCGCGCAGAAGACCCGTTCCGAAGTCGCCGGCACCACCAAGAAGTCCAAGCGGCAGAAGGGCGGTGGCGCCCGTCATGGCGCACTGACCGCACCGATCTTCGTCGGTGGTGGCGTGACCTTCGCGGCCAAGCCGCGCAGCTTCGCGCAGAAGGTCAACCGCAAGATGTACCGCGCGGCGATGGCTTCGATCCTGTCCGAGCTCAACCGCCAGGAGCGCCTGAGCGTGGTGGATGCGCTGGACGTGGATTCGCCCAAGACCCGCCTGCTGGTGGACAAGCTCAACGGCCTCGAGGCCGGGCGTCGTCCGCTGCTGGTGGTCGAGGACGCCAGCGAGTCGCTGTACCTGGCCGCTCGCAACCTGCCGTACGTGGAGGTGCGTGACGTGCAGGGTCTGGACCCGGTGTCGCTGGTTGCCGCCGATTCGGTGATCGTCACCACCGACGCACTGAAGAAGATCGAGGAGTGGCTGGCATGAGCCTCAACATTTATGAAGTGATTCGTGCGCCGCGCGTGTCGGAAAAGACCGCGCGCCTGCAGGAAGTTTCCAACCAGTACGTCTTCGAAGTGGCCACCACCGCCAGCAAGGCCGACGTCAAGGCTGCCATCGAGCAGATCTTCGAGGTCAAGGTCGAGTCGGTGAACGTGGTCAACGTGAAGGGCAAGAACAAGGCCTTCCGTTCGCGCATGGGTCGCCGTGGCGACTGGCGCAAGGCCTACGTGAAGCTGGCCGAAGGCCAGACCATCGACGTGACGGCCCAGGCCTGAGGAGCACACGATGTCCTTGATGACTTTCAAACCGACCTCCGCCGGCCGCCGCAACGCGGTCCGCGTGGTCACGCCCGACCTGCACAAGGGCGCGCCGCATGCGCCGCTGCTTGAGAAGAAGAGCAAGACCGGTGGCCGCAACCACCACGGTCGCACCACCACGCGCCACATCGGCGGTGGTCACAAGCAGCACTACCGCATCATCGATTTCAAGCGCGACAAGGAAACCATTCCGGCCAAGGTCGAGCGCATCGAATACGATCCCAACCGCACCGCGCACATCGCGCTGCTGCTGTACGTGGATGGCGAGCGTCGCTACATCATCGCGCCCAAGGGCCTGAAGGCCGGCGACCAGGTGATGGCGGGCGAAACCGCGCCGATCCGCGCCGGCAACACCCTGCCGCTGCGCAACATCCCGATCGGCACCACCATCCACTGCGTGGAGATGAAGCCGGGCAAGGGTGCCCAGCTGGCCCGCGCCGCCGGCGCCGGCGTGCAGCTGGTCGCACGCGACCAAGGCTATGCCACGCTACGCCTGCGTTCGGGCGAAATGCGCAAGGTGCCCGCCGAGTGCCGCGCCACCATCGGTGAAGTCGGCAACGTCGAGCACGGCCTGCAGAAGCTGGGCAAGGCCGGCGCCAAGCGCTGGCGCGGCATCCGCCCGGCGGTTCGCGGCGTCGCCATGAACCCGGTGGATCACCCGCACGGCGGCGGCGAGGCCAAGGCCGGGCAGGGCAACCCGCATCCGGTCACCCCGTGGGGTGTGCCGACCAAGGGTTACAAGACCCGTCACAACAAGCGCACCGATCAGTTCATCGTGCGCGATCGCAGGGGTTAATCGGACATGGCACGTTCACTGAAGAAGGGCCCGTTCGTCGACCACCACCTCCTGAGCAAGGTGGAGGCCGCGGGCAACAACACCAAGAAGCCGATCAAGACCTGGTCGCGTCGCTCGATGATCCTGCCGGAAATGGTCGGGTTCACCATCGCCGTGCACAACGGCCGCAACCACGTCCCGGTTCTCGTCAACGAGAACATGGTCGGCCACAAGCTCGGCGAATTCGCCCTGACGCGGACCTTCAAGGGCCACGGCGGCGACAAGAAGTCGAGGTAAGGAGACGATCATGGAAGCCAAAGCCATCCTGCGCACCGCGCGCATCTCTCCGCAGAAGGCACGCCTGGTCGCCGACCAGGTGCGTGGCCTGCCGGCCGCCCGTGCGCTGGACCTGCTGAAGTTCAGCGACAAGAAGGCCGCGCACATGATCCACAAGCTGTTGTGGTCGGCGGTATCGAATGCCGAAAACAACGTCGGCGCCGATGCCGATGAGCTCAAGGTCAAGACCATCATGGTCGACGAAGGTCCGACCCTGAAGCGCTTCAGGGCGCGTGCCAAGGGGCGCGGTACGCGCATCCTCAAGCGCACCAGCCACATCACCATCGTCGTCGGCGAGAGCAAGTAATCATGGGTAACAAAGTCAATCCGATCGGCATCCGCCTGGGCATTTCCAAGGACTGGAACAGCAAGTGGTACGCCGACAAGAAGGAATACGCCGATTTCCTCGCCGGTGACCTGAAGGTCCGCGAGATGCTGCGCAAGCGCCTGGCCTCGGCCGGCATCAGCCGCATCACCATCGAGCGTCCGGCCAAGTCCGCCCGCGTCACCATCCACACCGCCCGTCCGGGCGTGGTGATCGGCAAGCGTGGCGAGGACATCGAGAAGCTGCGCAAGGACGTGTCCGAGATGATGGGCGTGCCCGCGCACATCAACGTCGCCGAAGTGCGCAAGCCCGAGCTGGACGCGCAGCTGGTCGCCGAATCGATCGCGCAGCAGCTCGAGCGCCGCATCATGTTCCGGCGTGCGATGAGGCGCGCGGTGGGCAATGCCATGCGCCTGGGCGCGCTGGGCATCCGCGTCAACGTTGCCGGCCGCCTCAACGGCGCCGAAATCGCCCGCTCGGAGTGGTACCGCGAAGGCCGCGTGCCGCTGCATACCCTGCGCGCGGACATCGACTACGGCTTTGCCGAGGCGGAAACCACCTACGGCATCATCGGCATCAAGGTCTGGATCTACAAGGGCGAAATCTTCGATTTCTCCCAGGTGGGCCAGGAGAAGGAAGAACCCCGCGGCGAGCGCAGCGAGCGCCCGGCCCGCGGCCCGCGCCAGCCGCGCGGCGAGCGTGAAGCGAGGGGCTGATCATGTTGCAACCCAAACGTACCAAGTACCGCAAGCAGCACAAGGGCCGCAATGAAGGCCTGTCGTGGAACGCCAACCAGGTGTCGTTCGGCGAATACGGCCTGCGGGCCACGCAGACCGGCCGCCTGACCGCGCGCCAGATCGAGGCGGCGCGTCGTGCCGTCAGCCGTTACGTGCGCCGTGGCGGCAAGATGTGGATCCGCGTGTTCCCCGACAAGCCGATCACGCAGAAGCCGATCGAGGTCCGCATGGGCTCGGGCAAGGGCAACGTGGAGTACTGGGTCGCCCAGATCCAGCCCGGTCGCATGATCTACGAGATCGAAGGCGTCGACGAGGCCACGGCACGCGAAGCGTTCCGCCTGGCCGCGGCCAAGCTTTCGGTGACCACCCAATTCGTGACCCGCACGGTGCGCTGATGGAACTCAACGAACTCCGCAAGAAGTCGCCGGCCGACCTCAAGGCCCATCTGCAGGAGCTGCACAAGGAGCAGTTCTCCCTGCGCATGCAGAAGGCCACCGGCCAGCTGGCGAAGACCCATGACGTGCGCCGCGTGCGGCGCGAGATCGCGCGCGTCAAGATGCTGCTCGGCGGCGCCGCGCAGTGAACCAGGTGATGACCATGAACAACACGGATAAAAAGCAGCACACGGTCGAAGGCCGCGTGGTCAGCAACAAGATGGACAAGACGGTGACGGTGCTGGTGGAGCGTCAGGTCAAGCATGCGCTGTACGGCAAGTACATCCGCCGCTCGACCAAGCTGCACGCCCACGATGCCGAAAACGCCTGCAAGGAAGGCGATTTCGTGCGCATCGCCGAATGCGCGCCGATGTCCAAGACCAAGAACTGGCGGGTGGTCGAAGTTCTCGCCCACGCCGCGGAATAAGAGGAGGCCAGACCATGATCCAGATGCAGAGCCACCTCGGCGTTGCCGACAACTCCGGTGCCAAGGAAGTCATGTGCATCAAGGTGCTTGGCGGTTCCAAGCGCCGTTATGCCGGCATCGGCGACATCATCAAGGTGTCGGTGAAGGAAGCCATTCCGCGTGGCAAGGTAAAGAAGGGCGAGGTGTACAACGCGGTGGTGGTGCGTACCCGCAAGGGCGTGCGCCGCGCCGACGGTTCGCTGATCCGCTTCGACGGCAATGCCGCCGTGCTGCTCAACGCCAAGCATGAACCCATCGGCACCCGCATCTTCGGGCCGGTGACGCGCGAGCTGCGCTCCGAAAAGTTCATGAAGATCATTTCGCTCGCGCCCGAAGTGCTGTGAGGTAGACAACGATGAATCGCATCAAGAAGGGCGACCAGGTCGTCGTCATCACCGGCAAGGACAAGGGCAAGCGCGGCGACGTGATCCGCGTCGATGGCGAGCGCGTGTACGTGTCGAACGTCAACATGGTCAAGCGCCACACCAAGCCCAACCCGCAGGCCGGCCAGCCCGGCGGCATCGTGGAGCGCGAGGCGTCGATCCACATTTCCAACGTGATGCACTACAACCCGGCCAGCGGCAAGGGCGAGCGCATCAAGACCAAGGTGCTGGAGGATGGACGCAAGATCCGCGTATTCCGCTCCAGCGACGAGGCGGTTGACGCCTGAGGAAGCATGCAATGACCACGCGACTGGAAAAAATCTACAAGGAAGAGGTGGCCCCCGCGCTGATGAAGCGTTTCGGCTACACCAATCCGATGCAGGTGCCGAAGATCACCAAGATCACGCTCAACATGGGCGTGGGTGAAGCGGCCACCAACAAGAAGGTGCTGGAAAACGCGATGGCCGACATGGCCAAGATCGCCGGTCAGAAGCCGGTGGTCACCAAGTCGCGCGTTTCGGTGGCTTCGTTCAAGATCCGCGACGGCTGGCCGATCGGCTGCAAGGTGACCCTGCGCCGCGAGCGCATGTACGAGTTCCTTGATCGCCTGATCAACGTCTCGCTGCCGCGCGTGCGCGACTTCCGTGGCGTTTCGGCGCGTTCGTTCGACGGTCGCGGCAACTTCAACATGGGCGTGAAGGAACAGATCATCTTCCCGGAGATCGACTTCGACGCCGTCGATGCGGTCCGCGGCATGGATATCTCCATCACCACGTCCGCCAACACCAACGAGGAAGCCAAGGCGCTGCTTGAAGCGTTCCGCTTCCCGTTCCGCTGATCGAGAAAGACAATGGCCAAAACCAGCATGATCAACCGGGATCTCAAGCGCGCCAAGCTTGCCAGGCAGCATGGCGAGAAGCGTGAAGCGCTGAAGAAGATCCTCAAGAGCCAGGACGCGACCTACGAAGAGAAGATGGAAGCGTCGACCAAGCTGCAGAAGCTGCCGCGCGACTCCTCGCCGAGCCGCCAGACCAGCCGCTGCGCGCTGACCGGTCGTCCGAAGGGCGTCTACAGCAAGTTCGGTCTTGGCCGCAACAAGCTGCGCGAAGCCACCATGCGTGGCGACGTGCCGGGCCTGCGCAAGGCCTCCTGGTAAGCCCGCTTGCGGCCCGGCACGTTCCGGGCCACAATATGCGGCTCCCCGCATGACCCCGGCCGCCCCGTGCGGCCGGTTCCACCATCGCAGGATTTTCGCGAAAGCGGATATCGGTGCTAACTCAAGGCAATCCACATGAGCATGACTGATCCCATCGCCGACATGCTGGTCCGCATCAAGAATGCGGCCGCGGTCGGCAAGCCGACGGTGAAGATGCCGTCTTCCAAGATCAAGCTGGCCATCGCCGACGTCCTCAAGGACGAAGGCTACACCCTCGGCCATCGCGTCAACGAGCTGGGCGGCGGCAAGGCCGAGCTCGAGATCGAACTGAAGTATTTCCAGGGCAAGCCGGTGATCGAGACCCTGCAGCGCGTGTCGCGCTCGGGCCTGCGCCAGTACCGCGGCAAGAACGACCTGCCGCGCGTGCTTGGTGGCCTCGGCATTGCCATCGTTTCCACCTCCAAGGGCATCATGACCGACTCGAAGGCGCGCAGCGAAGGCGTCGGCGGCGAGGTCCTGTGCTTCGTGGCCTAAGAGGAGAGCAACATGTCCCGTATCGCCAAGAAGCCGATCGCCCTGCCCAAGGGCGTGGAAATCAAGCACGACAACGGCCAGGTCAGCGTCAAGGGCGGCAAGGGCCAGCTGTCGGTGGCCATGCCCGAGGGCGTGGAACTGAAGCAGGAAGGCAGCGAGCTGCAACTGGCGCCGACCAGCCCCGAGCACATGGCCATCACCGGCACCCTGCGTTCGATCCTGGCCAACATGGTGCACGGCGTGTCCGAAGGCTTCGAGCGCAAGCTCGAGCTGGTCGGCGTGGGCTACCGTGCCGCCATGCAGGGCAAGGATCTGAACCTGTCGCTGGGCTTTTCGCATCCGGTGGTGTTCGTGGCGCCCGAAGGCATCACCATCAGCACCCCGACCCAGACCGAGGTCGTCGTCGCCGGTGCCGACAAGCAGCAGGTCGGTCAGGTCGCGGCCAAGATCCGCGCCTTCCGTCCGCCTGAGCCGTACAAGGGCAAGGGCGTGAAGTATTCCGACGAAACCATCATCCGCAAGGAAGCCAAGAAGGCGTAAGGGCGGCTCCCGCACCGTTCGCTTTCAGCTTCCGGAGACATCGAACATGGACAAGAAATCCGCCCGTCTGCGTCGTGCCAAGAGCACCCGCGCACACATCCGCAAGCTCGGCGTGCCGCGCCTGTCGGTGCTGCGCACCGGCCAGCACCTGTACGCGCAGCTGTTTTCCGCCGACGGCTCCAAGGTCCTGGCGGCGGCCTCGACCACCCAGGCCGACGTGCGCGAAGGCCTGTCGGGCCGCAAGAACATCGAAGCGGCGAGCAAGGTCGGCCGCATCATCGCCGAGCGCGCCCGTGCCGCCGGTGTCGAGTCGGTCGCGTTCGACCGCTCCGGCTACCGCTACCACGGTCGCATCAAGGCGCTGGCCGACGCTGCGCGCGAGGCCGGTCTGCAGTTCTGACCGCGGGCGCCCCGGCGCCCGTTCCGCCGATGCGGATTGCATCGGACGTCCCGGCCGGTTGCGGTCGTGGCGGAACACCCGCAACACCCCACAATCATAAGCGGCGATGCCGCAAGCACATCCGTACATAGCAGAGAATCGAAATGGCAGAAGAACGTCAAGGGCGCGGCCGCGACCGCAGCCGTGATCGCGAGGAAATCGATGACGGCATGATCGAGAAGCTGATCGCGGTCAACCGCGTCAGCAAGACGGTCAAGGGTGGCCGCCAGTTCACCTTCACCGCGCTGACCGTGGTCGGCGATGGCGCCGGGCGCGTCGGCTTCGGTTACGGCAAGGCACGCGAAGTGCCACTGGCGATCCAGAAGTCGATGGAAGCCGCGCGCAAGGGCATGAAGAACGTCGACCTCAACAACGGCACGCTGTGGCACCAGGTCAAGGCCAACCATGGCGCGGCCAAGGTGTTCATGCAGCCCGCCTCCGAGGGTACCGGCGTGATCGCCGGCGGCGCGATGCGCGCCGTGCTCGAAGCGGTCGGCGTGCGCGACGTGCTGGCCAAGGCGGTCGGCTCGCGCAACCCGATCAACCTGGTCCGGGCCACGCTCAAGGGCCTGACCTCGATGCATTCCCCCGCCAACATCGCCGCCAAGCGTGGCAAGCAGGTCGAGGAGATCCTCCATGTCCAGTAAGAAGCAGGACGGCACGATCAAGGTGCGGCTGGTCAAGGGCCTGGCCGGTTCGCAGGCCAAGCACCGCCTCTCGGTGCGTGCACTGGGCTTGGGCAAGCTGGGCGACGTGCGCGAATTGAAGGACAGCCCGCAGGTGCGTGGCCTGATCAACAAGGTCCACTACCTGGTGCAGGTCGAGGAGTAATCAGATGAAACTCAATACGTTGAAGCCCGCCGACGGCGCCCGCAAGGAGCGCACCCGGGTCGGCCGCGGCATCGGTTCGGGCCTGGGCAAGACCGCCGGCCGCGGCCACAAGGGCAGCTACGCGCGTTCGGGCAAGGGCAAGATCAAGCCCGGCTTCGAAGGTGGCCAGATGCCGATGTACATGCGCCTGCCGAAGATCGGCTTCCGCTCGCGCATCGCCAAGGACACCGCCGAAGTGATGCTGTACCAGCTCGACAAGCTGGAAGCGGGCGAGATCGATTTCGCCGCGCTGCGTGCCGCGCGCCTGGTGCCGTCCACGGCGAAGAAGGCGAAGATCGTGAAGAAGGGCGAAGTGGGCAAGAAGTTCGTGCTCAAGGGCGTGTTCGCCACTGCCGGCGCCAAGGCGGCGATCGAGGCCGCTGGCGGCCAGGTGCAGGAGTAATCGCGGATGTCGCGCAGCGGCAATGCGCTCGGCGGCATGCTGGGGGCTGGCAAGTTCACCGAACTTCGCCAGCGCCTGCTGTTCGTCATCGGTGCACTGATCGTCTATCGCATCGGCTGCCACATCCCGGTGCCCGGGGTGAACCCGCAGGCGATGACCGCGTTCATGTCGCAGCAGCAGGGCATCGTGAACATGCTCAACATGTTCTCGGGTGGCGCGCTGGAGCGCCTGTCCCTGTTCGCGCTGAACGTGATGCCGTACATCTCGGCATCGATCATCATGCAGCTGTGCGTGCAGATCTTCCCCACGCTCAAGGCGATCCAGCGCGAGGGTGAGTCCGGGCGCCGCAAGATCACCCAGTGGTCGCGCTATGGCGCGGTGCCGCTGGCGATCTTCCAGGCGATCGGCATCGCCACCGCACTGCAGGGGCAGACCGACCCGAACGGCATCCCGGTGGTGACCAATGCCGGCTTCACCTTCGTGTTCACCGCGGTGGTGGCGCTGACCGCCGGCACCATGTTCCTGATGTGGCTGGGTGAGCAGATCACCGAGCGCGGCATCGGCAACGGCGTGTCGCTGATCATCTTCGCCGGCATCGTCGCCGGGCTGCCGAGCGCGGTGGTGCAGACCGTCGAACAGCTTCGCAATGGCGACATGACCGCGATCCAGGGCCTGATGGTGGCGGCGCTGGTGTTCGGTTTCACCTGGTTCGTGGTGTTCGTCGAGCGTGGCCAGCGCCGGATCACGGTGAACTATGCGCGGCGCCAGGGCGGTCGTGGCTCGTACTCGAACCAGACCTCGTTCCTGCCGCTGAAGCTGAACATGTCGGGCGTGATCCCGCCGATCTTCGCCTCCTCGATCATCATGTTCCCGGCCACCGCCGCGCAGTGGTTCGGCAACAGTGGCTCGACCACCACGCACTGGATGCAACGCGTGGCCGCGGCGCTGTCCCCGGGCCAGCCGCTGTACCTGATCCTGCTGGCGTCGCTGATCGCCGGTTTCGCGTTCTTCTACACCGCGCTGGTGTTCAACTCGCAGGAAACCGCGGACAACCTGAAGAAGTCCGGTGCGTTGATTCCGGGCATCCGTCCGGGCCGCGCGACCGCCGAGTACATCGACGGCGTGCTGACCCGGCTGACCCTGGCCGGCGCCACCTACCTGGTGATCGTCTGTCTGCTGCCGGAACTGATGCGCACCGAGCTGTCCACCCAGTTCTACTTCGGCGGCACTTCGCTGCTGATCGTGGTGGTGGTGGTGATGGACTTCATCGCCCAGTTGCAGGCGCACCTGATGAGCCACCAGTACGAGAGCCTGCTGAAGAAGGCCAACCTGAAGGGACGCGGCGCACGCTGACCTTCATCCTGCCGCGGCCCGTGCGCTGGTGTGCACGGGTCGGGGCGAAGCGGGGCAGGGCCGTGGGCCCGACCCGCGCCGGGCTTGCCCGGCACCGGCGGCGGAGCGATCCGCCGTCACCAGCGCCGGGGCACCCGCTCCGGCACGCCATTGGCGCCGTCGCTTCCCCGCGGCGGCCAGATGGGCGACCCGGGCGGCATCCCGCGCCCGGGTGGATCCGCGGAATGCGCGCGTCGGAGTAACGCGCGCCGCATCGGGGCAACCCGGTGGCTGGCCACGGATCCGTTCGCCGGAGCATGGGCACACTCCCCATGCCGGTCGGAGGCCTCATGGCCACCGGCTTCCCTGAACCCGGGATTGTTGCTACAATTGTCAGTTTCCCCGGCCAAGCAGAGTCATTTTTTGGCCAATCAACCGTTTGGAGATCGCCTCATGGCGCGTATTGCAGGTGTCAACCTGCCTGCCCAGAAACACGTCTGGGTGGGGCTGCAAAGCATCTACGGCATCGGCCGTACCCGTTCCCGCCAGGTCTGCGAGGCCGCCGGCGTGGCGTCCACCACCCGTATCCGCGACCTGTCGGAGCCGGAAGTCGAGCGCCTGCGCGCCGAAGTCGGCAAGTACGTGGTCGAGGGCGACCTGCGCCGCGAGATCGGCATGGCGATCAAGCGCCTGATGGACCTGGGCAGCTATCGCGGCCTGCGCCACCGTCGTGGCCTGCCGCTGCGCGGCCAGCGCACCAAGACCAATGCCCGCACCCGCAAGGGCCCGCGCAAGGCGATCAGGAAGTAAGGAACAGAAATGGCCAAGCCCACCGCCAAGACCAGGAAGAAGACCAAGCGCGTCGTCACCGACGGCATCGCGCACGTGCACGCTTCCTTCAACAACACCATCATCACCATCACCGACCGCCAGGGCAATGCGCTGTCCTGGGCCACGTCCGGTGGTTCGGGTTTCCGCGGTTCGCGCAAGTCCACCCCGTTCGCGGCGCAGGTCGCGGCGGAGCGGGCCGGCAAGGCTGCGCTGGACTACGGCGTGAAGTCGCTGGAAGTGCGCATCAAGGGCCCGGGTCCGGGTCGTGAATCGGCCGTGCGTTCGCTGAACAACGTCGGCTACAAGATCCTCAACATCATCGACGTGACGCCGATCCCGCACAACGGGTGCCGTCCGCCGAAGAAGCGTCGCGTCTAAAGGGAGATCGACAGACATGGCACGCTATATCGGTCCCACCTGCAAGCTCGCGCGCCGCGAAGGCGCCGACCTGTCACTGAAGTCGCCCGCGCGCGCACTGGATTCCAAGTGCAAGCTGGAGCAGAAGCCTGGCCAGCACGGGCCCACTGCGCGTCGCGGCCGGCTGTCCGACTACGCTACCCAGCTGCGCGAGAAGCAGAAGGTCAAGCGCATGTACGGCCTGCTCGAGCGGCAGTTCCGCAACTACTACAAGAAGGCCACCAACCAGAAGGGCAACACTGGTGAAAACCTGTTGCAGCTGCTGGAAACGCGCCTGGACAACGTGGTCTATCGCATGGGCTTCGCGGTCACCCGCGCCTCGGCCCGCCAGCTGGTGTCGCATCGCGGCGTGCTGGTCAACGGCAAGCCGGTGAACCTGCCGTCCTATGCGGTCAAGGCCGGCGACGCGATCACCCTGTCGGAGAAGGCGCAGAAGCAGCTGCGCGTGCAGGAAGCGCTCACCGTGGCCCAGCAGATGAGTCTTTCGCCCTCGTGGGTGGAGGTTGATGCAGGCAAGTTCGCCGGCGTGTTCAAGGCCGTGCCGGACCGTGCCGACCTGCCGGCCGACATCAACGAAGCGCTGATCGTCGAGCTGTACTCGAAGTAATCCCCCCATCACGGCTTTCCGCCCGCCGGGAAGCCGCAGGAGATGCCCTACATGACGGCTACCGCCACCCAAGTGCTGCGTCCGCGCGGTCCGCAGATCGAGCAGATCACTGCCACCCGCGCCAAGGTCGTGATCGAGCCGCTGGAGCGCGGCTACGGCCACACCCTCGGCAATGCGCTGCGTCGCGTGCTGCTTTCCTCGATCCCCGGCTTCGCCATCACCGAAGTCTCGATCGACGGCGTGCTGCACGAATACAGCACCATCGAAGGCCTGCAGGAAGACGTGCTGGAAGTCCTGCTCAACCTCAAGGATGTCGCCATCCGCATGGCCAGTGGCGACAGCGCCACCCTGTCCCTGTCCAAGCAGGGTCCGGGCGTGGTCACCGCTGGCGACATCAAGGTCGACCACAATGTCGAGATCCTCAATCCCGAGCACGTGATCTGCCACCTGACCAAGGACGCGGCGATCGACATGCAGCTCAAGATCGAGCGCGGCTTCGGCTACCAGCCGGCTTCCGCGCGTCGCCACCCGGACGAGGAAACCCGCACCATCGGCCGTCTGATGCTCGATGCCAGCTTCAGCCCGGTGCGCCGGGTTGCCTACGCGGTCGAAGCCGCGCGCGTGGAGCAGCGCACCGACCTCGACAAGCTGGTGCTGGACATCGAAACCAACGGCGCGATCGACGCCGAGGAAGCGGTGCGTACCGCTGCCGACATCCTCACCGATCAGCTTTCGGTGTTCGGTGACTTCACCCAGCGCGAGCGCGGCGCAGCCAAGCCGCAGGTCGCCGGCGTGGATCCGACGCTGCTGCGTCCGATCGACGAGCTGGAGCTGACCGTGCGTTCGGCCAACTGCCTCAAGGCCGAAAGCATCTACTACATCGGCGATCTGATCCAGAAGACCGAGGTCGAGCTGCTGAAGACGCCGAACCTCGGCAAGAAGTCGCTCACCGAGATCAAGGAAGTGCTGGCCCAGCACGGCCTGTCGCTGGGCATGAAGCTGGAGAACTGGCCGCCGGCCGGCGTCGCCCAGCACGGCATGCTTGGGTGAGCTGATCTGCTTGCGAGCCACTGGCTCGCAGGCCAGCGAACGCCTGGCCATGGATGGTCGGGCCGGGCGTTCCGAAGCCCACGCAGTCGCGCCACGGATGGCAGCAACCGAACCCGCCAATCGGCATGACGCCGACTGGCACCGCTGCAGGAGCGACCAGGGTCGCCACTGCAGCAACATCGGCGACGGGCCAGCAGGTCCGCGCCGCGCGGCTCAGGGAAGCGGGCCGCAGGACCATCCGCAGTCCATGTTCCAGCGCCAGGATGGCGACAACGACGTCCACGGTTTCAATCTTCACAAGGAAATTCCGCCATGCGCCACAAGAACGCCGGCCGCAAGTTCAGCCGCACCAGCGCCCACCGCGAAGCCATGTTCAAGAACATGGCCGCCTCGTTGATCAAGCACGAGCTGATCAAGACCACCCTGCCCAAGGCCAAGGAGCTGCGCCGCGTCGCCGAGCCGCTGATCACCCTGGGCAAGACCGACTCGGTCGCCAACCGTCGCCTCGCTTTTGCGCGCCTGCGCGACAAGGAAGCGGTCGGCACCCTGTTCACCGTGCTCGGCCCGCGTTACGCCAGCCGTCCCGGTGGCTACCTGCGTATCCTGAAGTGCGGCTTCCGCGCCGGCGACAATGCGCCGATGGCCTACGTCGAGCTGGTGGATCGCCCGGGTGCGCCCGCCGCGGAGTGATCGTGCCGCGCACCTTCCCGCTTGACCATGAACCCCGGCTCGCCGGGGTTCGTCGTTTGTGCAGGTCGTGTTTGCATCCAGTGTGCAGCGGGCATTCGATCTGTTATGTTGCAATGCAAGATTGAATGACACGCCGATGGCTTCGATGAACCCGCTGCACTGGTCCTTCCGCACCCGCTTCCTGGCCGGGTTCCTCGCTTGTGCGGCTCTGTTGGCCTATGCGCTGTACGTGCAGTTCGTCGAGCGCCTGCTGCCGTGCCCGTTCTGCATCCTGCAGCGCTTGGCCTTCGCTGCTCTGGGCATCGTGTTCCTGCTCGGCGGCCTGCATGCACCGGCATCGCGCCGTGGACGCGGCGCCTATGCGGCACTGGCGATGCTGGCGGCGCTGGCCGGCGCGGTGGTCGCCGGGCGCCACCTGTGGGTGCAGCTCAATCCGCCGGAAATGGCGGCCTGCGGCGCCGGACTGGACTTCATGGTGCAGACCCGAGGCTGGTCCGGGGCAGTGGCCAAGGTGCTGACCGGCAGCGGCGACTGCAGCAACATCGACTGGAGCTTCCTTGGCCTGAGCATGCCGGGTTGGACGCTGATCTGGTACCTGCTGCTGGGGGCCTGGGCATTGATGGCGGTGCGTGGCACCGGGAGAACGACATGAGCAAACCACACGCCGTGCAATTGGCCAAGGACTGGACGCCTGAATCCTGGCGTCGCCTGCCGGCCGCGCAGCAGCCCGAGTACGCGGACGAGCTGGCGCTCAAGCGCGTGCTGGAGGAGCTGCATGCGCTGCCGCCGCTGGTCACTTCCTGGGAAATCCTCACCCTGCGCGAGCAGTTGGCCGAAGCCCAGGAAGGACGCCGCTTCCTGCTGCAGGGGGGCGATTGTTGCGAAAACTTCGCCTACTGCCGCCCGAGCATCCTCAGCAACCGGCTCAAGGTGCTGCTGCAGATGAGCCTGGTGCTGGTGCACGAGCTGCGCATCCCGGTGTTGCGCGTGGGCCGCTTCGCCGGCCAGTACGCCAAGCCGCGCTCGGCGCCGACCGAGGTGCGCGATGGCATCGAGCTGCCCAGCTACCGCGGCGACATCGTCAATGCGCCGGCGTTCGATGCCGAATCCCGGCGCCCGGACCCCGAGCGCATGATCACCGCGCATTCGCGCTCGGCATTGACCCTGAACTTCGTGCGCGCGTTGATCGATGGCGGCTTTGCCGACCTGCATTACCCGCAGAACTGGGACCTGTCCTGGGTCACCCACTCGCCGCTGGCTGATGAATACCGCCGCATCGTCGATGGCGTCAGCGATGCCCTGCGCTTCATGGAAACGCTTTCCGGTGAACCACCGCACAACCTCGACCGGGTCGACTTCTTCGCCTCGCACGAGGCCTTGCTGCTGCCCTACGAGCAGGCATTGACGCGGCAGGTGCCGCACCAGTGGGGCTGGTTCAACCTGGGCACGCACTACCCGTGGATCGGCATGCGCACCGCCGACCTCGATGGCGCCCATGTCGAGTACTTCCGCGGCATCCGCAATCCGATCGCGGTCAAGGTCGGGCCGGGGATGAGCGTCGACCACCTGCGCCGACTGATCGAAGTGCTGAACCCGGGCAACGAGCCGGGTCGGCTGAGCCTGATCCACCGCATGGGCGCACGGGACATCGCCGAAAAGCTGCCGCCACTGCTCGAAGCGGTGCGCCGCGAGGGCGCGCGCGTGCTGTGGGTGTGCGATCCGATGCATGGCAACACCGAGACCAGCAGCAACGGCTACAAGACGCGGCGTTTCGACAAGATCCGCAGCGAGATCGAGCAGGCGTTCGAACTGCATGCCGCGGCCGGCACGCGTCTGGGCGGCATCCACCTGGAGCTGACCGGCGAAGACGTGACCGAGTGCACCGGTGGTGCGCGTGAGTTGACCGATGGCGACCTCGCACGCGCCTATCACTCGACCGTGGATCCGCGGCTCAATTACGAGCAGGCACTGGAAACCGCGATGCTGATCGGACGCAAATACCAGCAGGGCCTGGCCACGCTCTGAGCCTGCACATGGCCCGCGCGGGCTTGCCGCATCCCGCGCCCTGGCGTGCACCCGCGAGTGTGCGGGTTGCCGTGCTCAGCGGCGGCGATACAGATCGCGCGCCAGCACCCAGACCACCAGCAGGTTGACCAGCAGGATCGCCAGCGTGAGCCAGTGCGGATGCCGCAGCAGCGCGACCACCTCGAACGGCACGTAGACCGCGGCGCCGACGGCGCCCAGCCACGAGGCCCAGGCACGGGCACGCCACAGGCCGGCGGCTTCGATCAGACGCAACAGCCCGTACAGCACCACCAGCGCGGCGACCAGGTTCAAGGTCCCGGCATCGATCGCCTTCACCAGCCACGCGCTGCTGCCGTGGTGCGGCTGCAGGTGCAGCAGTTCGGTGACGGATTGCAGCGCCGAGCGGAACGCATCCGGGCCCAGCCAGCGCAGGGCGCCGGCGAGCAGCAGGGCAAGCACGCCCTTGGCGGCTTCCAGCATGGCCACCGCGCGCAGGCTGGCGAGGCCCGGAGCGGCTGCTGCGTCACTCGACTCGTCCGGGCGCGCCATCATCGCGGCATCCTGATGCAGCCGCCCGTGCGTCAGGCGGCGCGGCTGGCGCGCTTGCGATCGACCTCGGTGCGCAGTTTCTTGCGCAGGCGGATTGCGCGCGGGGTGACTTCGACCAGTTCGTCGTCGTCGATGAACTCCAGTGCCTGCTCCAGCGAGAAGCGGATCGGCGGGGTCAGCGCCAGCGCATCATCCTTGCCGGAGGCGCGGAAGTTGGTCAGTTGCTTGGCGCGCAGGGCATTGACCGTGAGGTCGTTGTCCTTGGCATGGATGCCGACGATCTGGCCCTCGTAGATTTCCTCCTGCGGCGAGACGAACAGCCGCCCGCGCTCCTGCATCGCCATCTGCGCATAGGCGGTGGAGGTGCCGGTGTCGTTGGAGATCAGCACCCCGTTCTGGCGCTGGCCGATGTCGGCATCGGCGCGCGGACCGTAATGGTCGAACACGTGGAACAGCAGGCCGCTGCCCGAGGTCAGGGTCTTGAACTCGGTCTGGAAGCCGATCAGCCCGCGCGCGGGGATGATGAACTCCATGCGCACCCGGCCCTTGCCATCCGGTTCCATGCTCTGCAGCAGCGCCTTGCGTTCGCCCAGGCGCGACATCACGCTGCCCTGGTACTCCTCGTCCAGATCCACCACCAGCTGCTCGTAGGGCTCCTGCATCACGCCGTCGATCTCGCGCACGATCACTTCCGGGCGCGACACCGCCAGCTCGTAGCCTTCACGGCGCATGGTTTCGATCAGGATCGA
This sequence comes from Luteimonas sp. e5, assembly GCF_054031035.1. NCBI lineage: Bacteria > Pseudomonadati > Pseudomonadota > Gammaproteobacteria > Lysobacterales > Lysobacteraceae > Luteimonas > Luteimonas sp. e5. The sequence continues at coordinate 25,013 of NZ_JBSTRX010000001.1, forward strand.
CAGGTGCAGTTCGCCACGCCCGCTGACCTTGAACTTGTCGGCGTCATTGGTGTCTTCCACCCGCAGCGCGACGTTGTGCGCGGTTTCGCGGATCAGCCGATCGCGCAGCTGGCGGCTGGTCAGGAACTTGCCGCCGGAGCGGTCCTTGTGCCCGGCAAACGGCGAATCGTTGACCTGGAAGGTCATCGAGATGGTCGGCTCGTCCACCGACAGCACCGGCAACGCTTCCACCGCCGACGGATCGCACAGGGTTTCGGAAATGCCGAGGCCATCGATGCCGGAAAAGGCCACGATGTCGCCGGCCTGGGCCTGGTCCACCTCGATGCGATCCAGCCCCATGAAGCCGAGCACCTGCAGCACCTTGCCGTTGCGGACCTTGCCATCGGTGCCGACCACGCTGACCGGCATGTTGGCGCGCAGGCGGCCGCGCTGGATGCGACCGACGCCGATCACGCCGACGTAGTTGTTGTAGTCGAGGCTGGAGACGCGCATCTGGAACGGGCCATCCTCGCTGACCGGCGGCGGTGGCACGTGGCGGATGATGGCCTGGTACAGCGCGGTCATGTCGCCGGAGCGCACCGACTCGTCGAGGCCGGCATAGCCGTTCAGGCCGGAGGCGTAGATCACCGGGAAGTCGAGCTGTTCGTCGCTGGCACCGAGCCGGTCGAACAGGTCGAAGGTCTGATCCAGCACCCAAGCCGGGCGCGCGCCCGGGCGATCCACCTTGTTGATCACCACGATCGGTTTGAAGCCCATGTCGAAGGCCTTCTGCGTCACGAAGCGGGTCTGCGGCATCGGCCCGTCCATGGCATCGACCAGCACCAGCACCGAATCGACCATCGACAGCACCCGCTCGACCTCGCCGCCGAAGTCGGCGTGGCCCGGGGTATCGACGATGTTGATGCGGTATTCCTCGCCTTCCGGCGACTTCCACTTGATCGCGGTGTTCTTGGCGAGGATGGTGATGCCGCGTTCTTTTTCGATGTCGCCCGAATCCATCACCCGCTCGGCCAGCACGGTGCGCTCGTCGAAGGTGTCGGATTTCTTCAGCAGCTGGTCGACGAGGGTGGTCTTGCCGTGGTCGACGTGGGCGACGATGGCGATGTTGCGCAGGTTTTTGATGGACATGGGAACGGGCCGCCGTCGTCGGGCAGCCATCGACTGAGGATGGGATGCCGTTGATTATACGCGCCGCCCGCCCGTGCCACGCGCTCTTGCGAAGCGGCATCGACGCCCCCAGATAGGCCGGGTCAACACCACGGAGAACTGCACATGCCCGTCACCGCCACCATCGACACCTCGCGCGGCCCGATCAAGCTCGAATTGTTTGCCGACAAGGCGCCGCTGACCGTCGCCAACTTCGTCAACCTGGCCAAGCGTGGCTTCTACGACGGACTCAACTTCCATCGCGTCATCGACAACTTCATGATCCAGGGCGGCTGCCCGCAGGGGCGCGGCACCGGCGGTCCCGGCTACCGCTTCGAGGACGAAACCGACAACGGCGTCGCCCACGAACGCGGCGTGATCTCGATGGCCAATGCCGGCCCGAACACCAACGGCAGCCAGTTCTTCATCACCCACATCAAGACCGACTGGCTCGACGGCAAGCACACCGTGTTCGGCAAGGTGCTCGAGGGGCTGGAAGTGGTGGATGCGGTCAAGCAGGGCGATGCGATCAACTCGATCCGCATCGAGGGTGATGCCGACGCTGCATTGGCCGCGCGTGCCGACCGCGTTGCGGAGTGGAACAAGCTGCTCTCGGCCTGAGCCACTGCACACGGCAGGATCCCGGCGGGCGGTGCTTGGGCACCGCCCGTCGCGTTTGTGCCGGGTTATGCTGCGTCGGGCGGCACCGCCCGCCGCGCCCGGGAGGGAGAACATGAGCGTGATCGATCTGCAGATGCTGCGCGATCTGCTCGGCATCTGCGTGCTGCTCAATTACATGGTGTTGCTGCTGTGGTTCGGGGTGATCGTGTTTGCCCGTGACGGGCTGCAGCGCCTGCATGGGCGCTGGTTCGCCCTGGATCGGCACACGTTCGACGCGCTGCACTACGGCGCGATGGCGGCGTACAAGGTCGGCATCCTGCTGTTCGGCCTGGTGCCGTGGGTGGCGCTGACCTGGCTGCTGAGCGGCTGAGGCAGCTTCACTTCCAGCGCAGGCTGTCGAGCATGCGATCGACCTTGGCCTCGTCGCGCGGGTAGTAATACTCCGCCGGAGCGAGGAACAGGGCCAGCGCGAGGCGCTGGTCGTGCTCGAAGGCCGCGACCATGGCGCGATAGCGCAGGCCGTCCTGGTTGGACAGGTGCAATTCGAAGCGCACGCCTTCGTGCTTGCCGAAGTTCACCGGCCGCAGGTTTTCGCTGCGGATGCCGACCGCACCGGCGGCGGCCAAGCCGTCGACCACCAGGTCGCGGATCTCGTCGGCGCGTGCACCCGGGTGGAAATAGGCGCCATCGGGGCGGCGCGAGCTCTGCCGCTGGCCGAGGAAGATGAACTCCCCGGGCCGCACCGCCGGGATCAGGTACAGGCGATTGAGCAGCTCCCCGTCCATGGTCCAGATCTGGTGGCGGCCGGCATGGATCCGGGTCCACTCCATGCCGCTGTCGATCTGCAGCCGGCTGCCGGCACTGTTCGCGCCGGGTTTGACCAGCGCGGCACCGCCGCAGGCGGCCAGCAGCAGGGTCATGAGCACGACACCGAGCAGTTGATGCAGGCGAGGCGCGGGACGGCGGCGGGGGCGGGGACGAAGCTTCATCGGGGTGCTCCGAGCTTTTCCAGTGCGCGTTCGACCACGGCGCGGTCGCTGGCATCGGGGGCCTGTTGCAGGTAACGCCGCAGTGCCATGCGCGCGGCGTCGTGCTGGCCGCCGGCCTGCAGGGCGTAGCCATGCTCGCGCCAGGCCGCGGCCGGCGCCGGGTCGAACGTGACCGCTTCGGCATACAGCGCGGCGGCACGTTCGCGGTCACCGGCGCCAGCGCGGCGACGGTGGATTTCGCCGAGCTGGAAGGTCAGCAGGCCACGCTCGGTGGCGGGCGCATCCTGCAGCAGGCCCTCGACCAGCAACAGCGAGCTGGCATAGCGGCGCTGCGCAAGATCCGCAGCCAGCCAGCGCTGCAGGAACGGCCGCGTCGCCTTGCGGTAACGCTCTCCACCGCGTTCGCGCGTGGATGCGGGCGCGGCCAGCGCCACTTCGCGGATGTCCTCCAGGCGTTCGGCGGAGGGCGGATGGGTGGAGAACAGGCCCATGCGCTTCTGGTACGGGCGCGCGCGCTCCTCGGCCAGCATGCGCGCCCACAACTCGGCGCCGGCCTGCGGGTCGTAGTTTTCACGCAGCAGGGCTTCGACGCCGAGGCGGTCGGCTTCGCGTTCCATGTCGCGGCTGAACTTGAAGATGGTGGCGTAGCCGGCGAGGCCGCCGAGCATGGCGACGTTGGGCGCGCCTCCGGCGAAGGCGAGCACCTGGAATGCATTGATCAGGGCGCTGGTGTCCTTGATCCGGCGCCACTGGCGGATCGAGTGCTGTGCGGTGAAGTGCCCGGCCTCATGGCCAAGGACGAATGCCAATTCGGCTTCATTGCGCATGCGCAGCAATGCACCGGTCCAGACCAGCATCACCCCGTTCGGCGCCATGCTGGCATTGAACTCCGGCACGTCCATGATGTACACGCGCAGGTCGCGGCAATGCGCGGCGGCGGCGCGGCAGGCGACTTCGCGCACATAGGCATTGAGTGCCGGATCGCGCACCAGCAGCGGCGAGCGTTGCAGCTCCCGCTCGGCGCGCTCCATCGCATACCACAGCTCGTCCTCGTCGCTGCCGGCCTGCGGGCGGCTGCCGGGCGCGTTCTCGCGCAGCGGCGCGGTCGAGGCACAACCGGCGAGGAGGCCCAGTGCCATAAGCGCGACGAGCAGCGCGTGCCAGCGCCTCATCGCGGGAAGCCCTTGAGCAGGTCGCCGGCGGTTTCCTCGGCACCGGCCATGGTGCGCAAGTCGCCGGTTTGGTCCACCAGCAGGTTGTGCCAGACCACCTGGCCGGTGCGCAGGTCCACCAGCGAGGCCAGCCCGACCTGCATGCCGCCGCCGATGTCGCCACCCAGCAGCAGGAAGCCGATGAAGCGCATCGCAGCGCGGCCGCTGCTGGTATAGCTGTCGCGCATGTAGGTGAACAGTGCGTAGTCGGCGCCGGTGGCTGCGCGCAGGTCGGCCACGCCGGGACCGAGGCTCCATTCGAAACGGCCATGCTTGTTGCGCAGCGCACTGCCGCGACCGCTGTAGCGCACGATGCTGCTGGACACCGCCTGGTTCAGCAGCTCCAGCTGGCGCAGGCGCGATTCCGGTCCCGCATCCGCAGGAATCATGAAGTCTTCGCGCAGCTGCACGCCCTGGCGCTCGAGCAGGGTGCGTGCAGCCTGCGGATACAGCCGGCGCGCCTCTTCGCTCCAGGCACGGCGCGGTTCCTGGGTCCCGCCGGCACCGACTTCGTACAGCTCGATGTCGGGGCTGATCATCACCACGCTCCCGGACAGCCGCAGCGGCGTGCCGGCATCGCTGCGCGCGGTACGCACCTGGGTCGAGGTGCAGGCACTGAGCACGACCACCAACAACAGCGCGAAGGCCGTTTTGAGCAGGCCTTTGCGAGCGGTTCGGCAGCAGCCCTGTGTTAACATTTCGCACTCCCCGGGACGTCTTTTCCGCCCCGTTCCGGTTGGTGAATTCGGAGATCCATCCCCATGCCACAGCTCTCCCGGCGCATGTCCCGCGCCAAGCCCAGCGCGATCATGCAGGTCGCGGAAAAGGCCCGCCAACTCAAGGCCGAAGGTCGCGACATCATCAGTTTTTCGATCGGCGTGCCGAACTTCCTGCCCGGGCCTCACGTCTACGACGCCGCGCGTGAAGCGGTCGCGAAGGACAGCGGCCAGTACGGCAGCAACCGGGGTGCGGACACACTGCTCGATGCCTTCCTCGGCCATATCGGCAAGCTCGGCCTGGAGGGCTACACCCGCGCCAACTGCGCCACCGGCATCGGTGCCAAGCACATCCTCTACAACCTGGCCGAAGCCCTGCTCGACGAGGGTGACACGATCGCCTTCGCCACGCCGTACTGGACCAGCTACCTCGACATCGCCGAGATCGTCAACGCGAAGATCGAGCTGCTGCCGTGCCCGCCGGAGCAGGATTACAAGCTGACGCCCGGACAACTGGATGCGGCGCTGGCGAAGAAGCCGCGCGTGTTCCTGTTCAACAATCCGTCCAATCCGACCGGCATGGTCTATGGCAAGGACGAGATCAGCGCGCTGGCCGAGGTCATCGCGCGCCATCCGGACACCTGGATCATCACCGATGACATCTACAACCGCATGGTGTTCGATGACGTGGGTTATCACAACTTCGTGCATGCGCGTCCGGAGCTGCGTGACCGGGTGATCTTCGTCGATTCGCTGTCCAAGACCTACGGCATGCCCGGCTGGCGCGTCGGCTTCATGGCCGGCCCCGAAGTGGTCGCCAATGCGGTCACCACGATGAACTCCAACCACATCACCAACGTCCCGGAAATCGTCGCCGCCGCGGCCGTCGCCGCGTTGTCCGGCCCGCAGGACGTGCCCGAGGAAAAGTGCCGCGAGTTCGCAGCCAAGCGCGACCAGGTGATGGCGGTGATGGAGTCGATCCCGGGCGTTGCCTGCCCCCGGCCGCAGGGCGCGTTCTACGTGTTTCCGGATGTCAGTGCCTATTACGGCAAGTCGCACAATGGGCGGGTGATCGGCAACGACGTCGAGCTGTGCAACGCGCTGCTGGAAGCCAAGGGCGTGGCCTGCGTGCCCGGTTCGGCCTTCGGCGAGCCGCGCGCGCTGCGCATCAGCTACACCTGTCCCACGCCGCAGCTGGCGCCGGGCCTGGAGCGCTTCCGCGAGTTCTTCAGCGAACTGGCGTAAGCGATGCGCATCGGCCTGCTGCTGCTGGGCATGCTGGCACTGGCCATCGGCGGCTGGTGGTTCGGCGGTGGCACCAGGCTCGAGGCGGGTGATCCGCGCCTGCTCACCGGCGAGGACGGCATCGTCCTGCTGGCCGCCGACTGGTGCCCGTATTGCCGGCGTCAGCAGGCCGAGTTCGACCGTGCCGGCGTCAACTACACCCGCATCGACATCGATACCTTCGATGGCGAGAAAGCGATGTCGGCGGTCGGTGCGCACGGCGTGCCGGTGACCGTGATCGGCCAGAACGTGGTGCGTGGCTACGATACCGCGCGCCTGCAACAGCACCTATCCGCGCTTGGCTACAGCGTGTACTGAGCGCCCGCATTTCCGACCCCACAGGAGCATCCCCATGAAAGCCCCCGTCCGAGTTGCAGTCACCGGCGCCGCCGGCCAGATCGGTTACGCCCTGCTGTTCCGCATCGCCTCCGGCGAAATGCTGGGCAAGGACCAGCCGGTGATCCTGCAGATGCTGGAACTGCCGCTGGACAAGGCCCAGGCCGCGCTCAAGGGCGTGATGATGGAGCTGGAGGACTGCGCCTTCCCGCTGCTCGCCGGCATGGTCGGCACCGATGATCCGGAAGTCGCGTTCAAGGATGCCGATTACGCCTTGCTGGTCGGTGCGATGCCGCGCGGCCCGGGCATGGAGCGCAAGGACCTGCTGCTGAAGAACGCCGAGATCTTCACCGTGCAGGGCAAGGCGCTGAACAAGGTCGCCAGCCGCGACGTCAAGGTGCTGGTGGTCGGCAACCCGGCCAATACCAATGCCTACATCGCGATGAAGTCGGCTCCGGACCTGCCGGCGAAGAACTTCACCGCGATGCTGCGCCTGGACCACAACCGCGCGCTGAGCCAGCTCGCCACCAAGGCCGGCGTGCCGGTCGCCGACATCAAAAAGCTGGTGGTATGGGGCAACCACAGCCCGACCATGTACCCGGACTACCGCTTCGCCGAAGTGGACGGTGCCTCGCTGAAGGACCGCATCAACGACGCCGACTGGAATGCCAACGACTTCATCCCCACCGTGGGCAAGCGCGGCGCCGCCATCATCGAGGCGCGCGGCCTGTCCTCGGCGGCCTCCGCGGCCAATGCCGCGATCGACCACATGCGCGACTGGGCGCTGGGCAGCGACGGCGAATGGGTCACCATGGGCGTGCCCAGCGACGGCAGCTACGGCATCCCCGAAGGCATCATCTACGGCGTGCCGGTGACCACCGCCAATGGCGAATACAGCGTGGTCAAGGACCTGCCGGTGGATGAGTTCAGCCGCGCGGCGATGGACAAGACGCTCGCTGAACTCGAAGAGGAGCGCGCCGGCGTCGCCCACCTCCTCTGACGTCCTGGAACTCGCCTTGGCGGTGTCGCCGGCACGGCGTGCAAATGCTCATGGACGTCAGTCCACTGCGCTTTGCCCGCCATGCCGCTCCTTGCCAAGGCTTCGTCCAGAACGTCAGAACTCGCGAGATTCGTGCGGACGGGACGGCATTGCGGCGGCGTTCGCGAACGCTCATGGACCGGTGTCCACTTCGCGCCCGCTCACGCCACCACGCCTTGCCAGCGCGTCGCCCGGAACGTCAGGGGCTGGCAGTGCCTTGGTGGTGTCGCCGGCACGGCGTGCAAATGCTCATGGACTTCAGTCCACTGCGCTTTGCCCTCCATGCCGCTCCTTGCCAAGGCTTCGTCCAGAACGTCAGAGGTCGTGGATTCGCTCTGGCTGCGTTGCGGCGGCGTTCGCGAACGCTCATGGACCGATGTCCACTTCGCGCCCGCTCACGCCGCCACGCCTTGCCAGCGCGTCGTCCGGTCCGGAACGTCAGAGATCCGGGGCTGGTCGGGAACGCGATTTCGCTTTGGCATCAAGGCGATAACGGGGAAGCTTCGGCTTCCCCGTTTCGTTTGCGCTCAGCGCGACGGTGCGGGTTGCCGCGGGTCGACGTCACGCAGCAAGGTCCACACCACGTCGCGGCCTTCGGCATCGCGACTCAAGCTCAGGCAGGCCGGCGCCGCCGGCAGCAGCGCTCGCGATGTCACCTGCGCAGGGCCATCAGGTGGGCAGGCGATCGGCCGCAGGAACAGGCCGCGGGCGTCGATTTCCCGCCGTGCGCGCACTTCGGTCAGGTCGCCGACGTCCTTGATCGTGCCTCCCGTTTCCGTCAGTGCGTCCTTGAAGTCGATCAGCACGTCGGCGCGCAGTGGCGCGGTGCCCTGCGCAATGAGGGTGCCGCCGCGGATGATGAGATCCGGCCATACCTTGCCGTTCTCCGGCAAGTCGAAGTAGTGGCCCGGATCAAGCCCGGCATGAGTGCCCGTGGCGATGCTGTCCAGCGCCGCCACCAGGGCAAGGAAATAGTGCCGGCGCAGCGTCTGTTTCTGCACATCGCCTTCGATGGCACCGGCTTCGATCAGGATCGTGCTGCTGCCCCATTGCGCGCTGAGATCGCCGAACGCACGCGGGTTGAAAGTCTCGTCCCAGCGCGCGAGATGGCCGGCCAGCGCCGGCTCCAGCGCGGCGCGGATCGCCACCGCGACTTCGATCGCCCGTCGCCGCAAGGGCCCGATCTCGCCGGAACCATCCGGCGGCGGTGCGAGCAGGGCAATCGCGGTGCCGCGCGCGGAATCGCCGGCACGGTAACCGGCTTGCTGGTCGTGCAGATTGAAACTGAACGCCGGACCGACCTTGTCGTACAGGCGCTTGAGTGCCTGCGCCTCCGGGCTGGCCAGCGCACGTGCATCGCGATTGATGTCCACGCCCTGCGCATTGCGACGCTGGAAGCGCAGCGCGCCATCAGGATTCATCAGTGGCAGCAGGTGCAAGGTGGTGCGGGTGCGCAGCCGCTGCACCAGCGGATGGTCGGGCTGCTCGCCGAGGAAGCGGAACAGGTCGGCCAGCGCCATCGTCGCGGTGCTTTCGTCCCCATGCATCTGCGACCACAGCAGGATCGGCGTCGCACCTTCGCCCCAGCGCACATGGCGCAGCATGCGGCCCTCGGCGCTGCGGCCGGCTTCGGCCACCTGGAAGCCGCGTTCGGCCGTCAGCAGCGGTGTCACGATGTCCCACCACGCTTCCGGCGCGAAGCGACGCGATTCGATCCCCGCGACACGCAGCCGGCTCGGGTAGTCATGCTCGAGTTCGGCCAGCCATGCCGGCGGCGGTGGCAGTGCAGTGGTGGGCTTCGCGTCCGCGCCCGTGCGCGGGGGGTGGCTGGCGCAGCCGACGCCGAGCATGAGGCTGGCGGCGAGCAGCAGCGTGGCAAGGGCAGGGCGGTTCATCGTCGCTGATCTCTCCGGGGCGATCCGACAGGGGTGTCGAGGCATCATAGAGCGCCCTCCAGGCTGGAGCCTCGTGCATGGAAAAGCGCTTCCCGCAGGTCGAAGCGAGCGGCATCTGCCCGGCGGACGCCTCATTCGCCGGGCTGGCGCTCCATCACGTCGATGCGCAGCTGCTGGTCATCGACAAGCCGGCCGGCTTGCTGTCGGTGCCGGGCAGACTGCCGCAGAACCGGGATTGCGTGATCTCGCGCCTGCAACGGCAGTGGCCGGATGCGCTGACCGTGCACCGGCTCGACCAGGTCACCAGCGGGCTGATGCTGTTTGCCCGCGGCGCGGCGATGCAACGGGCGCTTTCGATGCAGTTCGAACGGCGCGAAGTGGACAAGGGCTACGAGGCGTTGGTCGAAGGGCTGCCGGTGGATGATGGCGGCGGGATCGACCTGCCGCTGATCTGCGACTGGCCGAACCGGCCACGGCAGAAGGTGGATGTCGAGCACGGCAAGCCGGCGCTGACCCGCTGGCGGGTGCTGGCACGCGATGCGCGGTGCGGACGCAGCCGGCTGGCGCTGCAGCCGGTGACCGGGCGCAGCCATCAGCTGCGCGTGCATCTGGCCAGCATCGGTCATGCCATCGTCGGCGATGTCTTCTACGGTGCGGCTCCGGCGCAGCGGGTGTGCCTGCATGCGAGCACGCTGGCGTTCGTGCATCCGGCCAGTGGCGAGCGCATGACGTTTTCCTCGCCGGCGCCGTTCTGATCCGCGCGCGCCGCGCATTCAGCCGTCGTGGGGCGGGCCGTGTTCGACCAATGTCCAAGTGAACCGCCGGCCGCCTCGGCCTAGGCTCGGATCATTGCCCAGCCAAGCGGTGTCGCCATGTCTTCGTATCAGGAGTTCTACCAGCGTTCGATCGACGACCCGGAAGGCTTCTGGGCCGAACAGGCCGAAGCGATCCACTGGCACGTGCCGCCGCGGCAGATTCTCGACGATTCCAACCCGCCGTTCCGCAAATGGTTCGTCGGTGGCCAGACCAACCTCTGCTACAACGCGGTCGACCGCCACCTGGCCGAGCGCGGCGAGCAGCTGGCACTGGTGGCGGTATCCACCGAAACCAACCTGGTACGCGAGATCAGCTATCGCGAGCTGCATCGCGAGGTCAACACCTTCGCCGCGGTCTTGAAGTCGCTGGGCGTGGGGCGTGGCGACCGCGTGGTGATCTACATGCCGAACATGGCCGAGGCGGTGTTCGCCATGCTCGCCTGCGCGCGCATCGGCGCGATCCACTCGGTGGTGTTCGGTGGCTTCGCCTCGCACAACCTCGCCATGCGCATCGACGATGCCGAGCCCAAGCTGCTGATCTGCGCCGATGCCGGCATGCGCGGCGGCAAGGTGATTCCGTACAAGCCGCTGGTGGATGCGGCGCTGGCCGAATCCGCGCATCCGCCGGCGCATGTGCTGGTGGTCGATCGCGGGCTGGACCCGGATCGCAGCCGCGTCGAAGGCCGCGACCTGGATTACGCGCCGCTGCGCGAGCAGTTTGCCGATGCCGAAGTCGAGGTCGAATGGCTGGAATCCAACGAGCCCAGCTACCTGCTGTACACCAGCGGCACCACCGGCAAGCCCAAGGGCGTGCAGCGCGATGTCGGCGGCTATGCGGTGGCGATGGCGATGTCGATGTGGGCGATCTATGACGTGCGCCCCGGCCAGGTCATGTTCTCGACCTCGGACGTGGGCTGGGCGGTCGGCCATTCCTACAATGTCTACGGCCCGCTGATCGCCGGCGCCACCAGCATTCTCTACGAAGGCCTGCCGACTTCGCCGGATGCCGGCATCTGGTGGCGGCTGTGCGAGCAGTACGGCGTGCGCACGATGTTCTCCTCGCCGACCGCGATCCGGGTGCTGAAGAAGCAGGATCCGGAATGGCTGCACAAGTACGACCTGTCGAAGCTGCAATGGCTGTTCCTTGCCGGCGAGCCGCTGGACGAGCCGACCGCGGACTGGATCCACAAGGCGCTGGGCAAGCCGGTGATCGACAATTACTGGCAGACCGAAACCGGCTGGCCGGTGCTGTGCCTGATGCCGGGACTGGAGCTGAAGCCGGTCAAGTTCGGCTCACCGGGACTGCCGGCGCCGGGCTACCGGCTGCGGGTGATCGACGAGGCCAGCGGCGAGGACGCCGCCGCCGGGCAGAAGGGCGTGCTGGTGATCCAGCCGCCGCTGCCGCCGGGCTGCATGAGCACCATCTGGCGCAACGACGCCCGCTTCCGCGCCGGCTATTTCAGCCATTTCAACGAGCTGCTGTATTCCTCGCTGGACTGGGCGATCCGCGACGAGGACGGCTATACCTTCATCCTTGGCCGCACCGACGACGTGATCAATGTCGCCGGGCATCGCCTGGGCACGCGCGAGATCGAGGAATCGGTATCCAGCCATCCGGCGGTGGCCGAGGCCGCGGTGGTCGGCGTGCACGACGAGCTGAAGGGCCAGTTGCCGATCGTGTTCGCCACCCTCAAGCAGGCGGTGGATCCGGCCGAGGCCGCGCGCATGGCCGCGCAGATGCAGCAGCGCGTGGCCGATCAGCTCGGCGCGGTGGCCAGGCCCGCGCAGGTGCACGTGGTCAATGCGCTGCCCAAGACCCGCTCCGGCAAGCTGCTGCGGCGCTCGCTGCAGGCACTGGCCGAACACCGCGATCCGGGCGATCTGTCCACGCTGGACGATCCCGGTGCGCTGGACGAGGTGCGTCGGGTACTGGCTGCCGCCGAGGTCACGAAAGCCGGCTGAACATGCGTGCAGCACGCCAGCATCGGCCTGCGCCCGCCCGTTGCATCGGGTGGTTCGGGTCGCGCATGCAGCGGGCGCATACCCGGTGCACCGCCGGCATTTCCGGCATCACCTAAAATGGTGGTTTTCCCGCAGGAGTTCGCATGAGCCTTCCCGCATCCGCCGGCGCACGCTTCCGTGCCGCCCTGGCCGAAGAATCCCCGCTGCAGGTGATGGGCGCGATCACCGCCTACGCCGGGTTGATGGCCAAACGCGTCGGCTACCGTGCGCTGTACCTGTCCGGCGGCGGCGTTGCGGCCAATTCGCTGGGCATGCCCGACCTTGGCATCTCCACCATGGAGGACGTGCTGACCGACGCCCGTCGCATCGTCGATGCCACCGGCATGCCGTTGCTGGTCGACATCGATACCGGCTGGGGCGGCGCGTTCAACATCGCCCGCACCATTCGCAGCTTCGAGCGCATTGGCGTGGCCGCGGTGCACATGGAGGACCAGGTCGGGCAGAAGCGCTGCGGCCACCGTCCGGGCAAGGAAGTGGTGTCCAAGGCGGAGATGGTGGACCGGGTCAAGGCCGCGGTCGATGCCCGCAGCGATGCGGACTTCGTGATCATGGCGCGCACCGACGCGGCCGCGGCCGAAGGCATCGACAGCGCGATCGAGCGCGCCGTGGCCTATGTCGAGGCCGGCGCCGACATGATCTTCCCCGAGGCGATGAAAACGCTGGACGACTACCGCAAATTCAAGGCCGCGGTGAAGGTGCCGATCCTCGCCAACCTGACCGAGTTCGGCTCCACCCCGTTCTTCACCACCGACGAGCTGCGCGATGCCGGCGTCGACATCGCCCTGTACTGCTGCGGCGCCTACCGCGCGATGAACAAGGCCGCCCTGGGCTTCTACGAAACCGTGCGCCGCGAAGGCACGCAGAAGAACACCATCGACCAGCTGCAGACCCGCGCCGAGCTGTACGACTTCCTCGGCTACCACGCCTACGAGGACAAGCTGGACGCGCTGTTCGCCAAGACCACCGAAACCGACAACCCGTGAGCCATGCGCCGCGGCGACCCCATGCACTGAACCGGAGAGCCCCATGAGCGAAACCACCAAGCCCAAGCCGAAGAAGTCGGTTGCCCTGTCCGGCACCGCCGCCGGCAATACCGCGCTGTGCACGGTCGGCCGCAGCGGCAATGACCTCAACTACCGCGGCTACGACATCAAGGATCTGGCAACCCGTTCCAGCTTCGAGGAAGTCGCGCACTTGCTGATCCACGGCAGCCTGCCGACCGCCGCGCAGCTGCGTGCCTACCGCACCAAGCTCAAGCGCCTGCGCGGGCTGCCGGCCATCGTCAGCGATGCGCTGGAGCTGGTCCCGGCCAACGCGCACCCGATGGACGTGATGCGCACCGGTTGTTCGGTACTGGGCACGGTGCTGCCCGAGCGCGAAGGCCATCCGCCGGCCGAGGCGCGCGACATCGCCGACCGCCTGGTGGCGAGCTTCGGCTCGATGCTGCTGTACTGGTGGCACTTCACCCGCAACGGCCGCCGCATCGACGTGGATACCGACGACGACACCGTCGCCGGCCATTTTCTGCACCTGCTGCACGGCGAGCCGGCCAGCGAGCTGCATGTCGAGGCGCTGGACAAGTCGCTGATCCTCTACGCCGAGCACGAGTTCAACGCCTCCACCTTCACCGCACGCGTCATTGCCGGCACCGGCAGCGACATGCATTCGTGCATCACCGGCGCCATCGGCGCGCTGCGCGGGCCCAAGCACGGCGGCGCCAACGAAGTGGCGATGGACATCATCAGCCGCTACGGCAGCGCCGACGAGGCCGAGGCCGACATCCGCGCGCGCATGGAGAAGAAGGAAATCATCATCGGCTTCGGCCACCCGGTGTACACCATCGGCGATCCGCGCAACCCGATCATCAAGGAACTCTCGCGCAAGCTGTGCGCCGAGGGCGGCAACCAGACCCTGTTCGACGTGTCCGAGCGCATCGAGAACCTGATGATGGACACCAAGAAGATGTTCCCCAACCTGGACTGGTACAGCGCCTCCAGCTACCACATGATGGGTGTGCCCACGCCGATGTTCACGCCGCTGTTCGTGATCGCGCGTACCACCGGCTGGGCCGCGCACGTCATCGAGCAGCGCGAGGACGGCAAGATCATCCGCCCCAGCGCCAATTACGTCGGTCCCGACGACCGCGACTACGTCGATATCGACCAGCGCTGACGCACGCCCGCGCCCGCCCCGTGCAAGCGGGCGCGCGCGCAGGGCAGGGCACGCCCGTGATCGCCCCGGCGCCGTGCCGCCTTCGCATCGTCCCCATCGCAGCGCACCGTCGCCCACTGCAGGAGAGCCAAGCATGAACAGCCAATTCCGCAAACCCCTGGCCGGCACCCGGCTCGACTGGTACGACGCCGCTGCCGCGGTCGATGCGATCAAGCCCGGCGCCTGGGCGCGCCTGCCGTACACCGCCAAGGTGCATGCCGAAAACCTGGTGCGACGCGCCGACCCGGCGCAGCTGGATGATTACCTGGGCCAGCTGATCGAACGCCGGCGCGATCTGGATTTTCCGTGGTTCCCGGTGCGCGTGGTCTGCCACGACATCCTCGGCCAGACCGCGCTGGTGGACCTGGCCGGCCTGCGCGATGCCATCGCCGAGGCCGGTGGCGACCCGGCCAAGGTCAACCCGGTGGTGCCGGTGCAGCTGATCGTTGATCACTCGCTGGCGGTGGAATGCGGCGGCTTCATGCCGGACGCATTCGAGCGCAACCGCGAGATCGAAGACCGGCGCAATGCCGACCGCTTCCATTTCATCGACTGGACCAAAAAGGCCTTCCGCAACATCGACGTGATCCCGCCGGGCAACGGGATCATGCACCAGATCAATCTGGAGAAGATGTCGCCGGTGGTGTACGTGGATGACGGTGTCGCCTTCCCCGACACCTGCGTCGGCACCGACAGCCACACCCCGCACGTGGATGCGCTGGGCGTGATCGCGATCGGCGTGGGCGGGCTGGAAGCGGAGAACGTGATGCTCGGCCGCGCCTCGTGGATGCGCCTGCCGGACATCGTCGGCGTGGAGCTGACCGGCAAGCCGGGGCCGAACATCACCGCCACCGACATCGTGCTGGCGCTGACCGAGTTCCTGCGCAACGAGCGCGTGGTCGGTGCCTACCTGGAGTTCTTCGGCGAAGGCGCGGCGCACCTGACCATCGGCGACCGCGCCACCATCTCCAACATGACCCCGGAATACGGCGCCACCGCCGGGCTGTTCTACATCGACCAGCAGACCCTCGACTACCTGCGCCTGACCGGCCGCGACGAGGCCCAGGTGCAACTGGTCGAAACCTATGCCAAGGCCGCCGGGCTGTGGGCCGATGCCATGCGCGAGGCCGAATACGAGCGCGTGCTGCGCTTCGACCTGTCCAGCGTCGGCCGCAACATGGCCGGCCCGTCCAATCCGCACCGGCGCCTGCCGGTGGACGAACTGGCCTCGCGCGGCATCGCCAGCAGCGCCGGGCTGGATGCCGCCCGCGCCGAGGAAGCCGCCGGCAAGCTGCCCGATGGCGCGGTGATCATCGCCGCCATCACCAGCTGCACCAACACCTCCAACCCGCGCAACGTGATCGCCGCCGGCCTGCTGGCACGCAATGCCAATGCCCGCGGCCTGAGCCGCAAGCCCTGGGTCAAGACCTCGCTGGCGCCGGGCTCGCGCGCGGTCGAGCTGTACCTGGACGATGCCGAACTGCTGCCGGAGCTGGAGCAGCTGGGCTTTGGCATCGTCGGCTTCGCCTGCACCACCTGCAACGGCATGTCCGGCGCGCTGGATCCGGCGATCCAGCAGGAAATCATCGACCGCGACCTGTATTCGGTGGCGGTGCTTTCCGGCAACCGCAACTTCGATGGCCGCATCCATCCCTATGCCAAGCAGGCGTTCCTGGCTTCGCCGCCGCTGGTGATCGCCTATGCCATCGCCGGCACCATCCGCTTCGACATCGAAAAGGACGTGCTCGGGATCGATGCCGAAGGCCGCGAGGTGCGGCTCAAGGACATCTGGCCCAGCGACGAGGAAATCGATGCGGTGGTCAAGGCCAGCGTCAAGCCGGAGTTCTTCCGCCAGGTGTACGAGCCGATGTTCAGGCTGCAGGTCGAACATGGCGAGCAGGTCAGCCCGCTGTACGACTGGCGCCCGCAATCGACCTACATCCGCCGCCCGCCGTACTGGGAAGGCGCGCTGGCCGGCGAACGCAGCCTGCGCGGCCTGCGCCCGCTGGCGGTGCTCGGCGACAACATCACCACCGACCACCTCTCGCCGTCCAACGCCATCCTGCCGTCCAGCGCCGCCGGCGAGTACCTGGCGAAAATGGGCCTGCCCGAGGAAGACTTCAATTCCTACGCCACCCATCGCGGCGACCACCTCACCGCGCAGCGCGCCACCTTCGCCAACCCCAAGCTGATCAACGAGATGGCGGTGGTCGATGGCGAAGTGCAGCAGGGCTCGCTGGCCCGCGTCGAGCCGGACGGCAAGGTCATGCGCATGTGGGAAGCGATCGAAACCTACATGGACCGCGGCCAGCCGCTGATCATCATCGCCGGCGCCGACTACGGCCAGGGCTCCAGCCGCGACTGGGCGGCCAAGGGCGTGCGCCTGGCCGGCGTGGAAGCGATCGTCGCCGAAGGCTTCGAGCGCATCCACCGCACCAACCTGATCGGCATGGGCGTGCTGCCGGTGCAGTTCCAGCCCGGCACCGACCGCAGGACCCTGCGCATCGACGGCAGCGAAACCTTCGATGTCGTCGGTGAACGCACCCCCGGCGCCACCCTGACCCTGGTCATCCACCGCAAGGACGGCGAAACCGTCGAAGTCCCGGTCACCTGCCGCCTCGACTCCGACGAAGAAGTCGCCATCTACGAAGCTGGCGGCGTCCTGCAGCGCTTCGCGCAGGATTTTCTGGCGGGCGAGGTCTGAGCGTCACGCCATGAACACCGACACGGAGCGTGCCATGCCACGGCAACTGTCCATCCCCGCCACCTACATGCGCGGTGGCACGTCCAAGGGCGTGTTCTTCCGGCTGCAGGACCTGCCCGAAGCCGCGCGTGTGCCGGGGCCGGCGCGGGATGCGCTGCTGCAGCGGGTGATCGGTTCGCCCGATCCGTACCGGCAGCACATCGACGGCATGGGCGGGGCGACTTCGAGCACGTCCAAGTGCGTGATCATTTCGAAGTCCGAGCGGCCGGATCACGATGTCGACTACCTGTACGGGCAGATCAGCATCGACAGCGATTTCGTCGACTGGTCGGGCAACTGCGGCAACCTGTCCAGCGCGGTGGGGCCGTTCGCGATCGCCCAAGGGCTGATCGATCCGGCGCGGGTGCCGCAGGATGGCCTGTGCACGGTACGCATCTGGCAGGCCAACATCGGCAAGACCATCATCGCGCATGTGCCGGTGGCCGGCGGCCAGGTGCAGGAGCTGGGTGATTTCGAGCTGGACGGGGTGGCCTTTCCCGCCGCCGAGATCGTGCTGGAGTTTCTCGACCCGTCCGACGAGGGCGAGGCCGGCGGCAGCATGTTCCCGACCGGCAACGTGGTCGATGCGCTGGAGGTGCCGGGCATCGGCACGCTTGAGGCGACGATGATCAGCGCCGGCATCCCCACCATCTTCATCAACGCTGCCGACATCGGCTGTTCCGGCAGCGAGCTGCAGGTCGACATCAATGGCGATGCCGAGGCGCTGGCGCGCTTCGAGGCGATCCGCACCGCCGGCGCGCTGCGCATGGGGCTGATCGCCGATGCCAGCGAAGCCGCCACCCGCCAGCACACGCCCAAGGTGGCCTTCGTCGCGCCACCGGCCGATTACGTCGCCTCCAGTGGCAAGCCGATCGCGGCAGCGGACATCGACCTGCGCGTGCGTGCGCTGTCGATGGGCAAGCTGCACCACGCGATGATGGGCACCGCCTCGGTGGCGATCGCCGCCGCCGCCGCGGTACCCGGCACGCTGGTCAACCTCGCCGCCGGCGGTGGTGCGCGCGAAGCGGTGCGCTTCGGCCATCCTTCCGGCACGTTGCGCGTGGGCGCGGCGGCCGAGCAGGTGGATGGCGCGTGGATGGTGCGCAAGGCGGTGATGAGCCGCAGCGCGCGGGTGCTGATGCAGGGCGAGGTGCGGGTGCCGGCCGACTGCATGGGCTGAGCGGCCTGCGTCTGCATGGTGCAACGAAAAACCCGCGCTTCGGCGCGGGTTTTCTCATGGGGCTTGGGCCCCGCGTCTGGCTCAGGCACTGCGGCTCAGGCCAAACCCTCTGCCTTGAATGCCGTTTGCACGCCAGGATCGGCGCGCATGCGCTCGCGGAACGCAGCCAGATGCTGCAATCCGGACAGGTCGACACCGGTGTTGTCGGCCCAGAGCAGGGTCACGAACAGGTAGGGGTCGGCCACGCTGCGGAAGCCGGCCAGCCAGTCACCGGTCTCGCCCAGGCGCCGATCCGCGGTTTCGTACTGTTTGCGCACGCGCGTGCGCGCGAGCTCCTTCACCGTGTCGTAGTGCTCGGCACCGCGCATGAACAGACCCGGCGAGAACAGGGGCGTATAGGAGGGGTGCAGATCCGAATTGCAGAATGCCAGCCAACGTCCGGCCTCCGCGCGCTGCCGCACGCTGCCATCACCGAGCAGGCCTGCCTGCGGCGCGCTGTCGGCGATATAGCCCATGATCGCCGCGTTCTGGGTCAGCACGAAATCGCCATCGACCAGCACCGGCACCGCGCCGGCCGGGTTCAGAGCGCGGAACTCGTCGGATTTCAGGCCGGCCGCATCCATCACCTCGAACTCGAACGGCAGACCGCTCCATTGCAGGGCGATATGGTCCGCGGTCGAGCAGGCGCCGGGCTTGGTGTAGAGCTTCATCGGGTTCTCCTCAGGGGAAAACCCGATGATGCGCCAGTCGGCGCGAACGGCCGATGAGGGCCGCCGGGACCGGGATCTCAGCCGCGGCGGGCGCGCAAGGGCTGCACCTTGAGGAAGGTGTGGTCGCCGATGGTGGCGACCGACGGCGCATGGCGCCAGTTCGGCTTGGCGATGGCATGCGCCATGAAATGGCTGGCGCCGGGCACCAGTTCCTGGCGCTGGCCGGCCGGCAGCGACCAGTTCTGTTCGGCCTCGATGGCGATGTTCACCGCCCGGGTCCAGGCTTCCACATTGCTCAGCCGGGTCTGCGGCGATACCAGCGTGGGCGCGAACTGCTTGCGCGCGGTCACCACCTGGCACATCGAATCACCCCACAGGCCGCTGTCCTCGCGCCGCAGCGCGACTTCGGCGACCGCCTTCTGGCCCAGTGCCGGCTGGTCGCGGGCTTCCAGGTACAGGGTGGCCGACAGGCACAGGGAATCGCCGGCCTGGGGCGGAAGAATCGAGGCAAACCACAAAAGCCATGCCAGTTTCATCGTTGTACTCCGTGTTCGTTGCTCGCGGACACGGGCCAGGGTTGGCCGGGGGGACAGGAGGGTACGTCCGCGATATGGCGTCAGGGAGGGCAGCGGCGCCGATGCACCTGCAAAGCCCGGGCGGAGGATTCCGCCAAGGTCGCCCGAATCTGAATGGGCGACAGCCGAAATTGGGCGCACCTTAGAAGGCCGATTCGGAATGCTGGCTGAATGGGGATTTACATTCGCGGCCGCGTTCTGTGCTTGCCGCGAGCGGGAGCCGCTGGGCTTCGGCAGCGGGCTGAGATGGCGCGATGCGCGTGATGCAGCGGCGAAGCCGCTCATTCCGGCAGTGTGGTGCAGGCAGGCGGGACTTCCGGTGCCCGGCGGGGGCCGCGGATCCGGCGGCGGCCGGATGCACGGGATTCACCGCATGCATATGCTGCAACGCATCGCACCTATATAATGCATGGCGCGTGTTCGATCCCCCCGACTCGGCCAAGACCGACGGCGAGCGCGCCGAAATTGAATCCGACTGTTGCCTGAACAGGGGGCATTGATCGGGAACTGTTATGCTATTGTTAACACGCCTTTCACATTCGCCGCCGTAGCCTTGCGTGCGTGGCGGTGCTGCGCAGGGCCGTCGGCACTGATGTTTCACGTTTTTCGTTTCACTCAACCCGTCAAATCGTTTTGACCAAGGAGCTCAACATGAAGAAGAAACTCCTCTGCGCCGCGCTGTTGTGCGGTATGGGCGTTGCGCACTCCGCCGTCGCCCAGGAGTTCGATGATCGCTGGTACGTTTCCGCCTCCACCGGCGTGAACTTCCAGGACAAGGACCGTGGTACCGATGATGCCGTGTTCGGCACCCTCGGCTTCGGCAAGTTCTGGACCCCGAACTGGTCGGTGGATCTGGAGCTGAACTACCAGAACCCGGCCAAGGAAGCGAATCCGAACCTGTGGTGGAGCCAGTACGGCGCCTCGGTCGATGCGCGTTACCACTTCCGCAATGCGGACAGCAAGTGGTGGCCGTACCTGAAGTTCGGTGTCGGCATGCAGCGCCATGAGGAAGAGTTCGTCGGCTTCAACGGCGCGCCGGACATCCATGGCAACTACCCGGCCCAGCACCGCGACAACAACGCCGCTGCCAACCTTGGCGTGGGTCTGCAGGCCGACTTCGGCCGCGTCGACCTGCGTACCGAAATCGGCGCCCGCGTCGACTTCGACAAGGTCCAGGCCGGTCCGTCCGGCATGCCGCTTGACCAGGCTCCGGCCTACAAGCAGCAGAGCCAGTTCATCGATTACCTGGCCTCGGTCGGCCTGACCATCGCCCTCGGCCCGGAGCCGGTGGCCCCGGTGGCCCCTGCGCCCGCCCCGACCCAGACCTGTGCCGACATGGACAGCGACGGTGACGGCGTGAACGATTGCGATGACCGCTGCCCGAACACCCCGGCCGGCACCGCCGTCGGTCCGGATGGCTGCCCGGTCCCGCTGACCATCAACCTGGAAGGCGTGAACTTCGACTTCGACTTCCCGAAGCGCAACTGGAACGGTCAGATCGGCAGCGCCGGTCTGGTGCCGGGCTCGATGGAAACCCTGAACCAGGCCATCGAGATCCTGAAGCGCTATCCGGAAATGCGTGTTGAAGTCGCCGGTCACACCGACCTGTGCGGTGCCGACGCTTACAACCAGGCCCTGTCGGAGCGTCGTGCGCGCGCCGTGTACAACTACCTGACCAGCAACGGCATCGACGCCGGTCGTCTGGTGGGTCCGGTTGGCTACGGTGAGAGCCGTCCGCTGGTGCCGACCGCGCAGACCCTGCCGGAGTGCAAGAACGAAGAGAACCGTCGTACCGAGCTCAACAGCCAGTAATACGGCACTCTTCCGCAACAAGGGAAACCCGGCCTCGTGCCGGGTTTCTTTTTGCCCGCGTGTTGCGAACAGGGTTTCGCCCGAGGCGCCGATGCACCGTCACCGCGATGCGGAAAGTTCAGATGCAGCGCGAACAGCCTTGCGCAAGACTTTCATCCCGCGACGATTTCGCCTACATTGGCAACGCCTTTCCATTGCCGCGCTCGCGCCGGTTTCCAGGAGTTCCCATGTTGCCACGCCTGCTGCTTGCATTGCCGCTGCTCATCGCCGCCGCCCCCGTGCTGGGCGCGCCCAATTGCGCCAACGTGCCGCAGGTGATGCCGCTGCCCGCGGGCGCCACCAGCCCGCTGTCCAGCGAGTTCCTGGCGCCGATGTCCGACCTGGGCTCGCCGACCGGCGTGCTCTCGCGCGCTTACGAACAAGCGGTGTCGGCCGAATCGGTCCTGTTGCGCATGCAGATCGAATCCTGCCGCGTGGCACGCGCGATCCCCGCACCCAGCCCGGTCGACCCCAATGACCCGGCCGCCTACAAGCCGCGCACCGAGTACGACAACACGCCCTGGCGCTTCAGCCTGACCCAGGGTGGCAAGCGCATGACCGCGGACGAGTTCGATGCCTGGATGCAGGCGCGCGGCATCCGCATCGCCGGGCGCAAGCCGGTGCAGACCGCCGATGCCGGCGCCACGCCGCCGGCCGAAACCCCGGCCGAAGGCGAGGCGGAGAAGCAACAGCCCGACGAGCCCTGATCCCGGCCCGTTCCGGTGTCCGGACAGTGAAACGGCGCGCCCCGGGGCGCGCCGTTGTCGTTTGCAGCGGAGCCGGTGGCCGCAGAGGCTCGGCTCGGGACGGCTTCAGTCCTTGAGCACGCCCAGTTCGCGGCCGATGCGGGTGAAGGCGTCGATCGCGCGATCCAGCTGCTGGCGGGTATGCGCGGCGCTGATCTGGGTGCGGATGCGCGCCTCGCCCTTGGGCACCACCGGGAAGAAGAAGCCGATCGCGTAGATGCCTTCCTGCAGCAGGCGCTCGGCGAAGCGCTGCGCCAACGGTGCGTCGTACAGCATCACCGGCACGATCGGGTGCTCGCCCGGCTTGAGGTCGAAGCCGCGCGCCTGCATCTGCTCACGGAAGTAGGCGGTGTTCTCGGCCAGTTGCCGGCGCAGGTCGTCGGCTTCGGACAGCATCTGGAAGGCACGGGTACCGGCGGCGACCACGTGCGGCGGCAGCGAATTGGAGAACAGGTAGGGCCGCGAGCGCTGGCGCAGCATCTCGATCACCTCGCGCTTGCCGGTGGTGAAGCCACCGATGGCGCCGCCCATGGCCTTGCCCAGGGTGCCGGTGAAGATGTCGATCTTGTCCAGCACGCCCTTGAGTTCGGCGCTGCCACGGCCGGTCTTGCCGACGAAGCCGGTGGCATGGCATTCATCGATATGCACCATCGCTTGGTATTTCTCCGCCAGCGCGGTGATCTCGTCCAGCGGCGCGATGAAGCCGTCCATCGAAAACACGCCGTCGGTGGTGATCATGATGCTGCGCGCACCATCGGCGCGCGCCTGCTGGAGCTGCTTTTCCAGGTCGGCCATGTCGCAGTTGGCGTAGCGGTAGCGCTTGGCCTTGCACAGGCGCACGCCATCGATGATCGAGGCGTGGTTGAGCGCGTCCGAGACGATCGCGTCTTCGGCATCCAGCAGCGGCTCGAACAGGCCGCCGTTGGCATCGAAACAGGCGGCGTAGAGGATGGTGTCCTCGGTGCCGAAGAACTCGGCGATGGTGGCTTCGAGCTCCTTGTGCAAGTCCTGCGTGCCGCAGATGAAGCGCACCGAGGCGAGGCCGAAACCGTGGGTGTCCAGCGCGCAGCGCGCCGCCTCGATCAGCTTGGGATGGTCGGCCAGGCCGAGGTAGTTGTTGGCGCAGAAGTTGAGTACCCGGCGGCCGTCCTCGAGCCGGATCTCCGCCGCTTGCGGGCTGGTGATGATGCGCTCGGACTTGAACAACCCGGCATCGCGGATTTCATCGAGCGTCTGGTGGTAGCGGGAAGTCAGGGACATAAGGGCCAGGAACGAGTGAGGAGGAAAGAGAAACGAGTATGAAGCAAGATCAAGGAGGGCACTGGGAGCATTTGGTGAAGGCCGGGAGCGCGTTGACTCGTTCCTCGTTTCTCTTCACTTGTTCCTCAGTTGATCAGTGCCAGGACAGTACCACCTTGCCCGACTTGCCCGATTGCATCAGATCAAATCCGTGCTGGAACTCCTCGATCGGCAACTGGTGGGTCAGCACCTTGCCAAGCGGGAAGCCCGACAGCAGCAACTGGGTCATCTTGTACCAGGTCTCGTACATGCGCCGGCCGTAGATGCCCTGCAGGGTGAGGCCCTTGAAGATCACCTTGTCCCAGTCGATGCCGGCACCGTTGGGCATGATGCCGAGCATCGCGATCTTGCCGCCGTGGTACATGCATTCGAGCATGTCGGAGAAGGCGCGCGGGTTGCCGCTCATTTCCAGGCCGACATCGAAGCCTTCCATGTGCAGGTCCTGCATCACCGCCTTGAGCGAAGTGTTGGTGACGTTGACCACGCGCGTCGCGCCCATGTCGGCGGCGAGTTTGAGGCGGTAGTCGTTGACGTCGGTGACCACCACGTTGCGCGCGCCGATGTGCTTGCAGATGCCGGCGGCGATCACGCCGATCGGGCCGGCGCCGGTGATCAGCACGTCCTCGCCGACCACGTCGAACTCCAGCGCGCAGTGCGCGGCGTTGCCGTAGGGGTCGAAGAATGCGGCCAGCTCGCCCGGCACCTGATCGGGGATCGGCCACAGATTGCTGGCCGGCATCACGATGTATTCGGCGAAGGCGCCGTCGCGGTTGACGCCGATGCCGACCGTGTTCGGGCACAGGTGCTGGCGGCCGGCGCGGCAGTTGCGGCAATGCCCGCAGACGATATGGCCCTCGGCGCTGACGCGCTGGCCGACGCGGTAGCCGGACACGCCCGGCCCCAGTGCTTCGATGCGGCCGACGAATTCATGGCCGATCACCAGCCCCGGCTTGATCGTGCGCTGGCTCCATTCATCCCACAGGTAGATGTGCAGGTCGGTGCCGCAGATCGCGGTCTTGCCCACCTTGATCAGCACCTCGTTGGGGCCGGGGACGGGCACCGGGACCTGTTCCATCCAGATGCCCTTGCCAGCTTCGCGCTTGACCAGCGCCCTCATCATTTGCGTCATGTCCGGTCCATCGTGCCGTGCGGGCGGCCATTTTAGCCCGCGCGATGTGGCCGTTCCGTGCGCAGGCGACTGGGCCGCGGGCCGCTTCCGGGTTCTAATAGGGGTTTGCCGGACAAGAGGGAGCACGCAATGCGCAAGACGATCCTGGGCCTGGCGGGCGGCGTGGCGCTGGCCGCGGGCACGGCCACGCCGGTGGCCGCCGACGAAGGCATGTGGCTGCCGATGCAGTTGCCGGAAATCCAGCAGCAGATGAAGGCCGCCGGCTTCAAGGGTGATCCGGCGCGCATGGCCGATGTCACCAAACCGCCGCTGGCGGCGGTGGTCAAGGCCGGTGGCGCCACCGGCAGCTTCGTCTCGCCCAATGGCCTGATCCTGACCAATCACCATGTCGCCTTCGGCGTGATCCAGTACAACAGCTCGCCGCAGCGCGACCTGATCGGCGAAGGTTTCGTCGCGTCGGACATGGCCGCCGAGCTGCCTGCCAACCCCGACTTCCGCGTGCTGGTGACCACCGGCTTCGAGCCGATCACCGAACGCATCCTGGCCGCGGCCGCGGGCAAGCAGGGACGCGAATACTTCGATGCGGTGGATGCCGCCTCCAAGGCCGCGGTGCGCGAATGCGAGGCCGATGCCGGTCATCGCTGCAGCGTGGCCAACATGTACTACGGCACCGATTTCTACCTGGTGCGGCAACTGGAGCTGCGCGACATCCGTCTGGTGTATGCGCCGCCGCGCGACATCGGCAATTACGGCGACGAGATCGACAACTTCATGTGGCCGCGGCACAGCGGCGATTTCACCTTCCTGCGCGCCTACGTGGCGCCCGACGGCACCCCGGCCGCCTACAGCCCGGGCAACGTGCCGTACCGGCCGCCGGCGCACCTGCAGGTCAGCACCGCGGCAGTGAAGGACGGCGATTACGCGATGCTGGCCGGCTATCCGGGCATCACCTTTCGCCATCGCAGCGCCGCCGAGTTCGCCAGCCAGATCGAATGGCAGCTGCCCTCGCGCATCGCGCTGTTCGAGGGGCTGCTCGAGGACATCGCCGGCGCCGCGCCGGAGGGCAGCGAGGCGGCGGTGAAGTACGCCTCGCAGGTGCAGTCGTTCAAGAACACGCTCAAGCGCGCGCAGGGCGAGCTGGAAGGTCTGCGCCGCAGCGATGCGGTGCGCGTGCGCCGCGAGGACGAGGCGGCGATGCTCGCCTGGTTGGCACGCCAGCCCGATGCGGACGCGACCCGCGCCGACATCGAGCAGCTGCAGGCGGTGCTGGCCGGTGCCTCGGCCATGCGCGAGCGCGACCAGTTGCTCAACATGGTGATCGCGCGCAGCCAGCTGTTGAACTCGGCCGTCACCTTGCAGCGGCTCGCGCTGGAGCGCGGCAAGCCCGACGCCGAGCGCCAGAGCGGCTACCAGCAACGCGACGAGGCCCTGATCGAAGGCCGCCTGCGCCAGGTCCAGCGCCGCTACGACGCGGCGGTGGAAAAGGCCATCGTGATGAACCTGCTGAAGGGTTATTACGCACTGCCGTCGGCGCAGCGCATTGCCGAAGTCGATGCGGTGTTCGGCGCCGATGCCAAGGCCGCGCAGGCCCGGCTGGATGCCTTGTACGCCGATACCCGGCTGGGCGATGAGGCCGAGCGGCTGCGCTGGATGCAGGCCGATGCCGCTGCGTTGTCCGCCAGCCGCGATCCGCTGCTGGCCGCGGCGGGCACGCTGCTGCCGGCGATCCTGCGTCTGGAGGACGAGGCCAAGGCGCGCGAAGGCGATCTGCTGCGCCTGCGCCCGGCTTACATGCGCGCGCTGATCGGCTATCGCCACAGCCAGGGACGCGCGGTGTATCCGGATGCCAATTCCACCCTGCGTGTGAGCTACGGGCGGGTGCAGTCGCTCAATCCGCGCGATGCGGTGGAATATGTGCCGCTGACCACGGTGCAGGGCATCCTCGAAAAACACACCGGCACCGATCCGTTCAACGCGCCGCAGGCCCTGCGCGAGGCCATCGCGCGCGGCGACTTCGGCAATACCGCCGATCCGCTGCTGAAGACCCAGACCGTCAACCTGCTGACCAACCTCGACACCACCGGCGGCAATTCCGGCTCGCCGGTGCTGGATGCGCAGGGCCGGCTGATCGGCATCAACTTCGACAGCAACTGGGAATCGGTCAGCGCCAGCTGGATGTTCGATTCGCGCTACAAGCGCGCGGTGCACGTGGACGCGCGCTACATGCGCTGGCTGATGGACAAGGTCTATCCGGCGCATTGGCTGCTGCAGGAAATGGGCCTGCCGCGCTCCTGAGCGCGATGCCGGGGCCGCGTCGGCGGGCGGCGCGGCGTGCCATCAGGCACGTCGCCGCCCGGGCGGCCCGGGCATGACCTCTGCCACGGCCGTCTGCCGCTGCCGGGGGCTAGAATCGGCGCATGATCCCATCAGGAAACGCATCATGCGCATGACAGCACTGGCCGCGGCGATCGCCGTGGCATCCCTCGGACTTGCCACGCCGCGCGCCCACGCCGATGAAGGCATGTGGGTACCGCAGCAGCTGCCGGAGATTTCCGCGCGCCTGAAGAAGGCCGGCCTCAAGCTCGATCCGAAGCAATTGGCCAACCTGACCGGCGACCCGCTGGGTGCGGTGGTTTCGCTGGGCGGCTGCACCGCCAGCTTCGTCTCGCCGCAGGGTCTGGTCGCCACCAACCATCACTGTGCGTATGGCGCGATCCAGCTCAACTCGACGCCCGAGCGCAACCTGATCCAGCTCGGCTTCAATGCCGCCACGCCCGCTGACGAGCTGTCGGCCGGGCCCAATGCGCGCATTTTCGTGCTTGATGAAATCACCGACGTGACCGCGCAGGTCCGGCAGGCGATCAACGCGGCGCAGACGCCAGCCGACCGCACGCGCGCGGTGGAAGACCTTGAAAAGCGCCTGATCGCGCAGTGCGAGGGTGATGGCGGTTACCGCTGCCGGCTGTACAGCTTCTTCGGCGGCGTCACCTACCGCCTGTTCAAGAACCTTGAGATCAAGGACGTGCGCCTGGCCTACGCGCCGCCCAATTCGATCGGCAGCTACGGTGGCGAGATCGACAACTGGATGTGGCCGCGCCACACCGGTGACTTCGCGTTCTATCGCGCCTATGTCGGCAAGGACGGCAAGCCGGCCGCGTACAGCGAAGACAACGTTCCGTACCAGCCCAGGCACTGGCTGCGCATGGCCGACAAGCCGCTGGGCGTGGGCGATTTCGTGATGGTCGCCGGTTATCCGGGCCGCACCAGCCGCTATGCGTTGGCCGACGAGTTCGAAAACACCGAGCAATGGGCCTACCCGACCATTTCCGCGCACTACAAGAATCTGGTGGCGATGGTCGATGCCGCAGGCAAGAAAAACCCCGAGATCGAAGTGAAGTACGCCAGCACCATGCGTGGCTGGGAGAACGTGCTGAAGAACTACGACGGCCAGCTCGAGGGCTTCAAGCGCATCGATGCGGCCAAAACCAAGCAGGACGAGGAAGCCGCGGTGCTGGCCTGGCTGCGCAAGCGCGGGCGCAAGGGCGCGCCGGCACTGGCCGCACACCAGCGCCTGGTAGAACTGCATGCCGAGTCGCGTGCCACGCGCGAGCGTGACCTGGTGATGCGCCAGTCCGGCGGTGCGCTCGGCGGGGTGGCGGTGCAGTTGTACCGGCTGGCGATGGAAAAGCAGAAACCCGACGCCGAGCGCCCCAGCGGTTACCAGCAGCGCGATCTCGCCGGCATCGAAGGCGGCCTCAGGCAGATGGAGCGCCGCTACGACCCGGGCATGGATCGCCAGCTGCAACGCTACTGGCTGCTGGAATATCTCAAGCTGCCGGCCGCACAGCGCGTGGCCGCGATCGACGAATGGCTGGGCGGCAACGATGCCGCCGCAGTCGATGCCGCGCTCGATCGCCTCGGCAAGAGCGGACTCAAGAGCGCCGAAGAGCGCATGAAGTGGTTCAACGCCGACCGCGCCGCTTTCGAAGCCAGCGACGATCCGGCCATCGTCTATGCGCGCGCGGTGATGCCGGTGCTGCTGGATCTGGAGGAGAAGGGCAAGGCCCGCTCCGGCGAGCTGCTGGTGGTGCAGCCGACCTACATGCAGGCGGTGATGGATTACCGCGCCTCGCGTCGCGAGGCGGTGTACCCGGATGCCAATTCCTCGCTGCGCATCACCTTCGGTCAGGTCACCGGCTATACCAAGCTCGATGGCGTGGAACAGGCACCGTTCACCCGGCTCGAGGAAGTCGCGGCCAAGGCCACCGGCGAGGAGCCGTTCGATGCGCCGCAGAACCTGCTCGATGCGATCAGTGCCAAGCGTCATGGCGGACTGGAGGATGCGCGCCTGGGCAGCGTGCCGGTGAACTTCCTCGCCAACCTCGACATCACCGGTGGCAACTCCGGCTCGCCGGTGCTCGACGGCGAGGGCAAGCTGGTCGGCCTCGCGTTCGACGGCAACTGGGAATCGGTCAGCTCCAACTGGGTGTTCGACCCGGTGATGACGCGCATGATCTCGGTCGACCAGCGCTACATGCGCTGGGTGATGCAGGAGGTCTACCCGGCACCGCAGCTGCTGCAGGAAATGGGTGTGCCGGCACAGAAGTGAGCATTGGTCCGTCGCACCCGTCACGGGTGCGGCGGGTTTTCGTCAGCGGCGGCGCATGGCGACATGCGCCGCTTTTTTTGCATCACGCGCTGCACTGCGTATCCTCGTCGCACGCCGTCATCGTCAGGTCGCGACGGCACATATCCAATCACAAGGACTCCCATGCGCATCCTGCTTGCCCGTCACGGTGAAACGCCGTGGAATGCCGAAGGCCGTTACCAGGGCCAGGTCGATATCCCGTTGTCTGATGTGGGCGAGGCGCAGGCGCGCGCGCTGGGCAAGCGCCTGCAGGCGGTCGACATCGACCGTGCGCTGGCCTCGCCGCTGGGCCGTGCGCGGAAAACCGCCGAGCTCGCCCTTGGCCCGGAGCGCAGCGCCATGCTGGCACTGGATGCCGGGCTTGCGGAAATCGCGCATGGCGAATGGGAGGGATTGCTCGCCAGCGAAATCGCCGCACGTGATCCCGAGCGGCTGCAGGCCTGGCGCGCGCAGCCGCAGTCGGTGCAGATGCCCGGGGGCGAGTCGCTGCAGCAGGTGTTCGATCGCGCATGGCCGGCGCTGGTGCGTGCCTGCGAGGGGTTGGGTGAAGAGCAGACCCTGCTGCTGGTGGCGCACGATGCGGTGAACCGCGTGCTGCTGTGCCACATCCTCGGCATTCCCTTCGACCGGCTGTGGGGATTCCGCCAGGCACCGGCGACGCTCAACCTGCTGCAGGGCGCGAGCGTGGATGCGTTGGAGGTGGTGCGACTCAACGACAGCGCGCACCACACCGCGCTGTTCGGCGAGGCGCTGCACCGCGCCCTCTGAGACGCCGCACGCAGGCTTACAATCCGGCAGATGGAACCTGCACTCGCCGCCTGGCTGGAACGGCTGGAAACCCGGCACCCGAAGCAGGTCGAACTGGGCCTGGAGCGCGTGCGCAAGGTCGCCGCGCGGCTGCCGCCCGCACGCCCGGCGCGCCATGTCATCAGCGTGGCCGGCACCAATGGCAAGGGCTCCTGCGTGGCCTTCATCGAGTCGATCGCGCGTGCCGGCGGCTGGCGCGTGGGCAGCTACACCTCGCCGCACCTCGAGCGCTACAACGAGCGCGTGCGCATCGAGGGGCGCGAAGCCACCGATGCCGAGCTGGTGGCGGCCTTCGAGGCGATCGAGGCGGCACGCGGTGACACGCCGCTGACCTATTTCGAAACCGGCACCCTTGCCGCGCTGTGGCTGTTCCAGCGCGCCGAGCTCGACCTCGCGGTGCTCGAAGTGGGCCTGGGCGGTCGTCTGGACGCGGTGAACGTGGTGGATGCCGATTGCGCGGTGATCACCACCGTCGACCTCGACCACCGGGATTGGCTGGGCGATGACATCGAACGCATCGGCCATGAAAAGGCCGGTATCGCGCGTGCCTGGAAGCCGCTGGTGCTGGGCGATGACGATCCGCCGGCCAGTGTGCTGCGGCATGCCTACGCGATCGGCGCGTCGAGCTGGCGCATCGGCAGCGATTTTTTCGCCGAGCCGCTGGACGCAGCGCATTGGCGTTACCGCGAGCCCGGCTTCGAACTGGAGTTGCCGCGCCCTGGCCTTGCCGCACCGGTGCAGATGCGCAATGCCGCCTGCGCCATCGCCGCGCTGCGCGCGATCGGCTTCGACGCCGCGCCGCAGACATGGGCGCGTGGCGTCGCCGAGGCCCGGATCGCCGCGCGCATGCAATCGTGGCATCACCACGGCGTCGAGATCGTGCTCGATGTCGGCCACAACCCGCAGGCCGCGCGCGCGCTGGCCGCGGCCCTGGCCGAGCGCCCGCGGACGCCGACGCTGGCGGTGTACGCGGCACTGGCGGACAAGGATGCGGTGGGCGTGGTGCAGGCGCTGGCTGCACAGGTCGATGGCTGGATCATCGCCGGCAGCCTGGAGGCCGGCCCGCGCGGACAGGAAGCCGCGGTGCTGGCCGAACGCCTGTCCGCCGGTCTGCCGCTGCTGGCATGCGCACCGAGCGTCGAAGCCGGCATCGAGCTGGCCCTGGAGCACAGCAACGAAGGGGGGCGCATCCTCGTGTTCGGCAGCTTCCATGCAGCCGAACGCGGGCTGAAGCAGCTGCGCGCGAAAGGGGCCGTGGCGGAGCGCACGTTATAATCGAACACCCGCCTGCAGCCAGCGCCTGAATGGAACGAGCCCTGAAACAGCGCCTGATCGGTGCGGTCGTGCTGGTCGCGATCGCGGTGGTGTTCCTGCCGATGCTGGTCAAGGGGCCGGCGCCGGTCAGCGGTGCGGCGGATGTGTCGCTGGATGTGCCCAATGCACCGCGCGAAGGATTCCAGACCCGCGACCTGCCGCTGGGCGCCCCCGCCGAAGCCCCGGCCGGTGGCATTACCGGACTGGATGAGCCGCTGCCCGATGCCGCCGCCGCGCAGGCCGGAGCGCGTGAGGTACCCGTTTCCCCGGGCACTGCGGGCGGGAATTGGGCGGTGCAGTTCGGCCACTACGCCAGTTCGGCGGATGCTGATCGGGTGGTTGCCGCGCTCGCTGGTGCCGGCCTTGGCGCGCGCGCCGAAGCGGCCACCCTGGCCGGGCGCAGTGCATGGCGGGTGCGCATCGGTCCGTTTGCCACCCGTGCTGCCGCCGAAGATGCGCGCCTGCGCGCAGTCGAAGTCAATGACAAGGTGCCTGCGCGGGTGATCGCGCTGGATGCCGACACCACGCCTGCCACCGCGAGTGCCACGGTCAGCACGCGCCCGCTGCCTGATGCAGCCGGGCCGACGAGCACCGCGACGGCCCCTGCGCCCGAGTCCAAGCCGACTGCGACGCAGCCCGCGCCGGCACCGCGTGAGGTTGCCGCCGCGCCGAAGTCCGAAGCCAAGGCCGAACCCAAGCCGGCGCCCGTGACCGAGCCCACGCCGAAGCCTGCGCCGGAATCGCCCAGGCCGGCGGCGGCGGATGTGGGTTTCGCGGTACAGCTGGGCGCATTCGCCGACCCGGCGGCGGCTACCGCATTGCGCGACAAGGCGCGCGCGGCGGGGCTGTCGGCGTTCAGCGAAACCATCAATACCGCCGACGGACCACGCACCCGCGTGCGCCTGGGCCCGGTGGCCGACCGTGCCGAAGCCGAGCGCTTGCGTGCACAGGCCGCAGCCCGGCTCGGCGTGAATGGCATGGTGCGCTCGCATCCCTGAGCGCATTGCGGCAGCATCTTCTTTCCACCCAGCACCACTCAAGCGGAGTCCCGGCCCATGTGCGGCATCCTCGGCATCGTCAGCCACAGCGAAGTGGCGGCACGGTTGTATGACGGCCTGATCGTGCTGCAGCACCGCGGCCAGGACGCCGCAGGCATCGCCACCAGCGACGGTCGCCAACTGCGCATGGAAAAGGGCAATGGCCTGGTCAGCGACGTGTTCAACGCGCGCATGATGGCCCAGCTCAAGGGGCGCATGGGCATCGCCCACTGCCGCTATCCCACCGCCGGCAGCGAGGGCAGTGACGAGGCGCAGCCGTTCTACGTCAACTCGCCGTACGGCATCGCGTTGGCCCACAACGGCAACCTGATCAATACCGAGGAGCTGCGTCGCGAAGTGTTCGAGCAGGACCGTCGCAGCGTCAACACGCAAAGTGATTCGGAAGTGCTGCTCAACGTGTTCGCGCACGAACTGGCGCAGCAGGCGACGCTCGATGCCGAGGCCGCGTTCGAGGCGGTGCGCGGACTGATGCGGCGTGCCAAGGGCGGCTTCGCCGCGGTGTGCATGGTGATGGGCCTGGGCCTGGTGGCGTTCCGCGATCCCAATGCGATCCGCCCGCTGGTGATCGGCCAGCGCAGCACGCCCGAGGGCGAGGAATACGCGCTGGCTTCCGAATCGGTGGCGCTCGACCTGATCGGCTTCAGCCGCCTGCGTGACGTCGCGCCGGGCGAGGCGGTGGTGGTCACCGCCGATGGCCAGCTGCACCATTGCGTGGTCGCCGAGGCGGTGGAGCCGCGCCCGTGCGTGTTCGAGTACGTCTATTTCGCGCGTCCGGACTCGATGATGGACAACGTGTCGGTGCACAAGGCGCGCATGCGCATGGGCGTGGCGCTGGGCGAGAAGATCCTGCGCGAATGGCCGGAGCATGACATCGACGTGGTGATTCCGATCCCCGATACCAGTCGCGATGCGGCGCTGGAGATCGCCAACGTGCTCGGCGTCAAGTACCGCGAGGGCTTCATCAAGAATCGCTACGTCGGCCGTACTTTCATCATGCCCGGCCAGGACGAGCGCGCGAAGTCGGTGCGTCGCAAGCTCAATCCGATCCCGCTGGAGTTTCGCAACCGCGTGGTGTTGCTGGTCGATGATTCGATCGTGCGCGGCACCACCAGCCAGCAGATCGTGCAGATGGCGCGTGATGCCGGCGCGCGCAAGGTGTACCTGGCCTCGGCCGCGCCGCCGGTGCGCTACCCCAACATCTACGGCATCGACATGCCCACGCCGCGCGAGCTGATCGCGCATGGCCGCGACGTCGAACAGATCCGCGAGCTGATCGGCTGCGACTGGCTGGTGTATCAGGATCTGGACGATCTGGAAGCGGCCGTTGCCGGGCCGAAGAACCCGGGCATGCGTTTCGACAGCTCCTGCTTCTCCGGTGAGTACGTCACCGGCGTGGACCACGGCTATCTCGAACAATTGCAGGCGCAGCGCTCAGACGAGGCCAAGGTCAAGCAGCGTTGCGGTTAGCCGATTACGATGGCGGTGCTTGTGCCGGATGCATTTGCTCGGCGTAAGGGCTGGGGATCTGCTTAATGCAGCCTTCCAGTTGGGCGATGTTATCGGGATGACGGGTAATGCAGAGAGCTGTGGCTGAGACAAAGTTCTTGTATTCGGGTTCCGGGATATGCTCCAGCAGCCCGTCGCCTAGCGCCGCTTCGCTCGTATGAAGAAGTGCTTGTCGGTTTTGCTTGAGCCGAATTTCTGGATAGTGATAGGCCGCACCACGCAGATATATGGCGGCGGACCTGGCGACGCGTGCGCGGATTACTGCCTCGTCAGGCGACCGCCCATTGATGGGACGCAGCAAGCTCGTATACATAAGCATCGTTCGGACTTGAGCGTCACCCACTCCGCCCAGTTCGCGCGTTTGCAAATGTTTTGCGCCGGCAAAGCCTGCGAGCAAGCCGATAACTAATGCAATCAAAATAAAGATGCTTTGTCTGGACATCATATCTTCATTTTCAATGAGGCACATACTGGACGTAGCACTTGATTACCTTTCCACCCGACGTGCTGCACACCAACCAGTGGCTGCCTCCGGTTCTTGGGATCCAAGAAACCTGTCCCGTACGAGGCGTATCGATTCTAATATCCAGCCTTATTCTTCCGCTAGGAACAGGGCTGGATTGCGCCAGTAGATTTCCATCTGCATGCGATCGCGCATATCGAGTTCAACGCCATCGACCTCGCCTGCGATGCGCTGTGGCGTTTCCGCGGCCTGCCTGCCGACTACTACGCCGACTGGGTGCAGGTGGCCGATGACGAAGCACGCCATTTCCACATGCTGCGTGCGCGCCTGCGCGAGTTCGGCCACGACTACGGTGATTTCGATGCCCACGACGGGCTGTGGGAAATGGCCGAGAAGACCGCGCATGACGGCCTCGCGCGCATGGCGCTGGTGCCGCGGGTGCTGGAGGCGCGCGGGCTGGACGTGACGCCGGGGATGATCGGGAAGCTGCGCGCACTCGGTGACGAAGCCAGCGCGGCGATCCTCGCCACCATCCTGCAAGAGGAAATCGCCCATGTCGCCGCCGGCTCGCGCTGGTATCGCTGGCACTGCGAGCGCGCCGGCGTCGAGCCGCGCCGGCGCTTCACCGAACTGCTGCACGAATATGCTGGCGGGGTGCTGCACGGGCCGTTCAACCTGGCGGCACGCCTGGAAGCGGGGTTCGATGCCGAGGAATTGCAGCGCCTGTGCGAAGCGGCCGAAGCCGTGCGGCGCGATTGAAACGACGAAGGCCGGGACGGATCCCGGCCTTCGTCATTGCGGCGGAGCGTGGCGCACTCAGTATTCGAAGCGCACCCCGGCCAGCCACGAGCGGCCGAAGCCTTCCAGTTCCAGCACCCGGCTGCGCACGCCCTGGAAGCGTGCCTGGCGGGTGTCGGTCAGGTTGTTGACCTCGGCGAACACCTGCCACTGGCGATTGATCCGGTAGCTGGCGCTCAGATCGACGCTGGCACGGCCATCCCAGAACACGTTGAGGTCCGGGTTGTCGATGTTGAACTCCTGGATGAAGCGGCTGCGGTAGGTATAGGCCAGGCGCGCGTTCAGCCCGTACTTCTCGTAGGACAGGGCCAGGTTGTAGTTGTGCCGCGAGGTGCCGGGCAGCTCGGTGGTGCCGCCGTCGAACGGCAGTTCGGCGCGCGACTTGGCCCAGGTGTAGTTGGCATACACGCCGAAGCCGTCGAACGGTTCGGGCAGCTGGTCGAAGGTCTGCTGCCAGGCCAGCTCCAGGCCATGCACGCGGCCGCTGCCGCCGTTTTCCGGGCGGGTCAGGTTGATGCGCGTGTTGCCATCGACCACGGTGCTGTTGGCGACGAACAGCGGATCGCTGATGCGCTTGTAGAACAGCGCCGCCGAAAGCAGGCCGAGCGGACGCAGGTAGTGCTCGAAGCTGACATCGAAGTTGTGCGCATAGGCGGCCTTGAGCGCCGGGTTGCCTTCGGCGATGTCCTGCACCAGGGTTCCGTCGCTGTTGCCTTCGCGCTCGCCGAGGATGCGGTAGGGCGCGGTGTGCATGAAGTTCGGACGGTTCAGGCCGGTCGAGTAGGAGGCACGCAGGATGCTGTCGGGGCCGAACTCGTGGCGCAGGTGCAGGCTCGGCAGCAGGTGGCCATAGCTGCGACCGACGCTGCGGGTGATCGCTTCCTCGCTGTCTTCGTCGAACTCGGCCGCCTCACCCGAGATGCGGGTGCGCTCGTAGCGCAGGCCGGCGATCATGGTCAGCGCGTCCCAGCGTGCATCCAGTCGCGCATAGGCGGAATGGATGTCCTCGCCGGCGGTGTAGTCGCCGGTGATCGAGTCGGCGACCAGGCGCTTGTGATTGTCGCTGGCGATCAGCTGACCGGCATGCCTGGAGAAGATGTCGCGGCAGAAGCGGCGGCCGGCATGGAAGTAGCCGAAGTTGTTGGAATCGCCCAGGTCGCTGCACAGCATGTCGGACATGCTGATGCCGAGGTTGGCGAAGTCCGCGGCGCTGCTGTTGCGGCGGCGCTCGTCATCGAACGACTTGTCGCGCAGGCGCGCGCGCAGGCCGAACTTGATGTCACCGTCGTCGCCGAGCCAGGTCTGCTCGCGCTTGAGGTCGATGCGCAGGCCGGTTTCGCTTTCCTTGCCGTATTCGTAACGCTCGTTGAGGCGGCGGAAGCCGAACCAGTCCTCGGGCAGGTTGACGCCACTGGCCGGGGCATCGTCACGCCCCTGGATGACCCAGGTCGGGAAGTCGTGGTCGCTGTAGTCGTAGTTCATCTGCGGCCGCACCGAGGAGCGGAAGATGAACTGGTTGCGCGGGCTGGTGGTCTTTTCCGCACGGCTGCGCGACACCTGCCAGTCGGCACGCCAGTCCCCCAGCCAGTGCTCGCCACCCAGGTTGAAGGTGCGGATGGTCTTGTCGTAGGTGCGCTCGCGCAGCTCCTTGTCGAAGGTGGCGCGCACGGTGCCGGTGATGTCGTCGGAGCCGGCCGCATGGCGATCCATGTCGATCACCAGGTTGTCGCGGAACTCGTGGTCGCGGAAACGCGAGTTGGAGGCGATGAAGTACAGCAGGTTGTCCTCGTTGAGGCGGAAGTCCAGCCGCCCGGTGATGCCGGTACGCGTGCGGGTGCCTTCGTAATCCTTGATTTCAACCGTCTCGGGCAGGATCGGGCCGTTGGCACCGTCCTGGAAGTAGACCGTTTCCACGTTGTCGGTGAAGCGGCCCTGGCGGCTGTGCGAGGCGGAGACCAGCACGCCGATGTTGCCGTCGGCGCCGAAACGCTGGCCGATGGTGGCGGCGGCACGCTGGTTGTCGCCATCACCGAGCTGGAACTTGCCGGCGCCGAGCGAGGCGCGCAGGGTCATGCCGTCGCGGTCGAGCGCGCTCTGGGTGCGGATGTTGATGTTGCCGGCGATGGCATCGCCATCCATGTCCGGGGTCAGCGCCTTGGTCACTTCCAGCGCGGAGATCACGTCCGAGGGGATGGTGTCCAGTTCCACGCCGCGGCTGGCCTGGTCGGGGTTGGCCAGCTGCACGCCATCGATCGACACCGTGGTGAACTCCTTGGGCGCACCGCGCACGGTGACGTAGCGGCCTTCGCCCTGGTCACGCTCGATCGACACGCCGGGGATGCGCTGGGTCGATTCGGCGATGTTGTTGTCGGGGAACTGACCCAGCAGGTCGGCAGACACCACGTTGATGTAATTGCCGCTGGAACGCTGCTGGTTGAGCGCCAATGCCTGGGCGTCACGCTGGCCGCGCACCACCACGCGATCGAGCTGTTCACCGCTGGCGCCGCTGGCGTGCAGGGTGATGTCGGTGCGCGTGGCACTATGCTCGCTGACGGTGATCTGGGTGCTGTAGCGCTGGTAGCCGAGGTAGTCCACGCTCAGCGTGTAGTTGCCGGGGACAAGGCCGGTGATGCGGAAGTTGCCGGCGCCGTCGGTGCGCGTCTGGCGGCCGTCGATGCTGACCACCGCACCTTCCAGGTACACGCCGCGCGCGGCTTCCTTGACCTGGCCGAGCACGGTGCCGGCGCTGGCCTCGGCCAGGGCATCGGCCGGCGCATCGAGCGAAACATCGGCGCGCGCGCCGATGGGCAGGGCAAGGCCTCCGGCAATGGCCAGGGCGAGGGCAGTGCGGTGCAGCTTCATTGTGACTCCAGAAGGTTTCAGGCGAATGCGGACATGACGCCGAAGGGAGAGGTGACACCGTCCGGCAACCGCAATGACATGCACGTGCCGACTGGCAAACCACGTCCCGGCGCGGCTTGGCGCAAGTCTGGGGCGCGGATATGACGCATCGATGATGGATTTGTTGCGATTTGGAGTCAGTCACTCCGCTGCAATCGAATTGCAACATCGGCTGGCTAGGTTGGCTGCACTCCCGTGGCAGGTCGCCGCGGGTACACTCGACTTCCTTTCAGGACTTGCCCGTGATCCAGCGTTCCCGCATTGCTTCCCGTGTCTGCAGCCTCGTGTTGTGCGGCCTCCTGTCCGTCGCCGCACCGTTCGCCCTGGCGCAGGCACCCGGTCAGAATGAACCCAACCTCGCGGTGCCGGCGAACAGCCCGCGCTACGAGCCTTCGGCCATGCCTGACCGCATCGTCGCCACGCCGGCGCAGGATCCGGCGCACGGCTTCGCCATCAATTGGCGCACCAATGAGCGTGTCGATTCGCCGCGCGTGCAGATCACCGTGGCGGTGGATTCGCCCGACGTCGGCCAGCCGCGCGAGCTGCGCGCGAGCACCCGCCCGCTGCAGGCGGGCACGCGCAAGGCGCATGTGCATCGCGTCGATGTCGATGGCCTTGAGCCGGACACCCTGTACATGTTCCGCGTCGAAGGCGAGGGCACGTGGAGCGGCTGGCGCCAGTTGCGCACCACCGCGGCAGCGGCCGCGCCGTTGACCCTGCTTTATTTCGGTGACACCCAGAACAAGAACCTCAGCCATGTCAGCCGGGTGATCCGCGAGGGCATGCGCCATGCGCCGGATGCACGCATGGCGTTGTTTGCCGGTGACCTGGTCAGCGAGGCGATCGACGACGACGAGTGGGGCGAGTGGTTCGAAGCCCTCGGTGACCTGCCCGACGTGATGCTGCTCGCCCCGGCGGCCGGCAACCACGAGTACTGGGAGGAGTTCGAGGACACGCCGCAGGAGCGCCGCGTGCTGGGCGAGCATTGGAAAGCCGCGTTCGCGCTGCCGGGCAATGGTGCGGGCGGCGAGCACACCCGCCACACCACGTACTGGTTCGACGTGCAGGGCGTGCGCGTGGTGGTACTCGATGGCACCTCGGCGCTGGATCTGGACTCGATGCAGGAGCAGGCACGCTGGCTGGATGGCGTGCTTGGCCGGCAGCCGCAGGGCTGGACGCTGGTGATGATCCACCAGCCGCTGTTCTCGCCGCGCGGGCGCGGTGCCAGCGACAAGCTGCTCGCGGTGCTGGGGCCGGTGATCGAGAAGCATGGCGTCGACCTGGTGCTGCAGGGGCATGACCACACCTATGGCCGTCGCTCGGGCGAGCGCCGCGGCCAGACCCTGCCGCAATACCTGGTCACCGTGGCCGGGCCCAAGCAGTACCGCTTGAGCGAGGAGGCCAGGCGCACCATGGATCCGACCGCCGAGGACACCCAGCTGTTCCAGGTGCTGCGCATCGACGCCGGGCGTCTGGCCTACGAAGCGCGCACCGCCACCGGCCGGCTGTATGACGCCTTTGAAATCAGTCGCGACGGCAACGGGCGCAAGAAGCTGCGCGAAATCCGCGAAGGGCGCATCGCACCGCGCGACTGCAATCACCGCGAGGCCACTCTTGGCGGTCGTCGCGACCGCTGCTGGGAGTGAGCCGACCGATGTCCGGGCCGGCGCACGCTGCGTCGGCCCTGATCCCGCGGCGCTTGCACCTGATGTGCTGGTTGCTGCTCGGCCTGTTCGCCGGCGCGGCGCTGGCGGCACCTCCGGCGACGCATCCGCTGCATGCGTTGCAGCCTGACGCGGCCCCCGCCGAGGTGCTGCTGGCGGTGGAAATCCCGGCCGGAAGCGCGATCAAGTACGAGCTTGGCGCCGATGACGGCCTGTTGCACGTCGACCGCTTCCTGTCCATGCCGATGGCATACCCGGCCAATTACGGCTCGATCCCGCGCAGCCTGGCCGGTGACGGCGATCCACTGGATGCGCTGGTGCTGACCCGCGCGCCGTTGCATCCGGGCAGCCTGATCCGCTTCCGCCCGATCGGTGTGCTGCGCATGGTCGATGCCGGCAAAGCCGACGAGAAGATCATCGGCGTGCCGGTGGAGGCCGTCGATGCGACCCATGCCGCGATCCGCGATGTGGACGACCTGCCCGCGGCCGAGCGGGCGCGGATCGAAGCCTTCTTCCGCGTCTACAAGCAGCTTCCGCACGGTCGCGACGCGGTCGAGCTGCGCGGTTGGGGCGATGCCGCCGAAGCCCGCGGACTGATTGCGCAGGCACTGCAGGCGTTTGCGCAGGCGACTGACGGCAGGAAGTGAGTTGCGGCGCAGCCTCGGCCGCGCCGCAGCAGGCATCCCTTTGCCCCGGGCACGGC
The DNA here is from genome assembly GCF_054031035.1 of Luteimonas sp. e5. NCBI lineage: Bacteria > Pseudomonadati > Pseudomonadota > Gammaproteobacteria > Lysobacterales > Lysobacteraceae > Luteimonas > Luteimonas sp. e5. The sequence goes on from NZ_JBSTRX010000001.1 coordinate 65,393, forward strand.
CGAGGCGAAGGGTGGGGCGTGCTCAGCCCGCCGCGTCCTGGCGCGGACCTTCGCGCAGCGCGCGCTTGATCATCTCGACCACGAGGTCCAGCTCGTCCTCGCCGATGGCGAAATGCGGGGTGAAGCGCAGCGAGTTCTCGCCGCCGTGGATCACGCCGATGCCCTGTTCGCGCATCCATTCCTCGGTGCTGCCGGCGCCATAGCCCTTGAAGCCCTTGGCCAGCTCGCAGGAGAACAGCAGGCCGGTGCCCTGCACCTTGGTGATCAGCCCGCCCAACTCGTCCTTCAGTGCTTCGAGCTTGGCCACGGCCTGGGTGCCGCGGTCGCGGATGTTGGCGCGCAGCTGCGGGGTCAGCGAGCCGAGCACCGCACAGGCCACGTCCAGCGCGCGCGGGTTGGCGGTCATGGTGTTGCCGTACAGGCCGCGCTTGTAGCAGCTGCCGGCATGCTCGGTCAGTGCCAGCACCGAGAGCGGATACTGGCCGGCATTGAGCGCCTTGGAGAAGGTTTCCAGATCCGGCGCGGCGCAATCCTCGAAACCGGGGTAATCGACGATCGACAGGTAGCCGGTGGCGCGCAGGCCGGCCTGGATCGAATCGACCAGCAGCAGGGCGCCGTGCTCGCGGGTGAGCTCGCGCGCGGCATCGTAGAAGGCACGCGGCACGCTGCGGCCGGGGTCGCCTTCGCCCATCACCGGCTCCATGAACATCGCTTCGATGAACCAGCCATTGGCTTCGGCGTCACTGAACACCTGCTTCAGTGCGTCGATGTCGTAGGGTGCCACCGCGATCACGCTGGACTCGCCACGGTAACTCGCCAGGTGCTGCAGATAGGTCTTGCGGGTGGAGTCCGAATACAGCGCCGGCTTGTCGGTGCGGCCATGGAACGCGCCCTTGACCACCACCCGCTTGATCGCCTTGTCGGCATGGCGGGCGCCCGGATCGGTCTGCGCCTTGGCATTGGCATCGACGATGCGCGCGGCCAGCGAAACCGATTCGGAGCCGGAGTTCAGGCACATGAAGTGGGCATACGGGCAGCCGCCGCGGGTCTGGCCGATCTCCTTGCGCATGGCGCGGTCGAACTTCAGCTGGGCGATGTTCGGGGTCATGATGTTGGCCATGACCTGCGGCTTGGCCATCGCCTCCAGCACCGCCTTGGGCGTGTGGCCGAGGCCGAGCATGCCGTAGCCGCCGGAGTCGTGCAGTACCGCCCCCTTGAGGGTGACGATCCACGGCCCGCGCGCGGCGATGGCGACATACGGATTGACCGTGTCGGCGGAATAGAAATTGACGAAGCCGGCCTGCACCTGCTCCGCCTGGGCCGCCTCGTCCAGCTCCAGCAGCTCGGGGAAGTCGCGCTTGATCGCGGCGTATTCGGCGCCGGCAGCAGCGATGGCTTCGCCCAGTTCCGGATGGCTGGCGGCAAAGCGCTCGAGGGTGGCATCGTCCAGGCCCGTGGTGCGGGCCTTGCCGTGCGCGCGCAGCGGCGAAAGAGTGTCGAGCAGGCTCATGCGAACTCCGGAAGAAGGGGAATCCTTCATTATCGGCATTAAATCGTCGTCCGGTAGTGGGGTTTTCGACGAAATGTGCGACTATTTCGTCGGTTCGACGAAACAAGCCTCGATTCAGGCCTCTCCCGTCATGGATTCCCGCCGCCGATGAAGATTTCTCCCGCCGACCAGCAATTGCTTAGCCTGCTGCGCGAGAACGCACGCGCCTCCACCGCGCAGATCGCACGGCGATTGAAGCTCTCGCGCACCACGGTGCAAAGCCGCATCGAGCGCCTGGAGCGCAGCGGCGTGATCGCCGGTTACGGCGTGCGCGTGCACGATGCGGTGGAGCGCGGTCACCTGCGTGCGCACATCCTGATCACCGTGCTGCCGCGGCAAAGTGCGGCCGTGGTGGAAGCCTTGCGCGCCATGCCCGAAGTGCGCGCGCTGCATTCGGTCAGCGGCCCGTTCGACCTGATCGCGCTGGGCGTGGTGCCCGGGGTGGAGGAGATGGACGCATTGACCGACCGCATCGGCCTGATCGATGGCGTGGAACGCACCACCTCGGCGATCGTGCTGTCCAGCAAGTTCGAGCGCTGAGCCGGTCATGCCGTGCCGTTCCCGCCAAGCGATTACGCTGTGCCGCTCCGTCCGCGCCACCTCCTGTTCCGCATGAAGAAATCCGACTTCCATTTCGAGCTGCCGCCCGAGCTGATCGCGCAGCAACCGCTGGCCGAGCGCTCGGCCAGTCGTCTGCTGCACGTGTGTCCGGACGGCGCTTTTGAAGATCGCATGATGCGCGAGCTGCCGGCGCTGCTGCGCGAAGGCGACCTCCTGGTGTTCAACGACACCCGCGTCATTCCGGCGCGGCTGCACGGGCGCAAGGCCACCGGCGGACGGGTGGAGATCCTCATCGAACGCCTGCTGGGCGAAGACCGTGCACGCGCGCAGATCGGTGCCAGCAAGACGCCCAAACCCGGCTCACGCATCGTGCTCGATGCCGGTGGCGAGGCCGAAGTGATCGACCGCGATGGTGCCTTCCATGAGCTGCGTTTCATGGTCGATGCGCCGCTGGCGGACTGGTTGCAGCAGGCCGGCAGCCTGCCGCTGCCCCCCTATATCCAGCGTGCGCCCGATGCTTCCGATGCCGAGCGCTACCAGAGCGTGTTCGCGCGCCGGCCGGGCGCGGTCGCCGCGCCGACGGCGAGCCTGCATTTCGACCAAGGCTTGCTTTCGACGCTGCAGGCACGCGGGATCGAGTTCGGCCAGGTGACGCTGCACGTCGGCGCGGGCACCTTCCAGCCGATGCGGGTGGAGGAGGTGCACGAGCACCGCATGCATGCCGAATGGCTGCAGGTGGACGAGGCGCTGGTGGCGCAGGTGGCGCGCACCCGTGCACGCGGCGGGCGTGTGATCGCGGTCGGCACCACCGTGGTGCGCGCGCTGGAATCGGCGCTGCAGCCCGATGCCGACGGCCGTCGCGTGCTGCAGCCCTTCAGCGGCGAAACCCGCATCTTCATCTATCCCGGTTACCGCATCACCAGCGTGGACGGCCTGCTGACCAACTTCCACCTGCCCGAAAGCACGCTGTTGATGCTGGTCTCGGCACTGGTCGGGCGCGAGTGCATTCTCGCCGCCTATGCGCATGCGGTGGCGCAGCGCTATCGCTTCTTCAGCTATGGCGATGCGATGCTGCTGTGGCCGCCGCACGAGTGAGGCCGGCAGCGTCGGGGCGGTGCGCATGCCCGCAGCAGTGCGCAATCATCGACAATGAGGGCTGGTCATGATCGGGAGCGGCAGATGAGCACCGTGTTCCACAAGATCCGCGCCGGCGAATTGCCGGCGGACATCGTGTACGAGGACGAGCATCTGTTCGCCTTCCGCGACATCGCACCGCAGGCGCCGGTGCATGTGCTGTTCGTGCCCAAGCGTGACTTCGCCACGCTCAACGACGTACCCGATTCGGGGCCGGAAGTGATCGGTCGCCTCGCCCTCGCCGCCGCGCGCTACGCACGCGAGCAGGGCCTGGCCGAGGATGGCTACCGTATCGTGATGAACTGCAACGAGGACGGTGGGCAAACCGTGTTCCAGATCCATCTGCACCTGCTCGCCGGTGCGCCGCTGGGCCAGTTCGGCACGCCCTGAGCCGACTCAGTCGCGTGCCGGGCGATGGCGCTGCAGGTCGCGCAGCAATGCCTCGTCGGCACCGGCGGGCGCGTAGCGCGCGGCGACGAAGCGTGCGGCCAATGCCTGCAGTTGCGCCGCGTCGCGCGGACGTGCCTTGGCAACGCGTGCGGCCCAGTCGCCGGCGGTTTCGTTTGCATCGCGCGCCAGGCCCAAGCGCTGGTAACGCCTGCCCAGTCGATGCCAGGCGCGCAGCAGCGGATCACGTTCGCGCTCGCCGCGACGCAGCCACCACAGCATCCAGCCGAGTGCGAGCAGGCTGCCCAGGCTCAGCAGCAGCACCAGGTGCCGAGGCTGCAGCCGCTCCACGCCCAGCCATTGCAGCATGCGTGACTGCCGCTCGGCATTGAAGCCGAGCACGAAGTCGTTCCAGCCGCGACGCATCCAGTCGGCGACATCCCAGAACCGGGTGAAGCCGTCGAAATCACCGATGCGTCCCGGGCGGCGATCGCCCACGGTGTCGAAGATGCGTTCGGGCGCCACTGCCGCGGTCGGGTCCACCCGTACCCAGCCGCGCCCGGCCAGCCACACCTCGGCCCAGGCATGCGCATCGGAATTGCGTACTACCCAGTAATCCCCCAGCGCATTGCGGTAGCCGCCGGCATAGCCGGTCACCACCCGTGCCGGCACGCCGGCTGCGCGCATCAGGAACACGAAGGCCGAGCTGAAGTGTTCGCAATAGCCGGTGCGGGTCTGGAACAGGAACTCGTCGACGCTGTCGCGGCCCAGTGCCGGGGGTGCCAGCGAATAGGCCAGTTCGGCATTGACCATCGCCATCGCGTGCTCGACGATCGCCGCGGCATCACCGCCGCTTTCTTCCTGCCAGCGCCGTGCCAGTTGCTGCGCGCGCGGATTGAACTGGCGCGGGAAGGCCAGCGCCCGGGCGCGCTGGGCCGGGGTGAGCTCGGCTGCGAACACGCGTGGCGGTGCCGAATGCAGTTGCCAGCGGGTCACCGTCTGCAGCCGCGTGTGGGCGAACAGGTTGCCTTCCGCCGCCAGCACGCTGCCTTCGGGTGCGTTCTGCGGCAGATCCAGCGCGGTGATGTAGCGGCGCTCGCTGGGTTCGACCTCAAGCTCGTAGCGCCAGCCGGCACCCGCTGGCGTGCGTGCCGCGGGCTGCGAACGCATCGGTGCTGCCCCGGCGCGCCAGGTTCGGCCATCGAAATCCCACAGCACCGGGCCGCGCCAGTACATCGCCTGCAAGGCCGGGGCCGGGCCAAGGAAGCGCGCGCGCAGCGCGGGGCTGTCATCCACCAGCAGGTCGAGCCAGTCGCCGGGGGCCATGTGGTCGGACAGTCCGATCTTGGCCTGGGCGCGGTCGGGCACGCCCCACAGCGGGCTGCCGATGCGCGGGAACAGCCAGAATGCGGCCAGCGCCAGCGGCAGGCCCAGCGCCAGCAGGCGGCCCACCTGGCCCGCGGCACGCGGCAGCGGGGGCAGGGCGATGCCGGCCTCGGCAGTGGACAGCCGCAGCAGGGTGAGCAGCGCGCCGATCGAGGCGAGCAACCCGAGCAGCAGCGACAGCGGGCCCTGGTCGAGCAGAAAGGCGGCGAACGGGGCAAACAGGGCGAATCCGGTCAGACTGCGCGCATCGCGCAGGCTGCGCGTCTCCGCCGGCTTGATCGCCAGCATCGCCGCCAGCAGGGCGCAGCCGGTATCACGCCCCAGACGCAGGCCGAAGCTCGCCAGCACCGCGCCGATCGCGATCAGTGCCAGCAGCAGACGCAGTGCCGGTGGCAACGGACGACGCCAGCTGCCGAGCGCCACCAATGCGGCAGTGGCCAGTACCGCCAGTGCGACGTTGCCGGGCAGTTGCCGCAGCAGCGGTGCCAGGCACAGCGCCAGCATCGGCCACAGACTGCGGCGCAGGGCATCGTCGAGCATCATCGCAGCGCAGCCGCGTCCGGCATCAGCGCGAGGGCGCGCAGACATTCATGGCGATGCGCGGCGCCGGCGCCCGGCCCGATGGGGGCCATGAGCGGCAGGTGCAGGCGCCAGCGGCGACCTTCGCGCTCGGCCAGCTCCACCCAGTGCGCGAGGCGCCGGATGCGCGCCTCGTGTTCCAGATCGAGGCTGAACCAGTCCAGTTCGACATCATCGCCATGCGCCTGCTCCCAGGTGCGCGCGATCAGCTGATCGCGGCGCGCGCTGGCCTTCCACGCGATGCTGCGCAGCGGATCGCCGCGCTGGTAGTCACGCAGCAGGTGCAGGTCCTCGCCGGCGAAATGGGGGCGACGGTGGTCGCCGTCCTCTACCGTCGGTGGCAACGGTGGGCCGTTGCGTTCGGGTGCGGGATAGACCAGAAACCGATCGTCCGGACGCAGGATCGACCAGGCACGCGCCAATCCCAGCGGGCGGGTGGTGGACAGTTCGAGGCGCTCGGCCGTCAGCCAGCCGCGGTGCTCTGTGGGCAGTTCGATTTCGGCCACGCCACCGCCCTGTGCCGGCAGCGACAGCATGCCCGTGGAATCACCCATGCGCAGCTGCAGCCCGGCGCGTACCCGGTTGTGCGTGCTGGCGAAGGCCAGACGCAACGGCATCGCGGTGCCGGCCGCTACCGGTTCGGCCGCGATCGCTTCGGCGCGAAGACCGGACAGCTGCAGATGCGCGGCGAGCAGGCTGGCCAAGCCGGCCCCCCCAAGCAGCAGGGCCAGCAGCAGCGCGGGGTTGTTGTTGTAATTGAGCGCACCCAGGCCCATCACCGCGACCAGCAGCAGGAAGAACAGGCCGAATCGGGTCGGCAGCACATAGATGCGACGGCGGTCGATCAGCACCGGCAGCGTCTCGCTCTCGCGCGGGCGCATCAGGCCCGCCAACGCTTCGCGCATGCGCTGCCGCAGGCTCATGCGTCAGTCCACCGGCACCGCGCGCAGCACCGAGCGGGCCAGCTGCCGACCATCGCCCGCATCCCCCTCGCCGACCAGGCGGTGCGCGGCCAGCGGCAGGAACAGCGCCTGCACGTCCTCGGGCACCACGTGGGCGCGGCCGAGCAGCAGGGCGTGCGCACGTGCGGCACGCAGCAGGGCAAGGCCGGCGCGCGGCGACAGGCCCACATGCACGCCGGGATGCTGGCGACTGCGCGTCAGCAACGCCTGCACGTAATCCAGCAGCGCATCGCTGGCATGCACCCGCGCCACCGCCTGCTGCAGCGCCAGCACGTCGGCCTCGTCGAGCAAGGGCTGCACCCGCGCGATCAGTTCGCGGCGATCCTCGCCCGCCAGCAGTGCACGTTCGGCCTCGGGGGCCGGGTAGCCCATCGACAGGCGCAACAGGAAGCGATCGAGCTGCGAATCCGGCAGCGGGTAGGTGCCGGAGAGGTCGACCGGATTCTGCGTGGCGATGACGAAGAACGGTGAGGGCAGCGGGTGCGTGCTGCCGTCCACGGTCACCTGTTGCTCGGCCATGGCCTCGAGCAGGGCGCTCTGCGTGCGCGGCGGCGCACGGTTGATCTCGTCGCCGAGCAGGATATGGCTGAACACCGGACCGGGATGGAACTCGAATGCGCGCGCGCCGGCGTCGTACACCGAAACGCCGACGATGTCCGCCGGCAGCAGGTCCGAGGTGAATTGCACGCGCTGGAACTTGAGGCCCAGGGTGGCCGCCAGCGCATGCGCGAGCGTGGTCTTGCCAAGCCCGGGCAGGTCCTCGATCAGGACATGGCCGCCGGCCAGCAGCGCGACGAAGCACAGCCGCACCTCCTGCGGCTTGCCCAGCAGCAATTCATTGACCTGCGCCTGCGCCGCGCGCAAGCGTTCGCGCAGCCGCTCGTCTGCCATCGTGTCCACGTCGGTTAACCTTCCCGCTTCCAAGATTTCGATCCCAGCGCATGAGTGTAACGGTGGCCCCCGATGCGGCGTGGTCCTGGCGCAGGCGCTTCCTGTTCGCCTGGGTCGCGGTGTTGCTGCTCAAGTTGCCGATTGCCTGGCACCTGCCGCTGTTCGTGGACGAGGCGTTCTACTGGCAGGAAGGCCAGCACCTGGCGCTGGCCTATTCCGACCTGCCCGGCCTGACCGCCTGGTTGACCCGCCTCGGCACCGAACTCGGTGGCCATCACGTATTCGCGCTGCGCCTGCCTTTCCTGCTGATGGCGGCGTTGTTGCCTTGGCTGGTGGCCAAGGCGGCGGCACGCTGGTTCGGCGAGTGCGCCGGTTGGCAGGCGGGTCTGCTGACGCTGTTGATGCCGCTGTCCGGCACCCTCGGCCTGCTGGCATTGCCGGATGTGCCGATGGCATTGGCGGCGGCACTGTGCCTGGATGCCGGCGCGCGCCTGCTGCACAAGGTCAATGCCGCGCGTGCGCTGGAACTGGCAGTGGGCCTGGCCATCGGTGCACTCAGCCACTACCGCTTCCTCGGCGTGATCGTGGTCGGCTTCATCGCGCTGATGCTGCTGGCCGAGGGTCGGCGCCTGCTGCGCGATCCGCGGGTGCTGGTGGCATTGGCGATCGGCGCGATGGCGTGGCTGCCGCTGCTGGCGTGGAACTTCGACAATGCCGACGCCGGCCTGCGCTTCCAGCTGCTCGACCGCCACCCGTGGAGCTTTGATCCGGGCGGCCTGAACTTCATCCTGATCCAGGCTCTGCTGGTGACACCCTTGTTGTTGCTGGCACTGATGCAGACCTTCGTCGCCTCGATGCGCCAGGGCATGCCCGGTGAAGCAGACTCGCAGTGGCGCTATTTCGGCCTGCTCGGCGGCATCTCCACCCTGGGCTATTTCCTGCTCGGCTTTTTCGCCGATACCGAGCGGGTCAGCTTCCATTGGACCTTGCCGGGTTATTTCGCCCTGCTCGCGGCCGCGCCGCGCGTGCTGCAGCGCTGGCGACCCATGTGGCGCCGCTTGATGTGGGGCATGCTCGGCATCGGCCTGGTGGCCGCGCTGGGCTGGTACGCGGCACTATCGAGTGCACAGTTCCGCCAGCACATGGCCGGGCACAAGAGTTATCCGGCCAATTTCGCCGGCTGGGATGAAGTGGCGCAGGCGGTGCGCGAGGAACTGGCGGCGATGCCGGCCGGCAGCGTGCTTCTGGTCGACAACTTCAAGCTCGGCTCCGAACTCGGCTTCAAGCTGCAGGATTCGGCCATCCGCGTGCTCGACCATCCGCTCAACCACAAGCATGGGCGTGCGCCGCAGTTGCAGCTGTGGGGGTTGCAAGGCGAGGGCGCATTGCCGCCGGCAGGGATGCCGACGCTGCTGGTGATCGGCACCGATGCGGTGCGCGGCCGCGAACTGCTGGCGCAGTACCACAGCCTGTGCGCGCAAGTGGGGCCGATCGTGCCCTCACGGGTGGTGAACGTGGACCACGGCGCGCAGCGTTTCGTGCTGGCGCGCCTGGCACAGGGGCCGCGGCCGGGCAGTGGCCCGTGCACCGCGCCGGCGCTGGCCTATGTCGACGCCCCCGTGGCCAATGCCCGCGTGCCGCGACGCTTCATGGTCAAGGGCTGGGCGTTCCGTGATGGCATTGGCATCGAATCGGTGGAGATCCTGCTCGATGGCCGACCGGTGGCGCAGGCGAGGTATGGCATCAGCGCGCCGGGCGTTGCCGATTACTGGAAAATCAGCACCGATCCGCAACATCCGCATGTCGGTTTCGAGGCCGAGGTGGATGCCAGCAGTCTGGCATCCGGACGCCACTGGCTGGGCCTGCGCCTGATCGGCCGTGACGGCGTGGTCAGCGACTGGTCGGAGCAGGCGGTCTTGATCGGCGATTGAGTTGCGCCGGATTTGACAGCCGCACCGGCATTCCATAACATTCTGCAGCTTATGTCCGCTGTTCCGTCCCAAGCTGTCGATGTCTGGCGCATGGTGGCGGCAGGGCGGGTGCTGGAAGGCGAGTGGCCGCTGGATGCAATGCCACGGCTGGCCAGCCTGCTCGACGATGCCCGCGGCGTGGCGCGGTACCGGATCGAATTCGGTCGCGACAGCCTCGGCACGGCCATCGCCGCGTTGCGCGTGGAGGCCGGTCTGCCGCTGCGGTGTCAGCGCAGCCTGCGTCCGTTCGTGCTGCCGCTGGTGCTGGAGCAGACGCTCGGTCTGATCCGCGAGGAAGCGGACGAGGCCGCGCTGCCACCCGGATGCGAGCCGTTGCTGGTCGCCGCCGATGGTCGTCTGGTTCCGGCCGATCTGGTCGAGGACGAGCTGATCCTGGCGGTGCCGGCAGTGCCGGTGGAGCCCGGCTCGGCAGCGATCGACGCCGAATGGCGCGCCGGCGAGGAGGAGTTCGCCGCCGCCAATCCGTTTTCCGCGCTGGCCGCGCTCAAGGGCCGACGCGACTGATTTCCACGCAACACACGGTTTCATTGGAGTTTTCATCATGGCAGTGCAGAAGTCCCGCGTTTCCCCGTCCAAGCGAGGCATGCGCCGCGCCCACGACACCCTGGCCGCCAAGCAGCTGTCGACCGATCCGACCAGCGGCGAAACCCACCTGCGCCACCACGTCACCGCCGACGGCTATTACCGTGGCCGCAAGGTCATCGAGCCGCGCTCGAAGATCGTTGACGAAGACTGATCGGCTGCGTATCGACGCCATGCCCGGACCGGGCTGGTGGCGTCGGACGTTGTCCACTTGTCCCAAGGTACGATGACGATGCCGGCTGCGGCCGGTATCGTTTTTTCGTGTCCGCGCATCCGCATCACGTGGATGCGCATTTGAATCGCAGCGGACGCCGCGTGCTCCGTCGCCACTGGAGCAGCTCATGACCGCCACCCCGCGCCTGTATTCCCGCATCATCGGCACCGGCAGTGCACTGCCGGTGCGTGTCGTCAGCAACGACGAGCTGGCCCAGCGCGTGGATACCAGTGACGAATGGATCGCCAGCCGCACCGGCATCCGCCAGCGGCATGTGGCCGGCGAGGGCGAGACCACCGTTTCGCTGGCCCGCGATGCCGCCCTGCGTGCACTCGAAGCCGCCGGCACCGACGCTTCCGAGATCGAATTGATCGTGCTCGGTACCACCACGCCCAACCTGATCTTCCCGTCCTCGGCCTGCCTGTTGCAGGCCGAACTGGGCATTGCCAATGGCTGTCCGGCGCTGGACGTGAATGCCGCCTGCTCGGGCTTCATCTATGCGATGAGCGTGGCCGACCAGTTCATCCGCAGCGGCTCGGTGCGCAAGGCGCTGGTGATCGGCTCGGAGACGCTGACCCGCATGGTGGACTGGAGCGACCGCAGCACCTGCGTGCTGTTCGGCGACGGTGCCGGCGCGGTGGTGCTGGCCGCGGACGAGGACACCGGCATCCTCAGCACGCATTTGCATGCCGATGGCAGCAAGAAGGAGCTGCTGTGGAATCCGGTCGGCGTGTCGGAGGGCTTCAAGCCGGACGAGGACAATGCCGGCGTGCGCGTGCTGATGACCGGCAATGACGTGTTCAAGCATGCGGTCAAGGCACTGGATGCGGTGGTCGATGAAACCCTGCAGGCCAATGGCCTGGCACGCAGCGACCTGGATTGGCTGATCCCGCACCAGGCCAACCTGCGCATCATCGAAGCCACCGCCAAGCGCCTGGACATGCCGATGGATCGGGTGATCGTGACCGTCGACCGGCATGGCAACACCTCGTCCGGCTCGGTGCCGCTGGCGCTGGACGAAGCGGTGCGTTCGGGCAAGGTCGAGCGCGGCCAGTTGCTGCTGCTGGAAGCCTTCGGCGGCGGCTTCACCTGGGGCTCGGTGCTGCTGCGCTACTGATGCCGGCATCGCCGCAGCTGCGCACGGGTAAAGACAATCGCCGCGCCGGGCCGATATCATCAGCGCTTGTTCCTGCACGGATCCGCGCGTGACCAATCCGCAAACCGCTTTCGTCTTCCCGGGCCAGGGCTCGCAGAGCCTGGGCATGCTGGCCGAGCTTTCCGAGCGCCACCCCGTCATCCGCGAAACCTTCGACGAGGCTTCCGAAGGGGCCGGCAGTGACCTGTGGGCCTTGTCGCAACAGGGCCCGGAGGAAATGCTCAATCGCACCGAATACACCCAGCCGGCCCTGTTGGCCGCCGGCATCGCGGTGTGGCGCGCGTGGCAGGCGCAGGGCGGCGTGCAGCCGGCGCGCCTGGCCGGGCACAGCCTGGGCGAATACACCGCGCTGGTTGCGGCCGGGGCCCTGTCGCTGCGCGATGGCGCGCACCTGGTGCGCATCCGTGGCCAGTTGATGCAGGACGCCGCACCCGCCGGCACTGGCGCGATGGCGGCGGTGATCGGCGCCGAGGATGCGCTGGTGGCAGAAATCTGCGAGGCCGCTTCCGACAGCCAGGTGGTGGTGCCGGCGAACTACAACTCGCCGGGGCAGATCGTGATCGGTGGCGACGCCGCGGCGGTCGACAAGGCGCTGCAACTGCTCGCCGAGCGTGGAGTGAAGAAGGCGGTCAAGCTCGCGGTGAGCGTGCCCTCGCACACGCCGCTGATGCGCGAGGCTGCCAATCGCCTGGCCGAAACCATGCGCGGGTTGCGCTGGACGGCGCCCGGCGTGCCGGTGGTGCAGAACGTCGATGCCCGGGTGCACGACGACGTGGATGCGATCCGCGACGCGCTGGTGCGCCAGTTGTACCTGCCGGTGCGCTGGACCGCCTGCATCGAAGCGTTGACCGCCGCCGGCGCGACGCGCATCGGCGAATGTGGCCCCGGCAAGGTGCTGACCGGCCTGATGCGGCGCATCGACAAGTCGGTCGATGCACGCGCACTCGGCGACATGCCCGGCTTCGAGGGCGCGCTGGAAGAGTGGAGCTGAGCCGGCACCGCCGCGCATCGTCGCATCCCCGTCATGTCGGTCCGCACGCGTGCGGCCGGCGACCATCGGACTACTGGATACCTGCATGAACAAGCCCCTTGAAAACGAAATCGCGCTGGTCACCGGCGCCTCGCGCGGCATCGGCGCCGCGATCGCCGATGAACTGGCTGCGCGCGGCGCGACCGTGATCGGCACCGCCACTTCGGACGGCGGTGCCAAGGCCATCGGCGAGCGTCTGGCCGCGCACGGCGGCCACGGTCGCGTGCTGAACGTCAATGACCCCGGCGCGATCGAAGCCCTGATCGATGAAGTGCAAAAGGAATTCGGCGGCCTCTCGATCCTGGTCAACAACGCCGGCATCACTCGCGACAACCTGCTGATGCGGATGAAGGACGAAGACTGGCAGGCGATCCTCGACACCAACCTGACCAGCGTCTACCGCGCCAGCAAGGCGGTGATGCGCGGCATGATGAAGGCGCGCCGTGGCCGCATCATCAACATCGCCTCGGTGATCGGCGTCACCGGCAATGCCGGACAGGCCAATTACGCCGCGGCCAAGGCCGGCATCATCGCGTTCTCCAAGTCGCTGGCCAAGGAGATCGGCAGCCGCGGCATCACCGTCAACGTGGTCGCGCCCGGCTTCATCGCCACCGACATGACCGCTGACCTGCCGCAAGACGCCAAGGCCGCGATGGCCGAACAGATCGCGCTGGGCCGCCTGGGCGAGCCCGGGGACATTGCCAGGGCGGTTGCTTTCCTCGCCGGCCCCGACGCGGCTTACATCACCGGCGAGACCCTGCACGTCAACGGCGGCATGTACATGCCCTGACCGCGCGCGGGGCCGGATTCACCATTCGCAGGCGTTTGCTTGCGCGAGCCCCGTTTCCCGTACACTAGCCACCTGTTTTCACCTGAACCAATTCCCCGGAGGGGCCACACATGAGCAACATCGAAGAACGCGTCAAGAAAATCGTCGTCGAGCAGCTGGGCGCGAAGGAAGAGGACGTCACCAACAGCGCATCGTTCGTGGACGACCTGGGCGCGGACTCGCTGGACACCGTCGAACTGGTGATGGCGCTGGAAGAAGAGTTCGAGTGCGAGATCCCGGACGAGGAAGCCGAGAAGATCACCACCGTGCAGCAGGCCATCGATTACGTGAAGGCCCACGTCAAGGAGTGATCCCGGTCTTTTCGGGATAGTCGTCGGGGCCGCGCATGCGGCCCCGCGCGTGTCCGCCGCCACGAACCCGCATACAGGAAGTCCGCATGTCCAAACGTCGCGTCGTCATCACCGGTCTTGGCATCCTCTCGCCGCTCGGCAATGACCTGCAAAGCACCTGGGAGGGCATCAAGGCCGGCCGCTCCGGCATCGGTCCGATCACCCATTTCGACACCGAGGGTTACGCCACCCGGATTGCCGGTGAAATCCGCGATTTCGACATCGGCCAGTGGGTCAATCCCAAGGATGCCCGCAAGATGGACCCGTTCATCCACTACGGCGTGGCCGCCTCGCTGATGGCGATGGCCGATGCCGGGCTGGAGGTGACCGAGGCCAATGCCGAGCGCATCGGCGCGCTGATCGGCTCGGGCATCGGCGGCATCCTCGGCATAGAGGAAACCGCGGTCAAGCTGCACCAGGGCGGCCCGCGCAAGGTCAGCCCGTTCTACGTGCCCAGCACCATCATTAACATGCTGCCCGGCCAGCTGAGCCTGCTGACCGGCATGAAAGGCCCGAACTTCTCCGCGGTGTCGGCCTGCGCCACCTCCAACCACTCCATCGGCATGGCCATGCGCATGATCCAGCACGGCGATGCCGACGTGATGGTCGCCGGCGGTGCCGAGCGCGGCTCCTCGCCCAGCTCGATGGCCGGCTTCTGCGCGATGAAGGCTATGTCCACCCGCAACGACGACCCGGAAGGTGCGTCGCGGCCGTGGGACGTGCAGCGCGACGGCTTCGTCATGGGCGATGGCGCCGGCATCCTGGTGCTCGAGGAATACGAACACGCCAAGGCGCGTGGCGCGCGCATCTACTGCGAACTGGCCGGCTTCGGCGCCAGCTCCGACGCTTTCCACATGACCGCACCCAGCGAGAACGGCGAAGGCCCGGCGCGCTGCATGGCGGCCGCGTTCAAGGACGCCGGCATCAACCCCGAGCAGGTCGATTACCTCAACGCGCACGGCACCTCGACCCCGCTGGGCGACGTCGCCGAAACCCTGGCGATCAAGCGCGCGCTGGGCGATCACGCCTACAAGATCATGGTCAGCTCGACCAAGTCGATGACCGGCCACCTGCTGGGTGCGGCCGGTGGCGCCGAGGCGATCTTCTCGGTGATGGCGCTGCACGAGGGCATCGTGCCGCCGACCATCAACCTGGAGCAGCCCGGCGAAGGCTGCGACCTCGACTACGTGCCCAATGTGGCGCGCGAGGCGAAGGTCGATGTCGCGGTGTCCAACGGCTTCGGCTTCGGCGGCACCAACGGCACCCTGGTGTTCCGCCGCATCTGAGCCAGCGATGACCCCGGTCGAGCGCTTGCTGGAGCTGGCCGGGCATGACAGCCCGCGTTTCGTCGATGCAGCCAGCGCAGGCGCGAGGATCACGCCGCTGCGGCACCAGTTCCAGCCGGCCGCATCGACGGCTGCATTGGCATGGTTGAACGAGGCACTGAACGGCGCCTCGGATGCGTTGCTTGATCTCTATCGCAAGTGCGATGGCGCCGTATTGTTCTGCAATGTGGACGATCCGGACGAATGCCTGTTTTTCCTGCCGATCGCGATGATGGAGGCGGCCAAGGCGGAATGTCACGAGTGGCTCACGATGGGACTGGACGAGGACGACGAACCAGACGACGAGTCCGATCCCGATGAAATCCTGGGAGTGCCTTCGTTCTGGCCCGGTGCGGTGGTGTTTGCCGGTTTCGGTCATGCACCCGAACGCCTGTTCGTGGCCGTGGATGGGCCGTTTCGTGGCCAGGTGTTCTGCCATGAGCATGACGGGGCTTACACCCGGCGTGTGGCCATGAGCGTGGCCGAATTGCTGCAGATGCTGGTCGAACGGTCCGCCGAGTTCATGCGCGATCAGTATGGCGTCGGTTATTTCGACGTCGAACATTACGAAACCGCCTGAGAACGTGGGCACGCGGCGCGAACCCCTGTTGCCTGCGGTCGATCCGGCGGCGTTGCAGCGGCACGACCCGGCACGCTACCCGTTGCTGATGAGCTCCTCGGCGGCGGCACTGGATGCCTCGGCGCGCCGGCACGCGCGTTGGGACATGCTGCTCGCCGGCAATGGCGAGGGCTTCGCGCTGCATGCCGATGGCCGCGTGCGCGACCTTCAGGGCAGGGTGCTGGAAGGCGGTTTCCTCGATCGCCTGGAAAGCGAATGGCAGGCGGCGCGGCAGTCGCCCGTGCCGGACGCGGACACGGAGGTGTTGCCGTTCCGCGGCGGCTGGGCACTGTTCCTGGGTTACGAGCTGGCGGCGGAAGTCGAGCCGGTACTGCGCCTGCCTCGCGCCGAGGGCGGGCTGCCGGTGGCGATGGCGCTGCGCTGCCCCGTGGCCCTGCTGCACGAGCACGGCAGCGCGCAGGCCTGGCTGCTGCATGAGGCGGGCGGCGAAGCCTTGCGGCAGCAGGTGATGGCCGATCTCGCGGCTTTGCCGGCGCAGGCCGCGATGCCGCACTGGCAGCCACCGTCACGGGTGGAGGAGGATGCACCCGGGCAGTTCCTCGACGGCGTGCGCCGGGTGCTCGATCACCTCGCGGCAGGCGACGTGTTCCAGGTCAACCTCTCGCGCGGCTGGCAGGCGCGTTTCGAGCGGCCACTGGATGCGACGGCGCTGCACGCACGCCTGGCCCAGGCCAATCCCGCGCCATTCGCCGGCGTGTTCGCCCATGGCGACTGGGCAGTGGTCAGTGCATCGCCCGAACGCCTGGTCTCGATCCGCGACGGCGTGGTGGAAACCCGTCCGATCGCCGGCACCCGCCCGCGCATGCCGGGCGATGACGAGGCGGCGCGGGTGCGCGAACTGATCGGCCACCCCAAGGAGCGTGCCGAGCACGTGATGCTGGTCGATCTGGAGCGCAACGACCTCGGTCGCGTGTGCGCACCCGGCAGCGTCGAAGTGGACGAGCTGATGGTGGTGGAGAGCTATGCCCACGTGCACCACATCGTCAGCAACGTGCGTGGCCGCCTGCGTCGCGACACCTCCCCGATCGACGTGATCCGCGCGGTGTTTCCGGGCGGCAGCATCACCGGCGCGCCCAAGGTGCGCTGCATGCAGATCATCGCCGAACTGGAGGGCACCGGGCGTGGCGCCTACACCGGCGCCATCGGCTGGCTGGGCCGCGATGGCGACATGGATCTCAACATCCTCATCCGCAGCGCGGAAGTCGAGGGCGATCGGCTGCGCTTCAGGGCCGGCGCCGGCATCGTCATCGACTCCGATCCCGGGCGCGAGCTGGCCGAAACCCGGGCCAAGGCACGCGGCATGCTGCGCGCGCTGGGGGTGGAGGGATGAGCCGGCGCCTGTTCCTCGGCACGGACGAGGTGGCCACGGTCGCCGCCGATGACCGCGGTCTGGCCTATGGCGAGTCGCTGTTCGAAACCATGCGCGCGCACCGTGGCGAGTTGCCGTGGTGGCCGATGCACATGGCGCGGCTGGCGCACGGCGCGCAGCGCCTGTCATTGCCCCTGCCGCCGCTGTCGCGGATGCATGAGGAAGCCCGGCGCCTGCTCGGCGGCGACGATGCGCTGCTCAAGCTGCAACTGACCCGCGGAGGCGGTGCCCACGGCTATGCCGGCGACCCCGGGGCCGTGCCGTTCTGGATCCTTTCGCGGCATCCCCTGCCGCTGTCGCCAGAGGTGCTGGACGTGGTCTGGTGCCGGACGCGGCTGGCGGCGCAGCCACTGCTGGCCGGACTCAAGCATGGCAACCGCCTGGAGCAGGTGCTCGCCGCGAACGAGGTGCGCGCGGCCGGGGCCGACGAGGGCCTGATGCGTGATGCCGCCGGTCGCGTCATCGCCGCGACCGCGGCCAATCTGTTCGTGCGGCTCGACGGGCACTGGCAAACGCCGACGCTGCGCGAGTGTGGCGTCGCCGGCGTGATGCGCGGCTGGCTGCTGGAAGCAGGCGTCGCCGAGGAGGCCGAGCTGGAGCCGCAGCAGGTCGAGGCGGCCGAGGCGGTTTTCCTGTGCAACGCGGTGCGCGGTATCCTGCCCGTCCGGCGCCTGGGTGCACGCAGCTGGCCCGTCGTGCATCCCGCGGTGCGTGAGCTGCAGCAGCAGTTGGCGCAGGCCCACGCCGGTTTCGCCCCCACCACGGAGAGATCGTGAAAAACCGAGGTTGCCGCAGCGCCCTGACCACCTTCTTCCTGTTGCTGGTGTGCATCGCGCTGGCCGCGGGGGTGTTGTGGCAGCGTGGCCTGTCGTTTGCCGATACACCGATTCCGGGCATGCGCGCGGACAACAGCGTGATCGTCGAGCGCGGCGACTCGTTCCGTACCGTGCTGGGCAAGTTGCGCGCATCGGGCGTGGGCGGTGGGCATGATCTGGAATGGATGGCGCTGGCGCGCCTGACCGGCGCCGCCGGTCGCGTGCAGGTCGGCGAATACGCACTCAGGCCCGGCATCACCCCGCGCCAGCTGCTGCTCGACATGCGCGATGGCAAGGTCATCAGCTACCGCTTCACCATCATCGAGGGCTGGAACATCCGTGACCTGCGCCGTGCGCTGCGCCGCGCGCCGCATCTGCTGCACGACACCGCCGATCTCGATCTCGACGGCCTGATGCAGGCGATCGGCCATCCCGGCGAGCATCCCGAGGGCCGTTTCCTGCCCGAGACCTACCAGTACAACCGCGGCGACAGCGACACCCTGCTGCTCAAGCGCGCCTATGCGGCGATGGAAAAACAGCTGGACGACGTGTGGCAGGGGCGCGACCCCGAGCTGCCGTTCAAGACCCCGTACGAGCTGCTGATCATGGCCTCGATCGTGGAGAAGGAAACCGGGATCGACCAGGAGCGCGCGCAGATCGCCGGCGTGTTCGACCGTCGGTTGAAACTCGGCATGCGCCTGGAAACCGACCCCACCATCATCTACGGCCTTGGCGATGACTGGGATGGCCGCTTCACCTGGGCACACCTGCGCACCGACGGCCCGTACAACACCCGCACCCGCGCCGGCCTGCCGCCGACGCCGATCGCGATGCCCGGTCGCGCCTCGCTCAAGGCCACCGCGCATCCCGCGCCCGGCGATGCGCTGTTCTTCGTCGCGGTGGGCGATGGCAGCGGCCGCAGCCGCTTCGCGTCGACGTATGCCGAGCACCGCCGCAACGTGGAAGCCTATCTGGCCAACCGGCGCGCCGACGCCGCGCGCGCCGATGCCGAACCGATGCGCGGCACGGTGACGATTTCCGAGGACGAGATGCCGGCCGATGACACCTCCTCGCCGGTGCCGCAGGCAACGCCGCAGGCGCCTGCGCTGCCGGCCGAGCGCCCGTTGCCGCCGGCGCGATGAGCGGGCTCGAGATCCAGCCGCGCCTGATCAGCATCGAAGGCGGCGAAGGCGCGGGCAAGAGCACGGTGATCGGTGCGCTGCGCGAGGCGCTGGAAGCCGCGGGCGAGCGCGTGCTGTGCAGCCGTGAGCCGGGCGGCACGCCGCTGGCGGAAAAGATCCGTGCCCTGCTGCTCGACCCGGGGCATGAGCCGGCGCGGGCCGAAACCGAATTGCTGCTGATGTTCGCCGCGCGTGCCCAACATGTGGGCGAAACGTTGCTGCCGGCATTGCGTGAGGGCAGCTGGGTGCTGTGCGACCGTTTCACCGATTCCAGCCACGCCTACCAGGGTGCGGGCCGCGGCGTGGACGCGACGCTGATCGAGCGCCTCGAGCGCGACTTCGTCGGCATCCGTCCCGGACTGACCTTCCTGCTCGACCTGGATGTCGCCACCGGCCGCGAGCGCACCCGCCGCCGCGGCGGCGCACCCGATCGCATCGAGCGCGAGCGCGATGGCTTCTTCCAGCGCGTGCGCCAGGGCTTCCTCGCGCGTGCCGCGGCCGAGCCGCAACGCTTCCGCGTGCTCGATGCCAGCCGGCCCGCCGAGGTGGTGGCCGCCGACGCCGTGGCCGCGCTGGCGGCCTATCGCGCATGAACCCGCTCGCGCCCTGGCAGCAGCGGGTCTACGTCAAGGCCGCCGAGGCACTGGATGCAGGCCGCCTGCCGCATGCGCTGCTCTTTGCCGGTCCCGCGCGCCTGGGCAAGCGCGAAGTGGCCGAGCGCCTGGCGCGGCGCGCGCTGTGCCTGCAACCCGGTGCCGATGGCGAGGCCTGCGCGGACTGCCGTGCCTGTCGCCTGTTCGATACCCGGCACCAGCTTGACCCGCCGGAACTGGCGCCCGATGGCAGCCTCGCGCATCCGTGGGGGCATCCGGCGCATCCGGACGCGCGCTTCATCGGCTACGGCTGGAACGACAAGGTGCGACCGCCGCGCATGCGTCAGGAAATCGTCATCGAGCAGATCCGCCTGATGTCGGAGAAGCTCGCGCTGAGCGCGCAATATGGCGAGCGCCAGGTGGCGCTGATCGATCCGGCCGACCGCATCAACCATGCCGCCTGCAACGCGTTGCTGAAAACCCTCGAGGAACCACAGCGCGGGCGCTTCCTGTGGCTCGTCAGCGCGCGTCCGGCGCGGCTGCCGGCGACCATCCGCAGCCGCACCCAGGTGCTCGAGTTCCGCCTGCCGCCGCGTACCGAGGCGCTGGACTGGCTGGCCGCGCAGGGCCATGCCACGGTGCAGGCAGGCGAAGCGCTGACCCTGGCGCGTGGTCATCCCGGCCTTGCCGACCAGTGGTTGCGCGAGGGTGCGCTGACGCTGCGCAAGGAAGTGGCCGAGGACCTGCAGCGGCTGGCCCGCGATCGCGCGCAGGCCGCCGCCATCGCCGAGCGCTGGAGCGCGGATGCACAGGCCGCGCTGCGCCTGCGCTTCGCCGCCGACATCGCCGCCGGGCAAGCGCGCGGCAGCGACGACCCGCAGCGCATGCGCGCGCTGGCGCACTGGTTCGATCAGGCCAATCGCTGCCACCAGCTGTTGTCCAGCACCGTGCGCAGCGACCTGCTGTTGCTCGACCTGCTGCTGGCATGGCCGGCCGCCTGAGTGTCGAGCGGCGCAAACATGCGGGTAGCGCCCACGACATGCGTGCAGGCGCTATCCTGAGCGACGGGCAACAACGGAAACCGGCATGAACGCGATCGTCGGCAGGATGCGGCAAAGCATCCTCAACGTCGAATTGAAGGACGAGAACGCGCTCTACGCAGCGTGGATGCCATTCGTCAAGAATGGCGGCCTGTTCGCCGCCTGCAACAGCCGACCGCCTCTGGGGCAGGAGGTGTTCATGATGGTCACGTTGCCGGATTCATCGGAAAAGCTGGCGGTCTCCGGCACGGTCTGCTGGGTGACCCCGGCCGGTGCACAGGGCAACCGGCCGGCGGGCGTCGGTGTGCAGTTCAGCACCACGCCACAGGGTGTGGAATTGAAGAACCGCATCGAAACCCTGCTTGCCGGCCGTCTGGAAAGCGACAAGCCCACCTCCACCATGTAAGTGCACGCGCGGCACACGCATGGCAAAACGCCGGGCATTGCCCGGCGTTTGCGTTTCCATGGGTGCCCGCTTCAATCGCGCAATGCGGGATGGTCCCAGCCCGGGCGCGGTGCGAAGCGCTCGCCGTGGCGTGCCTGCAGCGCCTGCAGGCGGGCGAGCAGCGCGTCGACGCCGGTTTCGCGGACGTACTGGATCGGGCCGCCGCGGAACGGGGCGAAGCCGGTGCCGAAGATCACCCCGCCATCGAGCAGGTCGGCATCCTCGACCACGCCTTCGGCCAGGCAGGCCACCGCCTCGTTGATCATCGGCAGGATCAGGCGGTCCTCGAGATCGTCCGCCGCGCGGTAATCGGCCGGCGCCTCGGGCTTGACCGGCTTGCCGCCTTCCCAGCGATAGATCCCCTGGCCATCCTTCTTGCCGCGCTTGCCCGGCTCGGGCGGTGCCGACAGCGCTTCGGGGATGGCGAGGCCGAGGAACGGCGCCAGCTCGGCGCCGACGCCCGCGGCCACGTCAAGGCCCACCGTGTCGATCAGCTCCACCGGCCCCATCGGCATGCCGAACGCGCGCGCGGCCTTGTCCAGCACCGGCCCGGGCACGCCCTCGGCATAGGCGGTCATCGCCTCGAGCATGTACGGGAACAGCACGCGGTTGACCAGGAAGCCGGGGCTACCCGCGACCGGCACCGGCAGCTTGCCCAGCTGCTTGCAGAACGCGGCCAGGCGCTGCTCGGTCGCCGCGGCCATGCGTGGATGGCGGATGATCTCGACCAGCGGCATCGCCGCCACCGGGTTGAAGTAGTGCAGGCCGGCGAAGCGTTCCGGGTGCTGCAACTGCTCGCCCAGCTCCTGCAGCGGAATCGACGAGGTATTGCTGGTGAGCAGGGCATCGGCGTGCATGCGCGGCTCCAGCGTGGCGTACAGCTCGCGCTTGGCATCGGCGTTCTCGATGATCGCTTCGATCACCAGATCGGCCGCCGCGACGCCATCTCCGGCCAGGTCGCCCTTGAGCCGGGCCGCGGTTTCGCCGCGCCGCGGCTCGTCCTTGATGCGCTTGGCGAACAGCGCGTCGGCGCGTTCGAGCGCGGCGTCGATGTAGCCCTGTTCGCGGTCCTGCAAGGTGACCTCGAGCCCCTTGTACGCGGCCCACGCGGCGATGTCGCCGCCCATCACCCCGGCGCCGACCACGTGCACCCTGGCGATGCCGGAGTCCCCCGCGCCCAGCGCCTTCATCCGCTCCTGCAGGAAATACACCCGGATCAGGTTGCGTGCGGTCGGCGTGGAGGCCAGCTTGACCACCGCGCGGCGTTCGCCGGCGAGTCGGCCGGCGGTGCTGCCGGCGCCCTTGCGCCAGCTTTCGATCAGCGCATAGGGCGCCGGATAGTGCGCCTTGGGCGCCTTCTTCGCCACCTGCTTGACGAGCATCGGCGCCAGCAGCTGGCGCGCCGGCCACAAGTTGCTGGCCCAGGCCAGCGCGCGTTGCTTGAAGCTGCGCGCATGGCCACGCAGGGCCAGCTGCGCGGCGCTGTCTTCCAGGGTGGCCGGCTCCGCGGTCTGGTCGACCAGGCCCATCGCCCGCGCGGCGCGCGCGTTGACGCTGCGTCCGGTCAGCATCAGGTCGAACGCCGCGGGCGCGCCGATCAGCCGCGGCAGGCGCACGCTGCCGCCCCAGCCGGGAAAGATGCCGAGGTTCACTTCCGGCAGGCCGATGCGGGTCGAGGGGTCGGTGGAAGCCACGCGGTAATCGCAGGCCAGCGCGATTTCGGTACCGCCGCCCATGCAGAAGCCGTGGATCGCGGCGACGCTGGGGCAGGGCAGGCGGGCGAGCTTTTCGAACACGTTCTGGCCGCGGCGGATCGCATCATCCACCGTGCCCATGCGGTCGAATTCGGCGAACTCCTTGATGTCGGCGCCGGCGATGAAGCCACTGGCCTTGGCAGATGCGACGATCAACGCCTTGGGCGGCTCCAGCGCGAGGCGCTCGATGATCGCATCCAGTTCGATCAGCGCGGCCTGCGAGAACGCATTGACCGATTCACCCTCGCGATCGAAGGCCAGCACCAACACACTGTCCTCGCGCATCCGGGTGCGCCAGTGGCGCGGCTTCAAGCCGTCGAGATGGGGCGTCATGGGCGGTACATCCGTTACGGTATGGATGCCCGTATCATCGGTTGCAGGTTCGCGGGGCGTCAAATCACCGCGCGGCGGGCGGGAACTTCCGCCCCCGCTTTGCGGTCACAGCCTCAGGTTTGACGCGACATCCCGTGCATGAGGCAAGGAGCCGCGGCCCGCATGGCCGATACCCCGATCGACAATCCGCAGGACCCGGGCGAACTGCTCGATGCCGAACTGGTGCGTCGTGCCCAGCAGGGCGAGTCGGCCGCGTTCGATGTGCTGGTGCGGCGTTACCAGCACCGCATCGTCGCGCTGGTTGCGCGCTACGTCGGCGACTGGTCGGAGGCGCAGGACGTGGCGCAGGATGCCTTCGTGCGCGCTTGGCGCTCGTTGCACGGTTTTCGCGGCGAGGCGCAGTTCTACACCTGGCTGCACCGCATTGCGGTGAATACCGCGAAGAACCACCTGGTGGCGATGAAGCGACGCCCGCCCGGCGCCGACATCGAAGCGATGGACGCCGAGCAATCCAGCGCCACGCAGATGCGCGAAACCGCGACCCCCGAGCGCGAGTTGCAGCGGCACCAGGTGGAGCAGGCGGTGCTGCGCGCATTGGCCGCATTGCCGGAGGAACTGGGCACCGCGCTGCGCCTGCGCGAAATGGAAGGACTCAGCTACGAGGAAATCGCCACCCACATGGGCTGCCCGATCGGCACCGTGCGCTCGCGCATTTTCCGCGCACGCGAGGCCATCGACCGCGAGCTGCGGCCCTTGCTGGACTCCGACGCCACTGCACGTGAACGAGGACGGGCATGAATCAGGAAACCCATCGACAACAGCTTTCCGCGCTGCTTGATGGCGCACTGGACACCGAGCGCACGCGCTTCCTGCTGCGCCGGCTGGAGCACGACGGCGAGCTTGCGGCGCGCCTGGAGTGCTGGCAGTTGGCCGGCGATGCATTGCGCGGACAGGTCGAGGGCCTCGCCGCGCCGGGCTTCGCCGACGCGGTGGCCGCGCGCATCAGCGGCCAGCCGCCGATGCCGGCCGATGCTTTCGACGACTTCGGCGACAGCCGCACCGATACGGTCGATGCCATGCCGGGCGCGACGGCGCCACGCCGGGCGGTGGCCGCGCATCGCCTGGGCTGGTTCGGTGGCGGGGCGCTCGCCGCCTCGGTCGTGATCGCCGCGCTGCTGGCCTGGCGCCTGCCGCTGATGCTGGCCACGCCCGCCCCGGAGCTGGCGACGGCCGCCGATGCCGGCGAGACCTCGTTGCCGCCACTGCAGGCGACCACGCCGGTGCCGGTCGCGTCGGCCGAAGCGGACATGACCGACACCGGCGATGAAGCGCCCGCGCGCGTGATCGCCGCGGCAGCGCCGGCACCGGTTCGCAGCACGGGCCGGGCCACGCGGGTGCAGGCCGCTGCCAGCCGCCGGGTCGCAGCGCGTGCGCCGCTGCAGGCCGCCGAGCCGGCGGTGGCCGAGCCCACGACGGTGCAGGTGGCCACGGCAGGACCGCCGGTTCGGCTGGTCGCGGATGCCGAGGCGAAGGCCCCCGCGCCGGCAGTGGAAGCCGACCCTTTCCTGCCGGCCGATGCCCAGGCGCCGGCCCGGCCCTGGCCACGCGCACTGTTCCCCGGCAGCGGCAGCGGTGCGTTCAACGCCAGCCTGCGCGGCGCTGATTCCAGCGATCCGTTCGCGCCGCGCGAAGCCATCGTCGACCCCTGAGCGTCGCCTTTCCATCCCGTGTCTCCCTTCTTTCATCGAGCCTGATTGCATGAAGACCCTGTTGCGCCCCCTGCTTGTCGTTCCATTCATGGCGCTGGCCACCAGTGCCTGCGCGCAGTCGCAGAACCCGCCCCCGGCTTCCGCCTCGGCGCCGATCGCACAGCCGGTGGCGCCGGCCGCACGCGGCCCGGAGCTGGTCAGCGGGCTGCCCGACTTCACCCGTCTGGTCGAGCGCGTGGGCCCGGGTGTGGTCAGCGTCGAGGCGCGCATCGTGCCGCGCCAGGCCAGCCAGGTGCAGATGGATGACCCGATGGCGGAAATCTTCCGTCGCTTCGGCTTCCCCATGCCCGGCATGCCCGGTCCGCGCGGCCCCGCGCCGCAGGCGCCGCGTGGCCTGTCGATGGGCACCGGCTTCCTGATCTCCGCCGATGGCTACGTGCTCACCAACCAGCACGTGGTGGCCAATGCCGAAGAAGTCACCGTGCGCCTGGGCGACCGCCGCGAATTCAAGGCCCGCGTGGTCGGCAGTGACGCGCAGTCGGACGTGGCCCTGCTCAAGGTCGAAGGCGCGGGCCTGCCGGCGCTGCCGCTGGGCCGTTCCGACGAGGTGCGCCCCGGGCAGTGGGTGGTGGCGATCGGCTCGCCATACGGGCTCGAGCACTCGGTCAGCGCCGGCATCGTCAGCGCCACCGGGCGCTCCACCGGCGGCCAGCAGTACGTGCCCTTCATCCAGACCGACGTCGCCATCAACCGCGGCAATTCCGGCGGCCCGCTGCTGAACACGCGCGGCGAGGTGGTCGGCATCAACTCGCAGATCCTGAGCGCTTCGGGCGGCTTCCAGGGCATCAGCTTCGCCATTCCGATCGATACCGCGATGGCCGCCGCCGAGCAGCTCAAGAGCGGCGGCCAGGTGCGCCGCGGCATGCTCGGGGTCAACATGCAGCCGCTGGAAAGCGGCATCGCCAGTGCGATGCGCCTGCCCGACAACCGCGGTGCGCTGGTCAGCGACGTGCAGGCGGGCAGCGGCGCGGAGAAGGCCGGCCTGCGTCCGGGCGACGTGATCCGCCGCTTCAACGGTCAGGTGATCAATGAAGTCAGCGACCTGCCGCCGCTGGTCGGCGCATTGGCGCCGGGACAGAAGGTCACGCTGGGTGTGTGGCGCGATGGCCGCGAACGCGACATCGAGGTGGTGCTGGGCGAGGCGCCGGGCGCCGACCAGGCGCGCTTCGGCCAACGTGGTGGCGCCATGCCGGCCCCGTCCGCGCCGGCTGCCAGCGCCAGCGGCAAGCTCGGCCTGCGCATCGCCGAACTCGATGCCAACGACCGCCGCAGCCTGCAGCTTGGCGCTGGCGAGGGTGTCGGCGTGGTCGGGGTGGAATCGCGTGCCGCGCGCGAAGCCGGGATCAGCCCGGGTTCGGTGATCCTCTCGGTGGATCAAAAGCCGGTCGGCAGCGCACGTGATCTGCAGTCGGCGCTGGCCCAGGCCAAGCCGGGCGACACCGTGATGCTGCGCCTGGCCGGCATCCCCGGGCGCAGCGCGCCACGTTTTGTCGCGCTGAAGATTGCCGAATGAGCCTCCCGGCGCGGCGTGCCGCGGAAGCCGCACGCCGCGCCGGTGGTCACATGCGATAATGACGGGCTGAATTCAAAGGGCCGCCTGGGCGGCAGACTGCCGCCGATGTCGTCCGAAACTCCCGCCGCGATGCGGAACATCCGCAACTTCTCCATCATCGCCCACGTCGACCACGGCAAGTCGACGCTGGCCGACCGCATCATCCACCTGTGCGGCGGCCTGACCGAGCGCGAGATGGAAGCGCAGGTGCTGGACAACAACCCGATCGAGCGCGAGCGCGGCATCACCATCAAGTCGCATTCGGTATCGCTGCCGTACACCGCGCTGGACGGGCAGACCTATTACCTGAACTTCATCGACACCCCCGGCCACGTCGATTTCAGCTACGAAGTCAGCCGCTCGCTGGCTGCCTGCGAAGGCGCGCTGCTGGTGGTGGACGCGGCTCAGGGCGTGGAGGCGCAATCGGTCGCCAACTGCTACACCGCGGTGGAGCAGGGCCTGGAAGTGATCCCGGTGATCAACAAGATCGACCTGCCGACCGCCGACGTGGATCGTGCCAAGGAGGAGATCGAGGCTGTCATCGGCATCGATGCCTCCGACGCGGTGCCGATCAGCGCCAAGACCGGCCTCAACGTGCGCGACGTGCTGGAAGCCATCGTGCAGCGCATCCCGCCGCCGGCTCCGCGCGATACCGACAAGCTGCAGGCGCTGATCATCGACTCGTGGTTCGACAATTACCTCGGCGTGGTTTCGCTGGTGCGCATCATGCAGGGCGAGATCAAGCCCGGTGACAAGCTGCTGGTGATGAGCACCGGCCGCACCCACCAGGTCGATGCGGTCGGCGTGTTCACGCCCAAGCGCAAGCCGCTGCAGGCGCTGAAGGCCGGCGAGGTGGGCTGGGTGACGGCCAGCATCAAGGACGTGCACGGTGCGCCGGTCGGCGACACCCTGACCTTGGCCGCCGATCCGGCCGCCGACGCGCTGCCGGGCTTCCAGGAAATGCAGCCGCGGGTGTTCTCCGGCCTGTTCCCGGTCGATGCCGAGGACTACCCGGATCTGCGCGAGGCGCTGGACAAGCTGCGCCTGAACGATGCCGCGCTGCGCTTCGAGCCGGAAAGCTCCGAGGCGATGGGCTTCGGCTTCCGCTGCGGCTTCCTGGGCATGCTGCACATGGAAATCGTGCAGGAGCGGCTGGAGCGCGAGTACGACCTCAACCTGATCACCACCGCGCCGACGGTGATCTACGAAGTGCTCAAGACCGATGGCAGCGTGGTGCCGCTGGACAACCCGGCCAAGCTGCCGCCGGTCAACCAGATCGACGAGGTGCGCGAGCCGATCATCCGCGCCAACATCCTGACCCCGCCGGACTATGTCGGCGCGGTGATCAAGCTGTGCGAGGAAAAACGCGGCACCCAGATCGGCATCACCTACATGGGCAGCCAGGTGCAGATCAGCTACGAGCTGCCGATGGGCGAAGTGGTGCTGGACTTCTTCGACAAGCTCAAGTCGGTCAGCCGCGGCTATGCCTCGCTGGACTACCACTTCGTGCGTTTCGATGCCGGCCCGTTCGTGCGCGTGGACACGTTGATCAACGGCGACAAGGTCGATGCGCTGTCGATCATCTGCCACCGCAGCCATGCCGACCGCCGCGGCCGCGAACTGACCGAGAAGATGCGCGAGCTGATCCCGCGGCAGATGTTCGATGTCGCCATCCAGGCCGCGATCGGCAGCCAGATCATCGCCCGCACCACGGTCAAGGCACTGCGCAAGAACGTGCTGGCCAAGTGCTACGGCGGCGACGCCAGCCGCAAGAAGAAGCTGCTGGAAAAGCAGAAGGAAGGCAAGAAGCGGATGAAGCAGGTCGGCCGCGTGGAAATCCCGCAGGAGGCCTTCCTCGCGGTGTTGCAGGTGGACAACAAATAACCGCCGGCCACCATGCCGAGCCGGGCCTGGCACTCGTGCCAGGCTGCGCGCAGGCATGGTCGCCGGCTTCCAAGGAGCCCTCATGCGCTGGTTCGAAATCACCCTCGTCACCCTGACCCTGGTCGCCGGCCTGTTGTGGGCCGCTGATCGGCTGTTCCTGCGCAAGCGGCGCGCCGAAGGCGGCCTGCTCGAGGCCGAGCACCTGCCCTGGTACATCGACTACGCCAATGCGTTCTTTCCGATCCTGCTGGCGATCCTGATCCTGCGCAGCTTCATCGCCGAGCCGTTCCGCATCCCCAGCGGTTCGATGATCCCGACCCTGCAGATCGGCGATTTCATCCTGGTCAACAAGTTCGCCTACGGCCTGCGCCTGCCGGTGACCAACACCAAGGTGCTGGCGCTGGGCGAACCCAAGCGTGGCGAAGTGGTGGTGTTCAAGTTCCCCGGGCGCGGTGCGGATGATCCGATCACCGGGCAGGATTTCGTCAAGCGCGTGGTGGGCTTGCCCGGCGACACGGTGGGCTACCACCGCGGCGTGCTGACCATCAACGGCGAGCCGGTGCGTTACGAAGCGCAACGCCAGGTGCCGATCGCGGTGGCCGATGGCGGTTTCGAACTGCCCGGCGTGCTCGCCACCGAGATGCTCGGCGAGCATCCGCACCAGGTGCAGAACTTCCTGCAGAGCATCGAAGCCGGCGCGCGCGGCGATGGTGAGTTCGTGGTGCCGTCCGGGCATTACCTGGTGATGGGCGACAACCGCGACAACAGTGACGATGGCCGTTTCTGGGGCATGCTGCCGGAAAGCCAGTTGCGCGGGAAGGCATTCCTGGTATGGATGAACTTCAAGGATTTCTCGCGCATCGGCCAACGCATCCCGTAAGCTGGGCGCCGGCGGCCGGGACGCCGCGTCTTTCCTGAACAAGGGGGTAGTGATGAACAAGACACAACAGGGGATTTCGCTGACCGGGTTCCTGACCCTGCTCGCGGTGGTCGGTTTCGCGCTGTTCATCGGCATGAAGCTGTTCCCGATGTACCAGGAGTTCTGGAGCGTGAAGAAGGCGCTGAAGAGCGTCGCCGCCGAGGCCTCGCCCAATGACCCGGTCGGCATCCGCCACGCGCTGGAGCGTCATTTCGACGTCGGCTATGTCGACAGCGTGCGCCCCGAGCACATCAAGGTCGAGCGCAGCCCGGCCGGCGCACTGATCAACATCGAGTACGAGGTGCGCAAGCCGCTGGTCTACAACCTCGACATCGTCGGCAAGTTCAAGGCCAGCGAGCCGGTACGCAGTGCCGGTCAGTAAACGCATCGCGCATGCGTTTACCGATGCGCGCCTGCTGCAGCAGGCGCTGACCCATCGCAGCGCCGGGCAGCCGCACAACGAGCGGCTGGAGTTCCTCGGCGATGCCATCGTCAATCTGCTTACCGCCGAAGCGCTGTACGCGGCCTGGCCGCGTGCCGACGAGGGTGCGCTGACCCGCGCGCGCACCGAGCTGGTGCGCGAGTCGGCGCTGGCCGGCATCGCGCGCACGCTGGAACTGGGCCACGGCCTGCGGCTGGGGCCGGGCGAGATGAAGTCCGGTGGCCATCGGCGCGATTCGATCCTCGCCGATGCGCTGGAGGCGGTGGTCGGCGCAATCTATCTCGATGCCGGGCTGGACGCCTGCCGCGCCACGGTGATGCCGTGGTTCGCGCCGCTGATCGATGCCCTGCCGCCGCCGAACAAGGTCGGCAAGGACGCCAAGACGCGGCTGCAGGAATGGCTGCAGGCGCGCGGGCGTGCGCTGCCGGTGTACGTGCTGGAAGCGGAAAGCGGTGAGGAACATGCGCGCAGCTTCGCGGTCAGCTGCCGCATCGGCGAGCCTGCGCTGACGACCGCGGGCGAGGGCGGCTCGCGCCGTGCCGCCGAGCAGATCGCCGCCGCGGCGATGCTCGAGTTGCTGGAAGCCGGCGCGGCGAAGTGAAACGCCACCACGGGCCGGATCTGATTCGAGCCGCGCGCTGCCGCGCCGGCCATACAATGCGCGCATGAGTGCGCAATCCCATCATGCCGGCCATGTCGCCGTCATCGGCCGGCCCAACGTCGGCAAGTCCACGCTGATCAATGGCCTGGTGGGCAGCAAGGTCAGCATCACCTCCGACCGCCCGCAGACCACCCGCCATCGCATGCTCGGCATCGCCACCGTGCCCGGCGGCCAGATCGTGTTGGTGGATACGCCCGGCATCCACGGCGCACGCAACAAGGCGATGAGCCGCGTGCTCAACCGTGCCGCGCGCGGCGCGCTGGAAGGCGTCGATGCGGCGTTGCTGGTGGTCGAGGCGGGGCGCTGGGACGAGGAGGATCAGTTGGCCCTGGATGCCCTGGTCAAGGCCAAGGTGCCGGTGCTGCTGGTGGTCAACAAGATCGACCGCCTGCGCGACAAGGCCGAGCTGCTGCCCTATCTTGCCGAGGTCAGCCAGGGCCGCGAGTTCGTCGCCGTGCACCCGTTGTCGGCGCTGCGCCGGCAGGGGCTGGACGAATTGGTGGCAAGCCTGCTGCCGCTGTTGCCCGAGCAGCCGCCACTGCATGACGAAGACGAGATCACCGACCGCAGCATGCGCTTCCTCGCCGCCGAGTTCGTGCGCGAGCAGCTGATGCGACAACTCGGCGCGGAGCTGCCGTATGCGACCGCGGTGGAAATCGAGAGCTTCGAGGAAGAGCCGCGGCTGCTGCGCATCGGCGCGGTGATCTGGGTCGAGCGCGACAGCCAGAAGGCGATCGTGATCGGCAAGGGCGGGGCGCGCCTGCGCAAGATCGGCAGCAAGGCGCGCGAGCAGATGGAACGGCTGTTCGGCCAGCAGGTGTTCCTGCAAACCTGGGTGCGCGTGCGCCAGGGCTGGTCGGACGATGAAGCCGCGTTGCGCGCGCTGGGTTACGGCGAATAGCGCATGGCCGCCGGGGCGGTGCCGCGATGCAATTGAGTTGCGAGGCCGCCTTCGTCCTGCACGCGCGCGCGTGGCGCGAAACCAGCCTGCTGGTCGAAGTGCTGTGCGCCGAGCATGGCCGGCTGGGGCTGGTGGCGCGCGGCGTGTCCAGCGCCAGGCGGCATGCCCTGCGCGCGGCGCTGCAGCCGCTGCAATGCATCCGCCTGCAGGCATCGCAGCGCGGTGAACTGGCGACCCTGCATGCGGCCGAAGCGGTGGATGCCGCACCGCGGCTGACCGGCGAGGCGGCACTGGCCGGTTTCTATCTCAATGAACTGACCTTGCGCCTGACCCCGCGTCAGGATCCGTTGCCCGAATTGCACGCCGCCTACGCGCGCACGCGGGCCGCGCTGGCCGATGCCTGCGGCGAAGCACTGGCGTGGGCACTGCGCCGATACGAACGCGATCTGCTGCAGGCGATCGGCCTGGGTTTCGACTGGAACGTGGATGGCGACGGACGCGAGATCGACCCATCCGCACGCTACCGGCTGGAGGGCGAGTACGGGCCGCGTCGCCTGCTGCGTGATGGCAGCCCGGAGGCGCGCCGTGAAGCGGCGACCGGCACCGCGCTGCTGGCGCTGGCTGCCGACCATCCACCCCCTGACGCCGATCTTGCCAGCCTGCGTCGGCCGATGCGTGCCCTGCTGGCGGACTACCTCGCCGGACGACCGTTGAAATCCTGGGAGATGGCGCGCCAGTTGCAGCGTCTGGGTCGTTCGGATCCGGACATGCCGGGCTGAGCAGCGCGCGCGTTATCTGTCCACGGCGGGTTCGGCGAGCACGCGCGCCACGGCGTCGCGGAAGCGCTGCCAATGCCGTTGATCGTCGGGAGCCGCATGCAGGGCGTCGGCTGCCAGACGCAACGCCTGCGCGCCAACGAAGCCGCAACTGGCCTTGAGCCGGTGCAGT
Organism: Luteimonas sp. e5; assembly: GCF_054031035.1. Lineage (NCBI taxonomy): Bacteria > Pseudomonadati > Pseudomonadota > Gammaproteobacteria > Lysobacterales > Lysobacteraceae > Luteimonas > Luteimonas sp. e5. The sequence continues at coordinate 97,565 of NZ_JBSTRX010000001.1, forward strand.
TCATCACGGGCACGCGCGGCATCGCCGGCCTCCAGCGCCGTGCGGATCGCTGACGACTGCTTCGGCAGCTCGGCCAGAAACAGCGCACGCAGTCCGCGCACCGCCTCGGGGTTGTCGTTGAGTGCCCGCAGCGCAGCGGCATCGTCCCAGTCACGCGGATTGCGCGCGGCAAGGCCCTCGCGGATCGCCGCCTGCCATTGCGCGCTGTCGAGCGGCTTGGCCACGGCGGCATCAAAGCCGGCGGCACGCAGCCGCTCGAGGTCTTCCTCCAGCCGCGATGCGGTATGCGCCAGTGCGAACGGTGCGGGCGCCGCCGATTCCGACCGGCGCGCGTGCAGTTCGGCCAGCAGCTCGATGCCGCTGCCATCGGGCAAATGGGCATCGATCAGCCAGGCATCGAACTCGCCCGCCATCGCCAGTGCTTCGGCGCGGCTGCCGGCACAGTGCACATCCGCCGGCAGCGCGCCAGCCGCGGCGGCAAGAAAGGCCTGGCTGGTGGCATCGTCCTCGACCAGCAGCAGGCGCGGGTTCATTCGCTCATCGCGCATCGTCCTTATCCTTTCGCGCATGCCCCGATGCATCCTACGCCGATTGCCCTTGCTGGTGCTGCTCATCGCGTGCAGCGCGGTGGCCGAGGCGCGCAGTGCGCGGGCCAGCATCGCCCGCGTCAGCACCCCGCTGGCGAGCATGCAAGGGGTGCGCGTGCAGCTGGACTGGCCGGCGGACGCCAGCGAAGGCGTCCTGCGCCTGCAGGCACGCGAAGTGGTGGCCGCGGACCTCGGCTACCGTTTCCGCGACGTGGACTGGCACTGTCCGCTGCGCCGCATGCGCCGCAATGGCTGGCATTGCGATGGCACGCTGCGCACGCGTGGCGCGGCACCCACGCGCCTGGCGCTGCGCATCGACGATGCCGGACTGGATGCCGCCCTGAGCCAGGGCGCGGCGCGGCTGGCCGTGCAGCGCCGCGAGGCGGCGCCGGAATTGACCCGCATCGACCTGACCCGGGTGCCGCTGCACTGGGCGCAGGCGCTGGCGGTGCAGGCGTGGTCCGCGGCGCGCTTGGGCGAGGGTCGGCTGGATGGACGGCTGCGCCTTGGCACACCGAGTGCAGGCGGGCTGCGAGTGCAGGGGCCGTTGCAGATCAGCGCAGGCGCGCTGCAGTCGGCCGATGGCGGCATCGTCGCCGAGGGGCTGGACGCGCGGTTGTTGCTCGATTACCGCAGCCGCGACGAAGTGGCGAACCTCGATCTGCAGGGCGAGATCGCCGGCGAGGCGTTGTTCGGCGAAGCCTATCTCGGGCTGTCCGGCACACCGGTCACGTTTGCCTTGCAGGGCGAAAAGGCACCGGGCCAGGGCTGGCGGCTGCCAGTGCTGCAGTGGCGCGACGCGGATCGCCTCGAAGCCAGCGGCAGCGCCGCGCTGGATCGCGAGGGAGGCTTGCAGGCGCTGGAGATGAGCCTGTCCGGACGCGCCGATGACGCCCTGCGCGAGCGCTATCTGAGTGGTTGGCTGGCGCGCATGGGCATGGCCGACGTGGCACTGTCGGGCCACTGGCGCGGGCGGCTGCGCATTGCGCACGGCCGCCTGCAACGGCTGGACGCGGTACTGGACGAGGTCGGCATCGATGATCCACGCGGCCGCTTCGCCGTGCACGGACTGGATGGCACGCTGGCGTTCGCGCAGGAGGGTGTGGTGGATTCCGCGCTGGGCTGGCGCGAGGCGCGCATGTACGGGCTGGCGTTCGGCGCCGCGCGCCTGCCGCTGCAAAGCCGTGGCGGCGAACTGGTGCTGCGGCGCGATGTGCAGGTGCCGCTGTTCGGTGGCGAAGTCGAACTGCACGGCCTGCGCCTGCTGCCACCGGGTGCCGGCCATGGCTTGCAGCTCGAGTTCGGCCTGGAGCTCGATGCGGTCGATCTGGGTGCGATGGCGAGCACCTTCGGACTGCCGGAGTTCCGCGGCGAACTGAACGGGCAGGTACCGCGCGTTCAGTTCGCCGACGACCGGCTGGAATTCGATGGCGGGCTCAGCCTCGGCATCTTCGATGGCGCGGTGCAAATCACCAATCTGTCGATGGAGCGGCCGTTCGGCACCGCGCCCACGCTGTCGGCCGACCTCGATTTCAATGACCTCGATCTCCTGCGCCTGACCGAGGTGTTCGATTTCGGCAGCATCAGCGGCCGCCTCGACGGCCATGTGCACGCGCTGCGGCTGGTGGACTGGACGCCGGTGCAGTTCGATGCGCTGCTGCAGACCGATCCACGCCAGCGAGTGCGCCAGCGCATCAGCCAGCGCGCGGTGCAGAACATGTCCAGCGTCGGCGACCAGAGTTTCGTCAGCAGCCTGCAGGGGCGCCTGATCGGCCTGTTCGACGATTTCGGCTACCGCCGCATCGGCATCCGCTGCCGGCTGCGCAACGAGGTCTGCCTCATGGGCGGGCTGGAGCCGGCGCACACCGCGCGTTCAGACTCCTCGGGCTTTACTATCGTCGAAGGCAGCGGTCTGCCGCGCCTGACCGTGGTTGGCCACAATCGCGAGGTCGATTGGCCGACGCTGGTGCAGCGCCTGCAGGCCCTCGGCAAGGGTGAAGTCAAACCGGTTTTCGACTGAAGGACAGAGCATGGCGATCAAATACTGGATGCCCATTCCCGCCGCGCTGGTGCTGGCGGCGTGCGTCACCATCAACGTGTATTTTCCCGCCGCCGAAGCACGCGAAGCGGCCAAGGAGTTCGTCGAGAAGGTGATCGGTGAGGACGGCGAGCCGGTGGAGGCCCCGGGCAAGGGCGCGGCCGGCGGCATGGCACTGCTGGAGCGGCGCATCGACCCGTGGTCGCTGCTCGGCATCGGTACCGCGCAGGCCCAGTCCAAGCCCGACATCACCATCAATACCCCGGCGATCCGTGCCATCCAGGCACAGATGCAACGCCGCTTCGACGCCACCCTGCGCAGCGGCTTCGATGCCGGCGCGCTCGGCTTCAGCAGCGATGGCCTGATCGTGGTGCGTGATGCCGCGGCCTTGCCGCTGAAGGACCGGGTCGCGGTCAATGCGGCGGTGGCCGATGACAACCGCGATCGCAAGGCGCTGTACCGCGAAGTGGCGGTGGCCAATGGGCATCCCGAATGGGAAGCGCAGATCCGCGAGGTGTTCGCGAAGCAGTGGGTCGACAGCGCGCGCAGCGGCTGGTGGTACCAGTCCGGCGGCAGCTGGAAGCAGAAATGAGCGCGATCACGCGGCTCGGCCTGTGCCTTGCGTTGCTGGCCCTCGGTGCGCCGGCCGCGAGCGTGCAGGCTGCGCCGGGTGACAAGAGCCTCGCGCGTCAGGCCAGCCAGTGCCTGGCGCTGTACCGCATCGCCGCCACGTTGCCGGGCAATGCCGCGCATCGCGACGACCTTGAACGGCTGGCGGCGCTGATGGGCCGCAGCATGCAGGATGCCGGGGTGGATCAGGCGCAGTTCGAACGCCATTCGGCCGATCTGCTGGCGCGCATCGGCACGCCGCAGAAGCCCGACAAGGCCGTGCTGGCGCGCGAGGTCGAGCGCTGCAACGGTTTCGCCAAGCAGCGCTGGCAGCACTACACCGCCGCACGCGGCTGAATGCCACGCGGCGGATGCAGCAGGTGCGTGCGAGAATGCACGCCCGTGAACGCCGACGCCGACCGTGGCCCGTTTCGACAAGACGCCCTTCGAACTTCAGATCATCGATCTCGGCCATGACGGCCGTGGCGTCGCACGTCGCGCCGAAGGTCCGCACGCCGGCAAGACCGTGTTCGTCAGCGGTGCGTTGCCGGGCGAGCGGGTGCAGGTGGAGCAGACGCGCCGCTCGCGCGACTTCGACGAGGCGCGCACGCTGGCGGTGCTGCAGCCTTCGCCGCACCGGGTCGAGCCGCGTTGCGAGCATTTCGGCACCTGTGGCGGCTGCGTGTTGCAGCATCTGGCGGCGCCGCAGCAGATCGAGGCCAAGCAGCACGTGCTGCTGGAAAACCTCAAGCGCATCGGCAAGGTCGCGCCCGCCAGGGTGCTGCCGCCGCTGACCGACGCGGCCTGGGGCTACCGGCGCAAGGGGCGGCTCTCGGTGCGCCGCGTCGAGAAGAAGGACCGCACCCTGGTCGGTTTCCGCGAGCAGGATCCACGCTTCGTCGCCGATATCCGGCAATGCCATGTGGTGGTGCCGCAGATCGGCCTGCACATCGAAGCGCTCGGCGCGCTGGTCGATTCGCTGGATGCGCGCCGGGTGATTCCGCAGATCGAGTTCATCGCCGGAGACGAGGCGACCGCGCTGGTGTTCCGCCATCTCGAGCCACTGGGCGCGGACGACCTCGGGCGATTGCGTGATTTCGGCCGCGCGCATGGCTTCGCCATTCATTTGCAGCCCGGTGGCGTCGAATCGGTGCATCCGCTGGACGCGGCGCCGCGGCTGGCGTTCGCGCTGCCGCAGTGGCAGGTCGAACTGGAGTTCCGTCCACTCGATTTCATCCAGGTCAATGCCGGCCTCAACCAGCGCATGATCGCGCAGGCGCTGGAGCTGCTCGACGTGCAACCCGATGAGCGCGTGCTCGACCTGTTCTGCGGCCTCGGCAATTTCACCCTGCCGCTGGCGCGACTGGCGCGCGATGTGGTCGGCGTGGAGGGCGATGCCGGGCTGGTGGCACGGGCGCGCGCGAACGCCATCGCCAATGGCATCGACAATGCGCGCTTCCACGTCGCCGACCTGGCCAGCGATCTGCGTGGGGAGCCCTGGATGACGCAGGGCTTCGACAAGCTGCTGCTGGATCCGGCGCGCGCCGGTGCGCTGGAAGTGCTGCAGCAGTTCCCGCTCGACGGCATCCGCCGCATCGTGTACGTCAGTTGCCATCCCGGTTCGCTGGCGCGTGACGCCGGCTGGCTGGTCAACGAGGCCGGCTGGAAACTCGCCAGCGCCGGGGTGATGGACATGTTCCCGCATACCGCGCACGTGGAATCGATCGCGGTGTTCGAGCGGCCATGAGCATCGAGATCGAACGCAAGTTCCTGGTCACCGGCGATGCCTGGCGCGAACAGGCGCACGCGGTGATCGAGATGGCGCAGGCCTACCTCAACGATACCGAATCGGTGAATCGCGGCCGACAGAAGGTATCGGTGCGGGTGCGCATCGAAGGCGATGCCGCGCGGCTCAACATCAAGTCGGCCGAATCGGGCATGCGTCGGCAGGAGTTCGAGTATCCGCTGCCACCGGCCGATGCGCAGGCGCTCATGGCGCTGTGCGTGCAGGGGCGCATCCACAAGCGTCGGCACCTGGTGCGGCATGGCGCGCATCTGTGGGAAGTGGATGAGTTCCTCGGCGACAACGCCGGGCTGGTGGTCGCCGAGGTCGAGCTGGGCAGCGAAAGCGAGGCTTTCGAGCCGCCGCCGTGGCTCGGGCGCGAGGTCACCGACGAGCTGCGCTATTACAACCAGACCCTGGCACTGCATCCGTTCACGCAGTGGCCTGATGCAGGCAGCGATGCCACCATGGAGGAGAGCGGATGACACCGGCGCCGTTGCGCATCGATATCTGGTCGGACCTGGTCTGCCCATGGTGCTGGATCGGCAGCCAGCGCATGCGGCGCGGGCTGCAGGGCGTCGAATCCGTCGAGCTGCGCTGGCAGCCGTTCCTGCTCGACCCGGATGCCGATGCCACGCCGCAGCCACTGCGCGAGTTCTACGCCACCAAGTTCGGTGGCGCCGCGCAGGCCGCGCGCATGCTGAGCGAGACCCAGGCCACGGCGCGCGCCGAAGGCCTGCCGATGGACTTCGATCGCGGCCAGGTGCGCGTCTCCACCCGCGATGCGCACCGCGTGCTCGGCATGGCCGCCGCCGGGGCGCAGGCCGATGCGGTCGCCGAGGCGCTGTTCCGCGCGCACTTCGCCGAGGGGCGCAACCTCGCCGATGCCGGGGTGCTGGCCGACTGTGGCGCGGCAGGCGGACTCGAGCGCGAGGCGGTGCTGGCGATGCTGGCCGGCGATGCCGGCAAGGTTGAACTCGAGGCTTCGCTGGCGCAGGCGCGCGCCATGGGCATCCGCGCGGTGCCGACCTTCGTCATCGATGGCCGCTACGCCCTGCAGGGTGGACAGCCGCCCGAAGTCTGGCGGCAGGTGCTGGCCCGGCTCGGACGCCTGCCGCCGGCGGCGGATCAGCGCGACGCGCAGGCGCAACCACCGGCGACGGATTGAGCCGCGGGACTGAACGCGACCGGTGCCGCGAACGCGGATGCGGGCGGCAGCGGCCGTGCGACGCCGGCTTTGGGCGACAATGCAGGCCCGTGCCGCATTGCGCACATCGATCCAAGCGAGGCTTGCATGCTGGTCATCGGCGTTGCCGGAACCGAACTCCAGGCGCAGGAGCGCGAATGGCTGCAGCATCCGGGCTGCGGCGGGGTGATCCTGTTCGCGCGCAATTTCGCTTCGCGCACGCAGGCGGCGGAACTGTCGCAATCGATCCGCGAAGCCGCCGCGCAGCCGCAACTGATCTGCGTCGATCAGGAAGGCGGCCGCGTGCAGCGTTTCCGCGAGGGCTACAGCGATCTGCCGCCGTTGCAGGGTTTCGATGCATTGCACGCGCGTGACCGCAATGCGGCATTGGCACTGGCGCGTGAACATGCCTGGCTGATGGCCAGCGAAGTGCGTGCCACCGGTGTCGATCTCAGCTTCGCCCCGGTGGTGGATCTTGGCCGCGGCAACCTCGCCATCGGCAATCGCGCGTTCTCCGCCGATCCCGAGGTGGTCGCCGACTTCACCCGCGCCTACATCGAGGGCATGCACGAGGCTGACATGGGCGCCACGCTCAAGCACTTCCCCGGGCATGGTTCGGTGTTGGCCGATACCCATTTCGACGAGGCCATCGACCCGCGTCCGCTGCAGGAGATCCGCGCGCTCGACCTGGTGCCCTTCGTCGCCGGGATCCAGGCCGGCGCCGACGCGGTGATGATGGCGCACGTGGTCTATCCGCAGGTGGCCCCCGAACCGGCGGGGTATTCGCGGCGCTGGATCGAGGACATCCTGCGCGCGGAGCTGGGCTTTGGCGGCGTGGTGTTCTCCGATGACATCGGCATGGCCGCGGCATTCTCCGCCGGTGGCGTGCGCGCGCGCATCGATGCGCATTACGATGCCGGTTGCGACGTGGTGCTGGTCTGCCATCCGGAACTGGTGCCCGAATCGTTGGCCGCGGTGGAGGATCGCCGTTTCAATACCGCCGCATTGATCGGCCTGATCGGCCGCGGCCCGTTGGGCTGGGATGCACTGCTGGCCGATGACCGCCATGCCCGTGCGCGCGAGCGCCTGGTCGATGCCCTGGGAGAGAGCGCATGAGCCACCGTCTTGCCGATGCCCTTGCCAATGCCGAATGCATCCACGACCGTGCCGCGATCGATGCCGCGATCGCGCGCATGGCCGATGCCATCCACGCCGATTACGCCGAGGCCGAAACCGCACCGCTGTTCGTCACCGTGATGAACGGCGGATTGCCATTCGCCGGTGCGCTGGCCTTGGCGCTGGGCGAACGCGGCCTGGATCTGGAACTGGACTACCTGCACGCCACCCGCTACCACGGCCAGACCAGTGGCTCGGGTCTGGCCTGGCTGCACCGGCCACGCGTGGCGATGCGCGGGCGCCAGGTGCTGCTGGTGGATGACATCCTCGACGAGGGCCACACCATGCAGGCGGTGAAGCGCTGGTGCGAAGACCAGAATGCCGCCGACGTGCGCATTGCGGTGCTGGCGGTCAAGCAGCACCAGCGCTGCCTGGAGGATGTCTGCGCCGACTATGCCGGACTCGACGTGCCCGACCAGTACGTGTTCGGCTTCGGCATGGATTACCACGAGCAGGGCCGCAACCTGCCGGCGATCTATGCACTGAAGCCCTGAGCCGCATCCACCTCGTCACTGGAGAGCCCCATGCCCGGACATGCGCCCATTGACCTCGCCATCATCGGCGGCACCGGCGTGTACGCGCTGGCGCAACTGGCGGATGCCGAGGCACAGCAACCGGTGACGCCGTATGGTGCGCCCTCCGGGCCGGTGCACATCGGTTTGCTGCATGGCCGACGCGTGGCCTTCCTCGCGCGCCATGGCGAAGCCCACTCGCTGCCGCCGCACCGCATCAACTATCGCGCCAACCTTGCGGCGCTGAAGGCACTGGGTGCAGGCCAGGTACTGGCGCTCAATACCGTGGGCGGCATCGGCGCGGCCTGTGCGCCGCGCGCGCTGGTGCTGCCCGATCAGTTGATCGACTACACCTGGGGGCGCATCTCGACGCTGTGCGAGGAGCCGGGCAGCGAGGTGTTGCACGTCGATTTCGGCGAGCCTTATTCGCCGCAGGTGCGCGCACGCGTGTTGCAGGCGGCCGCAGCCGCCGATGTGATGTTGGTCGATGGTGGCTGCTACGGGGTGACCCAGGGACCGCGTCTGGAAACGCGTGCCGAGATCGCGCGCATGCGCCTGGAAGGCTGCGACCTGGTCGGCATGACCGGCATGCCCGAAGCCGCGCTGGCGCGCGAACTGGGGCTGGACTATGCCTGCCTCGGCATCGTCGCCAACTGGGCGGCCGGTGCCGGCCCGGACCCGGACGAAGTCATCACCATGGGCGAGGTGCTGGCCAATGTCGCCGCCGCGATGGGCGAGGTGGCGCGGCTGATCGAGGCGCTGCTGGCACAGCCTTGAGTGCCCGCGGCGGCAGGCGACGCTACAGCCAGCGCACCTTCTTCAGATAGCGATACAGCAGCAGGCAGCCAAGGGCGACCAGGCCGATCAATACCGGGTAGGCGTACTTGCGGTGCAGCTCCGGCATGCCCTCGAAGTTCATCCCGTACCAGCTCGCGACCAGCGTCGGCAATGCCAGCAGCGCGGCCCAGCCGGCCAGTTTCTTCACCACTTCGCCTTGCGCGTAATTGACCAGCGACAGGTTCACGCTCATCGCTGCACCGGCGGTCTCGCGCAGCACGTCGATGATGTCGATGGTGCGCCCGGCGTGGTCGCGCACGTCGCGGAAATAGGGCCGCGCCTCCTCCGGGATGCCCAAGCCCTCCGAGCGCATGAGCTGGGCCAGGATGTCCTGCAGCGGCGCCACCGACATGCGCATGCGGGTCAGATCCTTGCGCAGCATGTACAGCCGCTGCACGGTTTCGCGGTGGAAGTCCTCGGCGAAGATCGCCTGCTCCAGTTCGCCCAGCTCGTGCTGGAAGTCGTCGATGATCGGCTGGTAGTTGTCGACGATGAAGTCCAGCACGCCATGCAGCGCCACCGCCGGGCCCATGCACAGGCGCTCGGGTTCGCGCTCCAGGCGCTCACGCACCGCGGCGAAGCTGAGCGAGCCGCCATGGCGCACGGTGAGCAGGAAACGCTGGCCGAAGAACACATGGGTTTCGCCGAAGCGCACGTCATCGGCGAGCCGCTGCGCGGTGTGTACCGCGATGAACAGGGTCGGGCCGAAAGCCTCGATCTTCGGCCGCTGGTGTGCGTTGTGCGCATCCTCGATCGCCAGATCATGCAGGCCGAACTCCTCCTGCAGCCGCTCCAGCAGGGCTTCCTCCGGCTCGTACAGGCCAACCCAGACGAAGCCGCCATCATCGCGTGCCAACGCATCGCTGATGGCGTCAAGAGGGATGTCCTCGCGGCGACCATCACGGTAAACCGCGCAATTGACCACGCCGCGGACGTCGGCTGCCGGCGTGCTCATGGAGCGGTTCCTGCACGCGCACGGCGCGCCCATGACATCGCCAGCGCCAGGTGCAGCGGCAGCAGCAGCGCGATCCAGGCTGCGTTGGCCTGATGGTCGATGCCGATGGCGGCGAGCGCCAGCGCCAGCAGTGCCAGCGCGGCGGGCAGCCACAACCACAGCCGGAAGCGCGGCGATGGCGGGCGGCCACGCAGCAGCGCCCAGGCACCGGGCAGCAGCAGCCAGGCCAGCGGATTGAGCAGCAGCAGGTTGTGGTTGCGCCAGGCCGACCAGTGCGCACTGCCCAGCCACAGGTACAGCATCAGCACACCGAGCAGCCCGCACAGCAGCCAGAAGCCGAGCGCGAACCCGGCGGCCGCGCGCGGCTTCTGTCGCGCGCCGTAATACAACAGCGTCGCCAGCAGCAGGCCGAGGGCGGCGAACAGCGACAGGCGCGCCGTGCCCGAGGACGGCTCCGCGTCCAGCCGGTGCGGCAGCCACTCCTCCTCGGCCAGCACCAGCGGTGTGCCGGCGGCGGTTTTCGCATCGCGCAGGGCGTCGGCCAGGCGCATCGGGATGAAGCTCTCCTCCCACAGCGACAGCGGCCGGTCGGCGTTCGGCCCGAGGCCCAGCTGGAAGCCGAGCCACATCCAGGGTGCGGGCGCGGCCAGTCGCGTCGCCTCGCTGCGGTAGGTCAGTCCATGCGACCGTGCGCCCAGCTGCGGCCCGAGCGCGCCATCGAGGGCGAAATCCAGCGCATCGCGCACCCGCGTGGCGCAGTTGTCGCGGAAATAGTCGTAGTCGTAGCGCGCGTTTTCCGGCAGCGCGTTTTCGGCCAGCGCGGCGGCCAGCCTGTTCGCCTGCTGCGGACTGAGGTCGAGCCACTGCACGCGCACGCCGCGGCCATTGTCGCGGTACTGCCGCAGATCGACTTCCAGCGGCAGCGCGACCAGCTGGTAGCTCATGCGGCCGCGCAGGAAGCGCACAACGAAGTCGGGTTCGTCGAGGTCGAAATAGCCGAAGTTGTAGGAGATCGGCCCGTGCAGCGGGTCATCGACCACGATCGCGTCGTGGCCGAAGCGCTCCCAGAACACCTCGCCCGGCTGCATGGTGACCACGCCGATGCGCGGCGCGGCGTGGCCGGGCAGAGCGGTGAGCAGCAGACCGAAGAGCAGCAGCACGCAGCTGGCCAGGCGCGGATACCAGCTGACGGAACGCATCTTCGCCATGTGCCGCCGTTCGTGCTCAGGCATCGCCCGAGACGCCGACATGGAACGCATGCACGCGGCGCGCATCGGCATCGGCAACGCGGAACACGAAGCGACCCATGGTCAGCTCCTCGCCGGTTTCGGGCAGGTGGCCGATGGCATCGATCACCAGGCCGCCGATGGTGTCGTATTCGTCGTCGTCGAAGTCGGCACCGAAGCGCTCGTTGAAGTCCTCGATCGGGGTCAGCGCATCGACCCGGTACTGGCCGTCGGGGCGCGGCGATATCAGCGCGTTTTCGTCTTCCGCGTCGTCGTGCTCGTCATCGATGTCACCGACGATCTGCTCGAGCACGTCTTCGATGGTGACGAGGCCTGCGACGCCGCCGTATTCGTCGATCACGATCGCCATGTGATTGCGCGAGAGGCGGAATTCGCGCAGCAACAGGTCCAGGCGCTTGGATTCGGGGATCAGGAAGGCCGGGCGCAGCAGGTCGTGCAGGGTGATGCGGCCATCGGAAGTGATGGTCTTGAGCAGATCCTTGGCCAGCAGCACGCCGAGGATCTGGTCCTTGTCCTCGCCGTGCACCGGAAAGCGCGAATGACCGGATTCCACCGCCGTCTCCAGCGCGGTGCGCATGTCCACGTCCACCTGCAGCGTGACCATCTGCGAGCGTGACACCATGACGTCGCCCACGGTCAGTTCCGATACCGCGATCGCGCCTTCCATCATGCGCAGCGTGTCCAGCTCCAGCAGGCCGTCGGCATGCGCATCGCGCAGGAAGTCGAGCACATCGCCGCGGGTGGTCGGCTCGCCGGAGAATGCCGCGCCGAGGCGGCGCAGCCAGCTTCGTGTTTCCGTGCGCCCTTCACCGGGCGCGGGGCTACTGTCAGGTTCGTCGGTCATGGAGCGCGATGGCGGATCGCAGAAGGAGTTTGCAGTCTAACCGCTGCCGATGTGAATCCCGTGCAGTGGATGGATCGGGTGCCGGTTTCAGTCGTGGTACGGGTCGTCGATACCCAGCCCGGCGAGGATTTCCCGCTCCAGTTGCTCCATCGCCTGGGCATCGGCATCGTCCTGATGATCCCAGCCGAGCAGATGCAGCGTGCCATGCACGGTGAGGTGAGCGTAATGCGCGTTCAGCGCCTTGCCTTGCGCCGCGGCTTCGCTGGCCACCACCGGCGCGCAGATCACGAGGTCGCCAAGCAGCGGGAAGCGCGCCTTGGCCGGCAGGCCCGGCGGGCGCTCGGCGGGGAAGCTGAGCACGTTGGTGGGCGCATCCTTGCCGCGGTAATGGCGATTGAAGGCGCGGCCTTCCTCGGCATCGACGATGCGGATGGCGAGGTCGGCATCGCGCACCCGGCCCTCTAGCGCTGCCCGCACCCAGCGGCGGAAACTGGCCGGCGCCGGCACACCCTTGCGTGGCGCGCCGTAGCTGAGGCTGACCTCCAGTTGCATCGGCTGCCGGTTCATGGCGACGCGCTCCATTCGCCGGGTTCGAAATCGAACCGCGTCACGTGCGTATCGCGGGCTTTCTGCGCCAGCTTGCCATCCACCTCGGACAGCGCGCAATTCTCGGTGAGGATTCGGCCGGTCGCACGCACCAGTGCGATCGCCGCCTCGTCGCCACGTGCCTGGCTGTCGATCTCGATGGTCTTGTTGCCGCATGCGCCGATGTTGAGCGCCTCGATTCCCGCCACCAGCGTGCGCGCGGCATGGTCGGCGATGCCGTCGAACTCGTCCGCGGGCATGGCCCGGGCCGGTACCGAGACGCGCACCTTGAAGAAATTGAGCTGGCGGTGGAACAGATAGCCGCGCGAATGCAGGTCGAGAGCGCCTTCGCCGGTCTGCGCGCTGATCGCGATGCGCATGCCGACGGTGGCCTGCTCGGCAATGGCTCGGGTGACGCGTGCTTCCAGGTCCTCGTTTGCCGATGGCTGAGCAGCCGCAGCCGGCGGTTCCGCATCGAGCGGGAACGGCTGCGCTTCGCCGATTTGCATGTTGCGATACAGCCCCGAGGCGGCGGCGTTTTCCAGGTCCTGGCGGAAGCCCTGCATGCCCTGTGCCACCGCATCGGCCTGCGGCGCGCGTCCGGCGGGGTAGACGAACACGTCCACCGCGATGCCCGGGTTCGGGATCCAGGCATAGCGCAGGCGCACGCCGGATCTGCGTTGCGCCGGATCGTAGTGATTTTCGACCAGACGGAAGGCGCCGATGGTCTGCGGCGCGATCACGTGGGTGTGTTCGATGAAGGCCCGCGGCGGTGCATCGGCGGCCATGGCCGGCAGCGACAGGGCAAGGAGAGCGATGAGGATGCGGGCGGCGCGGCGATGCATGGCAGGCTCCGGCACAGACTGCCAGTCTAGCCCCTGGGCGCCGGCGGCGGGGCGGCAGCGGCATCGCGCTCGTCGCGGCGGTCATAGGCGTTGACGATGCGCGCCACCAGCGGATGGCGCACCACGTCGCGCGCCTCGAAGAAGGTGAAGCTGACGCCGTCCACCTCGCGCAGCACGTCGATCGCGTCCTTGAGCCCGGACTTGACCTGGCGTGGCAGGTCGATCTGGGTCAGGTCGCCGGTGACCACGGCGGTCGAGCCGAAGCCGAGCCGGGTCAGGAACATCTTCATCTGCTCGATGGTGGTGTTCTGCGCCTCGTCGAGGATCACGAAGGCATCGTTCAGCGTGCGCCCGCGCATGTAGGCCAGCGGTGCGATTTCGATCACGTTGCGCTCCAGCAGCTTGAGCACCTTTTCAACGCCCAGCATCTCGTACAGTGCGTCATACAGCGGGCGCAGATAGGGATCGACCTTCTGCGACAGGTCGCCGGGCAGGAAGCCGAGCTTTTCGCCGGCTTCCACTGCTGGCCGCACCAGCACCAGGCGCTGCACCCGCGACTGGTTGAGCGCGTCCACCGCCATCGCCACGGCGAGGAAGGTCTTGCCGGTGCCGGCCGGGCCGATGCCGAAATTGATGTCGTGGCGGGTGATCGCGTGCAGGTACTTCTTCTGGTTGCCGCCGCGGCCCTTGATGGTGCCGCGCTTGACCCGCACCGCGACGTCCTGTGGCTGGTAATCGTCGTCGCCTGACGCGGCCGGGGCGGGCTCGGCCTCGCCCGCGAGGCGCAGGTTCACGCCATGCGCATCGAGGATTTCGCCATCGGTATCCGCATACAGTTCGCGCAGCAGCTTTTCCGCGCGCGCGAGCAGCGCCGGGTCCTCGCCGCTGACGCGGAACACGTTGCCGCGGTTGGCCACTTGCACCCCCAGGCGCAGCTCGATCTGGCGCAGGTGGGCGTCGAACGGCCCGGCCAGGTTGGCCAGGCGCTCGCTGTCGTCCGGTTCGAGGGTGAAATCGCGTTGCGGCATGGCGGTGGATCGAATGGTGGACGCGCACTATGGCGCAGTTCGCCCCAACGGGGCGTGATCACGTGCCAGGTTGCAGGGCATCGCCCCGCGGCGCGCCAGCGCCTGCTCCCTTCAGTGCGGCTTGATCGCGATCTTCAGCACCCCGTCGCGCTGGTTGGCGAACAGGTCGTAGGCCTCGACGATGTCCTCCAGCCGGTACTCGTGGGTCACCATCACGCCGAGGTCGAGGCGGTTGGCCTCGATCACGTTCATCAGCCGGCGCATGCGCTCCTTGCCACCCGGGCACAGCGCGGTGCGGATGGTGTGGTCGCCAAGCCCGGCGGCGAAGTCGGCCATCGGGATCGGCAGGTCTTCGGAATACACGCCGAGGCTGGAGAGGGTGCCGCCGGGGCGCAGCACCTTGAGCGCCTGCGCCCAGGTCGAGGTCAGCCCCAGCGCCTCGATCGAGCCATCCGCCCCCTTGCCGCCGGTGAGCTTCATCACTTCCTCGACCACGTCGCAGTTGCGGAAGTTGAGCGCCACGTCCGCGCCCATCCTGCGCGCGATCTCGAGCCGATGGTCATTGCCGTCCACCGCGATGATGGTGGTGGCGCCGAGCAGGCGCGCACCGGCGGTCGCGCACAGTCCGATCGGCCCTTGCGCAAACACCACCACGGTGTCGCCGATGCGGATGTTGGCATTCTCCGCACCCTTGAAGCCGGTGGACATGATGTCCGGGCACATCAGCACCTGCTCGTCACTGAGGCCGTCGGGGATCGGCGCCAGGTTGCCCTGCGCATCGGGCACGCGCACGTATTCGGCCTGGGTGCCGTCGATCAGGTTGCCGAAGCGCCAGCCCGCCGTGGCCTTGTAGCCATGCCCGCCGCATTGGCCGTGCTCGATCAGGTAACTGCCGTCCTGCGAGGGTGCGCCATCCTGTGCCGCGTAGCTGTTGAAGTCGGGGCAGATCGCACCGGCGATCACACGCTGGCCCTCGTGGTAGCCGCGCACCGCACTGCCCAGCTTCTCGATCACGCCGACCGGCTCGTGACCCACGGTCAGGCCTTTCGCCACCGGGTACTCGCCCTTTAGGATGTGCACGTCGGTGCCGCAGATGGTGGTGGTGGTGATGCGGATCAGCGCGTCGTTGGGGCCGATGTCGGGGATCGGCTTGTCCACCACTTCGATGCGTCCGGGTTCCACGAATACCGCCGCCTTCATCATCGTCGCCATGACCGCGCTCCAGTCCGGATGGGGAATCCCCACCGTAGCAGGATTCGATGACCACGATCCGCGCACCGCGCTGCAGCTTGCATCGGCGGCCCGCGACACGCACCCTCGAGCCTCCACCCGCGACCGGAAGTCCCCCATGCGTTTGTCCCGCCTTGTCCTCGCCGCAAGCTGTGCCGCGCTGATCGCGCCCGCCGCCATCGCGCAAACCCTGGTCAGCGCCGCGCGCATCCACACCATGGACCCGGCGCAGCCGCGCGTGCAGGCGCTGGTGCATGACGATACCGGTCGCATCCTCGCCGTTGGCGAACGCGAGGCGCTGGCGCGTGCGTATCCGGCAGCGAAGCGGCTGGATCTGGGCGAGGCCACCGTCATCCCCGGGCTGATCGACGCCCACGGCCACATGCAGGGGCTGGGCCTGCTGCATGTGCAAGTCAATCTGGCCGGCCTGCGCAGCAAAGAGGACGTGCTGGCGCGGCTGCGCGAATTCGCCGCCACGCTGCCCGAGGGCGCATGGCTGACCGGCCGCGGCTGGGACCAGAACCTGTGGCCGGACAAGGCCTTCCCCAGCGCCGCGGATCTGGATGCGCTGTTCCCCGAGCGCCCGGTGTGGCTGCGCCGTGTCGATGGCCATGCCGGCTGGGCCAACAGCGCGGCGATGCGGCTGGCGACGCGCCCGCTGCAGGGGGATTGGCAGGCCGAGGGCGGTGACATCCAGCGCATCGACGGCCAGCCCACCGGCATCTTCATCGACAGCGCGATGGCCTTCATCGCCGAGGCGATGCCGCCGCTGGACGAGGCCACCGCCAGCCGCGCGCTGGAACTGGGCATGGCCGATGCCGTGGCCCACGGCCTGACCGGAGTGCATGACGCCGGCGTCTCGCTGGCTGGACTGCGCCGTTACCAGCGCCTGGCCGATGCCGGCAAGCTGCCGCTGCGCATCACCGCGATGGCCGATGGCGATGGCGCCGCGCTGGACATGCTGTGCAGCGAGGGCCTGTACCAGCACGCCGGCGGACGCCTGCGCATGCGCAGCATCAAACTGTTCGCCGATGGCGCGCTGGGCAGCCGCGGCGCGGCCATGATCGAACCCTACAGCGACGACCACGGCAACCACGGCCTGATGCTGACCTCGCCGGCCGAGCTGCGCCGCATCGCCGGCAAGGCCAGGGATTGCGGGGTGCAGGTCGCCACCCATGCCATCGGCGATGCCGGCAATCGCAACGTGCTCGATGCCTATGCCGCGGCGCTGGGTGATGCGGCCGCGCGCAGCGACCATCGCTGGCGCATCGAGCATGCGCAGATCATTGCGCTGGAGGACATCCCGCGCCTGCGCAGCCTGAACCTGATCGCGTCGATGCAGCCGACCCATGCCACCAGCGACATGGGCTGGGCCGAGGCGCGCGTCGGGCCGCAGCGCATCACCGGTGCCTACGCCTGGCGCCGCTTCCGCGATGCCGGCGTGCGCCTGGCGCTGGGCTCGGACTTCCCGGTGGAATCGGTCGATCCGCGCCTGGGCCTGCACGCCGCGGTGACCCGCACCGATGGCGACGGGCTACCGGCCGGTGGCTGGATGCCGCAGGAAAAACTCACCGCCTGGGAAGCCCTGCGCGGCTTCACCCTGGATGCCGCCCATGCCGGTTTTGCCGAAGCCGAAGTCGGCAGCCTCGCGGTGGGCAAGCGCGCCGATTTCGTGGTGCTGGCCGAAGACCCGCTGGCGCAGCCCGCACAGGCCCTGCCGCAGCTGACCGTGCAGGCCACCTTTGTGGATGGCAAGGCGGTGTACCAGCGGCCCTGATCGGCGCATCGGCGGCACGATCCACACGCTTCAGATCATCCGCTGCTGACCACGCCGGCCACATCCGGGATGGCGGAGCAGTGCGCCGCATTGCAATCAATTAAACATTGAATTAAATTATTTCCCATGAACGCGAATACGCCAGTGGCCGGCAGGAAAACCCCGCGCCGGCGCCGGGCCGGCCGTCCCGAGGCAGGCGGCGTGGACCTGCGCGAGAAGCTGCTGGATGCCACGCTGGCCTGCTTTGCCCGCAGTGGCGTGGCCGGGACCGCCTTGCGCACGATTGCGCAGCAGGCGGGCGTCACCCCGGCGATGCTGCATTACTACTTCGGCGACAAGCCGGCGCTGGTCGAGGCGCTGGTGGCCGAGCGCCTGCTGCCGGCGATGGCGGCCCTGCGCAAGTCGCTGGAGCAGGTGCAGGGGCAGGACGATCCGCGCGCGCTGGCGGTGGCCTTCGTGCGCGGCATGATGCAGGTGATCGCCGCCAACCCGTGGCTGCCGCCGCTGTGGGTACGCGAGGTGCTGACCGAGGGCGGTGCCTTCCGCGAACTGCTGGTGAAGGACATCGGCCCGAACGTGACGCAGCAACTGGTGGCACGTTTTTCCGCGATGCAGCGCGAGGGACGCCTGCCGGCAGGGCTGGATCCGGCCCTGCTGGTGGCTTCGCTGGTCGGCCTGACCCTGTTCCCCGCCGCGGGCCTGCCGGTCTGGAGCCGGGTGCTCGATGCCGGGAGCCTCGGCACGCGCGAGATCGAAGCCCATGCCATCGCCTTGCTCGAAGGGGCCCTGCGCCCGGAGGCCACGCCATGACACCGATTGCCAGATCCGCATTTCTCGCCACGGTGGCCATGCTCGCCGCCTGCCGCGGGCCGGCGCCTGATGCCCTGGGCTCGCTGGAATACGATCGCATCAGCGTGCCGGCACCGGCGGCCGAGCGCATTGTCGAAATCAACGTGCGCGAAGGTGAACGGGTCGAAGCCGGGGCGCTGCTGATGCGGCTGGATGCACGCCGCATCGAGGCGCAGACCGAGGCGGCGCGTGCCGACGCCCTGCGCCAGCGCGAAGCCACCGACTTGCTGGAAGCCGGCGCGCGCAGCGAGGCCATCGCCCAGGCGCGCGCGCAACTGGCCGCGGCCCAGGCGCAGGCCGGTGAAGCGGACAGTTACCTGCGGCGCATCGAGCCGCTGGGCCGGCAGCGGCTGGTGGCGGCGATCGAGGTGGATCGGGCACGCGCCGCGGCACGTTCGGCGTCGGCCCAGGTGGCGGTCGCACGGCAGGCACTGGAGACCTTGCTGCACGGCAATCGCCCGCAGGAAATCGCCCAGGGCCGCGCCGCGCAGGCCGCCGCCGAAGCGCAGGCGCGGGCGCAGGAAGTCAGTCTGGAGAAGCTCGAGGTCAGCGCGCCGCGCGCCGGTCGGATCGATCGTCTGCCGTTCAAGCCCGGCGACCAGCCCGCGCTCGGCCAGCCGCTGGCGGTGATGCTGGTCGGCGAAGCACCGTATGCGCGCATCTACGTGCCGCAGACCCTGCGCAGCCAGGTCGAGGTGGGCACCATCGCCCGGGTGCAGGTGGAAGGGCGTGAGGACGTCTGGCAGGGCCGGGTGCGCATGATCCGCAGCGAACCGGCGTTCACCCCGTACTTCGCGCTGGCCGGCGACGACGCCGCGCGCCTGTCCTACCTGGCCGAAGTGCAGCTGGACACGGACGCCGCCGACTTGCCGGCCGGCCTGCCGGTGCAGGTGCGCTTCGGCGCGCGCTGATGGACGCTTCCGGCGACAAGCACGCCAGCAGCGGTGCGATCGCCATCCGCACCCGTGGCATGAGCAAGCACTTCGGTGCACTGAAGGCGGTGGATGACGTCGATCTGAGCGTGCCGAAGGGCGCGGTCTACGGCTTCCTCGGGCCGAACGGTTCGGGCAAGTCCACCACCATCCGCATGCTGTGCGGCCTGCTGACCCCGAGCGCCGGCGAGATCGAGGTGCTGGGTTTGCGGATCCCCGAGCAGGCCGAGCAGCTGCGCCGGCGCATCGGCTACATGACGCAGAAGTTCTCGCTGTTCGATGACCTCAGCGTGCGCCAGAACCTGGAGTTCATCGCCGCCGTGCAGAGCGTGCCGCGCGGCCGGCTGCGCGCGCGGGTGGATGAGTTGATCGTGCAATACCGCTTCGAGGACCGGCAGAAGCAACTGGCTGGAACGCTGAGCGGTGGGCAGCGGCAGCGCCTGGCGCTGGCCGCGGCGGTGGTGCACGAGCCGGAACTGTTGTTTCTGGACGAGCCGACCTCGGCGGTGGACCCGGAATCGCGGCGCGACTTCTGGGAGCGGTTGTTCGAACTGGCCGATGCCGGCGCGACCTTGCTGGTCTCCACCCACTACATGGACGAGGCCGAGCGCTGCCATGGTCTTGCGATCCTCGACCGCGGCCGGCTGGTCGCCGATGGCGCACCGGCGGACCTGGCCGCCGCACTGGCCGGTCGCAGCTTGACCCTGCACACCGCCGCGCCGCGGCGCGCGCAACATGCGCTGGACGGGCAGCCGGGCATCCTCAGCGTGGCGCAGATCGGCAACCAGTTGCGCGTACTGGGCGAGAGCGAGGACGGCCTGCTGCAACGGGTGCGCGAACTGCTGGCGCAGGCCGGGCAGCAAGCCGAAGTCACGCCGTCGGAACCGAATCTGGAAGACGTGTTCGTTGCCGCTACCCGTGGCCGGTTGGCCGCCACCGCCAGGGAGGATGGGCCATGAGCTGGCAGCGGCTGTTCGCGGTGATGCTCAAGGAACTGCGGCAGCTGCGCCGCGACCGCATCACCCTGGCGATGATCCTCGGCATCCCGGTGATGCAACTGCTGTTGTTCGGCTACGCGATCAATACCAACCTGCGTGGGCTGGACGCGGTGATCGCCGACGAGGCCGGCAGCAGCGCCTCGCGCGCGGTGGTGATGGACATGCTGGCCACCGGCGTGATCAGCGTGAAGTCGCAGGTCGATACCCCGCAACAGGCGATGGAGGCATTGCGCCGTGGCGATGTCAGCATCGGCATCGTGGTTCCCGCCGACTTCGAGCGCCGCGTGCTGGACGGCCGCGAGGCGGTGCAGGTGCTGGTCGATGGCAGCGACAACGCGGTGCAGGCGGCCGCTTCGCAACTGGCGCAGATGCCGATCGGCGGGCAGGGCGCCTCGCCGCTGACCACGTCGCGGCCGGTCAACGTGGTCGCCTTCTACAACCCGGAACGACGCTCGGCGGTCAACATCGTGCCCGGCCTGATCGGCGTGATCCTGACCATGACCATGGTGCTGTTCACCGCGGTGGCGATCGTGCGCGAACGTGAGCGCGGCAACATGGAGCTGCTGATCGCCACGCCCCTGTCGAGCAGCGAACTGATGGTCGGCAAGGTGCTGCCCTACATCGTCATCGGGCTGATCCAGACCAGCGTGATCCTGGCCTTGGGCGTGTGGCTGTTCCAGGTGCCGATCGCCGGTAGCCTGCTTGATGTGTACATCGCCTCGGGCCTGCTGATCGCCGCCAACCTGGCCATGGGGCTGCTGGTATCCACGCTGGCGCGCTCGCAGTTCCAGGCGATGCAGGTGACCTTTTTCCTGTTTCTGCCGTCGATGCTGCTGTCCGGCTTCATGTTCCCGTATTCGGGCATGCCCAAGGTGGTGCAGTGGGGCGCGGAAGTGCTGCCGTTGACGCACTTTTTGCGCCTGATCCGCGGTCTGATGCTGCGTGGCGCGTCGCTGGTCGAATTGTGGCCGAGCGCGCTGGCGCTGAGCGTGTTCTCGCTGCTGATGCTGGTGCTGGCGATCCTGCGCTTCCGCAAGCGGCTGGACTGAGTCCGGCCATCACGCTCTTGCACAACGGCATGGCCACAAACGACAAGCCCCGCCGCAGCGGGGCTTGAGCGTGATCGAAAACGCGGATCAGTAGCGGCTTTGCAGCAGCAGGCGGTCCTCGCCCATCGCCTCGCTGGCGATGAAATGGATTTCGCCGCCGTTGTCGCCGACCAGTTCGATCAGTTCATCGACCACATCGTCGATCACGCCATCCTCGCCGGCGTTGTCGCGCGGCTCGATGGTCAGCGTCTCGCTGTCCATGGTGCCGGGCTGGATGTAGCCGCGGCGCACGAACAGGCGTGCGGCATTGCCGCCGCTGGCGAGGCGGTAGATCTGCGAGAGGTCGGCATGCAACAGGCCGGCACCACGCGCCTGGCCGATCTGCGCCAGGGCCTCTTCCTGACGCTTCTCGCGCATCGCGTCCACCGCCTTCTGCGCGTACTCGATGATGTGCGACGCATCCGCTTCCAGGTCCGGTGCATCGGTGACTTCACCGACGATGTCGGCCGGGCGGTCACACAGTTCGCGGTACAGCGCGACGTTGCGTGCATCGCCCATCACGATCAGCGGCAGGCGCTCGCCACCGCGCTGGTTCTGCGCTTCCTGCACACCCTTGTCGATGCGGTTGAGGAACTCCTTGAGGAAGTTGTCCTCGTTCTGCGCCTGTGCACGGTCATGCCCGCTGGTGCTGTACAGCGAATGGTTTTCCAGCGGAAAGTTGTGCTGCGGCAGCTTGGCATTGCGGTCGTATTCGCGCACCGGGCGCTCGTTGCGGCCTTCGATCAGGCGGCCCTTGGTGCGCGAAACCACCACCACCAGGTAATTGGCCGCATCCAGCAGGCCGCGGGTCAGGTCACGGGTGGCGAAGTTGTCGTCGATCACCGCGCGCTGCTTGACCTCGAACGGCAGCGGCACGGCTTGGGCGCCGTCGGCCCCGGCGAACACCGCCAGCGCATCCAGGTTGTGGTTGTGGTCATGCGCATCGACCACCGCGTTGAGCTTCTCCATGATCGGCCAGACGTCGCGCTTGTCCATCTGCGCCAGCAGGCGTTCCTCGACTTCCTTGACCATGTTCTTGAGCAGGATCGGATCCTGCTTGTTGTCGGGGAAGGTGCGATGGGTCGGCATCAGGATGCTGATGGCGGGATTGGTCTTGCGCGCCCTGAGCTCGGTCAGGACGGTCTTCAGGCTTTTCATCGATTCTCCTTGGACAAAGCCCGGTTGCCCGGGCATCTCTTCGATTATCACCATACGTGCCGGAAGATTCCGTGAGATGACGCGAACGGCGGCATGGGCAGAGCGGGTCGCTGCCGGTTCATTTGTGTTGGCACAGGACGGATATCCGCCGCTGGGCACTCCAGTGGATTGCCACATCGAGCGCCTGGTTGCGTGCCGGTTCGGCTAGTCCAGCTCGGCCAGCTCCACTGCCAGCAGGCGCTCCACGCGCTTGCGCTCCTCGGCCCACGTGGTCCCGCGCGCGGCCAGCAGCTCGTCGAAGCGCGCCAGTGCCGCCAGTTCATGCGGCCCGAACACGTCCGGGTTCTCCCTCGCGTTGGCGCGATCGAACACCGTGGCGCGGCCGTGCTTGCCGTCTGCCCAGGCGTTGCCGTCCTTCTCCCCGATTTCGCCCTCCCAAACGTGGAAGCCACTGCGCGGTGGCGGGTCCGGCTCCAGGTAATCCGGCTCAAGCCATGCAAAGCTGTTCTCGCCCCACCACACGAATGCGGCGATGCGGTGGCCAACGCCACGCGGCAGCACGATGGCGGGTCCCAACGGTTTCATGGCCTGCTCCTGTATGGACTGCGGAAGACGCGGGTGGTGGCCTCTTCCAGTGCGTGACCATCCCGCCACACAGCGTACCCATTGCCCTGCATGAAGGCGAAGGCAATCCCATGTGCAAGTGGCGAGATCACGGGCGCTCCCCGGCCGCTCCATCCGGCCGGAGCACAGCAGTTTCTGCCGCGGTCAGTCGCTGGTGGCCACCCGCCCGCGCAGCGAATTGGGCATCGCCTCGGTGATCAGCACGTCGACGAACTGACCGATCAGGCGCGGCGGGGCGGGGAAGTTCACCTGGCGCATGTTTTCGGTCTTGCCGGTCAGTTCGTTGGCGTTCTTCTTCGAGGTGCCGGTGACCAGCACCTTCTGCACGCTGCCGACCATGGCCTTGGACAGCTCGAAGCTGTGGGCATTGATATGCGCCTGCAGCCGCGACAGGCGGGCGTGCTTTTCGGCGTCGCTGACGTCGTCGGGCAGGTCGGCGGCGGGGGTGCCGGGGCGGCGCGAATAGATGAAGCTGAAGCTCTGGTCGAAGCCGACGTCTTCGATCAGCTTCATGGTCTTCTCGAAATCGGCCTCGGTTTCGCCGGGGAAGCCGACGATGAAATCCGAGGAGATCGAGATGTCCGGGCGCACGGCGCGCAGCTTGCGTACCTTGGACTTGAACTCCAGCGCGGTGTAGCCGCGCTTCATCGCCGCGAGGATGCGGTCGCTGCCGGACTGCACCGGCAGGTGCAGGTAGTTGGCCAGTTTGGGCACGTCGCGGTAGGCCTCGATCAGCGAATCCGAAAACTCCAGCGGGTGCGAGGTGGTGAAGCGGATGCGGTCGATGCCGTCGATCTCGGCGATGGCGCGGATCAGCAGCGCCAGGTCGGCGTATTCGGCTTCGCCGTCAGCGTCTTCATCTGCAGAAATGACGCCGCGATAGGCATTGACGTTCTGCCCCAGCAGATTGATTTCGCGCACGCCCTGCGCGGCCAGCTGCACCACTTCCACCAGCACGTCCTCGAACGGGCGGCTGACTTCGGTGCCGCGGGTATAGGGCACCACGCAGAAGCTGCAGTACTTGGAGCAGCCTTCCATGATCGAGACGAAGGCGGTCGGGCCTTCGGCGCGCGGCTCGGGCAGGGCATCGAACTTTTCGATTTCCGGGAAGCTGATGTCGACCTGCGGCGTGCCCGACTGGCGGCGCGCGCGGATCAGCTCCGGCAGCCGGTGCAAGGTCTGCGGGCCGAACACCAGATCCACGAACGGCGCGCGCTTGATGATGCCTTCGCCCTCCTGCGAGGCGACGCAGCCGCCGACCCCGATCAGCACCGGCTTGTCGCCTTCCTTCAGCGAACGCCAGCGGCCGAGCTGGCTGAACACCTTTTCCTGCGCCTTTTCGCGGATCGAACAGGTGTTGACCAGAATCACGTCGGCTTCTTCGGCGTTGTCGGTCAGTTCCAGCCCTTCCTCCGACGCCAGCAAGTCGACGATGCGATCGGAGTCGTATTCGTTCATCTGGCAACCGTGGGTCTGGATGAACAACTTGCCGCGCACGGTGGCCGGGCGGGTGGGGCCGTCATCGAGTACGGCAAGCGGAATCGGGGTGGTCATGGCTGCTCCGGGGCGCGGCGATCAATCCGGGCCGGATGGAAGAAACGGGATGGAGCGGCCTAGTCTAGGGAATGTCACCCTGATATGGTAGAAAATGTCGCGACAACAAGGAGTTGTCGTCTTTCGACAGGATCGCTGGTGGGGAGCGTGATGCGACATCGGGTGGTATTGGGCATGTGCTTGGCCTTGGGCGGCCTGGTCGCCGGCGAAGCCGTGGCCGGCACCCTGTATCGCTGCGATGGTGCCGATGGCAGCCGCAGCTATTCCAGCCAGCGTGTCTCGGGTGCCCGCTGCAGTGCGGTGGCGCGTTACACGCCGCAGAAAGTCACCCGCACGCCGCCGCGCAGTTCGGCGCCGGTGCTGACCGCGACCAACTCACCCGCGGCCGCTCCCTCGCCCGCCACCTCACCCGTCAGTGCGCCCGCCGCGCAGCCGTCCAGTCGCCGGGTCAGTGGCCGGGTGTATACCTACAAGCGCAATGGCGTGACCTACGCCACCACCGTGCGTCCGGCCGGGGTAGCCGCTTCGGCGATGCGTACCATCCCCTACAGCTACATCGAAACCTGTTTTGCCTGTGGCAGCTCGCCGGGCGTGAACTTCGGCACCCTGCGTCTGAATACCAGTGCCTACCAAGCCGAAATCGCCGAAGCCGCGCGCCTGCACGGGGTCGACGAGGCGATCATCCGCGCGGTGATGCATGCCGAATCCGCCTACAACCCGAATGCCTTGTCGCGGGTCGGGGCGCAGGGCCTGATGCAGCTGATGCCGGCCACCGCGCGCCGCTTCGGCGTCAGCAATGCCTTCGATCCGCGGCAGAACATCCATGGCGGGGTGAAATATCTGGCCTGGCTGCTGAAGCGCTTCAACGGCGATCTGACCCTGGCCGCCGCCGGCTACAACGCCGGCGAGGGCGCGGTGGACAAATACAAAGGCGTGCCGCCGTACAACGAAACCCGGCGCTACGTGGAGCGGGTACGGGTGTTGGCCGACCGCTATCGCGGGCATGGGCAGACGGTCGCCCGCTGAGCGGCTGAATGGGGTGTTCACTCGCGGACGTATTGTCCGATTGTTCAGCGTTCCGTTACACTTCCTTGTCTTTGCACGCCTGCCCCGGCAGGCGCCGCCAGCATTTGCCAGCAACAGTTGATCGGAGTGCCGAATGGCCAACGATGAGGTCCAAGCCCCGGACAATCCGGGTCGTCGCAGGTTCCTGACCGCGACCACCGCCGTGGTCGGAGCAGTGGGTGCCGGCTTTGCCGCCGTCCCATTCATCAAGAGCTGGAATCCCAGCGCGCGAGCCAAGCTGGCGGGCGCCCCGGTGATCCAGGCGATCGATGGCATCGCCGAAGGCCAGCAGCTGGAAGTGATGTGGCGCGGTCAGCCGATCTTCATCGCCCGTCGCAGCAAGGCGATGCTCGACTCGCTGCCGGGCCTGGATTCGCACGTGGTCGATCCGCAATCGGACAACGCCGACCAGACTCCCGACTTCGCCAAGAACGAGCACCGCTCGATCAAGCCGGAAATTCTGGTGCTGGTGGGCGTGTGCACGCATCTGGGCTGCGCCCCGGAGAAGCACTTCGAGGTCAAGCCGATGCCGTTCGACCCGGATTGGCGCGGCGGCTACTTCTGCCCCTGCCACAAGTCCAAGTACGACATCGCCGGGCGCGTGTACAAGGCGCAGCCGGCGCCGCTGGCATTGCCGGTGCCGCCCTACCACTTCCAGGACGACAACACCCTGGTCATCGGCATTGCGCCGGAAGGAGCGGCCTGAGCCATGGCGAACATCATCACCCGCGGCATCGACAACCTCAGCAACTGGTTCCATGAGCGTGCGCCCGGCTTCATGCCGTTCTACCGCAAGCACATGACCGAGTACTACGCACCGAAGAACTTCAACATCTGGTACATCTTCGGCGTGTTGTCGATGGTGGTGCTGGTCAACCAGATCCTGACCGGCATCTTCCTGACCATGCACTTCAAGCCGAGCGCGAAGGAAGCCTTCGATTCGGTCGAATACATCATGCGCGACGTGGAGTGGGGCTGGCTGATCCGCTACATGCACTCCACCGGCGCCTCGCTGTTCTTCGTCGTGGTCTATCTGCACATGTTCCGCGGCCTGATGTACGGCAGCTACCGCAAGCCGCGCGAGCTGGTGTGGATCCTCGGCATGCTGATCTACCTGGTGCTGATGGCCGAGGCATTCATGGGCTACGTGCTGCCCTGGGGCCAGATGTCGTTCTGGGGCGCCAAGGTGATCATCTCGCTGTTCGGCGCGATCCCGGTGATCGGCGGCGGCCTGACCGAGTGGATCATGGGTGACTACAACCCCTCCGATGCCACCCTCAACCGCTTCTTCGCCCTGCACGTGATCGCGCTGCCGCTGGTGCTGCTGTTGCTGGTGGTGCTGCACCTGGGCGCGCTGCACGAGGTCGGCTCCAACAACCCGGACGGCGTCGAGATCAAGAAGGGCCCGAAGGGCAACCGCTGGAGCCCCAGCGCGCCGGCCGACGGCATCCCGTTCCATCCGTACTACACGGTCAAGGACACCTTCTTCGTCGGCGCGTTCCTGATGGTGGCGGCGTTCATCATCTTCTTCGCACCGGCCTTCGGCGGCCTGTTCCTCGAACATGACAACTTCACCCCGGCCAACGAACTGGTGACCCCCGCGCACATCAAGCCGGTGTGGTACTTCACCCCGTACTACGCGATGCTGCGCGTGGTGCCCTCGTTCTTTGGCATCAAGCTGTGGGGCGTGCTGGTGATGTTCGCGGCGATCGCGGTGCTGTTCCTGCTGCCGTGGCTGGACCGCTCGCCGGTCAAGTCCTATCGCTATCGCGGCTGGCTGTCGTGGGTGCTGTTGCTGCTGTTCGCCGGCGCCTTCGTCTGGCTGTCGATCATCGGTGGCGGCCCGGGCACCGACCCGACCGAAACCATCATCGGCCGCATTCTCACCGTCTACTACTTCCTGTTCTTCCTGACCATGCCGATCTGGACCAGGCTCGACCGCACCAAGCCGGTGCCCGAACGCGTCACGGGAGGGCACTGACATGAAAAAGACCCTGCACAAACTGGCTCTGGTGTTGCTGGTAGGCCTGACTCCGGGCGCACTCCTCGCCGCCGATGGCGGTGGCCTGCAGGCCGCCGGCGTCGACCTGAGCGACAGGGGCTCGCTGCAGCGCGGTGCCAAGTACTACATGAGCTACTGCGCGGCCTGCCACTCGCTGAAGTACATGCGCTATTCGCGCATCGGCGAGGACCTTGGCCTGAGCGAAGACGAAGTCAGGCAGAACCTGATGTTCAAGCAGGACACGCAGATCGGCGACAACGTGCTGACCGGCATCGATCCGGCACTGGGCGAGCAGTTCTTCGGCAAGGCGCCGCCGGACCTGTCGGTGATCTCGCGCGTGCGCGGCGACGACTGGATCTACACCTACCTGAAGTCGTTCTACCTCGATGGCTCGCGCCCGCTGGGCTGGAACAACACGCTGTTCCCCAACGTCTCGATGCCCAACCCGCTGTTCGAGCTGCAAGGCCTGCAGCACCCGGTATTCACCGGCAAGGTGGAGACCGGCGAGAAGGATGACAGCGGCGCGCCGGTGATGGCCTGTGCGCCGGGTACCTTCGATGCGGAGGAGCGCTGCATCGAAACGCTGACCGTCACCCAGGCCGGTCGCCTGAAGCCGGCCGAGTTCGACCAGGTGGTGCGCGACATCACCGGCTTCCTCGCCTACAGCGGTGAGCCGGCCGGGCTCAAGCGCCAGGGCATCGGCGTATGGGTGCTCGCATTCCTGGCCATTTTCACCTTCCTGGCCTGGCTGCTGAAGCGCGAATACTGGAAGGACGTGGATTGACGCAGCAGTGCAAGGCGGGCCCGTGGGCCCGCTTTCGCCTTGCATGGAAGGAGATTGGAAATGATGACGATGCTGGCCACCACCACCCGCAACCGCAACAACCTGACCTTGTATTCGGGCGTCGATGACGTGCTGTCGCACCGCGTGCGCCTGGTGCTGGCAGCCAAGGGCGTCACCTATGACTTCATCCCGGTCGACCCCATGCGTCCGCCCGAGGACCTGATCGACCTGAACCCGTACCACTCGGTGCCGACCCTGGTCGAGCGCGACTTGGTGCTGTATTCGGCCTCGGTGGTCAGCGAATACATCGACGAGCGCTATCCGCATCCGCCGCTGATGCCGATCGAGCCGCTCGGCCGCGCGCGCCTGCGTCTTGCGATGTTGCGCATCGAGCATGACTGGGTGCCGCAGATCCAGGCCATGCAGCTGGGGACCAAGGCCCAGGTGGATGCGGCGAAGAAACGCCTCGCCGAGCTGGTGGTGCAGGCGGTGCCGGTGTTCAAGGCCAGCAAGTTCTACCTCAATACCGAGATGAGCCTGGCCGATTGCGCGATGGCACCGATCATCTGGCGCCTGGATTCGCTCGGCATCCCGCTGCCGCGCGATGGCGCCAAGGCGATCGAGGACTACGGCAACCGCATCTTCCGCAACCCGGGCTTCGTGCGCAGCCTCACCGAAGAGGAAAAGAAGCTGCGCGCGATTCCGGAATGATGCCGCGGGCCACCCTGCGCAACGGACCCGAGCAGCGATGAGCAACGACGCGCCCGCGCTGACCAGCCAGCGACCCTATCTGCTGCGCGCGATCCACGAATGGATCGGTGACAACGGCCTGACCCCGCACCTGCTGGTGGATGCCCATTTTCCCGGCGTGCACGTGCCCCCGGGCACCGCGCGTGATGGCAAGGTGGTGCTCAACATCGCCGAGCGGGCAGTGCACATGCTCAGTCTGGGCAACGAATACATCACCTTCAATGCGCGCTTCGGCGGCGTGCCGCACGAGGTGTTCGTGCCGGTGGCGGCGGTGCTGGCGATCTACGCGCGGGAAACCGGCGAAGGCATGGCCTTGCCGGCGGAGCAGGCTGCCACGCCGGACGCGGATGATGCCGCGGCCGGGACGGAACACGAAGCGGCGGATGTGATCGACGAGTCGGCGCCGAAGCTGGCACCGGTGGCATCGACTCCGACGGACGAGGACGAGCCGCCACCGGAAGGCCCGGCCACACCACCCAGGCGCGGCCACCTGCGGGTGGTGAAGTAACGGCACCTGCGCGGTCGGCGCAGGACATTCCGCTGATGCGTGATCAGCCCTCGATGTCGAGGCTGCTGATTTGACCGTCCTCGCGCACCGGGCCGACGAAACGGGTCAATTCGCCACCCAGCAACGAGAGGCTGCCGGCATGGCGGTCGCTGCCATCGCGGGAGTATTCGAAGCGATAACTGCGCTCCAGCCCGAGGCGCCCGTCCGCACCGCGCCGCAGGCGCACGCCGGTGGCGTGCACGGTCTGGTCCAGCCACTGCACCCCGTTGCGGCGGCAGGCACGGCGGCCCAGCTCATGCGCGGTTTCCGCCGCACGGCGCGAAGCGTTGAACCAGACCGCGATCGCACCCAGTCCCAGCAAGCCCCACAGCAGCGTTTCCGCCTGCATGTCAGGCCCGCACCAGGCGCAGCAGTGCCGCCCAGTTCTGCCGGTTCATGCTGCAGGCGGCCTCGTTCTCGGGTGAGCAGCTGTTGTCGTGGTATTCCGCTTCCTCGCTGATGGCCGGTGCGCTGATCGGGCGCGGCAGCACGGCGCGACCCTGCGCATCCAGGCGCAGCTTGCGCATGGTCACCATGTTGGCAACGTTGCCGCCGACCAGCCAGGCTTCGTTGCCGGTGATCCTGACCACGATGTCGCAATGCGAAGGCAGTGAACCGTCGGAGCCGGCGAAGAAGCCCTGCAGGCCACCGAAGCCCGCCAGGTTCGGGTTGTTGCGCACGTAGCACAGCATGTCGCCCACGCGTGGCACGGCCTGGTTGGGATCTTCAATGCGGTAAGGGCTGACCGCTTCGCCGCGCCAGGCTGCGCGAATGTAATCGATGTGCCGTGGCGAAGCGCGGAAACCCTGCACCCCGGCCTGCACCATCACCCAGGAAATGAACGCGGCCGACCATGCGGTGTCGCTGACGAAGCCGCGGCATTCGTTGCGCACGTAACTCGAGCCGTACGGGTTGCGGCAGGCTTCGGCGCCTTCGCGGCCGGACATTTCCCACAGCGTGCCGCTGTCGCGCCAATATGTGGCGACCCGCGCCCAGGGTTCGTCACCATCGGCCAGGCGCGAGCGTTCGGCCTCACCGACGCGACGGCTGGCAAGGCGTCCCTGGCTGTCGATGAAGGGCTGGTGCCAGGCGCGATGCTCGGCGAGCGCCACCTGCACGATGCGCTCGACGGTCGGCGTGCCCGGCGGGAACGTGATGCGCGGACGCACCACCGCGGTGCGCGGCGGCAGGCGAGGATCGCGCGTGACGGGGATGGTCGGGGACGTGGTTTGCTCCGCTGGCGGGGCGGACGGCTTGGGGGCGCTGGCGCAGGCGCCCAGCAGCAGACCCGCACACGTCAACGCGACGGTTCGCACAGCGTGGTTCATGCCATCTCCTCCCCACGCGGAACGCCATGTCCCGGGGTGGGCGCTGCGCAATGTGCCGGCAGTTCGATCGGGCCGCGTACGTGGAGCGCGCCATCGAGGCCGCCGGCGCGCACCAGCCAGCCACGCGCCGTGTCGCCGGGTTCGATCACCAGGCCAATGTCATGTCCGTCGATCGCCGGCGTCGCATCATGCAGCACCACCCATGATCCGATTTCGTCCTCGCGAAACGGCGTGTCGCGCGGCGGGAGCTGTCCGAGCCACGCGCCATCGTCAAGCTGCGCCTGCAACGACTCGGCCACGCAGCGGGTCGTGGTGTCGGCTGCGGCCAGCGATGCGGGCATGCGCATGCCCGCGTCGTCGTCCAGCACCAGATTGAGCGAGGGCGGGGTGGCCAGGGCGGCCAACAAGGCGAAGCTCGGGACGGAAGGAATGGCCATGTCATCAGTCTCCCGGTTGAGGAAGGCCAGCCTGCCACGAGCAGACGCGATCAGGCGTGAACCGCGATCCCGGGCGGCGGGCCAAGTTTCATCGAAAGGTCCACCGCGCGCACATGCTTGGTCAAGGCGCCGATGGAAATGCAGTCCACACCGTCGGCGGCGATCGCGCGGATGCCGTCGAGATCCACTCCGCCGGAGACTTCCAGCGGGATGCGCGCGCCGAACTCGTCGTGCGCGATGCGTACCGCCTCGCGCCGCGTCGCGGCATCGAAATCATCGATCAGCACGCGGTCGCAGCCGCTGTGCAGGGCCTCGCGCAGTTCGTCCACGGTTTCCACTTCGACGATCAGCGGCAGCCCCGGGTGCATGCCACGCGCGGCCTTGACCGCCCCGGCCAGCGAGCCGAAGGCGCGGATGTGGTTTTCCTTCAGCATCATCGCATCGAACAGACCGATGCGGTGGTTGTCGCCGCCGCCCACGCGTACCGCGTACTTCTGCGCCAGGCGCAGGCCGGGCAGGGTCTTGCGCGTGTCGAGGATGCGCGTGCCGGTGCCGGCCACCGCGGCGACGAAGGCGGCGGTGACGGTGGCGGTCCCGGACAGGGTCTGCAGGAAGTTGAGCGCGACCCGCTCGGCGCTGACCAGCGCGCGGCTGCGCCCGTGCAGGGTGGCGATCACCGTGTTCGCGGGCACGCGATCGCCTTCGTCGATGCGCCAGTCGATGCGCACCGCGCGGTCGAGCGCCTGGTGGGTGGCGTCGAACCACGGCCGCCCGGCGATCACCGCGTCCTCCTTGCACAGCAGGTACGCCTCGGCCGGTTCGTCCGGCAGCAGGTCGGCGGTGACATCGCCGGCGCCGACATCCTCGACCAGCGCCAGGTGCACGTCTTCCGCCACCTGCGCCGGATGCGGCGGGAACACCTGCACGTTCATGCGGTCAGGCCGTCCACGCTGGCTGCGTCCAGCGCCTCGTCCGGCAGCAATACCGGAATGCCGTCATCGACGCGGTAGACATGCTTGCCGTCGCGGCTGACCAGCGCCTCGCGCAAGGGTTCGGTGGCCAGATGCTCGCCGAAGCGGATGCCGCCGGCGGCGATCGCGGCATTGAGCCGGGCCAACCGTTCGCCGTCGAGCAGCGCCAGCGGTTGGCGGGTGAGTGGGCAGGCAAGGATTTCCAGCAGTTTCTTGTCCATCGTGTGGCATCACCGGGCGGGCTCGCTAGAATACGTCTTTGCACAGGGAATCGGCCATGAACCCCGACTCGTCGCCCAAGGTGGGCATCGTGATGGGCTCGCGCTCGGACTGGGACACCATGCGCCCGGCGGCCGAGCGCCTGGAGGCACTCGGCATCGCCCACGAGGTGCGCGTGGTGTCCGCGCACCGCACACCCGATGTGCTGTTCGAGTATGCCGAAACCGCCGCCGCACGCGGCCTGCGCGCGATCATCGCCGGGGCCGGCGGGGCCGCGCACCTGCCCGGCATGCTGGCATCCAAGACCGCAGTGCCGGTGCTCGGCGTGCCTGTGCAATCGCGTGCACTCAACGGCCTGGACTCGTTGCTGTCGATCGTGCAGATGCCGGCCGGCGTGCCGGTGGCGACCTTTGCCATCGGTGTCGCCGGTGCCGCCAATGCGGCGCTGTTCGCGGCGGCGATGCTGGCCGGCGAGGATCAGGCCGTCGCCAGCAGTCTGGCCGATTTCCGCGCGCGGCAGACGGCCGACGTGATGGCCACCGACGACCCGCGCATCGACCCGCAATGACCACGGTCGGCATCCTCGGTGGCGGCCAGTTGGCGCGCATGATGGCGCTTGCCGGTGCGCCGCTCGGCCTGCGCTTCCGCGTGCTCGACGGGGCCGCGGATGCCTGCGCCGGGCAGTTCGCGCCACTGCTGGTCGGCGAGTACGCCGATCCCGCGGCGCTGCAGCGCTTCGCCGATGAGGTCGACATCGCCACTTTCGATTTCGAAAACGTGCCCGCGGA
Source organism: Luteimonas sp. e5 (assembly GCF_054031035.1). Taxonomy (NCBI): domain Bacteria; kingdom Pseudomonadati; phylum Pseudomonadota; class Gammaproteobacteria; order Lysobacterales; family Lysobacteraceae; genus Luteimonas; species Luteimonas sp. e5. The sequence continues at coordinate 130,898 of NZ_JBSTRX010000001.1, forward strand.
AGCTGCGCAATGGCTCGCCGAGCGGCGCCCGGTGTTCCCCAACCCGCGCGCGCTGGCGGTGGCGCAGGACCGGCTGGCGGAAAAGACCCTGTTCCGCGAGTTGGGCATTCCACTGCCGGACTACGCCGATATCGGCAGCCGCGCCGACCTTGAGCAGGCGGTGGCGCGGATGGGCACGCCCTGCATCCTCAAGACCCGGCGCCTGGGCTATGACGGCAAGGGCCAGTTCCGCATTCGCAGCGCCGCCGATCTGGACCCGGCGTGGGACGCGCTGGGCGCACAGGCCGAGCGCGTCGGCCTGATCCTGGAAGCCTTCGTGCCGTTCCAGCGCGAGCTGTCGGTGCTGGCGCTGCGCAGCCGCGACGGCCAGTTCCATGCCTGGCCGCTGGCGCAGAACTGGCATGTCGATGGCGTGCTCTCGGCGAGCCTGGCCCCGGCGCAGGTCTCCGAGGCGCTGCGCGAGCAGGCACTGGATCATGCCCGACGCATCGTCGAGGCGCTGGATTACGTCGGCGTGCTGGCGCTGGAGCTGTTCGAGCACGACGGGCGCCTGCTGGCCAACGAGATCGCACCGCGGGTGCACAACTCCGGGCACTGGACCATCGAAGGCAGCGAAACCAGCCAGTTCCAGAACCACCTGCGTGCGGTGCTGGGCCTGCCGCTGGGTTCCACGCGCATGCGCGGGCATGCCTGCATGCTCAACTGGATCGGGCAGCTGCCCGATGCCGCGCCGGTGCTGCGCGAGCCGGGTGGGCATTGGCACGATTACGGCAAGCGCCCGCGCGCCGGGCGCAAGGTCGGCCACGCCACCGTGCGCGAGGACTGCCCGCAGGCGCTGGCCGCGGCCTTGCAGCGCATTGGCGACGCCTTGGGCCGGCAGCAGCAGGTTGCGCCGGTGATCGACGCCTTGCAGGCTTCACGCGCGGGATGATCGGCGGCGCGTAGGCTCGGCGCATGTCTTGTGCGGAGCCGACGCCCATGCCGATCTCGATGCCATCGCGAATCCTTGTCGCCACGCTGTGCGCCGCCGCGCTGGCGGCGTGCAGCCCGCCGCCGGCAAGCGATGCCGACAGCCGGCCAGCGACTGCCGAACCCGCGCCGCCCGGCGCCGCCGAGCAAGCGGCCAACGATGCAGACAGCGGCGTGCAAACCCCGCCGGCGACCGAACCGGCCACCGACACCGATCCCGACGCCGCCGCAGACTTCGCCCCCGCACCCGCCGTGGGCACGGTGTTGCGCGCCAACTGCCGCATGGGTGGCTGCTGGTGGTATCGGCTGGATGCAGTGCAGCGCGAGGACGTCATGCCGCCGCGCTATGCGCTCACGGTCATGGTCGGTGACTCCACCCATGGTTCCGACGCTTATCCGGAAAGCGCCGAGGGTGTGGACATCGACTGGGATGACGCTCCGGCGAAGGCCAGCGTGCAGTGCTCGCGCAGCGAGCCGCTGGTGCGCTACCAGGGCCAGCCGACAAGGCTCTGGCTCAACCCGGGCGGCGTGTTCGGCGCGGAGCAGGGCGTCGCCAACCTGTACTTCAGGGTCTGTCACGGTGAAAGCGGCGATGACGGCCAGCTGGCCGCCAAATACGGCTACGACCTCAAGCGGCCGGACTGAGCCGGGCTTGATCGCGCCCGCCGCGGGCGCTTGACGGCGGAGCGAAACGAAAACGGCCGGGACATGCCCGGCCGTTTTGCGGTGACACCAAGCGCGTGGCGCTTACTTCATGTTCTTGGCCACGAAGTCCCAGTTGACCAGGTTCCAGAAGTGCTCCAGGTACTTCGGACGCGCGTTGCGGTAGTCGATGTAGTAGGCGTGCTCCCATACGTCGCAGGTCAGCAGCGGGGTGTCGTCGCCGGTCAGCGGGGTGGCGGCATTGGAGGTGCTGACCAGGGCCACGCTGCCGTCGCCACGCTGCACCAGCCACGCCCAGCCCGAGCCGAAGGTGCCGACCGCGGTCTTGGTGAACTCTTCCTTGAACTTGGCGAAATCACCGAACGCGGCGTTGATCGCATCGGCCAGCTTGCCGGACGGCTCGCCGCCGCCATTGGGCGAGAGGCAGTTCCAGTAGAAGGTGTGGTTCCACACCTGGGCCGCGTTGTTGAACACGCCACCCTGCGACTTCTTGACGATGTCTTCGAGCGCCATGTCGGCGAACTCGGTGCCTTCGATCATCTTGTTTAGGTTGTCCACGTAGGCCTTGTGGTGCTTGCCGTAGTGGTACTCGATGGTCTCGGCGGAAATGTGCGGTTCCAGCGCGTTGCGCTCATAGGGAAGGGCTGGCAGCTCGATGGCCATGTCTGGCTCCTTGTGATTGGGGTGGGCCGCGCGGGGGAAGCGTGGCGGCAAAGGACTTACAATGGGGGATTGTAATGACCCTGCCGTCATTTGCCCGTCAACACCATCAAGGAGACGCCATGAACGTGATGGATCGCATCAGGAACGACGTCGAATCCCATCCCATCGTGCTGTACATGAAGGGCACGCCGCAGTTCCCGATGTGCGGCTTCTCCAGCCGTACCGTGCAGGCGCTGAAGGCCGCCGGCGCCGAGCGCCTGCATACCGTGAACGTGCTGGAAGACCCCGAAATCCGCGCCAATCTGCCGCGCTTCTCCAACTGGCCGACCTTCCCGCAGCTGTTCATCAATGGCGAGTTGATCGGCGGTTGCGACATCACCCTCGAACTGCACGAATCGGGCGAGCTCGCCCGCATCGTGGCCGAAGCCGGGCAGGCGTGAGCGATCCCGGGCCATTGCCGCTGCAGGATCGCGTGGTGCTGGTTGCCGGTGCCACCGGCGGCCTCGGCCAGGCGGCGGCACTGGCCTGCGCGCGTGCCGGTGCCGAAGTGGTGCTGCTCGGCCGCCATCTGCGGCGCCTGAACCGGGTGCATGACGCCATCGCCGCGGTCGCGGCCGCGCCGCTGCTGTACCCGATGGATCTGGAAGGCGCGACGCCGGACGATCACCTGGAGCTGGCATTGCGCCTGAAGCAGGAATTCGGCCGCCTCGACGGCCTGCTGCACTGTGCCGCCGAGTTCCGCGGCCTGACGCCGCTGGAGTTGAGCGATCCCGCCGACATCGCGCGCATCCTGCATGTCAACGTCACCGCGCCGATGTGGCTGACCAGCGCCTGCCTGCCGTTGCTGAAGGCGGCAGGGGAGGCCGCGGTGGTGTTCGTGGTGGACGATGCCGGCACTCATGGGCAGCCGTTCTGGGGCGCGTACGCCGCCAGCCAGCAGGCACGCGCGGCACTGGTGCCGCTGTGGAACCGCGAGCTGGAAGGCAGCGGCGTCGCCGTGCGCGGCCTGCAGCCCGGGCCGATGCGCAGCGGCATCCGCGCCCGCGCGATGATCGAAGACCTCGATCCCGACCTGCGTGCACCGGAGTGCTATGCCGCCGATTGCGTGCGCCTGCTGACCCCGGCCGCTGCGGCCTGGAACGGGCGCATCCAGCGCGTGCAGGCCGAAGCCGACATCGCGCCCGCCGCGGAGGCGGCGGTATCCGCCTCGCGTATCGAACTGCCGACCTTGCGCGGCTGAGCCCGGCCAGCCTCTGTCCGCCTGCGCGAGGTGACGGCTGCGCGGTGCACCCGTCGCGCAGTTGCGCGCCTGCCGCATCCTTCCCGCATAATGCCGGCCCATGACCGTCGCCTCGGCCGCGCTGCTGCTGTTCCTGATCCTCGACCCGCTGGGCAATGTGCCGGTGGTGCTCAGCCTGCTGCGCTCGCTGCCGCCGCGACGCCAGTTGGTGGTGATCGCACGTGAGCTGGTCATCGCGCTGGTGGTGCTGCTGCTGTTCCTGTGGTTCGGCAAGTACGCGCTGGAAGCGATGCACCTGCGCCAGGAATCGGTGGCGATCGCCGGCGGCATCGTGCTGTTCCTGATCGGCATCCGCATGATCTTCCCGCCCGCCGACGGCATCATGGGCGAGTTGCCCGATGGCGAACCCTTCATCGTGCCGGTCGCGATCCCGATGATCGCCGGCCCCTCGGGCATGGCCGCGGTGATGCTGATGGGTACCCAGTACCCGGATCGCATGGGCGAATGGAGTCTGGCGCTGGTCATCGCATGGGCAGCGACAGCAGCGATCCTGATGCTCTCGCCGCTACTCTATCGCCTGCTCGGCCGGCGTGTGCTGACCGCGGTCGAGCGACTCATGGGTATGCTGCTCGTGGCGATTTCGATCCAGATGTTCCTCGACGGCCTGTCGGCCTACCTCAACAGCCCGTCGATCGCGGGCTGAGCCTGCGGTGTGGCGAGCGGGGCGCTCGCCGCGCTGGATGCTGCGCTGCCGCAAACACGTCTTGCAGTCGTCATCGCAGTGTCATAATCACCTCCTAGCATGTTAATCTGTCGTTAACCAGACGGCCCGGTATGTTGCCTCCGGGCCGCACGTCGTCCATGAGCCATAGCGAGGCCCTCCCCATGTCCACCCGCACCCGCACTTTCCGCCGCTCCCAGCTTGCATTGGGGCTGATCGCCGCCCTGGCCGCCGCGCCGGCATTCGCGCAGAGCACGTCCGCCGGCGTCGGCGGCATGGTCACCGATGCCAGCGGACGTCCGGTGGCCGGGGCCGAAGTGACCATCGTCCACGTCGAGTCCGGTACCACCAGCCGCGTCGTCACCGATGCCAGCGGCCGTTACAGCGCGCGCGGCCTGCGCGTGGGTGGCCCGTACACCATCACCGTGAACAAGTCCGGTGAAGGCACCGATACCGAATCCGACGTCTATCTGCCGCTGAACCAGGTGGCCACGGTCAATGCGCAGCTGGCTTCGGGCCAGGCGCTCGACACCGTGGTGGTGACCGGTGTCGCCGGTCCGGAAATCTTCAGCCAGAACAAGATGGGCACCGCGACCAACGTCACCCGCGACAGCATCGACGCGCTGCCCTCGGCCAACCGCAACATCCAGGATTTCATCCGCCTCGACCCGCGCATCTCGCAGGTCAGCAAGGCCGACGGCGCGATTTCCGCCGGCGGCCAGAACACCCGCTACAACGCGATCAAGATCGACGGCGTCAGCGCCAGCGATCCGTTCGGCCTGGAGTCGAACAACCTGCCGACCGAGCGCCAGCCGGTGTCGATGGACGCGATCGAGGAAATCAACATCGATCTCGCCAACTACGACACCACCATCTTCGGTGGTACCGGTGCGGTGATCAACGCGGTGACCAAGTCCGGTACCAACCGCTTCGCCGGCAGCGTGTACGGTGCCTACCGCGACGGCGACTGGGTGCGCAAGGACCTGCGCGGCATCCCGTTCGCCGGCTTCAACAGCGAGAAGACCTGGGGCGCGACCTTCGGCGGCCCGATCATCAAGGATCGCCTGTTCTTCTTCGTCAACTACGAGAAGTTCGAACGCGATGCGCCGGGCATCAGCCTGTCCGACACCCCGTATGGCGTCAACATCCTCGATTCGGACATCACCGCGGTGCAGAACGCGGCGCAGGGCTACGGTTTCGATGCCGGCTCGCTGAACGTGCCGGGCAACAAGACCGAGATCGAGGAGTACGCGGCCAAGATCGACTGGAACATCACCGACGATCATCGCTTCGCCATCCGCTACAGCAACATGGAACAGTCGGTGGCGCGCTTCCCCGGCCTGGGCAACAGCTCGGTTTCGCTCAGCAGCTACTGGTATGACCAGCCCAAGACCTTCAAGAGCCTGACCGGCGAGCTGTTCTCCGACTGGAGCGACAACTTCTCCACCGAGTTCAAGGTCAGCCGCCGCGACTACCGTGCCGAGCGCGTGCCCTACAGCCACCTGCCGAGCATCCGCATCAACGGCTTCGGCACCAACAACTCGAGCATCTTCATCGGCACCGAGCAGAACACCCACGTCAACATCATCGAGACCAACGAGCTGACCGCGTTCGGCGCGGGCATCTTCTATGCCGGTGACCACACCATCAAGGTCGGCGCCGACTACAGCAAGAACGACGTGCTGAACTTCTACGGCCGCAATCTCAACGGCGTGTACGTGTTCAACACCCTGGCCGACTTCGTTGCCGGCACGCCGCTGCAGTATGAATTGCGCGCACCGCGCGCCGGTGGCAGCTACGACGACATCCCGGCGCGCTACACGCTGAAGAACCTCGGCCTGTTCGCGCAGGACAGCTGGGCGATCACCCCGGACTTCACCCTGATGTACGGCGTGCGCGTGGACAAGCCGAGCTTCAGCGACCAGCGCCTGTACAACCCGCGCATCCAGGAGCTGTTCGGTTACGACAACACCAATACCGTCGACAAGCAGCTGGTGCAGCCGCGCATCGGCTTCAACTGGTCGCCGATGGCCGACTTCCGCGCCCAGCTGCGCGGCGGCGTGGGCCTGTTCTCGGGTGCGGCGCCGAACGTGTGGCTGGCCGGCACCTACCAGAACACCGGCCTGAACTACGTCGAGTACAACCTGCGCGGGCAGGATGCCGCCGACTTCGGCTTCAACCCGCAGGTGCCGCCGCCGACCGCCGGCCTCACCCCGACCTCCGCGCGCATCAACGTGGACATCGCCGAGCCGGGCCTGCGCCTGCCGTCGGTGTGGAAGGCCAACCTCGCCTACGAGCAGGAGCTGGGCTGGCAGGACGTGGTGTTCTCGATCGAGCTGTTGGCGACCAAGGTCAAGGACGGCCTGTACTTCGAGCGCCTGGATGTCATGGAGCCGACCGCCTACGGCCCGGACGGACGTGCGATCTACTGGAACGACGCCGGTCGCGACCCCGCCAACACCGATCGCTTCGGCATGACCGATGGGCGCAATGGTGCGCTGGCCAAGGCCAACCGCCCGCGCGACATCGGCAACGTGATGCTGATGCGCAACACCAGCAAGGGCAAGAGCCACCAGCTGACCCTGGGCCTGATGAAGCCGCTGACCCAGACCTGGGGCTGGAGCGCGTTCTACACCCGCACCAATGCCTGGGAAGTGAGCCCGCTGACCAGCTCGCAGAACACCTCGAACTGGAACAACACGCTGATCTTCAACACCAACGAGAACGTCGCGCGCGCCTCGCGTTACGCCCTGCGTGACCGCCTCAGCGGCACGGTGGAGTTCAAGCGTGCCTTCTTCGGTGACTACAACACCCGCGTCGGCCTGTTCTACGAAGGCCGCAGCGGTCGTCCGTTCAGCTACATCTTCTACAACGACGTCAACGGCGACGGCGCCACCACCAACGACCTGTTCTACGTGCCCGGCGGCCCCGGCGACGTGCTCTGGACCGGCGGTGCGGCGATGGAGCAGGCGTTCTTCCAGTGGCTCGACGCCAACCCGGAGCTGTCGAAGTACCGTGGCCAGGTGGCGCCGGCCAATGCGTTCCGCGCCAGCTGGGTCAACAGCTTCGATCTGCGCGTCGCACAGGAGCTGCCCGGCTTCTGGCGCGGGCACAAGACCGAGATCGCCCTGGACGTGATGAACATCGGCAACCTGCTGAACAAGGACTGGGGCCTGATCGACGATTACGGCTTCTTCTCCACCCGTCGCGTGGCCAACTACGCGGGCATCGACCCGGCGACCGGCAAGTACGTGTACAACTTCACCGGTTCCACGGACAACCCGCAGATCCAGGAAAACAACAACGACAAGGGCAATACCGGCGTCTCGCGCTGGTCGGCGATGCTGAGTTTCAAGTACAAGTTCTGATCATCGCCACGTTTGCATCCATGCAGCGAAGCGGCCGGAGTGATCCGGCCGTTTCTTTTTGCGACGCTGCCCGGGTGGCCCGAAGCGGCGCGAAGTCACATGTCCGGGCATCGCAATGCGCTAAAGTCCGCGCATGACAAACACCACCGATACCGTTGCGGCACGGGCCGCTTCCACCCTTGCCACCGTCGATGCCAGCATCTATCCGCGTGGCGGGCTCGACATCCTCTCGCGCGAGGAAGTCGCGCGGCTCAAGGACGCTTCATCCGGCGGCATGCACGAGTTGCTGCGCCGTTGCGCACTGGCGGTGCTGACCAGCGGCAGCGCATCGGATGACCCGCGCGCCGCGCGCGAGCTGTACCCCAATTTCGACATCCAGGTGCTGCAACAGGATCGCGGCATCCGCATCGACCTGCACGACGCACCGGGCATGGCCTTCGTCGATGGGCGCATCATCCGCGGCGTGGCCGAGCTGCTGTTCGCCACCGTGCGCGACCTGGCCTATGCGGCGAATGAGCTCGGCCCCGAGCATGCAGCGGACCTCGCCACCGGGCCGGGCATCACCGATGCGGTGTTCCGCGTGCTGCGCAACGCACGCGTGCTGCATCCGCGCGAGCCCAACCTCGTGGTGTGCTGGGGCGGGCATTCGATTTCGCGCAACGAATACCTCTACACCAAGGAAGTGGGCTACGAACTGGGCCTGCGCGGCATCGACATCTGCACCGGCTGCGGCCCGGGTGCGATGAAGGGGCCGATGAAGGGCGCGACCATCGCCCATGCCAAGCAGCGCCAGCGCCGCTCGCGCTACATCGGCATCACCGAGCCGGGCATCATCGCCGCCGAGTCGCCCAATCCGATCGTCAACCACCTGGTGATCATGCCGGACATCGAGAAGCGGCTGGAAGCCTTCGTGCGCATGGGCCACGGCATCATCGTGTTCCCCGGCGGCGTCGGCACCGCGGAGGAAATCCTGTACCTGCTCGGCATCCTGCTGCGCGAGGAAAACGCCGGGCTGGAGTTCCCGCTGATCTTCACCGGGCCGGTCTCCGCGGCGCCGTATTTCGAGCAGATCGACCGCTTCATCCGGCTGACCCTGGGCGAGGCGGCGACCGCGCACTACCGCATCATCATCGGCGATCCGGTGGAGGTGGCCAGGCACATGGGCGATGGCATCCGCCGTGTGCGCGAAGAGCGCGTCGCGCAGCAGGATTCGTTCTTCTTCAACTGGCGGCTCAACATTCCGCTGGAGTTCCAGCAACCGTTCGATCCCAGCCACGAAGCGATGGCCGCGCTGGACCTGCACCATGGCCGCAAGCCGCATGAGCTTGCCGCCGACCTGCGCCGCGCGTTCTCCGGCATCGTCGCCGGCAACGTCAAGGAAACCGGCATGCGCCGGATCGAGGAGTTCGGCCCGTTCCGCATCCATGGCGCACAGGACATGATGGAATCCCTCGACGCGCTGCTGCGGGCATTCGTCGAGCAGCGGCGGATGAAGATCGCCGGCGAGTACCGCCCGGTCTACGAAGTGATGACCTGACCCGACCGGCCGCGCGCACGCTCAACGCAACGGCAGGCGCAGTTCGGCGACGAATTCGCCGTCATGGCTGCGCGTGTGCAGGCCCGCGCCTTCGCCCAGCGCTGCCATGCGCGCGCGGGTGGCCTCGATGCCGAGGCGGTGGCCGCGACTGTCATCGGCCTCATCGCCGGGCAGGGGATTGCGCACCACCAGACTCAGCACGCCATCGCGCTTGCCAGCCTCGATGCGCAGCCGGCCGCCGCCGGGCAGCCGTTCGATGCCATGGCGCACCGCGTTTTCGACCAGTGTCTGCACCGCCAGCGCCGGCACGCGCGTCGGCGGCAGGGGCTCGGGCAGGGCCCAGCCCACGTCGAGGCGTGAATCCAGTCGCAGCTGCTCGATTTCGAGGTAACGCCGGGTCAGCGCGATTTCTTCGGCCAGGCCATGTTCGCCGGAATCGGCCAGCGCCGCGCGGAACAGGTCGGACAAGTCCAGCAGCACCTGCTCGGCCAGCTGCGGTTGCTCATGCACGAGTGCCGTCGCGGTATTGAGCGTGTTGAACAGGAAATGCGGATTGACCCGCGCGCGCAACAGGTCGAGTTCGGCCTGCTTCAGGCGCAGCGACAGGCTGCGCGTGCGCCAGTGCACGTGGAACAGGGCGAGGCCGAGCACGGCGGCGACGATGCTGATCCCGCACAGGCGCAGCAGCAGCCAGTGCCAATCGGTGCTGGACAGGGCCACGGTCGGGGCAAAAATGAAGCCCGTGCCCAGTGTCAGCAGCAGGGCGCTGGCCACGAACAGCAGCAGGGCGATGTTGGCCAGCGCGGGCGGCGTCAGGCGCGGATGGCGGCGATGCGCCACCAACGTCCCGATCAGGGTCAGCAGCAGGGTGAACTGGATCGCCAGCGAGAGCATGGCGAAGAAGCGGAACGGGTTCTGCAGGCCCAGCGCCAGGGTCAGGATCAGCGCCAGCCCTTCGCCCAGCAGCATCAGCCACAGCAGGTGCGAAGCGGCCAGTGTCGGCGTCGTGCGCCCGGCGGAGAGCGGCGCAGTGCTCACCGGACGGGCCACGGGGCGTTCGTCGGGCAATTGGTGCCGCTCGTCACCATGCTGTGGCATCGCGCGCCGATTCGCCTACTCTGGCCATGGCTGGGAGAATGCCACGAACACGCGCAGGCATGGGGAACACATGAAGCAGCAGGCGGGTTTTACCTTGGTGGAATTGATGGTGACGATCGCCGTGCTGGCAATCCTCGTCGGCATCGCCATGCCGAGCTTTCGCGACACCATGCGCAGCAATCGCTTGGTGAGCGCGACCAATGACCTGACCAGTGCGCTGGCGCTGGCGCGCACCGAAGCGATCCGCAATACCCGCGGCGCCGGGGTGTGTGCCAGTACCGCGGGTACCGCCTGTGACGGCAGCGACTGGTCGAATGGTTGGATGGTGTGGGGCGATGCCAACGGCAATGGCAGCTTCGATGCCACCGACCCCGTGTTGCGCTACTTTCAGGGCAAGGCCGACACGCTCCGCGTCACTGGCCCGGCGGCCTCGGGACTGCGCTTCGATCGCCGCGGACGGCTGGCCGCCACACAATCCCTGTCCCTGCAGCCACGTGATTGCGGCAGCAGGCCGATGAAGCGTTCCCTGACCGTCAGCCGGACCGGGCAGGTGCGCAAGGGCGCCTCTCTGGAGACATGTTCATGACCCGCTTCGGTTCCCTTTCCCGCCAGCAGGGCGGTTTCACCCTGCTCGAGGTGATGATCGCGGTCCTCGTGCTGGCCTTCGGTCTGCTCGGGTTCGCACTCGTGCAGACCATGACCGTGCGTTTTGCGCAAAGCGCCAACCACCGCACCCAGGCGATCAACCTGGCCGCCGACATGCTCGACCAGATGCGCTCGAACGTGCCCGATGCCGCGGCATACACGGCCGCGAGTTTCGCTGCCGGGACCGCTGCCACCTCGTGCGGCCTGACCACCGGCGCGGTCACGATCGCCAACAACATCACGCGCTGGCAATGCCAGGTGCGCCAGGCACTGGGCGAGGACGCCAATGCGCGGGTCACGTTCGAGGATGGAGTGGCCACGGTGACCGTGGCCTGGAACGACCAGCGCTGGGAGAGTGATGCCGAGCGCAGGACCGGGGCCATGGAAACCGGTCGCGTCACCCTGGGAGGCCGGCTGTGAACCGCGCGCGCCAGCAAGGCCTGTCGCTGGTCGAACTGATGGTGGCGCTCGCCATCGGCCTGGTGCTGCTGCTGGGCGTGATGCAGATTTTCATGGCCACGCGCAGCTCCTATGCGCTGGCCGAGGGCGTGGGTCGGGTGCAGGAGAATGGCCGCTTCGCCATGGACTACCTGCAGCGCGACCTGCGCATGGCCGGGCATTATGGCTGCACCAATGACCAGGCGCGACTGCAGGGCGCCACGCCCAATCAGTTGCGTTCGGACTTTCCCACCGGCGGCGCATTCGACTTCACCCGTGCGGTGCAGGGCTACGATGCGCTGGGCAGCGGCCCCGGCAATACCATCACCCTGGCCAGCCCCGGCACGGGCTGGTCGCCCGCGTTGCCGGCCTGGATCAGCAGCCTGGCTCCTGCGCCGATGGGTGGCAGTGATGTCGTGGTGCTGCGCTTTTTCAGCCCTGAAGGCGTGCCGATCAATGTGATCGAGGGCGCACGTGCACAGTTCACCCCCGCGGATTGGTCCTCGCTGACCCAGGATGGCATCGCCACCCCGACCGTGTTCGCGATTTCGGACTGCATCAACGCCGACGTGTTCGCCGGTTCCGCCAATGCGGCCGCCGGCACGGTGCAGGCAGGCAATACCGCGCTCGACCTGGATGTGCGCTACAGCGCCGGTGCCGAGGCCGCCACCCACCTCTATCGTGGCGAGGTGGTGGTGTATTACGTCGCACTTGGTGCCGGCGGCGGCCCGTCGTTGTGGCGCGCGCGTTTTGCCAGCGGCAGTGCGGTGAGCGAGGAGCTGGTCGAAGGCATCGAGAACCTGCAGCTGATCTACGGGCTCGACAGTGCCGCCGATCCCGCCGACCGCAGCGGGCAGATCACCGATCTGGCGACCGCTGCTTCGCTGGGCGGCAGCGCCACGGACTGGAGCCGGGTGGGGCAGGTGCGCGTAGGCGTTCTGGCGCGCAGCGTCGAACCCGCACGCACGCCGCAGGCGACGACCGCTCCACGCCTGCTCGGTGTGACCCTGACCCCACCCAGCGATCAGCGCACGCGCAGCATCTACGAATCCACCGTGGCGCTGCGCAATCGCATGTTCCGTTACGAGTAAGCGCGATGATGGCCAAATCCTCCAACTTCCCGTCCCGCTACCGCACTGGCAGCACCCGAACCGCACCATCGCGGCAGCGTGGCGCGGTGCTGTACGTGGCGCTGATCATGTTGATCCTGATTGCGCTGCTCGGCATCGCAGGCATGCAGATGGCGAGCCTGCAGGAACGGATGGTCGCCGGCTACGGCGGCATCAACGCCGCATTCCAGAATGCCGAGAACACCGCCAGCATCGCCGAGTGCTATTGGGAGGACCGCACCAACAGCACCTCCACCGCCGGCTGCGCACCGGCCAATACCCAGGTGCGGGAGTGCGACGTCGACCACGAATTCAATGCCGGCCGCTGGGCGCGTGACGTGGAAATGAGCAGCAGTGCCGCGGACCGGCTGGTGGTGCACAAGCTGGATCGCTGCATGCAGGGCTACCAGAGCAGTGCGCAGGGACGGCAGGCGGAAACCGGTGGTCCGCAGGATGCCGTCTACCAGATCAGTGCCTATGCCACCGACCGTGAGCCCAATCCCGGTGCGGATGCCGCGGTGAGCACGGTGTTTATTCCATGAGGTGGGTGATGAATACTCGCAAACGCGTTGCGCTTTCCGCCCTGTTGCTGGCGGGTGTGGCCGGCATCGGCTTCCACTCCTGGCGCCTGGTCGCGGCACAGGGCGTGGGGGATCTGGCGCAGGCGCCGATGAACATCCAGGCCATCGTCCCGCCCGCTTTCATCATGGCGGTGGACGACTCGGGTTCGATGACGTTCCAGACCTTGTTTCCGGGGCGTGACGGCAGCGCCTACTGGGGCGCGGACTGGGGCGGCCCGTACAGTTTCTTCCACAGCACGGGCACGCGGGCCGGCCAGGTGCGCACGGATGCCGGCCGCCAGTACGTGTATGTGGCGCCGTATCCCGCACCCAAGCAGACCGCACCGGGCAATGACAACGCTGCAATTCCGCCCTTCGACCAGTACGGCTTCTCGCGTTCGCACGTCTACAACAAGGCGTATTTCGACCCGGAAACCACCTACGAGCCGTGGCTGAACTCCGATGGCAGCTCGTGGCCGGCGGCAACGCCTACTGCGACGCGCGTGCATCCTGCGTCAGGCACCTACACGGTCGACCTGACCGCCGACTCCTTCCGGACCAGTACCACGAATGCGACCGATCACCAGTTCCGCGTTCGTACCGGGATGGTCATCCCCAAGGGCACCCGCTTCCGCGGTACGACCAACTGCGGGTTTTCCTATGCCAACAGTCAGCCCTCATCGCCCAGCGGCTGGCGGGAGATGAGGCACGACGTGACCGCGAGCTGCAACACCAACGTCCACCTCGGCTTTTTCCCTGCCACCTATTACCTGCCGGTCAGCCAGCCGGCACCGGCCGGCTATCGCAATGACCAGCGCGTGCTGGTGCAGAACGCCTGCACCTATCCCACCGCGACCGGTGCCGCACGTTGCGACATGTACCGCTACGAGATCCGTCCCGGGAATTACACCTCGGCCGCCGCCTACCAGGCAGCGATCCAGAACTTCGCCAACTGGTTCAGTTTCTATGGCAACCGACAGCGGGCGATGATCGCGGGCATGACCCAGTCGATGGTAAGCGTGCGCGACATGCGCGTGGGCTATTTCACCATCAACGGCACCAAGCCCGCGCAGCTGCCGATGTACGACATGAGCAGCAACAGCGACAAGCAGACGCTGTACTCCAGGATGCTGGGCCTTGGTGCAGGTGGCAACACGCCCAACCGCGCGGCGGTGAACTACATCGGCCAGCAGTTCATGCGTACCGACGCGAATGCCCCGGTCAAGCTGCAGTGTCAGCGCAACATCGCGATGTTGTTCACCGACGGACTCAGCAACGCGGGCGGGCCGACTGCGCCGGCGATCTCCGGGCGTGGTGCTCCCTTCGATGGCCCGGCCAATGGCATGGGCGCAATCGCAGCCAACTATTACTACAACAACCTGCGCCCCGACCTGCCTGCGGGCAAGGTGCCGGTTTCCGACCTGTGTGCCACGCTGGACCCGAACACCACCGAGTGGAAGCGGCTGGATTGCAATGCCAATCTGCACATGAACTTCTACGGGGTGACCCTGGGTGCCAGCGGCAACCTGTACGACCCCGATGCCGATCCGCCGCAGGATCCGTATACCGACAGCAGCGTGTACGCCAACTGGCCGGGACGGGTGGACAACGATCCCAGTGCGGTCGACGAAATCTGGCACGCCTCGGTCGTCGGCCGTGGTGAATACATCAATGCGCGCACACCGCTGGACATCACCGCGGCGATGCGTCGCGTGCTCTCCGCGGCCGGTGGCGGCACCACGCCCTCCGGCAGCTTGGGCATGGCCGGTGCCCGCGTCGGCAGCGACAGCATGTCGGTGACCCCGGCCTATACCTCGCGCAACAACGGCACGGACTGGTTCAGCACCTTGTCCGCCGAACGCTGGCAGGTCAATCCCGCGACCGGCACGGGCGCGTGGCAGTCGGCGTGGGAAGCATCGAGCAAGCTGCCCGCGCCCGGCAGCCGCAACATCCTGTTCGGTCGCAACCAGGCGAGCGGCGTCACGCCACAGGCGCTGAGCTTCACTGCCGGCAACCTTTCGGTGGGCAATCTGTGCAGTGGGCCGCTGGCACGCTGTTCGGCATCCGGTGCGGTGAATGGCATCAGCGGTCCGGGTAGCCGCCTGGACATCTCGCTGGCCAATGCCGTGGCCTATCTGCGCGGCGACCAGAGCCTCGAGGTGGCCAACGGCGGCCGACTGCGTGACCGTGGTACGCGCCTGGGCGACATCGTCAACTCTTCACCGCTGGTGACGTCGCCGGGCCTCGACTTCGGCTACCAGACCATCCGCCTTGGCACCGTGGCTTCGCCGGTCTATCCGTACATGGGGACTGCGGGAAGTGGCGGTTATGCCGACCATTTGGCCGCCAAGCGCACCGCGGATCGGCCGATGGTCTTCGTCGGCGCCAACGACGGCATGCTGCATGCCTTCGACGGCAAGACCGGTGAAGAAAAGTTCGCCTACATCCCGGTCACCGCGCTCGGCCACATGGGCAACCTGCTGTTCCCGTATGACGTGGCGGACCGGGACAACCAGGTGTTCCAGCATCGTTATTACGTCGATGGTCCGGTGACGGTGTCCGATGTGCACATCGGCGGTGGCTGGAAGAGCGTGCTGGTCGGTACCTCCGGTGCGGGTGGGCGTGGCGCATTCGCGCTTGACGTCAGCAACCCGGACACGTTTGGCGCAAGCCAGGTGTTGTGGGACATCAACGACAAGGTCGCCAATCCGACCATCGCGAACAACATCGGCCACGTGCTTGGTCGCCCGGTGATCGTGCCGGTGCGTTCCGGCAACTCGGTGGCCTGGAAGGCCATCTTCGGCAATGGCTACAACAGTGAAAACAAGCGTGCCGCCCTGTTCGTGGTGGATATCGCCAGCGGTGCGGTCGACGTGATCCAGGCGCACGAGGCGGGCAGCATCGCGGCCAATGGCCTGGGCAACATCGTGGTGCTCGACCGCTACCACGGCGATACCAATACGCGGATCCGCGATGGCCTGGCCGATACCGTGTATGCCGCCGATCAGAACGGTGCGATCTGGCGCTTCGACCTGCGCGACATGAGCGTGCAGTCCAACCCGGTGTTCATCGCCACGGATGCCAACAGCGGCGGCAACCGCCAGCCGATCCTCGGCGGCCTTGAGGCCGCGCCCGGCCCGATGGGCGGGGTGATGCTGTTCTTCGGCACCGGCAGTTTCTCCTTCAATGGTGACCCGGCCGACAGCAGCCTGCAGACCTTCTACGGCGTGCTCGACAAGGGAGATGGCGCGACCGTGGCGCGCAGCAACCTGCTTGCGCAGACCCTGACATCCAATGCCACCGGCCAGCGCAGCCTGTCGGTGAATGCACTGGCCAGCACGCATGTGGGCTGGTACGTGGATCTGGCAGTGGGCACGGGCAGCAGCCGGCAGCTGCGTGGCGAACGCGTCGTCGGCACGCCGCGCGTGGCCAGCGGCACCGTGTTCTTCACCACCTATGAGCCGGAGGCCACCGATGACTGCGTGGGTGGAGGCAACAACCGCCTGTATGGCGTGAGTGCGCTCAGCGGTGCCTCGGCGATGAACCATGTCAACCTGGGTACCCCCGACGGGGTGCGCCCGGCTGCGGGCAGCAATGCATTCACGCTGGCCACCGGCGGCTCGGCGCCGATCAAGGACATCGCGCTCAACTCGCTGTCGCGTGCCGGCTCCAAGGGTGCCGAAGGTCTGCCGGAAGGCTGGACCTGCAAATTCATGCTGCGCGTGGCCGGTGCCCAGCCGATGTTCCTGCCGCGCCCGTGTGGCCGCCAGTCCTGGGTGCAGTTGCTATGATCCGCCGCCAACCGGAGAACCTGACGATGCAGCGACATGCCGGCTTCACCCTGATCGAACTGATGATCGTGGTCGCGGTGATCGCGATCCTCGCCGCGATCGCTTATCCGAGCTACAACGAGTATGTGCGCAAGTCACGCCGTGCACAGGCCAAGGCCGATCTGGTCGAGTACATGCAGTTGGCGGAGCGCTTCCACACCGTCAACAACACGTACGTCGGCTTCACCTTGCCGGCTGCGCAGTCGCCACGCGAAGGCGGCACTGCGCATTACACGCTGGCGATCAATCCCGTGGCCACCCAGTCCACGATCACCGTGACCGCCACCGCCAATGGTGCACAAGCCTCGGATCGC
This sequence comes from Luteimonas sp. e5, assembly GCF_054031035.1. Classification (NCBI taxonomy): domain Bacteria; kingdom Pseudomonadati; phylum Pseudomonadota; class Gammaproteobacteria; order Lysobacterales; family Lysobacteraceae; genus Luteimonas; species Luteimonas sp. e5. The sequence goes on from NZ_JBSTRX010000001.1 coordinate 148,053, forward strand.
TGCGGGAATCTTTCGGTCAATCAAGCCGGCGTGAAGACCAACAGCAGCGGCAGCCTCTCGGAGTGCTGGTAAGCCTGTTGATTACCGAGTCGGCACACGGCCGCGGATGCCGCCGGCCCGACTTCCCCCGAACCCGCCGCAAGGCGGGTTCGGCGTGTCAGGGGTGCTTCACGCATCGGACTTGAGCAAGGTGTCCGGATTCGTGGCTCCGGCCATGTGAGCAGGCGGCACGGAGGCTGGCACGGGATGCGGGGTGGTGCCGAGGAAGGCGGAGCAGTGCCGCAGCACGGCCCCGGGAACGCGCCCTGACGGGTCACCTCGAAGTGGTGACCACCACCGTGCCCGAAGGCCATGAGCGGAACCTGCTGCAGGCCGCGTGCACCCGTGAGGCAACGGCGCCGCAACGAAAAAGCAGCTCATGGATGTACCACAAGCTGCTGATTTCAAAAATGTTTTGGTCGGGGTGGCCGGATTCGAACCGACGACCACTTGTCCCCCAGACAAGTGCGCTACCAGGCTGCGCTACACCCCGTGAGCGGCGCATTATAGACCATCGCCGCCGTTGCCAGCGGCCTGCGCGGCCTTCAGCCGGATCAGGAAGCCGTGCAGCATTTCGGTCGAAAGTCCATGCAGTGACAGGCGGTAGCCGGCGCGCAGGGTGGACATCGGCAGCAGCGGGTGCTTGTTGTTGACCAGGCCCAGGCGCGACTCCGCGCCGAGGATCGTGGCCGCGTAGATGCCGATGGTTTCGTCCAGCTGCAGCGAATTGGTCGCGCGCCAGAAGTCGTCGTCGGACAGGAACAGCTGATAGATCGGGGTGAACAGCTCGATCGCGCTCTGCAGGTCGAGGAAGTTGCGCCACCGATGCGGCATGTCCTCGATGCGCAGGTGGTCGGGCTGGCGCACCATCGACAGGTCGGGCTCGGCGACGTATTCCAGCTTTTTGCCGGCATCGCGCAGCGCCTGGTTCAAGTTGATGATGAAGTTGTACAGATTGAGGTCGTGGACCAGGTACATGTCGGGCTCGACATCGGCGATCCGCTTCGGCGTGAGCGGCCGCGTCGGCACCTCGACCGGGGCATTGGCGGCGATGAAGCCGAGCACCTGCGAGCCGATGCAGAAATGGCGCAGGATCAGCCAGTTGGCTTCGGGGCGGATGAAGTTCTCCATGCCCCAGGCGAGCAGCCGATGCAGTGCGCGCGAGAACGCCAGCTTGCGCGGCAGGATGACCTTCAGCACCTGGATCAGGATGATCAGGCTGCGCGCGAACGGCCGCATGAACGGCAACAGGTATTGCCTGGACGGCGAGCTGGAGTCGATCAGCCAGGCGCGCTTGACCTCGTCATCGATCGGCGTGGACTGGTCCAGCCACAGTGCACGCCACGGGCTCGGATCGTCCGGGTCGTGCGGCAGCTCCATGAAATCCGGGCGGCGCTGGTTCATGCGGTGGCGTCCGTGACGGGCAGCAGGTGCTGGAATTGCATCAGATACAGCTCCGCGGTGCGCCGCGCGGTGTCGACGATGGCCTCGGCATGGCGGCCATCGGCATCATGCTGCAGCACGATCTCCACACCGCGCAGCCAGCGCAACAGGTGATTCTGGTCATTCTCGCCATGGTAGTCGAGGAAGCGGAACGCATCCCGCGGCACATCGCGCAGTGAGCTGCGCATCAGCGGCAGCAGGGCCGGGATGATGCGCTGGCCGGTGCCTTCGATGATGTAGATCGCACCGAGCAGGCCGATCGGATTGGGTGTCGCCGCCAGCGCATGCAGATAACTGTTCAGCGCCTCGCCGCCTGGATTGCGGCGCAGCTGGTCGATGTCGGCGACACTGCCGCCGGCCTTTCGATAGTCGTCGAACAGGATCTCGTAATCGTCCTGTTCCTCGCCGGCATGGGTCCGGATCAGCGCGGCCAGTGGCTCGAACGGCGCACTCACCGAGGCCGCACCCTCGCGCATCCAGTACGAGCCTTCGCGCACCTGCGGGATCCAGTCGCGCATCCAGCCGAGGTAATCGGCGCGCGTCCATGCCCCTTCGCGCAGGCGCCTGACGGTCGGCGTGCGCCACACCCGCGAGCGGTAGTCGTGCCAGATGCCGGCCAGCCGCGCCAGCAGGTCGCGCAGCACCGGGTCGGCGGCATCGGCCGGATCGTGCGGTGCGGCCACGGCGCCCGCACCGTCATCGGCATCGCTGCGTTTGCCCGCGACAACCGCGGCAGGCGCGGCTGCCGCCAATGGCGCATCGGCATCCTCCACTTCAAGCAGGATGAAGGTGACGGTGAAGCGACCGGACTCGGGCACGAAGCACAGGATGCGCTGTCCCGGCTGCAACTGATGGCTGCGCAGGAACTCGTCGAGCATGATGAAGATCGAGGCCGCGCCGGTATTGCCGCGTGTTGCCAGATTGCTGTACCAGCGTTCGCGCGGGATCGAAAGGCCCGCCTTGAGCATCAACTCGTCGATCACCGGTGCGAATTTTTCCGACGAGTAATGGCACAGGAAATGGTCGATGCCGGCGGGGTCGAAATGGCCTGCAGCGGCCAATGAGGCGTACTCGTGGATGCCGACGTCGAACAGATGCGGCAGCAGGCGGATGTCCTGGCGCAACAGCAGCGCGCCATCGCGCTCGGCATCCTCCCAGCGCGGGTAATCCAGGTGCGAGCGGCTGCGATCGGCCTTGAGGCCGAGCTGCATGCACACCGGGTAGTCGCCGGAGAACGAGCGCTGGTGGATGAAGCGCAGTCGCAGGCGCACTGGCGAATCGGCGCGCGGTGCCGGGCCCAGCAGCAGGGCGCCGGCACCATCGGACAGCATCCAGCGCAGGAAGTGGGCATCGAAGTCGGCGTCGTAGCCGCAGCCGGCATAGCGCGAGCGCTTGAACAGGCGCGAGGGCATTTCCGCTGCCGCGACCAGCGCCTGCGCATGCTGGCCCAGCTCGATCGTCGCCGCGGCCGCGGCCCACGCGGCCACGCCCGAGGCGCAGATGCCCTGCGAGGTCAGCACCTGCATCGGTGGTGCGGCCAGTTCGCCCTGCAGCATGTTGGCCAGGCCCGGCAGCAGCGCGTTGCCACTGCAGCCGCCGGTAGCGAGCATGCCGATGTCTTCCAGCGTGCAACCGGCGTCCCGCAGGCAGATGCGGATGGCGGCGGCCGCCATCGCCTCGGGTGTTTCGCGGGTCGTGCCATCGGCATCGATGGCGTAATGCCGGGTGCGGATGCCGTTTTCGTCGAGGATGCGCTTCTTGATACGGCCGGAAATCCGGTTCAGTGGCGCCACGAAGGCGTCCATCGCGGCATTGTCGATCGCCGGACCGGGCAGGTGGCGGGCACTGGCGGTGATGAACACCTTGTCGTAATACGCGGGCATGTCAGTCCTTTGTGCCTTGGGCGATTCGTTCGTTGGCGGCATCCGGCGTGATCACCGTGCCGCCGATGCGGTCGAACACGTCCAGCAGGAAGCCGTAATTGCCATGGTAGAGCGCATGATGCAGGTGATGGCGGCGGCTGGCCTGAAGCGGGCCGCGGGCCGGCGCATGGCGGCTGAACTCGTAATTGGCGTGCCCCAACACGTTGAGCATGATGCTCATCACCGGCAGGCTGAGCAATGCGATGGCGCTGAAATCGTGCAGCAGCATCGGGATGATCGGCACGCTGCCGAGCAGCAAGGCTTCGACCGGGTGGAAGGCATAGGTCGAGAATGGCGTCGGCGTGTGCGAACGATGATGCTCGGCGTGGAAACGGCGCAAGGGGCGGGTGTGCAGCAAGCGGTGGCAGGCATAGAAATGCAGCTCGTTCCACAGGAACAGGGCGATGATTTCCAGCGCGACACGCAGCGCGCCCGGCTCGGCCACCAGCCGCGAGATACCGCTGCGCAGCAGCCACCACGGCAGCAACACGCCCATGCCGAACAGCAGGATCGACACGCAGGAGCGGCCGATTTCCCGGCGCAACTGACCCGGCCGCAAGGGGCGCGGATCAAGCCGGCGACCGAAGCCCAGGCGCGGCAATGCATGCCGCGAAAGCCACCAGCCGAGCAGGCCGAAACCGAAGTAGAGGACAGCGAAGTACGCGGTGCCGATGGCCGCCACCTGCAGGGCCGACCAGTCGGGCAGGGTGACGGAAGTGATCGGGGTGGTCATGAACACGGCCCGTGCAGCGTCACGATGGCGGCAGCATAGCCCGCAACCGGGGTGTGCGTCGCCGGATCAGATGGCGGGATGCGGCGTCGCTGCGCCACGCGCCGGCAGCGAGTGCGTCAGTAGCTGTATTCCAGCACCAGCACTTCGCTGCGCTCCTGCACCAGCTCCTCGCGCAGATGTTCTTCCACCGCCTGGCGACCGGCGCCGGCTTCCTCGGCGGCGAAGCGCAGCGCGGCGTCGCGATCTTTCCAGGTCAGGGTCACGCGGAAGTCCCACTGGTCCTTGCCGGCGGCCAGCTGTGGCTGGGCGAGTCGGATCGCAAGCAGATGGCCGGCGCGCTTTTGTGCCTGCAACACCGGCAGCCGGGTCTTGCGATACAGCGCAATGAACTGTTCGGCGCGACCGGGGCGGGTCCAGAAGGTCTGTTCGACCACGAACGGCATGCTGCCGGCTTCAGCATCCGCGCGCGCAGGCGCAGGCAGCAAGGCGGTGATGGCCGCCAGCAGGACGAGCAGGGGCAGGGAAAGGTGTATGCGGTTCAACATCAATCTCCGAAAACCGGGCGTGCGTATCGATCCAGCCGGGCTTGATCAACTCGCGGCCGCGCGCAGTGCATCGCGTGGCCAGCGCGTGGTGATCGCGGCACGGATGCCGGCCGCATCCAGCCCGGCCTCGGCCAGCAGGTCTTCGCGGCTGGCGTGGGCCTGGAAGGCATCGGGCAGGCCCAGGTGCAGGATCGGCAGCTGGATGTCTTCGGCGGCGAGCAGTTCGGCCACGGCCGAGCCGGCACCGCCGGCGATCACGTTGTCCTCCAGCGTGACCAGGCCCTCATGGTTGCGGGCCAGATCGAGCAGCAACTCGCGATCCAGCGGTTTGACGAAACGCATGTCGACCACGCTCAGATCCAGCTCCGCGCCAACCTGTTCGGCAGCCGACAACGGGGCGCCGAAGGCAAGCAGGGCGATGCGGTGTCCGCGGCGCTTGACCACCGCCTTGCCGACCGGCACGCCGTCGAGATCGTTGCCGGCGGTGATGCCGGTGCCACTGCCGCGCGGGTAACGCACAGCGGCCGGGCCGACATGGCGATGGCCGGTGGACAGCAACTTGCGGCATTCGGCCTCGTCGCTGGGTGTCATCACCACCATGTTCGGCACGCAGCGCAGGTAGCTGAGGTCGAGGTTGCCGGCATGGGTGGCCCCGTCCGGGCCGACCACGCCGCCGCGGTCGATGGCGAACAGCACGTCGAGGTTCTGGATCGCGACATCGTGCACCAGCTGGTCGTAGCCGCGTTGCAGGAAGGTGGAATAGATCGCCACCACCGGCTTGGCGCCTTCGCAGGCCATGCCGGCGGCGAGGGTCACCGCGTGCTGTTCGGCGATGGCGACGTCGAAGTAGCGCTCCGGGTATTCCTTGCTGAAACGCACCAGCCCCGAGCCTTCGCGCATCGCCGGGGTGATCGCCAGCAACTTGTCATCGGCCGCGGCCATGTCGCACAGCCAGTCGCCGAACACGTCGGTATAGGTCGGTTTCTTCACCGCGCCGGGCTTGGACACCATGCCCAGTTCCGGGTCGAACGGGGACACCGCGTGGTAGCCGATCTGGTCGGCTTCGGCGCGCTCGTAGCCCTTGCCCTTGGTGGTGATGACGTGCAGCAACTGCGGACCTTTGAGGCCCTGCAAGGTCTTCAGCGTGGACACCAGCGCATCGATGTCGTGACCATCGATCGGGCCGGTGTAGTGGAAGCCCATTTCCTCGAACAGGGTGGAGGGCACGAACATGCCCTTCCAGTGTTCTTCCCAGCGCCTGACGAAGCGCGCCGGCTGGCCGTCCTTGTCACCGAGCAGCTTCTTGCCGCCTTCGCGCAATGCGTTCAGCGTCTTGCTGCCGGACATGCGCCCGAGCATGCGGGTCAGGCCGCCGACCGCCTCGGAGATCGACATGCGGTTGTCGTTGAGGATCACCAGGATGTCCGGCTCCTCGTCCATGCCGCCGGCGTGGTTGAGCGCTTCGTAGGCCATGCCCGCGGTCATCGCACCATCGCCGATCACCGCCACCACGTGGCGATCGCTGCCGGCATGGCGCGCGGCGATTGCCATGCCCAGTGCGGCCGAGATCGAGGTCGAGGAATGGCCGACGCCGAAGGTGTCGTATTCGGATTCCTCGCGCTTGGGGAACGGTGCCACGCCGCCTTTCTGCTTGACGGTGTGGATCGCGTCGCGGCGGCCGGTGAGGATCTTGTGCGGGTAGGCCTGGTGGCCGACATCCCACACGATGCGGTCCTCGGGCGTGTCGTACACGTAATGCAGCGCCGTGGTCAGTTCGACCACGCCGAGGTTGGCGCCGAAATGGCCACCGGACTTGCCCGCGGATTCGATCAGGTAGGCGCGCAGCTCGTCGGCGATGGCGCGCAGCTCGCCTTCCTCGAAGCCGCGCAGGTCGGCGGGGGAATCGATGCGCGCCAGGCGCGGATAACGCGTGGAGTCGATCATCCGCCCATTTTACGGTGGCCGCGCAGGCGATGGGTGCGCTGGATGTGAAGTCGAGGCAACCGCCGGGTGATTTTCCCGGTCAAGCCGCTGTAGCCGGCCGCCAGCCGCAGTCCGTTGCGCGTGCCGGGCGCACGCCCATGCGGTTGCATCCATCTGTGGTCGATCAGTCCAGACGGCGCCTGGGCTTGCGCGGCATCTGCGCGGCAAGGAAGTCCATCTGGTCGGCGAGGATGTTGCGATTGGACAGGATCAGATGCTCGATCCAGCTGGGCCGGTAGGGCACCGCGATCAGCGGCATGTTGGCCTGCTGCGGGGTGCGGCTGCCCTTGCGCGAATTGCACTGGTAACAGGCGGTGACCACGTTTTCCCAGATGTCGCGGCCGCCACGCGACACCGGCAACACGTGGTCACGAGTCAGCTGCTGACGCGAGGGGCGTTGGCCGCAGTACATGCACAGGTGCGCGTCGCGTGCGAACAGCGCGGCATTGGTCAGTGCCGGTGTGGGGTCGAGTGCGCGACCGCGGGCATGGCCGCGCGCGGCAACGATCGGATGCAGGTCCAGCGTGCTCTGTCGGCCGGTCAGGCGCGAAATGCCGCCATGCACGGTCAGGCACGGCTCGCCCAGCGTCCAGGCCACGGCGTCGCGTGCATACAGGCAGGCGGCGTCCTGCCAGCGGATCCATTCCAGTGCCCGGCCATGCGCATCCAGCGCGAGGAAGCGCACGCTGGCGGGGTGGGGCGGGGAGAAAACCGGGCTGTCCGATCCCGTGGCGGGGCCGGTTTCGATCTGGCGCAGGCGTGCGCGTTCGATACCCATTGAAACAAAAGCTTATACGCCAAACATGACGATTTGTGTAGTCCGCGCCGCAAAAGGTCGCAACAGCGCATGGTTGCCCGGCGGCCAGCAGCCGCCGCGCAGCTGCCACGTCGCGGGTGGATAGTGAGGATTCATCCGAACGCATCCGCCGGCAACGCCATCAGGTTGCCGGCACCGCTTTCGATCGCCGCCTTGTGTACCAGCGTGCGCGGCAGGATGCGCTGGTAGTAGAAGCGCGCGGTATCGCGCTTGGCCTGGCGGAAGGCGGGTGCATGCTCGCTTGCTTCTGCTGCGGCCACCGCGCGCGCCCACCAGAAGGCCAGCAGCACGTAGCCGGAGTGGAACAGGTAATCCCACGCCGCCGCGCCGATTTCCTCGGCATCGCGGGCGGCGGCACTCGCGACATGCGCGGACAGTGCCTCCCATTCGTCCAGTTTGGCGGTGAGCTGCGGCAGCAGTTCGGCCAATGCCGGGTTGCCGGCCTCGTCGCGGCAGAACGTGCGTGCGTCTTCCAGCAGCGCACGCAGTCCGGCGCCCTTCAGCGCCAACAGCTTGCGACCGACCAGATCGAGTGCCTGGATGCCGGTGGTGCCTTCATACAGGGTGGTGATGCGCGCATCGCGGGCCAGTTGCTCCATGCCGTGCTCGCTGATGTAGCCGTGGCCACCGAAGCATTGCAGCGCGAGCGAGGTGCACTCGTTGCCCCATTCGGTGAGACAGGCCTTGACGATCGGGGTGAGAAAGCCGACCACCGCATCGGCACGTTCGCGCGCGGCGGCGTCCTGCGCATGCGCGGCGACATCGACCTGCACGAAGGCATGGCAGGCGAGCAGGCGTGCGCCTTCGATCAACGCCTTCTGCGTCAGCAACATGCGCCGCACGTCGGGGTGGACGATGATCGGATCGGCCGGCTGCGCGGGGAAGGCCGCGCCGGACAATGCGCGCCCCTGCACCCGCTCGCGGGCATAGGCCAATGCGTTCTGCCACGCGCGCTCGGCCAGGCCCAGGCCCTGCAGGCCGACCGCCAGTCGCGCCGTGTTCATCATGGTGAACATGGCCTTCAGGCCGCGATGCGGCTCGCCGACCAGCCAGCCCTGCGCCGCATCGAAGTTCATCACGCAGGTGGCCGAGCCGTGGATGCCCATCTTGTGTTCGATCGCGCCGCAACGCAGTGCATTGCGCTCGCCGAGGCTGCCGTCTTCGGCAACCTTGAACTTCGGCACCACGAACAGGGAAATGCCGCGGCTGCCAGTGGGCGCATCGGGCAGCCGCGCCAGCACCAGGTGCACGATGTTCTCGGCCATGTCGTGCTCGCCGGCGGTGATGAAGATCTTGGTGCCGCTGATGGCATGGCTGCCATCGTCATTGGGCGTGGCGCGGGTACGCAGCAGGCCGAGGTCGGTTCCGGCCTGGGGTTCGGTCAGGCACATGGTGCCGGTCCAGCGGCCTTCGACCAGCGGCTTGAGGAACACTTCGCGCTGCCAGTCGTTGCCGTGATGCAGCAGCGCCTCGGTGGCGCCGTGCGAGAGCAGCGGGAAATTGCCCCAGGCAAGGTTGGCGGCGTCGATCATTTCCTTGACCGCGGCACCCAGCGATTCGGGCAAGCCCTGACCGCCGTAACGCAGCGGCGCATTGAGGCCGGGCCAGCCGGCCTCGACGAACTGCGCGAATGCGGCGGCGAAGCCGGGCGGGGTGCTCACCTCGCCGCTGTCGGCATCGAAGCGGCAGCCCTGGTCACCGACGGCATTGAGCGGTGCCAGCACCTGTTCGCAGAAGCGTGCGGCTTCTTCCAGCACGGCATCGGCCAATTCGCGCCCGGCCTCGTCCAGCCCCAGCGCAGTCCAGGTGGACTCGACCTGCAAGACATCGAACAGCGCAAAGCGCATGTCGGCGAGGGGTGCCTGGTAATGGCTCATCGCAATCCTCTCCCGATCTCAGCGCAACACGCCGGGCAGGCCCGGGGCCGGACTCAGCGCACTGTCGCGTTGCACTTGGAACTGGCGCATGCCGGCGCCATCGGGCGTGGCATGGACACGGCCTTGCAGACGGTAGCCGATGCTGCGGCCGGCAGCGAGCGCGTCGGCCACCTGCAGGCGTGCCTGTGCATCCGGAGTCAGCGTCAATTCGATGACGTCGGCCGACTCGGGCGGGATCGACAGCCCCGGCTGTGCGCTCAAGGTACCGGCCTTGGCACCACCGACGTCGAGCGCGAGTTCGATGCGGTCGAAGCGCATCGCCACCGCGCTGTAGTTCTGCAGGCGCAGGTTGAGCGTCCATCCGCCACTGGCATCCACGCTCAATTGCTGGATGCTGGCCGCGGGCTCGGATACCCGCCGGCTGCCGCCGCTGGCGCAGGCGGCAAGCAAGGCGACAAGGAGAAGTGGAACAAGGATGCGCAGTGCTTTCATCGACGACTCCTGGCAGTGACGTCCCGAGGATAGCGCGCCGCGCTGACTCGTGACTTGCAAATCCGCCTGCGTGCAGGGAAGTGCTTGATCGTGCTCAACGTTTGGTTAACAGGCATTCGTTAGAGTGCCCGACACGCCATTCAGGAATCGGTGCCGATGAAGAAATTGATCATGGTCCTGGCCGCCATCGTGCTGCTGCTGTTGGCGGCAGTCGCGGTTGCCGCCGTGGCACCGCGCTGGATGGCGCCGCGCATGGAGCTGGAGGTCGATGTCAAAGACCCGGAACTGATTCGCCAGGGCGAGTACCTGGCGCGTGTCGCCGACTGCGGCGCCTGCCATACCGCGCCGGGTGGCAAGCCATTCGCCGGTGGCCTCGGCATGCAGACACCGATGGGTGCGATCTATTCCACCAACATCACCCCGGATGCCAGGACCGGCATCGGCGAGTACGACTTCGCCGACTTCGAACGCGCGGTGCGCCGTGGCGTGCGCCGCGACGGCAAGGCGCTGTACCCGGCGATGCCGTTCGTCTCCTACATGATCGCCTCCGATGACGAGATCAAGGCGATGTATGCCTACTTCATGTCGGCGGTGGAGCCGGTCGAGCAGACCAATCCGGCGGCGACCATTCCCTGGCCGGCCAACATGCGCTGGCCGCTGGCGTGGTGGCAGATGTTCTTCGCCCGCAACCGCAGCTTCGAGCCGGATCCGTCGCTGGATCCGGTGGCGCAACGCGGTGCCTATCTGGTCGAAGGCCTGGCCCACTGCGGCGCCTGCCACACCCCGCGCGGCATCGGTTTCCAGGAAAAGGCGCTGAAGGATGATGCCAGCGGCGTGTATCTGTCGGGCTCGGTGCTGGAAGGCTGGTACGCGAAGAATCTGCGCAACGAGGGGCTCGGGCTGGCGACCTGGACCGAGGACGAAGTCCACGAGTTCCTGCGCAGCGGGCGCACCGACCGCACCGCCGCCTTCGGTGGCATGGCCGACGTGGTCGAGCACAGTACCCAGCACATGAGCGACGAAGACCTGCGTGCGATGGCGCGCTATCTCAAGCAACTGCCGGCACGCAAGGGCCGCAGCGAAACCTGGGAGCCGCGCGAGGACACCACCACCGCGCGCCTGCGCGCCGGTGATTACAGCGAGCGCGGCGCGCTGGGCTACGTCGAGTACTGTGCCTACTGCCATCGCAACGATGGCCGTGGCGCACCGCGCATCTACCCGGCGCTGGCGGGCAACTCGATCGTGTTCGCCGAAGACCCCAGCTCGCTGATCCAGGTCACCCTGGCCGGTGGCCGCATGGCCGAAACCCGGCATGACGTGATGACCTTCGCCATGCCCGGCTACACCCATGTCAACAACGAGGAACTGGCCGAGATCATCACCTTCATCCGCAATGCCTGGGGCAACCACGGCAGCGAAGTGAAGCCGGTGGACATCGCCCGCATGCGCCGGGTGATCGCCAACAAGCCGCGCCACCACGTGCCGGGGGTGCAGGTCGAGGAGGAGCAGGCACCATGAACAAGACTTCCGTTGCAGCCTTGCTGCTGTTGCTGGCGGTGGTGATCGCCGGCGCCTGGGGCTGGCACCGCTACCAGAACCCGGATCTCGACGCCCCCGCCGCGCAGCCGCTGGCTGTGCTCGATGGCGAAGGCCGTCGTGTGGGCGATTACATGGCACCGCGCATGTCGGGCATCAGCGAGCTGCCCAATGCCGACGAGGTGATGCTGGGCCGCCGCCTGCTCAATGAAACCGCGCGCCTTTTGCCGGAGAACGTCGGCAACGGCCTGAACTGCAACAGCTGCCACATGGCGCAGGGCAAGCGCCCGTTCAGCAACCACTACCTCAACGCCGCCGCGCGCTATCCGCGCTTCATGCCGCGGCCGGGCAAGCCGATCGACCTGGTGCAGCGGATCAACGGCTGCTTCCAGCGCTCGATGGATGGCCATCCGCTGCCGCCGGAGTCGAAGGAGATGAAGGCGATGCTGGCCTACATGGGTTGGCTCGGGCAGGGCCTGCCCGAGGGGCACAGCATCGAGGCGGTCAGCGAAGGGCCGATCGACAACACGCTCGAGCCCGATCCTGCCAACGGCCAACGGATCTACGCGCAGCAATGCGCGGCCTGCCACGGTGCCGATGGCGAAGGCATGAAGGACCAGTTCGGTGATTACATCCATCCGCCGCTGTGGGGTGATGATTCCTTCAACATCGGCGCGGGCATGGCGCGGTTGTACAAGGCGGCGGCCTTCGTGAAGCACAATATGCCGGTCGCGGTCAGCATGGAAGCACCGCTGGGCCAGATCCTGATGAGTGACCAGGACGCGGTCGACGTGGCGTATTACTTCACCCAGAAACCGCGCCCGGATTTCGCCGGCAAGGCGGGAGACTGGCCGGATGGCAACAAACCCAAGGACGCGCGCTACTGAGGCGCGCGCGGAGAAATCGATGAACAGGCTTTTCCCGCTCGCCGCCAGTGGCTTGCTGCTGGCCATGGCCCATCCTGCCTTGGCTCAGGCAGCCGCCGGCGAAGCCAGGCCGGCCCCGGCCACCAAGTTTTCGACCACGATCTTCGTCAATGCCAGCGATCGCCAGCATGAAGGCCGCAGCAGTGCCGACGAAGGCCTCGCAGTCGACCTCAAGCGCCTGTTCCTGCGGCTTGACCATCGTTTCAACGAACAATGGTCCGCGCAGTTCATGACCGACGTGCAATGGCATCGCAACAGCGATCCCACCGACATCTGGCTGCGTCATGCCTACCTCGAGCGCAAGCTGGGCAATGGCGCGCAGTTGCAGATCGGCAGTGCGCCCACCCCATGGATCGCGCAGGAATCGCGCGAAGGCTTCCGCTACGTCGACCCGCAGCTCATCGCCATGAACCGCATGGGGGCAGCAGCGGATTACGGCATCCACATCAAGGGCCGGCAGGGCCAGGTCAGCTATGCCGCATCGCTGGTCACCGGCGCCGGCTTCCAGCGCCCGCGGCTGGGCAAGCGCCCCGACGTGGAAGTGCGGGTGGGCTGGTTCCCGGTGAAGTCGGTGGAACTGGCGGCCGGTGCCTACCACGGCACCCGGGCGCAGGATGCCGGCAGCCGCGAGCGTGAGCACACCGCGCAACGCTGGAACCTGATGGCGAGCTGGGTTGGCGAGCGCGGTCGCGCCGGCGTGCAATATTTCCGTGCCGACAACTGGACCCAGGTGGTGCGCCCCGAGGAGGACGCCAGCAACGGCTGGTCGGCCTGGGGCAGCTACCGGATCGCACCGCAATGGACGGCGTTCGCGCGGCATGACCGTACCCGCATGAGCCGTCGACTCGACCCCAGCCGCGAACAGCGTTACCACCAGCTTGGCGTGGAATGGAAGCAGGGCCCGCACCTGCGCCTGGGCCTGGTCGGCAAGCGCACCACGCTGGATTCAGACGCCCGCAACACCCGCACCAACGAAGCCGGGGTATGGGCGATGCTGAGTTATTGAGTGCATGCGGCAAGCCGGCACAACATGCTTGCGTGCAAATGAAAAAGGCCTGCAGCGATGCAGGCCTTTTCGATGCGATGGTGGCCGGGGAGGGAATCGAACCCCCGACACGGGGATTTTCAAGCCCGGATTAGGGGGTTGTCCCCGCCAATCGGATCAAGCACTTGCACCATGTATCCGATGCGCTAGACCGCTGTTTTTAAGCGGTATCGGTTGCATCACAGGGATTATGGGTGTTAAATGGTGGTCACTTCGGGGACACCCGTTATCGGATACGTGCCGGATATTTCCGGGCCATATCCGACAACCGGGAACCCCGCCACCAGCCCGAGGACACCCCGAATGGCCAAGTTCGCTTTCACCGATTCCGCCCTGGCGAAGCTGGAGCCGACCCCCGGACGGCCCCGCATCGATTACGACGATGGCGACGTGCGAGGCTTCGCCATCCAGACCACACCCGCTGGCCGCAAAACGTTCCTGCTGGTGTATCAAGCCAAGGCCACGGGGCGCGAGCGCCGCATGGTCATCGGCCAGTACGGCAAAGCCCCTGCCCTGTCCCTGTCTGCCGCCAAGCGCAAGGCCATTGCGCTAAGGGCCGCAGTCAATGACGGTGGCGACCCGTGGCAAGAGGCCAAGGACGCGCGCGCCGCCGCAGAGGAACGCCAATCAACCGGATCGCTGGGCGCGCTGCTGGAGGCGTACACCGACGCGCTGGAGCGTGACAAGAAGCCCAGCGCCGCCGCCACGCGCAAGGCGCTGGAGACCAACGTGCAAGCGCCCTGCCCTACGTTGTGGAAAAAGCCCGCTGGCGAGGTCACGGTGGATGACTTGCTGCAACCGCTGGCGAAGCTGATCCGCGCCAAGAAGTACCGGCAGGCGGAAAAGGTGCGCAGCTACATCCGTGCCGCGTACACGATGGCCGCCAAGGCCAAGGGCAAGGCGAACAATGCCGACCTGTTCAAGAAGTTTGCGGGCCTGCCCAACATCGCGCGGGATTTGGAGACCATCGACCGGCCTAAGATCGACACCGAAGCGATGGAGGAACAAGGCAAGCGGGCGCTTTCGCTGGAGGAATTGCGGGCCTACTGGAAGCGGATCACCGCGATGGACGATCCAGACGGCGCGCTGTTGCGCTTTCACCTGCTGACCGGGGCGCAGCGCGCGGCGCAGTTGGCGCGCGCGACCACGGCGAACGTGGACGGCGACACGCTCACGCTGTTTGATTCCAAGGGCCGACGCAAGCAGGCGCGCCGCCATGTCGTGCCGCTGATCCCCGACGCGATGCAGGCAATGGAGGCGATGCAGGGCAGCGAGGGAAAGCACGTGTTCACCATCGACGCTGGGCAGACCGGCGCGGAGTACCACGTACTGCGGCACCGCGTGGCCCAAGTTGCCGCCGACATGTTCACCGCCGGAGAGGTTGCGGAACCCTTCACCGCTGGCGAGTTGCGGATCACCGTTGAGACCCGGCTACAGGCGGCAGGCGTGAACGAAAGCACCCGCGCACACCTGCAATCGCATGGGCTGGGCGGTGTCCAGAATCGCCACTATGCCAAGCACGATTTCAGCGATGAGAAGCGCGAGGCGCTGGAGTTGCTGCGGATGCTTTGCGAGCCGCCAGCGGACAACGTCACGCCGATTAAGCGCGAGGTGGCGGCGTGACCGACCGCTTGGAAGTGCGCGCCATGACCTACGGCGACGGCAAGGCATGGGCAGAGGTGTTCGTGAAGCCCGAGCTTGTCGGCGGGGCATCTATCCCAATGCTGGTGACAGGTGGCGGCGACACCGAAGCCGAAGCCGTCGCAGAGATCGACCGCAAGCTGTCCACGCCATTCTGCGATGCCTATGCGTCCCAGCTTGGCGACACGATGGACGCGCGCGCGCTTGGCGCGTGGATGGAGCACTGCACCAAGTACCCGGCTGCAACGATCACTGACAAGCAGGTGACGGCAGCAGCGAAGCCGATAAGCACCGCAGCGCGCCGTCTACGCTCGGCGCTGGCGCTTCACGATGAGACAGCCGAGGGCCGCATCCTGGACGTTGCATGGCCGCTGGGGAAGCGTGCTGATTTGGGCGCATTCCGCAACGTGCTGGAAACGCTTTGCACACTGCCCGAACGGCTGGAGACGGCAGGTTGGGAGACTCACTCCAAAGGCGGGCCGATGCCGAAAGGTGGCGCTGATGATTGGCTGGTCAACGCGCTGATGGAGGGCTGGGAGAAGGCCATCGGCAGGGTAAGCGCAGCACCCCGCAGCCGCTTCATGCGGGCCGCGCCGTCGCTGCTGGCGTTGTCCAGTGTCACGTTGGGCAAAGACCCCGAAAGCAAGATCAAGCGGATGCTTGCGCGGAATCGTCGGCACGATGATCGACCCCTTCCGCCAATCACAATGGGGGGCGCTAACTAGGCCAACAAAGCCGAGTTAGCGCACTCCCGCGCCATGCCCTGCATCACCAACTATTTCCCCGCACGCCACATTCCACGGCGTAAGCGGAGGAAACAGTGTCAAACGAGGTCAACACTCCGGCCAGCTTGGCCGCCGAGAACCTGACCACGCGGCAAGCCGCCGCATGGTTGTCCCGATCCGATGAAACCTTGAAGCGGTGGCGACGTCATCGCATCGGCCCCCCGTACTTCACGATCAATGGGCGCGTCCTGTATTCGCGGGAGGCACTGGCCGCATGGGTTGAGGAACAGCGGGAAGCGACGGAGGTGCGGTCATGCTGACCTACTCCGAAGTTCGCGCCGACATGCAGGCCGCTGAAAAGGCCGACCCTGTCGCATTCGCGCTTTACTTCCACGCGTTCGCCGCCGTGAACACCGTTCACGCCCAGCCGGAGATCGACGCGCGAAGCGTTGCGCGGCAGGCCATGTATCAACTGGCCACGTCATCCGACGATGTCAACGCCATTTCGCCGCTGCTGGACGCATTGGCGATGCGCGGAATGCAATCCCTGGTCGAGGAAGTGGTGTCCCATCACTGGGAGGCCAAGCAATGACCCCCGCCGAACACCTGGCCGCGCTGGGGCTGCTGTACGGCCCGAACGCGGAAGCCATGCGCCGCGAGCTGGCCGACATTTCCGATTGCCTGCATGGACAGTTGCAGGAGCTTCACGCACGCCCGACCGGCGACAAGTGCGACCGCATGTTGATCGCGCTGGAAGGGCTGCGCCGGTACGTGTGCCGCTTCCGTGAGCGCCTGATCGATGAAGGGAGGCATGAATGACCATCCCCCAAAAGCAAAGCCCGGCTGGCGGGCCGGGCGATGCGGTGACTATCGCGGGCGGCGAAGTCGACAACAAGCCTAGCATGGCCGAGGCGCAGCAATTCCTGGCGCTGCTAGACCCGGAAAACGACGATTGGCAATTCCGCACGTTCGCGGACAAGGGAGGCGGAGGCGGCAGGGCATTTGCCGGTGACTTCCACAACAAGCGCGTTTCGCTCGGCATCGACAACGCCAACGGGCGCGGCGTGTTCGTGGTGGTCAACGAGGGCGGCCAGAAGGATGGCGAGATCACCCGCATCCGCGCCGTGTTCGCAGACTTCGACAAGCCCGACACGCTGCCGGATCGCTTCGACCTGGAGCCGCACATCATCGTGCAATCCAGTCCGGGCAAGTTCCACGCCTATTGGCTGGTCGACGGGCTGGAGGTGGCGGCGTTCAAGCCGATCCAGCAGGCCATCGCCGCCAAGTACGGAAGTGACCCCAGCGTGTGCAATCCGTCGCGTGTGATGCGCCTGCCCGGTTTCGTGCACCACAAGGGCGAACCGTTCCGCACACGCATCTTTCATGAATCCGGCGGCCTGCCCTACTCCGCCCAGGTTGTGCGCGAGGCGTTCAACGCGGCACGTGGGCCGGACAGCGTGTCCCACCCATCCGCCCGCAACGGAACCGGCGAGGTCACGATCAACGCCGACCGGCACGCGGACGTGTTGAAGCTGGCCGGGCGTATGGCCAACGAAGTGCATCGCGGCCTGTCGATGGAGGCGGCGCGCGCGGCGATGTTCAAGGAGGCCGAACGCGGACGCTGGAGCCGGGAAGTCACGCCGGATGAAATGCAGCGGGCGCTAGATGGCGCGGTGGCCAAGTTACGCAGCGGCGAATGGGCGCCGCCGACAGAGGCCGCAGAGGCGCCGGAGAGCGCCGGGCCGTTGCTGGTGGACGTTCCCCTTGCCGGCCTGATGCAAGCGCCGCCAGAGCCGCCACAGTACGTTGTGGAGCCGACCGTTCCCCGTAGCGTGGTGACGCTGCTGGGGGGCCACGGGGGCGCCGGCAAGTCCATGTTCGCGCTCACCCTGGCCGCACACGTCGCCTGCGGGCTGGACGTGTACGGCTGGAAGGTGTCACAGGGCCGCGTGCTGTTCGTGTCGCTGGAGGATGCCGGGCCGATGGTGCGGCACCGGCTGCGGAAGATCGTGCAGGCGCATGGCTTGAATGCCGATGCGGTGGCCGATGGCTTGCGCGTGGTCGACGGCACCGAAGCCGACGCCGCGCTGATGACAGAGGTCAACGAGTTTGGCCGCAAATGGCTGGCCGCAACCCCGGCGATGCTGGAGGTCGAGGCGGCGGCAGCGGGCGCTGACCTGGTCATTATCGACAACGCTTCCGATGCATTCGACGGCAACGAGAACGAGCGCCGCGCGGTGCGCCAGTTCGTGCGGAGGCTGGCGCAGACAGCCAAGCGCAACAATGCAGGGCTGATCCTGCTGGCGCATATCAACAAGGCGGCAGCACTCACGGGCGCGGCAGGTAACAGCTACTCGGGCAGCACCGCGTGGCACAACTCCGCGCGCTCACGGCTGGCGATGATCCCCGACGCTGGCGATACGGTCGAGGTACTCCACGAAAAGCACCAACACGGCAAAACCGCCGACCCGGTACTGCTGGCGTGGACACCGCAAGGCGTGCTGGAGCCGTTCCAGCGCATCGGCCCGGCAGACGTGGAACAGGCCGCAGAGGATGCAGACACCGTGCTGGGGCTGCTGGAGATCGCCATACAGGCCGGGCTGACCGTGCCGACCGCCGTTAGCGGCTCCCATACCGCGTGGCACGTCCTGGAATCGCTGGGCGAGTTCCCCGACTACCTACGGAAGGCAGAGGGCAAGCGCCGCACCAAAGCCGCCCTGGTGCGCCTGTCGCGGGAGCGCCGGATCACCCGTGAGACCTACCGCAGCACCCATCGCAAGCAGCACGAACGCTGGGCATTGGCGCACCCGAGGCTGAACGAATCATGAAAAAAGTGCGCCGCGCCGTCCCCTATAACCCCTTAGCGCATTGGCGCGCTTTTGGGAGCGCGCTCATGCAGCTAGGCCAGCACTGGCGCAACACTGGCGCGCATTGGCGCATGGGCGCACCTGACCTGACCCGCCAGCAGGCAGGCGGCAGACCATCGGCAACCGGCCCGCCAAAGCTGTTACGGGGATACATTGTCCCCGCGAACGGCGAATGAAACGGCGGTGTGTAGCCATTTCAGTCAATGCGGCTCTGATATATCCGGCACGTATCCGATTCAACACGCCGAAGCCATGCCGACCATCCTTTTTTAGGGGACGCGGTACGGAGGATTGCAGGCACCCCAACACCCAACCTGAGGAATCACCATGATCGACAACACCACCCCCGACCCGGTCGAGACTGACACCGCACCGGACACCGCTGCACAGGCCCCTGAGCGCCCCGTAGAAGCCGACGCCGCCGACCCCAACGAAGTGGAAGCGCTGCGCAAGCACTCCGCCAAGCTGAGGGCCGAAGCCAAAGCCGCCAAGGATCGCGCCAGAGAGGCCCAGGAAGCCCGAGAGGCGGCAGAGGCCGACCGGGACGCCGCCGCCGCTGCCCTGCGCGCTC
This sequence comes from Luteimonas sp. e5, assembly GCF_054031035.1. Lineage (NCBI taxonomy): Bacteria > Pseudomonadati > Pseudomonadota > Gammaproteobacteria > Lysobacterales > Lysobacteraceae > Luteimonas > Luteimonas sp. e5. The sequence continues at coordinate 167,215 of NZ_JBSTRX010000001.1, forward strand.
AGACGCTCCACGCGCCACGGGACCACCTGCTGGACGAGATCGCCATGCCCGGCTGCGCCCCCGGCCTGCTGGCGGTGATCGAGGCCACCGGCTACCGCTTCGACCTGGACGATGCAGGCAACCCGACGATCCTTGACCCCGAGGGCAAGGTTCCTGTTCTGGTCGACGCCGAAGTGACATACGGCGGCAATCCGAGAAGTGAGCCACTCCGGCGCAATGAGGGCAAGCGAAGCGAGCGCCCCGCAAGGTTTGAAGCTGGTGACGTGCGGCGCATCCTGTTGAGCATCGACCATCCGGCAGCCAAGGCGTTTGACGCGCTGATCGTCGCAAGCCGGGCCAGCGGCAGCGGTGCCAGCGGTAGCCACGGCGGCTTTGGCGGTGCCGCGCGCGGAGAAAGCGCCAACTGTGAACGCCGCATTCCGTCGCCGCAGTTCGGCCTGAAGTAAGCGCGGGACTGCCGGGATCGGGCCGCGCAACAAGGTACAACCCGACCGGCCCGGATTAGCGGTGAGTGCCGGGCCAAGAAAACCGCCGCAGCAGGCGCGGGATGCTCCTTTGCCCCGTGAGCCTGCCGCCCCCGCTCGCCAGAGGCAGCGGGGGCGTTTCTTTGCCGTTGGAATGGTGGTATTGTCCACACCAGTGGACACCGCATCCGTGATGCGCACACGCCACGCTGCAATGGCTCCCGTGGGGCCGACCGTGCAAGGCAGTAGCCGACCACGCCAACACCAATCCCACGACCTATGGAGCTATTCCCATGAGCGTTACTCGCTTGGCCGACATTGTCGAGCCGCAACACTTCACTGATTACATCGTCGCCAACACCATGCAGAAAAACGCACTGGTGCAGGCTGGCGTGGCCGTGCGCAACGACGTCATCACGTCGCACCTGGAAAAGGGTTCGCACTCCTTCACGGTTCCCAACTGGTTTGACCTGGGCGACCAAGAGGCCAACATCGCCAACGACGATCCCGACGATCACTCCACGCCGTACAAGATCGCCTCTGGCAAGCAGCTTGTCCGCAAAGCGTTCCTGCACAATTCCTGGTCGGCCATGAACCTGGCGAGCGAGATCGCCGGCTCCGATGCCATCGCCCGGATTAAGGACCGCGTGGCCGCGTACTGGAGCCACCAACTGCAACGCCGCCTGATCGCGAGCTTGCAAGGCATCGTGGCCGACAACATCGCCAACAATGACGGCGACCTGGTACACGACATTTCCAGTGGGACGGGGGACGCCGGGCAATTTAGCGCCGCCGCGGTCATCGACGCCGTGGCCACACTGGGTGACAACCTGGAGGCGGTGTCTGCCATCGCGATGCACTCGGACGTTTACCGCAGTGCCATGAAGCGCGACCTGATCGCCACGGTCATGGACAGCGCCGGACGCCCGTTCCAGACCTTCCGGGGGCTGGCGGTGGTTATTGATGACGGGCTGCCCAACATCGATGACGCATACACGTCTGTCATGTTCGGCGCCGGCGCAATTGGCTACGGGATCACTGAGCCGAGCGTGGCCGATGGAACGGAAGTCGAGAGCCTGCCGAGCGCTGGCAACGGTGGCGGCCAGCAAGTGCTGCACTCCCGCGTAAATGTTGGCGTGCATCCGGCGGGCTTCACCTGGACGGAATCGGAAGTCACGGGCGAAAGCCCGACGCTGGCCGAGTTGCGCAACGGCGGGAATTGGCGACGCGTGTTTGAGCGCAAGGCCATCCCGCTGGCGTTCCTGGTTTCCAAGGCCTAACCGAGGGGGCCGGGGGAAACTCCGGCCCTTTTTCCAATGTCGAGGAAACCCGCACGCAGGGGACGCGTGGCCGCCGACAACCTGCCACCAAAGGGTGCCGCCGAGAAGATCGAGCGCTGGGCCAGCGAAGCCACCGGCGTCAAGGCGATTGCCCGACGCCTGGGCGTGAGCCTGGAAACGCTCAACACCTGGATGGATCGCCACCCGGAATTGCGCGATGCGATGGACGCGGGGCGCGAGGCGGAACACCTGATGCTCTACAACGCCCTGTTGAAGCATCTGGACAAGTCCCCGACCCCGGCCATCTTCCTGTTAAAGACACGGCACGGCTACCGCGAGGGCGACCAAAGCGAAGTCGCCAACCGCGTGTCGATCAACTTCACATTGCCGGGAGCGCAGCCGATGGCGACCTACACCGCCACGCTGGACCCGGCCAAGCCCAAGGCGCTGGAGCATGACGGAACAGACGATTGAGCTAAACGACTTCCAGCAGCGGGCCATGTCCGTTCCCGAGGAATTAGACCTGTTCCTGGGCGGTGGTCGAGGCGGTGGCAAGTCCTATGCGCTGGGGCTGTTGGCACTCAGGCACGCGGAGCAATACGGAAAGGCGGCCCGCATCCTTTACATCCGGCGCACGTACAAGGGGCTGGCCGATTTCGAGCTACTGACCCGCGAGCTATTCGGCAGGGTGTACGGCACCGCTGCCCGCTACAACGCCGCGGAACACGTGTGGCGCTTCCCCAATGGTGCATACATGGAGCTGGGCCAGTTGGAAAGCGCCGCCGATTACGCCAAATATCAAGGCCGCAGCTTCACCCTGCTGATGGTCGATGAAGCGGGCCAGTTCCCCGACGCGTCGCTGCTGGACCTGTTGCGCTCCAACATGCGTGGTCCGGTCGATATTCCCATCCGCATGGTCATGGCCGCTAACCCCGGTGGACCAGGGCATCACTGGCTGGCGCATCGGTACGTGTTCCGTGCTGGCCCGTGGCAACCGTTCGACGAGGGCAAGTCAAAGCGGAAATGGGTATATGCCCCTTCCACGTTCGACGGAAACCGCTTCATCGACCGCGACCAATACCGGGAGCAACTGGAATCCGCCTGTCCAGACGATCCCGAATTGCTGCGAGCATGGACGGCTGGCGACTGGGCCGTGAACCGTGGCGCGTACTTTGCCGGCTGCCTGGACGAAAACCGCAACGCCATCGCGCCGGTCGAGTACCTGCCGGAGGATTGGCCCACGTTCCTGGCGCATGACTTCGGCAGCGCCGCGCCATCGGTCACGTACCTGTTTACGGAATCACCCGGCGCGGAGTTCAACGGGCAATGGTTCCCGCGCGGCTCGCTGCTGATCGTGGACGAGTTGGCAACCCATAAAGGCGGCAACTACGCGCAAGGGTTGGGCTGGACCGTGCCGGTACTGGCCGAGGCTATCAAGGGCATGTGCGGACGCTGGGGCGTGCCCGCCAGCGGCGTGGCCGACGATGCCATCTTCGCGCGCACCGGCTCCGGCGCGGGCTGCATCGCGGATGAGTTCAGGCGCGAGGGCGTGTATTTCAACCCTGCCCGCAAGGCCGACCGGATCACCGGCTGGAACCGGATGCGCCGCTTGCTGTCGCACGCGGGCCAACCTGACCGGCCTGGCCTGTACGTGGCCCGCAACTGCACCTATTTCTGGAACACGGTTCCGATGCTCCCCCGCAACCCCAAGCGGATGGAGGACGTGGACACGACCGGCCCGGATCACGGCGCGGACGCGGTGCGGTACGGATGCCTGGTGACGCGACCCGCCACGTTTGAGCAGATGCGCCGGATCAAGTTGGCGAGCCGTTGAGGGGGCGCCACCTGTCGGATATTTGCCGGATATGGAGGCAGAACCTGCGTATCCGATAATCCTTCAGACAAGAAAAAACCCCTGAAAAATCAGGGGTTTAATGTGGTGGCCGGGGAGGGAATCGAACCCCCGACACGGGGATTTTCAATCCCCTGCTCTACCAACTGAGCTACCCGGCCACGCGGTTTCGCTTGCGCGAGCCGGGCATGATACATGCGCGGCGCCGCGCGGAGCAAGCAGCCCGGCAGCTGAACGGCTTTACAGCACGGGATCGGCGGTGCCGCCACCGTGTCGCGCATGGTGCGATGATCGACTGGATCATTTTGTGGAGGGAAACGAGATGAGCAACACGATGAAATCCTGTGCCGTCATCCTTGGAGGCCTGCTCCTCGCCGGCTGCGCCAGCACCCCGCAGGTCGATCGCACGCAGCGCCTGGCCAACCTGATGGCTCATGCGGGCGAGCCGGTCAGCAGCATCATGTACGGCAGCGGCGGAAGCGGCTTCGATCTGGTCGATGACGAGCATCTGGTGCTGAGCGTTTCGCCGCGGCGGAACTTCCTGATCCGTGTCGATCCGTCATGCCTGAGCTGGGCAGCCGGCTCGCCGGCACTGGTGGTGGACAACACGAGCAGCGGTCAGCTGAGCGTCAATTTCGATGCGATCCGCCTGCGCTCCACGCCGGGCGTGCGCTGCACCATCCGCGAGATTCGCCCGCTGGACCTGCAGGCCGCGCGGGAGGCGGAGAAGGCGCAACACAGCGGCGGCTGATCGGATCCAGGGCTGGTGTCGCGACCAGCGACTCAGCCCTCCGGCACGTAGCCGGCGGGCTTGTCGGCGCCTTTGCCGAACAGGAACTTCTCCATCTCCTTTTCCAGGAAGGCGCGGTGCTCGGGGTTCATCGGCGAGAGCCGGTTCTCGTTGATCAGCAGGGTCTGGTGGGCCAGCCAGGCGGCCCAGGCCTCGCGGCCGATGTTGGCGAACACGCGCTGGCCCAGCTCGCCCGGCCACGGCACGAAGGCCAGACCCTCGGTTTCGCGTTGGTCGCGTTGGCAGAACACCATGCGGCTCATGTTTCCTCCTCGAGCAGTCGGCGCACCGGTGCGGGGATGCCCAGTGCGCGCCATTGATCGCGCGTGAACCAGCGCATGCCGTCATTGTCGCCGACCTCGGCCACTGGCGGCACGCCATCCACGCGCAGTGGGCGGATGCGCAATCGATAATGGCTGAACACATGGTCGATGCCAGCCAGCGACTGCACATCGCTCGCGTTGCGTGCATGGCGCAGCCGCAGTGCATCGATGCCGGCTTCATCCTCGGCTTCGGGCAATGACCACAGCGAGGCCCACACGCCCTGCGCCGGACGACGTTGCAACAGGCTGCGCCCCTCGCTGTCGCGCAGCCACAGCATGTGCGTTTCACGTTGCGGCAGCGGCTTGCGTGGGCGCGGCGCCGGCAACTCGCCGGTACGCTGTTGCCGCAGGGCATGGCAATCGGCGGCGAACACGCAGATGTCGCAGCGCGGGCGCGCGCGGGTGCACACGGTGGCGCCGAAGTCCATCTGCGCCTGGGTGTAGTCGGCCATCCGCGCGCGCAGCGTGGGTGAGGTCGGCAGCGCCTGTGCGGCCAGTGCCCACAGGGTCTTTTCGACCGCCGGCAGTCCGGGCCAGCCGTCCACCGCGTGCAGGCGCGACAGCACGCGCTTGACGTTGCCATCGAGGATCGCGCGCGGATGGTTCCAGGCCTGGGCAAGGATTGCCGCCGCCGTGCTGCGGCCGATGCCGGGCAGTGCCAGCAGGTCGTCGAAGTGCTCGGGCAGGGCACCGCCGTGCTTTTCGACGCAGATGCGCGCGGCCGCATGCAGATTGCGCGCGCGGCTGTAGTAGCCCAGCCCCGACCACAGACCGAGGACCCGATCCAGCGGCGCAGCGGCCAGCGCGCCGAGCTCGGGCAGGGCATCGACGAAGCGCTGGAAGTAGGGAATCACGGTGGCGACCTGGGTCTGCTGCAGCATGATTTCCGACAGCCACACCCGGTACGGCGTGCGCGGATGCTGCCATGGCAGGTCGTGGCGGCCATGCTGGTCGAACCAGGCCAGCAGGCGGCTGGCGAATGCATCGCCGGCAAGTGGATCGTGGATGGCGATGGCGTCCGTGCGCTTCAAGGCGTCGGTCCGGGTGACTGGTCTGCGGCGCCTTGTGCTGGTGGCAGGTCCGGCTCATCGAACTCGATTTCGACGCCCTCCAGCCGTGCACCGGCAATGTCCATACGCGGCGAAACAAGCTGCCCGCGCAGCGGCGGCAACGGCGAGCCTGAGGCGAAGTCCCAGTCGAGCACTTCGCGCAGGCGGAACTCGCCGGCAAAGCGGGTGGCATCGCGACTGAGCTGCAGCCGGAGCGGAGCTTCGAGCGCGGGTGGTCCCGTGTAGGCCAGCGTGAATGGCAATGGCGAGGATGAAGCCGCCAAGGGTTGCGGCAAGGCCGGCCACTGCGCGGGCCATGCCGGCATCTGCCCGCCAAGCTCGAAATCCAGTTGGCTGCCGAAAGCGAATCGACCCTGTGCATCCAGCGACGGCACGCGCTGCCGGCCACGCACGGCAAGTGCGAGCTGCGGCCAGTCCACGCCGTCGGCATCGATGTGCAGCGGGCCGTATGCGCCCAAGGCGAACGCCATGGGATCGCCGCTGCCTTGCCATCGCGCATTGGCTCCCAGTTTGGCTGGCGTGAGCTTCATGCCCTCGTCGTCCCAGACCAGCGGTGCGGCCAGGCGCAGCTCGACCGGCATGCGCCAGTCGGCGCCCTGTGGCTCGATGCTGCCGGCCAGCCCCAGCGCGGCGGGCGAGGCGACCCGCGAGAGATTGAGCGCAAGGTCGAATGGAAGCTGCAGCGCATCGCCGCGATAACGCCCGGTCAGCCGCGCGCGCAACGGTTGGTCCGGGTGGAATCGGGCGATGTCGATGCCGATCCCGTCCAGCAACCAGCCATCACCCAGCAATTGCCCGCGGACCACGGCAATGCCGTGCGTCAGCTGCGGCAGGCGCACGGGTGCGGAGGGCGGGCGCGTGGCACGCCAGCGCGCCAGGGCGCCGAGGTCGAGCATCGGTGCATCCAGCTCAACCCGTTCGACATCGAGCACTTCGCCGCGGCTCTTCAGCGTGCTCCAGGGCAATGACAGGTACACCCGTTCGGCACGCAGCAGTTCCTGCGCATCGCCCGGCGCACGCGCGTGCACGCCATGCAGCACGATGCGCGGCGTGCCGCGGATGTCGTAGTCGGCCTTGCCGTCGGCATGGATTTCCAGCCCCAACGCATCGCCGACCTGGTCGAGGATCACCGCAGTGGCGAACTCGGGGCGCAACAGCAGGCGCAGGCCCAGTGCCAGCGCCAGCAGCAGAAGGCCGATCAGCAGCAGGATGATGCCGCGTCGGCGGCGGTGCCGACGCGGCGCTGCCGCTGCCGCGTCCGGGGTCCGGCTCACTGGCCGAGATTCTCCGGCAGCAGCGCGTCGACGAAGGCTTCCGGGTCGAACACGCGCAGATCCTCGGGCCGCTCGCCGATGCCGGCGAAGCGGATCGGGATGCCGAACTCGCGTGCCAGGGCGAACACCACGCCGCCCTTGGCGGTGCCATCGAGTTTGGTCACCACCAGTCCGGTCACCGGTGCCTTGGCACTGAAGGCACGTACCTGGGCGATGGCGTTCTGCCCGGTGGTGCCGTCGATCACCATCAGGACTTCATGCGGCACGCCGGCACCGTGCTTGCCGAGCACGCGCACGATCTTGCCCAGTTCGTCCATCAGCCCGGCCTGCGTATGCAGGCGGCCGGCAGTGTCTGCGATCAGGATGTCGGCGCCGCGTGCCTTGGCCGAAGCATAGGCATCGAAGGCCACTGCGGCGGCGTCGGCGTCCTGGCCCTGGGCGACCACGGCGACCTGGTTGCGCTCGCCCCAGGCCTGCAATTGCGCCACCGCGGCGGCGCGGAAGGTGTCGCCGGCGGCCAGCATCAGACTGCGACCCTCGTCGCGGAAGCGGCGTGCCAGCTTGCCGATGGTGGTGGTCTTGCCCACCCCGTTCACGCCCACGGTGACGATGGTGAACGGTTTGGCGTCGGCGGTGATTTCCAGCGGAACGGACACCGGCCGCAGCAGAGCGATCAAGTCTTCGCGCAATGCCGCCAGCAGGGCATTGGCATCGGCGAATTCGCGCCGTTTCATGCGTGCGCGCAGATCCTCGACCAGCGCGGTGCTGGCGGTGACACCGACATCGGCCGTCAGCAAAGCGGTTTCGATCTCGTCCAGCAGCTCGTCGTCGAGGCGTGGATTGCGCGAGAACAGCCCGCCCAGCGAGCGGGCGAAGCCACTGCCCTTGAGGCGTTCGCGCCAGCCAGGCTTGCCCGCCGCCGCGGCGGGCGGGGCATTGGCATATTCGTCGTCTGCCGCAGCGGCTGGCACATCGGTTTCCGGCGACGTCAGCGGCGCGGGTGGAATAGCCGGTTCCACGCTCAGCGGCGGCGTGAAGTCGGTCGGCACGCCGTTGTCGGCGGGCCTGGAATCGGGGGGTGTTTGCGCTTCGCCTTCGTCCTTGCCGGACTTCTTGCGCCAGAACCAGTTAACCATGCACGGCAGGCTGTAGGAGAATGTCGATGATGGTAGCATCGGCCCCGACCCCGTCATGAAGCGCACGCAACGTCGCAAGGCGACCCTCGCTCGCGCCGGTGCGGTGCGCATCATCGGCGGGCGCTGGCGTGGCAGCCGGCTGCCGGTGGCCGATATCGACGGACTGCGGCCGACCCCCGACCGTCTGCGCGAAACGCTGTTCAACTGGCTGCAACCGGTGTTGCCCGGCGCGCGCGTGCTGGACCTCTTCGCCGGCAGTGGCGCACTGGGGCTGGAAGCATTGTCGCGCGGCGCACGGGCCGCGACCCTGATCGAGCGCGACGCCGGCCTCGTGCAGGCCCTGCGCAGCAGCGCCACGCGCCTGGGTGCCGGTGACGCCGCCCGCATCGTGCATGTCGATGCCCTGGCTTGGCTCGCCGATGCCGCCGGTGAGCGGGTGCGTTACGACATCGCCTTCATCGATCCGCCATTTGCCGCGGACGTGTGGGCCGACGCGCTGGCTGGCACCCTGCCGTTGATGGCCGATGCCGCCTGGCTGTATCTGGAAGCACCGGCAGGTGCCGTGCCGCCCGTGTTGCCGGCGGATTGGCAGCTGCATCGCGAGGCCGGCAGTCGGGAGACCACCGGCCGCCTGTTCCGGCGCCAGCCGCCGGCCGGGGCCGCACGCGATGGCGTGGCGGACTGCTAAACTCGCGTGACCCTTGTCCGCGAGTCCGCATGACCAGCCCGCGCCATCGCATCGCCGTGTATCCCGGCACGTTCGACCCGATCACCGCCGGTCACCTCGACCTGGTGCAACGGGCCGCGCCGCTGTTCGAGCATCTGGTGATCGGCGTGGCCCGAAGTTCCGGCAAGGGTCCGGCGTTTTCGCTTGAGGAGCGGGTCGCACTCGCGCGCGAGGCGGTGGCCGGCATCGACAACGTCGAGGTGCGCGGATTCGACACCCTGCTGGCGCATTTCGTGCGCGAGGTCGGCGGTGGCGTGCTGTTGCGCGGGCTGCGCGCGGTCTCGGACTTCGAGTACGAGTTCCAGCTCGCCAGCATGAACCGCCATCTGATACCCGAGGTCGAGACCATGTTCCTGACCCCGGCGGAAAAATACGGCTTCATTTCATCTTCGCTGGTGCGCGAAATCTCCCGCCTGGGCGGGGATGTTTCCGCCTTCGTGCCACCGGCAGTGGCCGCCGCGCTGCAGGCCCAAACGCAGCGTCATTCAACACAGAACCCGGGGACCCCATGAAAAACCTCAATCGCCTGCTCCTGGCTGCATCGATTGCCACCCTTTCCCTGACCGCGTGCAAGAAGGAAGAAGCCGCCCCGGTCGAAGTCGCCGCCACGCCGGTCGCGGTGCCCGGCAACGAAGACCGTGGCGCCTGGCAGGGCTATCTGGCATCGCTGGCCGAAGCGAACATGGACGGCGTGACCAATGCGCCGTATGCCTACTTCCTGCCCGGTACCAGCAGCGAAGACTTCGATGGCGAGGCCGAGCGCCTGCTCGAACGCGTGCAGGGCGACCTCTCGCGCGGCATCGTCGAAGGCAACATGCTGATGTTCGGCTCGCCGCATTCCTCGGCGGAGAAGCTCGCCGATCTGGTGGTCGAAGGCTTCACCATGGTCAAGCCGAACACCATGAAGAACGTCAAGGTGGTGTTCGTCGGCAACCCGGCTGACAAGGACCGCGTGGCCGAGGGCGTGGCCGAGTCGGGCGTCACCTACGTGTTCGTTCCCAATACCAAGTGAGTCCGCGCATGGGGCGGGGCCGCACCCGGATGGCGGTCCCGCACCCTGTCGCATGATGTGAAATGGCACTGAAGATCCTCGACACCTGCGTCAATTGCGACGTCTGCGAGCCGGCCTGCCCCAATCAGGCGATCAGCCAGGGCGAGACGGTGTACGTGATCGACCCGGCACTGTGCACCGAGTGCGTTGGCCATTTCGATGAACCGCAGTGCGTGATCGTGTGCCCGGTGGAGTGCATCGAGCCCGACCCGCTGCATGTCGAGAGTGAGGCCCAACTGTTGGCCAAACTGCAACGATTGGAGAAAGCCGCATGAAGCTTCCGCTGCGCCCGTGGCGGCGCCTCTGGTTCACCCTTGCCCTGTTGCTGGTGGTCGGTGGCGCCCAGGCCCGAGAAACCCCGCGTGCCGCGCCGCAGGGTGCCGCGATCGCTTCGGCGCATGCCCTGGCCACCGACGCCGGCTTCGAAACGCTGGAAAAAGGCGGCAATGCCTTCGATGCCGCGGTGGCGGTGTCGGCCGCGTTGTCGGTGGTCGAGCCGATCAGTTCGGGCATCGGTGGCGGCGGCTTTTTCCTGCTGCACCAGGCCGACACCGGGCGTGAGGTGTTCATCGATGCGCGCGAAATCGCGCCGGCCAGCGCCACGCCCGAGGCCTATCTTGATGCCGACGGTGCACTGGATCGCGACCGTGCGGTCAACGGCCCATGGGCGGCGGGCATCCCCGGCCTGCCGGCGGCACTGGTGCACATGGCCGAAAACTATGGCCGCCTGCCGCTGAAGCAGTCGCTGGCGCCGGCGATCCGCATCGCGCGCGAAGGCTTCCCGATGTACGGCCGACTGGTGCGCGGCTACAACGAGCGCCGCGAGGTGATGGAGCGCTATCCCGGCACGCGCGCGGTGTACCTGCGCAACGGCAAGCCGCTGGCCGAAGGCGAGTTGCTGCGCCAGCCCGATCTCGCGCGCACCCTGCAATTGCTGGCCGATCGCGGTTTCGACGGCTTTTATCGCGGTCCCACCGCCAAACGCATGGTTGATGCGGTGCGCAAGGAGGGCGGGCACTGGACCGCGCAGGAAGTCGCCGCCTATCGCGTCAAGGAGCGCGAGCCGGTGCGCTTCGACTACCGCGGCTGGAAGATCGTGACCGCGCCGCCGCCGTCCTCCGGCGGCATCGCGCTGGCGCAGATGCTGCAGATGCTCGCGCCCTGGGATCTGAAATCGATGGACGAGGCCGACCGCGTGCACCTCATCGTCGAGGCCATGCGCCGTGCCTATCACGACCGCACCTTCTACCTGGGTGATCCGGACTTCGTGCAGGTGCCGCAGGCGGTGCTGACCGCGCCACGCTATGCCGACGGCCTGCGCAGCACCATCCACATGGGCAAGGCGACGCCGAGCGACCTGCTGCCAGGCACGCCCACGCCGTTCCTCGAACATGACGAGACCACGCATTTCTCCATCATCGATGCCGAGGGCAACCGGGTGGCCGCCACGCAGACGGTGAACCTGCTCTACGGCTCGGGCCTGATCCCGCCCGGCACCGGCTTCCTGCTCAACAACGAGATGGACGATTTCGCGCTCAAGCCGGGCACGCCCAATGCATTCGGCGTGATGGGCTACGCGGCCAATGCGCCGGAGGCGGGCAAGCGCATGCTGAGTTCGATGACCCCGACGTTCATGGAATCCGGCGAGCGGGTGGCGGTGCTCGGCACGCCCGGCGGCACGCGCATCATCACCATGGTCCTGCTCGGCATCCTCGGTTTCGATGCCGGACTCGATGCGCAGCAGGTCGCGGCGCTGCCGCGCTTCCACCACCAGTGGCTGCCCGACGTGATCGGCATCGAAAAGAACGCACTGTCCGCGGACACCATCACGCGGCTGCGCGCGATGGGGCATACCGTCAGCGTGCCGGGCGAGGTCGCCGGTGTGCGTTCCTCCGATGCCTGGGGCAACCTGCAGGCGGTGGAAATGGACTATCGCGACGGTTCGTTGCGCGCCGGCACCGATCCGCGCAACCCGGTGGGCAAGGGCGAAGTGCGCGCCAAGGCGGCCGCGGCGCGCTGAGGCGCGTCGCCGCCGGTGCGTGCCTGCGGCTCAGGCGGTCGCGGGCCGCGGGTTTTGCCGCATCCAGTCCAGCACCTTCTGCGGCGAGCTTTCGCCGTAGGGGTCGTCGTCGCTGCCATCATCATTGATGCCCGGCTCCACGAACATCGCGGAAATGCGGCCATCGTCGATCACTGCGGCATAGCGCCAGCTGCGCTGACCAAAGCCCAGATGGTCCTTGTCCACCAGCATGCCCATGCGGCGGGTGAAATGGCCGGAGCCGTCCGGCAGCATCTTCACGTTGCGGATGCCCAGATGCCGTCCCCACTGGAACATCACGAACGCGTCGTTGACCGACAGGCAATGCACCTCGTCGGCCCCGGCCGCACACAGCGCCTCGTACTCGCGCTCGAAGGCCGGGCATTGCTCGGTGGTGCAGGTCGGGGTGAATGCGCCGGGCAGGGCGAACAGCACGTGTCGGCCCTTGCCGAACAACTCGCCGGTGGACACGTCCTGCCAGCGATAGGGGTTGTCGCCGCCGATGGATTCATCGCGCACGCGGGTCTTCAGGGTCACGTCGGGAACGGTCTGGCCGGGCATTGCGGTCTCCTGTGATGGGTTCGGTTGCCGGGCAGCGACCATGCGTGGCTTGGCTGGCCGCCCGGGGCGACTAGAATCCTTGCATGAGGAAGGGAGACGGATGATGAAACTCTGGTCGATCCTGGGCAATTCGCAGATGCTCGATGGCGGCGCGATGTTCGGCAATGCGCCACGCGAGATGTGGCGCAAGTGGATCCCCGCCGACGAGCTGAACCGGATTCCGCTGGCCTGCCGCGCGCTGCTGGCGACGCCGCTGAACGGCAAGACGGTGTTGTTCGAAGCCGGCATCGGCAACTTCTTCGAGCCGCGCCTGCGCGAGCGCTATGGCGTGCAGGAAGATCGCCACGTGTTGCTCGATTCGCTGCGCGAGGCCGGGTTCGAGCATGAGGACATCGACGTGGTGGTGCTCTCGCATCTGCATTTCGATCACGTCGGGGGCCTGCTCGCGCCGTGGCGCGAAGGCGAGTCGCCGCGGTTGCTGTTCCCCAATGCGCGCTTCCTGGTCAGCCAAGAGGCCTGGGCACGGGCGCGCGAACCGCATCCGCGTGACCGCGCCAGCTTCATTCCCGAACTGCCCGGCCTGCTCGAAGCCAGCGGGCGGCTGGAGATCGTCAATGGCCCGCACAGCCAGGCATTGGGTGAGGCGGTGCGCTTCCATTACAGCGACGGCCATACCCCGGGCCTGATGCTGGCCGAGATCAGCGGCCCGGAACAGGTCGATGGCGAAGCACACGGTGGCGTGGTGTTCTGCGCCGACCTGATCCCGGGTCGGCCCTGGGTGCATGTGCCGATCACCATGGGCTACGACCGCAACGCGGAGCTGCTGATCGACGAGAAGCGCGCCTTCCTCGAGGACAAGCTGCGGCGCAAGGTGCACCTGTTCTTCACCCATGACCCCGAATGCGCACTGGCGCAGGTCACCCGCGACGCACGGGGCCGCTTCGGCGTGGAGCATGAAGTGGCCGAACTCAAGGCGCGCGCACTCGGCGCTTGAGCAGCGCTCCCTTCCGTCGGTCTGAAGCTGCGCTCAGAGGCGGGCGAGATCGGCCCGCGTGCCGTCCATGCGCAACCAGCGCGGAGCATCGCCATGCCAGTCGCCGAGCACGATGCGGCGCCGGCCCGCGCCTTCCTCATGCAGCGCCGGGCGATGGGTATGGCCGTGGATCATGGTGCGCACGCCGAAGCGCTCGAACTCGGCGCCGATGCGCGCGGGATTGACGTCGGTGATGGTTTCCGCGGTACCGGCCTCGCGCAATTCGCCGTGGCGGGCCTTGCTCGCCGCACGCGCCTGCGCGGCGAAGGCGATGCGCGCGGGCAGTGGCTGCGCAAGGAACTGCGCGCGCCACTGCGGGGCGCGGGTCATGGCACGGAACTCTTGGTAGGCAAGATCATCGGTGCAATACAGATCACCATGGCCGATCAGCACCGGCTCGCCATCGAGCATGATCACCGCGGGATCGGGCAGCAGGCGCATCCGGCAACGTGCGGCATAGGCCTCGCCGAGCAGGAAATCGCGATTGCCGTGGATGAAATACAGCGCGGTGCCGGAATCGGCCAGCGCGCGCAGCCCTTCGGCCACTCGCTCGGCGGTGGCATCCGGCGCGTCGTCGCCGATCCAGGCTTCGAACAGGTCGCCGAGGATGTACAGCGCGCGCGCGCCTCTGGCTTCCTCGCGCAGGAAGCGCAGCAGCGCATCGCTGGTTTCGGGGCGTGCATCCTCGAGGTGCAGGTCGGCGATGAAGAATGTGCTCATCCGTGTTCCGGGCGATCAGGTATCGGGTTGCTGCGGGTGTCGCAGGCACGGCATGCGGAATGCCGCTGCGACGGGTCGCGGCGCGATCGGGCCGCTCATCTTAAAATGCCCGATCTCCGACTGCTTGCGCGTGATCATGACCGTCCGTACCCGTTTCGCCCCTTCGCCGACCGGCTGGCTGCACATCGGCGGCGCACGCACCGCGCTGTATTGCTGGTTGGCGGCGCGTCGCGCCGGGGGGCAGTTCGTGCTGCGCATCGAGGACACCGATCGCGAGCGCAGCACGCAGGACGCCACCGACGCGATCCTCAAGGCGATGGACTGGCTGGGCCTGGATTACGACGAGGGCCCGGTGTACCAGAGCCAGCGGCTGGAGCGTTATCGCGAAGTCGCGCAGCAGCTGGTCGAGGCGGGCAAGGCGTATTACGCCTACGAAACCCGCGAGGAACTGGACGCGATGCGCGAGGCGGCGCTGGCCGCCGGTGACAAGCCGCGCTACCGCGGCATCTACCGTGACGGCCATGCGCCATGGCGCGACGACCCCAACCGGGTGATCCGCTTCCGCAACCCAGATCACGGCAGCGTGGTGTTCGATGATCTGGTCAAGGGCCGCATCGAATGGCGCAACGAGGAACTGGACGATCTGGTGATCCTGCGGCCCGACGGCCATGCCACCTACAATTTCGCGGTGGTGGTGGATGATCTCGACATGGCGATCAGCCACGTGGTGCGCGGCGATGACCACGTCAACAACACGCCGCGCCAGATCAACCTCTACCACGCGCTGGGCAAGACGCCGCCGCACTTCGCGCACCTGCCGATGATCCTCGACGAGCAGGGCGCCAAGCTGTCCAAGCGCAGCGGCGCGGCCGACGTGATGGAGTACCGCGATGCCGGCTACCTGCCGCATGCATTGCTCAACTATCTGGCGCGCCTGGGTTGGTCGCATGGCGATCAGGAAATCTTCTCCATCGACGAGTTGACCGCGTTGTTCGCGCTCGAGGACGTCAATGCCAAGGCGGCGCGGCTGGATGCGGCCAAGCTCGGCTGGCTCAACCAGCAATACCTGAAGAATGATGCGCCGGAGGACGTGGCCGGACATTTGGTGTGGCATCTGCAACAGCGCGGTTACGATCTCGGAAGTGGCCCGGCACCGGCCGATATCGTCATCGCCCTGCGCGACCGCGTGCAGACCCTGGCCGAGATGGCGGACAAGGCCGCGGTGTGGTTCGGCCCGCTGCGCGAGTACGACGACAAGGCGGTGGCCAAGCACCTGGGTGCGGCCGCGCGCGAGCCGTTGCAGGATGCGCGGCAGCGGCTGTCCGCGCTGCATGCATGGAACGCCGAGGCCATCGGCGAGGCACTGAAGGCCACCGCCGAGGCGCTCGGCATCGGCATGGGCAAGATCGCGCAGCCGATGCGGGTGGCGATCACCGGTACCCAGGTCAGTCCCGACATCTCGCACACGGTGTACCTGTGCGGGCGCGAAGAAGCACTCAGGCGTATCGACGCGGCACTGGCCAGGGTCGGCTGAAGCCGGCAGGCAAAACCGCGCTGCCAGCAGGATCCTGTCGCGGCGGCTTGAGCCGCGCAGGGGGCTGGGCGATCATGGCGCCATGAGCGCGCACTCCGAAACCTGCATCGCGCCCGAGCATCATGTGCACGATGCCGCCGATTTCATCGCCGCGGTGGAGCGGGCCTGCCAGGAACGCAGCCTGCGGTTGACGCCGATCCGTGCGCACGTGCTGCGCCTGATCGCCGAGGCCGGGCAGCCGGTCAAGGCCTATGACCTGCTCGATCAGGTGCGCCAGGGCGGTGGGCCGGGCGCGGCGGCACCGCCGACGGTCTATCGCGCGTTGGACTTCCTGCTCGCCAACGGTTTCATCCACAAACTGGAATCGGTCAACGCCTTCATCGCCTGCCACCATCCCAATGCGGATCTGCACTCGGTGCCGTTCCTGATCTGCAATCGCTGCCACTCGGCGGTGGAACTGGAGGATCAGGCGGTGGTGGATGCGCTCGATGCCCGCGCGCGTGCCTTGGGTTTCGTGCCGCATGCGCAGACGCTGGAAGTGCATGGCCTGTGCGCGAGGTGCGCTGCAAAGGGTTGACCCGATCCACACGGCTGCGAGGCCGTGCCGGCTTGACAGGACCGGCGCAGGCACGTGATGTATCGCTCGCCGCGGCCGATGCACACCGGGCCCGACGTTGCGGGCCCGGTGTGCTTGTCCATGTTGCGCTGACGCGGCTTCAGAAGAACAGCCGCACGCCGCCGACGAAGCCGCGTCCGGGCAGCGGTGCCAGATCCTTCAGATACGACGTGTGCGGCCGCGCTTCCTTGTCGAGCAGGTTGCGGCCATCGAGGAACACTTCCCAGCCGGTGCCGCTGGCGGTATCGCCGTGCCAGGCGAAGTGGGCATCGACCATGGTGTAGCCGGCGCTGACCGCTTCGCCTTCGGCGACGCGGGACTGTTTCAGGGTGCGGATGGCGCCGAGCGAAGCCCGCCATGCCGGCGCATCCCAGCGCAGTTCGCCGCCGATGCGCCCCGGTGCCAGGCGCGGCACGTTGCCGCCGCCCACCAGGCGACCTTCGTGGTCATGGGTGTGGTCGCCGTGCACGATGCTGATCGCGGCCTCGCGGCTGGTGCCACCCAGCCGGCCACGCACCATGTCGCCGAACAGGCGTATGTCGAGATGGCCGCTGCCGCCATCGAACAGGGTGAATTCGGATTCGACCTCGACGCCGTGGAAGCGCGCATCGCCCTGGGTCCAGACCATCACCGGGGAGCCGAGCTCGACCAGCGGATCCTCGCTGCCATCGTCATACGGCACGATCAGCGGCGACTGGTAGAGGAAGTCGCTGTAGCGCGCGGCCCATGCGCTGGCGCCCACGCGCCAACCGTCGCCGCGCCAGCCAAGGCCAAGTTCGAGGCGGTTGGCGGTTTCCGGCTTCAGCCGATCATCGCCGATCTCCAGCGTGGCGGTGGCCACGTGCAGGCCGTTGGAATACAGCTCCTCGGCGGTCGGGGCACGCTGCGCGCGATCCAGGCCGAGCTTGAAATCGAGGGCATCGCTGGCCTGCCAGCGCAGCGCGGCGGACAGATGGTGGGTACGGAAATCGCGTTCGGTCAGGCGATCGGGCAGCAGCGGTTCGGCTTCGCTGCGGATGCGGGCGCGGTCATGGCGCGCACCCAGTTCCATCCTGAAATCGCCGAATTCGCGCTGGCCCAGCCAGAACACGCCCAGTTCGCGGCCGACGGTGGGCGGCACGAAGGCTTCCTCGCCGCGTGCCGAGAAGTCGCGGCGGCCCGCCTGCACGCCGAAACCACCGCGCCAGCCGGCGATCGGCTGGTGCACCAGCTCCAGCCGCGCTTCGTCGCTGATGTTGTCGAACACGGTGCCGACCGCGGCGCCCTCGAATTCGGTATGCGTGTAATTGGTGCGCGCGTACTTGAAGCGCAGGGTTTCGAAGATGCCGAGGTCGTTCAGGCCCGCATGCACTTCATGGCGGCGCTGGTCCAGGCCGATGCGCACGGCATGGTCGTGGTCATGCCCGTCGTCGCCATGATCATGATCGTGGTCATCGTCGTGATCGTGGTCGTGATCATGGTCGTGGTCGTGGTCGTGGCCACCGCCATGCGCATGCTGGTGGCCGGGCACGCCGTAGCGGGTGTTGAACAGGCTGCTGCTGATGCCGATGTGCCCGCGCTCGCCCACCCAGGTGAGGCCAAGGCCGCCACTGGCAGTGCGCAGTGCGCTGTTGGGCAGGATGCCGTGGCTGTCCGCATCCGGCTCCTCGCCCTCGGCTTCCAGCCGCGCCGCGCTTTCGGCGTAACCCGGGATTTTCATGTCCTGCGCTTCCCGCAGCAGGCCGTCGGCATGCAGCACCAGGCCACGACCGTCGGTCGAGGTGGCGGCATCGATGCGGAACATGCCGGTGCGTTCGCGGTCGACCGTGCCGGCGCGCCATTCGGCACGACCGCCAAACGGGCGATCGGGCAGGGCGTCCGGGCTGCGGCCATCGATCACGTTGACCGCGCCGCCGATCGCGCCGCTGCCGTAGAGCAGGGTGGCCGGCCCCTTGAGCACTTCGATCTGGTTGGCTAGGAACGGCTCGATGCTCACTGCATGGTCGGCGCTGATGGTGGACACGTCGCCGCTGCCCATGCCGTCGCTGACCACCTGCACGCGCGCGCCTTCCAGGCCGCGGATGATCGGGCGACCGACGCCGGGGCCGAAGTTCGAACTCTGGATTCCGGGGATGCGCTCCAGGCTGCGGCCGAGGGTGGCCGACTTGTCTTCATCGAGTTTCTCGCCGGCCAGCACTTCGACCGGACGCACCAACTGATCGGCAGTCTGGTGCAGTGGCGAGGCGGTGACCACCACCTTGTCCAGCAGGTGCGCGGACTGGCGATGCGGATCCTGATCCTGTTCCGCAGTGGCGTCCTGCGCTTGGCCGGCCAGCGGCGTGGCGGCGAGGGCGAACAGCAGAGCGAGGCTGAGTGGATGACGTGGCAGGTGAACGGCAATGGGCATGGGATGGTTTAAAGTGGGCGCTACGAAGGATCGGGAATGTTATACTGTTTCATGTCCAGTCGCCACAGGCCACGTGCGATGTCTCAATCCAGCTCTCATTTGCGCAATGCGGACCGGGTCGGTTTTGCCGCCTCGATGCTGTGCGCGGTGCATTGCGCGGCGATGCCGCTGCTGCTGGCCCTGCTGCCGACGCTGGGCCTCGGCGCAGGCGGCTGGGTGGACATCGATCAGGGCGTGGTGGTGTTCGCCACCCTGCTGGCCGCGGCGACGCTGACGATCGGTTGGCGGCGGCACCGTGCCTACCATGCGTGGAGCCTGTTGCTGCCGGCCCTCGGCCTGCTGTGGTTCGCCACTTTCGGCCCGTTCCATGACCATGGCGGTGGTCGCGATGCCTGGCTGCACGCCGGCATGATGGTCAGCGGCGGCCTGTTGCTGGCGGCGGCGCATCTGACCAACATGCGCCTGAGCCATCGCGATGGCGGGGCGGATGCCGGCGTCTGAGCCCGGCATGCGGCAAGCGGGCGCGATGCCTGTGATAAACTGATCGTTTCACAATCCGCGGCCCGCTTCCGGGTCGCGCCGCAACATTCCAGGAGCATTTCGATGGGCAAGGGCGATCGCAAGACGGCCAAGGGCAAGCGTTACAACTCCAGCTACGGCAATGCGCGCCCCAAGGCCGTGACCAAGGCCAGCGGCAGTGCCGCCGCGCCGGTGGCGAAGAAGGCCAGCGGCCGCAAGGTGGTGGCGAAGAAGGCGACCAAGCCGGCCGCCTGAGCCGCTGCCACGAGCGCAATGAAAAGCCCCGCGATGCGGGGCTTTTTCGTGGCCGGTCGAGGCGTCGGATCAGCGTTTTTCCGCACCGTCCTCGACTGCGCGCCAGACCCGCAGCAGGTTCTCGCCCAGCACCTTGCGGATGTCGCCATCGGCCAGCCCGGCGCGCTGCAGCGAGGCGATCAGATTGGGGTAGTCGGCAGCATTGCGCAGGCCGTTGGGCAGTTCGCCACCCACGCCATCGAAGTCCGAGCCGATGCCCACGTGATCGGCGCCGATCAGCTTCACCGCGTACATGATCTGGTCGGTCACGGCCTGGATGTCGGTCTCCGGAACCGGATGCGCGGCATCCCAGGCAGCGCTCCACGCGGCTTCGTCCTCGACCGGCTTGCCGGCGGCGCGGGCCTCTGCATTGCGCGCCTGCAACGCCGCGCGCTCGCGGAACTTGGCCTGCATGTCGGCGGCGGCCTTGGGATTGACGAAGCCGGTGCCGAAGGTGATCTGCACCAGTCCGCCCTTGGCCGCGATGGCGCGGGCGACTTCATCACTGGCATTGCGCTCGAAATCCGGGGTGAAGTGACGCATGCCCGAATGGGTCGCCAGCACCGGCACGCGGCTGAGTTCGACCGCCTGCAGCGCGGCGGCATCGGACAGATGGGAAACATCGACCATGATGCCGAGCCGGTTCATTTCGGCGACCACCTCGCGGCCGAACGGCGAGAGCCCGTTCCAGCGCCGTTCGACGCCATAGGATGAATCGGCGATGCGGTTGGCCGCGCTGTGCGCCAAAGTGATGTAACGCACGCCGCGCTCATGGAAGAAGGCGAGGCGCCCGAGGTCATCGGCGATCGGTGCGCCGTTTTCCATGCCCAGCGGCAGCAGCACGCGACCGGGCTGGCGCAGGCGTTCGATGTCGCGCGGGGAAGTGAGCACGGCGAACTTGTCCGGCGCGCGCGCAGCCAGCGCCCACACCGCGTCGATTTGCTGGTTGGCGGCATGCCAGGCAGTGCCCTGCTCGTCCTGGCGAGGCGAGGTGTAAATCGACATGAAGGCGACGTCCAGGCCACCCGTGCGTGCCTTGGGCCAGTCGAACTCGCGGTCGGTGTCGGCGGTAAGGTCGCGCCAGCCTCCCATCATTTCGCCGGGTGCATCGATATGCGTATCGACGATCAGGGCGTCCTGCGCCAGCGCACGTGCGGCGTCAGTGGCCTGCGCATGGGCGGTTCCGGCGATGGCAAGCGCAAGCGCGGCGGTGATCAGGCGGCGGGAAATCGGCATCAAGCAATCCTCGTCAATTCAGGCGACAACCGTCAGCGTACACCGCGCGGCACAAATCACCACCCAGCCAGTAGCACAGCTCGGCGGGCTGGCGTGCATTCCACAACACGAAGTCGGCGCGCATGCCCGTGCGCAGCACGCCGCGGTCAGCCTCGAGGCCGAGTGCGCGTGCCGCG
Source organism: Luteimonas sp. e5 (assembly GCF_054031035.1). NCBI lineage: Bacteria > Pseudomonadati > Pseudomonadota > Gammaproteobacteria > Lysobacterales > Lysobacteraceae > Luteimonas > Luteimonas sp. e5. Next base: position 188,295 of record NZ_JBSTRX010000001.1, read on the forward strand.
TGCACGCTGGCACCGCGCAAGGCTTCCAGCGGGGTCAGGCGGAAATGGGTGCAGGCCAGTTGCATCGCCTGGCGCAGCGATAGCAGGGGCGAGGTACCCGGGTTGCAGTCCGTGGCGACGGCCATCGGCACGCCGGCCTCGCGCAACGCGTCCAGTGGTGGCAGACGCGTTTCGCGCAACACATGGAAGGCGCCGGGCAGCAGCACCGCCACGGTGCCGGCCCGAGCCATCGCCTGCACGCTGGCGACGCTGGTGTATTCGATGTGGTCGGCGGACAGTCCCGAGAACTCGGCCGCGAGGGCGCCGCCATCGAGATCGCTCAACTGGTCGGCATGCAGCTTGACCGGCAGCCCGAGTGCGCGCGCGGCCTCGAACACGCGACGGGTTTGCACCGGCGAGAAGCCGATGCCCTCGCAAAACGCATCCACCGCATCCACCAGCCCTTCGGTGGCGAGGCGCGGCAGCCAGTCGATCACCGCATCGATGTAGTCATCGGCGCGGTCGCGGTACTCCTCCGGCAGGGCGTGTGCGGCAAGATAGGTGGTGCACACCTGGATGCCGCACTGCTCACCGATGCGGCGCGCCACGCGCAGCATCTTGCGTTCGTTGTCGAAATCCAGGCCGTAGCCGGACTTGATCTCCAGCGTGGTCACGCCATCGCCGATCAGGGCGCGCACGCGTGGCAGTGAAGCGGCCAGCAGGCCATCCTCGTCGATTCCGCGCACCGCGCGCACGGTGGACAGGATGCCGCCGCCGGCACGCGCGATCTCCTCGTAGCTGCGGCCCTCGAGGCGCATCTCGGATTCGCTCGCGCGGTCACCGGCGAACACCACATGGGTATGGCAGTCGACCAGGCCGGGGGTGATCAGCGCATCGCATTCGATGCCGTTTTCGTCGAGCTCGGGGGGCAGGCCGGCGCGCGGGCCGGCGTAGCGGATCAGGCCGTCGCGCCAGGCCAGGGCGGCGTCCTCGATCAGGCCGTAGCCGGCATCCTCGTCCAGGGTGGCCAGGGTCGGGCCCAGCAGCAGGCCGCTTCGGGGGGCGATGTTCATTCGCCCATTTTATGGCTTTGCGCGAGAATGACCGCATGCACCCGATCACGCGCACCGACCGCGGCTGGCACCTGTCCGGCATCGCCAATCTGCATTCGCATGCCTTCCAGCGCGCCATGGCCGGCATGGCCGAGCGCCAGGGCGATCCCAATGATTCGTTCTGGACCTGGCGCGAAACCATGTATGCCATGGCCGGACGTTTCGACCCGGAGACGTTGCAGGCCGTGGCCGCGCAGCTGTACGCGGAAATGCTCGAAGCGGGCTACACCACGGTCTGCGAATTCCATTATCTGCACCATGACGTCGATGGCCGTCCCTACGCCGATCCGGCGGCGATGTCGCAGGCACTGATCGCCGCTGCGCGCGAAACCGGCATCCGCCTGACTCTGCTGCCGGTGCTGTACATGACCGGCGGTTTCGATGGCCGTGCGCTGTCGGCCCGGCAGCGGCGCTTCGGCCATGAGGTCGAGGATTACCTGCGTTTGCTGGAAAGCCTGCGCACGCAGCAGGACGAATCGCTGCTGATCGGCTGCGCGCTGCACAGTCTGCGCGCGGTGCCGCAGGCGGCACTGGGCGAGGTGCTCGCGGCACTGCCCGCCGACAGCCGCATCCATGTCCACATCGCCGAACAGACCGCGGAAGTCGATGAATGCCTGACGCTGCGCGGTGCGCGCCCGGTGCAGTGGCTGCTGGACAATGCGCCGGTCGACGCGCGCTGGACACTGGTGCATGCCACGCACCTGGACGATGCCGAGGTGCGCGGCATTGCCGCCAGTGGCGCGACCGTGGCGATCTGCACCACCACCGAGGCGAACCTCGGCGACGGTCTGTTCCCGTTGCGCGATTACCTCGATGCCGGCGGCCGCTGGGGCGTCGGTTCGGACTCGCATGTCAGCGTGTCGCCGGTCGAAGAATTGCGCTGGCTGGAATATGGTCAGCGGCTGGTCACCCGGCGCCGCAACATCGCCAGTTCCGCTTCGATGCCAAGCGTCGGCGAAACCCTGCTGCACGGCGCATGGGCGAGCGCGGCGGCATCGACCGGCTTCGAGGCCGCGGACGAAGTCGTGCTGGATGCCGAGGCACCGGCCTTGATCGGCGCACACGAGGGCGACATCGCCGACCGCTGGCTGTTCGCCGGCAACCGCAATGTGGTGCGCGAAGTGACGGTGGCGGGCAGCCGCGTGGTCGAAGGTGGCCGCCATCGGCAGCGCGATGCAATCACGGCGCGTTATCGCCAGGCCATCGCCAGGCTACTCGCCGACTGATCTTCCCGCGGCGATCAGGCCTTCGGCAATACGCCTTCAAGGCGCAGCAGGAACTGCTTGGTCGGCAGCCCGCCGCCGAAGCCGGTGAGCGTGCCGTCTGCGCCGATCACGCGATGGCAGGGCACGATGATCGGAATCGGGTTGCGTCCGTTGGCGGCACCGACCGCGCGCACCGCGGCCGGCTTGCCGATGGCCTGCGCCAATCGCGCATAGCTGCAGGTCTGGCCGTACGGAATTGCCTGCAAGGCTGCCCAGACGCTGCGCTGGAACATGGTGCCGTGCGCATCCAGCGGCAACTCGAACTGCTGCCGCTGGCCGGCGAAGTACTCGTGCAACTGCTGCTCGGCGGCATCGAGCAACGGGTGATTGCCTGCGACCCAATCGCCATCGCGCTTCACCGGATGCCGGTTCTCGGGGAATTCGAGCGCACGGATGCCGGCATCACCTGCGGCGATCAGCAGGCGCCCGATCGGGCTGTCGATGTGGCGGTAATGCACGCGCATCTGGCTGGCTCCTCGCCGTGGGTGATCCGGGTGGCTGCATCGCACGGTACCCATGATGGCATGCCCTCAAGCAGTCGAAGCCTCGGCGCGGGCCGGCGACACGGTGCAGGCCTTGCCCCGGGTGGCCGGGGCACAGCGCGGTGCCGCCGATCAGTGCCCCGGCTGCAACACCTTGTCGAACACCCGCCCATCGCCATCATGCGCCTCGGGGGTGACACCGAGCAGGCGCATCATCAGCGGGTAGACGTCGACATTGTCGAACATCGGCAGGCGGGTGCCGGGCCTGAACGCCGGGCCGTGGGCGATGAAGCTGGCGCGCATCGACGGCAGCGCCGGGTCGTAGCCGTGCGAGCCGCGCATGCCGACGCCCTTGGCCTTGGCATTGTCGATCCATTCGCGCCGCAGGGCGTCCCAGCCTTCGTCCATCTGGCACACGATCGGCGGGATCCGCGCATGACGGCCGTAATGCCACTGCGCCGGCAGTTCGGCCTTGTCCCAGCACTGGTAGCGGTCGTGGCGGCCCAGCAACTGCTGCCGCGCCTGTGTTTCGCGGCCAGCAACAGGCACGAAGCCGACCACCTGGCCGAGGGTGGTGTGGCGGGCATTTTCGGCCGCGACCATGTCTTCGACCGCGACCAGGTTGGTTGGCGGCACCTCGGCCATGCCGTGGTCGGAGACGACGAGGATGTTGATGCGATCCAGTTCGCCGGCGGCCTGCAGCGCGTCCAGCAACTGGCCGATCGCCGCGTCGGTGTCGGCACGGGCGGCGCGGGCCTGTGCCGAAGCCGGCCCGTGCGAGTGCGATTCGTGATCGACCTTGTCGAAATACAGGGTGGCGAAGGCGGGGCGTTCGGTCGCGGGGCCGAGCATCCAGCCGCGGACCTGCTCGGCGCGCCACTGTGCGCTGGTGCCCTGGTCGAAGGTCAGCCAGGTTTGCGGGCGTACCCCGGCGATGGCCGCTTCACTGCCCGGCCAGTACATGGTCGCGGTGCGCAGGCCGGCGTTTTCGGCGCTGACCCAGACCGGCTTGCCACCCCACCAGCGCGCGTCCTCCACGGCTTCGCGCCGCGACAGGCGGAAGCTGCCCAGTTCGGCATCCTGCATGCTGTTGTGGACGATGCCGTGGCGGTCCGGGCGCAGGCCGGTGACCAGGGTGTAGTGGTTGGGGAAGGTCAGGCTGGGATAGGACGGGCGCATGCCCTCGCTGGCAATCACGCCGTTGGCGGCCAGTGCGCTCAGCCGCGGCATCTGCTCGGCGGTGATGTCGGACGGGCGCAGGCCGTCGATCGAGATCAGCAGCAGGGTCGGGCGGGTGGCATCGGAATCGGCAGCGGGTGCCGGCGCCGGTGGATGGCTGGCGCAGGCGCCGAGCAGGGCGGCCAATGCCAGCGCGGTGATGGCACGAATCCATGTGTTCATGCCCGGATTCTAGGCCGCGCTTGATGGCAGCGGCGTTGCACTGCAGCAGGGCCGTATCCGTGGATCGCAGGTGGCTGGCATCTGAACGCAGTCACCGGGTTGGCGGCGCTCCATCCAGTTCGCGCGTACAGTGGTGCTACCTGACCGAGGAGGGTCATGCCATGAAAACCTTGGGACTTGTCATCGGGCTCACGTTCGCGCCGCTTGTGCTGGCGCAATCGCCCGCCACGCTGCCGGCGGATGCCGATGCCGTCGGCAATGAGGCGGTACAGACCGAAACCGCGCCCGAGCGTGCCGCGAACGACGTCCGCGAGCATGTGTGCCTGCGCGAAACCGGCTCCAACATCACGCGTGTGAGGAACCAGCGCGCTGCACGCCATGTCCGCGCCAGTGGCCAGGCGCAGGAAACGGATTGTGCGCCGGTCACGGGTCGGGTCTGGACCCGCGACGACCTGGAGCGCACCGGAGCGATCGACCTCGCCGATGCGCTGCGTCGACTGGATCCGTCGGTACGCTGAACCAGCGGCCTATCGCTGCGCCATTACGCGGTCGGCACGGCCCGACGCGTCGTGCCTGTCTTTGAACCCGGCCGCGCCGGCCTGCGATAATGGGCGTTTGTCCCAGATCGAGGCCGCGCCATGTCTTCCGCCCATCGCCATGACCCGTCCCGGGTAATCCGCGCCCCGCGTGGCAACCAGCTCAGCTGCCGCAGCTGGCTGACCGAAGCGCCGTTCCGCATGCTGCAGAACAACCTCGATCCGGACGTCGCCGAACGCCCGCAGGATCTGGTGGTGTACGGTGGCATCGGTCGCGCCGCGCGTGACTGGGCCTGCTACGACGCCATCATCGAAACGCTGAAGACGCTGGGCGATGACGAGACCCTGCTGGTGCAGTCGGGCAAGCCGGTCGGCGTGTTTCCCTCGCACCCGGATGCGCCGCGGGTGCTGATCGCCAATTCCAATCTGGTGCCGCATTGGGCGACGTGGGAGCACTTCAACGAGCTGGACCGCAAGGGCCTGATGATGTACGGGCAGATGACCGCAGGCAGCTGGATCTACATCGGCTCGCAGGGCATCGTGCAGGGCACCTACGAAACCTTCGTCGAGATGGGTCGCCAGCATTACGGCGGTGATCTGACCGGCAAGTGGATCCTGACCGCGGGCCTGGGCGGCATGGGCGGCGCGCAGCCGCTGGCGGCGTCGCTGGCTGGCGCCTGTTCGCTGACCATCGAATGCCGCCAGTCGAGCATCGATTTCCGCCTGCGCACCCGCTATGTCGATGAGCAGGCCGATGATCTGGATGACGCGTTGGCGCGGATCGAGAAATACACCCGGGCTGGCGAAGCCAAGTCGATCGCGCTGCTCGGCAATGCCGCCGAAATCCTGCCCGAGCTGGTGCGTCGTGGCGTCCGCCCCGACTGCGTCACCGACCAGACCTCGGCGCACGATCCGGTGCATGGCTACCTGCCGGCCGGCTGGAGCGTGGAGCAGTGGGAAGCCGAGCAGAAGGCCAACCCGGACAAGGTCAGCGAGGCGGCGAAGCAGTCGATGCGCGTGCATGTCGAGGCGATGCTCGCCTTCAACGCGCAGGGCATCCCCACCGTCGATTACGGCAACAACATCCGCCAGATGGCGCTGGAAGCCGGCTGCCGCAACGCCTTCGATTTCCCCGGCTTCGTGCCGGCCTATGTGCGCCCGCTGTTCTGCCGCGGCATCGGCCCGTTCCGCTGGGTGGCGCTGTCGGGCGATCCCGAGGACATCTACAAGACCGATGCCAAGGTCAAGGAACTGATCCCCGATGACCCGCATCTGCACCGTTGGCTGGACATGGCGCGCGAGCGGATCAGCTTCCAGGGCCTGCCGGCGCGCATCTGCTGGGTTGGCCTCGGCCTGCGCCACAAGCTGGGTCTTGCGTTCAACGAAATGGTCCGCAAGGGCGAATTGAAGGCGCCGGTGGTGATCGGCCGCGACCATCTGGATTCCGGCTCGGTGGCCTCGCCGAACCGGGAAACCGAAAGCATGCAGGACGGCTCGGATGCGGTGTCGGACTGGCCGCTGCTCAACGCCATGCTCAATGTCGCCGGTGGTGCGACCTGGGTGTCGCTGCACCACGGCGGTGGCGTCGGCATGGGCTTTTCGCAGCATTCGGGCGTGGTCATCGTCTGCGACGGCACGCCCGAGGCCGACAAGCGCATCGCCCGCGTGCTGTGGAATGACCCCGGCACCGGCGTCATGCGGCATGCCGATGCCGGCTACGACATCGCCAGGGACTGCGCGCGCGAGCAGGGTCTGAAGCTGCCGATGCTCTGAGGCAAGGTGTGCGGCCGCACGCGCCAGTATGGAGAAGGCGCGTCTTGCGCCATGCCGCGTCCGCGCTACCATCCCCTGCGTACTCGTCCCCCGGGGGTGCCATGCGAACCATGCGGAAAGTCGTGCTCGGTCTGTTGTTCGTCGGTCTGTGGCTGCCGGGCGCGCCGCATGCTGCACCCGCTGCCGAATTCGCCGACCAGCGGCACGCAGCGCCGGATGCCGCGGCGCTGGCGGACTTCTCCGCGCAGGTGGAGGCGGTGCGCGAGCGTTTCGAGGTGCCGGGCATCGCGGTGGCCATCGTCAAGGATGGCGAGGTAGTGTTGGCCCGCGGCTGGGGCGTGCGCGAAGCCGGCAAGCCCGAGGCCGTCGACGCCGACACCATGTTCGCCATCGCCAGCCTGACCAAGGCCTTCACCGCCACCGCGCTGGAGATGCTGGACGAGGATGGCAAGCTGGGCATGAACGACCGGGTGATCGACCATCTGCCCTGGTTTCGCATGGCCGATCCGTACGTCACCCATGACATGCGCATCCGCGACCTGCTGGCGCATCGCAGCGGCCTGTCGCTGGGGGCGGGCGACCTGCTGTACTGGCCGACCACCGACTACACCACGCGCGAAGTGGTCGAGCGGCTCAAGGACGTGCCGCTGAGCGGCCAGTTCCGCGGCCAGTACGCCTACGACAACATCCTGTTCGCTGTCGCGCAGCTGGTGCTGGAGGAAGCGGCGGAGATGAGCTTCAAGCAGTTCCTGCAGCAGCGCATCTTCCAGCCGCTCGGCATGCGCGACACGCGCTACAACGCCGATGACCTGGTGCCGGGTGACAACGTCGCCACCGGCCATGCCAAGCTGGACTTCAGCGAACTCAAGCCGGTGGGCACCCTGACCTGGCGCAATGCCTCGGGTGCCGGTGGCCTGTACAGCAGTGTCAACGACATGGCGCGCTGGATGCGGATGCAGTTGGCCGGTGGCCTTGCCGCCGATGGCACGCGGCTGTTCGAAACGCGCCGCCAGCAGCGCATGTGGAGCGTGCTCACGCCGATTCCGGTCACTCCGCCGGCGGTGCCCGAGTTGGCCCCGATGACGCCCAACTTCCTCGGCTACGGCGAAGGCTGGATGCTGTCGGACTACCGCGGCGACAAACTGGTGTGGCATACCGGTGGCTGGCCGGGCATGGTTTCGCGCCTGACCCTGGTGCCCGAGCGCGGGATCGGCGTGGTGGTATTGACCAACCAGGAAGTCGGTGCCGCGTTCCATTCGCTGACCCATGTCGCGCTGGACATGATGCTCGGACACGAGCGGCATGACTGGGTGGATGCCTACGCCAAGGCAGTCGCGCGCAACGAAGCGCGCGCCGACGATTCGTGGCAGAAGCTGCTGGCCGCGCGCGATGCCCGTTCCAAACCTTCATTGCCGCTGGCGCGTTATGCCGGGCGCTACCGCGACCCGTGGTATGGCGAGGTTGTGATCAGCCAATCCGGCAACCGGTTGCGCATGCAGTTCGCGCGTACCCGCGAACTGGCCGGCACGCTGGAGCATTGGCAGCATGACAGCTTCATCGTGCGCTGGGACGATCGCGCACTCAATGCCGATGCCTTCGTCTATTTCGCCCTCGAACCCGATGGCCGCATCGGCGAGATGCGCATGAAGCCGGTATCGCCCAGGACCGACTTCAGCTTCGATTTCCAGGACCTGCGGCTGCGCCCGCTGCCCAATGACGCGAAGGCGAACTGACGCGGTGGGCACGTACCGTGAAATCGAGGAGCAGGAGATCAGCGGCGAGGAGCTGGCGATCGGCATGTTCGTCAGTCGCCTTGATCGTGACTGGATCCAGACACCATTCCCGCTGCAGGGCGTGTTGATCAAGTCGAGCGAGGACATCGCCATGCTGCGGCGCCACGCGCAGCGGTTCTGGATCGACGTGGAAAGGAGCCGGGTGGTGCCAGCCGCAGGGCCACGTCGTCATGGACTTGCGCCACGGTCGAGCGGTGCAGGTGCCGCGCCGAAGCGTGACTTGCAGACATTTCAGCAGGAGCTGGTGCACGGCACGCGCATGCTGGACAAGGTCTCGGTGCGTGCGGCCGAGTTGATGGAGAAATGGCGACGCGGGGAAATGCCTTCCCTGGAAGACGTGGACGAAGTGGTGCAGCCGGTGGTGGAGAGCCTGGGCCGCAATCCGGATGCGTACTTCTGGCTCGAGGCGCTGCGCAGCCGGCACCATTACACCTACCGCCATGCGGTCAATTGCTGTGCACTGGCGGCTGCCTTCGGGCGTCATCTGGGTTTCGACGATGCGCGCATCAATGCGCTGGCCACCGGCGCGCTGCTGCTGGACATCGGCATGGGCGCGGTGCCGCCGGAAATCCTGAATCAAGCCGGCCCGCTGGACGAGCTCGGGCAAACCTTCGTCGAGCGGCATGTGCGTGAAGGCCTCGACCGCCTGCGCGAGAGCGGCATCGATGATCCGCTGGTGGTGGAAATGATGGCCGGGCACCATGAGCGCTTCGACGGCAGTGGCTACCCGGCCGGCAAGCGGGGGGATCAGATCCCGCTTTCCGCGCGCATCGCGGCACTGGTGGACAGTTTCGATGCCTTGATCAGCGATCGCCCTTATCGCAAGGCGCTGAGCCGCGCACAGGCACTGCAGGAGCTGGTTGCCAGCCGCGACAGCGCGCATGACGGAGCACTGGTGGAGGAGTTCGTGCGCTGCTTCGGCGTGTATCCGGTCGGCACCCTGGTCGAGCTCAATACCGGTGAGGTCGGCGTGGTGATGGCGCAGAATCCCGAACAGCGCCTGCGCCCGCGCCTGTTGATGCTGACCAACCCGCAGAAGCAGCAGCGCTCGCGCTTTGTTGCGGTCGATCTGCTCGATACCGCGCGAAATCCGGCGCTGCAGGACGTGCATATCCAGCGTGCGCTGGCGCCGGGCAGCTACGGACTCGACATCGCGCAGATGGGCATCTGAGCCGCGGACTCATGGGTGGGCAGGGGGCCGCGGTCCGGTATTGCGTCGTGGCAGGCGCCCGCTGCTGATCAGGCGATCGAGGCAGGCGAACACATCCCCGCGCACCAGCGGCTTGCGGATGAAGCCATCGATGCCGATGGCGTCGCCGTAGCGACGTTCGGCATCGAAACCGCTGCCGCTCATCATCACGATCGGCAGATCACGGACGTGCTTGAGGCGACGCAGCTCGCGTACTTCACTGAAACCGTCGCCGTCGGGCAACAGCATGTCGATGAACAGCAATCCGGGTTCGAAATCGATCAGACGTTGCCGGCCGCTGGCCAGATCACCGGCTTCGGCGACCAGATAGCCGTCATCACGCAGCATGTCGCGCAGCTGCTGTCGGAGCTGGGCGGAGTCGTCAATCACCAGGACGCGCAGTCCCCGGGTGCTGGACAGGCGAGGCTTGCGCCGCCGATCGGGCACCTTGTATCTCCCGCCATTGGCCTGAGTGGCCTTGCGCCGACGCAGGAATTTCCACGGATCCATGACACGTTCCCCCCTTGGAACGGCGCGGCCATGGAAGTTCGACCGATTGAAGTGTGCCCCCACGCATGACCGCCTGCCTGCTGAGCATAGCATCCTGACGCGTTCAGGAACATCGCATCCCCCGGCTTCAGGGGCGTGCTTCCATGCCTGGCGGATCGTCCGCGATGGTGGTGGGTGGGGCATTGCGGGTGACGCTGGCGGGCGGCACGGGCAGGGTGGCGCGGCCGGGGTTTGCGGGCGGCATGATCGTGGCCAATGCCGATAGCCGGGCCGTACGGCTCCAGGCGAGTATGAATACGGCCAGTTGCGCCAGCAGCAGGCTGGCTGCCGGGTGGCCCATTGCCCAGCTCCAGGCGTGCAGGGCAGTGCTGCCGACCACGCCCAGCAGCAGCGTCGGCAGCAGGATCGTGCTGGCGGCGAAGGGGCGCGTGCGCAGCAGGGTCAGCCCGCACAGCCAGGCGCGAAACGCGGAGTGCAAGCGGGGATCCGTGGCGAACGCCGCACGCGCGGCTTCAAGCGAGCTCCAGGCGGCGAGCAGGGCGAGCGCGGAGCTGATCAGCGCCACCCGCTCGCGCCACCGGCCTTCGCTGGCGAGGATGTCCGATTCAGCACTAAGCGTGGCCCAGATCGAGGCCGCCACCGCCACCCCGGCAGCCAGCGCCAGCGGGATCAGCATCACCAGCCACAACCGGAACATGCGCCCGTATTCGCGCCAGCCACCGCGCCACAATGCGGCAAAGCCGAGCGCGCGGCCCTGGCGCAGGCTGGCCACCAGCATGCCGGCAGCCCACGGCGCCAGCAGCGCCCCGAGCAACAGGCCGGTGCCGATGCCCGACAGCAGCGTGGCCATCGAACCGCCGTCCTGCAGCAGGCCGAGCAGGCCTTCGATCAACGCGGCCAGGTCGGGTTCACCGAGGATGCGGGCGGCATCGGGGTGATGGCCGAAGGCGTCGTTGAACAGGCTTGCGGTTGGCAGTGCGGCCAGCGTGGCCGGCAACAGGCCGGCCAGCCACCACAGCAGCCACAGCCGCCAGTGGGCGAAGGCGCCCGTCATGCCCTGCAACAGGGCGCGCCAGGCCGCACGCGGGTGGGTGCTCGACTTCGTCTCCATCTCAGGCGCCCAATACCCAGGCCAGCAGCCATTGCATCCAGCCGAACATGCGGCTGCCGGCAATCGCGCCGGCTTCGCCATGCGGCTCGATCGAACGCACGTTGTCGGCCAGATTGCGATCCAGCGGCTGCAGCCGCTGCGGATCCAGCTCCACCTTGAGCGCGCGCGAAGGGCGCGTCCAGCTGAACTCGAACCATGGCTGGTCGCCTGAAAACTCGACCAGCTCGTGGCTGCCATCGGCAAAGATCACCCTGAGCACCTGCGGCACGTCGGCACCATCACGACGCACCACCACGCGCGTGCGCCACGGATAGGGCCCACCCGTGCCGGGCCTGGCGCGCGGATTCTCGCGCTTCCACTTCGCGCGTTCCGCGCGGATCGCCCGGCGCCGTGCCGATTCATCGATGATTCGACCCTGGCCGTCGCGCATGCCCGCCGGCGGCAGTTCCTCGCGACTGGTGAACAGCTCGATGCGGTCATCCACCCTGTGCACGCCGTACACATGCAGGTCGAACGCACGCTCGATGACCTCGCGCCGGCCACTGCCTTCAGCCAGCGCCTCGCGCAGGTCGGCCAGCGAGGGATGGCGGAACTTCCAGCGTTCGTAGTACAGCTTCATCGCGCGTTCCATCGCCTCGCGGCCGATCTGCCGCTCGATGCCGGCGAACAGCGTCGCGCTGCGCGAATAGACCGAGGCATAGCTGGCCGAGGAGCGTCGGTTCCAGGCATTGGCGCCGAGCGGATCCAGCGGCCGGTCAAGCCCGGCGCCGAGGCGGTCGAGGTCGAACGCGGCCAGTTGCGGCAGCCTCCGCCAACGTGCCAGGCGGCCCGGTCCGACGCCGATCTTCTGCCCGCGATCGCGCAGCATGCGGCTGTTCCAGTACTGATTCAGCCCTTCATCGAGCATCGGTTCCTCGAACTCGTTGCTGGCGAGGATGCCGTAGAAGTAGCCGTGGCCGAATTCGTGGATGGTGACGAATTCCAGCAGGTACTGTTCGATGCCGCCGGGGCGGTAGCCGGGAATGCCGATGGCGGTGAAGAAGGTCGGGTATTCCATCCCGCCCGCTTCGGCGGCATTGTGCGGCGGGATCACCGCGGTCACCGTGCGATAGGGGTAGCGGCCGAGGGTATCGGAGAAATAGGTCAGCGAATCCAGCGTCGCCTTGAGCACCACCGGTGCGTTGTCGGCAAGCTCGGGCGGAAACAGCACCTGCACCTCGACCGGATCGCCACCCGGCCCGTTCCAGGTCGCGCGCAGCGGTTCGGCGGTACGCGAGTCTGCGGTCCAGGCGAAGTCGTGCACATCGCCCTGCACGAAGCGCCAGGTGGTGCGACCATCGGCGCTGGTCTTTTCCACCAGCTCGCCGGTGGCGCCGACGACATGGTCCGACGGCACCTCGATGCTGACATCGTAATGGCCGAAATCGGCATAGAACTCGCTGTGCAGGTGCATCTCGTGCACGTTCCAGCGCGGTGCGGTGGCACCGCGCTCGCCGGCCAGCTCGAGCACGCCGATCTTGGGGAACCATTGCGCCACCAGATGGAAGCTGCCGAAGTAGCCGGTGCGCGCGATCACGCGCGGCAGCTGGTCGAAGAAGTCGATTTCCAGCGTGGTGCTGGCGCCGGCCGACACCGGGGTCGGCAGGTCCAGCCGCACCACGGTCTTGTCGCTGGCCGGGCCGCCATCAGGCTGCACATGGCGCCACGGCACGCGCTGCCCGGCCTGTTCCACCCGATCCAGGCGGATGTAGCCCCACTCGTCCTTGCCGATGCGCTCGCCCGAGCGGAAGCTGAAGCCGCGCGTGCGCTGCTCGCTCATGAAGGTGCTGCCGGCGGATTCGAAGGCGTTGAGGTACAGATGCAGATAGACCGTGCACACCGGCTGCGCACTGCGATTGGTCCAGGTCAGGTGCTGGCGGCCCTCGATGGTGTGCTTGACCGGATCGAGCCTGGCGTGGATGCGGTAATCGACCACGCGGTTGGACAGGGTCGGTTCGCTGCCGCTGCGTGGCCCGCCCCAGGCATCGGCAGCACTGGGCGTGCGCACCGCGGCGGCATCGGCCGCGGCCAGCGGAATCGGCGTGCAACGCGGGTCTTGCGCATCGGCCGCAGGTGGCGCGGCAGCGCAGGGCAGGGCGGCAAGCAGCAGGGCGAGCACGGCCGGCACGCTTCGCGCCATGGCATGACTCCGGGCCGGAAAGCTGCAGGGTGGCGCAAGCCTGCGCCGGCGGCAAGCCCGTCTCAGCCGGCGGCTATCCGTCCGGCGGCCTCGCGGATGCCTGCGGGCAGCGGCGCGGGCGTGCCGCTCTGTCGATCGACCCACACCACCACCACGTGGCCGTCGGCATGCTCGGCGCCACTCACCTCGTCCACGATGCGATGGCCGATGGTCAGGCTGCTGTTGCCGATGCGCTGCGCGGAAAGCTCGATCAGCACCTGTGCCGGGTAGGTGATCGGCAGGCGATAGTTGACCGTGGCCGAGGCCAGCACCGGCGCGTGATGCTCGTCGAACCACGGCGTGTCGAGCGCTTCCAGCCACTGGATGCGTGCTTCTTCCAGATAGCGCAGATAGACCGCGTTGTTGACGTGGTTCATCGCATCCAGATCACCCCAGCGCGGATTGAGGCGGAAACGGAACGGCGCGTGCGTGGTCATGCGTTCTCCCTGAACTTGAGGCGCTTGCGGTCTTCGGCAAGCTGGCGCGCGAGGAACACGCCGGTATGCGAATGGGCCATCTTGGCAACCTCCTCCGGGGTGCCGGTGGCGATGATCTCGCCGCCACGGTGGCCACCCTCGGGGCCGAGGTCGATGATCCAGTCGGCGGTCTTGATCACGTCGAGATTGTGTTCGATCACCACCACCGTATTGCCCTCGTCGCGCAGCCGGTGCAGCACCGCCAGCAGGTGTTCGATGTCGGCGAAATGCAGGCCGGTGGTCGGCTCGTCGAGGATATACAGGGTGCGCCCGGTGTCGCGCCGCGAGAGTTCCTTGGACAGCTTCACCCGTTGTGCCTCACCGCCCGAGAGCGTGGTCGCCGATTGTCCGAGCTTGATGTAGGACAGGCCGACGTCGATCAGCGTATCCAGCTTGCGGCTGATCGACGGCACGTTGGCGAACAGCTCGGCGGCGTCCTCCACCGTCATCTCCAGCACGTCGCTGATGGTGTGGCCCTTGTAGCGGATGTCCAGCGTCTCGCGGTTGTAGCGCTTGCCCTGGCACACGTCGCAGGGCACGTACACGTCCGGCAGGAAGTGCATCTCGACCTTGATCAGGCCATCGCCCTGGCAGGCTTCGCAGCGTCCGCCGCGCACGTTGAAGCTGAAACGGCCCGGCGCGTAGCCGCGTGCACGCGCTTCAGGCACCTGCGCGAACAGCTCGCGCAGCGGGGTGAACAGGCCGGTATAGGTCGCCGGGTTGCTGCGCGGCGTGCGCCCGATCGGCGACTGGTTGATGTCCACCACCTTGTCGAACAGATCCAGGCCGATGATCTCGCGGTGCGGCGCGGGCGTGTGCGAGGCACCGTTGATCTCGTTGGCGGCCAGCGCGTACAGGGTGTCGTTGACCAGGGTCGACTTGCCCGAGCCGGAGACCCCGGTCACCGCGGTCATCAGCCCGGCGGGGATTTCCAGGTCCACGTCCTTGAGGTTGTTGCCGCTGGCGCCCTTGAGCTTGAGCATCAGCTTGCGGTTGGCACGCTGGCGCTTGGCCGGCACCTCGATGCCCTTGCGCCCGGACAGGTAATCCCCGGTCAGCGAGCGCGGTGCCGCCATCACGTCCTCGACGCTGCCCTGCGCCACCACCTCGCCGCCATGCACGCCGGCACCGGGACCGATGTCGACCACGTGATCGGCGAGGCGGATCGCGTCCTCGTCGTGCTCGACCACGATCACCGTGTTGCCGAGATCGCGCAGCCGGGTCAGGGTGCCGAGCAGGCGCTCGTTGTCGCGCTGGTGCAGGCCGATCGAAGGCTCGTCCAGCACGTACATCACGCCGACCAGTCCCGCGCCGATCTGCGAAGCGAGGCGGATGCGTTGCGCCTCGCCGCCGGACAGCGAATCGGCCTTGCGCTCCAGGGTCAGGTAATCGAGGCCGACATCGACCAGGAAGCCGAGCCGCTCGGCGATCTCCTTGACGATCTTGGCCGCGATCTCGCCGCGCCAGCCGGGCAGGCGCAGCTCGGTGAAGAAGGCCAGCGCCTGGTCGATCGGTTGCTGCGTCAGCTGCCAGATCGGTCGTTCGCCGACGAACACGTTGCGTGCGGCGCGATTCAGGCGCGCGCCGCCGCAGTCGGGGCAGGGGCGTTCGCTGATGTATTTGGCCAGCTCCTCGCGCACCGCACTGGATTCGGTATCGCGGTAGCGCCGCTCCAGGTTCGGCAGGATGCCCTCGAAGCGATGTCGCCGCGTGCTGCGGCTGCCGGCATCGTTGACATAGGTGAAGGCGACCACTTCCTCGCCACTGCCATGCAGTACCGCGTTGCGGATGTATTCGGGCAGCTCGTGCCACGGCGTGTCGACCTTGAAACCGTAATGCTTCGCCAGCGACTGCAGCATCTGGAAGTAATAGGTGTTGCGCCGGTCCCAGCCACGTACCGCGCCGGCCGCCAGCGACAATTCCGGATGCGTCACCACGCGTGCCGGGTCGAAGAATTGCGCAACGCCGAGGCCATCGCAGGTGGGGCAGGCGCCCAGCGGCGCATTGAACGAGAACAGCCGTGGCTCCAGCGCCGGCAATGCGTAGTCGCAGACCGGGCAGGAATACCTGGAGGAGAACAGCAGCGGCGCGGTAGCGTCATCATCCAGTGACTGCACCATCGCCATGCCGTCGCCGAGCTTGAGTGCGGTTTCGAACGATTCGGCCAGGCGCTGGCGAATGTCGTCGCGCACGCGGAAACGGTCGATCACCGCTTCGATGGTGTGCTTCTGGCGCAGTGCCAGCGTCGGCACTTCGTCGATCTCGTGCAGCTCGCCATTGACGCGCACGCGCACATAGCCCTGCGCACGCAGCTGCTCGAACACCTGCGCATGCTCGCCCTTGCGTTCGCGGATCACCGGGGCGAGCAGCATCCAGCGCTGCTCGGCGGTCTGCGGCTTGTCGGCCAGCGCCATCACCTGGTCCACCATCTGGCTGACGGTCTGCGCCTCCAGCGGGAAGTCGTGGTCGGGGCAGCGCGGGATGCCGACCCGTGCGTACAGCAGGCGCAGGTAGTCGTAGACCTCGGTGATGGTGCCGACGGTCGAGCGCGGGTTGTGACTGGTCGATTTCTGTTCGATCGAGATCGCCGGCGACAGGCCCTCGATGTGGTCGACATCGGGCTTTTCCATCACCGAGAGGAACTGCCGCGCATAGGCCGACAGCGACTCGACGTAGCGGCGCTGGCCCTCGGCATAGATGGTGTCGAACGCCAGCGACGACTTGCCCGAGCCGGAGAGGCCGGTGATCACGATCAGCTTGTCGCGCGGCAGGTCGAGGTCGAAGTTCTTGAGGTTGTGCGTCCGTGCACCACGGATGCGGATGGTGTCCAGCGCCACGGGGGATCCTTGGTGGGCGAAAAGGCAATCGCCCAGCCTAAAGCGCCGGGCGCGGGTCCGGCAACCGGCCGGACAGGCGAAAACATGGGGGCGGATCGACGCAAGCCAAGCCGGGAAGCCTTGTCAGTCCACGGAAACGTGGGTCGCGGGGCGCCGGGTTCAGCAACATGACCGGGCCGTCGGAGTGCTCGCGCCGCTGCTGCCCGGTGGCAGTCAGGCAGGCGGATGCACCGGTTCAGGCCGCGTCGTGCAAAACACTGCCCACGGGCGGAAAATCCGCTATAATTCCCGGTTCCGTTCCGCGGCGGCATGCCGTGGGCGGCCAACAACAGCCACGATAACGACAAAGGAAGATGGCAATGTACGCAGTCATGGTCACCGGCGGCAAGCAGTACCGCGTGATGCAGGGCGAAACCCTGCGCGTGGAAAAGCTCAATGCCGAAGCCGGCAGTGAAATCAAGTTCGACGACATCCTGATGCTGGGTGATGGCGATGGCGTGAAGCTGGGTGATGCACTCAAGGGTGCGACGGTGTCGGCCAAGGTGGTCGGCCACGGTCGCGCCGACAAGGTGCGCATCATCAAGTTCCGCCGCCGCAAGCACCACAAGAAGCGCATGGGGCACCGTCAGCACTACACCGAAATCGAGATCACCGGCATCGCCGGTGGCGACAAGCAATAAGGAGAAGCAGTCATGGCACACAAAAAGGGCGTAGGTTCCTCGCGCAACGGCCGCGACTCCAACCCGAAGTACCTGGGCGTCAAGATCTACGGCGGCCAGGCGATCGAGGCCGGCAACATCATCGTGCGCCAGCGCGGCACCCAGTTCCATCCGGGCCCGGGCGTCGGCTGCGGCCGCGATTACACCCTGTATGCGCTGCAGGACGGCACCGTGGAGTTCTCCACGCGTGGTCCGAAGAAGCGCCGCACCGTGAGCGTGGTCGCGGCCGAATAAGGCTGCATCCAGTGCAGGTGCAAAGCCCCGCTTCGGCGGGGCTTTTCATTGCCGGCATCGACTGCCGGCGGCCCCGTTACACTGGACCCGACGCACAGGACCGCCACGCATGAAACTGGTAGACGAAGCAGACATCACCGTGGTCGCCGGCAACGGCGGCAATGGCTGCGTGGGCTTTCGCCGCGAGAAGTTCATCCCCAAGGGCGGTCCCGATGGCGGTGATGGTGGCGATGGCGGCAGCGTATGGCTGGTGGCCGATGAAAACCTCAACACGCTGGTCGACTTCCGCCACCAGAAGCTGTTCCGCGCGCAACGCGGCGAGAACGGCATGGGCCGCCAGCGCTATGGCAAGTCCGGAGACGACCTCGTCATCACCGTTCCGGTCGGCACCGTGGTCAGCAACATCGCCACCGACGAAGTGATCGGCGACCTGACCCGTCATGGCGAGCGCCTGCTGGTGGCGCAGGGCGGCAAGGGTGGCCTCGGCAACATGCATTTCAAAAGCTCGACCAACCGCACGCCGCGGCAGTCGACGCCGGGCACCCCCGGCGAGGAGCGCGAGCTGCGCCTGGAACTGAAGCTGCTGGCCGATGTCGGCCTGCTCGGCTTCCCCAATGCCGGCAAATCCACCCTGATCCGCGCGGTGTCGGCGGCCACGCCGAAGGTGGCCGATTACCCATTCACCACGCTGTATCCGAACCTTGGCGTGGTCAGCGTCGAGCCGCACCGCAGCTTCGTCATCGCCGACATCCCCGGCCTGATCGAGGGCGCGGCCGAGGGTGCCGGCCTGGGTGCCTTGTTCCTGCGCCATGTGCAGCGCAACCGCCTGCTGCTGCACCTGGTGGAAATCGAGCCGCTGGACGGCAGCAGCGCCGCCGAACAGGTGCGCGCCATCGAACGCGAACTGGCCCGCTTCGATCCCGAACTGATGCACAAGCCGCGCTGGCTGCTGTTCAACAAGGCCGACCTCCTGACCCGCGAAGACGCCGAGGCCGCGGCCCGCGCCGCGGTCGCGGAGCTGGGCTGGGATGCACCGTGGTTCGTGGTGTCCGCGCTGGCCCATGACGGCACCCGCGAGGTGATGCTGAAGGTGCAGAGCTTCCTCGACCAGCTCGCGCGCGATGCCGCCTAGGCGGCGCAGGCCGCGACTCGCTGAGCGCATCGCGAGCGCCAGCGGACGGGCGCGCACCGATGCGTGCACACCAATGCGTGCACAATCGGCAGTTTGCATATCGCCGCACACCACCGGAGCCCCGCATGTCGCTGCTTGATGCCGAAACCTGGCTGGACCGGATCCGCCTGATCGGGATACTGACCATCCTCATCGCCATCGCCACCTGGGCGGTGGACTTGGCCGAACTGGTCTACGCCTGCCCGTATTGCCGCACCCAGCGCACCATGATCGGCTTGCTGGGTCTGTTGATGCTGCTGCCGCAGCCGGGCCATTGGCTGTTGCGCTGGATCGGCAGCGTCTTCGCCACGCTTGGCCTGGTGGTCGCGGCGACGCAGAACTTCGGTGGCTGGCGGCGCCTGTTCGCCGGTGAACTGGAGTTCGGCGCGCAGTGGTACATCCACCCGTTCCTGCTCTCGGGCATCGCCATGTTCATCCTGATGGCGCAGATCATGCTGATCCATGGCTCGGCGGGGCGGGCGAGCGTGGCCGGCAAGCGGGCAGTGCGCACCGAACCGTTGGTTGGGCCGCATGGCGCTGCCGTCGACTCCAGCCGCGTCGCGGAAGTGCAGCCGACACCACCGGCCGGAAGTGCCTGAATCATCGCCGTTCGCTTCAGCTTGTTGGGTCGCGCCGCATCGCAAATGCGTATAATTCCCATTTGGAACCCAGCCGGGCCCATGCCCGCGAAGGAACACGCATGCGCAGCTCCCGCCGCCTTCATGTCATTGCCACCGCGCTGCTCGCCCTCGGCCTGCTGTCCGCGTGCAACCCGCAGCCCGGCAACGAGTCGGCCCAAGCCGACGCCAGTGCGGCCGATGGCAATGAAGTCAATCTGTACACCACCCGCGAGCCGGGCCTGATCCAGCCGCTGCTGGATGCCTTCACCGCGCACAGCGGGATCAAGGTCAATACCGTGTACCTCAAGGATGGCCTGCTGGAACGGCTGGCCGCCGAGGGCGCGCGTTCGCAGGCGGACGTGCTGATGACGGTGGATACCGGCAACCTGCTGGATCTGGTCGATGCCGGGCAGACCCGCGCGGTGCAGTCCGAGGTGCTGCAGGCGGCGATCCCCGAACACCTGCGCGGCCCGGAAGGGCAGTGGTTCGCGCTGTCGTTGCGCGACCGGGTGCTGTATGCCGACAAGGATCTGGCGCTGGACAGTTTTGCCTACGAGGATCTGGCCAAACCCGAATGGAAGGGCAAGGTGTGCATCCGTTCCGGCCAGCATCCGTACAACACCAGCCTGATCGCGGCGCTGATCGCGCATGACGGGGTGGAAGCGACCGAAGCCTGGCTGCGCGGGGTCAAGGCCAACCTGGCGCGCAAGCCGGCCGGTGGCGACCGCGACGTGGCCCGCGACATCCTCGCCGGCATCTGCGAGATCGGCATCGCCAACACCTATTACGTCGGCCGCATGAAGAACTCGCCGGAGGGCAGCGAACAGCGCCAGTGGGGCGATGCCATCCGCGTGGTGCGCCCGGTGTTCGCCGGCAGCGGCGGCACCCACGTCAACATCAGCGGCGCCGCCATCGCCGCGCATGCGCCGCACCCGGACAACGCGTTGAAGCTGATGGAATACCTGGTGTCCGACGAGGCCCAGGCGATGTATGCCAAGGCCAATTACGAATACCCGGTGAAGGCCGGGGTCGAACTGGATCCGGTGATCGAGGCGCTCGGCCCGATGCAGGTCGATACGCTGCAGCTGGCCGAGATCCATCGCCACCGCCGCGCCGCCAGCGAGTTGGTGGACCGGGTTGGTTTCGATCAGTAGTCCACCCCTGCCGCGCCAGCGCCTGCACTGGCGCTGGCCTCGGCCGCAGGCCTGGACGCTGGCGTCGATGCTGCTGGCGCTGCTGGTGTTGCTGCCGCTGCTGGCGCTTGCGCTGACCGCGGCGCAGGGCAGTGACGGGCTGTGGTCGCATCTGGCCAGCCACGTGCTGCCGCGGGCCACGCTCAACACGCTGGTGTTGCTGGTCGGCGTCGGCGTGGTCGCCTGCGCGCTCGGCGTCGGCAGTGCGTGGCTGGTATCGGCTTACGACTTCCCGGGCCGGCAAACGGTCGGCTGGATGCTGCTGCTGCCGCTGGCGGTGCCGACCTACATCGTCGCCTTCGCCTATCTGGATCTGCTGCATCCTCTGGGCCCGGTGCAGGGCGGGCTGCGCGCGCTGCTCGGCATCGACAGCCCGCGTGATTTCCGCCTGCCGGACATCCGCTCGCTGCCGGGCGCCATCGGCCTGCTCGGACTGGTGCTGTATCCGTATGTGTACCTGACCACGCGTGCGCTGTTCATGACCCAGGCGGTGGCGCTGATGGAAGCGGCACGCACGCTGGGCGCCGGACGCGCGGCGCTGTTCTGGCGCGTGGTGCTGCCGCTGGCGCGGCCGGCGATCGCGATTGGCCTGGCACTGGCGTTGCTGGAAACGCTGAACGATATCGGCGCCTCGGAGTTTCTCGGCGTGCAGACGCTGACCGTGGCGATCCACGTCACCTGGGTCACCCGCGGTGATCTGGCCGGCGCCGCGCAGATCGCGCTGGCGATGCTGGCGGTGGTGCTGGTGCTGATCCTGCTGGAGCGCTTCGGCCGCCGTCGCCAGCGCTATGCCGCGACGCAACGACCGAGGCCGATGCAGCCGCAGCGCCTGCATGGCGCGGCGGCGTGGTTCGCCTTGACGCTGGGCCTGATTCCGGTGCTGCTCGGCTTTGCTGCACCGGCGGCGTTCCTGGCATGGAAAACCATCCAACGCTTGCAATCCGGCGCCGGCATCAGCGCGCAACTGTGGTCGGCGGCCGGCAATACCCTGCTGGTTGCCGCGCTGGCGACCGCCGCCACCGTGCTCGCCGGGCTGGTGCTGGCTTGGGCGTTGCGTCTGGCCCAGCAACGCCGGCGTCCGCGTCTGGCGCAGGCCAGCCTGCGCGCAGCCAGCCTCGGCTACGCCTTGCCGGGCACGGTGCTGGCACTGGGCCTGTTGGCCGCGGCCGGCGTGTTCGATGGCTGGCTGGATGCGGCCAGCGGCGGCAGCGCCCGCGGCTGGCTGATGGGCTCGCTGGCGCTGCTGGTGCTGGCCTGCACGCTGCGCTTTCTGGCGATTTCCGCCGGCACTCTGGAAGCCGGCTTCCAGCGCATCGGCAGCTCGCTGGATTCGGCCGCCGCCAGCCTCGGCCACGGCCCCGGCGCGCGCCTGTGGCATGTGCACCTGCCGCTGCTGCGTCCGGCACTGGCGGCGGCGGCGCTCTTGGTATTCGTCGACAGCATGAAGGAACTGCCGGCGACGCTGATGCTGCGCCCGCTCAATTTCGAAACCCTTGCCACCTGGCTGTATGCCGAAGCCGCGCGCGGCACCTATGAAGAAGGTGCCGTGGCCGGGCTGCTGATCGTGCTGGCCGGCCTGCTGCCGGTGATCCTGCTCGCTCGCACCGGCCTGCGCGATGCGCATCCACCCGTGGCCGCACCACAACCGGATACCCCGACACCATGAGCCCCGCATCCACCACTTCCATCGGCAATTTCCCGCTGGCGCCGAACGTGCAGCCGGTACCGGAAGCAGCCACGCCGAGCCTGGCGGTGCACGATGTGCATGTCGATTACCGCACCCCGAGCGGCGAGTTCCGCGCGGTCGATGGCGTGTCCCTGCACCTGCAGCGCGGCCAGATCGGCTGCCTGCTGGGTGTGTCCGGCTGCGGCAAGACCACGGTGCTGCGTGCGGTGGCCGGCTTCGAGCCGCTGCGCGCCGGGCGCATCCTGATCGAAGGCGAAGAAGTCGCCAGCGCCGGCAAAGGCGTGGCCCCGGAGAAGCGTCGGGTCGGCATGATGTTCCAGGACTACGCGCTGTTCCCGCATCTGGATGTCGCCGCCAATGTCGCCTTCGGTCTGCGCAAGGCCAATGCCGCGCAGCGCCGTGCCAAGGTCGCCGACATGCTCGCGCTGGTCGGCTTGGAGCACGCCGCCGGCAAGTATCCGCATGAGCTGTCCGGCGGCCAGCAGCAGCGCGTCGCGCTGGCACGCGCACTGGCGCCGGACCCGGCGGTGCTGCTGCTGGACGAGCCGTTTTCCAACCTCGACGTCGATACCCGCCAGCAACTGGCGGTGGAACTTCGCGGCCTGCTCAAGCGCACCGGCACCACCGTGCTGATGGTGACCCATGATCAGGGCGAGGCGTTCGCGCTGGGCGACGTGATCGGCGTGATGGCGCGTGGCCGCATCCTGCAATGGGGCGATGCGCCGAGCCTGTACGCGCGCCCGGCCAGTGTCGAGGTCGCCGGTTTCATCGGCCGCGGCAGCATCGTCCGCGCCCGCGCGCTGGGTCTGGACGAAGACAATCTGGTGCTGCTGCGCCCGGAGCAACTGCGGCTGGCCGAAGACGGCCCGGTGTGTGCGGAACTGGTCGATGTCGGCTTCCGCGGCCCGGGTCTGGTCGGCAGCCTCAGCCTTGCCGAAGGCGGCCTGCTGGAAGTGGACCTGCCCGAGGGCGAGTGGCAGGCCGGCCAGTGCGTGCACCTGTGCCTGCGCGCACCCGAGGAGCTGGCGCGCTTTCCGTTGTGAGCGTCGGCGGCCGGCAAGCGGACATGCCGCCAGCCGGAACCTGCCGCGTGAATGCCGGCTTGCAATGCGTGTGTCCGGGCCCGGCTGCCCGGCCGGGCCCGGCATTGATGATCAGCGACGGCGGCAACTGCCGCTCATCGCGGAGCGGTAACCCAGTTTGTTCGACAACGCGGTGTCCATGCTTTCCGGTGCCGGCAGTTCGGCGCCTTTCCGCCATTCGCGCTGGATCTCGCCCGAGTAGATCGGCTTCTTCTGCTCCCAGCACCAGTCGATCAGGCGATTGCTGCTGGGCAGGGACAGGTAGGTGCCCTTGGAGCCGATCAGGAAATCCACCTCGCGCTCGCGAGGCTGGGTACAGCTCATCGCGCAGCCGCTGATGTCGCTGACCGGGATGCGCAACGGCTGGTGGCGCGGGATCGCCAGGTTGATCGAGATCGAATCCTCGCCCAGATACACATTGGCGGCATCCGCATAGCCGGTTTCCGCCTTGTGCGCCGGGCCACCGATCTTGATCGAGAGATCGTGAAGACTCGGGCTGCCGGCGATGTCCGCCACCGCGTAGGACTCCTCCAGATGGGCGTAGTTTTCGCCGCAGCCGGCAAGCATCGTGCTGCAAAGCAGGGCGGCGGCAAGCCCCCCGATCCGTGGAACGTTCATGATCACCTCCCTCCCCAGTATGGCGCTTGGTCAAGCGCGCTTGGCGCGACATTAGCACGCGCACGGGCGTGTTCGGCCGGCCTTGCGACTCGTCGCCGGGGCGATCGCGTGTCAGCCGACGCATCCTGTCCGGTATTTTCCGCGTGCTGCGCATCGGCCGCCGGATCAACTTTTCCGCGGGCTGTCGGTTTTCGCCACGCGATCTCGTATATGGGGAAAGGGCCGGGTTTTCCCGGCATGTGCCGGCGCCCATGCGGCGCGAACCTCACCGGACATACCCGCATGAAAAACCTGCTCTCCATGGCTGCGCTGGTGTGCCTGCTGGCGCTGATGCTGGCGGGTTGCCGCGATGACGAAGCCACTGCGGACTTCACCCCGTTGCCGCGCGGCCAGGCTTCGACCCTCAGCCACACACTGGTGGATGGCGGGGTCAAGCAGGCCATCGAGGCCACCCAAAACGTGGTGGAACGTGGCGGCATTCCCTCGGCGACTCGCAGTGAAGTGCTGGGCTATGCCTTGGACGCGCGACGCAAATCCAGCCAGATGCGACTGGATTCCAACCAGTTCGCGCAGATGCTGCTGTCATTCGGATTCCCGTTCGAGGGTGTGAGTGCCACGTACGGAGGCTACGATTATTCGGATGTATTGAAGACGATTGACCCAGAGGAGCGGCAGGACGCAAGCGATGAAGTCAGCCGGCAGCGGCGGGCTGCCTACGAGGCCGCCAAGGCGAAAAAGAAGGCCGAAGAAGACGCCGCCAAGGCCCGGCACCGCGCCCGCATCAAGGCGATCACTGATCCCGCCTTGAAGCGGCAGACCGCGGCGCATGAAGCGATACGGGCATTGTCGAGCGCGTCGCGTGAAGAATACGGCGCCCGGATCGGGGCGTTGCGACGGGAGTACGTCGAGGCGGAAAAAGCGGTGCGTGAGGTGCGCGCCCGTGCCCGCGAACTGGATGAGGCCTTCTCTCGGGAGCAGCACGCCCGCTGGCGCTTGCAGAAAATTGAACAAAATGCAGCCGCCGGCTTCGGCGCCAACGACAAGGCCGGCCGCCAGCTGATGGAACTGCTGGCGGCCTGGGTACGCGCGGCGGCGGCCGAGCCGGACCATCCGGACAGCTTCGTGCCCCTGTACCTGGCGGAGATGGCGCGTCTGCAAGCCGATCCGATCGACCTTGCCGAGGCGCCGTCCGCCGCGCGGCATCGCTGGAGCCTGCTGGAAATGGCCCTGTTCGCCTCCGCCTTCCAACCCAGACCCGATAGTGTCGCCCATCGAGCCGCCATGCCCACGCTGCTGGATGTGCTGGTGCCGACGGCACATGCATCCACGCCCTGCGAAGTGGCCAAGGAGGCCTGGGACAGCTGGAAGGACGTCGCCAATACCGCGAATGGCGTGGTCACCAATGAGCTTCTGGGGCGTGAGCTCAAGCGCCTCTGGGGCGAGAATGCCGGCAAGCAGATCAGCCAGGCCATCTCGTCGCTGGTCATCGTCGGCAAGGTGATTTCGCTGGCGTCCTTTTATGCGCACACGCAGGTGACGGTGGAGAGCAACGTCACGCAGATGCACAAGCCGTTGGGGAATCCGGAGAGGGTGAAGTTCACCGCGCGGGTGGGCGTATCCGAGGAGGAGCTCAAGGCCTACGAACAGGCGGTGAAAGAGGGCGGGCTGCCTGAGCAGGCGATACGTGACTGCCTCGGCTGGACCAGTCTTCCAGCCGCGGATTCGATCAAGGACGTGGCCAAAAATGCGGAAAACTGGATTCTGGATTGGCGGCTGTTCAGTGATCCGCTGCACGCCAACTGGTCGCGCCGCGACAATCCCGATGCCAGGTTCTTCGGTGCCGGTCGCATCGGCAAGCGGATGAAGCGTGTTTCGGGGTCGAGCACCGAAAGCGAATTCATGATCCGCATACTCCCCGAGCGGAGCCATGTTGGTCCAGTGGGTAATGCGAAAGTCGAAGTGCGCGCGGAAGTGGACTCGGCTGGCCTGCCGTCACTGGAGACGCTGGTCAATGCCGGCAAGGGCGTGCTTGGTCTGACCGAGTCGTTCGTCGATATCGCGTCGGGCTGGGCGCGTGAGGTGTTCAAGCCCAAGGCGTATGCGGTGCTGGATCTGGAACTTCACTGCCCTTACTACAGCTACGAACTGACATACCGTCCATGCACGGATATCAACTACTGTGCGGATGGCCGAGAGGGTCCCGAAGGGTGCAGCTTCGTTTTCCATAGCGCACAGGAGTACGAAGCCTGGCGCAATGGCTGGGATGAGAATGACAAGCCAACTGAGCGCGGTGGTCGCAAGTGATGGCCGGATCCCCGCTCGTGCACAGGTGCTTGCAGGTCAACTCCGGGTTCACCGGCGTGATGCGGCGACGCTTGGCAAGACCTTTGATTCAAGCAACCGACAGCCAATGGAAGCTGCACGGGCGATTGGTCGTGATATGCCGATCCCCGCTCGGAAGTGCCGATCACCTGCCAGACCGGATGCGAACATTCGGCAGCCTGCGCACCACAAGCAACAGCTTGTGTCGTGCCATCACTTCCGACGCCGGGTGACAGGCTGTGCAGCACCCGGCCAGACCAACCTGGCCAGACCGAGGTGACTTCAACCGGCCCAGCCGTGACGGCGGGCATGCCATGGCGGCCGACTCCGGGCACCGGCAAGTCCGCGCGCGTCAGCGGCAGGCGACAGGCATCAGTACGTGCTGCAGGGACGTGCCAGATGGTCATCGCCGGCTGGCGAGCCCCACTGCATGCCTGATTCGGCGCAATCCCGTCGGGTTCCGGAACGGGCGCTGACTTCGTGTCACTCGTGCCTTCGCGTGTGTGCGCTGGAGCGCCTGCTTTGACAGCCTGACGGGCGTGTGCTAACACGGATGTCGCTTGCCTAGGCCATTCGGCGCGCGACCGGCAGCCATCGACATCAACAGTCCGGTCAGGAACAGTGCGATGAAGACGATCGACGCACCCCGGCCATATGGTAGCGGGAATGGCGCCACGGGTTTCAGCGTGGCGCGTCGGCACAGCAGCAGACCGAGCAGGCCACCGGCGACGATCACCAGCAGTTGCGGCCACGCACCGGGAACCCGCAACAAGACCGCGACGGCACCAAGGGCGATCAATGCGCGCGGCAGATCCGGCACCAGTGCGCGGATCATGCCCAGCAGCCCGTGCGCGACCACGACCACCGCAACCAGCTTCAGCCCATGCACCAGTGCCTGGCCGTATGCGCCCTCCAGTGCGGTGCCAGCAAAAGCGAAGGCCAGCATGAGCACGGCGGAGGGCAGGGTGAACGCAACGAAGGCCGCCAGCGCGCCCGCCCAGCCCGCGCGCAGCAGCCCGATCGCGAAGCCCAACTGGCTGCTGGCGGGTCCGGGCAGGAACTGGCAGATCGCCAGCAGGTGGCCATGGCTTTCTTCGTCCAGCCACTGCCTGCGCCGCACGAACTCCTCATGCATGTACGCCAGATGCGCGATCGGGCCGCCAAACGAAGTCAGCCCGAGGCGCAGGAAGGCAGCGAAGACCTCAGGTACGCTGCCTGTTTTTTTCGCGCCCACGGTGGTGGCATCCCTGTCTGTCACGATGTTCTCGCGTGCATGACAGTCCATGCCGCGCTGGCTGTCGGCGAAGCGGTTTGCATGAGCGACCGCGGGCGTCGTCGCGGGCAGAGCGTGACCCTCTGGCGGACGACCGCGTCCATTACCCCGCTGTCCTCATCGCCTTCGGGTGGCCCCTTCGCATCGTCCGCACGGCCTCGTGCTTGATTTCGAAGGTCACCCGACAACCGGACCGTAGCCGCGCTATCTGCTTCACCATCCACACTCGATCGAACGTCTGCCGGGCATCGTAATACGATCACGTGGCGGCCTCGCCCCACGGGTCCGCGCGAGATGCTTCGCTGGATCCTCAGCCGTGATCGCAGATCATGGCAGCGGATGGATGCGTCGCTGGGGCCACGCAGCCCCAGGCGCATCCAGCGAACGCCCGTTGCGTGAGCGACGGGCCGGGAATCCGACGGGCGCACAAGAAAAAAGCCGATGCGGTCAGCATCGGCTTTCAAAAGTGGCGCGCCCGGAAGGATTCGAACCTCCGACCCCCAAGTTCGTAGCCTGGTGCTCTATCCAGCTGAGCTACGGGCGCGCGGGAGAAGCGGAATTATGGCGATGTCGGTCGTTGGCGTCAACCTCTGCAATTGTGTGGCGCAGGCTGGGATGGGCGCGCCGTCGAGTTGTGGGGGGGCTTGGGAGCTGCTGGCGCTCAGCCGATGATCGGTACGGCATGGGCCTCGTGGGTGCCCTTGGCGGCGATGCGGTCGAGGGTGGCCTTCAGCGCCACGGTGTCGGTGTAGATGCGCACCGAGACCACCTTGCCCCAGCGCAGGCGAATCAGGTTGACGCCTTCGGTGGTGGTCGCCACGCCATCGGTACCGTGGTTGGTTTCTTCCCACAACACTGCGGCCAGGGTGTCCCAGGGCGGACCCTTGGCGACGATCTCGTCCAGCCGGAAGCGGATACCCGGCATCAGGCGCAGCAGGCGTTCGTACCAGGCGCGGATCAGCTCGGGGCGGCGGCGGGTGCCGGACAGGGCATGCTGGCCGATGAAGTAATGCTCGGCGTCTGGAGAGAGTTCGTCGGTGATCGCTTCGATGCGGCCTTCGCCCAATCCGGCGAAGGCATTGGCAAGGCGCTTGCGGACGATGGCGTGGTACATGGTGCGTGCTGTTGGATTCAAGGGGTGGGGGGAGCGGGTTTGGCTTCGGCCTCGGTCGTGGCCGGCTCTGCCCTGGTGCCAGTGATGGTTCAGTAGGCCGATTGCAGGCCGTCCTCGCGGAAGTCGATGCGCACGGGGAAGCTGCCGTTGGCGCATTGCATCACCCAGACTTCCTGCCAGCTGCGCTCTCCGGGCGTGCCTTCGGGCAGGCGGGTGACCCAGACGGCGAAGTTGCTGGCGTCTCGGCAGCCGCGCGCGTTGGCTGTGGAGAGTGCACCGACCAGGGCGTCCTGGCGCAACTTCTCGTTGGTCATGCTGCCGGGGCTGATGGCATCGGGGACCGGCGCCGGTGGTGTCGATTGAGCATGGGCGATGGGCGCAAGGCATGCCAGCGCGATGACGGGTGCAAGACGCATGGAAGGCTCCAGTGACAGGCTCGGCTGCGGCCAGCATACGCCGAACGCCGTCCGGGATCCGTTCGACAAGGCAGGCGGGCGATGTCCGGCTTGTGGGTGTGATGGTCGCGGCCGGTCGGTTCGCCATGCACTCCATTGTCATCGCTGCCGAGGTTGAACGCGTCGGCGCGTGCGCGGGCGGTTCGACGTGATCGTGCGTGGGGATGGGACAAGGGATGGGATGAAAGCCCTGCGCCAACAAAAAAGCCCCTGCAATCAGGGGCTTTGATGCGAATCTGGCGGAGACTGAGGGATTCGAACCCTCGATGGAGTGTTTAGCCCCATACTCCCTTAGCAGGGGAGCCCCTTCGGCCTCTCGGGCAAGTCTCCGGGGTCTGCCGCGGGCGGGCAGACGGCAAAGAATACCGGCTCAGGCGTTGCCGGGCAAATTTTCCGGGCCGGATTCGGCACTGCCCGGGGCATCCGCTTCGCTGCCCGCATCCTGGATGCGCTTGTAGATCTCTTCGCGATGCACGGCAACGTTCTTCGGTGCCGTGATCCCGATGCGCACCTGGTTGCCCTTCACGCCAAGCACGGTGACCGTGACCGAATCTCCGATCATCAGGGTTTCACCGACTCGACGGGTCAAAATCAACATGGAATACCGCTCCTGAATTGCTGCCGGCACAGGCTGCGCCGGCACTCACTGCATCAAGCATAACGCGAGTGGCCGTCATGCTGAACACGCTTTGCACGCGAAAGGGGCATGGTGCGGGCATCAGGCGTTCGCCGCAACCCATTCCGCGACCCCCGCGAGCGCCGCGGGCAGTGCAGGGCCATCCTCGCCGCCACCCTGGGCCATGTCCGCACGGCCACCGCCGCGTCCTCCTATCTGACCGGCGACATGCGACAACAGTTCCCCGGCCTTGATCCGGCCCATGGCCGCGCCGCTGACACCGCTGACCAGGGCGACCTTGCCATCGCCGCCGGCACCGGCGAGCACGATCACCGCATCGCCCAGTTGCTGCTTGAGCCGATCCACGGCCTCGCGCAGGGCCTTGGCATCGAAGCCTTCCAGCCGCGCGGCCAGCACCTTCAGGCCATCGACGTCCACGGCCTGGCCGGCGAGATCGCCGGTGGCCGAGCTGGCGGCCTTGGCCTTGAGCGCTTCCAGCTCGCGCTCCAGCTTCTTCTGCCGCTCCAGCAGGCCGCGCAGCTTGTCGGCGCCATCGCCCTGGTTGGCCCCGAGCAGGGCGGACAGTTCGGCCAGTTGCCGTGCCTGCGCGGCGACGTGATCCAGTGCGGCCTGGCCGGTGACGGCCTCGATGCGGCGCACGCCGGCGGAGACGCCGCCTTCGGAAATGATCCTGAACAGGCCGATGTCGCCGGTGCGGGCGACGTGGGTGCCGCCGCACAATTCGGTCGATGTCGGGCCGAAGCGCAGCACGCGCACCTGCTCGCCGTACTTTTCGCCGAACAGCGCCAGCGCGCCGAAGTCCAGTGCTTCCTGCATGCCCATGTGGTGCACTTCGCCTTCATGGTTGGCGCGGATTTCGGCGTTGACCCGCTGCTCGATCGCGGACAGCTCCTCGGCGCTGAGCGGCTGGAAATGCGAGAAGTCGAAACGCAGCCGGTCCGGCGCGACCAGCGAGCCCTTCTGCTGCACATGGCTGCCCAGCACCTCGCGCAGCGCGGCGTGCATCAGGTGGGTCGCGCTGTGGTTGAGCACGATCGCCGCGCGCCGTTCGGTGTCGATCGCGCCATGCAGCATGTCGCCGATGCGCAGGCGGCCGAATTGCAGGCGGCCGACGTGGGCGTGGAACTGGCCGGCCAGCTTCAGCGTGTTGCCGACGGTGAAGCGGCTTTCCACGCCGTTCAGCGCGCCGGTATCGCCGACCTGGCCGCCGGACTCGGCATAGAACGGGGTGCGGTCGAGGATCACCACGATGTCGTCGCCGGCTTCGACCTCCTGCACCGGCTTGCCCTCGTGCAGCAGGGCGACGACCTTGAGGCTGCCGGCTTCGCCGTGCTCGTAGCCGAGGAACTCGGTCGGCTGCATTTGCGCAATCAGCTCGGTCGGCAACACCAGCCCGCCGCCGAACTTGCCGGCGGCGCGCGCGGTGTCCTTCTGCTGCTGCATGGCCGCCTCGAAACCGGCCACGTCCACCGACAGGCCGCGCTCGCGGGCCATGTCCTGGGTCAGGTCCAGCGGGAAGCCGTAGGTGTCGTACAGGCGGAAGGCGTCGTTGCCGGGAATGGTCGCGGCAGCCTGCGCGGCGACCTCGTTGAAGATGCGCATGCCGGCGTCCAGCGTCTCGGCGAAGCGCTCCTCTTCGGCCTTGAGTGCGCGCTCGATGGTGGCGCGCTGCTCGCGCAGGATCGGATAGGCCTCGCCCATCAGCGCATCCAGCGTCGCCACCAGCTGGTGGAAGAACGGCTGGCGCACGCCCAGCATCCAGCCATGGCGCAGGGCGCGGCGGATGATCCGGCGCAGCACGTAGCCGCGGCCTTCGTTGGACGGCAGCACGCCATCGGCGATCAGGAAGCTGGCGGCGCGGATGTGGTCGGCGATCACGCGCAGCGACTTGTTGTCGGTGTCGCGGGTGCCGGTCAGTTCCGCGGCACGTGCGATGAGCTGCTGGAACAGGTCGATCTCGTAATTGGAATGCACGCCCTGCAGCACCGCGGCCAGGCGCTCCAGGCCCATGCCGGTGTCCACGCAGGGCGCCGGCAGCGGCAGCAGTTCGCCGTCGGGCTGGCGGTCGTACTGCATGAACACCAGGTTCCAGATTTCGATGAAGCGGTCGCCTTCCTCATCCGGCGAGCCGGGCGGGCCGCCGGGGATGTGCGCGCCGTGGTCGTAGAAGATTTCGCTGCACGGCCCGCACGGGCCGGTATCGGCCATCTGCCAGAAGTTGTCCGAGGCAAACGGTGCGCCCTTGTTGTCACCGATGCGGATGATGCGCTCCTCGGGCAGGCCGATCTCGTCGCGCCAGATGGCGAAGGCTTCGTCGTCGGTGTGGTAGACGGTGGCGAGCAGGCGCTCGGCCGGCAGCTGCCACACCTCGGTCAGCAACTGCCAGGCCCAGACGATGGCATCGCGCTTGAAGTAGTCACCGAACGACCAGTTGCCGAGCATCTCGAAGAAGGTGTGGTGGCGCGCGGTGTAGCCGACCGAATCCAGGTCGTTGTGCTTGCCGCCGGCGCGCAGGCAGCGCTGCACGTCTGCGGCGCGAACGTAGCTGCGCTTTTCCGCGCCGAGGAACACGTCCTTGAACTGGACCATGCCCGAGTTGGTGAACAGCAGGGTCGGGTCGTTGCCCGGCACCAGCGGTGCGGACGGCACGATGGTGTGGCCCTTGTCGGCGAAAAAGTCAAGGAAATCCTTGCGGATGTCGGCGGTGGTTTTCATGCGGGACGGAATCGGTGGTCTGGCGCGGCGGGCACGAACTCACCCGCGTTCCCCTGGATATGGGCGCGGGGCTCGGCCGGCAAGCTGGGAGGCACAAGGGTAGCAGGACGCGCCGATCCTGCGGATGGTTTTGCCGATCGCGTCGATCGCTGATCGTGATGGATCGCCTCGAGGGATCGCGTGGCGCACGACCAGGCCGAAGCGGCAGCGGGATGGTCGTGGGAGGGGCGGGTGGAGCGGGCCGGCCCGCGTGCAGCCCAAGGCGTTTGCCGCCGGCTCTCAGGCGTCGAAATACTCGTCGAACTCGCTGCTGCGCGTGGCGCGGCGCATCTGCTCCGTGCTGAAGCCGCGACGCAGCAGGAATTCGGCCGCCTTGCGCTGCCGTGTGCGGTCGAGGTGGAGGCCGCTGCCGAAGCGACGCTGTACCAGGTCGAAGGCGAGGCGGTTCCAGTCTTCCTCGAACGCGGCGAAGGCCGCCTCGACATGCGCCTCGTCCACACCATGGGTGGCGAGTTCGGCACGGATGCGGATCGGCCCGTGGCCTTGCGCGGCGCGGCTGCGCAACAGGGATTCGGCGAAACGCTGGTTGCTCTGCCAGCCGGCCTCGGCCATCTGTTCGACCGCCGAGCGCGCTTCATCCGCCGTCACGCCACGGGCTTCGAGCTTGAGCTGCAGTTCCTTGCGCGAATGCTCGCGACGCACCAGGAGGCCCAGCGCGCGCTGCCCCGGCGTCGGCGGCGGACGTGTCCGGCGACGACGCGAG
Organism: Luteimonas sp. e5; assembly: GCF_054031035.1. Lineage (NCBI taxonomy): Bacteria > Pseudomonadati > Pseudomonadota > Gammaproteobacteria > Lysobacterales > Lysobacteraceae > Luteimonas > Luteimonas sp. e5. Next base: position 221,580 of record NZ_JBSTRX010000001.1, read on the forward strand.
GGGGACGCGTCATCGCCGGGCGGCGGGCTCATGCTTCGGCGCCGGCGCCTTCCTCTTCGCGCTCGGCTTCTTCCGGAATGTGGATCTGACGCAGCTGGGTTTCCAGCTTGGCCGCGATCTCGGGGTTTTCCTTCAGATAGTTGCGGGCGTTTTCCTTGCCTTGGCCGATGCGCTCGCCGTCATAGCCGTACCAGGCCCCGGCCTTGTCCACCAGCTTGGCATTGACGCCCATCTCGATCAGCTCGCCCTCGCGCGAGATGCCCTCGCCGTAGAGGATTTCGGTGATGACCTGCTTGAACGGCGGTGCCAGCTTGTTCTTGACCACCTTGATCCGGGTCTGGTTGCCGATGATCTCGTCACCCTTCTTGATCGCGCCGATGCGGCGGATGTCCAGGCGTACCGAGGAGTAGAACTTCAGCGCGTTGCCGCCGGTGGTCACTTCCGGGCTCTGCCCCGGCATCATCACGCCGATCTTGTGGCGCAGCTGGTTGATGAAGATCACCATGCAGTTGCTGCGCTTGATGTTGCCGGTGAGCTTGCGCAGGGCCTGGCTCATCAGGCGGGCCTGCAGGCCGGGCAGCTGGTCGCCCATTTCGCCCTCGATCTCGGCCTTGGGCGTCAGTGCGGCGACCGAGTCGACCACCACCATGTCCACCGCGCCCGAGCGCACCAGCATGTCGGCGATCTCCAGTGCCTGCTCACCGGTGTCGGGCTGCGACAGCAGCAGATCATCCACGTTCACGCCGAGCTTGGCGGCATAGACCGGATCGAGCGCGTGTTCGGCGTCGATGAAGGCGGCGGTGCCGCCGGCCTTCTGGCATTCGGCGATGGCCTGCAGGCTGAGGGTGGTCTTGCCCGAGGATTCCGGGCCGTAGATTTCCACCACGCGGCCCTTGGGCAGGCCGCCGATGCCGAGTGCGAGGTCAAGCATCAGCGAGCCGGTGCCGATGGTTTCGACCTGCTCGATGGCACGATCGCCCATGCGCATCACCGAGCCCTTGCCGAACTGCTTCTCGATCTGGCCAAGCGCTGCGGTCAGCGCGCGTTTGCGGTTTTCGTCCATCTTGGTGTCCTCGGTGCGGGATTTGGAAACGGAAGTGTTCTTGCTCATGGGTTCCAGTCTGCACGGGGCCTGTCGCACAGGCTGCGACCGGGGCGCGCGAGTCTGAAATTAGTCCCTTGCCGCGGCTGACGGCAGCGGGCGATGACCCTGCGCAGGGTAGGGAAAAGACGCGCGCGACTCACCGATTTGGCCTCACCAGCCCGCAATACAGGCCTTCGATGGCGAAGTCCTGCCCCGGCTGCACCTCGATCGGTGCGTAGTCCGGGTTGCGTGGCAGCAGGCGGATGCGATCGCTGCTTTTCTTCAGCAGTTTGACCGTGATTTCCTCGTCGATGCGGGCGACCACGATCTGCCCGTTGCGCGCCTCGGGAGTGCGGTGCACGCCGATCAGATCGCCGTCGAAGATGCCTTCGTCCACCATCGAGTCGCCCTTCACCTTGAGCAGGTAGTCGGGCCTGGGCGAGAACAGCACGCGATCGAGGATCAATACCTGGTCGGAGCCGATGTCCGCGCCGATCGGTACGCCGGCGGCCACCTGGCCCAGCACCGGCAGACGCACCGCGGTTTCGTCCAGATCTTCCAGAGGCAGCCCGGGCTGCGGTGATTCGGGCGCGTGCAGCACGCGCAGGCTGCGCGCGACGCCGGGCTTGCGCTCGATGGCGCCGGCCGCTTCCAGTGCTTCGAGGTGGTACTGCGCACCCCGCACGCCCTTGAAACCGAAGGCGCGCGAGATTTCCGCCTGCGAAGGCGGGTAGCCATCGGCCTCGATGCGCTCGGCGATGAAGCCGAGGATCGCCTGCTGGGTGTCGCTGAGGGTGTCGATATCCATGTGAGTAGTAATACTACTCACATGCCGTCATTGCAAGTGTCGGATCGACCGAGGGCGCGGACTGCCGCATGTGCATGGCCCGCACCATGTGCGGGCCGACTGCATGTTTCAGCGGGCGCCGCTCCAGCCGCATTGCTTGCCGGCGTTCTGCTGCTTGAGCCAGTCCTGCAGCGGGGCGAAGTATTCCAGTACCGCGCTGGCGTCCATGGTTTCGCCGCCGGTCAGTTCCTTCATCGTCTGCTGCCATGGCTGGCTGGCGCCCTTGGACAGCATCGCCCAGTAGCGTTGGCCGGCCTCCTTGTTGCCGTAGAAGCTGCACTGGTACAGCGGGCCGGCGTGGCCGGCGGCATCGCACAGCGACTTGTAGAACTGGAACTGCAGCACGTGGGAGAGGAAGTAGCGGGTGTAGGGCGTGTTGCCGGGCACGTGGTACTTGGCGCCCGGGTCGAAGAATTCCTCGCCGCGCGGGCTCACCGGGGCCACCCCTTGGTACTTGGCTTTCAGCTCCCACCAGGCCTTGTTGTAGTCGTCGGGCTTGATCGAGCCATCGAACACGCCCCAGCGCCAGCGGTCGATCATCAACCCGAACGGCATGAAGGCGACCTTGGCCAGCGCCATGCGCATCTGCGAGTTGATCAGCGCTTCCTGCGACTGCGACTGCTGTTCCACCAGGCCGATCGATTGCAGGTAGTCGGGCGTCATCGCCAGTACGATGACGTCGCCGATGGCCTCGTGGAACCCGTCATGCGCGCCGGCCTGGAACATCGCCGGCTGCACGTTGTAGGCCAGGTCGTAATAGATGTGGCCAAGCTCGTGGTAGATGGTGGTGAAGTCTTCCTCGTTGGGCTTGATGCACATCTTGGTGCGCACGTCGCCCTTCATGTCCATGTCCCAGGCGCTGGCATGGCAGACCACGTCGCGGTCGCGCGGCTTGAGGAATTGGGTGTTCTGCCAGTAGCTGTCGGGCAGTTTCGGCATGCCGAGCGAGGTGTAGAAATCCTCGGCGCGGCGGGTCATGGCGACGGCGACATCCATCTGCGCGGCGCGCTCGATGTCCTCGGCGCTGCGCCCGGCGGGTTTGGCCTTTTGCGCGGCGAGCGCGGCCTGGTACTGCTTTTCCAATGCACCGGTGATGTCGAGGCTGCCGGCCTGCGGGTAGGGCGCCAGCAGATCCCACAGGTTGCCCCAGTCCTGCTGCCACATGTTGCCCAGCAGGTGCGCGGGCAGCAGGCCGCCGGCGACCTGGCCCTTGTCGGCGCCGTAACGCGCCTTGAGCTTGTCCCCGGCGTAGCAGTGCAGTTGCTCGTACAGCGGCTCGACCTGCTGCCACAGGCGGTCGGTTTCGGCGGCGATCTGCGCCGGACTCATGTCGTAGCCCGAGCGCCACAGTTCACCGGTGTTGGCGAAGCCGAGGTTCTGCGCGCCTTCGTTGGAGAGCTCGACGAAGCGCTGGTAGTCCTTCCTCATCGGCACCGAGATGGTGTGCCAGCCCTGCCACGCGTCCAGCTGCGCGTCGTAATCGCGGTTGCTGCGCAGCACGTCCTCCAGTTCGCCGAGCTGGCGGCACTGGCGCGCATCGCCTTCGCCCTTGCAATAAGTACCGGCACCGTACATGCCGCCCATGCGGCTGGCGATGCGGGTGAGTTCGGCCAGGTGCGCGGGATCCTTCGGCGGCGGCATCGAGGCCGAGAGCTTGAGCAGCTGCAAGGTGCGCGCGCTTGCCGCTGACATCGGCGTGCCCTCGTGGCGCTTGGCTTCCTCGATCCACGCGTTGAGGCGGGTCAGCCAGCGCTCGTCGCTTTTGGCCGCCAGCATCTGCGTGTCGTCGTTGATGTAGGTCGCGGCCAGCCACTGCGGCACGGTGATTTCGGGATACATCGCCTTGAGCTCGTCATTGATGCGGGCGACGAACTGGTCGGCGCTTTCCGCGGCCGGCGCACGGGTTTGCGCACTCAGGGAAAGCGGGACGAGGCTCGCCGCGATGGCGAGCGAGAGCAGGGCGTGGCGGAGCTTCATGCGGGATCCCCCAGTGGGTGAAAACCCGAGTGTAGGGGAGCGGGGACGGTGTGCGCGAGGGCAGGCCGTGCCTGATTTGCCAGCGGCCCGTCCGGTCTTGGCGCCGCGGGCGCTGCGTGCTCAGCGTGGCGGGATCAGCAGCTGCCCGTCGGCATCGACCAGGCCATGCGCGCGCAGCCAGGCCCAGGCTTCGTCGGCATCGCTTTCCACGTAGGCGCGGGCCGAGCCGAGGCGGAAGCTGTAGCCCCAGGCATCCATGTCGGCATACATGCGTGCGCGACCGACGCCGGGCAGGGCTTCGGCGAGCAGGGTCTGCAGCACGCACACCGCGTCCTCCTCGGCGATCGAATCGGTGGCGTCGGTATGCACCGCGGCGCGGCGCTCGGGCGGCAGCACGATCAGGTGGCCGGCTTCGTGCAGCAGCGAATGCACCGGGGTGTCGTCGCGCGCGTACACCTCGTGGCCGATGATGCCGGCCTCACACTCGCCCCAGTAACTGCCGGGGATGTTGCTGCCATCCTCGACCCGGTGCAGCGTCAGGCCGTAGTGGGCGAGCAGGCGGCGTGCGTCGGCGAAGCCGATATCGACCATGCGCAGCACCGCCGGTGGCGGGCCGTGCGCGGACGCGCCGGTGTCAGGCATCGCCGTCGCGGTTGTCCGGCAGTTCGACCGAGATGTCGAGCACGTCGTAATCGCCGTGCTTGTCGCGCGACACCTTGATCGCCTCTTCGTCCACGTTGACGTACTTGCGGATCACCGCGATCAGCTCCTCGCGCAGGCGCGGCAGGTAGTCCGGGGCGCCGAACTTGCTGCGCTGCTCGGCGATGATCAGGGTCAGGCGGCTGCGCGCGGTGCTGGCGCTGTCGCTGCGAGGCTTGAGGAAATCGAAAATACCCACCATCAGCCTCCAAAGATCCGGCTCAGCAGGCCCTTCTTCTCGGCCTGCACGAAACGCATCGGGCGCTCTTCGCCCAGCAGCCGCGCCACCGAATCCTCGTAGGCCTGGGCGGCGTCGGAATTGGCCTCGAGGATCACCGGCTCGCCCTTGTTGGAGGCATTGAGCACGTCGGTCGATTCGGGGATCACGCCGATCGCCTTCAGCCCGAGCACTTCTTCCACGTCCTTGACCGAGAGCATTTCGCCCTTTTCCACCCGTGCCGGGCTGTAGCGGGTCAGCAGCAGGTGTTCCTTGATGCGGCCGCCTTCCTCGGCCTTGCGCGTCTTCGAGGACAGCAGGCCGAGGATGCGGTCGGAGTCGCGCACCGAGGAGACTTCCGGGTTCACCACCACCACCGCCTGATCGGCGAAGTACATGGCGAGGAAGGCACCCTTCTCGATGCCCGCGGGCGAGTCGGCGATGATGTATTCGAAGCCGTCATCGGCCAGTTCCTTGAGCACCTTTTCCACGCCTTCCTGGGTCAGCGCGTCCTTGTCGCGGGTCTGGCTCGCGGCCAGCACGAACAGGTTGTCGAAGCGCTTGTCCTTGATCAGCGCCTGACGCAGGCTGGCTTCGCCGTTGACCACGTTGACGAAGTCGTACACCACGCGCCGCTCGCAGCCCATGATCAGGTCGAGGTTGCGCAGGCCGACGTCGAAGTCGACCACCGCGGTCTTCTTGCCGCGACGTGCCAGGCCGGTGGCCAGGCTGGCACTGGTGGTGGTCTTGCCGACCCCGCCTTTGCCGGAGGTCACTACGATGATTTCAGCCAAGGGATTTCTCCAGGGTTGGGGGCCGAATGCGGGTATCGGACCTGCAATCAGCCGTGGTCGAGCGCTTCGAGTTTGAGTTCGTCACCATCCAGGCTGACCTGCACCGCGCGCCCGACAAGTTCGGGCGGGATGTCGTCGGCCACCTTGTAGTGACCGGCGATGGCGACCAGTTCGGCATGGAACTCGCGACAGAATATCCGTGCGCGCTCCATTCCGCGCGCGCCGGCCAGGGCGCGGCCGCGCAGCGCGCCGTAGATGTGGATCGAGCCGTCGGCGATGACTTCCGCGCCAGCACCCACGGTGCCGACCACGGTCAGGTCGCGCGATTCGGCATACAGCTGCTGGCCGGAGCGTACCGAGCCGGCTTGCATCAGGCCGGGTTCGCCATTGGCCGCGGCGGCATCACCCGGGCCGGGCGGTGGGGCCGCGGCGGGTTCGGGCGCGGGCGCCGCGGACGTGCGGGCGATCTCATCCGGCTCGTACTGTGCGCGGAACTTGGCCAGCAGCGGCAGGCCGAGGGCTTCGGCGAGGGCGTCGTTCTCGCTGCTGCCATAGGCCAGGCCCACCGGCAGCGCGCCGGCTTCGCGCAGGGCATTGATGAGGTCCTGCGCCTCGGCCGCGGCGGGCAGGTGCGAGAGGCCACCGAAATCGAGGATCACCGGTGCACGCGAAAACATCTTCGGTGCGCGCTTGATGCGCTGACGCATCTCCTCGGCCAGTGCCGGGATGTCCAGCTTGCGCAGGCGCAGGTTGGCGATGCCGACCTGGCCGAACTTCAGCTCGCCGGCAGGTTCGTAATCGGGGAGGTTCACGCGCGCGCCCCACCCAGTCGCCCGTGCGCGGGCGCGGTGGCGCGTGGGCGGATCATCCAGGGGACATCGGGCAGGTCATCACCATACGTCTGGCGAATCCAGCTGTGACTGCACAGCGGTTTCATCAGCATGCAGGCGCGTGTGCCATCAGGCTGCACGTTCTGGCCGACTTCGTGGAAGCCGAAGCTGCCGTGGAACAGCAGTGCGGGGTCGTTGCCTTCCTGCAGGAACACTTCGCAGCACAGCTCCGGGTAATGCGCTTCGGCATAGCTCTGCACGTCGGCATACAGCGCACGGCCGACGCCACCGCCACGGCGGCGGCTGGCGACCACGATGCGGTCGATGTAGAGGAAGTCGGGGTAGCGCTCGGCGAACCAGCGGAAGTTGAGGCTGTCATGGCCGCTGCCGCTGCCGAAGGCCATCAGCACGCCGGCGAGGTGGCCATCGCTCAGCGCGACGCGGAAGTATTCGGCACTGTCGTGGAAGCGGCGCAGGCGCGCAGCGTCCAGCGGAAGGATGCCGGGCCCGGCGGCATTGTTGAGGGCGAGAACGGAATCCAGCTCGTGCTCATGCACGTCGCGGACGAGAATCGACATTCCTGTCTCCGGTGTTTTTGCATCGGGCCGAAAGGCGACCGTGGGCGGATTATCGCATGGCCTTGCGCCATCGGCAGCCGTATGGAGCGGCCGCGGGCATGACTTGTGGGCCGCGCACGGGTTTTCCCAGCATGACTAAGATGCCGCATGTTCGGCAGCATTTCCCATACCCGGTTGTTGCGCTACGCCGGCCTGTTCACCTGGGCCATGGTGGGGGCGCCGTTGCTGTACACGAGCTTCGTGCTGGGCCGCGCCGATGGTCCCTCGGCGGTGCCGAGCATCGGTCCCTGGGGCTGGCTGGCCTATCTGGCGTTCGGCATCCTGTACTACGGCCTGACCCTGCGCATGGGTCAGGCGATGCGGCGCAACGTGCTGGATTACATCCTGATGCTGCTGCTGCTGGCCTGCTCGGTGGCTGTCAGCCATTTCAGCGGCAGCGGGCTCGGCGGCATCCTGATGGTGGTCGCGGCCACCGTGCTGCCGTGGACCCTGCCGCTGCCCTGGGGCATCGGCCTCTTGGCGCTCAGCCAGGCGGCGATCGCGCCGATCCTGGTGCTGTGGCAGGACTTCGACTGGCCCTCGGCGCTGCTGCAATCGCTGATCTATGTCGGCTTCTGTGCGTTCTCCTTCATCACCGGCCTGGTCACGCGGCAGCAGTCCGAAGCGCGCGAGGAGCAGCGCCGGCTGAACGCGGAACTGCGTGCGACACGCGCGCTGCTGGCCGAGAGCGTGCGCGTCAACGAACGCACCCGCATCGCGCGCGAGCTGCACGACCTGCTCGGCCATCACCTGACCGCGCTCAGCCTGAATCTGGAAGTGGCCGGGCACCTGACCGAGGGCAAGGCCGCCGGCCATGTGCGCCAGGCACACACTCTGGCCAAGCTGCTGCTGACCGACGTGCGCGAGGCGGTCAGCCAGATGCGCGAGGATTCCGCCGCGCTGAACGTGGCCAGCGCGCTGCGGCCGCTGGCCGAGAACGTGCCGAACATGACGATCGACATGCAGGTCGCCGAGGATCTGGTGGTGGCCGATCCGGCGCGCGCGCATGTGCTGCTGCGCTCGGTGCAGGAAATCATCACCAACGCGGTGCGCCACTCGGGCGCGCGACGCCTCCAGATCCGGTTGCAGCGGGACGATGATGAAGGGCGCATCCGCCTGCATGCGCGCGATGATGGCCGTGGCGTGGACGCGCTGCAGCTGGGCAACGGCCTGCGCGGACTGGCCGAGCGGGTGCGCCAGGAGGGCGGTGACGTGGCGGTGGAAACCGCGCCGGAGCAGGGGTTCGCCGTCGACCTGTGGCTGCCGCTGGCGGCCGAACCGGCGCCATTGACGAGCAAGGGAGCAAACGGATGATCCGGGTATTCCTGGTGGACGATCAGACATTGGTGCGGCAGGGCGTGCGTTCGCTGCTGGCGCTGGCCGAGGGCATCGAAGTGGTGGCCGAGGCCGCCGACGGGCGCGAAGCGGTGGCGCGCATTCCAGAAGTCGCACCCGATGTGGTGCTGATGGACATGCGCATGCCGGTGATGTCGGGACTGGAAGCGCTGCAATCGCTCTCGCGCAGTGGCCAGTTGCCGCCGACCATCATCCTCACCACGTTCGATGACGACGAACTGGTGCTGGCCGGGATCAAGGCCGGCGCGCGGGGCTATCTGCTCAAGGACGTCTCGCTGGAGCAACTGGTGGACGCGATCCAGACCGTGGCCGGCGGCGGCTCGCTGGTGCAGCCGGCGGTGACCCAGCGCCTGCTGTCGGGGCTGGAGCACATGCGCAACGAATTCGTCAGCCTGGAGCGACCGGATCCGCTGACCGAGCGTGAAACCGAGATCCTGCGGCTGATGGCCGGCGGGTTTTCCAACAAGGAAATCGCCAATTCACTGGGCGTGGCCGAGGGCACGATCAAGAACCACGTGTCCAGCATCCTCAGCAAGCTCGGCGTGCGCGACCGCACCCGCGCGGTGTTGCGCGCCTTCGAGCTGAACCTGGTCGGAGGGCAGTGAGCCTGCCCCTCGGCCTGCAGCGATGTCGGGATCATCAAAAATTCATCGTCCGGCTATCGCGCCAGCCACCTGCAGTTTGTTAGGATTGCCAATCCGTGACCCGCGACGGCCGGCTGCCGCCCTGGAGACCCCTGAATGACCCGTTTGATCGAGTTCCTGATTGCCCTTGCGATTGTCGCCGTCCTGTTCCTCATCGTCGGCGTGATCCTGCCTGACCACCGTCAGGTCTCCGAGAGCGTGGAAACCAACCGGCGACAGACCATCGTCTTCGATACCGTCAACAGCTTCGCCCGCTTCCGCGACTGGAATGCGATTCCCGCGCGTGACCCCGCGGTCCAGCTCAAGCTGTCCGGCCCGGAAAGCGGCAAGGGCGCGCGCGTGGACTACGATTCCAAGGAAAAGGGCATCGGCAAGGGCCACTGGCTGATCACCGGCTCCGAGCCGAAGAAGCAGGTCGACTTCGCCATCGAAAACCCGCACTGGGGCACCAACAAGCGTTCCACCATCACGCTGACCCCGACCGGCCGCAACAACCGCAACGTGCTGATCACGCAGAGCTACGACGTGGACTACGGCTGGAACCTGATCGGCCGCTACGCCGGCATGTACGTGCGCAGCTTCGTCGGCGAAGACATCAAGATCGGTCTGGCGCGCCTGACCCATCTGCTGGCCGGCATCCCGAACCAGGATTACGGCATCGCCAATGGCCGCCTGCAGGGTCTGGAGCTGGTCGAGCTGCCGGCGCAGCATGTGCTGCTGGTCAGCTCGGGCGCGGTCAAGCGCGACGACGAAAGCATCCAGTCGGCGATGAACTCCAACCGCGAGTGGATCAAGCGGGTGATGGACGCCAGCGATCTGGAGCCGGCCGGCCCGGTGCAGATCCTGACCAACGAACTGGCGCGCGAAACCTACAACTTCGACGTGATCCAGCCGGTGAAGCCGAAGGGCAGCGAAAGCGCCGGCAGCGAGCCGTTGAAGCCGACCCTGCAGGGTCCGGTGAAGTACGAGCAGCGCGAAGCGCAGCGTGCCGCGCACGCCACCTTCACCGGCTACTTCGCCGAGCTCGAAGGCATGCGCAACGCGGTGCGTGCATGGGCGCTGGTGCGCGGCCTGGAGCCGGTGTCGCGTCCGTTCGAGGTGTATACCGGCGGCATCGAGCCGGCGTTCACCGAGGATGGCAGCTTCGACATGTACTGGCCGGTCAAGTAACCCCGGCCGGATGCCAGGAACGCCGCGCACTGCGCGGCGTTCGTCTTTGTGCCACGGGAGATCGCGATGAATGCACGCTTGACGGGTGGGCTTGGCGAAGCGCAGATGCGCCATCGCTTCTGGTTCGGCATGGCCGGCTCGTTGCTGGCCGGGGTTTCGGTGGCGCTGGCGGCATATGCCGCGCACGCCGCGCTGGAGCCGCAGGCGCGGCACTGGCTGCAGCAGGCGGCGCTGTTCGGCTTCGGCCACGGTGTGGCGCTGGCCGCGCTGGCACCGCTGGCGGTCAAACGCCTGACCTGGCTGGGCCTGGCCTGCCTGTTGCTCGGCGTGCTGCTGTTTTCCGGCAGCCTGGCCCTGGCGGCCTTCGTCGGCACCTCGACCACGCTGGCGCCGTTCGGTGGCGGCATGATGATGCTGGGCTGGTTGCTGCACGCCATCGGGCAATGGCGCCGCTGAGCACACGGCATCGGCGCGGCTTCGACACGCGCATCGCCGAGAAGCACCTGGCACGGCACGATCCTGCGCTCGGTACGTGGATCGAACGGCTCGGTCCGATCGTGCCGCAGGCGCAGTGGCGCGGGCGCTTCGATCCGGTCGATGCGCTGGCCCGCGCAATCCTCTACCAGCAACTGTCGGGTCGCGCCGCGGCGACCATCGTCGCCCGGGTCGAGGCGGCGATCGGCAGCACGCGCCTGCATGCCGACACCCTGGCACGGATCGATGATGCCGGCCTGCGTGCCTGCGGGGTCTCGGCGAACAAGACGCTGGCGCTGCGCGATCTGGCGCGGCGTGAGCAGCTCGGGGAGATTCCATCGCCGGCGCGGATGGCGTGGATGAGTGATGCGCAGATCATCGCCGGCCTGGTGCCGGTGCGCGGCATCGGCCGCTGGACGGTGGAGATGCTGCTGATGTTCCGCCTGGGACGTGCCGACGTGCTGCCGGTGGATGAACTCGGCATCCGCAAGGGCGTGCAGGTGCTGGACGGGCTGGAGCGCTTGCCGACGCCGCGCGAGACGCTGGCGCGCGGCGCCTGCTGGGCGCCATTCCGCACCCAGGCCGCGTTCCACCTGTGGCGCATCGCCGATGCCGGCAGCGGCACGTCGGTACCGCGCTCGCAGGATTGAGCATGCCGGCGGGCACTGTGTTCAGCGCGGATGGAAGCGCCAGTGCCAGGGTTCGTAGACGATGCCGTGCGGGTTGTCGCGCGGATAGCTGAGGCGAAAACCGTGATCGCCGGCGCATTGCTGCAGCCAGTCGAATGCCGGGGTCGCTTCGAAGCTGGTTTCTGCCGGTGGCTGGCCGGGGGTGCCGATATCCAGTGCGAAACCGGAATGGTGTTCGGAAAAACCGGGCGCGGCATTGACTTGGAGGATTTGCGCGACTTGCAGGCCCCGCGCGCGCTTGCGCGCGAAGATGCCGAGTTGATAGGCATGGCTGCGGTAGCCGGAGATCGCCTCCAGCCGCACCCCGTCGGCGCGTGCCGCCGCCTGCATGCGTGACCAGGCGCGCGCGGCGTCGGGGTGCAGCCACAGTGCACGCCGGTAGCGGTCGAAGCCGGCAAAGGCCAGCCAGTCCGGCTCCGCCACCAGGGGCAGGGCGGTGGATCGCGCATAGTCCTCCGCATCCAGTCCCAGCGACCGCAGCCGGGCGTGCAGGCCCTCCAGCGGCAGGGCCCGTGGCGGCCGAGTCCACGAGCCATTTCGCGCCGTGCCGTGGCGCGCCAGTGCATGCGCGGTTTCCAGCCAAGGTCGGCGCAGTGCCGTGCGCTCCATGATGGTTGCATCGCCGTCCGCGTCGAACGCGGCCAGATAGCGCCCGTCGCACTTGCGTCGCAGCACCCAGCGACTGCGCGCCAGCAGGCGGGCATCGGCGTTGCGACGCGCACGCAACAGCCAGGCCGGCCACAGTTCGAGCTCGGCGCTGTTCAGCAGCAGGATGGGGCGAGGATGCATGTGCACAGGATACGGCGCGTGCTGCCGGTCTTCAGCATGCGCACATGGGCTGCATGGGTGCACCTGCCGGCGTTTCAGTCGACTGCGGCAGTGAGGGCCTGGAGCAGGGCGCGCGGCTGCTCCAAGCTCAGCAGCAGCTGGCGGCCATCGCGCCGCGGCAGCACCAGCACCCGCTCGCGATCGGTCAGCAATGCGAAGCTGCGTCGTCCCGCGCGATTGATGAAGTGGCCGGCGGAGTAACCGGGCATCGAGGTGCCATTGACACGCAGCCAGCCCGGGGCGTACTCGGCATGTTCGTGGAGATTGACGATGCGCGCCTCGTGCAGCAGCAGTTCGGATACCGGCACCGAGCTGCGGTTGAATCCTGCGACGATGCGCAACTCCCCATCGGCCAGCGTGACCCGACGCCGGTTCACCGCGGTCAGCAGCAGCGCCGTCACCAGCAGGCCGGTGGCAAGTGCCACCCATGTCGCGGTGGCGCCGTCGCGTGTGGCCCGCAGCAGCATCCAGGCCAGCACCAGCACCACCGAGCCGACCACCAACCCGACCAGCCGGCTGTCCGGCGGAGTGACCTTGAAATCGCGAGGCGCTTTCATGGGCTTGCCTTGATCCACGCGGCGATGTCGGCCCCGAATCCGCTATCGGGGGCGCTCGCAAGGAGGGTTGGCGTGGGGCAGGCCCGTGGCGCCACCTGCCGCACTTCGTGGGGAACGACCTGCCACGCCTGCCAAGCCGCCCGTGCCGGCTGGATGCCTTGACTGGCATGGAGGTGCTGCGCTGCACGCATGTCAGCCGGCCTTCTTCTTGAACACCGCGCAAGCGGCGGAGGTGGGCGCAGGCTGGCTGAAGCTGACCAGTTCCCAGCCCTGGCGGCCCAGGCGGTCGAGTTCCTCGCGCATGGCCTGTGTGTTGAAACCGCCCAACATCTTCGGCTTGAACTCGATGACCTCGTATTGCCAGCGATCATTCATCGTGCGGCTCCCTGGGTGTTCGAGTCGATGCGGCGCTTGAGGTAGAGGCGGGTCGGCTCGGTCAGGCTGCAGCGCAGCGCGGCGACCAGTTCCCAGCCGTCCTCGCCGAGTGCGTTGAGGGTTTCCTCGACCTTCTGCCCCGGTGCGCCCAGCACTTGGGCCGGAATGTCGATGACCTTGTATTGCCAGCGTTCGCTCATGGGGATGGATCCTCGTCAGGTTCGGGTGGGGCAGGGGAGTGCTTCAGCCGGCCGGCGCGACGCAGGGCATCGCGCAGCACGTATTCGATCTGTGCGTTGACACTGCGCAGCTCGTCATCGGCCCAGCGCTGCACCTCGCCCAGAATGGTCGCGTTGATGCGCAGCGGATAGGCTTTCTTCGCGGTCATTGCTGTTGCAGGCGCTTGTGCACGCGGCGCACGGCGATGAGCAGGGACACCACCAGGCCGTTCACCAGCAGCACCGCACCGAGCGCGATCGTGCGCATCAGCCGTGCATCGGCGGCGAACAGATAGGTCGCCAACGCGAGCAACAGCATCACGATGCCGATCAGTGCCATGTGCAGCGCCATCGGCGGCGAGGTCGGGCGCGGATCACGCGAGAACCACAGCGCCATGCCGATCGCCGGCAAGGCCAGCAATGCCATCAACAGCGCGGCATGCAGCGGTGCCATCAGTACAGCGTTCCCGCGTTGACGATCGGCTGGGTGGAACGCTCGCCGCACAGCACCACCAGCAGGTTGCTGACCATGTGCGCCTTGCGCTCTTCGTCCAGTTCCACGGTGCCGTTCTTCTGCAGTTCGGCCAGTGCCATCTCGACCATGCCCACGGCGCCGGCGACGATCCGCGTGCGCGCGGCGATGATCGCGTTGGCCTGCTGCCGCTGCAGCATGGCTTGGGCGATTTCCGGCGCATAGGCGAGGTGGCTGATGCGTGCATCCAGCACCCTGACGCCGGCATCGGCCAGGCGCTCGGCCAGTTCCTTCCGCAGATGCTCGGAGATTTCCGCGGCGTGGCTGCGCAGCGACATCTGCCCGTCCTCGTGCTGGTCGTAGGGGTAGCTGGTCGCCATCGAACGCAGCGCGGCCTCGGACTGGATGTGCACGAAGCTCTCGAAATCATCGACGTTGTAGACCGCCTCGGAGGCATCCACGACCTGCCACACGATCACCGCGGCGATCTCGATCGGGCTGCCTTCGAGCTCGTTCACCTTGAGCTTGCCGCTCTCGAAGTTGCGCACCCGCAGCGACACCTTCTTGTTCGAGAAGAACGGGTTGTTCCAGCGCAGCCCGCTCTCCTTGACCGTGCCGACATACTTGCCGAACAGGCTGATCACCGCCGCCTGGTTGGGTTGCACGGTGTACAGGCCGAGCAGACAGAACACGGCGGCGAGGGCGAGCGGGATACCGCCAACCAGTTTGATGGCCCAGACAAGGCCGACGTCATCGGTTCCCGCAGCCGCGCTGCTGATCACCAGCCAGCCCGCGACAGCCAGCAGCAGGAGCAGGACAATCAGCATCGGGATGCCGGGCAGCGAGCGGATCGGGTTTTCTTTCATGGCAGCTCTCCAAGGGTCGAACAAAAAGATATCAAAAAGATATCACTTGTCAAGCCATTCGATCCGCCCTGCGCATTGCCTGCGGTCGGGGCAACGAAAACGCCCGCCAAGGGATGGCGGGCGTGTATCGAGTCGCGGACAGTTGAAGGGTGTTGCCGTCAGTTGCGGACCCAGGTGGCCTTGCGGCAGAACGGGCCCTTGCAGCCGGTGATGCGCAGTTTGGCGCCGCCTTCGATGACTTCCACCGACTTGGCACGGAAGGTATCGCCGCTGGACGGCTTCAGGCCATTGCCATCACCCCAGGCCTTGCCGGTCGGCTTGAGGTTCCACAGCACCGGCATGCCGATGATGGAGCGGCCCTTGTCGGCACCGCTGCACTTGGTGCAGGTCGGCGGCGCGGCAATGTTCTCGATGATCTTCGCCGCGAGCGTGCCGTTCTGTGCCTCGTAGACCTCGACCACGGTCATCGGCTTGCCGGTTTCGTCATCCAGCGTGGTCCATTTGCCGATCGGCGACTGCTGCGCCGCGGCCATCATCGGCAGCGCGGCCAGGCCAATGGCCAGTGCAAACAGGGTCTTGCGCATGTAACTCTCCTGATGTGAGGGCTCCCCCGGTGGCCACTGCCATCGGATGCCTTCTTTATATCCATCCGCTGCCGTAGGTTGAAAGTTGCGCTGCAACAAACGCGCTGGCGCGTTCAGGCTGCGGGCACGTGGCGGTCCGACGATTCCCCAAACGGAAAAAGACAAGGGCGACCGAAGTCGCCCTTGTCCATTGCCGCGTCAAATCCCGTGATCAGAAGCGGTAGTTGTAACGCGCATACAGCGTGCGACCGTACCAGTCGTACTGGGTGGCGAACGCCGGAATATTGCCATAGCGCGTTGCGGTGCCGGTGGTCATCACCGGCGGCTTGGCGTCAAACACGTTGCGCATGCCCACCAGCAGCGACCACTTGTCCGCGCGGTAGCCGACGGACAAAGCGTGATAGAGCTGGCTTTCTGCCGTGATCTTGCGGACTGCATTCGGGAAGCCCTGATAGGTGAAGGTCGGCTGGATCAGGGTGTTCTTGGTGGAACCGACGTAGTCCATGGCCCAGGTGAACGTCCAGTCACCCCGCTTGAGGCTGGTGCGATAGTTCCCCACCAGCTTCGGTCGTGCGATGTAGCCGACCCAGTCGGTCGAGTCGTATCCGCTTTCGGCCGCACTGTCGAAGACCTGTTCGACGTCTTCCAGCAGGTAGCTGAAGTTGCCTTCCATCTCCAGCGAACCGAAGTTGAAGTCCTTGTCGAAACGCATGATCAGGTCGTAGCCGCGGATCATCTGGCGGTTGATGTTGATGTACGTCGCGTACACGTCACCAATCGCGTTGGGTGCGGTCGGATCGTTGTTCGGATTGCGCGTGAACATGCTGCAGTAGTTGTTCGGATAGACCGGCGCGCCGTAGCAGGCAGCCAGAATATCGCCCGCTCCCAGCGATGCGATCTCGTCCTTGACCTCGTACTTGAAGTAATCGAATGCCAGGCTCAGCGGAGCGAACGAGGGCGTCCATACAAAACCGGCGTTGAATGCAGTCGATGTTTCCGGTTGGAGGAAGCCAGCACCACCACCGGTGAACACGCGCGCCGACGCAGCACCACCGGCGTAGTCATCCGGGATGCCCGCAGCCGCACAGTTGGCGCGGATGTGGTCATTGCTGCTTTCACCCCAGCGTACGCAGGGGTCGATGGCAAGCTGGCCGACGAAGCCGCTCTGATTGCCCAGATAGAGTTCGTACAGGCCGGGTGCCCGGAACGATGTCCCCCTGGTCGCGCGCAAGCGCAGGGACGGTACGATCTGCCAGTTGAGGCCGGCCTTCCACACCGAATCGCTGTCGCCCACCGAGTCGTAGTCGAACACGCGCCCGGAGGCGTTGAAGGTGAGGGTTTCAAACGCCGGAACAGCCTTGAGGATCGGCACCTCGACTTCAGCAAAGAGTTCCTTGACGCTGTCCTTGCCCTTGGTCACCTGGGCCGAGGACTGGCCCCAGAGGTCACCGGCACGGGACAGCTCGCCGGGCTGATCATCGATGCTGTAGCGGCGATACTCGGCACCGATGGCCACACCCACGCCACCGGCAGGAAGTTGGAACAGCTCGCCGGTGGCTACCGCATTGACCACGAACTGGTCATAGGTGGTCACACCGCGATCCCACTGGCCGATTGCGGCAACCAGTTCATCCATGCGCGAGCCATCCAGGAAGCCCGGGTCGAAATAGTCCAGGGTCGGGGCGTCGTCGCTGTACTGCACGTCACCCGAACGCGATGCACTGATGGCAAGGCCGTTGTACGTGCCCTTGCTGCGCGAATACGAGGTGTTGGCCTTCCATGACCAGTCGCCGAATGGCAGCAGGCCGTCGAAGCCGGTATTGACATAGTAGTAATCGACCTTGACGTTGGTATTCGAGCGGAACGGCATGATCGGACGCGCCACGCCGCTGGGAACCGGGTTGACGAAGTCCGGGTCGTTGGCGTAGCCGAACCCGGGTCGGATGGCATTGGAGCCACCGATGATGGGGAAGAACTGGCGGAAACGGCGGGCTTCGGTCTTGCGCTGGTTGAACAGCACTTCACTGGTCCAGTTGACGCTGCCACCCAGGTTGAAGTCCGCGCTGCCGTACACGCTGAAGCGCTCCATCGCGCTGAACACGTCGCCTGCGCGCAGGAACTCGCCATTCAGGACTTCCTCATAGGAGGCTTGCGGCGAGTTGGCGTAGGTGGTGTTCGCGCGCGGACGCCAGCCCGGGAAAGGTCCACTGCTCACGCCATCGGGCGACGGCACGTAACGAACGCCGGTCAGTGCATCGTCAATGGCATTGAACAGCATCATGTTGCAGTTGGCATACTCGGTGCCAGCAAGAATCGATCGATCCTCGCGGTCGATACGATTGCCTTCGGCATCCCAGACAAGATCTTCCGCACAGCGGAAGAAGTCGCGGTCACCGACCTTCATCGACCTCTGCTTGTAGTAGCTGGCAGCCAGCGCCAGGTTGCCGGTATTGAAGTTCCAGCCGGTCACGCCGGACACGTCGAGCGACTCGCCACCGGAGTGGAGCGGGCCACGTGCCATGATCGAGATCTCGGGGCGGTCAATGTTCTTGCGCGTGATCAGATTGACGACGCCGGCCACCGCATCCGACCCATAAATCGACGAAGTACCGTCCTTGACGATTTCAGCGCGCTGCAGAATGACCTGCGGGATGACGTTGAGGTCGAACGCGCCCACCTGGCCGCGGGTGCCTGCCGGACCCGGACGGGCACCATTGAGCAGCACCAAGGTGCGGTTGGCACCCAGTCCGCGCAGCGAGATCGTTTGCGCGCCGATACCACCTTCGGTCACGTAGCCGGCGAACTGGTTGGCGATCTGGGTCGAACCGGCTGCGACGCTGGATTGCTGGAGGAACTCCGCAGTATCGATCTGGCCAACGGCCACACTGGTGTCCGTGGTGATGATCTGCACCGGTGCAACTGTTTCGTACTCCTTGCGACGCAGCAAAGAGCCGGTGACGGTAACCGTTTCCAGCGCCTGCGTGTCCTGCTGCTGGCTCGGCGTTTCCGGCTCGCTTTCAGGCTCCTGAGCTGGCTGCGATTGCGCCATTGCGCTGGCACCGTACAGGCAGCCGAGCATGGCAACCAGCAGCGGCAAGCGCTTCGGCGATGAGTGACGAGATGTAGAACGCATGTTGCTCCCCTTTTGTTTGGTGGGCCTACCGAGTGTTAAAAAATAGTGATAGCAGTGTTTACAAAGTATTGCAAGCCGAGCTCCCGCATGCCAAAGCGGCCGATGCGGGCATTACAAGTGAATGGCGCGAGCGGGCGCTGCTCGTGCTGCGCGGACAGCGGCACGGCAGCGCCCGAGTGGCTGGCGTCAGACAGCGATTCAGAGGCCTCCCGGCCCGCAGTCCTTGGCCAGGAACTCCTCGATCAAACCCAGCGTCTGTACCTGGTGTCGCGGGTACCAAGGCATGCTGTGCGGCATGTCGGCGATCAATTCGTACTTGGCATTGACCTTGCCCTTCACCGCATCGTAGAAACTTTTGGCATGGAAGGCTGGGGTGCGCACGTCGCGATCACCGACGTACAGAAGGATCGGGATGCTGGCCTTGTCTGTGTTGCGCATGGGGTCCATGCCGGTCACGGTCCTGCCCTGGAGGATGCGCTGCAGGCGATTGTCGCTCCATGAGCGGCCGATGCGAGCGAGGTTGGTGACGGGTGCACCGGAAATGGCGCACTGGAAGGGGCCATCTGGCCGCACGGTGGCCGCTGCGGCAGCGAAGCCGCCGTACGAGTAGCCAAAGATGGCGATCCGATCCTTGCCTGCGATGCCTTCCTTGACCAGCCACGCAGCGGCGTCGTCATTGTCATCCTGCATCTTCTGGCCCCATTCGGCATCACCGGCAAGCCAGAGTTGCCGTCCCAGGCCGGCAGAGCCGCGGTATTGCGGTCGCAGCACGGCGTAACCGCGTGAGGTCAGGAATGGAACCCAGCCCGAACCATCCCAGCCGGCAAAGTCACGCGCCCACGGCCCACCGTGGGGATGGACGATGGCGGGCAGTGCCGGATCCCCCTGTTTCCAGCCGACCGGCAAGTCCAGGATGGCGGGGATTTTCATGCCGTCACGAGCCTCGTAGGTGATCCAGCGTTGCTCGCCGATTTGCGCTGGACTGATCCACGGGCGTTGGCTGCCGATGGGTTTGACGTTCTTGCGATCCAGCAGCAGATGGTAGGTAGGCGAGTGCCGCGGGCTCGAAGTGGTGAACAGAACGCGCGAAAGGTCGTCGTTGTAGCCGTTGATCGATACGTTCTGCCCCGGGTAGCTGTTCTTCAATCCGTCATGGATTGCCTTCATTTGCGGATCGACATAGACCGCCTCCATGGTTGGGCCGGCAGTCACGAAACCCAGGACCTGATTGAAGTTGCTGGGCTGAGTGCCAAGGATCAAATTGCCGATGGAATACTGTGGGTGCGCGACCAGTGGCTCGGAATCGAATGCACGGGTCTTCGGGTCATACATCCATGCCTGGATCAGATCTGACTTGAGATCGGTCAGCACGTAATACTTGCCGCTGGTTTCGTCGATGCCGACGATTTCCACCGTATACCGGTCACCGACCTTGCTGGTCAGGGCGTCGTGCTGTTCGAACTCGCCGCTGGCCGGATTCACGATGAAGATGCGTTGCTCGAAGTCGCCGGCCACGGGCTCGATCTGGCTTCGGGTCATGACCTCGCCATTGCGCGGATTGAACAGGCCGGGCTGGGTGCGACCGCCCGCGCGGAACAGGAGCTTGGTTTCGTCCGTGCGAAGGTTGTAGAGGTAGTAGTTGGCTTGCAGCGTCGCCTCGTTCAACTGGCGGATGATGACGTTATCCGGATCCAGCGGCAGCGTGCTGACCAGCGATGCGCTGCCGGCAATCTCCATGCATTGCTGGGTTTCCTTGCTGACCCCGATCCTGCGGGTGTTTTCGGCGAAGGCTTCGCTGAACTTCTTCTGCTCGAGGTCGGTCAGATACAGCTTGGTCACGAAGGTCTTCGTGGCCCCGGTGACGCTGCCCTCGCCACAGCCGGCGAGCTGGCCTGTCCATTCCTGGCGACCGAGAACCAGTGCACGGCCTGCCTTCAGTGCACTGGCCGCAATGAACTTCATGCGGTTGCCCGATGGCGTTATCACCGGGCCGGCGGCATTGCTGTCAAGGTTCCATGTCGCCAGTGCGGTTTCCTGGTGGTTGCTTCCGGGAGCTTCGACCAAGGCGACCAGGCTCTTGCCGTCCGCGCTCATGGAGACGGATTGCACTTGCGGTACGCGTGCGAACGATTCGGCGGGAATGGGCTCGCGTGCATTGGCGGTGAGGCTGAGCGCGAGGGCGCTCGCAAGCACCGGGAATTTCCATTGGTTCATGCGTATTTCCCTTGTTGTTGTCCGGGGCGGAGGAAGACTGAACAGTCGTGAAACCGTATTCAACCTGAAAAACGGTTGGCGTGCATCCAGCGAGCATCGGCATGAAGTGGAGAAGCGAAGTGGCGTTCTCCAGCCCGAGATGGTGAAATGGAATGCTTCCACATGGTGCTTGAGATGAACAGGCTTTCCGCGCATGCCCCGCAACGCGATCTGCAGCCGCACCCGCGCATCCGCAACGTGATCGCGGTGGCTTCCGGCAAGGGCGGGGTGGGCAAGTCCACCACCGCGGTCAACCTGGCCGCGGCGCTGATGCAGGAGGGCTTGCGGGTCGGCGTGCTGGATGCGGACATCTACGGGCCGAGCATCCCGATGATGCTGGGCCTGTCCGGCAAGCCCGACAGCCCGGATGGCAAGAGCATCGAGCCGATGCGCGCGCATGGTCTGGAGGCGATGTCGATCGGCCTCTTGGTGGATCAGGACACGCCGATGATCTGGCGTGGGCCGATGGCGACTTCGGCATTGATGCAGTTGTTCAACGACACCCGCTGGGGCGATCTGGACGTGCTGGTGATGGACCTGCCGCCGGGTACCGGCGACATCCAGTTGACCTTGGCGCAGAAGATCCCGGTGGCCGGCGCGGTGGTGGTGACCACGCCGCAGGACATCGCCACGCTGGATGCGCGCAAGGCGGTGAAGATGTTCGAGAAGGTCGAGGTGCCGGTGCTGGGCCTGATCGAGAACATGGCGGTGCACGTGTGCAGCCAGTGCGGGCATGCCGAGCACGTGTTCGGCAGCGGTGGCGGCGAGCGCATGGGGGAAAGCTACGGGCTGCCGCTGCTGGGGTCGCTGCCGCTGGACGTGCGCATCCGCGAACGCGGCGATGCCGGCACGCCGGTGACCCTCGCCGAGCCGGAGTCGGCGGCCGCGGCGGCCTATCGCGACGCGGCGCGACGCATGCTGCAGGTGCTGGATCAGCGTCCGCGTGCGCGCATGCCGATCGCCGCATCGCTGATCTGACTCCACGCCCGGGCCTGTCGGCGTCGTCGCCGGGGCTAGAATGCCGTGTCCGCTTCCAAGGGTGAATGATGAGCATCAAGAGTGATCGCTGGATCCGCCGCATGGCCGAGCAGCACGGCATGATCGAGCCTTACGAGCCCGGCCAGGTCAAGCAGGTGGCCGGGCAGCGCATCGTCAGCTACGGCACTTCCAGCTATGGCTATGACGTGCGCTGCTCGCGCGAGTTCAAGGTGTTCACCAACATCAACTCGACCATCGTCGATCCCAAGCACTTCGATCCCAAGAGCTTCGTCGACATCGAGGCCGACGAGTGCATCATCCCGCCCAATTCCTTCGCCCTGGCGCGCACGGTGGAATACTTCCGCATCCCGCGCGACACCTTGGTGGTGTGCCTGGGCAAGAGCACCTATGCGCGTTGCGGGATCATCGTCAACGTCACCCCGCTGGAGCCGGAGTGGGAAGGGCATGTGACCCTGGAGTTCTCCAACACCACACCACTGCCGGCGCGCATCTACGCCAACGAGGGCGTGGCGCAGATGCTGTTTTTCCAGGCCGCGGCCGATGACATCTGCGAGACCTCGTACAAGGACCGCGGCGGCAAGTACCAGGGCCAGACCGGCGTGACCCTGCCGAGGACCTGATGGGCAAGGCACGCAAGCGCCGCCAGCCGGCCGCGCAGCGCGGCAGGCAACCCGACAGGCAGCCCGAGCCGCGCCACGAACAGCTGGCACGCGGCTTCATCAACAGCCCGTGGCGCTACAGCCAGTTCGTCGTGGTCGGGGTGATCGTGATGGCGCTGCTGCGCGGGCTGGCCGGGCTGCCGTGGTGGCTGGCGATCGGCATCGGCGCGCTTGCCGGCATCGGCCTGTGGCTGGTGGAGAAGAAACGCGGCGTGCTTTAACCGCCGTCGGTGCGCTCGCGCCGCTGCATCACGATCCCGGCGATGGCCACGCCAACCGCCACCACCGTCACCATCAGCGTTGCCAGCGCGTTGATTTCCGGGGTCACGCCGAGCTTGACCTTGGAATAGATCAGCATCGGCAACGTGCTCGAACCCGGCCCGGAGGTGAAGCTGGCGATCACCAGGTCATCCAGCGACAGGGTGAAGGCGAGCAGCCAACCGGCCACCAGTGCCGGCGCGATCAGCGGCAGGGTGATGCGGAAAAATACCCGCCATGGCCGCGCGCCCAGATCCATCGCCGCTTCCTCCAGCGACTCGTCCAGCGAGCCCATGCGCGAGCGCACCACCACGGTGACGTAGCAGGCGGTCAGGGTGATGTGCGCCAGGGTGATGGTCAGCATGCCGCGCTCGGGCCAGTCGAACAGCTGCTGCATGGCGACGAACAGCAGCAGCGAGGACAGGCCCAGCATCACGTCGGGCATCACCATCGGCGAGGAGTTCATCAGCGACAGCAGCCCGCGCCCGGGGAACTTGCCGAAGCGCGACAGCGCCAGCCCGCTGGCGGTGCCGATGCACACCGCGACGCTGGCCGAGACCGCCGCGATGGTCAGGCTGCGGCCGAGCGCGGTGATGATCTGCTCGTTGTGCAGCAGCGCCACGTACCAGCGGGTGGAAAACCCGCCCCAGACGGTGGCCAGGCGCGAGGCGCTGAACGAATACACCACCATCGACAGGATCGGGATGTACAGGAAGGCGTAGCCCAGCGCCATCACCGCGACCAGGCCCCAGTTGCGCCGCTTCATGCCTGCGCCTCGCGCTGTGCGCGGCGGTTCTCGAAGTATTCGAACAGCAGGGTGGGGATCACGATCAGCAGCAGCATCGCGATCGCCACCGCCGAGGCCACCGGCCAGTCGCGGTTGTTGAAGAACTCGGTCCACAGCACGCGGCCGATGGTCAGCGCGTCCGGCCCGCCGAGGATGTCCGGGATCACGAACTCGCCGACCGCGGGGATGAACACCAGCAGCGCGCCGGCGATGATGCCCGGCATCGACAGCGGCACGGTGATGCGCAGGAACGACTGCCACGGCCGCGCGCCGAGGTCGGCGGCGGCATCGATCAGGGTGAAGTCCAGCCGCATCAGCGTCGCGGTCAGCGGCAGGATCATGAACGGCAGGTAGTTGTAGACGATGCCGATGTAGACGGCCAGATCGGTATGCAGGATCGCCGTGCCCGGCTCGATGATGCCCAGCGCCGCCAGCGCCTGCGAGGCCAGGCCATTGGCCTTGAGGATGCCGATCATCGCGTAGGTGCGCAGCAGCGAGCTGGTCCAGAACGGCAGGATCACCAGCACCAGCAGCGCCAGCCGCCAGGCCGGGCGCGCGCGGGCGATGCCGTAGGCGATCGGGTAGCCCAGCAGCAGGCAGAACACGGTTGAGACGCCTGCGAACAGCAGCGACTTCAGATAGGCCGACACGTACAGCGGGTCCTGCAGCAGCAGGGCGTAGGCCGAGGCGCGCAGTTTCAGCGCGTGCGCACCGTCGGCGGTTTGCTGGATCAGCGAGGTGTAGGGCGGCGACTGGCCGAACACCGCTTCGGCGAAGCTGATCTTCAGCACGATCAAAAAGGGCGTGGCGAAGAACAGCAGCAGCCACAGCATCGGGATCGCGGTGACCAGGAAACGCCCGCGGCGGGTGCGGAACTCGCGGCCGACGGCGCGGAACCAGCCGAACAGGTTGCGCACCACGTCGTCCCAGAACGACCACACGCCCTCGGCGCGGCGATCGCGCGGCGCCCCGATCATGTGGTCAGCACCACCGAGCTGGCCGCCGACCACGACAGCCAAAGGGTTTCTTCCCACTGGTAATGCGGCTCGGAGCTGCGCTCGACATGGGTTTCCTGCACCCGGATCACCGCGCCGGAAGCGGTTTCCACGTGGTAGATCGAGACATCGCCGAGATACGCCACGTCGCGCACCTGGCCGACGGCGACGTTTTCGGCGCTGACCTTGTCCTCGTGCACGTCGATCTTCTCCGGCCGCACCGCCACGCTGACCGCGGTGCCCTCGGGGATCGGATCGGCCTGCGCCGCCAGCAGGATGCCGCCTTCGACCGCATCGCACTGCACCCGCAGCAGCCCGGCCTCGGCATCATGCGAATGCACACGGCCCTCGAACAGGTTGATGCCGCCGATGAACTCGGCGACGAAGCGGGTCGCCGGGTATTCGTACAGCGCCGCCGGGGTCGAGACCTGGACGATGCGCCCGCTGTCCATCACCGCGATGCGGCTGGACATGGTCATCGCCTCCTCCTGGTCGTGGGTGACCATGACGAAGGTGGTGCCGACCTGTTCCTGGATGTTGACCAGCTCGAACTGGGTGCGCTCGCGCAGGCGCTTGTCCAGCGCGCCCAGCGGCTCGTCCAGCAGCAGCAGCTTGGGCTGTTTGGCCAGCGCACGTGCCAGTGCCACGCGCTGGCGCTGGCCGCCGGAGAGCTGATCCGGCTTGCGCCCGCCCAGCTGCGGCATCTGCACCAGTTCCAGCATGCGCGCCACGCGATCGCGGATCTCGCCTGCCGGCAGCCCGTCCTGCTTCAGCCCGAAAGCGATGTTCTGCGCCACGCTCATGTGCGGGAACAGCGCATAACTCTGGAACATCATGTTCACCGGGCGCTTGTACGGCGGCAGATCGGTGACATCCACCCCGTCGATCAGCACCCGCCCCGCATCCGGCGTCACCAGCCCGGCCAGGATCCGCAACAGCGTGCTCTTGCCCGACCCCGAACCCCCGAGCAGCGCAAAGAACTCGCCGCGATAGATGTCCAGCGAAATGTCATCGCACGCATACAGCTTGCCGAAGGTCTTGGTCACCCCCTCGATGCGCACGAACGGCGCGGCTTCCGTATCGCGCCAGGGTTCGATGGGAGTGGGGCGGATGGGCTTCATCAGGCTAGGAACGAGTGATTAGGAACGAGGAACGAGTGGTAGAGCTGGGAACGAGTGTGGAGGAACGAGTAAGGGCTAGGAACGAGGAACTAGTAACGAGTAACGAGTAACAGCGGTGGGGCGGAGATGAGCGGGAAGTGTGAGCAAGCGATGCTTTTCACTCGTTCCTCGTTTCTCCACACTCGTTCCTAGCCTTTATCTTCCACTCTTGATCCCCGTCCAGGCCCGTACCCGCTGCCGCTGGGTGCTTTCCGGCAGTGCATGCGGATCGATCAGCTTGGCGCGGACTTCGGCAGGCGGATAGACGCCGGGGTCCTGGGCGAGGTCGGGGTCGACCAGTTCGGTGGCGCCGAGGTTGGGGTTGGCGTAGGCGACTTCGTTGCTGATCGCGGCGATCACTTCCGGCTGCAGCAGGTAGTTGATGAAGGCCATGGCGTTGTTCGGGTGGCGCGCGTCCTTGGGTACCGCGATCACGTCGATCCAGCGGATCGCGCCTTCCTTCGGGATCACGTAGCGGATGTCCGGTGCCGGGCGGCCGGCGCCTTGCGCGGCTTCGATGGCGACGTCGCGCGCCTGGCCGATGTCGCCGGAATAGCCCATCGCCACGCACACGTCGCCATTGGCCAGTGCATCCTTGTATTCGGCGTTGTTGAAGGTGCGGATGTGCGGGCGGATCGCCGCATACACCTGCTTGACCGCATCGATCTCGTCGGCGCTGCCGGCGTTGGGGTCGCGCCCGAGCCAGATCAGCGCCGCGCCGAAGGCTTCCTGGTCGTCATCCAGCACGCTGATGCCGCAGCTGGCGAGCTTGGCCGCATTGGCCGGATCGAACAGCAGCGACCACGAGTCCAGCGGCGCGGCATCGCCCAGTGCGGCTTTCACCTTGTCCACGTTGATGCCCAGCCCGGTGGTGCCCCACATGTACGGCACCACGTGGCGGTTGCCCGGATCGATGTCCTCAAGACCCTGGAGGATCGCCGGGTCGAGGTTCGACCAGTTGCCGAGCTGGTCGCGGTCGAGCTCGGCGTACATGCCGCCGGCGATCTGGCGCTGGGCGAACGGCCGCGCCGAGGGGAACACCACGTCATAGCCCGAGCGCCCGGCCGAGAGCTTGGTTTCCAGCGTCTCGTTTTCCGAATACACGTCGTAATTGACCTTGATGCCGGTGGCTTTCTCGAAGTTGGCGATGGTGTCCGGGGCCACGTAGTCCGACCAGTTGTAGACGTTGAGCACCTTTTCTTCGGGGCCGGCGGGTGCGGCATCGGTGCCGTCGGTGGCGGGTTTGCCGCCACAGGCGGCGCTCAGCACGAGCACGGCGGCGAGCGGGGCGAGGCGCAGGTTCATGGACGACTCCGTGGGCAGGCGATGGGATCAACAATGAGATCGGCGATCAGGCCGGCGATGGGGCGATGATAAGCGTTGCCGTGCAGGCAGTGCGTGCGCATCGGGCCGGCGCGCTTGGCGCGCGTCGCGGCGGGTGGATTTCGCGGCCTGCCGCCTGCGATACGGGCCGGGTTTGGCGCTATCGTATGCAGCTTTCCCCGCGCCCGGAGGCGAGATGCGCACGATTGCTTTTGGCCTGTCTTTTGCTCTGTTGCTGGCAGGCACGCTGTTGGCCGGCCCGGCGCTGGCGCAGGAAGAAGTGGAAGAACACGCTGCGGGTTCCGGTTGGGAGTTCGGCGGCGAGGTGGCGCTGCTGAGCGATTACGTTTGGCGCGGGGTGTCGCAGACCCGTGGCAAGCCGGCGCTGCAGCTCGACCTCAACCTGACCCACGACAGTGGCGTCTACGCCGGCGTGTGGGCTTCGAACGTCGACTTCACCGCCAGTGACGACGAGGACGACGGCGTGCGCTACGAGCTGGACCCGTACATCGGCTGGTCCGGCGACATCGGCGGCGGCATGGCGCTGGACATGACCCTGACCCGGGTCAGCTATCCCGGTCACAAGCCGGACTTCAACTACGCCTATACCGAGCTGGAAGCGCGGCTGGACTTCCGGGCGCCGGTGTACGTCGGCATGGCCTGGTCGCCGGACATCTTCGCCCTTGGCGGTCGCGGCCTGTACTACAACGTCGGCACCGAACTGGAACTGGGCGACAGCGGCCTGCGCCTGGACGCACAGATCGGCCATTACGACCTGCGCAAGGCCGCCGGCGACAGCTACAACGACTTCGTCATCGGCCTGGCCCGCGACTTCGGCCCGCTGACCGCGCGCCTGAGCTGGACCGGCGTGAACAGCTACGGCGAGGCCCTGTCCGAAGCACTGGACGATGCCAGCCAGGCCAGCTCACGCGTCGCATTGGGGCTGCACTGGCAGTTTTGAGCGCGCTCAGTCGGCTGTCAGTTGCGGCAGCCGTGCCTGGAGGCGCTGGATCAATTCCCCACGTTCGGCCTCGCTGCGGCGCTGCATCGGGGCCGCGCCCCAGACCGGGCGTGGCCAGGCAGGGTCTTCGCGGAAGCGTGCGATAACGTGGACGTGCAGTTGTTCGACCACGTTGCCCAGTGCCGCGACATTGAGTTTGTGCGGGGCGAACACGTCGCGCAGAAGCTGCGCGGCGGCATCGGTTTCCACGTGCAGCTGGCGGCGTTGCGCGGGTTGCAGATCGATCAGTTCGCGTGCGCGGGCGATCCGTGGCACCAGCAGCAGCCACGGGTACTGTGCATCGTCCATCAGGCGCAGCGTGCACAGCGGCCATTCGGCGAGGGCATGGCTGTCGGCGCCCAGTCGCGGATCGAGCCGGAAATCGGGCGCGGCGCTCATGCCGATGTTTCAAGGTGCTGTTCGAGGAACTCCAGGCTGCGGCTCCAGGCCAGCGCCGCGGCGCCGGGGCGGAAGTGTTCGCCGTCGCAGTCGCGGTTGAAGGCGTGGCCGGCGCCCTGGTAGACGTGCACGCCGGCTTCGGGCCAGGCGGCGCGCTGGCGTTCGATGTCCTCGGCCGGGATCAGCGGATCTTCTTCGCCGAAGTGCAGCAGCAGCGGCGCGCGCAATGGCTCGTTGAGGAAGGGCATGCTGCGTGCGCCGTACCAGCCGATCGCTGGCAGGCCCAGCCGCAGATTGCCGAGCAGGGCGACGCTGCCGCCCCAGCAAAAGCCCATCACCGCGACCTTGCGCCCGCGCCCTTCAAGCCATTGCTGGGCGGCATCGATGATCTGCACGGCGGCGGCAAAGCCCAGTTCCGCGGCCAGTTCGCGGCCGCGTGCCATGCCGGCATCGTCGTAGTCCAGTTCGATGCCGGCTGCATCGGGCGTGACCGGGTCGAACATCGATGGTGCCAGTGCTTCCCAGCCGTCCGCGGCCAGACGCTCGATCAGCGAGCGCACATGCGCGTTGGCGCCGAAGATTTCCTGCACCACGATCACCGCGCCACGCGGCGTGCCCGCCGGCACGGCATGCCAGGCCTGTACCCGGCCTGCGGGCGTGTCCAGGTCGATCCGTTGCATCGTGCTGCTCCCTTGCATGGACTGCCTCGATTGTAGGCGGCCACCGCTGCGACTGGCACGGGCGCGTCCGGCGGCAGACGGCACAAGCGGGCATGGATGAAACCGCCGATGTCCCGGTTCACGAGGATCATCGGCGGACTGATCATCAGGCGCCGGGCGCACACACCGGCGCAACACTCGCGGTTACTGCGAAAGCGAGCACGGCTTCGGTGATCGCATATCGATGGGGCGGAACAGAAACCAGTTCCGAAACCAGCGAGGGTGCAGCAACCGCTCTGCGTCCGCCTTGAGTGTTGCGTAGGACTGCCCGGTGTACACGGTGCCATTGCGCTCGAAACTGACCACCAGGCTGCGATCCCTCTCCAGCTGATTGAGCAGATCGTAATAGGTCAGATGCAGCCCGTTCTCTTTGGCATGGGTGAGGTACTGGCTGCCGTGGCTCAATGGCTTGACCACATCGTTGGTGTACTCGAATGGGCCAGGTGTGCCGCGCAGCACCAGATGATTGTTGTAGCCGCCCTCGAGTGCGAGATTGGCAAACATGTTCATGGATTGCGCCGTTTTGAGGCCGAGATAGGGGGCGAAGCAGTTGAAAAAGAAGAAGGCGGAAATCAGGTTGAAAAGCCAGGGCCGGGCAAAGATCGCGGCGCCGAAAGTGCTTTCCCCTTCAGCATCTTTTCCGTACTTGACGACCATGACCATGATCCAGATCGCCCATGGCAACCACACCAGTCCAACCGCGCTCGGTGTCACATGCTTTTGTGCCAACCACATGCACATGAACCACATGGAGACATAGAGGAAGCCACGGTACTGCTTCGTGGCTCCTTCCACGCGCAGCCACTGCTTCGACGAGGTGATGCGCGCGGCCGCCTGCGGAGAAAGAAACAACAGATGCAGTGCCACCGCCAAGGTCGAGAACGAGGGGTAAAACCCGTAGGAACTGAGGGCGAGCATCGAGTGAAAGGCGATGCCGAGAATGATCGCGATCTGCCGCGATGGCTTGTACAGCAATCCCAGCAGGATCACCGTTTCGCCGATCAAGGTGCCATGGATGGCGGCCAAGTGGAACCAGGGCCAGTCGACATGGTTCAAGGGTGTCGGCATCTGTTCCCACACGGCGACCGCGCAACTCACCGACGGATCGATGAAGTCGGTGTTCAGTTTGTGGAAGACCCCGAACACGTACATGATCGCCAACAGGCATCGGCCGACCGGCGCAAAGCTCTTCATGAAATCCGACCAGCTGCGGCCGCGCGCCCAGGTGTAAATGGCCGATGCCGCGATGGCCAGCAGCGTGAAGTTCCGCAGGATGGTGTGATTGGAATACACCGGCATCTGCGCCCAGGCATCCCATAACATCAGCCCGGACAAGACCACAAAGGCTCGCGGCGAGCGCGGCCGAACCGTCAGATACGCGCCGAGCAGGCCGATTGCCCATGTTGTCAAGAAAACCTGGGTCGCGCCTTCGTAATACATGTAGTAAAGCAGGTGCAGGAAAGCGCACAGCCCCCATGCCTGGCTGAACAGCATGAAAAGGGATTGCTGTGCCGGGGTGCTCGCTGAAATGCGTTCCCGGCCCATGGCAAAGAGCGTCAGCGCCCGGCCCGCACGCAGAACCGGATAGAGCAGCTTCGCCAGCCATGTGACACGGAAGACACGCGCGACAATCGTGTTCAACAAGCCGCTGCGGCTGCCGAGCATGGCCAGCATGTGCATGGCATCGGCGCCGGCGTAGAGCCGGCCATCGAGATCCAGCACCATTCCCTGATCGAGATCGAAACCCGCCGCTTGCAGTGCTTGACGCGCTGTGTCGTCCTCCCTGACGTTGACCAGCCGGATGTCTCCGACCGATTGTCGGAGGCGAAGCAAAGCTGTATATCGCGAGCAGAACGGGCATTGCCCGTCGTAATAGATTTTGGCGGCCATCACACTCCCCTTGGCGTGCAAGTTTAGGGTGGAAGAAGATCAAGCGCCGCTTTCGTGCCGTTTTTTCGCTCGGGCAGTTCCCGCCGTGCATGAAAACTCGCGTGTGCCGCTGCTGCGCAGGCCACGCTTCTCGCCGGCATGCCGGGCGCGTACCCCGCGCTCGGGTGGATCGGGTTCGATCCATTGCATGTCCTGCGTGCGTTGCAGTGCGGCCCTTGATCGCAAAGCGAGGAAACGGTCGCCTGTCCGCTCGCGCCAGCGCGTTGTCGGACGCCGGAAAGCCGCATGAAACTCTATAATCGGCGGCCGTTTCGAGGTATCGCCGCATGTCGCAAGCCCAGCCCAAAGTCGGATTCGTCAGCCTTGGTTGCCCCAAGGCGCTGGTCGATTCCGAGCGCATCCTGACCCAGCTCAAAGTCGAGGGCTATGCCATCGCGCCCAGCTATGACGATGCCGACGTGGTGGTGGTCAACACTTGCGGCTTCATCGACAGCGCGGTGGCCGAGTCGCTGGATGCGATCGGCGAGGCGATGGCCGAGAACGGCAAGGTCATCGTCACCGGGTGCCTGGGCAAGCGCGAGGACCTGATCCGCGAGGCGCATCCGGGCGTGCTGTCGATCAGCGGCCCGCAGGACTACGCCAGCGTGATGTCGGCGGTGCATCAGGCGCTGCCGCCGGCGCACGATCCCTTCGTCGACCTGTTGCCGGATTACGGGCTCAAGCTGACGCCGCGGCATTACGCCTATCTGAAGATTTCCGAAGGCTGCAACCATCGCTGCAGCTTCTGCATCATCCCCTCGATGCGCGGCGACCTGGTCAGCCGCCCGGTGGACGAGGTGCTGCGCGAGGCCGAGCGCCTGGTCGCCGGCGGGGTGCGCGAGTTGCTGGTGATTTCGCAGGACACCAGCGCCTATGGCGTCGATGTGCGTTACGCCGAGCGAGAATGGCGCGGCAAGGCTTATGCGACACGCATGAAGGCGCTGTGCGAAGGGCTGTCGGAGCTGGGCGTGTGGACGCGGCTGCACTACGTGTATCCGTATCCGCATGTGGACGAGGTGATCCCGCTGATGGCCGAGGGCCGGCTGCTGCCGTACCTGGACATCCCGCTGCAACATGCCAGCCCGCGCATCCTCAAGCTGATGAAGCGCCCCGGCGCGATCGACAAGACCCGCGAGCGCATCGCCCGCTGGCGCGACATCTGCCCGGAGCTGACCATCCGCAGCACTTTCATCGTCGGCTTCCCCGGCGAGACCGAGGCCGAGTTCGAGGAGTTGCTGGACTTCCTTGAAGACGCGCAGCTGGATCGGGTCGGCGCGTTCGCCTATTCGCCGGTGGACGGTGCCGCCGCCAACGCCTTGCCCGACCCGGTGCCGGAGGAAGTGAAGCAGGAGCGGCTGGCACGCTTCATGGCGCTGCAGGCGGAGATTTCCGCGGACAAGCTGGCGGCCAAGGTCGGCAGCACCCAGCGCTGCCTGGTCGATCTGGCCGATGGCGAGCTGGCGATTGCCCGCTCGATGGCCGATGCCCCGGAAATCGACGGCGTGGTGCAGATCCAGAACGGTTTCGAGGCCGGCTGCCGGCCCGGCGAATTCGTCGATGTCGAAATCCTCGGCAGCGACGAGCACGACCTGTACGGCGAAGTGGTGTTCGACGACTGAGCAGAGGCACGCCTGAGCGCGCTGCGCGGCGGCGTCAGCCTGCGGCCGGGTAGTTCACCGCGATGATGGCGAAGCGGGTGTGGCCGCCGGGCAGTTCCGCGCCGAATTCGTCGTCGATGCGCTTTTTCAGCATCGCCCGTGCCAGCGGCGAGTCGATGCTGATGTGGCCGAGGCGGGCATCGGTCTCGTCCGGGCCGACGATGCGATAGCGCAGCACCTGGCCATCGTCGAGCCGTTCCAGCTCCACTTCCGCACCGAAGAACACCGCCTCCGGGTCGGCCGGTGCGGCATCGACCACTTTCAATGCGGGGATGCGCTTGCTCAGATAGCGCACCCGCCGGTCGATGCCGGCGAGTTGTTTCTTGCGATAGACGTATTCCGCGTTTTCGCTGCGGTCGCCTTCGGCGGCGGCGGCGCTGAGCGCGCGCACCACCTCCGGGCGCTGCACGCGCCACAACTCATCCAGCTCCGCCTTGAGGCGGGCCTGACCCGCCGCGGTGATCAGCGCGGTGCCGACCGCGGCGGGCGGCCGCCAACGGCTCACCGCTGCCGCTTGAGGGTGTAGTCCAGGCCGCTTTCGGCGCGGCGATCGTCCTGGCCCAGCAGGGTCAGGGCATCGACCGAATCGATGGCGAACTCGCGGTCGGTTTCATCATCGGCGTCCGGGTCGAGCTCCAGTTTGCCGTCATCGATTTCCCACTTGCCGACGGTTTCCACCGGCGCGCCATCCTGGCCCTGGTAGACCTCGCGCAGGCGATAGCGGCCATCGGCCTCCAGCGTCAGCGTGGTGTCGATGCCGGGACAGCTGGCGCAGGGCAGGGTGGCCGAGTAGGTGCCGACCAGGTCGTTGGCGGCGGGCACGCCGGCGCGGGTGCCGGCATCGGCAGCCGGGCTTGCAGCAGGCGCGGCAGCGGACGCGTCGGACTGTGCCTCGGCCGGTGCCGCCGGTGCCGCGGTGTCCGGCGCTTTCTGGCAGGCGGCCAGGGCCAGGGTGACGGCGGCGGCGAGGAGGGAGGTGCGGATCAGTTGCATGTGTCGACTCTCGTGGGGGGAAATCGGGAGGTTATACGACGCGGACTCAACCCGGCGTTGACGCCGGCGCGACATATTGCAGCGGGGCTCCGGGGCCGATCGGCAGATCCAGACCCATCCACAGCATGAACATCACCGTCCAGCCGAGCAGGAATACCATCGAGTACGGCAGCATCACCGCGATCACGGTGCCGATGCCGGCCTTGGGCTCGTAGCGCTGCAGGAAGGCGATGATCAGCGCGAAGTAGCTCATCATCGGCGAAATGATGTTGGTCACCGAGTCACCGATGCGGTAGCCGACCTGGGTCAGCTCCGGCGAATAACCCAGCAGCATGAACATCGGCACGAATACCGGCGCCATCAGCGCCCATTTGGCCGAGGCCGACCCCATGAACAGGTTGGCCACCGCGGTCAGCACGATGAAGCCGGCGAACAGCACCACGCCCGGCAACTGAAGCTGCACCAGCAGGTCGGCACCCTTGACTGCCATGATCAGGCCGAGCTGGGTCCAGTTGAAGAAGGCGACGAACTGCGCGGCGAAGAACACCAGCACCAGGTACACGCCCAGCGTGGACATGCTCTTGCCCATGCCGTTGATCACGTCGCTGTCGTTCTTCACCGTGCCCGCGCCGATGCCGTAGGCCACGCCGACCACCAGGCCATAGACGAAGATCAGCGCGACGATGCCGTTGAGGAAGGGCTTGAGCGAGTCGAGCAGTTCCTCCTGTCCGGCCAGGCGCAGGAAGCCGTTCTCCGGCACCGTGCCCCACAGCACCAGCAGGGTCAGCAGCACGCCGGCGATCACCGCGAACCTGAGGCCGCGGTTCTCGGCGGCGCTGATCGGCTCGATCTCGTCCGTCGCGCCATCATCACGCGGCGCATCGGGGAAGCGCCGTGCGACGATGCGCTCGGTCACCCACCAGCCGAGCCCGGTGACGAGGAAGGTGGAGACGATCATGAAATACCAGTTGGCCGCGGCGTTGACCTCATAGGTCGGATCGACGATGTGCGCGGCTTCCTCGGACAGACCGGCCAGCAGCGGATCGACCGTGCCCAGCAACAGGTTGGCCGAATAGCCGCCGGAGACGCCGGCGAACGCGGCGGCCATGCCGAGGATCGGGTGGCGCCCGGCGGCCAGGAACACCATGCCGGCCAGCGGCACCAGCAGCACGTAGCCGATCTCGCTGGCCATGTTCGACATCACCCCGGCGAACACCATCACCGGGGTCAGCAGGTAACGCGGCGCGGCCAGCACCAGCTTGCGCAGCGCGGCGCCGATCAGGCCCGAATGTTCGGCCACGCCGATGCCGATCAGCGACACCAGCACCGTGCCCAATGGCGCAAAACTGGTGAAGTTGGTGATCAGGCTGCCGAGGATGCGCTGCAATCCTTCCACGCTGACCAGATTGACCGGCACGATGTCCTCGCCGGTGGTCGGGTGCGGCACGGCGATGTGGAATTGCGATGCGATCCACGACATCGCCACCACCAGCAGGGCGAGCAGGGCGAACAGGGTGGCCGGATGTGGCAGTGCATTGCCGCCTTTCTCGACGATGCCGAGAAAGCGATCCATTGCCGATTTTTTCACCGGCGTGGCCGGGCGATTCATCGGCGGCCCCCGAGGAAGCCGCCAAGCACGCCGCGCAGGATCTGCCGGCCCATCTGGTTGCCCATGGTGCGCGCGGTCTGCTTGGCCATGGTTTCGATCGCACCCTGGCGGCGCTTGGTGCCGAGCAGCACGTCACGCATCATCTGGCCGAAGCCGCCCTGTTCGGCGCCGGCCTCCACCGCCTTGGGCGCATTGGCGGCTTCCGCGGCTTGCTCGGCCTTGCGTGCGAGCACCTCGAAGGCGGATTCGCGGTCGATCGGCTGGTCGTACTTGTGCCCGACCGGACTGCCTGCGCGCACCTGGCTGCGCTCGGCCTCGCTGATCGCGCCCATGCGGCAGCCCGGCGGCGCGATCAGGGTGCGTTCGACCGGCATCGGCACGCCCTTGTCCTGCAGCGTCGAAACCAGCGCCTCGCCGACGCCGAGCTGGGCGATGGCTTCGGCGACGTCGATCGCGGGGTTCTGCACGAAGGTCTGCGCCGCGGTGCGCACCGCCTTCTGGTCGCGCGGGGTGAACGCGCGCAGGGCGTGCTGGACGCGGTTGCCGAGCTGGCCGAGGATGGCATCGGGCACGTCGTCCGGGAACTGCGAGCAGAAGTACACGCCCACGCCCTTGGAGCGGATGATGCGCACCACCTGTTCCACGCGCTGGCGCAGTGCCGGCGGTGCATCGGCGAACAGCAGGTGCGCTTCGTCGAACACGAACACCAGCTTGGGCTGTTCCAGATCGCCGACTTCCGGCAACTGTTCGAACAGTTCCGACAGCAGCCACAGCAGGAAGCTCGAATACAGCCGCGGCTTGAGGATCAACTGGTCGGCGGCGAGCACGCTTATCATGCCGCGACCGTTGATATGGGTGCGCATCAGGTCGGCCAGCTCCAGCGCCGGCTCGCCGAAGAAGCGGTCGGCACCTTCCTGCTCCAGGCGCAGCAGCGCGCGCTGGATCGCGCCCACCGACTGCGTGCTGACCAGGCCGTATTCGCCGGAAATCTGCTTGCGCTCCTCGGCCACCAGGTTGAGCAGGGCGCGCAGGTCCTTGAGGTCGAGCAACAGCAGGCCGCGGTCGTCGGCCAGCTTGAACACGATGTCGAGCACGCCGCTCTGGGTGTCGTTCAGTTCCAGGATGCGTGCCAGCAGCAAGGGGCCCATCTCGCTGACCGTGGTGCGGATCGGATGGCCCTTCTCGCCCCACAGATCCCAGAACAGCACCGGATTGCCGGCCTGCTGGTAGTCGGGAACGCCGATTTCGGCCACCCGCGCGGCCAGCTTGTCGTTCATTTCCCCGGCCACCGCGAGGCCGGCCACGTCGCCCTTGACGTCGGCGATGAACACCGGCACGCCAAGACGGCTGAAGCCTTCGGCCAGGGTCATCAGGGTCACCGTCTTGCCGGTACCGGTGGCGCCGGCGACCAGACCGTGGCGGTTGCCGAACTTCGCCTGCAGGGTGACCGCGCCGCCATCGGCACGGGTGATCGACTTGCCGACCAGAATCGAGCTCATGCGCATTCCAGAAGAATTGAATGAGCCCGATTCTATTCGCTGAACGCGATCACGCGTGCCTTGTTCCGATCAGACGCCCTCGCTACCCTGCGTGCTCCCCACAGACTGGATCGCCGATGTCGCCGTTTTCCCGTGCCTGCCGCCTGCATGTCATCCCGCTTGTTGCCGTGGCTGCGTTGTTGATGCCGCAATCCGCGCAGGCGCAGCGCCTGTCGCGTGCCGCCCAGGCCCTGGTCGAGCGCGCCGAGGCGGCACAGGCGAAGTTCGATGCGGCCGAGGATGCCGATGCACGCGATGCGGCGATCGGTGACATGGAAAAAGTGCTGACCGAATGCGGCACCCTGCGAGGCTGCCCGATGGCACAGCTCATGCCGCGTTACCGGCAGATGCTGCAACCGGCACCCGAGCGGGGCGTGGACGAAATCGATGAAGGCGATGAGGACGAGGATCCGATCAACATCGCCGGCGACGGCGTGCCCGATGCGGCCACCGCCGAGGCGTTGCTGGATGATCGCAACCGCCGCTTCATCCAGGCCGTGCAGTTCAATCCGGCGGTGCAGGCCGGTATCCGTCGCTGGCTGACCGACATGCGCCCGGCGCTGATGGAAAGCTATGTCAATTACCAGTACCTGCGTCCGCACATGGCGCCGGCGTTCCAGCGCGCCGGCCTGCCCGAGGCGTTGCTGTTCGGCATCCTGGCCAAGGAATCCAACGGCAAGGTGCACGTGACCTCGCGCGCCGGGGCCTCGGGGCCGTTGCAGTTCATGCCCGCCACCGGGCGCCGCTTCGGCCTCGGCAACGATGGCACCGGTTTCGATACC
Organism: Luteimonas sp. e5; assembly: GCF_054031035.1. NCBI lineage: Bacteria > Pseudomonadati > Pseudomonadota > Gammaproteobacteria > Lysobacterales > Lysobacteraceae > Luteimonas > Luteimonas sp. e5. The sequence continues at coordinate 259,072 of NZ_JBSTRX010000001.1, forward strand.
CGTTTCGACCCGCAGATGTCGGCGCAGGCCGCGGCCGAGTACCTGTTGGAACGCTATGCACAATTGAACGGCAGCATCGAGATGTCGCTGGCGGCCTACAACGGCGGCGAAGGACGTGCGCTGCGGGTGTACAACCAGACCGGTGGTCGCACGTTCTGGGATGCCAGCGTGTACGACCAGTTCCCGGCGGAGACCAAGGACTATGTGCCGATGGTGATCGCCGCGGCCTGGCTGTACCTGCATCCGTCCGATTACGGGCTGCGCTTCCCGCGCACCTGGGGTGCCGGGCGTACCACGCGCATCCAGCTCAGGCGCGCGACCACCATCAACGAGCTGACCATTTGTCTTGGCAACGCGCGCGGCACCAATGGTTACCAGCGCGCATTGCGCAACCTCAACCCGCGTTTCCGGCCCAACACCTGGCTGCAGGAAGGTACCCAGCTGACGGTGACCAATACGATCGCCTCGCTGTACAACCGCTATTGCGTGAACGGCAAGCGTGCCGAGATCGCGCGCCAGTTGCTCAACAGCGATGCCGGTGCGGCGGTGGTACGGGTGGGCCCGCTGGTGACGCCCCAGGGTGAATCGGCGTCGGACGCGACGGGCGAGACGCCGGCACGCGTGGTGCCGGCCAATCCCGCCGAACGCAGCCAGATCGCGGCGGCGCGACGTCCGGCGTCCGTGCGCACCCATCGTGTTGCGCGTGGCGAGAACCTGACCGCGATCGCGCGCCGCTACCAGTGTCGAGTGAGCGAGCTGGCACGGGCCAATGGCCTCAAGGCACCGAACTATCGCATCCAGCCGGGACAGACCCTGCGCCTGAGCGGCTGCGCGAAGTAAGCCACGCGGAGGTGCCGGCAGCGCGCATGCGTGTCCCGCATTGCGCGCAACGGCACGGGGTGCGAGTCGTGCGCCGGCTACTGCGCGCTTTCGGCCAGCAGCCGACCATCGCGCAGGCGGTAGCGGCGCGGAGTCAGTTCGGCGGGAATCGGCGCGTGGCTGATCACGATCAGGCTGCGGCCGGCGCTGACACGGGCGAGGTCTTGCAGCAGGCCCTGCGCGGTGTCGGCGTCCAGCCCTTCGGTCGGTTCGTCCAGCAACAGCAACGGGGCGTCGCGCAGCAGGGCGCGGGCCAGCGCGATGCGTCGCGCCTGGCCGGCCGAGAGGCTGGCACCGGCGGCATCGATCCAGCCATCCAGCCCGTCGGGCAGGGCGCGCACCGCCTGCGCCATGCGCACCTGCGCCAGCACCTGCCACAGCCGCGCATCGTCGGCCTGCGCATCGCCCATCAGCAGGTTCTCGCGCACGCTGCCGGCAAACACCGGCGCCTCCTGCGGCAGCCAGGCGATGCGCCGGTGCCACTGCGCCTGACTGGCCTGGCGCAGGTCGATGCCGCCGAAGCGGATATGCCCGGCATCCGGGTCGCGCAGGCGCAGCAGCAGGGCCAGCAGCGAGGACTTGCCGGCGCCGCTGTCGCCACGGATCAGCACCCGATCACCGGGTGCGATCGACAGGTCCACGCCGTCCAGCAGGATGCGTCCGGCATCGCCATGCCAACCGAAGCGCACGCCGTGCAGGCGCAGCTCGCCATTGGCCGGCAAGGCCTGCGCCTGGGCGATGTCGCCGATCACCGGCTCGCGCCCGGCGACTTCGCGCAGCCGGCGCAGCGAGGCACGCGCCTGACGCAGGGACTGCCAGGCCAGCGCCAGGCCGGAAGCGGCCTCGAAGCCGGCCAGCCCCGCGAACAGCAGCGCCGCCGCTTGCGGCGCGGTGAGCGCCCCGGCTTCGAAGCCCAGCAGCAGCTGCCACAACAGGATCGCCAGGCCCGCCGCGACGATCAGGCCATGCGCCAGCTGCGCCAGCGATTGGCGTCGCTGCAACTGCAGGCTGCTGTCTTCCAGCCTCCGGGCGTCGGCATCGATCTCCTGCAGGCGCGGGGCCACCGCATCCATCGCGATCAGATCACCGGCACCTTCCAGTGCCTCGTGCAGGCGTTGCCGCAACGCCGCGCGATCCAGCGTCTGCCGGCGTTCGGCATCGTCGCTGCGCAGCGACAGCAGAGCCGGCAGCACGAGGCCGAGCAGGGCGAACACCAGCGCCATCCACAGCGCCGCCGCCGCCAACAGCCAGGCGATGCCCAGCAGCAGGGCGATCACCAGCACCAGCAAGGCCAGCAACGGGCCGATGGCACGCACCAGCAGGCCATCGGCCTGGTCGATATCGGCGATCAGACGCGCCAGCAGGTCACCGACGCGCTCGCGGCCCAGGTCCAGCGGTGCCAGCGGCAGGGCGCGGGCAAAGAACCAGCGACGCAGGTCGCGGGCGATGCGCAGGGTGGCGTCGTGGCCGACGAGTTTTTCGCCGTAACGCGAGAGGATGCGGGCAAAGGTCAGCGCCCGGATCCCGGCCGACGGGCCGAAGAAGTTGAAGCCGGTCGCGGCGGCACCGGCCAGCGCGGTGGCAGTGAGGAAGTGGGCCGAAACCGCCAGCAGCCCGGTGCCGGCGAGCAGGGTGGTGGCGAGCAGCACGATGGTCAGCACCAGCAGCGCACGCTGGCCGCCGAACACCTGCTTCAGCGTGCGCGGTGCAGCCTTCATCGCGGCGCCTCCGCCGGCGTGGCGAGGTGCAGCACGCGGTCGGCTGCGGCCAGTGCCGCCGGTGAGTGGGTCGCCATCAACACCGTGCGGCCGTGGGCAAGACGGCGCAGGGCGCGCAGCAACGCCGCCTCGGTATCCGCATCGAGGAAGGCGCTGGGCTCGTCCAGCAACCACAGCGGCGCATCGCGCAGCAGTAGCCGTGCCAGCGCCAGGCGCCGGGCTTCGCCACCGGACAGGCCAAAGCCGTGCTCGCCGATCAGCGTGTCCATGCCCGCGGGCAGGCGGCGGATGAACTCCATCGCCTGGGTGGCTTCGGCCGCGGCCTGCAGTTCGTCCATGCCGGCATCGGGCCGGGCAAGGCGCAGGTTGTCGGCGATGCTGCCGTGGAACAGGAACGGACGCTGCGGCGCGTAGCCGATGCGCACCGCCGGCTCGACCTGCAGCTCGCCGGCCAGCGGCGGCAGCCAGCCGGCCACGGTTTCCAGCAAGGTGGTCTTGCCGCTGCCGCTGGGTCCGGCGATGGCGATGAACTCGCCGGGCCGGATGTCGAAATCGATGCCCTGCAGCACTGCTGCATCGCGTCCGTGATGGCCGATGGCAAGCCCCCGCGCCAGCAGCCTCGGCGCGGGGCTGCCGGCGGCGGCATCGGCGTGGCGACTCGTGGTCGCTTGCGCGTCGCTGCCGGCCAGTGCCGCCTCGATCTCGTCGATCGCCGCCAGCGCCGCGGCGCGGTCGTGGTAATGCGCGGCCAGACGCCGCAGCGGGGCATAGAAATCCGGTGCCAGGAGCAGGCAGAACATGCCGGTGGCCAAGGTCAGCGGTGCCTGGCGGATGCCGAGCATGCCGAGGTAGGTGAAACCCAGGTACACTGCGATCAGTGCCACGCTGACCGAGGCGAAGAACTCCAGTACCGCCGAGGACAGGAAGGCCAGCCGCAGCACCTTCATCGCGCGCTGGCGCAGGTCTTCGGCGGCCTCGCCGATGCCTTGCAGTTCGGCCTCGCCACGCCCGTACGCGCGGATCAGGCCGAGGCCGCGCAGGCGGTCGGCAAAATGCCCGCCCAGCCGCGCCAGCGCCTGCAACTGACGGCGGCTGGCCGCTTCCGCGCTCCAGCCGACCAGCATCATGAACAACGGGATCAGCGGCAGGGTCAGCAGCAGGATCAGGCCGACCACCCAGTCGGCGATGAAGGCGGCGACGAGGATCGCCAGCGGCACCCACAGCACTTCCAGCCGGGTCGGCACGAAGCCGGCGTAATAGCCGTGCAGCGCATCGACATGGGTGCCGGTCAATTCACCCAGGGCGCCGCTGCGCTGTCGCCGCAACCACGGTGCGCCGGCGGCGAGCAGGCGCTCGGCCAGCCGTTGCCGCAGCCCGGTCTGGATGCGGCTGGCCGCGGTATCGGCCAGCTCGCGTCCTCCCCAGGACAGCAGCGCACGCAGCGCCAGCACCGCGGCCAGCGCCCACGGCAGCCCGTGCAATGAGACCACCGCGGCACCTTCGACGAACACCTGCTGCAGGCCGTACGCGATCAGTCCGGCCTGCGGCAACAGCAGCCAGCCGGCGCCGATCTGGCAGGCCGCGGCCAGGCGCAGGCGGCCGGACTGCGCCTCGGCCAGCTTCGTCAGCCGCGCTCGCGCGTCGCGCACGTTGGACGCCTCGCGCGCATCGGGCGCCGCGACGGCAGGTGCGGAAGGAGGGGCTGCGATCGTGGAATCGGACATGCGCGGCGCGGATGAGGGGTGCCACTGTCGCAGCACGGACAGGCAAATCCGGCTGCGCCGAAAAATCCGGCCCAGGTCGAATATTGCGCATTCGACAGGCAAACGAACCATTCATGTTGCCAGAAAGAGGGTAGGCTTGCCTGACCCCGGACAAAACCTTGCCGGCGCCGATCGCCGATGATGGTCACGTCCATTCGCATATGGAGGCCGTCATGCCTGACATGCTTGTAGCCGAACTGTCGCGCCTGCAGTTCGCGCTGACCGCGATGTACCACTTCCTGTTCGTGCCGCTCACATTGGGCCTGTCTTTCATGATGGCGATCATGGAAAGCGTCTACGTGATGAGCGGCAAGGACATCTGGCGACGCATGACCCTGTTCTGGGGGGTGCTGTTCGGCATCAACTTCGCCATGGGTGTGGCCACCGGCATCGTCATGGAATTCCAGTTCGGCATGAACTGGTCCTACTACAGCCACTACGTCGGCGACATTTTCGGCGCACCGCTGGCGATCGAGGGGCTGATGGCCTTCTTCCTCGAAGCCACCTTCATCGGTCTGTTCTTCTTCGGCTGGAAGCGCCTGTCCAAGGTGCAGCACCTGGTGGTGACCTGGCTGGTGGCGCTGGGCGCGAACTTCTCCGCGCTGTGGATCCTGGTCGCCAACGGCTGGATGCAGAACCCGGTCGGCGCGGTGTTCAACCCGGACACGATGCGCATGGAAATCACCGACTTCGCCGCGGTGATCTTCAACCCGGTGGCCCAGGCCAAGTTCGTGCACACGGTCAGTGCCGGCTACGTCACCGGCGCGGTGTTCGTGATGTCGATCAGTGCCTTCTACCTGCTGCGCGGCAAGCATGTGGCACTGGCCAAGCGTTCGATGGCGGTGGCGGCGAGCTTCGGCCTCGCGGCCTCGCTGTCGGTGGTGGTGCTGGGCGATGAAAGCGGCTACGTGACCACCGAGCACCAGCACATGAAGCTGGCGGCGATCGAAGGCATGTGGGAAACCGAACCCGCGCCGGCCGGCTTCACCGTGTTCGGCATCCCCGACCAACAGGCGCAGGCCAACAACTTCGAGATGAAGGTGCCGTGGGTGATGGGCCTGATCGCGACCCGTTCGCTGGATACCGAAATCCCCGGCATCCTCGATCTGGTCAAGCGCGCCGAGCAGCGCATCCGTGGCGGGCAGGTGGCCTATCTGGCGCTGGAGCGGTTGCGCGAGAACCGCGATGACGCCCAGGCGCGGCAGATCTTCGAGGAAACCTGGCCCGACCTCGGCCACGCGTTGCTGCTCAAGCGCTATCGCGAGGACATCGCCAACGCCACCGAGGAGGAAATCTCCAAGGCGGCGCTGGACACGGTGCCGCGGGTGACGCCGCTGTTCTGGACCTTCCGCATCATGGTCGGCATCGGCTTCTACTTCATCGGCTTCTTCATCTACGCGTTCTGGCTGGCCAGCACCGGTCGTCTGGGTGACAAACGCGGCTTCCTCAAGCTGGCGCTGTGGACCCTGCCGCTGCCGTGGATTGCGTCGGAATGCGGCTGGTTCGTGGCCGAGTACGGTCGCCAGCCGTGGGCCATCGAGGGCGTGTTGCCGACCTTCTACGCGGCATCGGGCCTGGCGCTGCGCGACATCCTGCTGTCGCTGACCGGCTTCGTCGCGCTGTACACCGCGCTGGCGGTGGTCGAGGTCAAGCTGATGCTGAAGATGGTGCGCAAGGGGCCGGACGAGCTGGCCCCGCCCGAACCCTCGGTCCGTCCGGGGCCGGAATCCGCCCACGTCCACCCGGTCGTTTGAGGAGATCATCATGGAATTCATTCCCCTGGATTACCCGACGCTCAAGCTGATCTGGTGGCTGCTGCTGGGCGTGTTGCTGCTCGGCTTCGCGATCATGGACGGCTTCGACCTTGGCGTGGCCTCGCTGCTGCCGTTCGTTGCCCGCAATGACGAGGAGCGGCGGGTGGTGATCAACACCATCGGCCCGGTCTGGGAAGGCAACCAGGTGTGGCTGATCCTCGGCGGTGGCGCGATCTTCGCAGCGTTCCCGCCGCTGTATGCGGTCAGCTTCTCCGGCTTCTACCTGGCCATGTTCGTGATCCTGTTCGCGCTGATCCTGCGCCCGGTCGGGTTCAAGTTCCGCGGCAAGGTGGAGCCCAAGTGGCGCAATACCTGGGACTGGGCGCTGTTCGTCGGCGGCGCGGTGCCGGCGCTGATCTTCGGCGTGGCGGTCGGCAACGTGCTGCTCGGCGTGCCGTTCCACTTCACCCCGGAACTGCGCCCGGTCTACACCGGCGGCTTCTTCGGCCTGCTGACACCGTTCGCGCTGCTGGCCGGGCTGGTCAGCGTGGCGATCCTGGTGGCGCATGGCGCGGCGATGCTGGTGATGAAGACCACCGGCGTGGTGGCGGAGCGTTCGGCGCGCTACGGCGCCTGGGCGGCGCTGGCCGCAGCGATCCTGTACGCGCTGGGTGGCGTGTGGCTGGCGCTGGGCGTGCGTGGCTATCGCATCGAATCGGTGATCGACCAGGCGATGCCGGCCAATCCGCTGGGCAAGGAAGTCGCCGCCGGCGCCGGGCTGTGGATGGCCAACTTCTCGGCGATGCCGTGGATCTGGCTGTTCCCGCTGCTGGGCATCGGCGGCGCGCTGGCGGCCTTCTTCATGCTGCGTGCGCGGCGTGGTGGCGCCGCCTTCATCAGCTCGGCGCTGTCGCTGACCGGCATCATCATCGGCGTGGGCTTCACCGTGTTCCCGTTCCTGCTGCCGTCCTCTTCGGTGCCGGGCGCGGGGCTGACCCTGTGGGATGCCTCCAGCAGCCACATGACCCTGTGGGTGATGCTGCTGGCGACGCTGATCTTCCTGCCGATCGTGCTTGCCTACACCGCCTGGGTGTTCCGCGTGCTGCGCGGCAAGGTCACCCCCGAAAGCGTGGACGACACGCCCAACGCCTACTGATCTGGAGAGCTGACATGTGGTATTTCGCCTGGATTCTCGGTGTCGGCCTGGCCGCGACCTTTGCCATCCTCAATGGCATGTGGTTCGAGGCGCGCGAGCCGGACGCCTGAGCAGGACGCCTGAACATCGACGGCGGCACCCGTGCCGGGGCTGCCGTCATCGTCACGCATGAGCGCCGCCCGTACCGTCAAGGTGCGGGCGGTGTTGTTTCCGAAGCTGTGGCGGACGCTCAGGCCGTGGCGGTCAGGGTCGCCAGCCGCTGGCCCAGGCGCACCGGCGTTTCCGCACCCAACTCTTGAGCAAGTTGCGCCACGCCCGGCGGCAGCAGGGTGATGACGGTGCTGCCGTAGTTGAAGCGCGCCATTTCCGCACCGCGCGCAAGGCGGATGTCCTGGTCGCGCCAGTCGCGGCGACCGATGCCGTGGCCGTAGGGCGGGATCACCACGCCGTCCCACACCGTTTCCACGCCCGAGACCAGCAGCGCGCCGACCATCACCTGCACCATCGGCCCGAAATCGGTGTCGAAATGGCAGACCAGCCGTTCGTTGCGCGCGAACAGCCGCGGCACCGAGGCGACCGCATCGCGGCCCACCGAGAACAGCCGGCCCGGCACATGCACGGTTTCCAGCAGGCGCGCGGCGCAGGGCATGTGCACGCGGTGGTAGTCGCGCGGGGACAGGTAGATGGTGGCGAACAGGCCATCGGCAAAGGCCGCGGCCGCGGTGGCATCGCCACCCAGCAGCTCCTCGACGCTGAACGACTGGCCCTTGGCCTGGAAGATGCGTCCTTCGCGGATCGGCCCGCACTGGCTGATGTGGCCATCGGCCGGCATCAGCAATGCGCGCGGATCTGCATCGGGCGTGCGCGCGCCCGGCTTCAGGGCGCGGGTGAAGAAGGCATTGAAGCTGGGGTAGGCGCGCGGATCCGGCTCCGCGGCTTCGCTCATGTCCACCCCGAAGCGCGCGATCACGGTATCGATCAGGCGTTGCTTGATCGCCGGATGTTGCGAATACGCCAATCGCCGCGCCAGCGAGGACAGCGCACGGTGCGGCAGCGCGTAGGTCAGCGCCGTGATCGGACTCATTGGGCGGCTTGCGTCAGCGCGGTGAACTCGGCGGCGATGCGTTCGGGCTCGAAGCCCCCGGTGGCCGGGTCGGGCGTGATCACGCCGGCCATGCGTACCTGCGGATCCAGCACCGCGATCGAAGCCGAGTGGTCCACCGCATAGCGATCTTCTGGCGCGCCGCGCTCGGGCGGCTGCTTCATGAACACCAGCGACAGCGAGCGGGCGAAGGTGCGCAGTGCCGGCAGCTCACCGGTGGCGGCGATGGTGTCGGCATGGAAGCCGTTGGCGTAGCGGCCGACCAGTTCGGGCGTGTCGCGCTCGGGATCGACCGAGACGAACAGCAGCCGTGGCCGGGTGGCCTCGGGCAGGTCGGCCCACAGGTTCTGCGCGCGCTTCATCTGCGCCAGCGTGGTCGGGCAGATGTCGGGACAGTGCACGAAGCCGATGAATACCAGGGTCCAGTGACCCTCGAGCGAGTCGGTGGTCAGCGGCTGGCCGTCGGAGCGCACCAGGTTGACCGGCGGAATCTCGCGCGGCTGGTCGAAACGCTTGAATGCCTCGAGCGGGACGGCGCTGTCGGCGACGCTATCCGGCGCCGGGGCAGGCGCACGATTGAAGACCGCGAGCCCGGCCAGCAGGCCGGCCACGGCCATCGCGGCGACGAGGATGATGAGGGTGGTTCGATTGAACATGGCATCACGCTGCAGGGAAAGCACCCGCCATCATAGCGGGCCGCCGCTATACTGCCCGGTCTTCCTGCTGCCTGCCGGGCCCGACCTGCCGTGAATGCCGATGACGCGCGCGAATTGCGCACCCTGATCGACTTCATCCGCCACGGTGCGAGCCGCTTCAACGCGGCCGGGCTGACCTTCGGCCACGGTTTCGACAACGCGATCGACGAAGCCACGCAACTGGTGCTGCATGCGCTGCACCTGCCGCACGACCTGCCGCCGGTGTATGGCCAGTCGCGCCTGACCGCGGCGGAGAAAGAGGCCACCCTCGCACTGTTCCGACGCCGCATCGAGGAGCGCATCCCCGCGGCCTACCTCACCGGCGAGGCGTGGTTCTGCGGGCTTTCGTTCAAATCCGACCCGCGTGCGCTGGTGCCGCGCTCGCCGATCGCCGAACTGATCGAAGCCGGCTTCGAGCCCTGGCTCGGAGGGCGCGAGGTCCAGCGTGCGCTGGACGTGTGTACCGGCTCGGGCTGCATCGCCATCGCGATGGCGCATTACCACCCGCATTGGCAGGTCGATGGCGTCGACATCAGCGACGCCGCGCTGGCATTGGCCGAGGAGAACCGCGAGCGCCTGATGGCCGACAACGTGCGTCTGCTCAAGTCCGACCTGTTCGAGGCGTTGCAAGGCGAGCGTTACCAGCTGATCGTGACCAACCCGCCCTACGTGACCCATGCCGAAACCGATGCGCTGCCGGCCGAGTATGCGCACGAGCCCGAACTGGGTCTGCGCGCGGGCGATGACGGTCTGGACCTGGTCCTGCGCATCCTGCGTGATGCGCCCGCGCATCTGGACGAAGGCGGCCTGCTGATCTGCGAAGTCGGCGAGTCCGAGCGTGCACTGGTGCAGCTGCTGCCGGAATTGCCGCTGGCCTGGGTGGAGTTCAGGGTCGGGCAGATGGGTGTGTTCGTCGCCGAGCGCGACGACCTGCTGGCCCACCACGCGCGCATCGACGAACTGGCCGGGATGCGCGCATGAACAGCTTCGGCCACACACTGCGCGTCACCACCTTCGGCGAATCGCACGGCCCGGCGATCGGCTGCGTGATCGATGGCTGCCCGCCCGGCATCGCCATTGCGCCGGAGGACTTCGCGCATGACCTGGCGCGGCGTGCCACCGGCCGCAGCCGGCATGTCTCGCAACGGCGCGAAGCCGACGAGGTCGAAATCCTCTCCGGCGTGTACCAGGGCCACAGCACCGGCACTCCGATCGCCCTGCTGATCCGCAACACCGATGCGCGCAGCAAGGACTATTCGAAGATCGAGCGCCAGTTCCGCCCCGGCCATGCCGATTACAGCTATTGGCAGAAGTACGGCATCCGCGACCCGCATGGCGGCGGCCGTGCCAGCGCGCGCGAAACCACGATGCGCGTGGCCGCGGCGGTGATCGCCAAGAAGTGGCTGGCCGAACGCCATGGCGTGCAGGTGCGCGGGCATCTGGCGCAGATCGGCGAGCTGCGGCCGCGCAGCCATGACTGGTCGGCGGTGGAAACCAACCCCTTCTTCTGGCCGGATGCAGAGCAACTGGCCGAAGTCGAGGCGTACATGGACGCACTGCGCAAGTCCGGTGACTCGGTCGGCGCGCGGGTGCACGTCGAAGCCAGCGGCGTGCCGCCGGGCTGGGGCGAGCCGGTGTACGGCAAGCTGTCGGCCGAGATCGGCGCGGCGATGCTGTCGATCAATGCGGTCAAGGGCGTGGAAATCGGCGCCGGCTTCGGCGCCGTCAGCCAGCAAGGCAGCGAGCACCGCGACCTGCTGCATGCCGAGGGTTTCGCCAGCAACCATGCCGGCGGCATCCTCGGCGGCATCTCCACCGGCCAGCCGATCCGCGTCGCGGTGGCGTTCAAGCCGACCTCCAGCCTGCGCCTGCCGGCGGCGAGCCTGGACGTGGACGGCAACGCGGTCCAGGTCGTCACCACCGGCCGCCATGACCCCTGCGTCGGCATCCGCGCCACGCCCATCTGCGAGGCGATGCTGGCGCTGGTGCTGATGGACCAGGCGCTGCGCCATCGTGCCCAATGCGGCGATGTTGGTGACGTCGCGCCACGCATCGCATGAGCGCCGCCAGCGCACGCAACACCGGGCCACGGCCCATCTTCCTGATCGAACGGACATCTGCATGAGCAAGCAATTCAAGGTCGCGGTCGTCGGCGCCACCGGTGCGGTGGGCGAGGCCATGTTGTCGATCCTCGCCGAACGCCGCTTCCCCGCCAGCGAGGTGATCGCGCTGGCCAGCGAGCGCTCGGCCGGCTCGGTGGTCGAGTACGGCGACGACGAGTTGCGCGTGCAGGCGCTGGACGAGTTTGACCCGGCCGGTGTCGATATCGCCTTGTTTTCCGCCGGTGGCGAGGTCTCGCGCCAGTACGCGCCGAAGTTCGCCGCGGCCGGGGCGGTGGTGATCGACAACTCCTCCGCGTTTCGGTACGAGGACGACGTGCCGCTGGTGGTCAGCGAGGTCAATCCCGACGCCGTGAAGCAGCGTCCGCGCGGGATCATCGCCAACCCCAACTGCTCGACCGCGCAACTGGTGGTCGCGCTCAAGCCGATCCACGATGCCGCCGGCATCGCGCGGGTCAACGTCGCCACCTACCAGTCGGTGTCCGGGGCCGGGCGCGAAGCACTGGAGGAACTGGGCCGGCAGACCGCATCGCTGCTCGGTTTCCAGGGTGCGCAGCCTGAACGCTTCCCGGTGCAGATCGCGTTCAACCTGATCCCGCACATCGACGAGTTCCTCGACGACGGGCATACCCGCGAGGAAATGAAGCTGGTGTGGGAGACGCGCAAGATCCTCGGCGACGCGTCGATCCAGGTGAACCCGACCGCGGTGCGGGTGCCGGTGTTCTATGGTCATGCCGAAGCGGTCAACATCGAAACCCGCAAGCCGCTGTCGGCGGATGAAGCACGCGCCTTGCTGCAGGCGGCGCCCGGCATCGAAGTGGTCGACGAGCGGCGCCCCGGCGGCTACCCGACGCCGGTCACGCACGCCTCGGGGCGCGACCCGGTATTCGTCGGGCGCATCCGTCAGGATCAGTCGCACCCGCAGGCGTTGAACCTGTGGATCGTCGCCGACAACATCCGCAAGGGTGCGGCGCTCAATGCGGTGCAGATCGCGGAAATCGTTGCCAGCGAAGGATGAGGCCCGCTAGAGTGCGTCCCGTATGAGGAAATTCCTGCAAACCATTGTCATCGCGACGTTGCTGGCCCTGGTCAGTGCGCCGGCGTGGGCACTGGGCCTGGGCCAGATCGTGCTCAAGTCCAGGCCGGGCGAGCCGCTGTTGGCCGAGATTCCGGTGATCGCCGAGCCGGCCGAGCTGGCCAATCTGCAGGCGCGGCTGGCCTCGCCCGAGACGTTCCTGCGCATCGGCCTGCCGTTGCCGGACAGCCTGGTCTCCGACCTGCAGTTCGTGCTGGCCGAGGATGCCGCCGGGCAGCCGGTGATCCGTGTCACCAGCCACAGCGCGGTCAACCTGCCGATGCTGACTTTCCTGGTGGAAGTCGACTGGGGCGAAGGGCGCCTGGTGCGCGAGTACTCGCTGCTGATGGATGCGCCGGAGGTGGTGGAAGCCACCGAGACGCCGCAGATCGAAGTGCCCGAAGCCGCGCCCGAGGCCAGCATCGTGCGCGAGGCGGAACCGGCCACGCCGGTCGCGACGCCCGAGTCCGCCGCCACGCCGACCAGCGCGACGCCGACGCCGACGGCCTCTGCACCGGCACCAGGCAACGATGCAATGACCGTGCGTCGCGGGCAGACCCTGTCCGGGATTGCCGCACAGTTGCGTGCCCCCGGCCAGTCCAGCGCCGCGGTGATGGCGGCGCTGATGCGCGCCAACCCCGAAGCCTTCATCCGTGGCAACCCGCATTTGCTGCGCGAGGGCGCGCGCCTGCAGCTGCCGGGTGCCGAGGACATCACGCGCGCAGCCAACGATGGCGCGGCTCGCGAGCTGCGCAGCCAACTGGCGGCCTGGGGCCGCGCGCGCGCCGCCCGAAGCGGTGCATCCGCAGCCACCGAGATCGCCGCCGCGGCACCCGCAGCAAGCGCCTCGGGCGCGGCACCGGCCACACCCGCACGCAGTGATGCACGACTTGAAATCATCCCCGCCGCCGGCAGCACGGCAACGGGCACTGGCGGCAGCGGCCAGGGAGATGCACAGATGACCCAGCAATTGCAGGAAGCGCACGAAACCATCGCCAGCCGCGACGCCGAAGTCGCGGAACTGAAATCACGCGTGCAAGAGCTTGAAACCCTGCAGCAGCAACAGGCACGGCTGATCGAAATGAAGGACAGCCAGCTCGCCGTGGCCGAGCAGCAACTCAAGCAGCGTTCGGCGGATCCGGCCGCCGGCAGTGTGCTGCCGTGGCTTGGCCTGGGTGCCCTGGTCCTGCTGCTGGCACTCCTCGCATGGTGGCTGCGTGGCCGGCGCAAGCCGCCCGTGGCGCCATCGGATGAGCCGCCGAGTTTCACCCGCGAACGCCCGCAACCGGTTTCCAGTGCCGCCCTGTTCGCACAGGAAGAGGAAAATGACGAGGCCGACGCCGAGCCGCTGGGCACGCCATCCTGGACCGGAGTCCCGCCGCAGGGTGAATTGGCCCAGCCCGCGGTCGACGACCTGGTGATGCCGGTGGCGCGTACGGATTGGTCGGGTTCGCTGTACCGCGAGCCCGACGACGCGGTACCGACACCGGCGGGAGAACAGGAAACAGCGCACACGGATCAGGCCGCTGCCGCGCATGCCGACGAATGGGAGCCCATGCCGCAGCAGTTGCCGCCGGGGCAGGGCGTGTTCGATGCGCCGATCGACGGGATCGATGCCGAAGTGGCTGCGGAAACCGATGCCGGATCGATGCCCGAGCGCAGCGACGAGGATGCGGCGCTGGATGCGCAATGGGATGTCGCGTACCCAAGCGCGGATGCAGGCGGCGATGGTGATGCCGCGGCCGATGACGGTTTCGAGCTGCCGCCGATGAGCGATCCGCGGCATGCCGAAGCGGCCGAGCGCGTGGCCCTGGCGCGCACCTACCTCGAACTCGAGGACGCCACCACCGCGCGCATGCTGCTGGAGCAGGCGATCGAACTCGGTGGCCCGCATGCGCAGGAGGCACGCGAGCTGCTGGCCCGCCTCGCCGGGTGATGTCCGCGCAGGCGCTTCCGACGCTCACGCGCCGCTACGCGCTGGGGGTCGAATACGACGGCAGCCGCTACCTCGGCTGGCAGCGTCTTGGCCATGCCGGTCCGACGCTGCAACAGACGCTGGAAGAGGCGCTTGCGCAAGTGGCGGATGCGCCGGTGGCGACGGTGTGCGCCGGCCGCACCGATGCTGGCGTGCATGCGCACTGCCAGGTGGTGCATTTCGATTCCGACGCACAGCGCAGTCCGTGGGCCTGGGTATTGGGCACCACCGGCCATCTTCCGGCGGACATGGCGGTGCGCTGGTGCGTGCCGGTGGCGGCGGATTTCAGCGCCCGCTTCAGCGCCGTGGCGCGCCGTTATCGTTACCAGATCCTGAATCGTTCAGTGCGCCCGGCGTATCAACGCGCTTACTTCACGTGGGAACGGCGACCATTGGATGTTCAGCGCATGCATGTGGCAGCGCAGTCATTGCTCGGCGAACACGATTTTTCCGCGTTCCGCACCGTGCATTGCCAAGCGCCCCATGCACGTCGCGAAATTCAGGAGATCTCAGTGCGCCGTTGCGACGATATCGTCACGCTCGACATCCAGGCCAATGCCTTCCTGCACCACATGGTGCGCAACATCGTCGGCTCGCTGCTGCCGATCGGCGCCGGCGAACGCGACCCGAGTTGGCTGGCCGAACTCCTCGCCGGGCGCGATCGCACCCTTGCCGGTCCCACCGCGCCAGCGCGTGGGCTCAGCCTGCTGCATCCGCTGTACCCGGTCGATTGCGGCTTGCCGGCCGACGTGAGCCTGCCGGCATGAGCGTGCTCGCAAGCTCCATCCGTACCCGCATCAAGTTCTGCGGATTCACCCGTGCCGGTGACGTGCGCATGGCCTGCGAACTGGGCGTGGACGCGGTCGGCCTGGTGTTTGCCAAGGGCAGCCCGCGGCGCTTGCAGGTCGAGGAGGCACGCGCGTTGCGCCAGGCGATCGGTCCGCTGGTCAACATGGTGGCCCTGTTTTCCGACAACCCGCCGGGCGAGGTGCGCGAGATCGTGCGCCTGCTGCGTCCTTCGGTGCTTCAGTTCCATGGCGACGAAGAGGACAGTTTCTGCCGCAGCTTCGGCCTGCCGTACATCAAGGCGATCGCGATGGGCGATCCCGCGCAGCACGATGGGCACGGCCTGCATGCGCGCTATCCGCACGCGGCGGCGTTCCTGTTCGATGGCCATGTCGCCGGCGGCAGTGGTGGCAGCGGGCAACGCTTTGACTGGAGCCGACTGCCCGCGCAAAGCACCAAGCCGGTCATGGTCGCCGGTGGACTGGACAGCGGCAACGTGTTCGATCTGATCACTTCGCGCATGCCGTGGGCAGTGGACGTGGCCTCCGGCATCGAATCGGCCCCGGGGGTGAAGGATGGCGATAAAATGCGTGCCTTCGTTGCCGAGGTGCACCGTGCCGATTGCGAAAATGAACATGAGTCCGGATACCGCTGGCCGCGTCCCGGCGACTGCGGCTGAGGACATCGCCGACTTCCACGCATGGCCGGATGCGGATGGTCGTTTCGGCCGCTTCGGTGGCCGCTTCGTCGCCGAAACCCTGATGGTGCCGCTGCAGCAGCTGGCTGCGGCCTATGACGAAGCACGCCGCGATCCGGACTTCATCGCCGCGTTCGAGCACGACCTCAAGCATTACGTCGGGCGTCCGAGCCCGATCTATTTCGCCGAGCGGCTGAGCCGTGAAGTCGGCGGCGCGCGCATCCTGCTCAAGCGCGAGGACCTCAACCACACCGGCGCACACAAGATCAACAACACCATCGGCCAGGCACTGCTTGCCAGCCGCATGGGCAAGCGTCGCATCATCGCCGAGACCGGGGCCGGCCAGCATGGCGTGGCCAGTGCCACCGTGGCCGCGCGCCTGGGGCTCGAGTGCGTGGTGTACATGGGCGCGACCGACATCGCCAGGCAACGTGCCAACGTGTGGCGGATGAAGCTGCTCGGTGCCGAGGTGGTGCCGGTGAGCGCGGGCTCGGCCACGCTCAAGGATGCCCTGAACGAAGCCATGCGCGACTGGGTGACCAACGTCGAGGATACCTTCTACATCATCGGCACCGTGGCCGGCCCGGACCCGTACCCGCGCATGGTGCGTGATTTCAACGCGGTGGTCGGGCGCGAGGCGCGCGCGCAGATGCTGGCCGAGCACGGCCGTCTGCCCGACGCGGTGACCGCCTGCGTCGGCGGCGGCAGCAACGCCATCGGCATCTTCCATGCCTTCCTCAATGATCGCGAGGTGCGCCTGGTGGGCGCCGAGGCGGCGGGCGAGGGCATGCACGGTGAGCGCCATGCGGCCTCGTTGTCGGCGGGGCGCCCGGGCGTGCTGCACGGCAACCGCACCTATGTGCTGTGCGACGAGGATGGCCAGATCAGCCAGACGCATTCGATCAGCGCCGGTCTGGACTATCCGGGCGTGGGCCCGGAGCACGCCTTCCTCAAGGACACCGGGCGCGCCGAATACCGCGGTGTCACCGACGAGGAAGCCCTGGATGCGTTCCATCGCCTGGCACGCAGCGAAGGCATCCTCGCCGCGCTCGAGTCCAGCCATGCGCTGGCACAGGCGATCAAGCTCGCGCGCGAATTGCCGGCGGACGCACTGGTGCTGTGCAACCTCTCCGGCCGCGGCGACAAGGACGTGCACACCATCGCCGAGCGCGAGGGCATCGAGCTGTGAGCCTGCACACGCATTTGCCGACGTCTGCCCGCGGGGGGCTGGCATGAAGCGGATCCAGCAGCGTTTCGCCGGGTTGCGCGAAGCCGGGCGCAAGGCCCTGATTCC
Source organism: Luteimonas sp. e5 (assembly GCF_054031035.1). Classification (NCBI taxonomy): domain Bacteria; kingdom Pseudomonadati; phylum Pseudomonadota; class Gammaproteobacteria; order Lysobacterales; family Lysobacteraceae; genus Luteimonas; species Luteimonas sp. e5. The sequence goes on from NZ_JBSTRX010000001.1 coordinate 276,086, forward strand.
CTTCATCACCGCCGGCGAGCCGACGCTGGATGCAACGGTGGCGGTGATGCATGCGGCCGTGGAAGCCGGTTGCGATGCGCTGGAGCTGGGCGTGCCGTTTTCCGACCCGATGGCCGACGGCCCGGTCATCCAGCAGGCTTCGGAGCGTGCCATCGCCCGTGGTGGCGGCATCGCCCATGCATTGGCCTGCGTGCGCGAGTTCCGCGAACGCGACGCCGATACTCCGGTGGTACTGATGGGCTATCTCAACCCGATCGAAGTCCGTGGCCCCGAGGCGTTCGCCGCTGAGGCGGTCGCCTGCGGCGTGGACGGCATGCTGCTGGTCGATCTGCCGCCGGAAGAAGCCGCGGACTACCGCCGTGCGTTCTCCGCGCACGGCCTGGCGCTGATCTGGCTGGTGTCGCCGACCACCGATGCCGCGCGCCTGTCGCGCCTGGCCGAGGTGGCCGAGGGCTATCTCTACTACGTCAACTACGCCGGCGTGACCGGGGCCGATCGCCTGGATACCGGCGATGCCGGCGCACGCCTCGCGGAATTGCGTGCACGCATGTCGGTGCCGGTGGTGGCCGGCTTCGGTATCCGCGACGCGGCCAGTGCCGCGACATTGGCCGCGCAGGCCGACGGCGTGGTGGTCGGCAGCGCGCTGATGGCCGAGCTGGCGCCGGCGATTGACGCCGCCGGCGCCGCCGCACGCGCCGGTGCCTTCCTCGCGCCGTTGCGTACCGCACTGGACGGTGGCGACGGGGCGGTGGGCTAAACTGCTGCGCTGAATCCGACTCTCGGGCACCCCATGTCCTGGTTGAAGAAACTCACTTCCTCGCGCATCCGCACCGAAGGCGCCGGCGAACGCAAACGCAACGTTCCCGAGGGCCTGTGGGAGAAGTGCGACCGCTGCAGTGCGGTGCTGTACCGGCCCGAACTGGTGGAGAACCTGGAGGTCTGCCCGAAGTGCGGCTTCCACATGCCGATCCGTGCGCGCGCGCGGCTGGATGCGTTTCTCGATGCCGGCCGGCGCAAGGAAATCGGTGCCAGGCTGGGCCCGGTCGACGTGCTCAAGTTCCGCGATCAGAAGAAGTACGTGGACCGCATCCGCGCCGCGCAGAAGGCCACCGGCGAGCGTGATGCGCTGATCACCTTGGAAGGCGCACTCAAGGGCCGGCCGATCGTCGCCAGTGCCTTCGACTTCGCCTACATGGGCGGGTCGATGGGCTCGGTGGTCGGCGAGCGCTTCAGCCTCGGCGTCGAGCGCGCGGTGGAAATCGGCTCGCCGTTCGTGTGTTTCGCCGCCAGTGGCGGTGCGCGCATGCAGGAAAGCCTGTTCTCGCTGATGCAGATGGCCAAGACCTCGGCCGCGCTCGGGCGCTTGCGTGCCCGCGGGCTGCCGTACATCTCGGTGCTGACCCACCCGACTACCGGTGGCGTATCCGCCAGCTTCGCCATGCTTGGCGACATCAACATCGCCGAGCCGGAGGCGCTGATCGGCTTCGCCGGGCCGCGGGTGATCGAGCAGACCGTGCGCGAGAAGTTGCCGGAAGGCTTCCAGCGCAGCGAGTTCCTGCTTGAACACGGCGCGATCGACCAGATCTGCGACCGCCGTGAACTGCGCGATCGCATCGCCGAGTTGTGTGCGCTGATGCTCAAGCTGCCGCCGCCGCCGCAAGACACCGAACTGGTGGCCTGAAGCCGGCATTGCCTGCGGTCGCAGCGTCGATCGCCGGCTTCCGGCACCGCATGCGGTGCCGTGCGTACTCCATTCCCTCATTCCGAGTCTCATCATGCGCAAATATTTCGGTACCGATGGCATCCGCGGGCGGGTCGGCGTGGCGCCGATCTCGGCGGATTTCGTGCTGCGCCTGGGCAATGCTTACGGCCATGCCTTGCGCGAGCGCCGTGGCGTGGCCTGGCGCAAGCCGATGGTGGTGATCGGCAAGGACACGCGCATCTCCAATTACATGTTCGAGGCGGCGCTGGAGGCCGGGTTGACCGCGGCCGGGGTCGACGTGCAGCTGATGGGGCCGATGCCCACGCCGGCGGTGGCGCATCTGACCCGTTCGATGCGCGCCGATGGCGGCATCGTGATTTCCGCCTCGCACAACCCGCACCATGACAATGGCATCAAGTTCTTCTCCGCCGAAGGCAGGAAGCTCGATGACGAGGCCGAGCTGGCGATCGAAGCGGCATTGGAACAGCCGTTCCGTACCGTGGATTCGGAATTGCTCGGCCGCGCGCTGCGCGTGCGCGATACCTTGGGTCGCTATGTCGAGGCCTGCAAGAACTCGGTGCCCAAGGGCTTCGACCTCGACGGTCTGCACGTCGTTGTCGATTGCGCCAACGGGGCCAATTACCAGCTCGGCCCGCTGGTGCTGCGCGAGCTCGGCGCCAAGGTGGAAGCCATCGGCGTCGAGCCCAACGGCCTCAACATCAATGACGGCGTGGGCTCGACCCACCCGCAGGCGCTGGCGGCCGAAGTGGTCAAGCGCGGCGCGGCGCTGGGCATCGCCTTCGATGGCGATGGCGACCGCGTGCTGTTCGTCGATGCCGAGGGGCAGGTGCGCGATGGCGATGACCTGATCTACCTGCTGGCACTGGACTGGCAGCAAAGCGGACGCCTGCGCGGGCCGGTGGTGGGCACGCTGATGACCAATTACGGGTTGGAAAAGGCGCTGGCCGAGGCCGGCATCGAGTTCCTGCGCGCCAAGGTCGGTGACCGTTACGTGCACCGCATGCTGCAGGAGCGGGAGGGCGTGCTCGGCGGCGAAGCCTCCGGCCACCTGCTGTGCCTGGACCGCACCAGCACCGGCGACGGCATCATGGCCGCGTTGCAGGTGCTGGAAGTGCTGCACCGACGTGGCATCGGCCTTGCCGAAGGGCTTGCCGGCATGCACAAGCTGCCGCAACAGACGATCAACGTGCGCGTGGATGATGCCGCGAAGGTGGTCGACTCCGCGGCGGTGCAGGCCGCGCTGGCCGAGGCACAGGCGCAGGTCGCAGGCCGTGGCCGCGCGTTCCTGCGCCCCTCCGGTACCGAGCCGGTGGTGCGGGTCACCGTCGAGGCCGATGACGAGGCACTGATGCAGCAGACCCTGGACGCGCTGAGCGCCGTGGTGCGCGAGGCGGCCTGAGCATCCGGCCGGCGGCCATCGGCGGGCTTCCTGAGGCGCGGCGGCCTACAATAAGCGGCTGACCACGCCGCCTGTCCGCCTGCCATGAGCCGCATCCCGACCCTCGATATCCGCCGCTTCAACCAGCCGACCAGCGCGTCCGATCGCGCCGCCTTCGTCGATGAACTGGCGGCGACCTATCGCGAGTGGGGCTTTGCCGGCATCCGCGGACATGGCATCGAGGATGCCGTGGTGGATGCGGCCTACGACAGCTTCCAGGCCTTCTTCGCGTTGCCCGAAGCCGACAAGCGGCGCTACCACCTGCCCGGGTTGGGCGGTGCGCGCGGCTATACCCCGTTCGGCATCGAGACCGCCAAGGGCGCACAGCATCATGACCTCAAGGAGTTCTGGCACATCGGCCGCGAGATCCCGCGCGACCATCCGCAGGCGGCGGTGATGCCGGCCAACGTGTGGCCGCAGGAAGTGCCGGCGTTCCGCGAGAACGGCCTCGCGCTGTATCGCGCGCTGGATGCGCTCGGCTCGCAGGTGCTCTCGGCGCTGGCGCTGTCGCTCGGTCTGGCCGAGGACTGGTTCGCCGACAAGACCGATTACGGCAACTCCATCCTGCGCCCGATCCATTACCCGCCGATCACCACGCCGGACATTCCCAACGTGCGCGCCGGCGCTCACGAGGACATCAACCTGATCACCTTGCTGGTCGGGGCCAGCGCCGCCGGCCTGGAAGTGCTCTCGCGCAAGGGCGAGTGGGTGCCATACACCGCGGAGGAGGGCACCATCGTGGTCAACATCGGCGACATGCTGCAGCGCCTGACCAACCACGTGTACCCCTCGACCACCCACCGGGTGACCAACCCGCCGGGCGACGAGGCGCGCCAGCCGCGTTATTCGACCCCGTTCTTCCTGCACCCCAACCCGGATTTCGTGATCGACGTGCTGCCGCAGTGCATCGACGCCGAGCATCCGCTGCGCTACCCGCAGCCGATCACCGCGCAGGCCTACCTCGAGGAGCGGCTGCGCGAGATCAAGCTGGCCTGAGGGCCACCCCTTTCCAACCCGACACGCCGCCCCCGGGCGCGCTGCGAAACACGGAGAATCGACATGCGCAACAAGATCGCCGCCGGCAACTGGAAAATGAATGGCAGCCGCGAGTTCGCCGGCGAGCTGCTGGCCGGACTGCAGCCGCCGCCGGCCGGGCAGGGCGTGCAGATGCTGGTGTTCCCGCCGATGGCCTATCTTGCCGAACTGATCCGCGTGCATGGCGACTCGGGCATCGGCTTCGGCGCACAGGACGTCAGCGAGCACGCGTCCGGAGCTTACACGGGTGAAGTCTCCGCGCAGATGCTGGCCGACATCGGTGCCAGCCACGTGTTGGTCGGTCATTCCGAGCGTCGTCAGTACCACGGCGAAAGCAGCGCCCAGGTTGCGCGCAAATTCAAGGCTGCACGCGAAGCCGGCCTGGTGCCGGTGCTGTGCGTGGGCGAAACCCTTGCCGAGCGCGAGGCCGGGCAGACGGAAAGCTGCATCCGGGCGCAGGTCGACGCGGTGTTCGAGCTGCTTGGCGCGCAGGCGTTCGAGGGCGCGGTGATCGCCTACGAGCCGGTATGGGCGATCGGCACCGGCAAGACCGCGAGCCCGGACCAGGCGCAGCAGGTGCATGCCTTCATCCGTAGCCAGGCGGCTGCACACGATGCTAAAATGGCTGATTCGCTGCCGATCCTTTACGGCGGCAGCGTGAAGGCCGACAACGCCGCCGAGCTGTTCGCGCAGCCCGACGTCGATGGCGGCCTGGTTGGCGGCGCATCGCTGACCGCAGCCGAATTCAACGCCATCGCCAACGCGGCGCTGGCATCACGGAACTGACCATGTCGTTACTCTGGGCTCTCAACATCCTCTACGTGCTGCTTGCACTGGCGATGATCATCCTGATCCTGATGCAGCGCGGTGCCGGCGCGCAGGCCGGCTCGGGCTTCGGTGGCGGTGCCTCGGGCACCGTGTTCGGCGCACGTGGCGCATCGAACTTCCTGTCCAAGTCCACCAAGTGGCTGGCCATCGCCTTCTTCGTGCTCAGCATCGGCATGGCGTGGATGCACATGCGCGCGGCCAGCAACGCGCAGCAGGGCGTCGACCTCGGCGTGATGGCCGGGGCCGCGGATGCACAGCCGCAAGTGCCGGCCGCACCGGCAGTGCCCGAGATTCCTTCGGCCCCGGCCGCACAGCCGGTACCTTCCATGGCGCCAGCCGAGCCGCAGGCTGCGCCGCAGGCGGGCCAAGAGGAGCGATAAGGACTACAATGCAACACCTTCCATCGCGCGGTTGCGATGGATGAGAAATTGCCCAGGTGGCGGAATTGGTAGACGCACTACCTTGAGGTGGTAGCGGCTTCGGTCGTGGGGGTTCGAGTCCCCCCTTGGGCACCATACGCGCACCGGGCCTGACAGGCCCGGTTGCACAATACAGCCACGCCGCGTCCCTCCGCGGCATAGCCGACGAGACTGCACGTGCTGGCCGAATACCTGCCGACCCTGCTGTTTTTGATCGTTGCCACCGGAATCGGCATTGCGCTGATCGTGATCGGCAACCTGGTGGGCCCGAAGAAGCCCAGCGCCGAGAAACTTTCGCCTTACGAGTGCGGCTTCCTCCCGTTCGAGGACGCACGCATGCAGTTCGACGTGCGCTATTACCTGATCGCCATCCAGTTCATCATTTTCGATCTGGAAATCATCTTCATCGTGCCCTGGACCCAGGTGTTCATGGACATCGGCGCACGCAGCCTGGTGACCATGGGCCTGTTCGTGGGCATGTTGTTCCTGGGCTTCATCTACGTCTGGAAGAGGGGGGCGCTCGAATGGGAGTGAGCCACACGCCATTCTTCAACCCGCTGCCCGAAGGGCGGCTGGATGACCTGTTGCGGCCGGAGGGCGACAACCCGGTGATGCAGCAGGGCTTCGTCACCACCAGCATGGACGCATTGTGGAACTGGGCGCGCACCGGCTCGATGTGGCCGATGACCTTCGGCCTGGCCTGCTGTGCGGTGGAGATGATGCATGCCGGCGCCGCGCGCTTGGACATGGACCGCTTCGGCGTCGTGTTCCGTCCCTCGCCGCGGCAGTCGGACGTGATGATCGTCGCCGGCACCCTGGTCAACAAGATGGCCCCGGCACTGCGCAAGGTGTACGACCAGATGCCCGACCCCAAGTGGGTGATCTCGATGGGCAGCTGCGCCAATGGCGGCGGCTACTACCATTATTCCTATGCGGTGGTGCGCGGCTGCGACCGCGTGGTGCCGGTGGACGTGTACGTGCCCGGCTGCCCGCCGACCGCCGAGGCGCTGGCTTACGGCATCCTGCAGCTGCAGAAGAAGATCCGTCGCGCCACCGTGTTCGGCAAGAAGGACGAAGGCCGCCAGGCCCTCGCCGCCCATTCCTGAGTGCTGTCCATGAACCAGAGTGCAGCGAATTTCGCCGACGAACTGCGTGCCCGTTTTCCGGCTTGCAGCGTGGACGTGGCCGCCGCGCGCGGCGAAGTGACCATCGAGGCGCCCGCCGGCAGCTGGCGCGAAGTCGCGCTGGCCCTGCGTGACGAATTCGGCTTCGAACAACTGATCGACGTCTGCGGCGTCGACTACCTTGGTTATGGCAGCGACGAGTGGGATACCGAAGTGTCCTCGCAGGGCTTCAGCCGCGGCGTCGAAGGGCGTGGCCCCGGCCGCTTCAAGTGGGGCGAGGCGATGACCGAACAGGCCGCGCAGCCGTTGGCCAGCGAAGCCGTGGCCGCGGTGCCGGGCCGTCGTTTCGCCGCAGTCGCCCACCTGTTGTCGATCGCGCGCAACCGGCGCCTGCGCCTGCGCGAATTCTGCGCCGACGACAGCCTGCCGCAAGTCGATTCGCTGACTCCGGTATGGGCCGGTGCGGATTGGTTCGAGCGCGAGGCGTTCGATCTCTACGGCATCGTGTTCCGTGGCCACCCCGACCTGCGTCGCATCCTCACCGACTACGGTTTCGTCGGTCACCCCTTCCGCAAGGATTTCCCGCTGATCGGCAACGTCGAAGTGCACTACGACGTCGCCCGCGAGCGCGTGGTGTATGGCCCGGTGACCTCGGTCGAGCCGCGCGTGGGCGTGCCGCGCGTGGTGCGCGAGGACTCGCGCCTGGAAACCGCGCGCGGTGAATCCGCCGAGATGCGTCAAGGAGGCAAGGCATGAGTGCACCCGACCTGCTGCAGCCGCCGCACGATGGCAAGCTGTTCGCCAGCAACCCCGGCGAAGCGCGCCAGGAAATCCGCAACTACACCATGAACTTCGGCCCGCAGCACCCGGCCGCGCATGGCGTGCTGCGCCTGATCCTGGAGATGGACGGCGAAATCGTCACCCGTGCCGACCCGCATGTGGGCCTGCTGCACCGTGGCACGGAAAAGCTGGCCGAATCCAAGCCGTTCAACCAGTCGATCGGCTACATGGACCGGCTCGACTACGTCTCGATGATGTGCAACGAGCACGCCTACGTGCTGGCGATCGAGAAGCTGCTCGGGATCGAGGCGCCGGAACGCGCGCAGTGGATCCGCACCATGTTCGACGAGATCACGCGCATCCTCAACCACCTGATGTGGCTGGGTTCCAACGGCCTCGACCTCGGCGCGATGGCGGTGTTCCTGTACGCCTTCCGCGAGCGCGAGGAGCTGATGGACGTGTACGAGGCGGTGTCCGGCGCACGCATGCACGCGGCCTACTACCGCCCCGGTGGCGTGTACCGCGATCTGCCCGAGCGCATGCCGCAGTACCGCGAGTCGAAGTGGCGCAAGGGCGACAAGCTCAAGCGCTTCAACGCCTGGCGCGAAGGCTCGATGCTGGACTACCTCGACGCGTTCTGCGACGACTTCCCCAAGCGCATCGACGAGTACGAAGTCCTGCTCACCGACAACCGCATCTGGAAGCAGCGCACCGTCGACATCGGCATCGTCACCCCGGAGCAGGCACTGGCCTGGGGCATGAGCGGGCCGATGCTGCGTGGCTCGGGCATCGAGTGGGACCTGCGCAAGACGCAGCCCTATGCGAAGTACGCCGAGGTCGATTTCGACATCGCGGTCGGCGTCAATGGCGACTGCTACGACCGCTACCTGGTGCGCGTGGCCGAGATGCGCCAGTCCACCCGCATCATCAAGCAGTGCGTGAAGTGGCTGCGTGCCAACCCCGGCCCGGTGATGCTGGACAACCACAAGGTGTCGCCGCCTTCGCGCGAAGAGATGAAGGACGACATGGAAGCCCTCATCCACCACTTCAAGCTGTTCTCCGAAGGCTATGCGGTGCCCCCCGGCGAGACCTATGCCGCAGTGGAAGCGCCCAAGGGCGAATTCGGCTGCTATCTGATCAGCGATGGTGCCAACAAGCCGTTCCGCTGCAAGTTGCGCGCCCCGGGCTTTGCCCACCTGTCTTCGATGGATGCCATCGTGCGCGGCCACATGCTGTCCGACGTGGCCGCGATGATCGGGACCTACGACATCGTCTTTGGTGAAATCGACCGATGAAAGCCACCGGAAACTTCGAAAACACGCGCAACGTCCATCCGATGGCCGTGCTGTCGGACGCCACCCGTGCGCATATCGATCATTGGGTTGCCAAGTTCCCGCCGGACCGCAAGCGCTCGGCGGTGATCCAGGGCCTGTTCGCCGCGCAGGAGCAGAACGGCGGCTGGCTGTCGGACGAGATCATCGCCGCGGTGGCGCGTTATCTCGGCTTGCCCCCGGTGTGGGCCTATGAAGTGGCCACCTTCTACAGCATGTTCCAGACGCAGGAGGTGGGCCGTCACAACGTTGCCTTCTGCACCAACATCAGCTGCTGGCTCAATGGGGCCGACAAGCTGGTGCAGCATGCCGAGCAGCGGCTTGGCGTGAAGCTGGGCGAATCCACCGCGGATGGCCGCGTCTACCTCAAGCGCGAAGAAGAATGCGTGGCCGCCTGCTGCGGCGCGCCGGTGGCCATCGTCAATGGCCACTACCACGAGAAGCTCACGATCGAAAAGGTCGATGAACTGCTGGACGGGTTGAAGTGACGATGTCTGAACACCGCGACTATTCCCAGGGTTACGGCCCGGTCGGCCCGGCGCCGGCCGAGCACAACGTGGTCTACACCACGCTGCATTTCGACAAGCCCTGGTCCTACGAGAACTACCTCAAGACCGGCGGTTATGCCGCACTGCGCAAAGTGCTGGAGGAGAAGATCCCGCCGGCCGACGTGATCGAGATGGTCAAGGCCTCGGGCCTGCGTGGCCGTGGCGGCGCGGGCTTCCCGACCGGGTTGAAGTGGAGCTTCATGCCCAAGGGCGATATGCAGAAGTACATCCTGTGCAACTCGGACGAATCCGAGCCGGGCACCTGCAAGGATCGCGACATCCTGCGCTACAACCCGCATGCGGTGCTGGAGGGCATGGCCATCGCCTGCTATGCCACCGGCAGCACCGTGGCCTACAACTACATGCGCGGCGAGTTCCACCACGAGCCGTTCGAACACATGGAAGAAGCGCTGGCCGAAGCCTACAGGCACGGCTGGCTGGGCAAGAACATCCTCGGCAGCGGCGTGGACATCGACATCCACAACGCGCTGGGCGCCGGTGCCTACATCTGCGGCGAGGAAACCGCATTGATGGAATCGCTGGAAGGCAAGAAGGGCCAGCCACGCTTCAAGCCGCCGTTCCCGGCCAACTTCGGCCTGTTCGGCAAGCCGACCACCATCAACAACACTGAAACCTATGCCTCGGTGCCGGCGATCATCCGCAACGGTGCGGAGTGGTTCGCCAACCTCGGCATCCCCAACAACGGCGGGGCCAAGGTGTTCTCGGTGTCGGGTCACGTGAACACGCCGGGCAATTACGAGATCCGCCTCGGCACGCCGTTCGCCGACCTGCTGCAGCTGGCCGGTGGCGTGCGTGACGGCAACAAGTTGAAGGCGGTGATCCCGGGTGGTTCCTCGATGAAGGTGCTGCCGGCCGAGATCATGATGGCCTGCACCATGGACTACGACAGCATCGGCAAGGCCGGCTCCGGCCTCGGCTCGGGTGCGGTGATCGTGATGGACGAGACCACCTGCATGGTCCGCGCCTGCCGCCGCATCGCCCGTTTCTACTGGCAGGAAAGCTGCGGCCAGTGCACTCCGTGCCGCGAGGGCACCGGCTGGATGCACCGCATGCTCGACCGCATCTGCCGTTTCGAAGCGACCGTGGACGACCTCGAGATGCTGCGCAACGCGGCCGGCCAGATCGAGGGCCACACCATCTGCGCGTTCGGCGAGGCCGCGGCGTGGCCGGTGCAGGGCTTCCTGCACCACTTCTGGGACGAGTTCGAATACGCCATCGTCAACAAGCGTTTCCTCGTCGATGACATCCGCGAAGGCCGCGTGGCCGGCGAGGTGGCGGCATGAGCGCACAACCGGTGAACCCGAACCTTCCACCCGACCACGTCACCGTGTTCATCGACGGTGTCGAACTGGCCGCGCCGAAGAACTCGATGATCATCCAGGCCGCCGACAAGGCCGGCATCCCGATCCCGCGCTTCTGCTACCACGAGAAGCTTTCGCTCGCCGCCAGCTGCCGCATGTGTCTGGTCGAGGCGGAGATGGGCGGGCGCATGAGCCCGAAGCCGCTGCCGGCCTGCGCGACCCCGGTCAGCGACGGCATGAAGGTGTTCACGCAAAGCGACAAGGCGCTCAAGGCGCAGCGCAACGTGATGGAGTTCCTGCTGATCAACCACCCGCTGGACTGCCCGATCTGCGACCAGGGCGGCGAGTGCGAGTTGCAGGACGTGTCGATCGGCTACGGCCGCTCGGTCAGCCGTTTCGTCGAACGCAAGCGCGTGGTGGCCGACGAGGACATCGGTCCGCTGGTGGCCACCGAGATGACCCGTTGCATCCACTGCACGCGTTGCGTCCGCTTCACCGACGAGATCGCCGGCACCCACGAGCTGGGTGGCATGTGGCGTGGCGAGAACCTGCAGATCGGCACCTATGACGGCAAGCCGCTGACCACCGAGCTTTCCGGCAACGTGATCGACGTGTGTCCGGTGGGCGCGCTGACCAACAAGGTGTTCCAGTTCAAGGCGCGCCCCTGGGAACTGGTGGCGCGGCCGTCGCTGGGCTTCCATGATGCGCTCGGCAGCAACCTGTTCCACCACGCCCGCCGTGGCGAGGTGCTGCGCAGCGTTCCGCGCGACAACGAGATGGTCAACGAATGCTGGCTTTCCGACCGCGACCGCTACGCGCATCAGGGCATGTATGCCGATGATCGTGCGCGCGTGCCGATGATCCGCGTGGGCGAGGGCAATGAAGCCTCCGCGTTCCGCGAAGCCTCCTGGGACGAGGCACTGGCACGCGCTGCGGAAATCCTGCGCGACAACGCCGGCGATGCGCTCGGCATGCTGGTGCACCCGGCCACCTCGAACGAGGAAGGCGCATTGCTGGCGCGGCTGGCCGATGCGCTGGGCAGCGGCAACCTCGACCACCGCCTGAGCCAGCACGACGTCTCCGACCGTGCCGCCGCCGAAGCCTTCGGCGTCAGCGTCGAGGACATCGAGCATGCCGAAGTGGTGGTGATCCTGGGTTGCCACCTGCGCCATGAAGTGCCGCTGTTGCACCATCGCGTGCGCCAGGCCTGGCAGCGTGGCGCGCGCGTGTACATGGTCAATCCGGTCGACTTCGATGTTGCCTTCGATGTCGCCGGCAAGTCGATCGTGCCGCCGGCGCAGCTGGCGACGGCGCTGACCGAACTCGACATCGGCGAGGCCGAGCGTGCGCTGCTGATCGTCGGCGGCGTGGCCGAGAATGGCGTGCACGCCGCGACGATCCGCAAGGCCGCCGCCGATTTCGCCGCACGCAGCGGCGCACGCGTATGCCGCATCCCGCAGGGTGCCAACGCGTTGGGTCTCAGCCGCCTCGGCGTGCTGCCCAGTCAGCGCCCGACCCAGGACATGCTGCGCGAGGCGCGCAAGGCCTACGTGATCTACGGCATCGAGCCGGGTCTGGACTTTGCCGACCCGGGCGTCGCCATGCGCGCGCTGGCCGGTGCACGCACCGTCGCGTTCAGCCATTACGCCTGCCGCTCCACGCGCGCGGTGGCCGAAGTGATCCTGCCGATCGGCCTGCTGCCGGAAATCGAGGCCACGCTGACCAACCTCGACGGCCGCGAGCAGCAGACCCAGGCCGCCGGCAAGCTGCCGGGCGAAGCACGCGAGGGCTGGAAGGTGCTGCGCGCACTGGGCGCGGCGCTGTTCGCCGAGGGCTTCGATTTCATCGATCTCGCCGGCCTGCGCGGCTCGATTCGTCCGCGCGAGGTCGAAGTGCGCGCGGGCAATCTTGCCGCTGCAGGTGCCCCGGGGCTGGAGCTGGCGGTGTCGCAGGCGATCTATCGCACCGACGGTACCGTGCGCCGCGCCGCGGCCCTGCAGGCGCATCCGCTGAACGTCGGCCCGCGCGCCACGCTGCACCCGCAGACCGCGGCGTCGGCGGGCCTGGCCGGGGGGGCGATGGGCAAGTTCTCGACTGCCGCGGGCACCGCGACCTTGCCGGTGGTGCTCAGTGAGCAGGTGGCGCCGGGCGTGGTCTGGGTCGAATCCGGCCATGGCGCCACCGCGCCGCTGGCCGCCAGCCGGGTGGAGGCGAAGTCGGCATGAATGCGATGATCGACGCCATGCGTGAATGGTTCCTGCAGCTGGGTGATGCCGGCGCGGTGTTGTGGATCGTGGTCAAGATCCTCGCGATCGCGATGCCGGTGATCATCACCGTGGCCTTCTACGTGGTCTGGGAACGCAAGCTGATCGGCTGGATGCATGCGCGCCACGGGCCGATGTACGTGGGCCTGGGTGTGTTCCAGGCGTTTGCCGACGTGTTCAAGCTGCTGTTCAAGGAAGTGGTGCAGCCCAGCGCGGCCAGCAAGTTCCTGTACATCCTCGCGCCGCTGATCGTGCTGGCGCCCTCGTTCGCGGCCTGGGCAGTGGTGCCATTCGGTGCGCAGACCGTGCTGTCCAATGCCAACGTCGGCCTGATCTACCTGCTGGCGATGGTTTCGCTCGGCGTGTACGGCGTGATCCTCGCCGGCTGGGCCAGCAACTCCAAGTACGCCTTCCTCGGCGCGATGCGTTCGGCCTCGCAGGTGGTCAGCTACGAAATCGCCATGGGCTTTGCCCTGGTCGGGGTGATGATCGCTTCGGGCAGCCTCAACCTGACCGAGATCGTGATGGCGCAGGCCGGCAACAAGGGCTTCTTCGAGTGGTTCTGGCTGCCGCTGTTGCCGCTGTTCGTGATCTACTTCGTCTCCGGCGTGGCCGAAACCAACCGCTCGCCGTTCGACGTGGTCGAGGGTGAATCGGAAATCGTCGCCGGTCACATGGTCGAGTATTCCGGCTCGCAGTTCGCGCTGTTCTTCCTTGCCGAATACGCCAACATGATCCTGGTGAGCTTCCTCACCGCGCTGTTCTTCCTCGGTGGCTGGCTCTCGCCGCTGCAGGGCTGGCTTGATCTCGGTGACGTGCACTGGCTGGTCAACTGGATCTGGCAGGGCGGCTGGCCGTGGCTGTTCGCCAAGGTGTTCTTCTTCATGAGCTGCTTCATCTGGTCGCGCGCCACCTTCCCGCGCTACCGCTATGACCAGATCATGCGCCTGGGCTGGAAGGTGTTCATCCCGATCGCCATCGTGTGGATCGCGGTGACCACGTTGATGGTGTTCTACGGCGTGTTCGAAAGGGGAGTGGTGGGCTGATGGGACGGATCACCGGCTATTTCAGGAGCCTGATGCTGCTCGAGTTGATCAGCGGCCTTTGGCTGACCTTCAAGTACATGCTGCGGCCCAAGTACACCGTGATGTACCCGATGGAGAAGATCCCGCAGTCGCCGCGCTTCCGCGGCATCCATGCGCTGCGTCGCTATCCCAATGGCGAGGAGCGCTGCATCGCGTGCAAGCTGTGCGAGGCGGTGTGCCCGGCGCTGGCCATCACCATCGATTCGGAGCGTCGCGAGGACGGCACGCGCCGTACCACGCGCTACGAGATCGACCTGTTCAAGTGCATCTTCTGCGGTTTCTGCGAGGAATCCTGCCCGGTGGATTCGATCGTCGAGACGCATGTGCACGAATACCACTTCGACCGGCGCGGGCAGAACATCCTGACCAAGCCGACCCTGCTGGCGATCGGCGACCGGCTTGAAGCCGAGATCGCCGAGCGCCGCGCCGCCGACGCGCCGTATCGCTGAGGACACCATGGATTCCGTGATCACCTTCGCCTTCTACGCGTTCGCCGCCATGGCCGTGATGGCCGCGGTCGGCGTCATCAGCGTGAAGAACCCGGTGCACGCCGCATTGCTGCTGGTGCTGACCTTCTTCTCCATCGCCTGTACCTGGATCATCGCCGGGGCCGAGTTCCTCGGCGTGGCATTGATCCTGGTCTACGTCGGTGCGGTGATGGTGCTGTTCCTGTTCGTGGTGATGATGCTCGATGTCGATACCGCGCCGATGCGCGAGGGCTTCGTGCGCTATCTGCCGGTCGGCCTCCTGGTCGCGGTGGTGATGCTGGTCGAGATCCTGGCGCTGATCGGCATCAAGTCGCGGATGGCCGGCTTCGGCCCGGACATCGTCGATCAGACCGCTGGCCTGGGCAACACCAAGTGGCTGGCGAACACGCTGTACACCAAGTTCCTGCTGCCGTTCGAGCTGGCCGCGGTGATCCTCACCGTGGCGGTGATCGCGGCGGTGATGCTCACCCTGCGCCGGCGCGAGGGCGTCAAGCACCAGAGCCCGGCGCAGCAGAGCCGGGTGCGGGCGCAAGACCGCCTGCGCATGGTCAAGATGGATGCGGTGCGCCCCGCGCCCGCCGCCGACGAGGAGGCACCCTGATGTTCGACGTACCCGTTGGCCTGGGCCATTACCTCGCGCTGGGCGCAGTGCTGTTCTGCATCAGCGTCGCCGGCATCTTCCTCAACCGCAAGAACGTGATCATCCTGCTGATGTCGATCGAGCTCATGCTGCTCTCGGTCAACGTCAACTTCGTCGCGTTCTCGCGCCACATGGTCGACCCGGCCGGGCAGATCTTCGTGTTCTTCATCCTCACCGTGGCCGCTGCCGAAGCCGCCATCGGCCTCGCGATCCTGGTGGCGCTGTTCCGCAGCCGCCGCACCATCGAGGTGATGAAGCTCGACACCCTGAAGGGCTGACCCCGATCCGCCGCCTTCCTCATCGGAAGGCGCTGGACAGCGGCCCGACATCCACCATCCACAACGGCGTCACCCACCGGCAAGACGGCGAAAACCGAAATGACCCTATCCACCACCCAACTCCTCATCATCGTCCTGGCTCCACTGCTGGGCTCGGTCATTGCCGGGCTGTTCGGCCGCCAGGTCGGGCGTGCCGGGGCACACAGCGTGACCATCGCCGGCGTGGCGGTCAGCTTCGTGCTGTCCGCGCACGTGCTGTGGCAGCTGGTGGGGCAGGGCGCGGATACCTACAACCAGAACCTCTACACCTGGTTCGAGGTGGGTGACTACTCGGCGCATGTCGGCTTCCTGGTGGACAAGCTGACCGCGATGATGATGGTGGTGGTCACCCTGGTTTCGCTGCTGGTGCATGTCTACACCATCGGCTACATGGCCGACGATCCGGGCTACCAGCGCTTCTTCAGCTACATCTCGCTGTTCACCTTCAGCATGCTGATGCTGGTGATGAGCAACAACTTCCTGCAGCTGTTCTTCGGCTGGGAAGCGGTGGGCGTGGTGTCCTATCTGCTGATCGGTTTCTGGTACAAGCGACCCAGCGCGATCTTCGCCAACCTCAAGGCGTTCCTGGTCAACCGCGTCGGCGACTTCGGCTTCCTGATCGGCATCGCCGCGGTGGTGTTCTGGTTCGGTTCGCTGGACTATGCCAGCGTGTTCGCCGATCGCGGCCTGCTCGAGGGGCAGACCGTGGCCGGCACCGGCTGGAGCGCGGCGACCTTCATCTGCATCGCGCTGTTCATCGGCGCCATGGGCAAGTCCGCGCAGGTGCCGCTGCACGTGTGGCTGCCCGACTCGATGGAAGGCCCGACGCCGATTTCGGCGCTGATCCACGCCGCGACCATGGTCACCGCCGGCATCTTCATGGTGGCGCGGATGTCGCCGCTGTTCGAACTGTCGCTGACGGCGCTCAATTTCGTGTTGTTCATCGGTGCCACCACCGCCTTCTTCACCGGCCTGATCGGCATGGTGCAGAACGACATCAAGCGCGTGGTCGCGTACTCGACGCTGTCGCAGCTGGGCTACATGACGGTGGCGCTGGGCGTGTCGGCCTATTCGGCCGCGGTCTATCACCTTATGACCCATGCCTTCTTCAAGGCGCTGCTGTTCCTTGCCGCCGGCTCGGTGATCATCGGCATGCACCACGAGCAGGACATGCGCAAGATGGGTGGCCTGCGCAAGTACATGCCGATCACCTTCTGGACTTCGCTGCTCGGCACCTTGGCGCTGGTCGCCACTCCGCTGTTCAGCGGCTACTACTCCAAGGACGCGATCATCCTCGCCGCCGGCGCGCACGCTCGCGAAGCAGGCGGCTTCATCGCCAACTACGGCTACTGGGCGGTGTTGCTGGGCGCCTTCGTCACCAGCTTCTACAGCTTCCGCCTGCTGTACCTGACCTTCTTCGGCAAGGAGCGCTTCCGTGACGTGGAGCCGCAGGCCGATGCCCATGGCCATGGTGCACACGAGCCGCACGAGTCGCCGTGGGTGGTGACCGTGCCGCTGGTGCTGCTGGCGATCCCCTCGGTGCTGATCGGCCTGTTCACCGCCGGGCCGATGCTGTTCGGCACCGACTGGCGCGGGCAGGTGCAGCAGCCGGGCTTCTTCGATGGCGCGATCTTCGTCGAGCCGGCGCGCGATGTGCTGGCGCGCATCGCCGCGGCCGACTGGCATGGGCCGTTCGCCTTCGCCCTGCACGCGCTGGTCGCGCCGGCGTTCTGGCTGACCGTGGCCGGTTTCGCGCTCGCCACCGTGATGTACGTGCTGCGGCCCGAATTGCCGGCCAAGGTGGCGCAGACCCTGCGCCTGCCGATCCGCGTGCTGGAGGAAAAGTACGGCTTCGACAAGCTGTGGATCGACGGCTTTGCCGGTGGCAGCGTGCTGCTCGGCAAGCTGTTCCGCTGGTTCGATTCGACCGTGATCGATCGCGGCGTGGTGGATGGCAGCGCCGGTGTGGTCGGCGTGGTCGCCGCCACCGTGCGCCGGATCCAGAACGGACGCCTGTACAGCTACGCCTTCGCCATGATCATCGGCCTGATCGTGTTGCTGGCCTACCTGATCAGGGCATGGACATGAGGCGCGACACGACCATGATTGCCCGCTGCGATAAGAGAGGATTCGACCTGTGAGCCAGTTGCCTTTGCTCAGCCTGCTGATCTGGCTGCCCATCCTGGGCGGCGCGGCGCTGCTCGCCCTGGGCCGGATGCCGGCCAACACCGCGCGTTGGGGTGGCCTGGCGATATCGCTGCTGGTGCTGGTGTTGTCGCTGGGCCTGATCAGCGGCTTCGACGCCGCCAACCCGGGCATGCAATTCGTCGAAAACACGCCGTGGATCGCGGCCTGGGACATCTTCTACCACCTGGGTGCGGACGGCATTTCCATCGCCCTGATCCTGCTCACCACCATCACCACGGTGCTGGTGCTGCTGGGTGCCTGGGGTTCGGTGGACGAGCGCGTCAACCAGTACTACGCGGCGATGCTGATCCTCGAGGGCCTGATGGTCGGCGTGTTCGCGGCGATGGACGCGTTGCTGTTCTACGTGTTCTTCGAAGGCATGCTGATCCCGATGATGATCATCATCGGCGTGTGGGGCGGCCCGCGCCGGGTGTATGCCTCGATCAAGTTCTTCCTCTACACCTTCCTCGGCTCGGTGTTCATGCTGGTCGGGCTGGTCTACCTGTATCTCAAGGAAGGCAGCTGGCAGCTGGCGGATCTTGCCTCCGCGCCGCTGTCGATGACCGAGCAGACGTGGCTGTTCTTCGCCTTCCTGATCGCGTTCGCGGTCAAGGTGCCGATGTTCCCGGTGCACACCTGGTTGCCGGATGCGCACGTGGAAGCGCCGACCGGTGGTTCGGTGGTGCTGGCCGCGATCATGCTGAAGATCGGTGGCTACGGTTTCCTGCGCTTCAACCTGCCGATCGTGCCCGATGCCAGCCACGAATTCGCCTGGGTGGTGATCGCGCTGTCGTTGGTGGCGATCATCTACATCGGCCTGGTGGCGCTGGTGCAGGACGACATGAAGAAGCTGATCGCCTATTCGTCGATCGCACACATGGGTTTCGTCACCATGGGCGTGTTCATCGCCATCGGCCTGATCCGTGACGGTGGCCATGCCGATGCCGCGCGCCTGGGCCTGCAGGGTGCGATGGTGCAGATGGTGTCGCACGGCTTCATTTCCGGCGCGATGTTCTCCTGCGTCGGCGTGCTCTACGACCGCATGCACACGCGCATGATCCGTGACTACGGCGGGGTGGTGACCACCATGCCGTGGTTCGCTGCGCTGTTCGTGCTGTTCGCCTTCGCCAACTCCGGCCTGCCGGGTACCAGTGGCTTTGTCGGCGAATTCATGGTGGTGATCTCCAGCTTCCGCTACAGCCCGTGGCTGGCGATCCTGGTCGCCACCACGCTGATCACCGGTGCCGCCTACAGCCTGTGGCTGACCAAGCGCATCATCTGGGGCGAGGTGCGCAACCCGCAGGTCGCCACGCTCAAGGACGTCAATGCCCGCGAAGGGCTGGTCCTGGCCGCATTCGCCGTCGGCGTGTTGCTGATCGGCGTCTGGCCCAAGCCGCTCACCGACCTGATGGAACCGTCCATCGCGCAACTGGCGCAGACCATCGCCACCAGCAAGCTTTCCGGACCGTAACCGATGGATACCACGCTTCACGTCTTCCCCGCCACCGAACTCCGGGCATTGCTGCCGGAGCTGGTGCTGGCCGCCTCGGCCTTCGCCCTGCTGCTGTTCGATCTGTTCTTCGACAGCCGCCAGCGCGGCATCACCCATTGGCTTGGCCTGGCCGTCCTGTTGCTGGTCGCGGTGATGGCCTTCGCCGGTACCGGTGGCGAGCACGGTGTGGTGATGAATGCCATGTTCGTGCGCGATGGCCTGGCCGACTTGTCCAAGGGCATGATCGCGCTCGCCGCCGCGGCCAGCTTCGTGTATGCGTTCGACTATCTCAAGGAGCGCGGCAGCTACAAGGGCGAAGTGCCGATCCTGATGCTGTTCGCCACCCTCGGCATGATGGTGCTGGTCTCGGCCAACGACCTGGTGATGGTCTACGTCGGGCTGGAGATGCTGGCGCTGTGTTCCTACGCGCTGGTCGCCATCGAGCGCGAAAACCCGCTGGCGACCGAGGCGGCGATCAAGTACTTCGTGCTTGGTTCGCTGGCCTCGGGCATGCTGCTGTACGGCATGTCGCTGCTGTACGGCGCCACCGGCACGCTGGATCTGCCGGGCATCGCGGCGATCGCAATGGCGCCGGGCGACAACGCCCAGCTGCTGATGGCAGGCATGGTGTTCGTGGTTGCCGGCGTCGCCTTCAAGCTCGGCGCCGCGCCGTTCCACATGTGGCTGCCGGACGTCTACCACGGCGCGCCGACGCCGATCACCCAGTTCATCGGCGCCGCACCGAAGATCGCCAGCTTCGTCATGGCTTACCGCCTGCTGGAAGACGGCCTCGGCCCACTGGACGACAAGTGGCGCCTGCTGATCGGCGGGCTTGCCGCACTGTCGCTGATCGTCGGCAACCTGATCGCGCTGATGCAGGCCAACCTCAAGCGCATGCTGGCTTATTCCACCATCTCCCACATCGGCTTCCTGATGATGGGCCTGGCCGGTGGTGGCAGCGAGGGCTATGCCGCGGCGATGTTCTACGCGGTGGTGTATGCGCTGACCACGGTGGCCGCGTTCGGTGCCATCGTGCTGATGTCGCGGCACGGCTTCGAGGCCGAGGAAATCGCCGACTACCGCGGCCTGTCCAGCCGCCATCCGTGGATGGCGCTGATGGTGTTGATCGTGATGGCCTCGCTGGCCGGCGTGCCGCCGTTCATCGGCTTCTTCGCCAAGGTCAACGTGATCTTCGCCGCGCTCAATGGCGACATGCTGTGGCTGGCGATCCTCGGCGTGGTGTTCGCGGTGATCGGCGCGTTCTACTACCTGCGCGTGATCAAGGTGATGTATTTCGATGCCGCGGACGAGGGCGCCGAAGCGGCCACGCCACGCAGCAACCGTTCGATGCGTACCCTGTTCGTGGTCAATGCCGCCGCGCTGCTGCTGCTCAGCCCGTGGGTGAACCACTTGCTGGCCTGGTGCCGCCAGGTGTTCGACCTCGCCTGAACCCGCTGCAGTTGGAACCATTTCCAGTGTCGCCGCCAGATGCGGCGCGGCACTGTCGCTCGTGACCGAAATCAGATAGGCGTGCAGCCGGAGATGCAGGGAACAAGGCGTTTGCTGCATCACGTCCGAGCTGCGCGCGTTGTCAGCCAGTGGTGTGCTTCGCGCATTACGCAGGAAGCACGAGTTGTGCCGGCTGCGGAAGAAAAGACGACGGGCCGAACGCGGGAGGCATAGTCAGTGCGAATGTCGCGCCGGCCAACAAAAACGGCGTGACCGGAGCAAGGTCACGCCGTCGACAAGTTGGTAGCGGGGGCAGGATTTGAACCTGCGACCTTCGGGTTATGAGCCCGACGAGCTGCCAGACTGCTCCACCCCGCAGCAGAACGAGGATTATGCGGCAACATGCCTATTCATGCAAGTGCCGGCATCACGCCGGCGCAGCGACTGTGCCGGCGCGGCACCTTGCGTGTGCTTTGGCTGCAAGGTCGCCGCCAGGTTCGCGGACTGGTGAACTCCGCTTCGCCGTGTCGGCGTCGAATCAGACCCAGCCGGTGAGATAGAACAGGGCGATGATGAAGAACACCGCCGCGGTCTTGATCACGGTGATGGCGAAGATGTCCTTGTAGGACTGGCGATGGGTCAGGCCGGTCACCGCGAGCAGGGTGATCACCGCACCGTTGTGCGGCAGGGTGTCCATGCCGCCGGATGCCATCGAAGCCACGCGGTGCAGCACTTCCATCGGGATGCCGGCGGCCTCGGCGTTGGCGATGAAGGTATCGGCCATCGCCGCCAGCGCGATCGACATGCCGCCCGAGGCCGAGCCGGTGATGCCGGCGAGCGCGGTGACGGTGATCGCTTCGTTGACCAGCGGGTTGGGGATGGCGCCGAGTGCATCGGCGACGATCAGGAAACCGGGCAGGGCGGCGATCACCGCGCCGAAACCGTATTCCGACGCGGTGTTCATTGCCGCCAGCAACGAGCCGCCGATTGCCGCCTTGCTGCCCTCGGCGAAGCTCGCCGTGACCGGACGCCAGGCGAACGCCAGCACGCACAGGATGCCCACCAGCAGTGCCCCCATCACGGCCCAGATCGCGGAAATCTTGGAGATTTCCTGCACCACCGGTGCGGGGTCGCCGATCACCGCGGGCACGAAGGAATGGCTGGCACCATAGAGCTTGGGGATCATCACCGTGAACAGCTTGTTGCTGACGCCGACCATGACCAGCGGCAGCAGCGCGATCAGCGGATTGGCCAGCTTGCCGCCGGTGAACGCGGCAGGTTCGTGCACCAGCGTCGCCGGATCGCCATAGCCTTCGCCGTTGGCCAGCGCCACGCGGCGGCGCCAGTCGAGGTAGAGCAGGCCGAGGACAAGGATGAACATGCCGCCCAGCGTGCCGAGCCAGGGCGCGGCCCAGGTGTCGGTCTTGAAGAAGGTGGTCGGGATGATGTTCTGGATCTGCGGGGTGCCGGGCAACGCGTCCATGGTGAAGGTGAACGCGCCGACCGCGATGGTGCCGGGGATCAGCCGCTTGGGGATGTCGCTCTGGCGGAACAGCTCGGCGGCGAACGGGTACACCGCGAACACCACCACGAACAGCGATACGCCGCCGTAAGTCAGCAGCGCGCAGACCAGCACGATCGCCAGCATCGCGCGTTGCGCGCCGACCACGCGGATGGTCGCGGCAACAATCGATTTGGAAAAGCCGGATACCTCGATCAGCTTGCCGAATACCGCACCGAGCAGGAACACCGGGAAGTAGAGCTTGAGGAAGCCCACCATCTTGTCCATGAACAAGCCGGTGAACATCGGCGCGACCAGGCCGGGATCGGTCAGCAGCACCGCGCCCAGCGCGGCGATGGGCGCAAACAGGATGACACTGTGGCCGCGGTAGGCGACGTACATCAGGAAGCACAGCGCGGCCAGCACGATCAGGAACGACATGGAGGAAACCCCGGCCCGCCTGCGGGCAGATTGACGCCAGAGAGTCTGCCGCCCGTCCCGCTGCCGTCCCATTGTCCGAAGGTACGATGCCGCCGCCGCGGCCACGGGCCGATCATGCGTGCATCGCGACGGGACCGCCGGCCGCGTCCAATTCCTTCAGGAGGGGCATGATGAAAATCCGCAGTTTGAGCATGGCCATTGCGGTGGCGCTGACCGGCGCGCTGGCAACGCCAGTGGTCACGGCACAGGAGCAGCCGCCGGTCGATGGCGAACAAAGCCAGGAGCGTGCGCTGGATGCGGTGGTGGTGACCGCGCGTCGTCGCAGCGAGTCGATTCAGGACGTGCCGGTGGCGATCAGCGCCTTCAGCGAGGAGCAGCTCAAGGATCTGCAGGCCAGCGACGTCAGCGGGCTGCAGGGTTCGGTACCCAACCTCAACATCGCACAGGGCCGCGGCTCGGCCAACAGCGTCAACGTGTTCATCCGCGGCATCGGCCAGCCTGATGCCCTGCAGACCTTCGACCCGGGCGTGGGCATGTATGTGGATGACGTGTACTTCTCGCGCATCAACGGTGCCCTGTTCTCGCTTTACGACATCGCACAGATCGAAGTGCTGCGTGGACCGCAAGGCACGTTGTACGGCAAGAACTCCACCGGTGGTGCGATCAAGCTGACCACCAAGGATCCGTTCGAGAACCAGGGGGGCGCGGCGGAACTGACGCTCGGCAACTATGGCCGCGCCGAAGGCCGGGTGTATGCCAGCGGCCAGTTCAGTGAAACGCTGGCCGGCAGCATCGCGGTGGCCAAGGTCACCAACGACGGCTACGTCAAGGACGCGGTCACCGGCAAGCGCTACAACGACGACGACACCACCGCACTGCGCGCCAAGCTGGCGTTCCGCCCGAGCGATGCGTTCCGCGGCGTGTTCACCCTCGATCACACCCGCCAGGACGCCGCGCTGACCATGGGTCGGCCGATGGCCGACTTGATGCAGACCGACCTGGGGCTCGGGCCCATCGTGCTCAAGCCGGGCGCCAGCGGCGAATGGGATCGCCTGGTGCGCACCTCGTTCTCGCCCGACAAGGGCCAGGAGCTGCGTCACTCCGGTGCCACGCTGGCACTGGAATGGGACCTGTCCGAGAAATGGCAGGCCAAGAGCATCACCGCCTACCGCAAGCTGCGTACCGATTCCTACATCGACATCGATGCCAGTGAGTTCGAGTTGGGTGACGTGCTGGTGGCACTCGACCAGCGCCAGACCAGTCAGGAGTTCCAGCTGCATTACGACAACGGCAGCAACCTGCACGCGACCTTCGGTGCCTATTACATGCGCGAGCATGTGCCCTCGCACCAGGAAGCCTATGCCGATGACCTGTTCGCCATGTTCGGTAACGGAATCGGGTTCCTGCGCACCATCGACGATGACCTGACCACCACCAGCACCGCGGCTTTCGCCCACGTCAACTGGGAATTCGTGCCGAGCTGGACGCTGGCCGCCGGCGTGCGCTGGACCCGCGACAAGAAGGAATACGACCGTACCACCAGCACCTTCTGGGGTACGCCGTTCCAGGCACTGGACGAAACCGTGGCCTTCAACGCCAGCGCCAGCTGGACCGCGGTCACGCCCTCGGTCAGCCTGCAAAAAGCCTTCAGCGACAACGTGATGGGCTACGTCTCGGCCAACCGCGGCTTCAAGTCGGGTGGCTTCAACGGGCGCGCCAACACGGTGTACGACACGCAGCACGCCAAGTTCGACCCCGAGTACGTGTGGACCTACGAGCTGGGTGTGAAGGCCTCGTCCGCCGATCGCCGCCTGCGCGGCAGCGCGGCGGTGTTCCACAGCGACTACAAGGACTTCCAGGCGCGCGTGTCGCAGGACGTGGGCACCTTCCCGGTGCTCAATGCCGCGGCGCTGAAGATCAAGGGCTTCGAACTTGAAGGCAGCGCGCTGCTGGGCGAGGCGACCACGCTGAGCGCACAGCTGGGCTGGCTGGATGCCAAGTACGGGCGCTTCGATGACTTCCGCCTCGACCCGAACTACCCGGGCTACGACCCCAACGTCAGCCACGACCACGTGCCGTTCTCCCCGGACTGGACCGCGCGCATCGCGCTGCATCATCAGTTCAACCTGGGCGAGCGCGGCAGCCTGGGCGTCGGCGGCGATGTCTCCTACCGCGGCAAGACCTGGCTTTCGGTGGACAACCGCGCGGTGCTGAGCCAGGACGCGTATTCGCTGGTCGGCCTGTTCCTGGTGTGGGATTCGCCGCAGTACGTGTGGCAGGCGCGCGCCGGCGTGCGCAACCTGACCGACAAGCAGTACATGACCGAAGGTCAGGAGTTTGCCAGCGTGGGCAACATCCAGACCGCCTACTACGGGCTGCCGCGCAACTGGTATGTGTCGCTGCGCTACAGCTTCTGAGCATGCCGCGTGACGCCGCGAGCGTCGCATTGAAACGGAGTCCGCCCCGGGCCGCACAAGCGGCCCGGGGTTTTGCCACTATGCTTTTCGAATGAGGCCGCTGCGACCATGCCCATGTTGAGCGGCCCGGTGGTCATCGCCGCCGGGCTGGCGTGGCTGTCGCTGATGTTCGCGGTGGCCCTGCATGCCGAGCGCCGGCCGCAGGCCTTCGCTGCCCATTGGCGGCACGTTTATGCCTTGTCGCTGGCGGTCTACTGTACCTCGTGGACCTTCTTCGGCACCGTGACCCAGGCCGCACGTTACGGCTGGCCGCTGCCACCGACCTTTGTCGGCACCCTGCTGCTGTATGCCTTCGGTGCCGCGGTGCTGATGCGCCTGATCCGCCTGTCGCAGGCGCACAACGCCACGTCGATCGCCGACCTGATCGCCACACGCCTGGGCAAGGATGCCTGGCTGGCGGCGGTGGTGACCGCGGTGGCGGCGCTCGGGCTGGTGCCCTACATCGCGCTGCAATTGCGTGCGCTGTCCTCCGGTTTTGCCCTGCTCACCGGACATGGCGTCACCGGCGGCGATGCCGGCAGCGACAGCACGCTGTACATCGCGTTGGCGATGAGCCTGTTCGCGATCGCCTTCGGTGCACGCCATGCCAGCGCCACCGAGCACAACCGCGGACTGGTGCTGGCGATCGCCTTCGATTCGCTGTTCAAGCTGATTGCCATGCTGCTGCTCGGCGTGTTCGTGTGGCGCCTGTGGGGGCAGGCGATGCCGACCCCGCTGGCGGCAGCTCCGACCACCGACGGTTTCGTGCCGCTGGTCATCCTCGGCGTGCTGGCGATGTTCACCCTGCCGCACCAGTTCCACGTCGGCGTGGTGGAATGCCGCGACAGTGCGCACCTGCGCACCGCGCGCTGGCTGTTCCCGCTGTACATGGTGCTGATCGCGCTGCCGATCCTGCCGCTGGCGCGGCTCGGCCAGGCGTTGCTGGATCCGGCGGTGCCTTCGGATGCCTACGTGCTGGCGCTGCCGTTGTCGCAGGGCAATACCGCCATGGCCCTCCTGGCCTATCTCGGCGGGCTCAGCGCCGGTGCGGGCATGGTGGTGGTCAGCACCTTGAGCCTGAGCGTGATGATCGGCCAGCACTGGGTTCTGCCGTGGCTGTCGCGTGGCTGGAGCCGGGACGGCGAGGGCGACCTGCGCGGTGCGGTGCTGCTGCTGCGGCGTGGCGGCATCGTCGCGATCATGCTGCTGGCCTGGGTCTACAGCCGTTCGGTGGCGGGCAATGCCGCGCTGGCCGATGTCGGCGCACTCTCGTTCTCGGCGCTGGCGACGCTGGCGCCGGCACTGGCGTATGCGGTCTGGCGTCCACAGACGCCGCCACTGGCGGTGAGCATCGGCGTGATTGCCGGGTTCCTGGTCTGGGTCTGGGCCTTGCCCTTGCCGCTGATGTTCGAAGCCGGCGGCGCCTCGCCCGAATGGCTGCGTGATGGTCCGGCGGGACTGGCATGGCTGGCGCCGGACGCACTGCTCGCACTGACCGGTTGGAGCCGGTTGGGACGCGCGGTGGCGGCCAGCCTGCTCACCGGTTTCGTGGTGACCTGGCTGCTGGCGCGCTGGCGCCGCCCGCGCCTGGCGCGGGCACGCGGCAGCCTGCAGGCGCAGGTATTGCGGCCGCTGGCGCAGCGCTTCCTGCCACCGGCGCAGGTGGATTCATTGCTCGGCACCTTGCCGGCCGCGGCACGCGTGCCGCGCGCGCTGGAAGAGGATGTCGAGCGCGAACTGGCGGCGGTGATCGGCGCCGCATCGGCGCGCCTGCTGCTCAATGCCGCGCGGCGCGAGGGCGCGCGCGAACTGGATGCGGTGGCCGACATCCTCGACGAAACCGCGCAGGACGTGCATTTCAACCAGCGCCTGCTGGAAGCGGCACTGGAAAACATGAGCCAGGGCATCAGCGTGGTCGATGCGCAATTGCGATTGGTGGCATGGAACCGCCGCTATGCACAGATGTTCGGCTTCCCGCCCGGCATGCTCAAGGTCGGCATGCCGATCGCGCAGGCCAGTCAATGGGCACTGCAGCGCATGCCGGCGCGCGAGGACATCGATGTGGCCCTGGCGCGGCGCTTGGCGCACATGCGCGCCGGCACGCCGCATCTGTCCGAGCGCGTGTTTCCCGATGGCAGCATCGTCGAAATCCGCGGCAATCCGATGCCCGATGGTGGCTTCGTCGCCACCTTCACCGACGTCACCGACTTCCGCCTTGCCGAAGCCGGTCTGAAGTCGGCCAACGAAACACTCGAGCAACGCGTCGCCGAACGCACCGCGATGCTGGAAACCGCCAAGCGCGAGGCCGAGCGCGCGAACGAAGCCAAGAGCCGCTTTCTCGCCGCGATCGGCCATGACCTGCTGCAGCCGCTGCATGCGGCGCATCTGTTCGTCGACGCGCTCGGCCAGCGGGTCAGCACGCCCGAATCCCGACGTCTGGCCGAGCAGGTCGGTGGTGCGCTGGATTCGACCACCGCGCTGATCAGCGACCTGCTCGACATGTCGCGACTGGAGGCCGGCGGGCTGCAGGCCGAGCCGCAGGTGTTCGCGCTGTCCGAGGTGCTTTCACCATTGGTCAATGAAGGCCGCATCCTCGCTGCCGATCGCGGCCTGGATCTGCGTTTCGTGCCGACCTCGGCCTGGGTGCACAGTGATCCACGCCTGCTGCGTCGCATCGTGCAGAACTTCCTGGTCAATGCCCTGCGCTATACCGAGCACGGGCGCGTGCTGCTTGGCGTGCGCCGGGTCGGCCGCGATCTGCGCATCGAGGTGCATGACACCGGCCCCGGCATCGATCCGGCACAGCAGGCGTTGATCTTCGAAGAGTTCCGCCGTGGCCAGCATTCCGGTGCGCAGGGTCTGGGCCTGGGGCTGGCGATCGCACGCGGCATCGCCGAGGTGCTCGACGTGCGCATCGGCATGCGCAGCACGCCCGGCCGTGGCAGCTGCTTCCATGTCCGGGTGCCGCGCGCCGCTGCCGTGCCCGCGACGCGGCGCCATGCCGGCCAGCTCGCCGGCCTGCGCATGCTGCTGGTGGACAACGATCCGGCCGCACTGGAGGCCTTGGCCAGCGTCCTGCGTGGCTGGGGTTGCGCGGTTGCCGCCTGCCATGGCGGAGCGGATGCCGAAGCCGCCCTGCGCGAAGCCCCCGCCGACCTGTGGCTGCTCGATTACCACCTGGATGATGGCGATGACGGCATCGCCCTGTATCGTCGCCTGTGCGAGCGGTTCGGCACGCGCCCGGCATTGCTGCTCAGCGCGGACCAGACCGGCGAGGTGCGCCTGGCCGCGCAGGATGCCGGCCTGCCGTTGCTGGCCAAGCCGCTGCGTCCGCTGGCACTGAAATCCATGCTCGACCGCGTGCTGGCGGCGCATCGCGCCACCCAAGCCTGAGCACCCCGGCCCGCAGAGGCGCCGCTGGGTGGGTGGCCTGCCGCATGGCAGGCGTGTCATGCAGCGAGTGCGCGCAGGGCGGAGGAACGCATCGGCCATGCTGGCGATACAGAATCATTTGGCATCCGTAGTTGGCGGATGCCGCCGCCATGGCTCAAGCCCGACACACCGGAGCCGGAGCCGAGTATCCAGTATCCACTGATCGCGGCGATATCCACAGCCGCTGTGGATGTGGCTGTGGATAAAGGTGTGGGCAGAGGCGCAAAGCCGCATCCTGCATGCACCGTCCGCGACTGGCGACTTTTTCGCCAGCCTGCGTGACGGGCTCAGGGATCGATGCGCGTGGCCGGGTCCTTCAGCTCAAGACCGCGCAGGACCACGCCGGCCTGGGTGCGGTTGCGCACGCCAAGACGCTCGAAAATCGCGGAAAGATGCGCCTTGATGGTGCGCTCCTGCACCCCCAGGCGGTCGGCGATCTGTTTGTTGAGCAGGCCTTCGGCGACCAGCGCCAGCACCCGGAATTGCTGTGGCGAGAGGCTGGCCAGACGCGCGGCCAGCGCGGCATCGTCCGGTGCCGAAGTCGCCGAGGCCACCGCGGCGCGCAGGCTCGCCGGCAGCCACTGCTGGCAATCGAGCACGGTGACGATGGCTTCGCGCAATTCATCAAGCCCGGCGCTCTTGGGCAGGTAGCCCGCCGCACCATGATCCAGCGCGCGCCGCACCACGCGCGGATCGTCATTGGCCGAGACCACCACCACCGCGACCCCGGGGAATTGCGCACGTACCGCGGCCAGTCCGGCCAGGCCATGGCTGCCCGGCATGTGCAGGTCGAGGAGCACCAGATCGATGGCATCGTCGTGCTCCAGCGTCGCCAGAACCTCGGGCATGGAGCCGGCTTCGAGCAGGCGCACCTCGCCCAGCGCATCGTGCGCGGCCTGCTTCAGCGCGGCGCGAAACAGCGGATGGTCATCGGCGATGAGCAGACTGGTGGGCGGCATGCGACAAGGCTAGCAGTTTGCATCCCGCCTGCCGTGGTACGAAGGTACGATGCCCCGCATCACCGTTGGCGGTAATCTCCGGGCATGAAAAACACCTTCACAGCCATCACCGCCAGCCTGCTGATGAGTGCCTGCGTCAGCCACGGACCGCCCATGCCGCAAGCTGCACACATCGACAACCCGCCGACCGAGCATCGCCATGAGGATGACCTGCTGACCGCGGGCCTGGGTGCCGCCGGACTGCGTTCGCTGGTGCCGCCGGCGTTTGCCGATGCCGAAAATCCGACGCCGGCCGAGCTGCGCCGGCGCGCGATCTGGGGCAGCTGGCGCGGCATCGCCGACCTTTCGCCCACCGGTGGCTTCGGTGAGTTGTACGGCAGTCTGGTGCCGGTGCCGGGCCGTGAGTTCTCCGCGCTTGCGCTGGTGCCCGGTGCGCGCCACCCGCACCGCGTGCTGGCGCAGGTGCCCGATGCCTTCGACCGCGACAAGCGTTGCCTCGTGGTCAGCGTCGCCTCCGGTTCGCGCGGGGTATACGGGGCGATGGCGGTGGGCGCGGCCTGGGGCTTGCCGCGCGGCTGTGCGGTGGTGCATACCGACAAGGCGGCCGGCAGCGATTATTTCGATCTCGACGCCGGCATGGGCATCGGCCCGTCAGGCGAGGTGGCCGCACTGGGCGAGCCGCTCGCGTTCGTGCCGGGCGAAGCCGCCGGGCAGGGCGTGGCGATCAAGCATGCCCATTCGCAGGACAACCCGGAAGCCGACTGGGGCATCCACGCGCGCCAGGCCGCGGAGTTCGGGCTGCGGGCGCTGGCGCTGGCGTTCCCGGATGCCGCGCCGTTCACCTTCGACAATACCCGCGTCATCGCCACCGGCATTTCCAACGGTGGTGGCGCGGTGCTGCGGGCTGCCGAAATGGAGGGTGACTGGCTCGACGGCGTGGTCGCGGGCGAGCCCAATGTGCAGGTCGAAGGCCACGGTGGGCGAGCGCTGTACGACTATGCCAGCGAAGCCGCACTGCTGATGCCGTGTGCATTGCCGGCGCTGGGCTTGCCGGCGATGCCGCAGGCCGAGGCCCTGTGCGCGGCGATGGCGGCATCGGGCCGGATCGAAGGTGCGGACACCGCGGCACGCCAGCGCTCGGCGCTGCAGCGGCTGAAGGTGGCCGGCTGGAGCGAGGACGCATTGCGCGCGGGTGCCAGCAGCGTCGGCTTCGATCTGTGGCGATCGGTATTGGTGACCTATGCCTCGGCCTACAGCCGCAGCGCGCATGACGCGCACCCCTGCGGTTTCCGTTTCTCCGCGCTTGATGAAGCAGGCAAGCCGCGTGCGGCGAGTGCGGGCGAGCGCGCGGCCTGGTGGCCGGATGGCAGCGGCATCCCGCCCGGCTCCGGCGTGCACATCGTCGATCCTTCCGCCGCGACGGGCGGCCTCACCGGTCTGCAATGCATGCGCGCGCTGTGGGAGGGCGATGATGCCGCCGCGCGGCGCCTGCGCGAAGGCGTCGCCGCCACCCGTGCCGCGCCGCCGCGCCCGGGCCTGCCGGTGATCGTGATCCACGGCCAGGCCGATGGCCTGATCCCGATGGCGTTCAGCAGCCAGCCCTACGTGGCCGCGGCCCGTGCGGCCGGTCGCAATGATGTGCGCTTCTGGCAGGTCGAGCGCGCGCAGCACTTCGATGCCTTCCTCGCGCTGCCGCAATTCGGCCACAGCTACGCGCCGCTGTTGCCGTATGTCTACAACGCGCTGGACCGGCTCGATGCCTACCTCGACGGCAACGGCAGCCTGCCGCAGGACGCGGTGATCCCGGCACGTCCACGCGGCGAAGGCAAGCCGCTGACCGCCGCCGACCTCGCCATCCCGCGCTGAGCGGCCGCGACGCTCCGCCGTACAGCCGGGCGGCGTGCTTGCAACCGGGGCCGGGTGCGCCTACAATTTCGCGCTTGACTTGGCCGCTCGCGCTGGCCAGGTGCACCGGCCGGGATTCGCGGAGTCCGCTCCAACAGCCCGGCCCGGGCCGCCGGATGCGCCAGGCGCACCGGCACCGGAATCATCGCATCATGACCGGAAGGGGCCCTCGCGGCCCCTTCGTTGTTTTCGCCGCCATGGAGCGTGGATGGACAAGGCAGGACACATCGCCGGATTGCTGGCCCCGACCGTTGAATCGCTCGGGCTGGAGCTGCTGGGCGTGGAATACATGACCGCGCCGGGCGGGGCGGTGCTGCGCCTGTACATCGACTACCCGGAAAGCGCCGAGCCGCGGGCGGGCGAGGACGGGCAGACGGTGGCGCCAAGCGTCGGCATCGACGAATGCGAGCAGGTCAGCCGCGAAGTCTCGGCACAACTGGACGTGGAAGACCCGATCAGCGGCCAGTACACGCTGGAAGTGTCATCGCCGGGGCTGGACCGGCCGCTGTTCAGCGCCGCGCAGTTCAGCCGCTTCATCGGCGAGACGGTGAAAGCCGTGCTCAAATTGCCGCAGGACGGGCGGCGGCGCCTGACCGGGCGCATCGTCGCGGTCGAGGGCGAAGAGATCACGTTCGACATCGACGGCCAGCCGTTCGTGGCGGCGATGGACAATATCGACAAGGCGCGCCTGGTCCCCGATTGGGCGGCGCTGGGTTATGCCCGCGACAAGCCCGGGCGCAAGCCCGGCGTGCGTGGCGGCAACAAGAAATCCTCTCACAAGCAGGCGGAATCGTCCGCCGATGCGGAGCCAGAACAATGAGCAAGGAACTGTTGATGGTGGTCGATGCGGTAGCCAACGAAAAGGGCGTGCCGCGCGAAGTCATCGTCGAGGCGATCGAGGCGGCGCTGGCCTCGGCGGCGAAGAAGCGCTATCCCGAGCAGGACGTGGCGATCCGTGTCGCCATCGACCCGCGCGACGGCAGCTACGAAACCTTCCGCCGCTGGGAAGTGGTGGCCGATGACGTGGTGATGGAATCGCCCGATCGCCAGTTGCGGCTGATGGATGCCGTGGAGGAAGGCGAGGGCGTTGAAGTCGGCGACTTCATCGAAGAGCAGGTCGAGAACGCCGAGTTCGGGCGCATCGCCGCGCAGGCCGCCAAGCAGGTGATCGTGCAGCGCGTGCGCGAGGCCGAGCGCCAGCAGGTGGTGGATGCGTGGAAGGATCGCGTCGGCGAACTGGTGACCGGCACCGTCAAGCGCGCCGAGCGCGGCAACATCTACGTCGACCTCGGCGGCAATGCCGAAGGCTTCATTCCGCGCGACAAGGGCATTCCGCGCGACATGCTGCGCGCCGGCGACCGCGTGCGCGGCTATCTGTACGACGTGCGCAGCGAGCCGCGCGGCCCGCAGCTGTTCATCAGCCGCGCCGCGCCGGAATTCATGATGGAGCTGTTCCGCCTGGAAGTTCCCGAGGTCGGCCAAGGCCTGGTCGACATCAAGGCCTGCGCACGCGATCCGGGCGACCGCGCCAAGATCGCGGTGCTGGCCTACGACAACCGCACCGACCCGATCGGCGCCTGCATCGGCATGCGTGGCTCGCGCGTGCAGGCGGTGACCAACGAGCTCAACGGCGAGCGCGTGGACATCGTGCTGTGGAGCGACAACCCGGCGCAGTTCGTGATCAATGCGATGGCACCGGCCGAGGTGCAGTCGATCATCGTCGACGAGGACAAGCATTCGATGGATCTGGCCGTGGCCGAGGAGCTGCTGGCCAAGGCGATCGGCAAGGGCGGGCAGAACGTGCGCCTGGCCAGCCGTCTGACCGGCTGGCAGCTCAACGTGATGACCGCCGAGCAGGTGCAGGCCAAGAGCGAAGCCGAACAGGCGCAGTCGCGCCAAGTGTTCATCGAAAAGCTGGAAGTCGACGACGAGATCGCCGGCATCCTGGTGTCCGAGGGTTTCAGCAGCATCGAGGAAATCGCCTACGTGCCGGTCGGCGAACTGCTGGCGATCGATGGCTTCGACGAGGACATCGTCGAAGAGCTGCGCGCCCGTGCCCGCGATGCGCTGATCAACGAGGCGCTGGCCGCCGAGGCCGAACTGGGTGACCAGCAGCCGGCCGAGGACCTGCTCGAGCTGGAAGGCATGGACGAGGCCACCGCCTACGTGCTGGCCAGCCGTGGCGTGCGCACGCGCGAGGACCTGGCCGAACTGGCCGTGGACGAGATCATCGACATCGAGGACATGGACGAGGAACGCGCCTCGGCGCTGATCATGGAAGCGCGCAAGCACTGGTTCGAGTGAACCGGCGGCAACCTCGCGCGCAGTAGAATCGAAACATCAAGGCCGGGCGCGCAGCGCCCCGCCGGGAACACGGGAAACGCATGTCGCAGAAAACCACCATCCGCAAGCTCGCCGAACTGGTCAATACGCCGGTCGAGAAGCTCCTCGAGCAGCTCTCCGAAGCCGGCATGCCGTTCGACTCGGCCGATCAGGAAGTGACCAGCGCGCAAAAAGTGAAGCTGCTGGGCTTCCTGCGCCGTACCCATGGCCGGGGCGAGGCGGGACAGGATGGCGCCGCCGCACCCGCGCCGCGGAAGATCACCCTGGCCCGGCGCAAGGTGGAGGAAATCACCGTGGGCGGCGGTCGCAACAAGCAGACCGTGGACGTGGTGGTGCGCAAGCGCGTGACCCTGGTCAAGCCCGGCAGCGCCGCCTCGAAGGAAGCCGAGCTCGACGCCGAGCGCGCCGACGCGCTGCGCAAGCTGGAGGAATCGCGCCAGCGCAACCTCGAAGAGCAGCAGCGTCTGGCCGAGGAAGACCGCCGGCGCGCCGAGGAAGCCGAGGCCGAGCGCCTGCGCAAGCAGCATGAAGAGGAAGAGAAGGCGCGGCGTGAAGCCGAAGAGCAGGCCGCCGGCGAGGTACCTGTGGAACCGGTCGAAATCGATGCCCAGCCGCCACGCAAGGCGGCTGGACATGGTGCGCCGCCGTCGCGCGGGCGTGAGGATCGCGGCCGTGCCAGCCGGCCTTCGCGGGGTCGTGGCGACGAGGAGGGCGGCAGCCGTTTCGGTGGCCAGCTGCACCTGAGCGCAGCCGACCGCGCACGTCGCGGCGCGGCGCGCGGCAAGGCGCGCGGCCGCCGCACGCTGGAGCAGGCACGCACCGGCGGCGGCGAGCATGGCTTCCAGCGCCCGACCGCGCCGATCGTGCGCGAAGTGGCGATCGGTGATGCGATCACCGTGGCCGACCTGGCGCAGAAACTGGCGCTGAAGGGCGGCGACGTGGTCAAGGCGCTGTTCAAGATGGGCGTGATGGCCACCATCACCCAATCCATCGACCATGACACCGCGGTGCTGGTCACCGAGGAGCTTGGTCACAAGGCAGTGCGCGCCGACAGCGCCGATGCCGAAACCGAGCTGCTGGCCCAGGTCGGCGAGCCGCAGGGCGAGTCCGCGCAGCGGCCGCCGGTGGTCACCATCATGGGCCACGTCGATCACGGCAAGACCTCGCTGCTGGACTACATCCGCACCGCCAAGGTGGCGCGTGGCGAAGCCGGCGGCATCACCCAGCACATCGGCGCCTACCACGTCGAACTCGACAAGGGCGTGATCAGCTTCCTCGATACGCCCGGCCACGCCGCGTTCTCGCAGATGCGCGCGCGCGGCGCGCGCCTGACCGACATCGTGGTGCTGGTGGTGGCGGCCGATGACGGCGTGATGCCGCAGACGCGCGAGGCGGTGCAGCACGCGCGCTCGGCCAAGGTGCCGTTGATCGTGGCGATCAACAAGATCGACAAGTCGACCGCCGACCCGATGCGGATCAAGAACGAGCTGCTGGAAATGGAAGTCGTCGCCGAGGAGTTCGGTGGCGATACGCAGATGGTCGAGATCTCGGCCAAGACCGGGCAGGGCATCGACGATCTGCTCGACGCGATCCTGCTGCAGGCGGAATTGCTGGAGTTGACCGCGGTGGCCGAGGGCCGTGCCAGCGGCACGGTGATCGAATCCTCGCTGGACAAGGGTCGTGGTCCGGTGGCCACGGTGCTGGTGCAGCAGGGCCAGCTGCAGCGTGGCGACTATCTGGTCTGCGGCGTGCAGTTCGGCCGCGTGCGTGCGCTGTTCGACGAAACCGGTGGCCAGGTCAAGCAGGCCGGGCCTTCGATCCCGGTGCAGGTGCTTGGCCTGTCCGGGGTGCCCGATGCCGGCGACGACTTCGTGGTGGTCGCCGACGAGCGTCTGGCCAAGGAAGTCGCGCAGCAGCGCGATGCCAAGCGCCGCGAACAGCGCCTGATCAAGCAGGCCGGCAACCGCATGGAAGACGTCATGGCGCAGATGGGCCAGGGCGCCGACCAGCAGGTGCTGAACCTGGTGGTGAAGGCCGACGTGCAGGGTTCGGTGGAGGCGCTCAACGATGCGCTGACCAGCCTGTCCAACGACCAGATCCGCATCCAGGTGATCGGCTCGGGCGTCGGCGGCATTACCGAATCCGATGCCCAGCTCGCCGCCACCTCGAAGGCGACCATCATCGGCTTCAACGTGCGCGCCGATGCCACCGCGCGCAAGGTGATCGAGAACAGCGGCATCGACCTGCGCTACTTCTCCATCATCTACGACGTGATCGACCAGGTGAAGCAGGTCGCCTCGGGTCTGCTCGGGGTCGAGATCCGCGAGGAAATCATCGGCATCGCCGAGGTGCGCGACGTGTTCCGCAGCTCCAAGTTCGGTGCCGTCGCCGGCTGCATGGTGGTCGAGGGCGTGGTACGCAAGTCCAACCCGATCCGCGTGCTGCGCGACAACACGGTGATCTTCCAGGGCGAGCTGGAAAGCCTGCGCCGTTACAAGGAAAACGTCGAAGAGGTCAAGGAAGGCACCGAATGCGGCATCGGCGTGCGCGCCTACGACGACGTCAAGGCCGGCGACCAGATCGAGTGCTACGAGCGCATCGAAGTGCAGAGGACGCTGTGATGCACGCCCGCCGGCGCGCACTGCATGCGCAGGCTTCCTGCGCCTGTGTCCGTGCCCGCGGTGCTGCATCGGCGTGCTGCGTCGCAGACGAGTGCCCGGCATGGCGATGAGGAAGTCGTTCCACCGTACCGACCGCGTCGCTGCGCAACTGCGTCGCGATGTCGGCGTGCTGGTGCATGAGGCGGTACGCGAACTGGGCCTGCCCTCGGTCAGCGTTTCCGATGTCGAAGTCAGCCGCGACCTGGCGCATGCCAAGGTGTTCGTCACCGCATTGCTCAGCGAAAAGGCCGACGAGGCGGTGGCCGGCTTGCGCCAGCATGCGCGCGAGATGCGTTTCCAGCTGGCACGCATGATGAAGCTGCGCCACGTCCCCGAACTGCACTTCCATTACGACGACTCGGTGGATCGCGGCGAGCGCATCGACGCCTTGTTGCGTGACCTCCCGCAGGCCGGTGACACGCCGGATGCGGGCGACGACGAGGCCTGAACCTCGCTGCGCCGTCAGCGCGCTGCCGATCCCTGTCCGTTTCAGCCCGAGGCCTGCCGGCGCGCTGGTGTCTCCGACCCGGCTTGGTACATGCCCGGCTCCGTTCCTGCAAGGCGCACCTGAGCCCTGATCGGCGCGTTGGCGCCATGCTGCAGCGCGGCGCGCCATTTCCCGATGCCCGCCATAAGCTGCGTTGAAGCGGACAACTCGGGGCGTGCATGGTCGAACACGACAGCGAAATCCGGCGCGACGCGCCGACGCATCCCTTCGTCGCGCCGGCGCGCGAACTGGACATGGCTGCGCCGTGGCGTTGGTTGCGTGCCGGCTGGCGCGACATGATGCGAGCGCCCCGGCAATCGGTGTTGTTCGGTGCGCTGATCGTGGTGGTCAGCGTGCTGGTATCGCTGCTGGCCTGGCGCCTGGGGCGTTTCGCCTTGCTGGCGACGCTGCTTTCGGGCTTCGTGTTCGTGGCACCGCTGATCGCGGTCGGGCTTTATTGCGTCAGCCGCTCGCTGGAACGCGGCGAGGAGCCACGCATCGGCACCTGCCTGGCGCTGGCGCGGCGGGTATTGGGGCAGGCCGCGGTGTTCGCCCTGGCGCAGGGGGTGATCATCCTGCTGTGGTCACGTGCCGGCATGGTCATCACCGCTTTGTCGCCGATGGTGGAAGGCGACCGCGTGGCGCTGCTGGAATACCTCGCCATCGGCAGCGTGGTCGGCGGCATCTTCGCCGCCTTCACCTTCGCCGTGGCCGCGGTGTCCTTGCCGTTCATCGCCGAGCGCGACGTGGACATGATCACCGCCGGTATCTCCAGCGTGAATGCGGTGCTGCGCAACAAGGCGCCGATGGCGCTGTGGGCGGCGATCATCGTGCTGCTGACGCTGGCCGGTTTCGCCACCGCCTTCATCGGCCTCGGGCTGGTGATGCCGTGGCTGGCGTATGCCAGCTGGCACGCCTACCACGACACCCTCGACACCCGCGCTTGGGAAGAGCTGGCCTGAGCCGGCGGCTCAGTTCGCGTCCGCTTCGGTCACGCGCCTTACCGCCGCTGCCAGCCGCTCCAGCTCATGCTTGCCGATCCAGCCGATGCTGTCGGCCAGCACCGCCTCGAGATGCGCATCGTCTTCGACATCCGCCGCACCGGTGCAGAACAACACCGGCAGCCGTGGCAGGCGCTCGCGCACCCAGGCATGCGCCTGCGCACCATCGAAGCCGATCAGGCGCGAATCGCAGATCGCCAGCAGCCAGTCATCGTGTACCAGTGCGGCCATCAGCTCATCCCGGGTTTCCACCCGGTGCAGCTCATGTGCGATGCCGGCATCCTCCAGCGCCCAGGCGATCAACTGGGCATCGTCGGCGCTGTCCTCGATCAACAGGATGCGGGATGCGTGCATCGCGGTGCCGTTTCCGTCCGCTACTCGCTGCGCGGGATTTCGTTGAACACGCCCCAGAATCGGCCGAGGGTCTTCACCGCCTCGAAGAACTGGTTGATGTCCACCGGCTTGACCACATAGGCGTTGACGCCCAGGTTCCAGCTGCGCGCAAGATCGCTTTCCTCGCGCGAGGAGGACAGGATCACCACCGGCAGGTGGCGAAAGGTGTCATCCGCACGCAGCTGCTGCAGCACTTCCAGGCCGTCCATGCGCGGCATCTTGATGTCCAGCAGCAGGACTGCCGGGTCGCCCGGCGAACGGTCGGCGAAACGACCCTCGCGGCGCAGGTATTCCATCACTTCGACGCCGTCCTCGACGTGCACGATGGGATTGGCAAGATTGGCCTCGCGCAGCGCGTCGACCGCCATTTCGGCATCGGCCAGGCTGTCTTCGGCAAGCAGGATCGGGAGGATTTCCTTCATGGTGCGGGGTGTCCCTGATGGTCATGGGGTGCCA
This sequence comes from Luteimonas sp. e5, assembly GCF_054031035.1. Taxonomy (NCBI): domain Bacteria; kingdom Pseudomonadati; phylum Pseudomonadota; class Gammaproteobacteria; order Lysobacterales; family Lysobacteraceae; genus Luteimonas; species Luteimonas sp. e5. The sequence continues at coordinate 314,590 of NZ_JBSTRX010000001.1, forward strand.
TTCCGGCATTGCCGGAATTATCCAGCATCGCCGGCAAGGTGAAGCGAAAAGTGCTGCCCTGGTCGGGTGCCGATTCAGCCGAGATCTGCCCGCCATGGCGCAGCAGCACGCGCTGCACGCTGGCCAGACCAATGCCGGTACCGCTGAACTCGCTGGCCTTGTGCATGCGCTGGAACACGCCGAACAGCTTGCCGGCATAGGCCATGTCGAAGCCGACGCCATTGTCGCGGATCCGGAACTCGTGGCGTCCGTCGTCCAGCCGCTGATGGTCGACCTCGATCAGCGTGTGCTCGCGTGGCGTGCTGTACTTGACCGCGTTGCCCAGCAGGTTGAGCCACACCTGGCGCATCATGTTTTCGTCGGCGACCACGATCGGTAGCGGTGCGATGCGCCATTCGATGCGTCGTCCCGGGGTTTCGGCCTCGGCGTTGGAATCGAGCAGGGCGCGCGTTTCGGCCACCAGCGACTGCATGTCCACCGGTTGCAGACGCAGCGCACTGCGGCCGAGGCGCGAATACACCAGCAGATCGTCGATCAGTGCGGCCATGCGCTTGGCCGAGGCATCGATGGTGTCGAGGTAATGCCGGGTGCGCTCGTCGGCATCCTCGCCCAGGCGGTCCTGCAGCTTCTCGGTGAAGCCGGCGATATGCCGCAGCGGCGCACGCAGGTCATGCGACACCGAGTAGCTGAAGGCTTCCAGCTCGCGGTTGACGTCGGACACCTGCTCGATCTTGCCTTCAAGCTGGCGGTTGAGCTCGCTGATCTCGCGCTCGGCGGCCTTGTGCGCGCTGAGGTCGGACAGCGTCAGCAAGGCGATCTCGTCCTCGCGATCGGGCAGCTCGATCTGCCTTGCGTTGAGCAACATGGTGCGGCTGACGCCGTCCCGGGTTTCATGCTCCAGCTCGTAATCCCACAACTCGCGGCCCCGGCTGACCACGTCGCGCAGGCGCTGAGTGACTTCCGCGCCGGACCAGGCGCCGTCGCCGAGGCGGCCGATGTGCTCGCCGTCGATGGCGGCGGCCTCATCCTCGTCCGCATACAGCTCGGCGAAGGCCGCGTTGTGCATCACCACGCGTTGCTCGCGGTCGATCAGCGCGATCGGCTCGCGAATGGTCTGCATCACCGCCAGTGCACGTGCGTTGGCGGTGCGAGCGACATGCTCGGCCTGCTCCAGGCGCCGCTGGTGGCGCAGCGTCAACCACAGCAGCAACGACAACAGGCCGATCTGCAGCGCCGCGCTGGCCACCGACATCGAACGCCCTGCTTCGCGCAGGCGATTGGCCTCGCGCTGGCGTTCGGCGAGGCGATCGCGCTCCTCCTTGAGCAGGCTGGCCGCGGCATCGCGCATCGGAAACTCGTTGACCATGATCGCGAGCAGTTCGCGGCGCGTGTCGGTGTCGCCGGCGTCGATGATGCGCTGGCTCATCTCCATGCGCTGCTCGATGCGGTTCTTCAACTCGCCCACGCGCAGTTGCTGGCGCGGGTTGTCGCTGGTGAGTTCGATCAGCCGATTCAGCAGGTCGGGGATCGCCCCCATGCTTTCGGCCACCCGGCGCCGTGCGTTGGGGACATCGACCCCGGCGGTCATGCTGGCCGCCGCCGATTCCAGGTCGCGCACTTCATAGATCAGCCGGCTGGCCGTGGACTCGACCTGGCTGGTGTGCGCGACGCGCTGGTCGGCGTCGTGGATGCGCGAATTGGCCAGGTGCAGCGCAAGGTGCGGGCCGGCCACGATCAGGGCCACCACCAGGTACAACAGCCATTGCGAGCGCCACACCGACATGCGCCAGGTCCGATTGGGCAGCAGGCATGATCGAACATGCCCGCCATGGATTCAACACGCACTGCTGCCGCCGGGCCGCGCGATGCAGGCATTGCGCATGACGGGACGGGATAAAATGCACGCATGGTGCTCAACATCGCCGCCTATCTGTTCGTCGAACTCGACGACCTGCCCGTGCTCGCGCAGCGCGTGCGCGCGCAATGTGCCGCGCGCGGCCTGCACGGCAGCGTGCTGCTGGCCGCCGAGGGCATCAACCTGTTCCTCGCCGGCGGTGAGAGCGAGCTGCGCGGCTTCCTGGACTGGCTGCGTGAAGACCCGCGCTTCGCGGCGCTGCAGGCCAAGGAAAGCTGGAGCCGGCACGTGCCGTTCGCACGGCTCAAGGTCAAGCTCAAGCGCGAGATCGTGCCGTTCGCCGGGCGCCCCGCGGGCACCGGCGATGCGCGCGCGCCCGCGGTCGCGCCACGCACCCTGCAGCGCTGGCTGGAGACCGGGCACGATGATGCCGGCCGGCCCGTGCTGCTGCTCGATACCCGCAACCGCGAAGAAGTCGCCCATGGCAGCTTCATCGGTGCGCGCCACCTGCCGATCGACAATTTCAACAACCTGCCCGAAGCCGTCGCTGCAATCCGCGATGAGCTGGCCGACGCGCACGTGGTCAGCTTCTGCACCGGCGGCATCCGCTGCGAAAAGGCGGCGCCGTGGATGCGCAGTCTCGGCATGGACAACGTGTCGCAGCTGGATGGCGGCATCCTGCGCTACTTCGAGGAAGTTGGTGGCAGCGGCTATGCCGGCGGCTGCTTCGTGTTCGACGAGCGCATCGCACTCGATCCGCAGCTGCGCCCGTTGCAGGACGCAGCGGACGCAATGCCCGGCGCTGTCGCATGAGCTCGTGGCTGTTGTTGCTGATCGGCGTCATCGTGGCCTGGATGGCCCTGCGCGTGGTCGGCATGGTGCTCAAGATCGCCCTGTGGCTGCTGCTGGCCGCGATCGCCTACTTCTTCTTCGCCCAGGTGTTCGGCTGGCCGCTGCCGTGAATCGAATGCGTCACTCGGACGTGCCGAACGCGGCATCACGCGGCGAAAGCCGCGAGTATCAATGGGTCACGTCGCCCGCGTGATCCCGACCCGTCGGGTACCGCTCGAGGAGCAGCTTGCGCTCGGAGCGAAGCTGCTCGATCGCCCATTCGATCGCGTGAAGCATGTCGGCAACATTGTCCCCTGACTGCTCCATGTCCACGCTGATCCTGCCCTCGATGATTTCGACCTGGCGCACCTTCATGTCCCGACTCTCCACAGGTGACTGGAGCGATCATCCCAGCCCGCTGCGCAGTCGCGATTGCACGGGATGCTCGCGACCCGTCTGCGCTCCGCAGCTTTGCTGCAAGGGAGCAGGTTCAGCGCGAGGGGGACCATGGCGCACGAGCATCCGGCCTGGCAGGCGTGCGTTGTCCGGGCGCAGCGCGTGCGCGACGCCATTGCATACTTGCCGCCGGCACGCCGTGCCACGCTCGCAAGCCGGGAAAACGGGCATTCCCGTACCGCTATGGCCGTGCGCACGCTCCCCAGTGGTCACGGTGGTGGATGCCAAGATTGTGTTGACAGCCGTCCGGCGTGCCCGGATAATGGCCGGCCAGCTGCCCAGGTGGCGGAATTGGTAGACGCACTAGTTTCAGGTACTAGCGGGTAAAACCGTGGAGGTTCGAGTCCTCTCCTGGGCACCAACGGCTGGAATCAAAGACCTCGCGAAAGCGGGGTTTTTTGTTGCCTGACGTTCATTTCCCGTTGCAAAACAAGGGGTTATGGCGTCTCTCGGGGTCGCGGCTGGTCTCACCGGGTACTGGGGTACCACGTCACGTTGTGCGTAAGGATGTGCGTAACGCTCAAGGACGTTACAGCACTGCACGACCCATGCTGAGTGACGCGAAAATCAGGACGCTGCGTCCGCGGCCAACCGTTTATCGCGTGGCTGACCGTGATGGTCTCTGTCTCGAGGTTAGACCCAGCGGGTTCAAGGCTTGGCGGTACCGTTTCCGGATGAACGGCAAGCATCAGCTCCTTGCTCTCGGGCGCTATGGCGATGTCTCTCTGAAAGAAGCACGCGAACTCGCCAACCACGCGCGTCGCCTCGTAGCGCAAGGGCTCCATCCGCTGAATGAGCGTCGCAGGCAGCTGCAGGAGCAGCAGCGTGCTCGTAGCGACAGCTTCAAGCATGTTGCGTCGGCTTGGTTGACGGAGAAGGCCGAAAGCCTCCACCCTGACACCCTTCGCAAGGCTCGCCTTGTCGTCGAGCGCGATCTGATACCAGCGCTGGGGCCGATCCCGATCTCGTCGCTGACAACTGCCGATGTGCTGCCCGTGCTCAAAGCCATTCATTCGCGCGCTCCAAGTCTTGCAAGGAAAGCGCGCCAGTACGTGGCGGACATTGTGCGTTTGGCCATCCAGACCGGGCTTCGGCATGACGGCTCAGAGCTGTCGCTGCGTGGTGCCCTTCCCACGCATGAAAGCGGTCATATCGCCGCAGCGACGGACGCCGAGCTTCTGCGTGAGGTGCTGCTCGCCATCGACGGATACGATTCGCCCGTGACGCGCGCGGCCCTGCAGTTGACGGCATTGACGGCGATGAGGCCGTCCGTAGTGGCAGGCGCACGCTGGGATCATATCGATCTCGACCAGGGTACGTGGTCGGTGCCTGCGGAATTGATGAAGACTCGCAGAGCACACGTTGTGCCGCTTCCACGGCAGGCCGTCGAGCTACTGATGTCGCTGAAGCGCAAACCGCGATGTCCGTGGGTCTTTCCCGCTCAAGCGAAGCAGAAACGTCCGCATCTCAACCGAGACGCGCTGAGTGCAGCGCTGCGGCGGATGGGGTTCCAGGGCAAGCATGCGACGCATGGCTTCCGCGCAAGTCTGCGCACTTTGGGGCGCGAGCGACTCGAGATCGACATTGACGTGCTTGAAGCGCAGCTGGCGCACGTCAAAAAGGGGGACGTCCAGCGCGCGTACGATCGGGCCACTTTCGACAAGAAGCGCATCGAGCTGATGCAGCTTTGGGCCGACTACCTTGATGCCCTGAAAAGCAGCAACGTCGGTGAATAGCCGCAACTAGATCAGTCTGATCCTGCTCGTCGCACGGGTGCCAGTCCCAGCTGCTGCCGACGCTCGTTCCTGGCGTGACGCTCTCGACTTGATTTGTCGGTAGTTCTTTGCAGAGCGCGCATGAGGTCGGCCTCCGGCCAACGCGGTATGCGTGGCGCGACCATGACTGGTGGAGGCAGGTGGCCGCGTTCAATTTGGCGGTACAAAGTTGCCTTGGAGATCTTCAGTAGTGCGCAGACTTCCGGCCGGGTCAGCAGTGTGGGCAATGCATTGCTTCGGGTGTTGTGGGACATTGGGGAGCCTCCTTGTCTAGGAGACTACAAGTGCCACGCGCCGCAGTTTTCCGAAATTACGCATGAAAAGCACGGTGAAACGCGTTCTTGCGATGCATCTTGGTGCGGGGATGTCATAGGCAAGCTGCGATTGTCGCGGAAGGGTGGCTCTCGCCCGATTGCGGAAGTTTGCATCATCTGAAACGATAGCCCCGCGTTATGCGGCATCTGCACTTTTGGGCATCAGGAAGTGAACCAGCCCCCGTTAGTTGAGCTGTATCAGCCGTTCCGAGCTGATCTAATAGGCTCTTTGGATCAGGAGGTGCCATGGACGTCTTTGTCAGCTCTTTGATATCGGGACTGGAGGAAGACCGGGCGGCGGTCAGACGCGCCATTGAGCGCTTGGGGCACCGAGCCGTGATGGCCGAGGACTTTGGTGCGCGTCCCAACTCGCCCCAGGTGGCATGCTTGGGCGAACTGCGCAGGTCCCACGCAGTGGTGCTGGTCTTGGGTGCCCGGTATGGCGCCAAGCAGGCGTCCGGGCTATCGGCGACTCATGAGGAATACCGTGCGGCTCAAGGCCAAAAGCCCGTGATTATTTTTCTCAAAGACACCGAAGGGGCGCTGGAGCCCGACCAAGCTGCCTTCGTCGAGGAGGTCAGCGGCTGGGAGGGCGGGCTGTTTCGCGACAGCTACAGGGATCCTGAGCAGCTTGACGTGCTGGTTACCCGTGCCCTGCATCGCATGGCTCTCGCCAACGCGGCGACGCCGCTGGACCCGGGCTTGCTGTCCGCGCGGGCGATCGAGGTGGTTCAGCGGGTTCGAGGTGGCAACCAATACGGCGCGGTGCTGCACATCGGCGTTGCGACCGGACCGCAGGACGCAATCCTCCGCCCTGCCGAACTGGAAAGTCGAGAGTTGGCGTCGCAATTGCAGCAACGTTTGATGTTCGGTTCACAACCGCTATTTGATGTACGAGTGGGCGCCGACGTGGCAATGGAAGACCACGCGGTATCCGTCTTTCAGGGCGAGCGCCATGCTCCGACGGCCGAGGTGCAGTTGTGGCCCACCGGGGATTTGCGTGTATCCGTTCCGCTGCGTCGAAGCACGGGCTCGCACATGTCCTATGTCATCGAAGAAGACGTCGCAGACACCGTTGCAGGCGCTCTGGCGTTTGCAGGATGGATGCTCGGCCATGTCGACCCAACGGAGCGGTTGACACACGTAAGCATTGCGGCGCGCGTCGTTGGCGACAGTGTTATGGGCTGGCGCACTGCTGCAGAGCAGGCCGCGAGCCCCACGAGTGGCTCCTGGTCGATGATGGGTCGGGAGGCGGAGCGCGGGCAGCCCGTACAACTTTCGCCTGCACATATGCCGCGGGCGGCGTTAACCATGCGCTCGCGGGAAATCACCGAAGACCTTGTTGTTCTCCTGCGTCGCAGGTGGAGCGATGAGCACATTGGATACTGACGTCGCTCATACCGGAGGAATCACTATGTCGCTTCCTGCCCAAGCCTTTGCCGAACGCGCACTGCAAGATCTCACCCCGGGACAGTTGTTCTCGCTTCATGGTCATTGGGCGCTGCGGGTTGAGCTCCCAGGCACCCTGAATCAGGCATGCCTGCTGCTGCTCGAAGGCGAGCGTGCGGGTCAGATCTTCCCCATCGGTGGCGGCATTGCACGCTCCCTTTGCGTCGTGTCTCCGTTTGGCTGGTTCCCTGCCATCGAAGGTTCAACGCCTCTGGTCGACACGTTCGTTCCTGCGTCGCTTGCGTTATCCCCGTCGGGCGTTCTTCTCCCAGGAGTCATGCCAGATGGGTGGGGCGAGGCGGTGGCATTTGGTCTCGACGGAATGCTGGTCAAAGAGCTTCGTGGGAGTGGCCCGCATTTTCAGTGCTGGACCATCGAACTGCACCATCAGGATCGGCCCTTTCGAAGTCTCGGCACGATCGCCACCATCGCTCGCGCCGAGCCTGCCATGTAGCTTTGCGGCGCAGGGCCGGTGCTGGATGCTGACCGACTGACGGCTGTTCTAGAACCTCGATAGTCTGCAGCTGTCGAAAAACAACCGCGACAGCGTGATGCGTCAAGCGCAGCGTTCTCTTCAAGGGCGATAGCCAGGCGGCAAGCGTCGGTACAGGTAGTCTGCAAGATGCCTTTGGTGACCAGCGATGGGCGGGACATAGCGCGAGGCGCAGGTCACTCGGTGCAACGTTGGCGGCACTCGCCTCACAACTAGCATCGCGGACTTGTAGTCATGAAAAAAGCCAAGGCCGGGAGACCCGGCCCTGACGGTACAACCCCCGCTCGCGCGGGACAACGGGATACGGCGTAGCAGCTCGTTTGCCTAGAACAACCCCCGCTCGCGCGGGGAAACCCGATTCGAGATCCTGACGTGGGGTGAACCCGCGGAACAACCCCCGCTCGCGCGGGGAAACCTCTTGATACAGGCATTTACTGATAACAGCTTGGAACAACCCCCGCTCGCGCGGGGAAACCCCTGACCGGCGTTGACACCGCTTTCACGTCGCCGAACAACCCCCGCTCCCGCGGGGCAACCGGTAAAGCTACACACTTGTGCTTTTCAGCAGGCTAACCCCCGCTTTCGCGGGACAATCGACACACCGATCCCTCACCGAGATCGTACCAAATCGCGCGCGCAGCGCAAGGCTGTCCCGCACGTCCTCATCGAAAATACCGGCTCGGTGTCCTGACCTTGGCAAGCAGGTCGCCGTAGTCCTCCATCCTGTGCACGATCAGATGCTGCACACAGTCGACGCGTTCGAGGCGGGCGTCGATGGCGATGAGCTGGCTGCCGAGCAATACGCGGCGCTGTTTCTCGGCGACCTTCTTCCAGACTACGGCATTGACCATGCCGTCTTCGTCCTCGAGGGTCAGGAACGTCACACCACTTGCGGTTTCGGGACGCTGGCGTAGACGCACCAAGCCTGCGAAGCGCAGGCGTCGGCCATGTGGAAGTGCGTTCAGTTCAGAGGAGCGCAAGCAACGGCGGGCGCGTAGTTGACTGCGGATGAGTGCCAGCGGATGGGCACCCAGCGTCATGCCGAGCGTGGCGTAGTCGGCGACCATGTCGTCCGCGACGCTCGGCAGCGGGATCGAGGGAACGGGCTCCTTGGTTGCCGGCGCGGTGTCCAGCAGCGGCAAAGGGGCCTCGACGCCAGACACCGCCCAGCGCGCCTTGTGACGATGTCCTGCCAGCGCCTTCAACGCACCAGCATCAGCCAGCAGTCCCTGGTGACGCCGGTCGAGGTTGGCGCGTCGACACAGGTCGGCGACATCGTCGAAGGGGGCTTTGCCGCGTGCTTGCGTCAGGCGATCGGCCGCATCCTGTCGGAAACCCCTGATCAGGCGTAATCCGAGACGGATCTCGGGGTTTTCCGACGTCTTGCCGCGGGCAAATTCCAATGTGCAGTCCCAGTTGCTGAAGCGCACGTCCAGCGGCCGTATCCGAATGCCGTGGCGTCGAGCGTCCTGGATGATCTGGTCGGGGGTGTAGAAGCCCAGTGGCTGGCTGTTGATGAGCCCTGCGGCGAAGGCTGCCGGCTCATGGCACTTAAGCCAGCAGCTGGCATAGGTGATGAGGGCGAAGCTGGCGGCATGCGATTCCGGGAAGCCGTAGTGACCGAAACCCTTGATGCGCTCGAACAGCGTGTGTGCGTACTCCGCGCTGTAGCCGCGCTCAAGCATGCCGGCGAGCAACTGCGCCTTGTGCGGCTCCAGGCCACCGCGCCGCTTCCACGCCGCCATCGACCTGCGCAACTGGTCGGCCTGGCCGGGGGTGAACCCCGCAGCATCGATTGCCAGCTGCATGACTTGCTCCTGGAACAACGGGACGCCGAGTGTGCGTTCGAAGATGTGCTTGAGCTGCGGCGGATAGTCGATGGCTTCCTCGCCCCTTTTCCGCCGCAGGTAGGGATGCACCATGTCACCCTGGATCGGTCCAGGGCGGACGATCGCGACCTGCACCACCAAGTCATAGAACGTGCGCGGCCGGGTACGCGGCAGCATCGCCATCTGTGCACGACTTTCGATCTGGAACACGCCGAGCGTGTCGGCCGCGCAGATCATGTCGTAGGTCGCTGCATCCTCAGCCGGGATGGTGGCGATGGCCAAGTCGCGTCGTCCGGTGTGGCGAAGCATGTCCAGCGTCTTGCGCACGGCAGTCAGCATGCCGAGCGCGAGGCAGTCGACCTTCAGCAAACCGAGCGTGTCGAGGTCGTCCTTGTCCCACTGGATCACGGTGCGATCGGGCATGGCCGCGTTTTCCACCGGCACCAGCGTGGACAGCGGCAGCTCGCTGATCACGAACCCACCCGGATGCTGCGACAGATGTCGTGGCATACCCAGAAGTTGCCGTGTCAGCGCGATGACTCGCCGCATGATCGGCGTGTCCGGGTCGAAGCCGGCCTCGCGCAAGTGCGCATCGACCGGCTGGCCTTCCCAGTGGTTCATGGTGCCGGCCAGAGCATCGACATGGTCCGGCGGCAACCCGAGCGCCTTTGCCACGTCGCGGATGGCACTGCGCCCGCGGTACTCGGTGGCGACCGCGGTCAATGCGGCGCGCTCGCGGCCGTAGCGCTGGAATACGTACTGGATCACTTCCTCGCGCCGCTCGTGCTCGAAATCGATGTCGATGTCGGGCGGCTCATTGCGTTCGGCCGACAGAAATCGCTCGAACAGAAGGTTGATGCGCGCCGGATCGACTTCGGTCACGCCAAGCGCGAAGCACACCGCGGAGTTCGCCGCTGATCCGCGGCCCTGGCAGAGGATCCCGCGACCTCGTGCAAAGCGCACGATGTCGTGCACGGTCAGGAAGTAGCTCTCGTACTGCAGTTGCGCGATCAGCCCGAGCTCGTGCTCGATCTGCTGACGGACCTTGGTCGGCACCCCTTCCGGCCAGCGCCAGCGCGCTCCCTCTTCTGTCAGCTGACGCAGCCAGGTGGTCGGCGTGTGGCCGTCCGGGACCAGTTCCCGCGGATAGGTGTAGCGCAGTTCGCTGAGGCTGAAGCGGCAGCGCTCGGCGATGCGCAGCGTCTCGGCGAGCAGCGACTGCGGATACAGCCCGGAGAGTGCCGTCCGGCTGCGCAGGTGGCGCTCGCCGTTCTGGAACAGCCGCCAGCCGGCCTCCGCCACGGTGCAGTGATGGCGTATCGCGGTTAGGGTGTCCTGCAAAGCCCGACGTCCTCGGGCGTGCATGTGCACATCACCACTCGCCACCAGCGGCACGCCATGCTGCTTCGACCAACGCTGGCGCGCTTCCATGCTTGATGTATCGGTTGCTTCTCGGTGCTGGCTCACGGATATCCACAGGGCATCGCGGAAGCAGCGTTGCAACCAGACGATGTCCCGATCCGGGTCGGACCCGGGCTCGATCAGCAGGCAGACAAGTCCGGGAATGGCCTCGGAAAAATCCGAGGCGAGCGTCCGATAACTTCCTTTCGACGCCCGCCTGCGAGATACGGTGATGAGCTGGCACAGCGCCTGATAGCCGGCCAGGGATTCGCACAGGAGGACGATTTTCGGGCCAGATTCCACTTGGAACTCGGCGCCGACAATGAGGCGCACCTCGTGCTTCCTGGCTGCCTCATGCGCCCGCACGATGCCGGCCAGAGTGCATTCATCGGTGATCGCCAAGGCGCGATAGCCCAGCCGTGCCGCACGGGCAAACAACTCATCCGCTGTCGAGGCGCCGCGCTGGAAGCTGAAAGCGGACAGGCAGTGCAGTTCCGCGTAGTCCGGAACGGTCATGCGAACCAGCCCTGCAGCCAGAGCCGCTCATCGCCCGCGACGCGGAACGCCCAAGCGTGTTGACCGTCGCGCGTGAGGACGCGCACGTAGTCACGGCGCACGTCACGACCATCCCACCAGCCCGACTCGATGCGTTCGGCCTTGCCGACCACCTCATGACCCCAGCCGCGAAGTTCGATCGGCCGTGGCAGCAGCCATGTGGGTCGGGGAGGCAGCGGCGGTTCCGCCATGGGCTTGCCGGACGGGGTGCGGGTGGCGCACTCGGGCCGGTGATCGGCTTGCAAGGCGATGCCGTGGACAGCCTCATCACCCAGTCGGGCGCGCAAGCGCTCGCGCAGTTGCGGCCAACCTACCGCTTGAGCCGGACGAGTATCGAACAGGTCCGTCGAGGCCGGCACGAACGCCGGCAGGTCATCGGCGAGGAGGCGCATCGCACGGGTGCCGGCAGGCAAGCGCAACTGCTCCAAGCGACTGCGGGAGAGTTCCATCAACATGGCGGCATCACGTTCGGGCGCGAGCAGGCCCACCAGCAGTTCGGAGTCGGGATGGTGCTCGTGCTCGAAATACAGCCTGAAGCGCTGCACGCCACCATCGCGAGAGGACAGGAATGCCGCGAGGTCGGCAGTCAGCCGCTTCAGCGGGAACAGCAGGGCCTGGGAGGATTCGATGTCGTATTCGAACTCGATACGCGCCTCGAATCGATCCGGGGGCGCGTAGTAAGGCAGCGGCGGCGTCTGCGAACTGCGCAAGGCATCCAGATGGGCCAAGGCATCCGGGGGGAAGCGTCGCGCCAAGCTCTCCCTCGGCAATGCAAATACTTGCCCCAGCCGGCGCAGGCCGGAGCGATGCAGCGTGTCGATCACCTGTCCAGGCAGGCCGCTGCGCTCGACAGGCACTCCGGCCAAGGCCGTGTCCAGTTGCGACATCGTGATACCGGCGCCAGGATGCACAGCCGCCAATACCCGTGCCGCGAATGGATTGGGTGCCGCGGCCATGCGATGCCGAAACCCCATCTCTCCCAGATCCGCGGCCAAGCGTCGGCCAATCCGGCCCCAATCGCCGAACAGTGCGCGACTGGCTCCGATCTCCAGCACCAAGGCATGTTCGAACACGAGACTGACCTGCGAGCTGACGCCATAGGCCCACGCCGCCAGCATCTGCCGTGTGTCGACTTCGAGCCGGGGATCAAACGGCAATGCGCGGAAATCACGAGTCAGTGCATGTGCCGCCGACAGCAGCACGCCGCGGCGCAGCCCCAGACGCTTGGCTGCCGGGTTCAGCGCGTGCACGACGCGCCGCTGGCTTGGGCCACCGACCAGCACCAGCGGGGCATCGGGATCCGTTTGCTGGCGCAAGGTGGCGTCCAAGGCCAACTGCGGGAGGAGGATGCAGGCCCAACGCATGGCTCAATGCCATGGACGATCAAACGCCATCGGCTCGGTCGAGGCCCAGCCGCCGCGGCATTTGAGGACGGTGATTTGTCGTGCCGTGGCGCTGATCTGCAGGCGCAAGGCCGCTGGCGAGGGATTGCGTGCCTGGCGTGCATCGCGGAATACGAAGCCGAGGCTCTGGCCGGTTTCGGCCGCGACCTGCAAGCGACGCAAGGCGCGATCATCCGCCTTCATCGGCCAGCACAACACCGCCGCACAAGCCGCCGAGCGCAGGCATTGCTCTGCCGCCCACAGGGCATCCTTGCCGGTCGCGGCCTGTACGACCTCGATCTGTGCGAGGTCAACGCCGCCATTGCGCCAGCCCGGGGCGTGCACGCGGTACGGCGGGGCGATGAGCACGATGCGTTGCCCGGCGCGGGTCAAGCGGGCCAATGTCGGCATCACCAGCGACAGCTCGCCTACGCCATCGGCCGGCATCAGGATTTCCGAGAGGCTGGCCGGCGGCCAGCCACCCCAAGGCAGGCGCGCATCCAGTTCCGCGTGGCCGGTGGGCTGTCCGGTCGGCACCTCCGGTGCACGTGCGGGCCCACGCCACACTTGGCGCGCATCGATGAGGTGGGACAGGGAGGCGGCCCTGGCCATCAGTCGCGCCTCACCAGACCGCAATACAGGCCCTCGATCGCAAAATCAGCATCGCGCGGCACCTCGATTGGAGCGTAGTCAGGATTACGCGCCAGCAGGCGCACACCGGATCGGGTGACCTTCAATCGTTTGATGGTCAGCTCGCCATCAATGCGCGCCACCACCGTTTGCCCGTTTTCGGCCGTGTCCGCCTGCCGGATCGCCACCAAGTCGCCGTCGAAGATGCCGTCGTCGCGCATCGAATCGCCCCGCACCCGCAACAGGTAGTCGGGACGGGTCCGGAACAGGCCGGGGTCGAGCGGCAGCGTTTCGTCGAACTCGTGCGCCGGACCAATCGGCTCACCGGCCGCGACCCGGCCCAGGATCGGCAGTGACAGGCTGTCCTTGCCGGAGGCAGGCGCTGCCAGTGTCAGTGACCGGTTGCGCCCTGGCACCAGCCGGATGCGCCCGGCTTCGGCCAGAGCCGCCATGTGCTTTCGCGGCCCGGTCTTGCTCGCCAGCCCGAATGCATCGGCGATCTCGCGTTCGGTCGGCGCGTAGCCGTGCTCGGCGATGAACTCTTCGATGTAGGCCAGCACCTGCTGCTGGCGCGGGGTCAGGTCGTTGGCGTCCATGGTGTCTATTTGGTCACCTCATCGGGCACAATTCAACCCAGCCCATCTTCCCCATCCCCGTCGCAGGAGCTGCGACGCCGATGGATCAATGTCTTGCCCATGAACGCTCAACCACACACTGACATAGCTTCAGCCGTCCCGGACGGCACGATTGCGCCAAATGACTACCGCGGGCGCGCCTTCCTGTACGTGCTGGTCGCCTCCGGTCCGGAGGACCTGGCCAAGGTCGGGCTGACGCACGACCCGCTGCAGCGCTGGTCTTCGTTCCACCCGCGCTGGTTCGAAGCATTCGACCTCGACCACAGCCTGCTGGTGGAAACCGAGACCCGCGCCGATGCACAAAAACTGGAAACCAGCCTGCATCGGACGCTGCAAGACCACCATTGCCCGATGCCGATCACGATGCGGCTGGCCGCCGGCGGGCACAGTGAGTGGTACCGCGGCGCATATGCCGCCATCCGCCGCCACGTCCGGGCACTGGCTGATGCTGGCCATATCGTGCACTGGCAGGCGCGTGACTGGCTGGCACCGTCCATGCGCCAACAACGCGAGCGGGTATTCGAGCTGTTGCACGCCGCCCATGCCGACCATCACGCCGGTTGGCTGCAACTGGCGCAACGCCAGGCGATTCAGAACCTGATCGATGCGCACCGCCTGTTCGACCAGGATCTGCTGCACCATCTGCCGATGGGTCTGGTCGAAGACCTTCGGCTGCTGCCCTGAGCCGCGCATCACGAGCGCCGCGCTAGGCTGGACCAGACTGGCAGGAGGTCCCATGTGCTACTCGGCAAAGGTCAAGCAGGACTATCGTGAGTACGTCCGGCGCTTCGGTGCGGATATCAGCATCCAGGACTACGTGCGCCTGTTCTGGGAACGCAATCAGGCCGCTGGGCCCACCATGCGCATTCCCAAGGGCATGGAGAACGCATTCGCGCAGCTGGACACAACCAAGGGACGCGAGATCAGGCAGCTGGTCGACGAGTGGCGGTCAGGCCAGATCACCGCGACCGAGCAGGAGTTGTTCGCGCAGAAGAAGCGGCTCAATGATGCCGAGCGCGCGCTGCAAACGAAGATCACGAAGAAGGCACAGAACGAGCAGCGCATCGCCGGGAACAAGGTTGAAGCTGCCAAACGTCGACTCGCCGACCTCAAGCGCACTGGACACGAAGCACGCGACGATCGCATCTATCCGGGCTATTGGTGCACGGTCATGGTTTCCGAAAACGGCCGCAACGTGCTGCGGCCGATGCGCTATCAATGTCGACCACAGGGCAAGCCTGCGTTCTACGACCGCACATACCCCGGCACCTACAACGCGCGTCGCGACAACCTGGAAGGATTCTGGAAAGGCCAGTTCGGCCACACCCACGGGCTGATCCTGGTCGAGACCTTCTACGAGAACGTCGAAGGCGCGGACGGCAAGAACCAGGTCATCCAGTTCACGCCACGCGACGGCAGCGTCATGCTGGTCGCATGCCTTTGGTCGCACTGGACCGACCCCAAGGGCAAGGAGCCCGACCTGCTGTCGTTCGCGGCCATCACCGACGCGCCCGAACCTGAAGTCGCCGCCGCCGGCCATGACCGCACCATCATCAACATCAAGCCCGAACACGTCGACGCCTGGCTCAACCCGGATCCGGCTCGGCTGGATGCGCTCTACGCCATCTTCGACGACAAGCAGCATCCGTACTACGAGCACAGGTTGGCAGCGTGACTTCGGCAAGGCCGGTTTCCACGTTGGCGCGTTCTTCTGAACTGGTCACGCATCCGGATGCGACTGGCAGCGGCACGCTGCGCCGAGACCGGGCAAAAGAGCAGACTCGAGCCAAGACCACATCGGGAGGAGCCGTCATGACCTTGTCCAAGGCGCTGCAGGACGAGACACACTCCTCTCGGCGTTACGACTCCAGCGCCTGCCGACGATGGACTGCCATCAGATGGCGGAGGCTTTGCGGGTTCATGAAACCACCTTGAAACGTAATCTGGAACACCCCGACATCCACGCTCTTCTCGCGGACTTCAGCCGTGTGATCAACGCACTTCTGGAAGTGCAATGCGACCGCGATCAAGCAATCGCATACTTCGTTCACACCCCCATCCGCGTTCTCAGCCATCGAACCTTGCTGAGCTCGACGATCGACGGCGACACCGAGAGGGCATTGCGTACTTGCATACAATTTCGGGTGGCCAAAACGGCTAACAGCGATGACGCAAGTGCTGAAGCACCTGTGCCGCGCCCGTCGCCCGCGATCCTGACTCTGCCGACGGCTAGCAACCGACGCTGGCGAGCCGCTCGCATCAATTTCCCCGATTCAAGCTGTTTTTACCCACCGAATCCGGGAAAAGCCGCGACCGACGGCATCTAGGCTTGAGCTCCTTAGGTACACGGAGCGGAGCAGCCATGTCGATCGAGGATCGCCTGCGGTGGATTGAGGACAGGACCATGGAAGAGGACGCGCTCATCGCCTGCTTCGCGGCGGTTGAGCAACTTGTGGTGGCAATTGGCACTGACGCAGCGGAATTTTCGGTAGTTGCGAAAGAACAGCGAAGCGAGTTGCGTCGGGCGATTGTCGTGCGCCATATGCGCGAACACGGCATGCGGTCCTACGTCGACACATCCCGGAGGGTGTTATTTCTGCGATTCGAATGTGGACGACCGAGGCTGACTTGGCATGTCGCCTGGTTCAGCCGACGCGGGCCGCGGCCGAGGTTTTCATCGGTGAAATCGACAAAGAGCGGCACTGCACTGCGAGATGTTCTGGAGGGCGCGCATCCGGATGAGATGGATCTGCTGACCTCTCATGAGATGACCGTGCGCGATTTCAATGCCCGATGGGCGCGCATTGTCGCGCTCCGCAGGGCCCTCAGGATGTGCGCGCTCGCGACTCTCAATGCGCGCGACAAAGGCCAGCAGCCCGGCAATCCACGGGGCGGCGATGTCAAATGATCTGACTCGCCCCGCGATGGCCACCTTACGGATCCGCTGACCGCGAACCGCCTCGGCTCCGGCGTGCGTGGTGCAGCCCATTGGCCCCACGCAGCGGCAGCCTACACAGAGGCGGCCGCGCCCTGCCAGGCTCCCGTTCCCCCGCATTAAGACCCACGCTCCTCAGATTGCCCTTCAGGGGGGCACGTCGGGCGACGCATTGGCACAAACGCCTCAAGGAAAGCCCCTCGGCGGGGCCAAGAAATCCCGACGGATGTTGAGTGCAGACAAAGGCGAAATTCCAGCCGCAACGACTGGAAGTAAAAGTGCTTGGCAATCAGTCACTTGCCGGCCATCTTCAGCGCTTCCCACGCCGCGAAGGCGAAATTCTTCAAGACCAGCCGCCGCGCAGTCAACGCAGAGGGGGAATTTCGCCTATCGAACCGTGAAAGTGTTTTACAACAATGACTTGCGTCGCATTTATTTCGCCTTCGCTGCTCAGCCGCCAATTGGATCAGGTATGCCGTCGCGCCGCATGTTTGCGAACCGTAGACAAAGCGCACACATGTTTGCGAAGTTCTTCCGTTTCGCAATGAAGCAATGTACTCACGAATGGAGCCACCCGCTCCGACTACCAACTACGGGTCAAAAGTGTCGCTAGTCGTTCACGATCGGTAGTGGGTTCAGAGCACGTCCGAGCGTGCGAGTTCATGCGGGAGTGCGGCCTACCGTCATTCTTGGAACGATCGTGGCTACGTTCGGGTCATCAACCACTGCATCTGCGCGGACTCGTCATGCAGCCTGCAGGTGTATCATTCGGCCGAACCGACCTGTCGACGGGCACACTATGGATAGCCGAAGGATGACGGTGGCTGATACATCCCCGCGGCAGTCGCATCAGCCCAAGTGCCGGCCCAACAAGCGCGGTGCTGCAGCCCTGAGCTCTGCCATGGTGAATTGATACCCCGCCGTGCGACCGACCCGTTTGGCGGCTTCTGCGAGGGGCGTTGGGCAACAACGCGGGCGCATCGTAACCAACGCTCCTATCTGCGTCCGCAACTCCGATTTGCCCGTCCGAAACCGTCCACTACACTGGCACCAACGGGGCAAATGACCTGCCGGATCCTTTCCGTGCGGCTGTCGCGGCGCCCCACGACCCAGTCCACGAAAGACACCGCAACAACGTGTCATCAGAAAGGAAGCGCCCTTGACCGCATTGACCGACATCCTCGACAGCTATCGCACGGCGGCCCGTAGCGAGCGCGAGAAAGGAACCTACTTCGAGGAGCTCATCCGCACCTACCTCCGCCACGAGCCCACCTACCAGGATTTGTACGCCGAAGTGCTGCTCTGGTCGGACTGGGCCAAGCGCGAAGGCAAGGACGCGCGTGACACCGGCATTGACTTGGTGGCGATCACCCGGGACACCGGCGAAGTGCATGCCATTCAGTGCAAGTTGTACGCCGAGGACCACAGGGTCACGAAAAAGGACATCGACAGCTTCTTCACCGCCTCGGGGAAGAGGCCCTTTGCGCGCCGCCTCATCGTCACGACGTCGACCAACTGGTCCGAGCACGCCGAGGACGCACTGTTCGACCAGCAGCCGCCCGTGTTCAAGATCGACCTGTTCGACCTTGAGCAGAGCCTGATCGATTGGGCGCAGTACGCGCCCAGCAAGGCGCCAACCCTGAAACCCCGTAAGAGCCTGCGTCCGCACCAGGAAAATGCCCTGAAGGCAGTCAAGGCCGGCTTGGCGGAACAGGACCGCGGCAAGCTGATCATGGCGTGCGGCACCGGCAAAACGTTCACCAGCCTGAAGATCGCAGAGGAACTGGCCGGCAGCGGCGGGCGTGTGCTGTTCCTGGTGCCCAGTCTTGCGCTGCTCAGCCAGACGTTGACCGAATGGAGCCAGGAAAGCGCCACGCCGCTGCACAACTTCGCGGTGTGCTCGGACAGCGATGTGGGCAAGAAGCGCAAGGTGGACGACGACACGGTGCAGACGTTTACCCACGAGCTGCGCTATCCAGCCACCACCGATCCGCAGCGCCTCGCCGCGGAAATGGCCAAGCGCCATGACGGCGAGCACATGTCCGTGGTGTACGCCACCTACCACTCCATCGACGTCATCAGCCAGGCACAGAAGAAGCACGGCCTGCCCGCCTTCGACCTGATCGTCTGCGATGAAGCCCATCGCACCACCGGCGCGACGTTCGAAGGGCAGGAAGAAAGCGCTTTCGTGCGGGTCCACGATGTCAACTTCCTGGATGCGCGCAAGCGGCTGTACATGACCGCCACCCCGCGCATCTTCGGTGACACCGCCCGCGCCGTCGCCGAGCGCGACAACGTGGCGCTGTACTCCATGGACGATGCCAGCCAGTACGGCAAGACGCTGTTCACGATCAGCTTTTCCGAAGCGGTCAAGCGTGGCCTGCTGTGCGACTACAAGGTGATCGTGCTGGCGGTGGAGGAATCCCACGTCAACCGCCGCATCCAGGCGCTGTTGAAAGACGGCGACAACCAGCTGCGTGTGGATGATGCCTCGAAGATCATCGGCTGCTGGAAGGCACTGTCCAAACAGGGACTCGAAGACGAACTGACCATGGACCCGCACCCGATGCAGCGCGCCGTGGCGTTCTGCCAGGTGATCGAGTCCGGTGGCAAGAGCAAGACCCACAAGGTGGCATCCAAGCAGATCGCTGCGATGTTCCAGTCGGTGGTCGAGGCCTACCAGCAGACGGCAGAGTCCGAGGAAGAAACGGCCGCCCGGCTGGCCTGCGAAGCCAAGCACGTCGACGGCAGCATGAACGCGACCGAGAAAGAGGAAAAGCTCAACTGGCTCAAGCAAACCCCGCCGGCCAACACCTGCCGCATCCTCAGCAACGTGCGCTGCCTGTCCGAGGGCGTGGACGTGCCGGCGCTGGATGCGGTGCTGTTCCTCACCCCGCGCAACTCGCAGGTGGACGTGGTGCAGTCGGTGGGCCGCGTCATGCGCAATGCGTCCGGCAAGACCCGCGGCTACATCGTGCTGCCGGTGGTGATCCCGGCCGGCACCGAGCCGCACGAGGCACTGAACGATAACAAGACCTACAAGGTCGTGTGGCAGGTCCTGCAAGCGCTGCGCTCGCACGATGACCGTTTCGACGCGATGGTCAACAAGCTCGATCTGATCGGCCGCGACACCAGCAAGATGGAAGTCATCGCGGTCACCGACTCCATCCAGCGCAAGGCCGCCAAGCTGTCGAAATCCGACAAGGCGCGCAACCGCGCCCGCGGCGGCCAGAGCATTGGCACCGCCGCCGTGCAGGACCAGCCCGAGCAGCAGCAGATCGAGTTCGAAATCGGCGAGATCGAACGTGCCATCTACGCCAAGCTGGTGCAGAAGGTCGGCAATCGCCACCACTGGGAAGACTGGGCCAAGGACATCGCCCAGATCGCCCGGACCCACATCGATCGCATCGAAGGCATCCTCGAGAACCCCGACAACACGCGCGAACGTGAAGCCTTTGCGCAATTCGCCCACGAACTCCGGGATGACTTGAACGACAGCATCACCGACGGCGAGATCGTCGAGATGCTCGCCCAGCACCTGATCACCAAGCCGGTGTTCGATGCGCTGTTCGACAAGTACAGTTTTGCCCAGCACAACCCCATGTCCAAGGCCATGCAGTCCGTGCTGGACGTGCTGCAGGAGCATCACCTCGAAAAAGAAGCGGAAACCCTGAAGTCGTTCTACGACAGCGTGAAGTTGCGTGCCGAAGGCATCGACAGCGCCGTCGGCAAGCAGAAGATCATCGTCGAGCTGTACGACAAGTTCTTCCGCACCGCCTTCCCGCGCATGACCGAACGGCTGGGCATCGTCTACACCCCGGTCGAAGTGGTCGACTTCATCCTGCACAGCGTGCAGCACCTGCTGAAGACCGAGTTCGGCGAGGAGCTGGGCAGCAAGAACGTTCATATCCTCGACCCGTTCACCGGCACCGGCACCTTCGTCACCCGGCTGATGCAAAGCGGCCTGATCTCGCCCGAGCAGCTGCCGCACAAGTACCGGCACGAGCTGCACGCCAACGAGATCGTGCTGCTGGCCTACTACATCGCGGCGATCAACATCGAGTCCACCTATCACGACATCGTCGGCGGCGATTACGTGCCGTTCGAAGGCATCCTGCTGACCGACACCTTCCAGATGTACGAAAAGGAGGACCTGGTCAGCGAAGTCCTGGAGATCAACAGCAAGCGCCGCAAGCGGCAGAAGGCGCTGGACATTCGGGTGATCGTCGGCAATCCGCCGTACTCGATCGGGCAGCGCAACGAGAACGACAACGCAGAAAACGTTGCCTACCCACATCTTGATGCACGCATTCGCGACACCTATGCGGCACGTTCTACCGCAACACTGGCGAAAGGCTTGTACGACAGCTATATCCGCGCGATCCGCTGGGCCAGCGACCGGGTCGGTGATGCCGGCGTGATCGGCTTTGTCACCAATGCCGGCTGGCTGGATTCCCAGTCTGCTGATGGCCTGCGCAAGTGCTTGACGGACGAGTTCTCCAGCCTGCATGTGTTCCATTTGCGTGGGAATGCACGTACGTCCGGGGAAACGCGGCGCAAGGAAAAGGACAATGTTTTCGGCGTCGGCAGTCGCGCCCCCATCGCCATCAGCCTGCTGGTCAAGAATCCGGCCGCCGAGCAGCGTGGAAAGATCCTGTTTCACGACATCGGCGACTATCTGAGCCGCGAGGACAAGCTGGCGAAAATTGCCGAGTTCAGGGATGTCGGCGGCGTCCACGATTGGCAGAAGATCGTGCCCGACGAGCACGGCGATTGGCTCAACCAGCGTGATGACAGCTTCAGCACTTTCGTGGTGATGGGCGACAAAAGCAGCACGCAATCAGCCATCTTCGAAAACTACTCGCAGGGCATTTTGACCGCGCGTGATGCGTGGGCGTACAACGCCAGTCAGCAAGCCATGGTTGGCAACATGAAACGCATGATCCGCTTCTACAACAGTGAGCGGAAGCGTTTCAGTGAAGCCGTTGAAGGCCAGGCCCCAAAGGACAAGAAAGCGAAGGTCGACAAGTTCATCGACACCGATGCGAGCAAGATCAGTTGGACTGCCAACCTTAAGCAGGAACTGGTGATGGACCGCAAGCATTCATTCGAGAGTGATGGCGTAGTACAGAGTCTGTACCGGCCCTTCACCAAGCAGTGGGCCTACTTCAATCGGCGGCTCAATGAGAGGGTCTACCAAATGCCGCGTCTCTTTCCCCACGCGGATTCCGAGAACTTGGTGATCTGTACACTTGGAACGGGTAGCTCGAAGGGTTTTTCGGCGCTGATCGGGAACACAATTCCGAACTACGACAACATTGAAAAAGGGCAATGCTTCCCGCTCTACCTGTACGACACCGCCCAAGAGACGAATAATGACGACTCTGATGACAAGCCCGGCTTGTTCGCCGGCGATGCTTCTCAAGGAGAGCGCCGCGATGCTATCACCGACACCGGTGTCGCCCACTTCCAGACCGCATATCCCGGCGAGACGATCAGCAAGGAAGACCTGTTCTATTACATCTACGGCATCCTGCATTCCCCCGATTACCGGGAGCGTTACGCCGACAACTTGTCCAAGGAGCTGCCGCGCATCCCGCGCGTGGCCTCGACCAAGGACTTTTGGGCGTTCAGCCAGGCCGGTCGCGACCTGGCCGAGCTGCACCTGAACTACGAAACCGTGCCCATGTACAAGGGCGCCAAGGTCGATACCGGCGGCAAGACGCTGACCGATGCCGACTACCGCGTCGAGAAGATGCGTTACGGCAAGGGCAAGGACAAGACCATCCTGCACTACAACGACAGGATCACCGTCACGGGAATCCCGATGGAAGCCTATGACTACGTCGTCAACGGCAAGCCGGCACTGGACTGGGTGGTGGAACGCCAGGTGGTCAAAACCGACAAGGCCAGCGGCATCGTCAACGACGCCAACGACTGGGCCATCGAAACCATGGGCAACCCGCGCTATCCACTCGAACTGTTCCTGCGCGTGATCACCGTCAGCCTGGAAACGATGAAGATCGTCAATGCATTGCCCAAGCTGGATATCCACCCACTCGACGTGGCACCCAAGGCCAATCGAGCCTGAGGAGACCTCCGTGCCGATCCAACACGCGCTGTGGACAGTCTCGCAATCCCCGCAGATGCTCGCCGGCGGCAAGCTCCAATCCGAACAGCTGCTGCAGGACATGATCCTCGCGGAACCGCGCATCCTGTCGCCCGAGTGGATGCTGATCGGCAAGGAAGTCATCGAATACTTCGTGCCGGTGCAATGGATCAAGACGGTCGAGCCGCACCACGCGATCCAGGAAGTCGGCGTGTTCGGAAACCAGAACACCGCCTGCCGCCCGAGGACTCCCGCCTGTCGCACCACGGTGGGACAGCTGAAAACGCGATTCAACGTGCAGGGCTAGATTCGGCATTGCCGATATTGCGGAAACACCACTCCAAGGAGGAACAGTGCGCCAACTCATTTTGCCGACCTTGATCACCATCGCCATGCTCGCCGGCTGCCGACAGGACCCGCCTGCACCGGCGGGACCCGCAACCACGCATGACGACGAGACCCACTCGGAACCAGCGTTGAATCAGCAGGCGCTATGCGTGACGAACACCGTGGATGGTGCAGCTGACGCCTGCCAACCAGGCCAGCGGGTGGCCTTCCTGCCGAACCGGTGGGGCAATGAGCAGCTGCCTGTCCTGTTCGCCGCCCTGCACTGCGACCTGCGTTACAGCGTCGTCCTGACGGACGGAGCAGTGACATGCATCTACATCCAGCTCAAGGACACAGAAGAGGACGAGACGCCGGAAACTGAGGACGAAACGCCAGAGGCGCAATAGCAGCCTTCGGCATCACGGCACGAATCCATCCATAAGGCGCGTGCCTGACGTGGCTATTTCTCTGCTCACGCGCGGGAACACCTTCGCAACAGGGAAAGGCAGGCGCAACAGGGAAAGGCAGGTGGCACTCCGGCTTTGCCAGGACGCAAGCTTCTTAGCCAATCACTCCGGCGTTGGCTCCGCTGCTTGCGTCGCGAGGGTGTGGGATCTCCGCCAGAAACTGGAGTACGAGCAAAGTGTCCGATTCACCCCGTTTTTGACCGCTGAATCCGGACTTTGTCGACGGAAACAGCATGTACCCTGAGATGAACAATCTCAGGAATTGCCATGCGCCCCCATGACGAGTCACGCCACCAAACAACAGAAGTCAGACTTGGCCATATCGGATTTCTTGCGAAGAATGGACGGCTGGTCTTAGAGATACCGCATCAAGATCTGACGCAGGAGCGCGTAAAAAGAAAAATCAAGGATCTGTTTCTATCGGGCACGATTCGTTCTGCAATTTGCGGCTGCGTGCAAAATGGGCCTTCAATGTACCTGCGCGTCCGCAACGGCAGACTCGAAATATGCAATCTAGCGCGTGGAGGTGAGCTTCATTCTCCGCAATGTGATCGTTTCAGCGCTTTCGCCCAAATCGCCATTGACCTCGATCGTGATCGCTGGCGCGCGCACGGTCTGGACAGGATTTGCGCACCTCCACCAATTGGTCGTCGCCACGCAGCCGCTGACACATCTCATGACAGACGCCCTCCGTCACGAATGCCCGTCGGGACTCGGACATTGGGTGCAGGCCTTTTGGCACTGATCGATGCTTCAGAGCTGAATCGATTCGACCCTGGTACTGCCCCTAGAGCCTGGCAATTTGTAGCCGGGCGGTTTCACGATATTGCCTCAGCGCACGCAGCGGGGGCCAAGGCAGTTCAGCCCATCGTCCTAGGCCTTTCCGCGTCCAGTAGACGTCTTTCAGAAGTCATCGGCCGCAGCGGACGAGTCGTTGTGATCGGCCATATTATTGGCCGGAGGTATACATCATCATCGGTGGAGCTGCGCATCCTGGGAGTTGAGGGTTCCTTACGAATAGATCTGAAAAAATGGCAATATGCACTTAGAAGAGCGACTTCTCGATGCGTAAAGTCGATCTTTTCCGGCCTGCCACGAGCTCGCGGCAAAATCATCTTCGCTGCCGATATTGAAAAGGATCGGAAGGGAGAAATTCGAGTCGGTGCCATTGGCCTCGTGGCCACCACCGATACCTGGATCCCTGTGGAGTCTTCGTACGAGCTGGACTGTGCCGACCGCCTTGCTTCTGCGGGTTACAAATTTACGAAAGACATATATCAACCGACAAGCATACCTTTTCGCCCGGACTTTCGCCTTCACCTCTCAGATGGCGAGGATTTCATTCTGGAAGTCGATGGACTGACCAGTGAAGAATATTTAATGCGAAAGATCACGGTGCATGCATGGCTGAAAGAGCACATGCCCAACGGCCATGCGATTTGGCGCGTCAATCGCGGAGACAGATTCCCGATCCTGCCGGCGCCGTGACTCCGCGCTCCACAAGTTGCGATTGACCTGCCCCGCTGAGCCGTACCCAGCGAAGCTGTAAAGTCCGTCAAAAAAGAGGACGGACATGAAAAAAAGTCGATTCAGTACTTAGCTGATCGCCTGCTTCCGCGGCTTTCCCACCACCGTGCGCACCGACAAGGGCCCCGAGTTCACCAGTCGCGCGTTCCTGGCCTCGACGCAGCGGCACGGCATCCGGCACATCCTGATCCAGCCTCGCAAACCGATGCAGAGCGGATGCATGGAGAGCTTCAACCGCAGTTTCCGGGCTGAATGACTAAACGAACACTGGCTCTTCCCTCGTGGCCGCCGGTGACGTCATCGCCAACAGTCGGCGTGCCTACAACGCAGCCAGGCCTCACAGTGGCGGTGGTCGTATCCCGCCAGCACACATCGCCGCGAACCACCGATCCCAGGCCAACACGAGTGCAGTACCCTTCAACTTCGGGCTATACCAGTAATCACTGGTAAGGAAATTTGGGGCAGGTCACATCGCTGATTACGGATCCCATGGACTGCTCAGGTGATTCGCCGAGGAAATGACGCGTAGTGCATCCGTTGGGACAAGCGCTGCACTGCGCCGCGACGGGAAATACACCATGGAGTCATCAGCACTGTGGACCAGCACGCGCACCTCGGTTCCTTGAGCAATCGTCACTGGTTGCTCGTTAAGCATCAGCACGACACTTAGTTCTCGAGTTGTCTTTGCCGAGGCCTTGTTCCGGGTGACCATCGTCAAGTCATGGCCAGCTTGCGCGGATCCGTTCTTGGCAGCTGCGATCAACACTGCAATGCCCATCAACTCGCTTCGCTCGACACCACGTCCCAAGCCATGATTCCAGCCGCCTTGGCGCGCCGCCTCCGCGTTGCCCAACTGAGCCTGCTCCTTGTACCAAGCATTTTCGAACGCCAAGTCCCTCGGTAGCGCCAACGCGCCCATGCGCTCGAATGGTGGGTCCGTGAGCCTGCCGCCTGCTTGCCGATACATCCGCAGGAATATGGCGCGGCGGTCACCCGAGCCCGCCTTGCGCAGCCACTCGTCTGATTCAGACTCGCTCGCAGGGACGACACGCCCCTGTGCATGGATGACGGCCAGCGCGGTCATCGCCTCCGCGTACCCCGCGCCGGCGGATTTCAGCAACCACGGCAGCGCTTGCGTTTCATCGTGCTCAAGGCCCGGCAAGCCTTGATCGTAATAGGCTGCACCCAGCACGAACTGGGATTCCGCGTGGCCGGCGTTCGCCCTGCGCTTGAGGTCGGTAACCGCCTCATTGGCTTTCCGATAGAAGGCTACGATCGCTTCGGTTTCCGGATCTTCCTGCTGCGGCCCAGCCCACGACGCCGGAGGTATGGCCAAGAGCGCGAACACGAGCATGGCAAGCAACCTCGCTTCACGTATGAACTCGCGACGCGGTACCAGCAGCCAAATTGCAAGCGGCTTCAAGACTTTGACGTTCATGTGACTCCCCTAGTCCGATCGGTGGCTGTTGGGCGGATGTGCCGGCGAGGGCGGCGCATTTTCGCCTTCTCGTCTTTTTCATCTATAGATGAACTATAACTTATCGTTGATACGCGTCGATACGGCGTCAAGGCGCCAAGCCGCATGCTTGACACGCGGAAGAATCAGCCCGGATCGCCTACACGACTACACGCAAGACTCGGGGCTCGACCAGGCGTCACCGCCCGGTGCTCCATGCGCTTACTGACCCACCAACGGGAACCTCTGATCCAGCAGTCGGGCCACCGATGCATTGCGGCGACGGGAGGGCATCACCGATCTTTCGGCGGCCGGAGCGTTCGGGAAGGGTTGCCTGCTGGTCATGCGAGCTTCTCTGCTCTCGGACGAGCTCGAGCGAGTCGCGGCCGACAAGTTCCTCCAAATGGTCGGCAGCCGATGTGTGACCGTTGCCCGTCACATGGACTTCGACCTGCATCTCGCCTTTCGGCTGTGACTCACGATGCTTTTGGATCCATGTCAAGGCTTGCTTGAGGGCGGCCCGTGAGCGTCGGTCGAACTGCGGTACGCGTTCTGAGAGTCCGACGTCGGCTTGTTGGGCACACTCACGGGCATGCGCAAGGTGTGGCGGCTCGCCACCTCGTGGTCATGACAATCACGTGATGCCGAACTACTCGTCCATTTCGGACAACGTGCCGATGTTTCTTGCGTGCTAACTTTTGAAACGGCAAAGGTGTGGTTCGTTTGGGCCACCTCAACCACAGAAGGGAAAGCCGATGCTCCCCATGAAGCCTGTCCGCCGGCCGCCGTACACCCGCATCCCGATCACCTCGCATGACGTGTTGATCAACGTCTGGGAGGTGTTCGAGATCTCGGAAATCCGCACGAAGCTGGAGAAAATCCTCGAGTCCTGGGAAGACTGGGACGCGGCTGAGGCGATCCGAGCGCACCAGTCCTACCGCAACCTGATCTACGTGGTGCACCGCAAGGCGGAGAGCTATCGGAGGTCGATCAACAAGGCGGCCGCACGCGAGGGGTATTCGTTGGGCGAGGACATGGAAGATGTCGAGCGCTTTGCCAAGACGCTGGATATCCGGGAGCAGGCGGTCTGCCATGCCGCAATGCTGAAGGTGTATACCTTGATCCAGACCGTGGATGCGATGGAGAAGGCAGCCACCAAGGACCCTGTTCAGCACATGCGCAACGTGGGCAAGGATCTGCGCAGGTACGTGCTGGGGCTCTTCGGCACCCAGCTTCGCTACAAGGACCAGGTTGTCGAAAAGTGCCGCCGCGAGGGATACCACGTCGAGGAGGAGGAGCTGGTTCCCATTCCGCTGCTTTCCAAGGACATGGGTCCGTTCTGGGAGATTGCCGAAGTCGTCCACGGGGATCCGTCGATCCCGCCGACAGGCACCCCAGTACGCCTCGACTTCCACTGACGCTGGTGCCAGGCAGTCGACTTGGATCCGGCACAGCGACACGGTGCGTCGCGTGCGATCGCACGCGCATGAGACGACGCTGAGAGTGCCAGCTGCAACGCAACCTCGGTCCTGCCTCATGACCCACGAACTGACCCATCGGTTCTCCAGCGCCGGACCTTGGATGCACAGGGTCTTTATCGGCGCGGGTCACTGCGTAGTGCGGCCTTCAATGCGCTTTGGGCTTCTCGGCGAGCCTCTCGCTCGGCTGTCAGTGCCGCCGCACATTCCGCCAAGCGAGCTTCTGCGGCGATCGTCCGATCCAGCGCGTCGCGCAACTCGTTTTCCAGTGCCTGAATTTGCTGATCCCGCTGTTCCAAAGCGCGGCCAGCCTGCGCGTGCTCCTCCTGCAGTGTGTCCAGAGCTTCCCGATAGTCGGCGACCTGTAGCGCGTGCGCAGCATGTGCATCGCGCAACGCCCGGCGCTCGTCCCGCAGCCGGATGTCCATTTCGGACACGGCACAGTCCCACACCTGCTGCGTTGCCTCCTCCATGGATTTGCTGAGGACATCGGGGATTGGGATGCGTGTGGCGGCAGGTGCCGAGCGCCGCTGGTGCCAGACCTGCATCGCGGCGGCAATGGTCGTGAACGAGCCGCCGCCGAGGCGCTCCCGCACTGCCTTTTGCGTCGGGCGGATGCCTTCGGCGTCCAGTGCGCTTGCGGCTGCGAAAACGTCTTCTTCCGTGAGTGCCATCAGAGCCTCCAAAGTTGTAGCGTGTAGCGCGATACAACCGCTACGGAATACAGGTTCGCTACACGGAACGCGCGGTTGCCTCATCATCGTCACGCGGTCGTGTGCCTCTGGGAAGTGGACACGATTAATTCCTTGCAATTCCTCCTGGCGGGCAGCTGGCAACTGTGGTGACTGGCGTGCGTGTTGTGGCTCCGACAGGCTTGCTGAGATCTGGGCTGTTCGCCCGCCCCTTGTAAATCACGGGTTACATGATCAAGAAAAACCAGGGCTAACTTTGCTCGCGTCCGATTCGTGATTTCTGGGGTACGCCACGAGCGGTGGCGTCATAGGAAATCACCATGTCGAACGACCCGCGCAGCCCGGACCCGGAGCTGCTTCGCGCCATCCGTTGGGCGCGTACTCATGGATGGCCAACAAGGGCCGCGGATCTGGCGTTGGCAGCGAGAGTCTGGCGCAGGGTGCGCAGTCGCGGTTCAAAGCTTGGCGACCAAACGCTGGAATTCACGTCGCAGCTCTACGAACTCTTGCCGATCACCGACGACGGGCCAGACGACCGGTTCGAACGCGTCACACTGGCTCGACTTGCCTTGCAAGCCTACCTGTGCAGCACAGGCGACGGGGAGCCGCGAGAACCTAGCGCCGATGTCTAGGTTGGCCGGTCGGCTTGGCCGGCTTTCGCGTCGGGACACCGAGACCTTGCGTTCCCGCTTGGAACGACGCGACGAACGCCAGCATGTCGACACCAAGCAGCTCGCAAAGATCCTGCAGCTCGACAAGGTCCAGACGACGGATGCCGCGCTCAATCGCGCTGATCCGCTCCTGAGGAACACCCCACGCTTCAGCCAGCGCTGCCTGGGTCAGACCGGCTTCATGCCGCGCATCCAGCAGCATTTGCCGACAAAGGTCGTATTCGGGGCGGTGAAGGGTCTTCGGCATGGGGTACGCATCCGCGGCCCCCCGAAGCTATAGTCACAACTTCTATAGATAAATTTCATCTATCACTAACCACAGCAGCTGGAGAGAACATGGTCATCACACGCTTGTCCTTGGCACTGGTCGGCGTATGCCGCTTTGGACAGAGCCGCCCACACCCAGGAAGCGTCCAGCCAGCGTCTCATGGGATCAACAGCTGGGATGCGGAAGACAAGCGCGACGGAGGCATTCGCGTCCGCGCACGACTTGGTCTGCGTCGGGACGAGATCGCCAATGTTCAGAGTGGTTCGGCGCTGCGCCGTGAGTCGAGCGATTGACGCAAACCCGGGCACAGCATGCGCCCCGTCTCCCTCGATCGTTCACTTTCTTGGTTTTGCTCACCCATCAACAAAGGGCAGATGACATGAAAAAGATCACCCTCACAGTATTGGCAGTGCTGGCGTGGATGCCAGCACAAAGCGAGGCGTACAACATGTTCTGCAACACAAGGCTGGATACTTCTGCAAGGAAGTTCAACTGGCTGCGACACACCACGGCGGATGCCTTGCATCACCTGGCTGGCCAAGGTGTGAAACAGTTTGAAGAGTGGGGCTGCCAAGATTGGGAAGGTCCCGAAAAGTGTGCCGCATATGGCAGGAACCCTGCAAAGATCATGATCCTCGACGATCATGGTCGCGTGCTGAAAACCCGGGAGAACAGCACGACACCCACGACATGGAGCGAAGACGCCTATTCATATGAGGGTGACACAAAATATCCGGTGAGCGTGCACTCCACCAGCTCCTTCGGAACAGACCGAGTCGAGCGACTCTCGCCCGTGGACGCTCATGGCGTGCGCTTGAGTTCGCCGGAGTGGCGGTCGACTGGAAATGGGGTGGTCCGCCTTTACAGCGAGGACGGGCTTTTCTCGGCACGCTATGTCGACGGACGGTACCAGTCGGGTACTGCACTCATCGGACATCTGGATGGGTTGACACCAATCGTCATCGGAGGTCCCCAGCCGGACCCGATGGACAGTTTGTATGAGGTCGAGTGCACGATTCGCCAGGAGCGTGACGGTGGAGTTTTCGTTGAAGGACGATACACACCTGTGAAGGGTGGCCCAACGCGTAGCGAGGCATGGCGATACAGCGCGCGCGGGGATGTCACCTGGTCAAGATTGGCGGATGGTGGGGAGTTCAGATACGTCCCGACCGAAATCGACGCAAAGGGGAATTGGCTGAAACGACGGGTGGAGCGACCAGATGGAACCGCCATGTTGGAGTTCCGTCGAGTTGAGTATCACGATTGACTTGGGATGACCCTTCCCGCATTTGCGCCAATCGATCCGTCGCGGGAATTCATGTGACAACTTTGAGAACGACCTGGGAGTGGTTCATGGAAGTCTGGTCGATCACCATTCGACCATCAATCTAAATTGCAAAAGGAGCTTTGGATGAAACGTATCACGCTGTCAGATCACACCGCGGATCAGATCAACGCGGCAGTGCAGGAGCGGAAGGACGCGTATTCGCGCGCAATGGAGCAGTTCGAGGCTGCGCAAGCTGCCCAGCAGGCCCGGGTCGACGAGGCACGGCGAGCATCACGCGAGGCGTGGGAGGATCGGAAGATTGCGAAGGCGCTCTGGAACTGGTGGGTGGGCCAATGGCGCAGCATGGTCGGCTGGCCGACCCCGCCGCAAATGCGTGGTGAGACCGAGCAGGAGCGGATATGGGCGGTCGGCAACGAAGGCGAAGAGCGCGTCGCCGACCATTTGGCACGCTTCCTGCCCGATACCTGGACGTTGTTTGGTGGCTATCGCAATCCGAAAGGCGAGATTGACCAGGTCCTGGTCGGTCCTGGCGGGCTATTCACCATCGAGATCAAGAACATCAACGGCGTGGTGACGGTCATTGGCGACAGCTTCACCAGTGACAAATACGACAACTACGGCAATCTGAAGGAGACAGGGAAACAGATCGCGGACAGGCGCGGCCGCTCACCCTCTCGACAGTTGAACGAGCCGACGGACAAGCTCGTCGAGTTCTTGCAGCGCAGCGTCCCAGGTGTTCGCGCCCATCGGGTGGTGGTACTGAGCCATCAGAAATCCGCAATCGCCCGCTTGGATCAGCCAGCCGCGGAGGTGGTGGTGTTGTCCGACTGGGACTTGGCCCGAACGATCTCGCAAGGCCAAGCACTGCCCGATTCGGATTTGGCGAAGGTTCTGGACACGATCAAACGTGACCACGCGCACCACGCGCGACGTCACCAGCAGCGTCGAATGGCGCATGCAGCGCCACGAGCCGCTGCTGGATGAGACCGGCAGAAAACCGCATGGTGTGCACCGAGAGTGCACACCATGCCATGCTCTGTTCTACAAGCACCGCTCATGAGCTTCAGTCAGGAGTTCCTCCATGTTGAATCTGCTCGTTCTTTCCGTGGTAGTCGCGGTCCTTTACTTCGTACTCCGGCCAAGGAGGCGGGAGGATGACGTCGTGTTTCCCAGCATTTGGCACCAACGCGATGAGGCAACCAGCAAAGAACAACCGAGTGGAGCAGCAATGTTGAGCGCGTCTGTGACAGGCGGAAGCAGCAGCCAACTCAGCGAGGTTCACACTTCGATGCTCGAAGTCAGCGATGCCGACGATGACTGGCAAGGGTTCGATTGGCTGGAGGACGATCTGAACACTCAGGAGTTGCTTGAGGACCATGTCGCGACAAGCTCGGAATGGGACCGATCGAACAGTGACTTTCCTTTCTCCGAGATCAATCCGGCGACTGGATTGCCAATGATCGGATGTTTCGACCTTGGAGGAAATTTTTATGGTTGTAGCGATCTGTTTGATAGTGGGACCGGCATCGGCTTGGATTCTGACCCGTACGCGTGACAGAGTACAGACAGCGACGACCACTTCACCGACTCGATTGGGTTGGAGTCCGTCGGAGGCTCGATCCTTTCTCGTGATCAAATCTTGCTGATCAAGCAGGATTTGTAGAAGCGATTGCTTGAGACAACAAGTACTAAGCAGGCGGCGCGCTGGCGCAGAAGCTTTGCACTTGGCTGATCAGAATGTCTCCAGCAGCCCGTCTGTCAGGCGGTTGGCATCCCGGTAGCCGCGCACCAATCCAATGATCGTCTGCGAGAACGCCAGGAGCGATAGCGTCAATGGAATGGTCGCCAGCAGCATCGCAGGCACCGTGCCGATCGCGCCCAGCGCCAGCGTCAACGCTTGCAGCCCGAAGGTCAGTGGGAAGAAGCCGACGACAGCTGCGAGGAGCCGCGTGACTGCTGCTGCAATCGCGTCGACATCTTTTGGCCGATAGCAACGTCTGAAGCTGCGCAGATGATCATTCACATGGAATATCAGCTGGTGTCCGTAACGGACCGCTGCGTTCCGCCACACATGCATGGCGACGAACATTGCGAGGGCCAAGCCCGCGCTCACCTTCCCGGTCCATGCCCCGAGTCCGATGGCCAACACGATGCCTGGCAAGATCAGCGCTGCCAGTTCCGCCAAGCTCATCGGCCACGGCTTGGTCGCTATGGGCGGTCTTGGGCCGGGCGCAGCGGACAGCCGTGGCAATCCGGCCAGGATCAATCGGTGCAGCACGGCGTTGCGATAAACAAGTGGCTGTCGCACTCTGTACTCCGTACTCACTCAGCCTCCTCCGACATCAGAACGTGAACAACCACCCGCACAGGGCAGACGCGTAGCGGTTACGCGGATAAGTGACCTTTATGCGGCCCAGGCTCGGGGAGAGCAAGTGTTAGTCGCTCAGGCAGCATTGTTGTGGTCGAATGGATCTGCTCTGGGCGGAGCACCGCAGCTGCCTCTGCACGAGTAACGGTGCACCCTGCTCCGAGAGAGCTTCAGGTAGGCTTGCGATGTGTGCGTAAGAGTGTGAGTAACGCAGGAGCTTTTGAAATGGAAACGTCTTTGAATTCAACCAGTTGCCGTGCTGATTCGGGACCTCTCCTGGGCACCAACGGCTGGAATCAAAGACCTCGCGAAAGCGGGGTTTTTTGTTGCCTGCGGTTTGCTTTCCATCGTGGAGCAAGGGCTTGCGTGGTCCTGCGTAGCCTGGCGAAAGGTCCGCAGGGTGTGCGCAACGCCTTTCTTGTTTGCCGTCACCGCCATGAGGAGCGGCATGAAATCACGTCACGTGACTGTCCGCATCGCACCACGGATCGGAATGGGCTTTGCCTTGAAGTCAGGTCAATCGGTCTGAAGCTGTGGTGCCATCGCTTCCGGCTGGATGCTCGTTTCCAGATGTCTGTACTCGGCAGGTGTGGCGAGATCCCGGCCTGCAGCGCGTGAGATGGTTGCAGGCATCGGATCCGGCTTGCTCGGTCGTTATTGCGCTCGGGAAGGCGGGCAGCAGACTCTGGCATGGGGAAGCCGGTGAGCGGGGACCGTCAGGATTTGGCGCAGATGAGCCACCCCGTGGAGCTGCAGTCGCGATGATCACTCGCATCTTAATGCAGGTAACCGGCAATCCGGTCGGGCTGGTGCAGACGGCCTTTCCTGGCCGCGAAGAGTGCATGGCAGCAATTGGCTGCGGCTCGTTATTCATGGCGTGCATGAAAAACCCCGTCACTCCCGCACTTGGCATGAAGTGGCGACCGTAATACCCATGAAACCTTGATCACGTCCAATGGTGTGGCTGCCAAGTACTGCAAAGCGTGCTTGATGCCACTCCGAAGCAGTGGCATTCAGTCGCAGCCATTCGAAATCCAACTGCCCTGAGCCTGTCAGTCCGAGTGAAACAAATGGTTATCCAAAGCCTGAAGAGCAAGCGCATGCCTGTAGGCTTCGCGCTATTTGCTACTGTTGTCGGTTTGATGCTGCCTTACCAGTCCTTGGCCGATGAGTATCGCAAGGGTGCATGTGGGAGCTTCACTGTCGCAGCCATCCCGGATAGCCAGAATTACCTGGATTTCAGGCATCAAAAGTCCGAGGGGTTTCCGGTGGATGCCCATGAGATGTTCTTTGAGCAGATGCAGTATGTCGCTGACAATGCAAGAAGCAATGGCGGGGACATCGTCTTCGCCACTCATTTAGGTGATATCTGGCAGAACCGTGTGCAACGCATGGACCCGGGGCATGAGTTGCGAGGCTTCAGGGCGGCTCCGGAATCGGTCACTGGAGGCTTGCCGGAGGTGTTTCCGGAAGGCGTTCGGAATCACGAAATTCCGAATGCAGTAAAAGGCTTCGAGATAATTTCAGGAAAGTTGCCGTTTTCCGTGGTTCCCGGCAACCATGATTATGACGCGATCTGGGTTGATGCGAACAATCCTCCTCATCCGGACCGTGATGGTGATATTGGAAAAGGTATTCGTCATGTGGGTGGACTGAAGGGATTTCTTTCGGCATTTTCCGATCAGTCGGAGTTTTTCAGGGGGCAGGCGTGGTACATCGCCTCCAATGATGGAGGCGCCGATAGCGCGCAGATTTTCACTGCCGGACAGTGCAGATTCCTTCATATCGGCCTCCAGTTTGACGCACCTGCAAGCTCCCTTGCCTGGGCGCGTAGGGTGATCCTGCAGAACCCAGGTTTGCCGACGATCGTTTCCACTCACAAATTCACTGACCGTGATGGCAAGCGTGCCGTTGGTGGGCCATTGGACATGAGCATCATTGATCGCCACGACAACAACCCGCAAATGGTCTGGGATGACTTCATCAGTCGTCATGACCAGATTTTCCTTGTGCTCAGTGGCCACATTGGTGGCCAAGGTTACGGCATCGACTACAACGACATGGGCAATGAAGTCCATCAGATGCTGGCGGACTACCAGCCACGTTGGCGTGCCGCGAAGGTGGCTGACCCGGAGGGAAAATATCCGGGAAATCCCTTGACGGGTGATGGCTGGCTGCGCCTTTTGAGTTTCGAGCTTGACGGGGAGAGGCCACGCATCAGTGTTCGAACATACTCCACACACTTCAGGAAGTTCAGCTCCGAAATGCCGGAGTATGCCTCTTGGTACAAAGCTGGTGAACGTCAGGCAGGGCTCAGCGAGCAGGAGTTTCTCGCACGTGACGAGTTCGTAGTCGAGCTTCGCGATTTCCATAAGCGATTCAGCCGGGCTGGCAAGTAATCGCGGCACAACCAGGCGGATGGCAGGCCGCCCGATCCGGTCGACATGCATTCCCTGCATGTTCGTCAGGCACAACTCGTGGGACCATGGAAATGAATGCTGTTTTTCAATATCGTCTGCGCCCCGGCAGGCACTGGGCTCCGCGACACCGCCCACTCGTTCTTGCGCTTGTCGCGGCGTTGACCGCTGCAACACTCCCGGCCGATGCTCAGGAAGCAGGTCATTCGCCGGACGGTGGTGCGAATGAACTCGATGCAGTGGTCGTTACAGGTTCGCGACTCCAGGCCAGGGAGGAAATCGAAAGCAGGCGAGAGTCACTCGCCATTGTGGATTCACTGAGTGCGGATGACATTGGTGAAATGCCAGATCTCACCATTGGCGAGTCTTTGCGCCGAATCACTGGCGTGACGACGATCTACAATGACGATATCGGGCAGTTTGCATCAATTCGTGGTTCGCACCCTGACTATGTTCCGGTCACGATCAATGGATTGACGATCGCCACGACGGGGGATCATGGTGAGGGCACGCGAAAAGTCAACATGCAGGTCATTCCCAGCAGCGCAGTCAGGCAGTTGCGGGCATTCAAGTCGCTTTCTCCGGAGCTTGACGCGGGTGCACTGGCAGGGCTGATCGACATCGTGCCTTCCGCTGCATTCGATCCGGGACAGCGACTCTTTTCAGCCAGTACAGGTACGAGCTATTCAACCTACATGGATGTGCCTGATGTCAACAGTTGGGGGCGTGACGGGAAGAGCGCGCCATGGGGCCGTACGGCACGTTTTTCATGGGCTCCCGGTTTTGCCGGAGACACTATCGGCCTCCTGGTCACGGGTATCTACGAGCAGCGGCCGCGAACCCAGTCGAACAATACGATTGAAAACTATTTGTACTATGACGATGCTGGCAGGCTGACAACGCCTGAATCTCCTGATTGGAACGGGTACGCGGCACCGAACTCTTTTGTCGCTCATAACTACACGAATGTTTTTACCAAGCATGGAGGCACTGTGAGGCTTGACTGGCATCCGGGCAACGGATTCAAAGCCAGCCTTTTCGGCTTTGCCTACCTTTCGGATGAGCAGGAAACCCGAAACACGAATCGTGTCTTCAACCTCAACCAGCACCGTGACCAGACAGCAACCACGGGCACGGCCAATATCAGTGCAGCAGACACCCAGTGGCGCTATAACGATTTCAATCGCGACCAAATGGGGCTCCAGGCTCAGGCGGAGTGGGATTGGCAAGAGCGGGGCCAGCTCAATGCCCAGCTGGGCAGATCCAAGGCATGGTATCGATCCGATCGCCCATTTTCGGCATTTC
This sequence comes from Luteimonas sp. e5, assembly GCF_054031035.1. NCBI lineage: Bacteria > Pseudomonadati > Pseudomonadota > Gammaproteobacteria > Lysobacterales > Lysobacteraceae > Luteimonas > Luteimonas sp. e5. The sequence continues at coordinate 351,503 of NZ_JBSTRX010000001.1, forward strand.
GTTATGCACCCAACAGCCGGCTCAGCTACGATTTGAGCAATCGCCATCAGCGGTTTGTTCCTGACGACAGGATGGCGCTTCTGGATCCAGAAAACTACAGCAATTTCAATGTGTACAAGGATCGTCGCGAGGCTCACTCTTATGTTACGGAGGCCAAGGTTGACTACGGGCTCAACCACCTTGCCGACAGTCGTGGCTGGGGGTTTTCTGCTGGCATGAGCCGTCGGACATGGAATATGCGACGCGATAACACTGCCACGCAATACGAGCGCGGGCAGCTGGACTTGGGTGACCTGGCCTTCGTCACTGATTTTAACCCTCCCGGCCACGGATCGCCCGTGTTATGGCAGGATGGGGGTCGGTTCTGGGACACTGTGGCTCCCGGGATGACAGTTGATGAGAAAACCTCCGCGTACAACTCCTTGGCAAACGACTACAATTACAGGGAAAGCGTTTTTGCCGGATATGTGAATGGAATCTACGCTGCGGATGATTTTCGTGTCAGTGGCGGCCTTCGTTTTGATCGCACCAGTTTTGATGCTGAGATGGCTGCGGTAGCCAACGGCGTGGTGTTGCCCGAAAAAGCCGCGGCATCGGGCACGCAGTCAGAGGTGCTGCCTTACCTGAACGTAGTCTGGTCCGTTTCGCCGGAGTTTCGAATCAAGGCATCGGCATCCAGAACCCTTGGGCGACCCAATCCGGAAATGATTGCCACTGTCGAAAATATGAACCATGACGATCTCACCGGGACACGTGGCAACCCGCTGATCAGACCACGCAAGTCGAATAATTTTGACTTGGGCCTGGAGTATTACTTCAATGGTGGTCTGGGTATGGCTTTGTTGACCGGGTTTTACAAAGGTGTAACCGATGACATCCTGAACGTTTCATGGCAGGAGGTCATCAATGGTGATACCTGGACCATCAGGGCTCCTGTCAATGGCGAGGACACAACCTACAAGGGAATCGAGCTCAGTGTCGTCAACACCAGCTTCGTGAACTTCCATCCGAGTCTGGAGCCCCTCGGCATGGCCCTCAACGTGATGTTTGTTGATGGGGCTTCTTCATACCTTTATCGTGATGTGTCAACGAGAATCGATCGCCTTCAGTACCAATCCAGGTATGCCGGCAATGCCGCGCTGTTCTGGAGTTTCAAGGGGGGCTCCGAGCTCCGGTTGGCGGCCAACTTCCAGGGCAAATATCTCGAGTCATTTGCTGCAACGCCATGGCAGAATATATGGATCAAGCCGTTTTCCACGGTTGACTTGACCATGAAATGGTGGGTTAACCCGAGCCTTCAGCTTGGCCTCAGGGGGCGGAACATATTCAGCCAGCGCCGTGCACGCTTGACGGGACCCGACAAGGATCTTATCCGTGCAGACATGGAGGTTGGTAGCACCTGGTTTTTGGATCTGCATTATCGATTTTGATTCTCTTGCGAGTCCAAAGTTGCAGTGATGGCGCGCTCAATTGAGAGTTGACGCGTTGATACCCGTCAAAATCAGTCTCAGTGCAGGGGGGGACGACAGGTGTGGATGCATGCCCTGGCGTGATCCCGGCGTCGTGACAGCCTGGGCAGGCTGTCTTGATGTGAGTTTCCAGGCAGGCGGTTCCGCGTGCTGCAGCATGTGTGAGGTGAGGGAGGCAAACGCCACTTGGTGATCCAGTCTGGTGGCAGGATTGGCATGCATGCCATCGTAGCCAGCATTGCTCACATGCTCCCTTTCACGGCTGGGCCGGTGACGTCGGTTACAGCAGGTGATCGATCGGGAGCCGGGACAGGAACTTCACGTATCCGCGCCGCCAGAGCGATGATTCGGGCTCCTTGTCGAGCTGGCGCTCGCCGTCGGGGGTGCTTTCATGCCAGACGATGTCGCGCTTGCCGGCGAGTTTAAGCCGGTATGCGAGGTGCGGGATGTCGTGCTCGAAGGCATTGGCGACGCCCTGTGCCATGAACGCGCTTTCGATGACGAAGCCGAGTTCGGTGTTCAGCTGTGCCGAGCGCGGGTCGAAGTTGAACGAGCCGACGAATACGCGCTCGCCATCCACGGCGAAGGTCTTGGCATGCAGGCTGGAGCCGGAACTGCCGAATGGCCCGGCTTTTTCCCTCGGCAGGTCGCGGCTGCGCTGGCGTTGCATTTCGTGCAGTTCGATGCCGTGCTCGAGCAACGGCTCGCGGTACTTCATGTAGCCGGCATGCACGGCGGCGACGTCGGTGGCCTCCAGTGCATTGGTCAGGACGCGCACGCGGACACCCTGCCGTGCCAAGGTGGCAAACGCATCGACGCCCTGTTGCGTGGGCACGAAATAAGGGGAAATCAGATCGACGGTCTTTTCCGGGCGCCCAAGCAGGCGCGCCAGCCGCGGCAGCAACTGGGCATCCGGCGGCGCCTTGTCCAGCACCTTGGCCGGGTCGTCGCTGACCATGCGCACCGGAACCCATTGGAAATCCAGCCTGCGCGAGCGCAGGTTGCGGATGAAGTCGGATTGCCTGGCAGCATCCACGTAGATCTTCCTGCGTGCCAGGCTGGCGGGGTCGGGTCGTGTGTCCAGTGACTGTGCCCGCAGCTTCCGTTCCGGGACATGGACCAGTTTTTCCAGCGGGTAGGCGGATGCGCTGTTCCAGTAGAGGTCGAAGTCGCGGGAGACTTCATCGACGGCATCGCTGACAACCATCACGTCGAGGTCGGTGAAGGTGACGCCTTCGCTGGCGCCGAAATACTCATCGCCGATATTGCGCCCACCCACGATGGTGGCCTGGCCATCGATGGTGAGTGATTTGTTGTGCATGCGCCGGTTGAGGCGATTGAAGTCGGTGAGGAAGCCGCGCGCCTTGAAGCGACGTTGCACGAACGGGTTGAACAGGCGAACTTCGATGTCGTCCTGCGCATTGAGCAAGGCCAGTTTCCGATCCAGTCCGGAAGTGCCGTTGTCATCCAGCAACAACCGCACGCGCACGCCGCGTTGCGCGGCATCCAGCAGGGCGCGCAGCAAGAGGTTGCCGGTGATGTCGTCGCGCCAGATGTAGTACTGCACGTCGATTGTGCGTTCCGCGGCGGCGATCAACAGGATACGCGAGGCGAATGCATCCAGCTCGTTGGCCAGCGGCAGCACGCCCGAGCGGCCGGGGTGCTGTTCCACCAATGGCCCGGATGGCCTGGCCCAGTGCGGTTTCCGCGGCGTCGCGGGCGGGCAGGGCGGTGGATGCCTGGCGATCGTCCAGCGACGGCAGTCGCGCGCAGGCGGCGAGCAGAACGACGGCCATAAGTGCGGACGATCGTCGCGGCACTGCATTTCGAATGCGAGGAAAGGAGCGTGCGCGCAATGAGCAGGGTGTCCGCTTGCGGCAGGATGGGATGGAATCCTTGTGTCGGCGTCCGGCAAGCATCAAATCCACCTCCGCACGCGCGCCGCATAACGCTCGTACACTTCGCCGAAGCGCTCGCGCAGGATGTGTTCCTCGGGCTTGATCTGCAAGCGATTCAGCGTGATCACCATCAGTGGCAGGCCGAGGAAGGCGACCGCATTGCCCAGCCACACACCCCAGCCGGCGAGTACCAGCAGCATGCCCAGGTACATGGGGTTGCGCGTGTGGCGGAAGATGCCGCGGGTCACCAGTTGATGTGCGCGTTCCGGCGCCAGCGGGTTCAAGGTGGTGCCGGCACGGGCGAACTCGCGTGCGCCGGCCAAGGCGACCACGCCACCGGCCACGGCCAGGGCGCAGGCAGCCAGCCAGACCAGCCATCCACCACCGCGTGGCCACAGCTGGGCTTGTGGCCACCATGCCGCCAGCCCCCACATCAGCACGGCCATGGCCACGTCGATGACCGGCGGCGGGATGCGATGTTCAAACCAGCGCGACATGCGGCGCCTCAGAAACCCGTGCCCGGCTGCGCCAGCCAGGCCCGTTCTTCCGCCGTGTTGCTGCGGCCGAGGATGGCATTGCGGTGCGGAAACCGTCCGAAGCGCGTGATCACCTCCCGGTGCCGGCGTGCATGGGTCAGGGCTCTGGAAAAGTATGCCTTCGGCTCGGCATCCGGCGCTTCGCGCAATGCGCTGAACAGGTCCACGCTGCGCGCCTGCATCGCCGCGTCCTCGGCATGCTCCAGCGGCATGTAACAGAAGATGCGCGCAAGTGGCGGCACCGCCTGATCGTGACCGATCTCGACCCCGTCCACGGCCAGGGCTTGCGCCTGCGCATCACCGGCGAAGCTTTTCGGCTGGCCTCGAAAGGCATTGCGGGTGAACTGATCCAGCACGATCAGCAGCGCCAGCCGCCCTTCGGCCTGTGTCGCCCAATCGTCGAGTCGACCTGCGCGCGCTTCGGCGATGGTGTTTTCGAAATGGTGCCGCAGCTTGGCATCGAAGGCCTTGCTCTTGCGAAACCATTGACGCTGCACGCGCCGCATGGCGTCGTCGTCGAGGGGATACGCGCCAAGCCAGAACTCCAGCACAGGCGCGTAGGGCGGCTGCGTCATCATGCATGCAGCATAGCGATAGCGCCGCGCATGCGCGCTTATCATGGTGGGTGCATGCACGCGCAACGCGGCGACCCGTCAGGAGTGAAGCGATGAGCACATGGTGTCTGGCCCGGCAGGGCGCCTTTTGGCTGGCGCTGGGCGTGATCGGCAGCGGCTCCGCCGCCGTCCAGGCCGGGAAATATCCCGACGCCCACGACAGCGACCCGGCACGCCTGGGCTGGATGGTCGGCTCGCCGCCGCCGGCGGACAAGATCATCCGCCAGGAAGACGGCTCGATGTACCAGTTCCCGCAATTGCGCTGGACGTTTTCCAACGCGCGCCAGTTCGGCCCCACCGCGACGGTCTCGCGCGGCATCGCCGCGCCGGTGCCATTGCCACGTGCCGAACGCCATGACCTCGACGCGGTGCGCTTCACCCCGCTCGGTGGAAACGAACCGATGACTTGGCGCGAGGCCTTCGATGCCAACTACAGCGACGGCATCGTGGTGCTGCATCGCGGGCAGATCGTCTACGAGCGCTACGCCGGCGTGTTCGGCCCCGAGGGCCAGCACATGGCGCAATCGGTCACCAAGTCCTTCTACGGCACCTTGGCCGAAATGCTGGTCGCCGAAGGCAAGCTCGACGATGGCGCGCTGGTGACGCATTACGTGCCCGAGCTGAAGGACAGCGCGTTTGCCGATGCCACCGTGCGACAGGTGATGGACATGCGCACCGGCCTCAAATACAACGAGGACTACGCCGATCCGGATTCGGAAATCTGGGCCTATGTGCGCGCCGGCCATGTGATGGCGCGCCCGCCCGGCTATCAGGGGCCGATGAGCTTCTACGAGTTCCTGCAGACGGTGCAGAAGGAAGGCGAGCACGGCGGCACCTTCGCCTACAAGACCATCAACACCGACGTGCTCGGCTGGATCATTCGCCGCGTGACCGGGCAATCGATGCGTCAGGTGCTGTCCGAGCGCATCTGGCGCCGCCTGGGCATGGAGCAGGACGCCTTCTTCACCGTCGATGCCATCGGCATCGAATTCGCCGGCGGCGGGTTGAACACCGGCCTGCGCGACCTGGCCCGCTTCGGCGAGCTGATGCGCCGGGGCGGCGAGTGGACCGTCGATGGCCGCAGCGAGCAGATCATCCCGCGCGCGGCGGTGGAGAGCATCCGCCGTGGTGGCGACCGCGAGGCCTTCGCGCCGGCCGGTTACGTGACCCTGCCGGGCTGGAGCTATCGCGCCATGTGGTGGGTGTCGCACAACGAGCACGGCGCCTACATGGCGCGCGGCATCCACGGCCAGTCGATCTATGTCGACCCGAAAGCCGAGATGGTCATCGCGCGCTACGCCTCGCACCCGGTGGCACCGAACCCGGTCAACGACCCGACCACGCTGCCGGCCTATCACGCCATGGCCAAACACCTGATGGCGACGCCAAGCCAATAGCTGCGGCGCGGCGTCTTCGTCCACCCTTCACCGCCACGGCGATAGCGTGCCTGATCCGGTGGCCGAAGGCGTTGAATGCGCATGGACCTGAAAAGCGGTTATCCGTTCTGGGCGGTGAAGAACGGGCTGATGCATGCCTTCCCGCCACTGCGCGAGGACATCCGCTGCGAGGTGGTGGTGCTGGGCGCCGGCATCACCGGGGCACTGATTGCCGATGAGCTGGCCGCGCACGGGCACGACATCTGCGTATTGGACGAGCGCGATGTCGGCTGGGGCAGCACCGCCGCCAGCACCGCGCTGCTGCAGTACGAGATAGACACCCACATGGTCGATCTGGCGAAGCAGTACGGCGAGGACAATGCCTTGCTGGCCTATCGCGCCTGCGTCGAGGCGATCGATCTGGTCGCCGAGCGTGCCAGGCGCGTCAAGGATGTCGATTTCGCGCGCATGCACAGTCTGTACTACGCCAGCAAGCGCGGCCATCGCAAGGCGCTGCGGGAGGAGTTCGAGTTGCGCAAGCGGCATGGCTTTGACGTCACCTGGCTGGAGCCGGAGGCGATCCGCGAACGCTTCGGCTTCGATGCGCCGGCGGCGATCCTGTCGCGCAAGGCCGCGCGCGTCGATCCCTACCGCATGGCATACCGGCTGCTGGCGGCGTTGCAGCGTCGCGGCGTGCCGGTGCATGACCGCAGCCCGGTCGCGCACATTGCCGCCGACGCGCGCGGGGTCGAACTGCAAACCACGCAGGGCGCGCGCATCCGTGGCAAACATCTGGTGATGGCCACCGGCTACGCCGCGCAGGGCTTCATCCGCCAACAGGTGGCGAAGAACCGCAGCAGCTATGCCTTCATCACCGATCCGATCCAGCCGGAGGAACTTCTTGGCGCCTTGAAGAACACCATGGTCTGGGAGTCGGCGCGGCCCTATCTGTACCTGCGCACCACCGGCGATGGCCGGCTGATGGTCGGCGGCGAGGATGACAGCATCGACATTCCGGCCAAACGCGATGCACGGGTCGAGGCCAAGGCCGCCAAGCTGGCCGACAAGGTGCGCGCGTTGTTCCCCGGGCTGCCGGTGCAGCCGGCCTTCGCCTGGGCCGGAACCTTTGCCGAAACCAGTGACGGGCTGCCGTTCTTCGGCGCCCATCGCGAACACGCCAGCCGGGTGCTGTTCGCCATGGCCTATGGCGGCAATGGCATCACCTATTCGGTGCTCGGCGCCGGGCTGCTGCGCGCGATCATCGAACGTCGCAAGCACCCGCTGGCCGGACTGTTCGCGTTCGAGCGCTGAGCGGGAAAGCGCTTTGCATGGCAGCAAGTGAGGCCGGTTTCGACGCTGCGTGTGCGAGCATGGCGGGATGACGAAGAAAAACAACAACAGGAAAGGCGCTTCCCCGGGCGGTGCGAAGTCGGCATCGGGCAAACGCACGGGCAAGGCGAAACCGGGCAAGCCGGCCAAGGCGGCGCCATGGCTGCCGGACGTGATCGACACGGAGAATGGCAAACCCGCGCGCAAGGCAGCGAAGGCGGCTGCCGCAAAAACGCCTTCGACCCGCTCCGGGTCCGCGCGTGGCAAGGCCAGGCCGGCGACATCCGGCACCAAAGCCGGCAAGACCGGCAGGCCCGGAACGCCGGCGACCGATCCTTATCATCGCCGCGAAGCGCAGCGCTACGCCCAGCCGATCGCCAGCCGCGAGTACCTGCTGCAGCTGCTGGATGCGGCCGACGGCCCGATCCAGGGCGATGTGCTGGCCGAACAGCTGGGTCTGGATTCGCCCGAACGGCGCGAGGCGCTGGATCGTCGCCTCACGGCGATGGTGCGCGACGGCCAGCTGCGGCAGAACCGCCGTGGCGGCTACGTGCCGACGGCGCGCGGCAACCTGGTGCCGGGCACGGTGATCGCCAACCCGGAAGGTTTCGGTTTCCTGCGCCCGGATGCCGGCGGCGATGACCTGTTCCTGCCGCCGGCGCAGATGCGCAAGGCGATGCACGGCGACCGCGTGCTGGTGCATGTCACCGGCGCCGACCGCCGCGGGCGCCAGGAAGCGGCCATCGTCGATGTGCTCGAGCGGCGCGTCAGCCGTCTGGTCGGGCGCTACGAGGAGGAGGCCGGTGTCGGCTTCGTGATTCCCGACGATGCGCGCATGCAGCGCAACCTGATCATCCCGCAGGCCGAGCGGGCCGAGGCACGTCCCGGCCAGCTGGTGGTGGCCGAAATCACCCAGCCACAGGATGACCGGCGCCCGCCGATGGGCCGCATCGTCACCGTGCTCGGCGAGAAGCTGACGCCCTCGCTGGTGGTGGAGACGGCGATCCACGGACATGACATTCCGCACGAGTTCCCGCAGGCGGTACTGGACGAGGCGGCGCGGGTGCCGCTGGAGGTGCAGCCCGCCGAGCATCGCGGCCGGGTGGATCTGCGCGACTTGCCACTGCTGACGATCGACGGCGAGGACGCCAAGGATTTCGATGACGCGGTGTATTGCGAACGCCGACGCGGTGGCTGGCGGCTGCTGGTGGCGATCGCCGATGTCTCGCATTACGTGCGCCCGGGCTCGCCGCTGGACGAGGAAGCCGAGCACCGCGCGACTTCGGTCTATTTCCCCGGCTACGTGGTGCCGATGCTGCCGGAGACGCTGTCCAATGGCATCTGTTCGCTGAACCCGGAGGTCGATCGCCTGTGCCTGGTCTGCGAAATGCAGATGAACAATCGCGGCGAAACCGTGTCGTCGGAGTTCTATCCGGCGCTGATGCGTTCGCATGCGCGGCTGACCTATACCCAGGTCTGGAACGCGGTCGGCGATGGGGTGACGGACGAGGATCGGTTGCAGGCCGAAGCGCGGATCGGCGACTGCCTGCCGCAGGTGCGTCATCTGCATCAGCTGTACCAGCAGATGGCCAAGGCGCGCGAAGCGCGCGGCGCGATCGATTTCGAATCGAGCGAAGTGCGCTTCGTGCTCGACAATCGCGGCGAAGTGGTGCAGGCCGGCATGTTGCCGCGCAACGATGCGCACAAACTGATCGAGGAATGCATGATCGCGGCCAACGTGGAGGCCGCCCGTTACCTGCTGGGCAAGCGCATCCCGGCGCCGTTCCGCATCCACGAGCGGCCCCCGGAGCAGAAGTACGCCGACCTGCAGGAGTTCCTCAAGGAGTTCCAGCTTTCCATGCCGCCCTGGCAGGAGGTGCAGCCGCGCGACTTCATGGCCTTGATCCGCAAGGTGCGCGAGCGCGCGGATGCGACGCTGATCGAGTCGGTGCTGCTGCGCAGCCAGTCGCTGGCGGTGTATTCGCCCGGCAACATCGGCCATTTCGGTCTGGCGCTGGACAGCTACGCCCACTTCACTTCGCCGATCCGCCGCTACCCGGATCTGCTGGTGCACCGTGCGATCAAGCACGGGCTGGCCGGTGGCGATGCCGACGACTTCCGTTACAACGCACGCGAGATGGATACACTGTCGCTGCAATGCTCGGAGCGTGCACGACGCGCCGACGAGGCCGAACGCGAAGTCGACGAGCGCTACCGTGCCGCGTGGATGGAGCAGCACGTCGGTGGCGAGTTCGACGGCGTGATCAGCGGCGTGACCAGCTTCGGCCTGTTCGTCGAGCTGGATGAGTCCAAGGTCAATGGCCTGGTCCACGTCACCCAGTTGCCGCATGACTATTACCACTTCGATGCGATCCGCAAGACGCTGACCGGCGAGCGCCGCGGACGCGAGTTCCGCCTCGGCGACCGGGTGCGGATCGTGGTGCTCAAGGCAAGTCTGGAAGATCGCAAGATCGATTTCCGCCTCGCCGAGGAGGGCGACGGCGAAAAGGCGCGCCGCGGGCAACCCGCACGACGCGCCAAGAAGGCGTATTGAGCGCGGTGCACGAACCCGGGTCGGCCATCGCCGTTGCGATGCAAGGCATGTGCACGGGCGGCGATAATGACCGGCCCGATCGACAACGGCGCGGCGCATGACTTCGACCCAATGGATTGCCGGCATCAACGCGGTGGCCTCGGCACTGGAGCATGACCCGGGCAACGTGCGCGAGGTGTTGCTGGAGGCCGGGGCGCGCAATCCGCGCTTGGCAGAAATTGAAAGCCGTGCACGGCGGCTGCAGGTCACGGTGCGCCATGTCGCGCAGCAGGCGCTGGACGGCGTGGCCGGCGGCCTGCGCCACCAGGGCGTGGCGGCACGCTACCAGGCGCCGCGCAGCTGGGCCGAGCATGAACTTCCCGCCTTGCTGGAACAGGCCGCGGGACAGGCGCTGGTGCTGGTGCTGGACGGGGTGCAGGACCCGCACAACCTCGGCGCCTGCCTGCGTTCGGCCGCAGCGGCCGGCGCGACCGCGGTGCTGATCCCGCGTGACAAGGCGGTGCAGGTGAACGCCACCGTGCGCAAGACCTCGGCCGGCGCCGCCGATCGCATCCCGGTGATCGCGGTGACCAATCTGGCGCGCAGCCTGCGTGAATTGCAGAAGCTCGGCGTGTGGACTTATGGCCTGGCCGGGGAAAGTACCGCGCCGCTGTATGACGTGGATTTGCGCGGCAATGTCGCCCTGGTGCTGGGCGGGGAAGGCGACGGATTGCGCCGCCTCACGCGCGAGCACTGCGATGGCCTGGTGCGGATCCCGATGCCGGGTGAAATGGAGAGCCTCAACGTCTCGGTCGCGGCCGGGATCGCCTTGTTCGAAGCGGTGCGCCAGCGCCGCGGCGGCTGAGCAGCCGGGCTTGCCCGGCAGCGGGATTCAAGGAGCCGGCGCTGCCTGCAGCGCGGGCCACTGGTTGGCGATGGTGCAGAACAGCTGCGCGGTGATTTCGGCGTCGTACACCGCGGAATGGGCATCGACCGCGCTCCATTCCAGCCCGGCCGCCTGCACCGCGCGCGCGAGCACGGTCTGGCCGTAGGCCACGGCGGCCAGGGTCACGGTATCGAGCACGCTGAACGGGTGGAACGGGTTGCGCTTGTGCTGGCAGCGCGCCACCGCCGCATTGAGGAAGTTGAGATCGAAGTGCGCGTTGTGGCCGACCAGGATCGCGCGCTGGCAGCCATGCTTCTTCACCGCCTTGCGCACCGCGGCGAACACGTGGTCGAGCGCCTCGCGTTCGGGTTTGGCGAGGCGGAAGGGATGGTCGAGCACGATGCCGGTGACCTCCAGCGACTTGGGGTCGATCTCGGTACCCGGTGCCGGCTCCAGATGCGCGCAGGCGGTTTCACCCGGCACCAGGCGGCCTTCGGCGTCGAGTTCCAGCGGCACCGCGGCGAATTCCAGCAGGGCGTGGCGATTCCAGTCGAAGCCGCCGGTTTCCACGTCGACCACCACCGGCAGGTAGCCACGGAAGCGGCGGGCCATGGACGGGATGTCGGCAGCGGGGGTGGAGGTGGCGGCGTCGGGCATGGCGCCAGTTTAATCGGTGCGCGATGCGTTCCGTGCCGACTTCGCCTGATGCGGGCGGATACCGAGCACGCTGTCCTCGGCGTGCAGCCGTTGCAGCATGTGTCGCGCTTCCTCGTGGAACGCCGCATCCCCGTCGGCCCCGGCCTCCGCCGCGAGCGTCCCGAGCAGGTGCTCGCCGCTGTCGTCTTCGTTGTCGGCAATCAATTGCAGCAGACGGAACACCAGTGGCGAGATCGCGGCGAAATGCACGTTCAGCCGGCGGTCGCGGCGCACCAGCAGCAGGGTAGGCGCGTCCGGCGCTTGCCGCGGCTGGAAGCGCGGCCCGATGCGTTGCACCGGCCACGCATAGGCCAGCGGCCAGACCTGCGGCGAGAGCACCGGGATGCCGCTGAACAGATCGCCATCGGCCAGATGCGGGGGCGGCGGCGTGTCGTCGATCGCGGCGCGCAGCTCCATCCACTCGTAGTGCGCAAGCTCGGCCAGCCAGGGCGGATCCAGTTCCGCCTGCGCCGCCAGCCAGGTGATGAATTCCTGCGCGATCTCGGTGAACAGGGGTGTCCGGCAGCGGTGTTCGCGCTGGAAGTCGGCCACCCGCCGCGTCCATTCGCGCTCGCCAAGTGTTTGCCGGATCACCGGGAAATTGTTGGCGAGGAGGCCTTCCATGGTGTTGAAGAACAGGCGTCGGTAAAGCGCGAGGCGGCGCTCTTCAATGCCTTCGGGCGCCGGCATCCGCGCATCGCGCAGGTGGGCGGCGAACGCCAACTGGCGTGCTTCGAGCGTGTCGTGCGTGCTCATGGCGCCAGCGCCTCTGCCTGCAACACACGGATGCGCTGCAGTTCGGCCTGCAGTTCGGCATACGGCGGGTAGTTGAAATCGCGCTCGAGCAGGGTCGGGCGCACGCCATGCCGGCGATACGCGCTGGCGAGCAGCTGCCATACTGCGTCCTTGACCGCGGCGCCATGGGTGTCGATCTTCAGGTCGTCGGCTTCGTCATGGTGACCGGCGACGTGGTAGCCGGCGATGCGCGCCGAGGGCATCGCGGCGAGGAAGGCGTCGGCATCGTAGCCGTGGTTGATGCTGTTGACGAAGATGTTGTTGACGTCCAGCAGCAGGTCGCAGTCGGCGGCATCCAGCACCGCGAGCAGGAACTCGACCTCGCTCATGCGCTGCCATGGTGCGGCGTAATAGCTGATGTTCTCGACCGCGATGCGCCGGCCCAGGTGCTGCTGCACGCGGTCGATGCGCGTGGCGACATGGCGCACGCTGGCGTCATCAAAGGGCAGCGGGATCAGGTCGTAGAGATGGCCATCGTCGCCGCTCCAGCTCAGGTGTTCGCTGTAATGGTCGATGGCGTGGCGCTGCATGAAGCCGGCGATGCCGTCCAGCAGGTCGCTGTCCAGCGGCTGCGGGCCACCGAGCGAGAGCGACAGGCCGTGCAGGGTGATCGGCAGGCGCGCCGACAGCGCGGCGAAGCGTTGCCCGAGTTCACCGCCGACGCCGATCCAGTTCTCCGGCGCGCACTCGAGAAAATCGAAATCCCCGGCCGGTTCGGATTCGATCGCGCCAAGCAGGCCACGGCGCAGGCCGAGGCCCACCGTGGCCGCACCCAGGGCGCGGGTCACCGCCAGGCGGGCCCGCGCTCAGCGGTGGCAGGCGTCAAGGCGTGCCGCCGCATTTGCCGGCGCCACACTTGCCCGCGCCGCATTTGCCTTCGCCGTCCTTGTTCTTCTCGGCGTGATAGGCCTCCATCTCGGCCTCGGTGATGCTGCCGTCGCCATCCAGATCATGGGCGTCGAACTCGTCATCCTTGCCATCGTGCGCGGCGGCGAACTCCTCGCGCGAGATCTTGCCGTCGCCATCGCGGTCGATGTGCTTGAAGCCGCACATGCCCTCGGCCTGCTTGGCCGGCGGCGGAGTGTCCATGTAGGGCGAGGCGAGTGGCTGCACCGCGAGTGCGCTGCCGGACAGGGCCAGTGAACCGGCCAGGGTGCCAAGCGTGAGCAGGGTCTTGTTCGACTTCATGACGGGGGATTCCTCGGGAATGAGGCCCGATGGTAGCGCCCCGCACGCTGCGCGCGTGAAGCAGTCATGCTGTCATGCAGCATCGATGCATGTGCACGTGCAGCGATGGCCGGCTCAATCGTGGTTGACCACGTGGCTGTCGTCACGCTTCTCGCGCGGCGGCAGCGGCTGCTGGTCGCCATGGATGCGGAACCAGATGTTCTCGGCGATGTTGGTCGCGTGGTCGCCGATGCGCTCCAGGTTCTTGGCCATGAACAGCAGATGGGTGCACGGCGTGATGCTGCGCGGATCTTCCATCATGTAGGTCAGCAGTTCACGGAACAGCGCGGTGTATTGCCGGTCCAGTTCGGCATCGCGCTCGCGCACGCGCTGTGCGGCGTCGGCGTCCAGTTCCAGGTAGGCGCCCAGCACGTCGCGCATCTGCTCCACCGCGAGGCGGCCCAGCGAGCGCAGGCTGCCGGTATGCGGCATCGGCGGTGCGGTATTGAGTGCCAGCGAGCGCTTGGCCATGTTGGCGGCATAGTCGCCGACGCGCTCGATGTCCGAGGCGATGCGCAAGGCGGCGAGGATGATGCGCAGGTCGGTGGCCAGCGGGCCACGCAGGGCCAGCTTCATCACGTCGCGGCTGATCTCTTCCTCCAGCGTGTCGATGGCGTCGTCATTGGCGACGATGCGTTCGGCGGCGCGGTCGTCGCGGCGTTCGATCACGTCCAGCGCCGCCTCCAGCTGCGCCACGGCCATCGCGCCCATGCGCTGGATTTCCCGGGTCAGCCGCTGCTGCTCCTCGTCGTAGCTCTTGACGATGTGTTCGTTCTCGATGTTCATGCGGATTCCGGTCAGGCGGGTGGTTGTCAGGGGTGGGCGCTCAGCCGAAGCGGCCGGTGATGTAGTCCTCGGTCTGTTGCTGCGAGGGATTGGAGAAGATGGTGGTGGTGGTGTCGTGTTCGATCAGGTTGCCCAGGTACATGAAGGCGGTGTAGTCGGACACGCGTGCCGCCTGCTGCATGTTGTGGGTGACGATGACGATGGTGTAATCGGTCTTCAGCTCCTCCACCAGTTGCTCGATGCGCGCGGTGGAGATCGGATCCAGCGCCGAGGTCGGCTCGTCCAGCAACAGCACGTCCGGGCGCAGCGCGACCGCGCGCGCGATGCACAGGCGCTGCTGCTGGCCGCCGGACAGGCCCAGCGCGTTCTTGCCCAGCTTGTCCTTGACCTCGTCCCACAGCGCAGCCTGGCGCAACGCGGTTTCGACGCGCACATCCATCTCCGCCTTCGGCAGGCGCTGGTGGTGGCGGATGCCGTAGGCGACGTTCTCGTAGATCGTCATCGGGAACGGCACCGGCTTCTGGAACACCATGCCGACCTTGGAGCGCAGCCGGTTCATCGAGTAGCGCTCGTCGAGGATGTTCTCGCCATCCAGCAGCACTTCGCCGCGTGCCACCAGCTTCGGGTACAGCGCATAGATGCGGTTGTACACCCGCAGCAGCGTGGACTTGCCGCAGCCGGATGGCCCGATCAACGCGGTGACGCGCTTTTCCGGGATGTCGAAGTGGATGTCCTTGAGCGCCTGCACGTCGCCGTAGTGGAAATCCAGTCCGCGGGTGGAGATCTTCACCGCCGGCGGCGGGCCGGACATCGCCTCGTGGGTGCGCAGGTGCAGGGTGGGAGCAGCGTCGTTCATGGGCGTGGTCGCGAAGGTTCAGTCGGGGGTGACACGTTTGCGGTTGACGATGGCGCGTGCGATCAGGCTGACCGCGAGCACGAACAGGGTGGTCAGCAGGGCACCGGCCCAGGCGATGCGTTCCCAGTTCTCGAAGCCGGAACCGGCGAACTTGTACATCACCAGCGGTACCGCGGACATCGCGCCGGAGGGATCGAGGCTGAAGAACTCGTTGCCGAACGCGGTGAACAGCAGCGGTGCGGTTTCCCCGGAGATGCGCGCCAGTGCCAGCAGCACGCCGGTGACGATGCCGGGCAGCGCCGAGCGGTACAGCACCTGCAGCACCATCTTCCATTGCGGCACGCCGAGGCTGAGCGCGGCCTCGCGCATGGTCACCGGCACCAGGCGCAGCATTTCGTCGGTGCTGCGCACCACCACCGGCAGCACGATGAAAGCGAGCGCCAGCGCACCGGCGACGGCGGAGAAGCGCCCGCCGGTCTGCATCACGAACATCGCGTACACGAACAGACCGAGCACGATCGAAGGCGCCGACAGCAGGATGTCGTTGACGAAACGCACCGCCGAGCCGAGCCGCGTGCCGTGGCCGAACTCGGCAAGCCAGGTGCCCGCGGCGATGCCCAGCGGCGTGCCGATCAGCACCGCCATGGCGCACATCATCAGGCTGCCGACGATGGCATTGCGCAGGCCGCCGTCTTCCATCGGCGGCGGCTGGTCCTGCGTCAGCAGGGCCAGATCGAGATGGCCGATGCCGCGCGAAATCAGCGTCCACATGATCCAGGCGAGGAACAGCAGGCCGAAGATCGCGGCGAGATTGGCCAGCGTCACCGCGACCATGTTGGTCAGCCGCCGGCGCCGGTACAGACGCTCGTCCTGGCGGGGTGCGCGCATCGCGTCAGCAGGCGTGCTCATGCCTTGCCCTCCCGGCGCGCGAGCTGTTGCAGCATCAGGCGCGCCAGTGCCAGCACCACGAAGGTGACGATGAACAGCACGAAGCCGAGCAGTAGCAGCGCGGCGCGATAGCTTTCGGTGGCCTCGCCGAAGTCGTTGGCGATCAGCGCGGCGATGGTGGTCGAGGGCTCCAGCAGCGAGGCGGTGAACTGCACGTTGTTGCCGATGACGAAGGCGACGGCCATGGTTTCGCCCAGCGCGCGGCCCAGGCCGAGGAAGATGCCGCCGATCACCGCCGAGCGGGTGTACGGCAGCACGATGTCCCAGTTCACTTCCCAGCGCGTCGAGCCGAGGGCATAGGCCGACTCCTTGAGCCGCGTCGGCACGGTGAGGAACACTTCGCGCATGGTGGCCGAGATGAACGGGATCACCATGATCGACAGCACGATGCCCGAGGTCAGCATGCCGGCGCCGATCGGCGGGCCCTGGAACAGCTTGCCGATCACCGGCAGCGGCCCAAGCCAGCCGTCGAGCAGCGGCACCACGTGTTCGCGCATCACCGGCATCAGCACGAAGAAGCCCCACATGCCGTAGATGATCGAGGGGATGCCGGCGAGCAGTTCGATCGCGGTGCCGATCGGGCCGCGCAGCCAGCGCGGCGCGACCTCGGTGAGGAAGAAGGCGATGCCGAAGCTGACCGGCACCGCGATCAGCATCGCGATCAGTGCGGTGACGATGGTGCCCCAGATCGGCACCAGTGCGCCGTAGCGGTTCTCCACCGGATTCCAGTCGCTGGAGGTGAAGAAGGCCAGGCCTTCGCTGGCCAGTACCGAGCGCCCGCCCCACAGCATCGACAGCGCCGCCGCGGCGAGGGTGAACAGCACGAACAATGAAGCGCCGGTCAGCAACCAGCGGAAGCTGCGGTCATTGCGTGCGTCGCGCACGTCGCGGGTGGTGGCAGCGGGCAGGGTGGCGGTGTTCATCGTCGAGATGGCCCAGGCGGCTCGCGTTGATCGACTCCGGCGGCGTTGCCGCCGCCGCAGTCGCGGGGATTACTGCAGCTCGGCCCAGTAGGCTTCGACCTGCTGCACCAGTTCCGCCGGCAGCGGCACGTAGTCCAGCGATTCGGCCTGCGACTGGCCCTGTTCGAAGGCCCACTTGAAGAAGTCCAGCACGGCTTGCTGCTTCTCCGGATTCTTCGGCTGCTTGTAGACCAGCATGAAGTTGGTCGCGGTGATCGGCCACGCTTCCGCGCCTGGCGCGTTGGTGATGACCAGGCTGAAGTCGCCGGCCGAGGCCCAGTCGGCACTGGCCGCGGCGGCGGCAAAACTTTGCGCGTTCGGCTCGACCCAGGCGCCGGCGGCGTTCTGCATCGAAGCGTGCGGCATCTTGTTCTGCAGCGCGTAGGACAGCTCGACGTAGCCGATCGAATTCTTGATCTGCTTGACGTAGGCGGCGACGCCCTCGTTGCCCTTGCCACCCATGCCGACCGGGAAGTTCACCGAGGTGCCTTCGCCGACCGCCTGCTTCCACTGCGGGCTGACCTTGGACAGGTAGTTGGTGAAGTTGAAGGTGGTGCCCGAGCCGTCGGAGCGGCGCACCACGTTGATCTTGTCCGCGGGCAGCGTCACGCCGGGGTTTTCGGCGACGATGCGCGGGTCGTTCCACTGGGTGATGGTGCCGAGGTAGATATCCGCCAGCACCGGGCCGGAGAAGCGCAGCTTGCCGCCTTCCAGGCCGGCGATATTGACCACCGGCACCACCCCGCCGATCGCCGAGGGGAACTGGGCGAGGCCCGCTTCGGCCAGTTCCTCGGCCGTCAGCGGCTTGTCGGTTGAGCCGAAATCGACCGTGCCGGCCTTGATCTGCGCGATGCCGCCGCCCGAGCCGATCGACTGATAATTGATCTTGTTGCCGGTGGCGCGGTGGTAATCGGCCGACCACTTCGACACCAGCGGATAGATGAAACTGGCGCCTGCGCCGGTGATTTCGGCACCGATGCGCGAACCGGATTCGCCGCCGCCACGCGCGTCACCACCCGGTGTGGTGGAAGGCTGGCAGGCAGCGACGAGGACGACGCTGGCCAAGGCGAGGGCGGCAATGCGCAGGGAAGGGGTATTCATCACGGCTCCTGGGTCGTGGATCGGGCGCGTTGTGCGCGTTGAGTCAATGGGACGACAGTTGTGTGACAGCAAGATGACAAAGCGTCATAAAGCATGTGCAGCCGCAGGCGGGACGACGCTTTCCTGCGCGGCGGGACGGATCGCGCAGCGCACGGCATGACATGCATTGGATGCGGGCAAGATGACGTGGCGATGCCACCGCGCGGACAGACAGGTGACAGCAGAGCGGCCGTGGCCGGTATTCAGTCGCTCGCGCCCGGCGTGGCGGCCTCGGGATTGCCGGGCGAAAGGGCCTCGGCGGCGAGCGTGGCGAAGTCCGGCCGCGTCAGCAACTGCGGGCGTCCGCGCAACAGACTGGCCGGCGGCATATGCAGCTCGACGTGATCCCGACGCAGCGCCCCCAGGCGCAGCCCGCGCGCCTGGGCCGACCACAGGCTGCCGCGCACCTCGGCAACGGCCACGCCGGCGGGCAGCGCACGCGCCTGCGACTTCACCAGCAGCGCCATCGGCCATTGCAGCAACATGGAAAGAAGCAATGCAAACAGCAGCCAGAGCACGGGCCAATGACGACGCACCCAGGCGCGGACGGTGTTCATGGCGTCGCCTCGTGGCCGCCGGCAAAGCCGGCCTGGACGTCCAGCGCGCCGTCACGGCGTTGCAGGCGCAGGGTTTCGGGCACCAGTGCATGCCGTTCGCGCAGCTCGTCCAGCCATGGCCACAGCCCGGCGGGTGTCGCGCGCTCGAGCACGATCAGCGCCCGCCCGTCCTCCTCGTGTGCATGCCGCGTGATGGCAAGGCCGTGGCGCGCGGCGCTGTCGCGCAGGGCCTGTATCCGCTCGGCTTCACCCAGTGGCGCGCTGGCCGGTTGCTCCAGCAACGCCAGTTGCTCGCGGGCATCCAGGTGTGCATTGGCGGCATGCAGGTATCGCGCCTGATTGGCGCTGCGCATGCGCTCCAGTGGCCGCCACAGGCCGAAGAACAACACGAAGGCGGCGAGGCTGGCGAACATCAGCATCAACATGCGCCGTTCGCGCGGGTTGCGCAGCTGCCACCAGCGGGCAAGGGCATTCATCGTCCGACTCCCGGTTCCAGCACGATTTCACTGGCCATCTGCGTGCCTTCGTTGCGGCTGTCGCCCGCGCGCGCCGGCCAGCCGCCGGCCTGCAGCCGGGCCAGCACCTGCGCCAGTGCATCCGCATCCGCATGCAGCACGGTGGCGCTGATCACGCCCTGCGCATCCAGGTGCAGCAGGTCGATGCGGCTGTCCGGGCTGGCCTGCACCGCCTGCGCCAGGGCCTGCAAGCGGGCCGGCAGCTCGCGCCGATGCGCCTGTCGCGTGGCGGCATCCTGCAGCCAGGTCGCGGCGTCCATCGAGGCGGGGCGCCCGGGCAGCGCGCGGTCGATCGCGGCGCGATCCTCGGCGCGCAGGGCCTCGGCGGCGCGCCGGTAACGCAGCCCGTCCACTGCGGAAAGCAGCATTGGCGAGAGCAGCAATGCACACAGCATGGCCGCGAGGCTGCGCCGTGACAGCAGCGGATGGGTCGGGCGGCGCGCGGCGAAGGGCGCCTGCATCAGGTTGATCGCCGGCGAGGAAATCCCTTTCAGCATCAGCCGCTCGCTCTCGTCCTCGGCGTGGCGGGTGCAGTCCTCGGCGGGAACCTGTGCCAGCAGCCGTTGCGCCAGTTCCGGGGGTGCGCGGAACGCCAGCTGCGGCCCGCGCACCAGCGCGTCGCCATGCCATTGGACGATGCGTACGCCGTGTTCGGGAGCAGGCACGGCCAGGCAATCGGGAAGCATGCCGTCAAGGCGCAGCCCGAGTGCGCCGGCCTGCGCCAGCCAGGTCTGCATCCGGGCGTGCGCCACCACCGCGACCGGGTGGCGTTCATCCTCCAGCGTGCCGCCGACGGCGACATGCAACCGTTCGAGCGGCTCGGCGACCCATTCGCCTTGCAGGCGCGTGCGTGCCAACGCCTGCGCCTGCGCCGCGGATCGCGCCGGCAACGGCATCCACAGCACACGCAGCGCATGCCCGGGCACGATCGCCCAGGTGCGTGCAGCCTCGCCGGTCGGCGTGACGCCCTTGCCCAGCGTTTCGCGCGCGAGCACCTCGCCACGTGCGCCCAGCAGCAGGCTGCGGGTCGCGTCGGTGTCGTCATCAAGCCAGAGCAGTCGCGTATTCACTCGGGAGTGTTCCATTGCCGGGCGACCAGCCGCGCATGGCCGTCGCTTTGCTGATCGAAGAGGCTGTCCAGTACCACCTGCGCCGGGCCGGACTGGACCTGCGCACGCAGGCGGAAATAGCGCGTGCGCACGGCGAGTTGGGCCAGCGCCTCCGCATCCAGCGCCAGTGCGCTGATCTCCGGCTGCGTCCAGAACGCCTGCGCACTGGCCCAGCCCGCCGCCGGGCGTGCCGCCAACAAGCTGCGCGCGCGCGCTTCGTCGAGCGCACCGAGGCTCCATGCCTGCAACAGGCGTGCCTGCGCCGGACGCAGGGTGTTGACGTTGAGCGGGCTGGGCGCGTTCGTGGGCAGGGTGCAGACCCATGGCCGCAGCCGTTGGTAGATGTTGGCGTCGAAGCCGTGGATGGCGCGCAGCTCGCTGACGTCGGCCAGGAGGGTCTGCCCGGTGAGGTAGCCGCCACGCCCGCGGCGGTAGCTCGCGTCCTCGTGGCCGCGCGGGCTTGGTTGCTGATCGCTGTCGAGCCAATCGACCAGGCTGTCGGCCAGCGCCTCGGCCTGGCCCGCCGGGATGTCGAGACTGCGTGCCAGGGCGATGAACTGCGCCACCGCCGATTCGCGGCGCATGATGAGGTCGCTGCCGCCCTGCACCACGCTGTTGAGGTTGAAGCAATGGGTGGCATCGTCCAGCCGCGCGCGCGCCAGACCATCGGTGAGTGGCAACGCGAACTCGCGCCCGGCCCAGTCGCCCTCCAGCGTGGTGCGTTGCGGGCTGGCCCGGTGCAGTTGCCCGAGGCGGGCGATGGCCAACGCCTCGGCGCTGACTGCCTGCCAGCGCGCCATGCCCAACGCTTCGGCATTGCTGCTGCGGCGCAGGCCGAAGCGGATGTCATCGAGCACCGCGATCACCAGCACCGAGATCACCGCCACCATCAACAGCACGGTGAGCAGGGCCACGCCGCGTTGCCGGCGCGCGCTCATGGCTCCAGCCCCGGCATGGCGAAGAACTGGCGCAACTGCCTGCCATCCTCGAACTGCAGATCCAGAGCCAGTGCCTGCGGCAGGCTGTGCACGCCGCCGGGCCAGCCGTCCTGCCACTGGCCCTGATGCAGGTAGCGCACCTCGGCCGCGCGGATGCCGCGCAACAGCACCCGGTCGCCACCGCTGGCGGTGCCATCGAGCATCGGCCGGGTGGCGCGCTCCAGGCGCCCCTGACGCAGACGGTATTCGACGAACTGCAGCGAGGCGCGCGGCGCGGCATCGGGGTTTTCCCAGCCGTGCCGGACCAGTGCGAACAGACGGTCGGGGTCACCCTGGCCGCGCGCGATGAAGGCATCCCGTGCCTGCCGGCCGTCGGCGTCGCGCACCACCCGCGGCGCGGCCTGCGCCAGGTCGGCGGCCAGCATGGCGCGCGCACGCTGCAGCTCGGCCAGGCGCGCCATGTGCCCGCGCACCACTTCGCGGTTGTCGGCGGACTGTGCCAGCACCGCCACGCCCGCTGCCGAGAGCAGGGCGAAGATGGCGAGCGCGACCAGCACCTCGATCAGGCTGAAACCGCGTGCGGACGGGTGCATGCGTTTCATCGCGCTGGCCGCCACAGTTCACGCTCGGCCAGTTGCTGCGGGGCATCGCTCGCGGCGACGCTGATGCGGATGCGCACCAGGCCGCCATCCATCGCCTGCAACTGCCGCCGCCAGCGCCATTCGCGTCCGTCCTGGTGCTCCACCCCCGCATCGCTGGCCTGCAGTTGTGCCAGCGGCAGCCATGCGGCTTCCACCGCGCGATTCTCCGCCACGATGTCGGCCAGCAGGCGTTGCTCGGCCAGCGCCGCGGCACGGATGCCCTGGCTGCCCAGATTGAGCAGGGCGAGTACCGCCAGCGCGAACACGGCCAGCGCCACCAGCAGTTCCAGCAGCGAGAAACCGCCCTGCAGCCAGCCGCGCTCACTCATCGCCGTTTCCCGCCAGGGCATGGCCATCGCTGCGCAGCCGCACCTGCACCCGGCCGCGGTCATCGGCCAGCCACAGGTCATCCAGGGTCTCGCTCGGGCTTCCCTGCGCATCCCATTGCAGGACCACGGCCTGCTCGCCATGGCCCAGCTGTGGGCGCACCCCGCCGGGCCAGTGCTGCGCGGCCAGTGGCGCGTCGTCGATGCGTTGCCAGCCTTCGAAATCGCGTTGCTCGAAGCGATAGCCTTCGGCATCCAGTCGCAGGCGCACCGCGCGTGCGGAAAGCAGCGCCTCGTCGCGGGCGCCGGTCATCGCCGCCGCCAGCCGCGTGGCTGCGCGCTCGGCCGGCGATTCGAGCACGGGGGAGGTCAGCGCCACCAGCGCGCCGAGCAGGCCGATCAGCACCAGGGTCACCATCAGTTCGACCAGGGTGAAGCCGGCACAGCGGATGGCACGACGGGCGGCTGGCTGCGGCATCGCCGGGCTCAGTTCCAGTTGCCGATGTCGGCGTTCTCGCCTTCGCCACCGGGTTGGCCATCGGCACCCAGCGAGAACACGTCGAAGCGGCCGTGCTGGCCGGGATGGCGGTACTGGTAGGGCTGGCCCCACGGGTCGTCGGGCAGGCGGCGGATGTAGCCCCCGGGACGGTAGCGTTCCGGCCGCGCCAGACCCGCCGGTGGCTTGAGCAGCGCCTGCAGGCCCTGTTCGGTGGTGGGGAAGACCAGCAGTTCCAGGCGATAGGTTTCCAGCGCCTGTTCCAGCGTGGCGATGTCGGCGCGGGCCTTCTCCACCATCGCGCGATCCTGGCTTGGCAGCACGTTGATCATCACCACGGTGGCGAGCAGGCCGATGATGACGATCACCACCATCAGTTCGACCAGGGTGAAACCGCGTTGGCGGCGTGGGGCAGTGGACATGGGCAGTCTCCGTGAAGAATCGGGGGTCAGCGCGCGACCATGGTGTTGAATTGCAGGATCGGCAGCAGGATCGAGAGCACGATCAGCGCCACCAAGAGGCCCATGACCACGATGATCGCCGGCTCCAGCAGGCTCATCAGGACCTGGGTGAAGGTGGTGAATTCGCGCTCGAGGTAGTCGGCGGCGCGTTCGAGCATCGCGCCGAGACGGCCGCTGGCCTCGCCGCTGGCGGCCATGTAGAGGAGGATGGGCGGGAACACGCCGGCACCGCGCAGGGCCTGCGACAGGCTGCCACCCTCGCGGATGGATTCGGCCATGCCGGCGGTGGCCGCGCGCAGCACCCGGTTGCCCACCGTGTCCACGCTGGCGCGCAGGCCCTCGAGCATCGGCAGGCCGCTTTCCAGCATCAGCGCAAGGGTGCGCGCCAGCCGCGCGGCATGCAGCTTGACCAGCAGCGGGCCGAGCCAGGGCAGGCCAAGCAGCCATCGGTCTACACGCAGGCGCACGTCCTCGCGGCGCAGTGCCAGCATCGATGCCAGTGCCGCCAGCGCGGCGAGCACCAGCAGCAGCCAGCCCCAGCCGGTCATCAGCTCGGACACCGCGATCACCGCGCGGGTCAGCGGCGGCAGGCTGCGGCCCATCGAATCGAACTGCTCGACCACCTTCGGCACCACGAAGGTCATCAGCGCGATCACCACCGCCAGTGCCACCAGCGCCAGCACCGCGGGATAGATCAGCGTGGTCAGCAGGCGTGCACGCACCGCCTGTTCGCGTTCATTGAGGTCGGCCAGCCGTGCCAGCACCTGGGGCAGGGCGCCAACGCCCTCGCCGGCGGCGACCATCGCCCGGTACAGCGGCGGGAAGGCGCGCGGTTGCCGCGCCAGTGCCGCCGACAGGCGCTGGCCTTCGACAATGCCGGCATGCACATCGCCCAGGGTGCGGCGCACGGCGGCTTTTTCCGCCTGTGCGGCCAGTGTGCGCAGCGCCTCCTCCAGTGGCGCCACTTCCACCAGGGTGGCCAGTTGCCGCGTCACCAGTGCCAGATCGCGGCGCCCGAAGCGCCCGCCACGGGCCGGTCTGGCATCGCCGCGCGTGGTGTGCGCGCCCAGGCTCAGCACCACCCAGCCGCGCGACTCCAGACCTGCGCGCGCGGCGGCTTCGGCGGCGGCTTCGATGCGGCCTTCGCGTGGCTGGCCGGCGATGTCCAGCGCGGCATAGTCAAACCACGGCATCGTCACGTGCCTCCTGGCGGCTGACGCGCAGCGCTTCCTCCACCGTGGTCAGGCCCTGCGCCACCGCCTCGCGCACCGAATCCAGCAGCCAGCCGGCATCCATGCGCGCGGCGCGTGCCAGCGCATCCTCGTCGGCGCCTTCATTGATCAGCGCACGCAGGCGTTCGTCCACGCGCAGCGCCTCGTACACGCCGATGCGTCCGGCATAGCCGCTCTGGCGGCAGTGCGTGCAGCCGACCGCGCGGTACAGCGGGCCGGCATGGTCGCGGCCCATCAGCCGCTGGCTGAGCGGATCGGGCGCCCGCGGCTGGCGGCAGTGCGGGCACAGCCGGCGCACCAGCCGCTGCGCCAGCACCAGGCGCAGCGTGCTGGCGAGCAGGAACGGTTCGATGCCCATGTCGCGCAGCCGGGTGATCGCACCGACCGCATCGTTGGTATGCACGGTGGACAGCACCAGATGCCCGGTCAGGCTGGCCTGCACCGCGATCTGCGCGGTTTCCGGGTCGCGGATTTCGCCGACCATGACCACGTCCGGGTCCTGGCGCAGGATCGCGCGCAGGCCGGTGGCAAAGCCCATCCCGACCTTGGCGTTGACCTGGGTCTGGCCGATGCCGTCGATCGCGTATTCGACCGGATCCTCCACCGTCAGGATGGTGCGGCTGCCGTCGTTGAGCAGTGCCAGGCCGGCGTACAGCGTGGTGGTCTTGCCCGATCCGGTGGGCCCGGTCACCAGCACGATGCCGTTGGGCAATTGCAGCGCCTGCTGCAGCGATTCGCGCAATGCCGGGCGCATGCCGAGTGCATCCAGACTGCGCACGCCCTGCTGCTTGTCGAGGATGCGCAGCACCACCCGCTCGCCCTGACCGGCGGGCAGGGTGGACACGCGCACGTCCAGTGCACGCGTGCCCATGGTCAGCGAGATGCGCCCGTCCTGCGGCACCCGGCGCTCGGCAATGTCGAGCCGGGCCATCACCTTGACCCGCGAGACCAGCATCGGCGCCAGCCGCGCCGGCAGTTCCAGCACCGGCTGCATCATGCCGTCCACGCGCAGGCGCACGCGCAGCGCGCCGGGATAGGGCTCGATGTGAATGTCGGAGGCGCCGCGGCGCACCGCCTCGGCGATCATGCCGTTGATCAGGCGGATCACCGGCGCGTCGTCCTGGCTGTCGAGCAGGTCGGCGGCGTCCGGGATGTCCTCGGCCAATGCCTCCAGGCTGGCGTCAAGACCCAACTCGTCGGGCGTGTCCGCCGCCAGTGCGCCGCCACCGTAGCGTTCGGCCAGTTGCCGGTCGAAGGCGTCCTCGCTCAGCGTTTCCAGGCTGAAGCGACGGCCCAGCACGCGCTGCACTTCCAGCAGTGCATCGACGCCGGCATCGCCGCGCTGCGCCACGCGCGCGCCATGGGCATCCGCATCCAGCAGCAACACGCCATGGCGGCGGGCGAATGCATAGGGCAGCACCGGCTCACTGTTCATGGCGAGGGCGTGGCGCGGGCGCGGCAGGTGCGGGCTGCGGTGCAAGCCCGGGCATGGCCGGCGGCGTGGTGCGGAAATAGTCTTCCAGCAAGGCGTCCAGGTCGGCGCGCTGCACGTCGGGGCGTGCCAGTTGCTGGCGCCGCATGTAGTCGTAGCGCGGCGCGGTCACGCGCTCGGCATCGCGGCGATCACGCACGATGGTGGGGCGGATGAACACCATCAGATTGGTCTTGCTGCGGCTGCGGCTGGTGGTGCGGAACAGGCCACCCAGCAGCGGGATGTCGCCGAGCAGCGGCACCTTGTCCACGCTGTGCCGATCACCCTGGTCGAGCAGGCCGCCGAGCACCACGATGGCGCCATCATCGGCGATCACCGCGGTTTCCACCTCGCGCTTGTTGAGGATCAATTCGGGCGAGTTGGCACTCACCGGCCCGGCGATCGCCGAAACCTCCTGCCGCAGCTTGAGGGTGATGCCGCCGCCGGCATTGATCTGCGGGCGCACCACCAGCTGCACGCCGACGTCCTGCCGTTCGATGGTGCGGAACGCGTTGACGTTGGCGCCACCGAGGATCTCGCCGGTGGTCACCGGCACTTCCTGACCGACCAGGATGCGCGCTTCGGCATTGTCGAGGGTCAGCACCGAGGGCGTGGACAGCAGGTTGGAGGCGGCGTCATTGCGCACCGCGTCGATGATCAGGCCGAAGATCAGGTTGCTGGTTTCCCCGGCGAGGCCGGCCAGACCGCCGTTGTACTGCAGCAGCGAGCGCGCCGCCGAGCCGACCGCGCTGCCGTCGCGATCGCCGTCGCGCCAGGCGGCCGCACCGGCGGCCAGCTCGAGGATGCCCGGTCGTTGCGTGCCGGGGAACGAGGTGCTGCCGAACGGGATGTTGCTGCCGGCCTTGCCGCCGATCAGCAATTGCGAGCCGAGGCGTTTGGCCGCCTCGTCGGAAATCTCCACCACCAGCGCTTCGACCAGCACCTGTTCGCGGCGCACGTCGAGCTGGGCGATGGTGTCCACCAGCATGCGTTGGGTGTCGGCATCGGCATTGATGATGATGGCGTTGGCACCGGGGTAGCGCGCCACCCGCGCACGCCGCCCGGGGCCCAGCGCCAGCGAAGCGCCCAGCGGCGCACTGCCGACGGCCTGCGTCCCGACACCGGCTTCATGCCCGCCGGTGGGCGCAGTCAGGCCCGCCGGTGGCGTGGCCAGAGGCGCCGGAGCGGCCGGTGCGGCCAGTGCCGCGTCCTGCGCTCCGGGCTGGCCGATCACCTGCTGCAGCACCGGCAACAGTTCTTCCGCACTGGCGTGCTGCAGACGCACCACGCGCACGTCACTGACGGCATCGCCGGCATTGTCCAGATCGCCGATGATGCCGCGCACCTCGGCCACCAGGCGCGGCTCGCCGCGCAGCATCAGCGCGTTGCTGGTTTCGATCGGCAGCGCGCTGATGCCGGCATTGCCGTACATGCCGGCGATGACCGAGGCGATCTCGCGCGCGGAACTGTTGCGCAGGCGGATCACCTCGGCGCGTGAATTGTCCACGTCCATGCGTGCGATCAGGTCGCGCAGGCGCAGGAGGTTGTCGGCATAGTCGGCCACCAGCAGGGCATTGCCCGAGGGTGCGGGCACCACCACGCCGCCGCGGCTGACCAGGCCGCGCACGGCTTCGGCCGCGGCCTTGGCATCGATCCGGCGCAGCGGGAACACGCGGGTGGCGAAGCCCAGCGATGCCGGCTGCTGCGCCGCGCCGTCATCGGGCACCACGCGGTACACGCCGCGCCCGTTGGGTACCGCGACCAGTCCGTTGGCACGCAGCAGGGCGACCAGCACGCTCAGCAGTTCCTGGCTGGAAAGATCCTCGTCGCGGGCCAGGCTGACCTTGCCCTGCACGCGGGGGTCGACGATGAAGGTGGTGCCGGTGGCGCGGCCCACGTCCTGGATGAAAACGCGGATGTCGGCATCCTGCACGCTGAGCGCAGGTGCAGAACCGGCCTGTTGCGCCGGGGCGGGCAGCGCCGCGAGCAGGGCAGCGACGAGCAGGGCGGTCAGGGGAATGCGGATGTTCAAGGATGGGTGCCCTGCAGTCGGAGGGTCCGCGTTTGTCCGTCGCGGATGATGGTGAGGGTGCTGGCGCCGCCGCTGGCGACGCCCTGTTGCCATTCGGCCAGGGTCTCCGCGGTGAGCGGATTGCCGTCGATCGCGGTCAGCAGGTCGCCGGGCTCGATGCCGGCTTGGCGCAACAGCGGCGCATCACCACGCGCGGCGATGCGATAGCCGCGCAGGCGGCCCTGTTCCATTTCCGGCACCAAGCTGGCCTGGGCCAGCGCCGCGGCGGAAACGTCTGCGGCGCCGCCGGGTGCTGGTGCGCTTTGTGGCAGCTGCGCGGGAGCACTCATGCTTGCCGCGGCCGGAGAGGGATCGGCGGAGTGCAGTGCGACGCGGTGCAGCGCACCGGCGCCATCGCGCAACAGGACATGATCGGCCGCCACCTCGGCCAGTTGCAGCCCGTTTTCCAGCCGCTCCCCAAGCAGCACGGAGGCTTGCGCGCCGTTGCCGGCCTGCAGGATGGCCGAAGCCGGGGCCGGGCTGAGGCGTACCGCGTACAGCTGCAGGCCGGAAACCGAGCCCGCGCCCGAGGGTGCATTGGCCGCCGCCGTGGCAAAGAACGGATCACCCACCGCTGCGAAATGCACCACCTGTGGGCTGCCACCGCGCGGCGTGGCCGTGCCCGCGGAAGCCTGCACTGGCGCCGGTGCCAGCAGCAGCATCCAGGCCAGGCGCGCGCCCTGCCAGGCGAGCAGGGCCAGCAGGGTGGCGAGCAGTGCACCCGGAAGCAGCCGGGCCGGCCGGTGGCGGGCGAGTGCGTCGGAAACGGGCAGGCGAGGGAGCAAGCGAGGTGTCGCGGGATGCGCGGGATTCACGCACGCGCAGCCTAAGACGACTGCATGACGACTTTGTTGCAGATTGCACGCAACTGTCGCAAAACCGACATCCCCGGCCGGATCGGCTGACCGGGGATGTGGCTGTGGCTCAGAAGCTGGCCGACAGGCTCAGCGAGTACGAGCGTCCGGGGGCGTAGCGGTTGACATCCACCTTGTGCCCGTCGCGCTCCTGGTACTCACGATGGTCGGTGCCCAGCAGATTGCGCAGCGACAGCCCCACGCTCATGCGCAGATTGCCGGCGGCGTCGGCATCGAAGCTCTTGCGCAGGGCAAGATCCAGCAGCAGGCCGGGCTTTTCCATGTAATCGGGCTGGCCCGGGCGGCCGCGCGCGGTGATGCGCTCGCTGACGTAGTTGGCGATCAGCATCGCCTGGCTGCGGTCGGTCGGGTTTTCGAGGCCGAACTGCAGGTTGGCGATGTGCTCGGATTGGCCCTGCATGGCCACCCCGTCGCGCACGAACAGGCGTGCGGGGATCGGTGCGTCATAGCCGTAAGGCTGCACCGTGTCGCTCTCGCGCGAACGGATGCGCGACTTCGACCAGGTGTAGTTGGCACCGAGGAACAGGCGGTTGTCGCTGCCCATCAGCGGCATCTGGAACGCCTCGCCGAGGTAGGACTTGAACTCCAGCTCCACGCCATGCAGACGTGCCGAGGGCGCGTTCAGATAGCTCTGGAAGATGGTGCCGCCGGCTTCGTTGATGTTGGCCTCGATCGGCTTGTCGATGCTCTTGTGGAACAGCGCCGCGGTCAGGTGCTGGCCGGGACGGAAGAACCATTCGTAGCGCAGATCCAGATTGCGCAGCTCGCTGTCCACCAGGTACGGGTTGCCGTAGTACAGGCGATCGGTATCCGGATCGTTGTACTGCTGCGGGGCCAGTTCGCGGAACTGCGGGCGGGTGATGGTCTTGGAGGCACCGAAGCGCAGCTGCTGGTTCTCGGCGAAGTTCCAGGTCAGCGTGGCCGCGGGCAGGGTGTAGGCGTTGTCGCGCACCGGCAGGCTGCCGTCGGGCGCGCCGGTGAAGATGTCATAGGGCGTCACCGACTGGCTGGCATCCTCGCGGCGCACGCCGACGGTGGCGCGCAGCGTGGGTGCGAACTCGACCTCGGCCTGCAGATAACCGGCGCGCACTTCCAGATTGGCGTCGTAGGCCGCCGCGCCGAAGCCGCCGGTGGTCTCGCGCAGGCGCAACAGATCGAGGCTGAGGTTGTAGTCGGAGAACAGGTAATCCGGGCGCTGATAGCGGTTCAGGAACGGCAGCGCGCCATCCAGGGCGAGGAAGCGGAACTCGCGGGCTTCGGCATTGCGGTCGTTGTCGCTCCAGGCGAAGCCGCCGGACAGCTTCACATCGCGGCTCTCCAGCGGCAGGCGGTAGCCGAAGTCGATGCCGGCGCTCAGCATGTGGTCATCGACCTTGCTGAAGCGGGTGTAGTTCTGCTGGCGGCTGCCATCGTGCACCCAGTAGCCATCCACCTTTTCGTAGCGGATGCCCTTCTCGTACGGGGCATCGCGACGCGCGCGTGCACTGGCCACGCGCCATTCGATGGTGAAATCGCCGTATTCGCCGAACCCGTGTTCGCCGCTCAGCTGGTGGCTGAGCATGTTGCGCTCGAACCATTCGGTGTAGTCGTCGCGCACTTCGTTGCTGGAGAACAGGATGTCCACACCGGAGCGGCTGCGCGTTTCCTTGCGCGTGTCATGCACGTACAGGGTGGTGGCGCCGAAACGGTGCTTGCCGCTTTCCACGCCCACGCCCAGCAGCATGTTGACGCGCGCATCGTTCTGCGTGGAGGCGAACTCGTAATCGCGATCCAGCTCCAGGCTCTGCGCGGTGAAATACCCTTCCTGCTGCTGGCCGAAACGGGTGCGCCAGCTGTTGTCGAAGCCGCCCGCGGCGACCAGGCCCAGGCGTGCGCCATTGCCCATGTCGGCGCTGTAGCCGGCGCTGGCACCGAAGCCGAAGTCCGGGCCGATGCTGTCGTTTTCCTGCAACAGGTTGAAGTTGGCGTTCTGGAAGCTGCGGCCGATGCGACGGATGTCCTCGCGACTGAAGTTGCCGAGGTCCACGCGCTTGCCCTGTGCCATCGCCTCGGCCAGCGGGCCGGGGATCTTGCGCGAGCCGTCGTCATAACCCCAGTAATCGCTGCGCGAGCCGTAATAGGTAAGCCCCTTCTCGAAGGTGGTCGCGGTGTTGCCGCCGCCGCTGATGCTCAGGCTGACGAAGTTGCGGCGCGGAATGGCCAGTGACTTCAGGTCGATCACGCCGCCACCGAACTCGCCGGGATAGCGTGCCGAATAGGTCTTCTGCACGGTGATGCCCTGCAGCACGTCGGCCGGGAACAGATCCAGCGGCACCACGCGTTGCATCGGCTCGGGGCTGGGCAGTGGCGAGCCGTTGAACATGGCGTTCGAGTAGCGCTCGTTGAGGCCGCGTACGAACACATGCTTGTCATTGGCCATGCTGAGGCCGGCGACGCGGGTCAGCGCCTTGGCGGCAGTGTCGTCGCCGGTGCGCTCCAGGTCGGCTTCGGTCACGAACGAGGCGACCTCGGAAGTGTCCAGCATGGGTTCGGGAATGTATTCGCCCTTGACCTGCACCGAGCCGAGCGAGCGCGTCTGGTCGTCGGCCCCGTCGGCACTGGGACCGGACTGGGCCAGGAGCGGGGTGGATACGAGCAGCGCGGTGATGGCGATGAACAGCGCGGAGCGTTGGGGTGTGGGCTTCATGGGATGGCCTTGTTTCGTGGATTCGGTGCGGAAATCGATGCGGATGCGCTGCCGCGGCGCATGCGTGTTGCAGAAGCGGGGCGGCGTCTCCGCCACCCCGCTCGAGCGCCTGTCAGGCAGGGCTCAGCAGCCGGTCTCGTCCAGGCCGCAGGTCCAGCCCTTCCACCAGGTATCGCTGGCGTTGCGCACGCCACCGATGTAGTCCACCTGCTGGAAGTAGGGGCTGGCGCTGCGCAGTGCGGCGTAGGCCGGCACCGCGGACTCGGCCGCACCGTTGACGAAGCCGTTGGCAAGCGTGGACTCGCCCTTGGCCACGTTGTTGGTGCCGGCTTCGAAATCGGCCTGCGCGCGCGCATCCTTGAATGCCACCGGGCAGGACATGTGCACCGAGTGGAACGTGCCCTTGGTGTTGTCGTCCTGGATCGCCAGACAGGTCTGGCCATCACCCGAACCACCGGCGACGCGGGTCACCACCGAGTTGAAGAAGCTGGCCTGGGTGCCCTGGTTGAGCATGATCGCGGCACCGCCACCGGCACGGCCGACGTAGGTGAAGTTGGCCACCTTGGGCTGGGAGTACGGCGTGCGGCGGATCGCGCTCCACTCGTTCATGCGGTCGCCGCCATTGGCACGCTGCATGACGATGCCGAACTGCAGAGCGCCGTTCCAGCCGGTATCGGTATCCAGGCTGTCGTCGTCGTTGCCGGTCAGCACCAGGTAACGGCCGTTGACGGTGCCGCCGAACCACTCGATGCCATCGTCGGAGCTGTTGTGCACCTGGATGTATTCGAACACCGTGCCATCGCCGACGCCGGCCAGGGTGATGCCGTTGAGCTCGTTGTTCGGCGCGATTTCGAAGCCGGAGAACATCACGCGCACGTACTTCATCACGCCGCTGTTGTCGCGCGGCGCATTGCCGCCGTAGAACGCGTTGGTGCCTTCCACCTGGGTCTGGCACTCGGGGGTTCCGGACACGGTTTCACCCGGGCAGGCGCTGATCGGCGCGCGGCCAAGGATCACCACGCCACCCCACTGGCCCATCGAATCCACGCCGGTCTGGCCTTCCACGTTCTGCTTGGAGGTGAACACGATAGGCGCGTCGGCGGTGCCTTGCGCATAGATCTCGGACCCGCGGTTGACCACCAGGAAGTCCGCACCGGAGCTGCCGTACAGGCGCACGCCCGGCTCGATGGTCAGCGTGCCACGGCGCGCTCCGGCGGTCGGTGCCTGGGCATTGCCGCCCTGGTCTTCGCCGACCTCGGTCTTGCCGCTGATCGCGTATACCGTGCCTTCGCGCGCCGGCACCACCAGATTGCCGATGATCTGCGCCGGCAGGCGGCAGGCGCGCAGGGTGTTGTTGGCGACCGTGCCGATGTTGTCGAAGCCGGTCGGGCAGTCGGCGGCCGGGCCACCGGTCGGCGGCGGGGTGGGGCCGGGCGGCGGCGGGGGCGGCGGCGGGGTGGTCGGCGGCGGCGGGAACGCGCCCTCGCCAGGCGATGCGACGCGATCGGCGCCGCCATTGCAGGCGGCCAGGGCGAGAACCGCGCCGAAGGTCACCAGCAGGCTCTTGGTGGTAGTGGAGTTGGACATGGAACGGGCTCCCGGAGGGTGTGGATTTGAAAGGTGTCGGTGATGA
Source organism: Luteimonas sp. e5 (assembly GCF_054031035.1). Lineage (NCBI taxonomy): Bacteria > Pseudomonadati > Pseudomonadota > Gammaproteobacteria > Lysobacterales > Lysobacteraceae > Luteimonas > Luteimonas sp. e5. The sequence goes on from NZ_JBSTRX010000001.1 coordinate 384,565, forward strand.
GGCGGAGGTGCGATCGCGTCGCCTCGTCTCGCTCGCGAACACGGCGGGAACCGTAAAGAGGAAATGTGACAATCCGCTTGCGTGCAGATTGCAGGCGAACTGTCATCGAGCGCGGTCACACTGCGCGCAGGTCTTGTCCGGATCGGGAAGAGGATGGCAATGCAGGCACTGCAAACCGATTGGCTGTTGCAGCGCATCCATGCCGGCGATTCGCCGGACGACGTGGTCGAGGCGCTGGTCGCTGCCGGCTGGCCGCGGCAGAGTGCGCTGGACGAGGTGGAGGCGCGCTTGCGTGACTACCTCGGCGAACATGCGCAGGCGAATGACCTGCCACCTTCATTGCCGGTGCCGGCACCGGTCGAAAGCAATGGCGAGGCGCGTCTGGTAGCCGGTGAGCGCGCGGTGTCGGTGTTGATGAACCTGCTGCATCCGCGCGTGGTGCTGTTCGGCGGACTGTTGTCGGCCGAGGAATGCAGTGAACTGATCGAAACCGCGCGCGGCCGGCTGCAGCGCTCGACCACGCTGGACCTGGACAGCGGTGCCGACCAGGTGCATGCCGCGCGCACCAGCGAAGGTGCGTTCTTCCGCCGTGGTGAAACGCCGCTGATCGCACGTCTGGAAACGCGCATCGCCGAGCTGCTGGACTGGCCGCTGGATCATGGCGAAGGCCTGCAGGTGCTGCGCTACGCGCCGGGCGCACAGTACGAGCCGCACCATGACTGGTTCGACCCTGCCCGGCCGGGCAGTGCCGCCACCCTGGCCCGCGGCGGCCAGCGCGTGGCCACCTTGGTGATGTACCTCAATACCCCGGAATGTGGCGGCGCCACGGTCTTCCCCGAAACCCGGCTGGAGATCGGTGCCACCCAGGGCAATGCCCTGTTCTTCAGTTACGACCGCCCGCATCCGATGACCGCCTCACTGCATGGCGGTGCACCGGTGCGGCGTGGCGAGAAGTGGATCGCGACCAAATGGTTGCGCGCCGGAGTGCATTATTGAGTGCAGCCGACGCAGCCGGCATTGCCTGCCGGCGCGGCTGCGGGTGGTTCAGTCCCGTGGTTCGAGCGGCGTCTTCCCCGGCCAGCGGCACAGGTCGTGCACCGGACACAGCCCGCACTCGGGATTGCGCGCCTTGCAGATGTAGCGGCCATGCAGGATCAGCCAGTGATGGGCATCCTGCAGCCAGGCCGCCGGCACGCGCTTGAGCAGCGCCTCCTCGACTGCGCGCACGTCCTTGCCCGGTGCCAGGCCCATGCGGTTGGCGACGCGGAAGATATGCGTGTCCACCGCCATGGTCGGCTGGCCGAAGGCGGTGTTCAGCACCACGTTGGCGGTCTTGCGGCCGACCCCGGGCAGGGCTTCCAGTGCGGCGCGTTCGGCGGGCACTTCGCCGCCGTGACGCTCGATCAGCAGCTCGGCCATGCGCACGATGTTGGCGGCCTTGGTGTTGAACAGGCCGATGGTGGCGATGTAGGGTTTGACGCCTTCCACGCCCAGCGCGGCGATCTGTGCCGGCGTGTTGGCTACCGGGAACAGGCGCCGCGTCGCCTTGTTGACGCCGACATCGGTGGCCTGCGCCGACAAGGCCACCGCCACCAGCAGTTCATAAGGTGTGCTGTATTCCAGCTCGGTCTTCGGTTCGGGATCGAGCTCATGCCAGCGGCGGAACGCCTCGTCGATGGCGGCCGCGCTCATCCGCGGGCTGGCGCGGCCGGCACCGCGCGCCGCAGTCTTGCGTGGTGCCGGCCTGGCCGACTTGGCCGCCTTGGACACACCGCGCCCGGTAGGGCGAGGAGCCGCTTCCCGACTCATTTTCCTGCGCGTGCCAGTGCGCGGGCCAGCGCTGCCGCGGCGGCACCGGACAATGCGGGCTTGCCGCCCTCGTTCGTGGCCAGCGTGGCGGCCTGGCGCGCGCGCCGCTGGCGTGCCAGGCGCTCGAGACGTGCATTGCGCGCATCATGTCGATCGCGTGCGGCCAAGGCCGCCAGACGCTCGCTGCGCACATGCGCCAGCAGCGCGATCGCCGGCGCATCCAGCCCGGCCGCATGTGGACCCGCGGCCTCGCCATCCCATGCCAGCAGGCCGTGTTCGATCGCCGCATCCACGTCACCCTCGGCCAGGGCCGCGGCGATGGCGATGAACTCCGGGGCGTTCATTCACGTGCCCTTGAACGCCGGCTTGCGCTTTTCAAGGAACGCGCGGGTGCCTTCACGCATGTCCTCGGTGGAGAACACCAGGCCGAACTGGGCCGATTCGTACTCCAGGCCTTCCTCGATGCCGCATTCGCCGCCGATGTTGACGCAGTCGAGCATCGCGCGCAGTGCCAGCGGTGCGGCGTCGGCCAGCTGCCGTGCCAGCTGCAGGGTTTCGTCCAGCAGCGTGTCCGCCGGCAGCACGCGGTTGACGATGCCCAGCTCGCGCGCGCGCTCTGCCGTGATCGGTGCGCCGGTCAGGCACAGTTCCAGGGTCGCGGCGCGGCCGGCCAGACGCAGCAGGCGCTGGCTGCCGCCGAAGCCGGGAATCAGGCCGAGGTTGATTTCCGGCTGGCCGAGCTTGGCGCTGTCGGCGGCCAGGCGCAGGTGGCAGCACATCGCCAGTTCCAGCCCGCCCCCCAGGGCGAAGCCGTTGATCGCGGCGATCACCGGTTTGGGCATCTTCTCCACCCGCCGCATCATGCGCTGGCCGCGCAGCGAGAAGTCGCGGCCCTCGACCGGGCTCAAGGTGTTCATCTCGCTGATGTCGGCACCGGCGACGAATGCTTTCGTGCCAGCGCCGGTCAGCACCACCACGCGCACCTGCGCATCCGCGGCGGCTTCGTCGAAGGCCGCGTGCAGTGCATTCAGCGTGGCGCTGTCCAGTGCATTGAGCTTGTCCGGACGGTTGATGGTGATGGTGCGCACCGCGTCGGCGGTGTCGATTTTCAGGGGCGTGCTGGACATGGAACCTCGCAACAGGGTTGGCAGGGCAGGAAAAACGGATGGAAGGCGGGAACCAATCGCGATGTGGATGGTCTATGCGTGTCAGTGGCGGTTAAGCCCGCGCCTGTTTATGCTAACGCGTTGTTTTGCGGACATGATGTCCATCCATCCATGAGGAAGTCTATGAAATTGCGTCTCCTGGCCGCCGCCGTCGCGGCTTTTACCCTGACCGCGGGCGTTGCCGGTGCGCAGGATCTCAATTCCGAGAAGGGCAAGCTGAGCTACGCCTTTGGCTACGATTTTGCCCGCAACCTCGCTGAAAGTGGCGAGCAGATCGATACCGCCGCAGTGGTCAAGGCGGTGCAGGATGGTCTCGCCAAGCGTGATCCGGCGATCACCCCGGAGCAGGCCAAGCCGGCGCTGGAAGCGTTCCAGAAGCGCCAGCAGGCCAAGGCACAGGCCGCCGAGGCCGAGTTCAAGAAGATCGCGGCCGAGAACCAGACCAAGTCCACCCAGTTCATGAACCAGTACAAGGGCCAGTCCGGCGTCAAGCAGCTCGCCGGCGGCATCCTGTACCGCGAACTGGAGACCGGCCGCGGCGGACGCCCGGCGATGGCGAGCACGGTGCAGGTACAGTTCACCGGCCCGTTCCCCCTGAACATGCGTCCGCAGCAGGTGCCGCAGGCGGAAACCGCCAGCATCAAGGTCAGCGAGATCTCGATGCCGGGCATCCGCGAGGTGGTTCAGCAGATGTCGCCGGGTGCGAAGTGGGAAGTGGTGCTGCCGCCGGAGAAGGCCTTCGGCGCCGATCCGCGCACCGGCTTCCCGCCGAATGCAGCGGCGGTGTACGAAATCAAGCTGGTCAGCGTCAAGTAAGACGCTTGCAGCAGACGCCGGCCGCTGGCCGGCGTCTGCGTTTGAAGGCCCGTCGCGCATGAGCATTCCGGCGTCCCCGTCGATGGCACCGGTGTCCAGTCCCTGCACCGGCGTGTGCCAGCTCGATCCCGATGGCCTGTGCCTGGGCTGCCGCCGCAGCGCGGCCGAAATCGGTGCCTGGCGCGGCCTCGCCGAGGATGAGCGCCGGCGCATCATGCGCGAGGTGCTGCCGCTGCGCGGATGGTGCCCGCCCTCCGGCCTGGAGCCGTGAACCCCGAGCTGGCGCGCATCGTGCGTGCGTTGCGCCCGTTGGATCAGGCGCCGGGAGATTTGCCCTGGAACCGCGACATGCTGGCCGACGTGATGCCGCCGCGGCTGCGCGAGGCCGCGGTGCTGGTGGGGCTGGTCGATCGCGCTCAGGGCGCGCAATTGCTGTTCACCCGGCGCACCGACCACCTGCGCCACCATGCCGGTGAAGTCAGCTTTCCCGGCGGTGCATTGGAGCCGCAGGATGTCGATGCCGTGGCCGCGGCGCTGCGTGAAACCGCCGAGGAAGTCGGCGTCGCCGATGCCGAGATCGAGCCGCTGGGCTTCCTCGACCCGATGCTGACCGTGACCGGGTTTCGCGTGCTGCCGGTGGTGGCGCGCATCGACCCGGACTACCGTCCGCGCCCCGATCCACAGGAAGTGGCCGAAGTATTCGAATTGCCGCTGGCGCATGCGCTGGCCCCGGGCAGCCTGTTCCATCGACAGATGCCGTGGCAGGGGCGGGTGCGTGCGTTCGCCGAATTGCGGCCATGCCCGGGGATCGTCCATGCTCGGGTCTGGGGCGCGACCGCAATGATCGTGGAAAACCTGCGCCGTCGACTGGAGCACCTGCCATGAGCGCCAAACCACCCCCGTGGACCACCCTGGTTGATGTCGCATCGCTGCGCGCGGCGTCGGAGCAGGGCAGTGACATCGTGTTGCTCGACTGTCGTGCCGACCTTGCCGATGTCGCTGCCGGCGCACGAATGTTCGAGGCGGGCCACATCCCGGGCGCGCAGCATGCCGATCTCGAGCGCGACCTGTCCGACATGGCGCAACAGGGCCAGGGCCGTCACCCATGGCCGCATGCGCGGGACTTCGCTGCATGCGTTGCGCGCTGGGGCGTCGATGAGGACACCCAGGTGGTGGCCTACGATGCCGGCAACGGCATGTTCGCGGCACGTGCCTGGTGCCTGCTGCGCTGGTTCGGGCATGCCCGTGTCGCCGTGCTCGATGGTGGCCTTGCGGCATGGCAAGCCGCCGGCGGGGCCTGCGCGCAGGGCCCGGCCGTGCCGCGTGCACCGACGCCGCTGCGCGAGGCGGACTTCGCGGCCGGGCGGCTGTTCGATCATGAGGATGTCATCGCCCATCTCGCGCACGGCGGCGTGCTGCTAGATGCGCGCGCCGGCGAGCGTTTTCGTGGCGAAATCGAACCCCTCGATGCGCGCGCCGGGCACGTGCCCGGTGCGGTCAACCGGCCATTTGCCGAGAATCTTGATGCGCAGGGCCGTTTCAAGCCGCGCGAGGTGCTGTTCGACGAGTTCGCCGCCTTGCTTGGCGGGCGCACGCCCTCGGACATGGTGGCAATGTGTGGCTCGGGCGTGAGCGCCTGCCACCACCTGCTGGCGATGGCGCATGCCGGGCTGGAGGGTGCCAAGCTGTACAAGGGCTCGTGGAGTGGCTGGGTCAGCGATCCCGCGCGCCCGGTGGCGACCGGCGCATGAGCGCACCATCCGTGTGATCTGGGTCAATTGCGCGCTGCCATGACTGGCATATGATGGCGCCATGAACAGCAAACTTGCCCCCGTCTTCGCCGCCATGGCCCTCGTGGTCGCGCTTCCTGCCTGCAGCGTGCAAGCACCCACCGCCTGCGCTCCCGAAGTCTCGGATGCATGGATCCGCATGATGCCCGGCGGCATGCCGATGCATGGCGGTTTTGCGCGTATCGAAAACGCATGCCCGACCGTGGCCAGCGTGGTTTCAGCCAGCAGCGCGCGCTACGGTGACATCGAACTGCACGAGACGACCAATGACGATGGCGTCAGCCGCATGCGCCAGATCCATGAGCTGCCGGTGCCGGCGCAGGGCGTGGTCGAACTCAAGCCCGGTGGCCTGCACCTGATGCTGATGCAGCCGGCGGCCGACATCGTCGAAGGCGAGAAAATCACCATCACCCTGAAGCTCGCCGACGGTCGCGAGATTCCGGTCGAGTTCACCACCCGCGCCGCCGCTGGCGAGGCCGGGGACGAACACGCACACGGGCACTGACACGTAGGCAGGCGTGAAGCCTGCCGCTCAGCCCTCGTATTCCTCGAACTCGACCATCGCGTCGAGGTCGTGCACCAGTTCCTCGACCACCTGCCGCACGCGCCGCGCGGTGGCGGTATTGGGCACTTCCACCTCCAGCGAATGCACGTCCGGCCCGCCCAGATCGGACAGCCCGGCGGAGCTCGAATCGGCGTCGTCCATGTGATCCATCAGGTCGGCGACTTCCTCGACGTATTCGATGCCATCCAGGCTCTGCAGCAGGTTCATGATGGTGCGCACGTCATCGGTATTGCCGGTGATGCGCAGGCGGAGCATGGGCATGGCGGGACCTCGTCGGAGTGGGGCAGGCCAGCCTAGCAGCGGCCGGCAACGCAGGTGTGAGCGGAGCGTTCAGCGCGCCGGACGCACGGGCACGCTGATGTTGCACAAGTCGATATGGCCGGCCGGCCGCAGGTACCAGCCGTCGCGGCGATTGCGCCTGGACTCGACGACTTCGGCGAAGCTGGGCGAATCGGTGCGCATCACTTCGATGCGTGGGCGCTCGGCTTCCGGCATGTCGCCGACCACGCGGATGTGGCGGATCGGCACACGACGTTCGGCTTCGGTATGGACGCCGAGGGGCTCCGGGCCACGCGGGATCACCGACAGCTGCTCCATGCCCTCGAGCACGCGTCCGACCAGGGTGATGTTGCGATCGAGCTGGCGCGGCGACTGGCCGCTGACCACGTAGAGTTCGGCACCGATGCTGCTGTCGGCTTCGTTGCCGCGGCCGGCACCGAGCGCGCCATAGCAGTGCGCCAGCCAGGCTTGGCCTTGCGCACTCTCGCGGGCGGCGGCAAAGCCATCCACGAAGCCGGTCTGTGCGGCCCAGCCATCGGCATCGGGCAGCGCGCTGAAGGCAAGACCGGTGGCCGCGCGCTCGAACTCGGCAGGCAGCTTGCTTGCCACGCCGGTCGGGAAGGGCTTGGCCTTGGCCGGGTCATCGCCGTCGGCATCGCCGAACTGGACCACGAAATTGTCCTGCGAGCGGTAGATCGAAGTGCCATCCCAGAAACCGCCACGGGCCAGCGCGCGGATGTTCTCCACATGGCGCGGGGCGAACTGCGGCGCCAGCTCGATCAGCGCTTGGTGCCCGTCGCCGAACTCCATCAGCAGCAGGTTCTCCGGCGCCGGCCGTCGCCAGGCGCTGTCCGGCGCCGCTTCCACGATCTGCCGCGTGCTGCGGTGTTTCGGTGCGGTTTCCTCCGCTGCCTGCGCAAGCGCGGATGACGGGAACAGGGCAGCCAGGGCGAGGACCAGCGGCAAACGGCGCATGCACAACTCCAGCGGGACGGGTCGCGGCAAAGCATAGCGCGCCCGGCATGCCGGCAATGACTAGTGGCACATGCACTATATCGAAATGAATAATAGCATGTGATCCATGGCGACATCACCTCCCATCGACGAAGACCCGTTGCTGCGCAAGTTCCGCAAGGAGCTGTCCGCCGGTACCGTCGCGCTGGCCTTGCTGGCGGTGGTCGAGCGCAGTCGCGAGGCGATGTATGGCTACCAGATCGCCAAGGCGCTGGAGCAGGCCGGCGGCGTGCTGGCCGGCAAGCAGAGTGCGCTGTACCCGGTATTGCGCAACCTGGAGGCGGCGGGGCTGCTGCAGAGCTTCATGGCGCCATCCGAAAGCGGTCCGCCGCGACGCTACTACCGGATGACGCCACAGGGCGCATCCATCCTGCGCCAGTGGCGCGATGCGTGGACGGAAACGCGCGACTCCATCGACACCATCCTCAAAGGGGAATTGCCATGACCCGTGAACTGCCGGCGACGATTGCCGAATACCTGCAGCACCTGCGCCGTGCACTGGAGGGCGCGGATCCGGCAATGATCCAGGACGCGTTGTGTGATGCCGAGGAATACCTGCATGCCGAACTGGCTGCGCATCCGGAGCGCAGCGAGGCCGAGGTCATCGCCGAGGTGGCCGGCACGTATGGCGCACCGGTCGAGGTTGCCGACATCTATCGAAAAACCGAGGCCACGGTGCAATCCGCATTGCAGGCGCAGGCCCCGCTCGTGGCGCAGGCAAGGCAGCGGCAGGAGGCGAGGGACGGAGGTGGCGGGCAGGCGCACGGGCAGGATTCCGTCCGGCGCCAGGTATTCGGCGTGTTCACCGATCCGCGCAGCTACGGGGCACTGTTCTACATGCTGCTGGCGCTGGCCAGCGGGATCTTCTTCTTCACCTGGACGGTGACCGGGTTCTCGCTGGGCATCGGACTGGCGATCCTGATCATCGGCCTGCCGTTCATCGTGCTCTTCGTCGGTGCCAGCCGGGTGCTGGCGCTGGTCGAAGGCCGGCTGATCGAAACCCTGCTGGGTGAGCGCATGCCGCGTCGCAGCCCGTATGTCGACCACGACCAGCCGCTGTTGCGTCGCATCGCCGGAATGTTCGCTGATCCGCGCACCTGGGGCACGTTCTTCTACTTCGTGCTGATGCTGCCGCTGGGCATCGTGTATTTCAGCGTGGCGGTGACCGGTCTGTCCGTGTCGCTGGGCCTGCTGTTCGGGCCGATCCTGCGCCTGTTCGGCGTGCCGGTGATGATCGATCTGGGCGGCAGCCGCGACCTGATCGGGCAGCATCCATTGGCCACGCCGCTGGTGATGCTGGCTGGCTTCCTGGCGCTGACGCTGACCATGCACCTGGCACGCGTGGTGGGAAAGGCACATGGCGCACTGGCCAAGCAGTTGCTGGTTCGCACCCGGGCGCTTGCGCCCGCTGCCTGACGCGGCATGGCGACGGCATGCGTGATGCCGTCGCGCCTGCGTGGAGAGGGCTCAGACCTTGAGTTCGATCTCGCCCGGAGCATCCGCCAGCGTGCCGCTGTAGACCTCCTTGCCGTTCACGGTCACGGTGAACTCTTCGCTGTCGATCAGGAACATGGCAAGACCATCGGCATTGCTGTCGAGTTCCCAGCAGTCGGTGGCTTTCACCTTGGCCCCGGCGACCGGCTTGCCGGCGGCGTCGGTGATCTTGAACAGGATGCGCTTGGCGGACATGGACAACTCCTTTGCAAGGGTGGGGTGGAAGACAACAAGACTTGCAAGCAAGACCCGTGCCGAACCACCGCCATGTCCGCCGGCCCCGATTCAGGTCGAAGACTGACGCGCGGCGTCGCTCCTGTCGTCCGTGGGGCAGGTGCTGCGAATCGCCTCAGCGGCCCTTCGCTGGCGTACGGCGTTTGCGCGGGCGCGGTGACGCCTTGCTGGCCGCCTCTTCGGCGTCGTGCGCCGCGATGAAGTCGCGTATCTGCGGATACACCACGTTGCGCCAGCGGCGTCCGCTGAATATGCCGTAATGCCCGGCGCCGGCCACTTCCACGTGCTGCTTGCGTGCCGCGGGCACGTTGCGGCACATGTCCAGCGCGGCGCGCGTCTGGCCCGGTCCGGAAATGTCGTCCAGTTCGCCTTCGACGGTCAGCAGCGCGGTATCGCGGATGGCGGCCGGATCCACGCGCTCGCCGCGCACGTCCCATTCGCCACGCGGCAGCAGGTAGTCCTGGAACACGGTGCGCACGGTTTCGAGGTAGTACTCGGCCGGCATGTCCAGCACCGCGTTGTATTCGTCGTAGAAGCGGCGGTGCGAGGCGGCGGTTTCCTGATCGCCCTTGACCAGGTCCTTGTAGAAGTCCCAGTGCGACATCGCATGCCGTTCGGGATTCATCGCGACAAAGCCCATGTGCTGCAGGAAGCCCGGGTACACGCGGCGACCGCGTCCGGGGTAGTTGCCGGGCACGACGTGGATCAGGTTCTGCTCGAACCACGACAGCGGGCGACGCATCGCCAGGTTGTTGACCTGGGTCGGCGACTCGCGCGCATCGATCGGCCCGCCCATCATGGTCAGGCTGCGCGGGGTCGGCTCGCCACGAGCCGCCATCAGGCTGACCGCGGCCAGCACCGGCACGGTGGGCTGGCATACGCTGACGATGTGCAGCTTTTCCGCACCGATGTGGCGGATGAACTCCTCGATGTAGGCGACATAGTCGGCCAGGTCGAAGCGGCCTGCTTCCTTCGGCACCATGCGCGCATCGGTCCAGTCGGTGAGGTACACCTTGTGGTCGCGCAGCATGGTGCGCACGGTATCGCGCAACAAGGTGCTGTGATGGCCGGAAAGCGGCGCCACGATCAATACCGTGGGGTCGTCCTTCATCCCGGCCAGGCCATCGGCCTGGTCGTGGTAGCGCTTGAAGCGCAGCAGGCGGCAGAACGGCTTTTCCAGGGCCACGCGCTTGACCACCGGGATGTTGAGGCCTTCGACCTCGATCTCGTGGATGCCGAACTTCGGCTTTTCGTAATCCTTGCCGATGCGGTACAGCAGTTCGTGGCCGGCCGCGATGCGCTGTGCGCCGGGCAGGCTGGAGAGCCAGCTGCCTTTGGCGGTGTACATGCGCGCCACGGCTTCGGACCAATAGGTCAGCGGCGCCATCCAGGCGCGGGCGTTTTCGTGCATCTGGTAAAGCAGCATGAGGATTCCAAGAGTGGATGCTGCGATGCAGCATACCTTGTCCGCCGGGTCGGCGCGTGAAACGCAGTCACGAATCCGAGACGCGGAGCCGGGTAGTTTGGCAGTCCCGCATACGGAACCCTGTCCGATGAACCCGTCTTCCGAACCCGCCACCGTCGAACACGTCGACCTGCAGCGCTATCTCGGCACCTGGTACGAAATCGCGCGCAAGCCGATCCGGCACGAGGATCGCGATGCGCGCGACCTCACCGCGACCTACGAGCTCAAGGACAACGGCAAGATCCGCGTGCTCAACCGCTGCCTCAACGAGGATGGCGAGTACGAGGATGCTGAGGGCGAGGCCACCGCGCTGGATGCCAGCAATGCCAGGCTCAGCGTGAGCTTCATGCCCAAGGGACTGCGCTGGGTGCCGTTCACCCAGGGTGACTACTGGGTGCTCGGGCTTGATCCCGGCTACAACGTCGCCCTGGTCGGCACCCCGGATCGCAAATACCTGTGGCTGCTGGCGCGCGATGCGCAGCTGGACGAGGCCAGCATTCAGCATTGGCTGGGCATCGCGCAGAGCGAGGGCTACGACATTTCCGACGTGATCCGCCCGCAGCAAAGCGGCGCGGTGCCCGGCGCCTGAGTCAGGCCGTATCGGGCTGAATCATGTGTCAGGCCCGGCGCAACACATTTCGCAACGTTTCAAGAGCACGGCTCAAGGAAATCGCGCGCCCAACTTCGTAGCTGTTTCATACCAGGGCATCATCATGGCAACCGGGAAGAAGAGGACCGCCGCCAAGAAGGCGGGTTCGAGCAACAACGGTTGGAAGACCTGCAGCCGTGGTCACAAGTATCGCGGTCCCGGTCCTTGCCCAACGTGCTGGCCCGGGGGCGCGGACAAGAAATAGCATCTGTCTGGCAGCACAGCTCGGCGCGGGTCTGACAGTTCGTTCAAGGCGACGCTGCTTCGCCGCGTGCACGTGCGCTTTGCGCTTCGGTAGTGCACGTGTCGCGCCACTTTCACCGCGCGGCTTGACTCAAGGCGACAGTCGGCAGCGATGCCGGCCGCCGTGCTCCGCCGCTGCCGGCAAACGAAAACCCCGCCTGGGCGGGGTTTCGTTTTGCACTCATATCACTGACGACGGGGCGGTCAGATGGCCATCGGCTCGCTGAAGGCTTCCGGTTCGTCCTCTTCCTTGAACGACTCCACCGGGATGCACGAGCAGAACACGTTCTTGTCGCCGTGCACGTTGTCCACACGGGCCACCGGCGGCCAGTACTTCTGCCGGCGCAGGCTGTCCAGTGGGAACACCGCCAGTTCGCGGCTGTAGCCGTGGTTCCAGTCCGCGGCCATGGCCTGGGTGGCGGTGTGCGGGGCGTTCTTCAGCGGGTTGTCCTCGCGGTCCAGGCGGCCGTCCTCGACCATGCGGATTTCCTCGCGGATCTGCACCATCGCGGCGATGAAGCGGTCCAGCTCGTGCTTGGACTCGGACTCGGTCGGCTCCACCATCAGCGTGCCGGCGACCGGGAAGCTCAGGGTCGGTGCGTGGAAGCCGAAGTCGATCAGGCGCTTGGCCACGTCCTCGGCGCTGATGCCGGTGGCGTCCTTGATCGGGCGCAGGTCGAGGATGCACTCGTGCGCGACCATGTCGCCGCGGCCGGTGTACAGGGTCGGGTAGTGCGGGGCCAGCTTGCGCGCGATGTAGTTGGCGCTGAGCAGGGCCACCTGGGTGGCGCGGGTCAGGCCGCTGGCGCCCATCAGGGTGATGTACATCCAGGTGATCGGCAGGATGCTGGCCGAGCCGTAGGTCGATGCGCTGACCATCGCGCCGCCGCCGACGCCCTCGGTGCTGACGCCGGCACCGTCATTGGCGAAGCCCTTGGGCAGGAACGGCGCGAGATGCGCCTTGGCCGCGCACGGGCCGACGCCCGGGCCGCCGCCGCCATGCGGGATGCAGAAGGTCTTGTGCAGGTTCAGGTGCGAGACGTCCGAACCCCACTGGCCGGGCTTGGCCACGCCGACCAGCGCGTTCATGTTGGCGCCGTCGGTATACACCTGGCCGCCGTGGGCGTGCACGATCTCGCAGATCTCCACCACCGCTTCCTCGAACACGCCGTGCGTGGAGGGGTAGGTGATCATGATCGCCGCCAGCTTGTCGCTGTGCTTTTCGGCCTTGGCGCGCAGGTCCTCGACATCGACGTTGCCGTTGCGGTCGCAGGCCACCACGACGACCTTCATGCCGCACAGCTGGGCCGAGGCCGGGTTGGTGCCATGCGCCGATTCGGGGATCAGACACACGTCGCGATGCCCTTCGCCGCGCGAGGCATGGTACGCACGGATCGCCAGCAGGCCGGCGTATTCGCCCTGCGCGCCGGAGTTCGGCTGCAGGCTGACTGCGTCATAGCCGGTGCATTCGACCAGCATCGCTTCCAGCCCGGCGATCAGTTCGCGGTAGCCCTCGGCCTGATCGGCCGGCACCAGCGGATGGATGTTGGAGAACTCCGGCCAGGTCACCGGGATCATCTCGGCGGTGGCGTTGAGCTTCATGGTGCAGCTGCCCAGCGGGATCATGGTGCGATCCATGGCCAGGTCCTTGTCCGCCAGCGAGCGCATATAGCGCAGCATCTCGTGCTCGCTGTGATGGCTGTTGAACACCGGGTGGGTGAGGAAGTCCGAGGTGCGGCGCAGCTCCGCCGGAATCAGCTCGGCCGCGCTGCCATCCAGCGCTTCGACCGACGGCAGGGTGGCGTCATCGCCGCCGAAGATGCGCCACAGCAGTTCGACGTCGGCGCGGGTGCTGGTTTCGTCCAGCGAAATGCAGATGTACTCGTCCCAAGCGCGGCGCAGGTTGACGCCGTGGGCCACGGCGCGGGCCATCAGCGCCTCGGCCTTGTCGGCACCGACCTTCAGGCTGAGCGTGTCGAAGGTGCCGCGATCGGTGTGGTGGTGGCGCTCGAAGCCCAGTTCGGCCAGGCCAGCGGCGAGGATCGCGGTCAACCGGTGCACGCGCCCGGCAATCCGCTTCAGCCCTTCGGGGCCGTGGTAGACCGCGTACATCGAGGCCATGATCGCCAGCAGCGCCTGCGCCGTGCAGATGTTGGAAGTGGCCTTCTCGCGGCGGATGTGCTGCTCGCGGGTCTGCAGGGTCAGGCGGTAGGCCTTGTTGCCCTCGGCATCCAGCGACACCCCGATCAGGCGGCCGGGCATGTTGCGCTTGAAGGCGTCGCGGCAGGCCATGAAGCCGGCATGCGGGCCGCCGAAGCCGAACGGCACGCCGAAGCGCTGCGAGTTGCCGATGACGATGTCCGCGCCCATCTCGCCCGGCGACTTCAGCAGGGTCAGCGCCAGCAGGTCGGTCGCGAACACCGCCAGCGCGCCGTGGCCGTGGATCGCCTCGACCGAAGCGCTCCAGTCGAACAGCCAGCCGCTGGAGGCCGGGTAGGACATCAGCGCGCCGAAGAAATCGCCCTCGGCAATCGCCGCGTCCCACTCCTCGGCGGAATTGGCCAGCGCAATGCTCAGGCCCAACGGCTCGGCACGCGTGCGCAGCACTTCGATGGTCTGCGGATGGGTGTCGCCGGACACCAGGAAGGTGTTGGACTTCGACTTCGACGAGCGCTTGGCCAGGGTCATCGCCTCGGCCGCGGCGGTGGCCTCGTCCAGCAGCGAGGCATTGGCGATTTCCATCCCGGTCAGTTCGGCGCACATGGTCTGGAAGTTGATCAGCGCTTCCATGCGGCCCTGCGAGATTTCCGCTTGGTACGGGGTGTAGGCGGTATACCAGGCCGGGTTTTCCAGGATGTTGCGCAGAATCACGTTCGGCGTGTGGGTGCCGTAATAACCCTGGCCGATGAAGCTGCGCAGCACCTTGTTCTTGCCGGCGATGGCGCGGATGCGGGCCAGCGCCTCAACCTCGTTGATCGGCTCGGGCAGTGCCAGCGAGATGCCGTTGCGGATCTTGCCGGGGACGATCGCCTCGGTCATCGATTGCAGCGAGTCGTGGCCGATCTCGGCCAGCATCGCCGCGATCTCGGCGTCATTGGGGCCAATGTGGCGTTCGATGAAGGCGTCGTGGTGTTCGAGCGAGGCGAGGCGGGCGGGTTGGGTCATGGCGGGGCATCCGGAGGGGTGGGGCGGTGCCGCGCGCGGAGCGCGGCAGCGGAAACTCCCGCCCCGACGCCAGAGGCGAGGGAACGGGCTGCCGACATGCATCAAGTGCATGCCGCGATCACCCTTCTGTCCTTTTGCCTGAGAGTTTCGCCGTCGTGATGCGCGGCTTGCCCCTTCGGCGCCGACTGCGCCTTGCGGCCGCCGGTCTCTCCAGAATGTCGCTGCCTGCGATGGTGCGGGGCCTGAGCGATTGCGGGCGGTTGCGCCTTCGGCAGCCGGCTGGCCGGCTTCTCCCATCGCAGCGCGGATTATAGCGGCGCCCGCCACGTGCTGCCGCCTTCAGCACGGCATGACCCGCGCTCCGTATCATCGTGCGCCAGTTCATCGAGGAAGCCGCCGTGTCCCAAGCCAGTGCCGATCCCGGCCGCCGCGCCATGCCGCCGTGGCGCGTCGCTTCGTCTGGCACGCATCCATGCGCGGCGCCGGGTGCGGAGGGTTGCGCATGAGCGCATCGACCTCGGCACGCCGCCTGGCGCCGGTGCTCGGCACGCTGGCGATGATCGGGCCGTTCACCATCGACACCATGTTCCCGGCGTTCCCGCAGATCGCGGCGGAGTTGAACGCCGACAAGCTGGCCATGCAGCAGACCATCAGCGTGTACCTGCTGGCCTATGCGGTGATGAGCATGGCGCACGGCCCGCTGTCGGATGCGTTGGGGCGGCGTCGGGTGATCATCGCCGGGCTCGCGGTGTTCGCGCTGGCCTCGGTCGGCTGCGCGCTGTCGACCTCGATGCCGATGCTGCTCGGCTTCCGCATCCTGCAGGGCCTGTCCGCAGGCGTGGGGTTGATCGTCGGTCGCGCGGTGATCCGCGACGTGTTCGACGGCGACGATGCGCAGCGGCTGATGAGCCAGGTATCGATGATTTTCGGCATCGCCCCGGCGGTGGCGCCGCTGGTGGGCGCCTGGTTGCTGCGCTGGGCGGCATGGCCGGCGATCTTCTGGTTTCTCGCGCTGTACGCGCTGGCGATGATCGCGGCGGTGATGTGGCGGTTGCCGGAAACCCACCCGCCAGCAGCGCGCAGCCCGTTGCAGCCGGCGCCGATGTTGCGCGGCTATGCCGCGATGCTGCGGCACACGCGTTTCATGCGTCTGGCGCTGGCCGGCAGCGTCAATTTCGCCGCATTGTTCCTCTACATCGCTTCGGCGCCGGCGTTGGTGCTCGATCATCTGCGGCTGGGCGAGGGCGGCTTCGGCTGGTTCTTCATCCCGATGATCGCCGGCATGATGCTCGGCGCGTTCACTTCCGGGCGCCTGGCCGGACGTCTGGACGGGGTGGCGCAGGTTCGGCTTGGATTTGCCTGCTGCATCGTGGCCGCGGTGATCAATGTCGCATACCACGGCCTGGTGGACCCGCCGGGGGTGCTGGCCACAGTGCTGCCGGTGGCGCTCAACTCGTTCGGCATCGCGCTGGTGTTCCCGATCCTGACCCTGGCCATCCTCGACATGTACCCGCATGCGCGCGGTGCGGCCTCGTCGATGCAGGCCTTCATCAGCCTGCTGATCAATGCCGGGATGGCGGGGCTGGTCTCGCCCTGGCTCAGTCATGACCTGTCCGCCCTGTCCGCGGCCGCCGGCGGCCTCAGCGTGCTGGCCTGGTTGCTGTGGCGCTGGGAACACAACCGCACCCGGCGCGCACCGGCCGATGCCGTCGAGGCAGTGAGCCTGGAACCGATGGACAAGCTGTAACGCGCGCGCCGTCGTCGAACGCGTGCGTGGCCTCCGCGCTCAGGCGCCGTTTGCCTGCAGCACCCCATGCAGCGCCGCGGCCACGGTCTGCCGGCGCACGGCATCGCGGTCGCCGTCGAAGCGGAACAACTCGGCGCGGGTATAGCCGCCGCGCCGCTTCCAGCCGATCCACACCGTGCCCACCGGTTTGTCCTCACTGCCGCCGCCGGGCCCGGCGATGCCGGTCACCGCCACGGCGATGGTGCCACCGGACTTGACCAGCGCGCCGGAGACCATCTCCATCACGCACTCCCGGCTCACTGCGCCATGCACTTCCAGGGTCTGCGGGCGCACGCCGAGCAGGGCCTGCTTGGCCTCGTAGCTGTAGGCGACCATGCCGCAGTCGAACCACTGCGAGGAGCCGGCGATCCCGGTCACGGTCTTGGCGATCCAGCCGCCGGTGCACGACTCGGCGGTAACCAGCATCTCGCGCTCGGCGCACAGCAGCGCGCCCACCTCATGGGCCAGCGCTTCAAGTTCGGTATCGGTGGGGCAGGGCATCGGGCAAACTAGGGGGTTCCTGCCGCCATTCTCGCCCGGATGTCCCAGCTCGACCAGCACACCCCGCTGATGCGCCAGTTCCTCACCGTCAAGGCCGAGCATCCGGACGTGCTGCTGTTCTTCCGCATGGGCGATTTCTACGAGCTGTTCTACGACGACGCGCGCAAGGCGGCGCGCCTGCTCGATCTGACCCTGACCCAGCGCGGGATGAGTGCCGGACAGCCGATCCCGATGGCCGGAGTGCCGCACCATGCCAGCGAGGGTTATCTGGCACGCCTGATCGCGCTGGGCGAATCGGTGGCGATCTGCGAACAGATCGGCGATCCGGCCAGCAGCAAGGGCTTGGTCGAACGCAAGGTGGTACGCATCGTGACGCCGGGCACGGTCACCGACGAAGCCCTGTTGCAGGATCGCCGCGACACCCTGTTGATGGCGCTTGCACGCAGCCGCCAGGGCTACGGACTGGCGTGGGCGGATCTTGCCGGCGGGCGCTTCCATGTTGCCCAGGTGGCGGGCGAGGACGCGCTGGAGGCCGAGCTGGCGCGCCTGGAGCCGGCCGAACTGCTGCTGGCTGACGAGGAAGGCTGGCCCGGTTTCGTCGAACAGCGCTCCGGTCTGCGCCGCCGTGCGCCGTGGCTGTTCGATGGCGATGCGGCGCGGCGCAAATTGCTGGCGTTCTTCAAGCTGCATGACCTGTCCGCGTTCGGCATCGAGGACCTGCCGCTGGCCATCGCCGCCGCCGGCGCGCTGCTCGGCTACGTGGAGGAAACGCAGAAATCGCAATTGCCGCATCTGACCGCGATCACGCTGGAAACCGGCGATGACGCGATCGCGATGAATGCCGCCACGCGCCGTCACCTGGAACTGGATACGCGCGTTGATGGCGATACCCGCAACACCCTGCTCGGCGTGCTCGATTCCACCATCACGCCGATGGGCGGTCGCTTGCTGCGGCGCTGGCTGCATCGCCCGTTGCGCACGCGCGAGGTGGTCGAGGCGCGACTGGATGCGGTGGCGACCCTGCTCGCCGGGCAAGCGCATGTCGAGCTGCGCGAACTGTTCCGCGGCTTCGGCGACATCGAACGCATCCTCACCCGCATCGCCCTGCGCAGTGCGCGCCCGCGCGACCTGTCCACGCTGCGCGATGCACTGCGACGCCTGCCCGAATTGCGCGGCGTGCTGCAGGCCGAAGCGGTGCGCCGCGCGCAATCGCCGCGCCTGCTGCAACTGGCTGAAGCACTCGGTGAGCACGATGAAACCGCGCATTACCTGCAACGCGCGATCATCGAGCAACCGCCGCTGCTGGCACGCGATGGCGGGGTGATCGCGGCCGGTTTCGATGCCGAGCTCGACGAGCTGCGCCGGCTGTCCACGCATGCCGACGAGTTCCTGGTCGAGCTCGAGGCGCGCGAGCGCGAAGCCATCGGCGTGCCCACGCTCAAGGTCGGCTACAACCGCGTGCACGGCTATTACCTGGAGATGGGCAAGGTGCATGCGGACAAGGCGCCGCTGCACTACACCCGGCGCCAGACGCTGGCCAATGCCGAGCGCTACATCACCGAGGAGCTCAAGGAGTTCGAGGACAAGGTGCTGTCCGCGCGCGAACGCGCACTGGCGCGCGAGAAGGCGCTGTACGAGGACGTGCTCGACGTGCTGAACGAGGCACTCGCGCCGTTGCGCGCCTGTGCCGCGGCGCTGGCCGAGCTCGACGTGCTGGCCGGCTTCGCCGAGCGCGCCGACGCGCTGGACTGGTCGCGTCCGCGGCTGGTCGCGGAGCCTTGCCTGCAGATCGAGGCCGGCCGCCATCCGGTGGTCGAGGCGGTACGCGATGAGCCGTTCACGCCCAATGACCTGCAACTCGACGAATCCACCCGCATGCTGGTCATCACCGGCCCGAACATGGGCGGCAAGTCGACCTACATGCGGCAGAACGCGCTGATCGTGCTGCTTGCCCACATCGGCAGCTTCGTGCCGGCCACGCACGCACGGATCGGGCCGATCGACCGCATCCTGACCCGCATCGGCGCCGGCGACGATCTCGCCCGCGGGCAGTCCACCTTCATGGTCGAGATGAGCGAAACCAGCTACATCCTGCACCATGCCAGTGCGCAGTCGCTGGTGTTGATGGACGAGATCGGTCGCGGCACCTCGACCTATGACGGCCTCGCGCTGGCCGATGCCTGCGCGCGCCATCTGGCGCATGAAAACCGCAGCTACACCCTGTTTGCCACCCATTACTTCGAGCTGACCGCGTTGGCCGAGCCGGGCAGCGGCATCCGCAACGTGCATCTGGATGCGGTCGAGCACGATGACGCGCTGGTGTTCATGCATGCGGTGAAGGAAGGCCCGGCGAACCGCAGCTTCGGCCTGCAGGTCGCTTCGCTGGCCGGCCTGCCGCGCAGCGTGGTGCGTGCGGCGCAGGCGCGGCTGGCCGAGCTGGAGCAGGGCGGGCAGGCCAGATCGAGCGCGCCACTTACTGCAGAAGCGCTGGACGCACCGCAGCAGATCGGACTGTTTTCACCAGCCAGTGCGGCGCTGGAGGCGCTGGCCGGGATCGACCCGGACGAACTCACGCCGCGGCAGGCGCTGGAAGCGCTGTATCGGCTCAAATCGCTGGTTTGAGCCGGTGCGAGGCATGCACGCCGCGTCGCTTCGGTGCAGTGGTGCGAAAGGGGGGACTCGAACCCCCACGCCTTGCGGCACTGGAACCTAAATCCAGGGCGTCTACCAATTCCGCCACTTTCGCGCAGGCGCCATGATGCCAGAGCCGCTGCCGTACATGAGCCTGCGGCAGGCCGCCGGTTTGACAGCAGCAGGGCCGGGGTCCGACAATGCACGGCCTTCGTGGCGTCCACGGACGCAGCGGCGGAACCGGCGACTTCGGCGGGGTATAGCGCAGTCTGGTAGCGCGCCTGCTTTGGGAGCAGGATGTCGGGGGTTCGAATCCCTCTACCCCGACCACCGCGGCGCCATGAATCCGACACGGGCGCCCGTAGCTCAATCGGATAGAGCACCGGCCTTCTAAGCCGGTGGTTGCAGGTTCGATTCCTGCCGGGCGCGCCATTACGCTCGCGCGGCAGGGCGCAACACGCAAGGTTTCAGTGGTGGCTGTAGCTCAGTTGGTTAGAGTACTGGATTGTGATTCCAGTGGTCGGGGGTTCGAATCCCCTCAGCCACCCCACTTTTTCGGCGGATTGCATCGTGGCTATTGCCAAGCGGCCAGTGGCCTCGATACAATTTCCCGCTTCGGGCCGTTAGCTCAGTTGGTAGAGCAGCTGACTCTTAATCAGTAGGTCCAAGGTTCGAATCCTTGACGGCCCACCATCATTCGGAAGCCCGGCTTTGGCCGGGCTTTTCGTTTCCCGGGCATGCCGCGTGCCACGGATTCGAACCTGCGGTTCGCCCGCTGCGCGGGTCCGGCCATGCGCGGGGCGCATGGCGTTCGGCCGGCCATGAACCTGCGGTTCATCGGCGTCCGGCCTCACCCTTGACGGCCCACCATCATTCGGAAGCCCGGCTTTGGCCGGGCTTTTCGTTTCCCGGGCATGCCGCGTGCCACGGATTCGAACCTGCGGTTCGCCCGCTGCGCGGGTCCGGCCATGCGCGGGGCGCATGGCGTTCGGCCGGCCATGAACCTGCGGTTCATCGGCGTCCGGCCTCACCCTTGACGGCCCACCATTTTTGACGAACCCGGCTCAGGCCGGGTTTTTCGGTTTCCGGGGGATGCCGTTTGCCACGGATTCGAGCCTGCGGTTCGCCCGCTTCGCGGTATCGGTGCTTTGGCGCGGGAGGCAGGCCGGGTCCGTACCCCGAGATATGCATGAACGCACGCGGCATGTGCTGGCGCATGGCGCGGAAATCGGTGAAAATCGACGGTTCGCGCCGGCGAGGCGGGCGCGACATCCATCTCACGTTGCAACCCACCGCGGTACCTGGTGGCAGGAGTTTTCATGCAAGTTTCGATCGAATCCACCGGCGAGCTCGGCCGCCGAGTCGTCTTCCGCGTGCCCTCCGCCGATCTCGAAGGCAAGGTCGGCGCGCGCCTGCGCGAAATCGCGCGCGATGCGCGCATCAAGGGCTTCCGCCCGGGCAAGGTGCCGACCAGCGTGATCCAGAAGCGTTTCGGCGCCCAGGTGCGCGCGGAAATCCTCGACGGCATGCTGCGCGAGGGCTTTGGTGACGCACTCAAGGATCAGACTTTCCAGATTGCCGGCAGCCCGCGCATCGAGGAAGCCAGCGAGCAGCAGGACGAAGGGGAGCTGACCTATGTCGCCGACTTCGAGCTGGTGCCGGAATTCGGCGAGATCGACCTTGCCAAGCTCAACGTCACCCGCAATACCGCGACCGTCGAGGATGCCGACATCGATCGCATGATCCAGAACCTGCGCGAGCAGCGCCGCAGCTGGTCGCCGGTCGAGCGCGCCGCCGCCGAGGGCGACCTGGTCGAGGTCGAGATGTGGACCGAGGCCGATGGCACCCGCCTGCCGACCGAGGGCAGCGAGCGTGGCTCCAGCGTGATCGGCAGCGGCATGCTGTACGCACCGATCGAAACCGAACTGGTCGGCCTGCGCGCGGGCGAGGAAAAGTCCGCCAGCATCGAGTTCCCGGCGGACTGGCCGGTCGAAGCGCTGGCCGGCAAGACCGCCACGGTCAATCTCAAGGCGGTGCAGGTGGCCGCGCCGGAACTGCCGGAGGTCAACCACCAGTTCATCCGCAGCTTCGGCGTCAAGAGCGGCGAAATGGAGCAGTTCCGCGAGGAAATCCGCAGCAATCTCGAGCGCGAGCTGAAGGGCGCGCTGATGTTCCGTCTGCGTCGTGCGGTGGGCGAGGAGATCATCGCCAACTACGGTGAAATCCAGATGCCGCCGAAGTTGGTCGAGCAGGAGGCGCGGGCCATGGCCGAGAACGCCGTGCAGCAGGCGCGCGAGCAGGGTCAGACGATCCAGGCGCAGCCCGAACAGTTCATGGACGCCGCCGCCAAGCGCGTGCTGATCGCCCTGTTCACCGGCGAAGTGGCGCGCCGCAACAAGCTGCAGCTCGATCGCGGTCGCTTGATGGAAACCATGCGCCTGATCGCTTCGACCTACGAGGAGCCGGAGCAGGTCATTGAACTTTACCGCAACGACCCCCAACTCCTTTCCGGGCTGCAGAACCGGGTGATGGAAGAGCAGGTGACCGACTGGATCGCCGAGCAGGCCCGGCACACCGAGCAGCCGCTGTCGTTCCAGGATGCGATCCGTCCCGAGTGACGGATCACATCCCCCGCCTGGAGAAGCTGATGAGCCTTGAGACCAAAGCCTTGAACCTGGTGCCGATGGTGGTCGAACAGACCAGCCGTGGCGAGCGCGCCTACGACATCTATTCGCGCCTGCTCAAGGAGCGGCTGATCTTCATGGTCGGGCCGATCGACGATCACATGGCCAATGTGATCGTCGCCCAGCTGCTGTTCCTCGAGGCGGAGAACCCGGAAAAGGAAATCAGCATCTACATCAACTCGCCGGGCGGCATCGTCACCGCAGGCCTGGCGATCTACGACACCATGCAGTTCATCAAGCCGGACGTGTCGACCACCTGCATCGGGCAGGCGGCCTCGATGGGCGCGTTGCTGCTGGCGGCCGGGGCGCCGGGCAAGCGCTATGCGCTGCCCAATTCGCGGGTGATGATCCACCAGCCGCTGGGCGGCTTCCAGGGTCAGGCCACCGACATCGACATCCACGCACGTGAAATCCTCGCCCTGCGCCAGCGCCTGAACGAGATCCTGGCGCGGCATACCGGGCAGTCGCTGGAAACCATCGCCCGCGATACCGAGCGCGACAATTTCAAGTCGGCCGAGAGCGCACGCGATTACGGACTGGTCGACCGCGTGATCGAGCGCCGTCCGGAAGACTCGATCGCGCCGAACTGAGCCGCCGCTGGCCCCCGCCGGAGCCTGCGCGGGGGGAACTTGCGGCATGTTCCAGGGTCCGACCGCAGGGGCCGGGCGCACGCCCGACCCTGTGCTATCCTCGATCGAAGCCGCGTGAAAGGCGGTGGATTTCCCTGTTCAGAAATTACGGAAAGCGCTGCACATGACCGACGACCGCCAGACCCGCTCCGGCGACAGCACCAAGATCCTGTACTGCTCCTTCTGCGGCAAGAGCCAGCACGAGGTGCGCAAGCTGATCGCCGGGCCGAGCGTGTTCATCTGCGATGAATGCGTCGATCTGTGCAACGACATCATCCGCGAGGAGCTGACCGAAAAGGCGCAGACCGCGCGCAGCGCGCTGCCCAAGCCGAAGGAAATCCTCGAGATCCTCGACCAGTACGTGATCGGCCAGGCAAGGGCGAAGAAGACCCTCGCGGTCGCGGTGTACAACCATTACAAGCGCATCGAGAGCCGGCAGAAGTCGGACGATGTGGAGCTCGCCAAGTCCAACATCCTGCTGGTCGGCCCGACCGGTTCGGGCAAGACCCTGCTCGCCGAAACCCTGGCGCGCATGCTCAACGTGCCGTTCACCATGGCCGATGCGACCACGCTCACCGAAGCCGGCTACGTCGGCGAGGACGTGGAGAACATCATCCAGAAGCTGCTGCAGAAGTGCGATTACGATGTCGAGCGCGCGCAGCAGGGCATCGTCTACATCGACGAGATCGACAAGATCTCGCGCAAGAGCGAGAACCCGTCGATCACCCGCGACGTGTCCGGCGAGGGCGTGCAGCAGGCGCTGCTGAAGCTGATCGAAGGCACCGTCGCCAGCGTGCCGCCGCAGGGCGGGCGCAAGCATCCGCAGCAGGAATACCTGCAGGTCGATACCCGCAACATCCTGTTCATCGTCGGCGGCGCATTCGCCGGGCTGGACAAGATCATCCAGGACCGCAGCAGCGATGCCGGCGGCATCGGCTTCGGTGCCAAGGTCAAATCGTCCGAGCGCAAGCTGGAGGTCGGCAAGGTGCTGGCCGAGGTCGAGCCCGAGGACCTGATCAAGTTCGGCCTGATCCCCGAGTTCGTCGGCCGCCTGCCGGTGGTCGCCACACTCGAGGAGCTGGACGAGAACGCGCTGGTGCGCATCCTCACCGAACCGAAGAACGCGATCACCAAGCAGTTCCACAAGCTGTTCGAGATGGAAGGCGTGGAGCTGGAGTTCCGCCCCGACGCGCTGGCCGCGATCGCGCGCAAGGCGCTCAAGCGCAAGACCGGCGCGCGCGGGCTGCGCACCATCGTCGAATCGGTGCTGCTCGACACCATGTACGAGCTGCCTTCGATGGACAACGTGAGCAAGGTGGTGGTGGACGAATCGGTGATCGAGCATCGCACCGAGCCGTTCCTGATCTATGCCAGCGGCAACGAAGAGCCGGTGATGCAACAGGCATCCGGCCATTGAATGACTTCCACGGCCCCGGCATTTGCCGGGGTTCGTGTTTGTGGTGCTTGCGTCGCAGCCCGATGGCCCCCATAAAGTAGGGCAGTGGCGCAAGCCGACTGTTTGACTGGAGCCAAGCATGACTTCACAGGAGAGCCTCATCCCCCGCGCCGTGCTGCCGGTGTTGCCGCTGCGCGACGTGGTGGTGTTCCCGCACATGGTGATCCCGCTGTTCGTGGGCCGGGACAAATCCATCCGTGCGCTGGAAATGGCGATGGAGGCCGACAAGCGCATCGTCCTGGCGACGCAGAAATCCGCCGAGATCGATGATCCCGGCGCCGAGGACATCTATCCGGTCGGTGCGTTGGCCAACGTGCTGCAGTTGCTCAAGCTGCCCGACGGCACGCTCAAGGTGCTGGTGGAAGGCACCGGCCGCGCACGCATGGACGCGGTCGCCGAGCGCGATGGTGCGTTGCAGGCCGAAGTCGAGGAGCTGGACGAGGTCCCCGGCCGCGAGGGGCGCGAGCTGGAGGCGATTTCGCGCTCGCTGCTGGCGTTGTTCGAGGATTACGTCAAGTCCAACCGCAAGCTGCCGTCCGAGCTGGTGCAGACCCTGACCGGCATCGAGGAAGCCGGCCGCTTCGCCGACGTGGTCGCCGCGCACATCGGCGTGCGCCTGGCCGACAAGCAGAAGCTGCTGGAAATGCTCGACGTGGGTGAGCGCCTGGAGATGCTGGTCGGGCTGGTGCACGGCGAACTGGACGTGCAGCAGCTGGAGAAGAAGATCCGCGGCCGGGTCAAGTCGCAGATGGAGAAGTCGCAACGCGAGTACTACCTCAACGAGCAGATGAAGGCGATCCAGAAGGAGCTGGGCGAGGGCGAGGACGGCAGCAACGAGCTGGAGGACCTGCTGAAGAAGATCGCCGGCGCCGGCATGCCCAAGGAGGTGGAGGCGAAGGCGCGCTCCGAGTACAACAAGCTCAAGCAGATGGCACCGATGTCGGCCGAGGCCGGGGTGGTGCGCAATTACCTCGACTGGCTGCTTGGCGTGCCGTGGAAGAAGCGCAGCCGCGTGCGCAAGGACCTCAAGCAGGCGCAGGACGTGCTCGATGCCGACCATTTCGGCCTGGACAAGGTCAAGGAGCGCATCCTCGAATACCTCGCGGTGCAGTCGCGGGTGTCGAAGATGAAGGGGCCGATCCTGTGTCTGGTCGGCCCGCCGGGCGTGGGCAAGACCTCGCTCGGGCAGTCGATCGCCAAGGCCACCAACCGCAAGTTCGTGCGCATGGCACTGGGCGGCGTGCGCGACGAGGCCGAGATCCGCGGCCATCGCCGCACCTATGTCGGCTCGATGCCCGGTCGC
Organism: Luteimonas sp. e5; assembly: GCF_054031035.1. Taxonomy (NCBI): domain Bacteria; kingdom Pseudomonadati; phylum Pseudomonadota; class Gammaproteobacteria; order Lysobacterales; family Lysobacteraceae; genus Luteimonas; species Luteimonas sp. e5. Next base: position 410,244 of record NZ_JBSTRX010000001.1, read on the forward strand.
ATCGTGCAGAACCTCAACAAGGTCGGCACCCGCAACCCGCTGTTCGTGCTCGATGAAATCGACAAGATGGCGATGGATTTCCGTGGCGATCCGTCCGCGGCGCTGCTGGAAGTGCTCGATCCGGAGCAGAACCACAGCTTCAACGACCATTACCTGGAGGTCGACCTCGACTTGTCCGAGGTGATGTTCATCGCCACTGCCAACTCGATGAACATCCCCGGGCCGTTGCTGGACCGCATGGAAGTGATCCGCATCCCCGGTTATACCGAGGAGGAAAAGCTCAACATCGCGATGCGCTACCTGGTGCCCAAGCAGCTCAAGGCCAACGGCCTCAAGCCCGGGGAACTGGAAATCGCCGAGGATGCGGTGCGCGACATCGTGCGCTATTACACGCGTGAATCGGGCGTGCGCAACCTGGAGCGCGAGATCGCCAAGATCGCGCGCAAGGTGGTCAAGGACATCGCCCTCGCAGGGCCGTCGAAGAAGCCGGCGAAGACGATCAAGGTCGGCGAGAAGAATCTCGACAAGTACCTGGGCGTGCGTCGCTTCGACTTCGGTCGCGCCGAGGCCGACAACGAAGTCGGTCTGGTCACCGGACTGGCCTGGACCGAGGTCGGCGGCGACCTGCTGCAGATCGAATCGACCTTGGTGCCGGGCAAGGGCCAGCTGATCCTGACCGGCCAGCTGGGCGACGTGATGAAGGAATCGGCGTCCGCGGCGCTGTCGGTGGTGCGTTCGCGCACCGAGCGCTTCGGCATCGACCTGGATTTCCTGTCCAAGTACGACGTGCACGTGCATGTGCCGGATGGCGCCACACCGAAGGATGGTCCCAGTGCCGGCATCGCCATGGCCACCGCGCTGGTGTCGATGCTGACGCGCATCCCGGTGCGCGCGGACGTGGCGATGACCGGCGAGATCACCCTGCGCGGGCGCGTGAGCGCGATCGGCGGCCTGAAGGAGAAACTGCTGGCCGCACTGCGTGGCGGCATCCGCACGGTGATCATTCCGCAGGAGAACGAGAAGGATCTCACCGAGCTGCCGGAGGCGGTCACCAAGAACCTGAAGATCGTGCCGGTGAAGTGGATCGACGAAGTGCTCGACCTTGCCCTGGAGCGGCCGTTGACTCCGGCCAACGTCGAAGTGCCCGAGCACGCCGACGATGCGGTGATGCCACCCGAAGCGCCGCCGGCGCGCGCCAAGCGCAAGGGCGCGGTGAAGCACTGACAAATTCCGTTGCTGCCGTCAACCCTTGGAATACGGGCATTTTCCCCGCTTTTTCTTGCGGTGGGCGCCAGCGCGCTGGTATAACGGATGCGTTGCGGCACCCGCCGCATGAGTTGCGCATGTGTCGGTCGAGTCCGGCGCTGCGCCATCGCTTTTCGCAACAGCGGCATGTCGCCGCAGGACCCAGGAGTCTTCTGAATGAACAAGAGTGAATTGATCGAAGCCGTCGCCCAGGACAGCAACCTCAGCAAGGCCGATGCCACGCGCGCGGTGGATGCGTTCGTTGGTGCCGTGACCAATGCGCTGAAAGCCGGTGACTCGGTGTCGCTGACCGGCTTTGGCAGCTTCGAGGTGCGCCAGCGTGCCGCGCGCACCGGTCGCAATCCGAAGACCGGCGAAACGATCCAGATCGCGGCCTCCAACGCGCCTGCGTTCAAGGCCGGCAAGGCGCTCAAGGATGCGGTCAACGGTTGATCCACGCCGCAGCCTGCATGCGAACAAGCCCGGCCATGTGCCGGGCTTTTCCTTGCATGGGCAGTCATGGCGTATCATGCCTGCCCGGTGCGGGCGCTTAGCTCAGCGGTAGAGCGTCTCCCTTACAAGGAGAGGGTCGGCGGTTCGATCCCGTCAGCGCCCACCAGCCGAGTATTGCAAAGCAGGATTCGGCCGATTACAATTTCGAGCTTCACGGAGCGGTAGTTCAGCTGGTTAGAATGCTGGCCTGTCACGCCGGAGGTCGCGGGTTCGAGTCCCGTCCGCTCCGCCAGTTTCATCACAAGCCCCGCCATGTGCGGGGCTTGTGCTTTTCCGGGGTACGTGATGCGCGGGCAGGCAGTGCAGCGGTTAAACTGCCCGGCTGATCCACCGCAACACTCCAATGCAACACGGCACGCGCCGGGGTATCTCAAGACATGCTGCAAGCAATTCGTGAAAAATCCAGTGGCTGGGTGGCGACGGTCATCCTCGGCATCCTGATCGTGCCGTTCGCGCTTTGGGGCGTGAACGACTACATGGGCGGACGCATGCGCGACGACGTGGCGCAGGTGCGGATGCCACCGACCTGGTGGCGCTCGGCACCGGCATTCTGGCCAGTGTCGATGCTGTGGCATACCGAGGAAATCGGCAGCGAGGAGTTCCGCCGTTTCTTCGACCAGGAGCGCATGCGCCAGCGCGCCGAACGGGGCGAGGCTTTCGACAGCCGCGAATTCGAATCGGCCGACAACAAGCGTCTGATCCTCGATCAGCTGATCGACCAGCGCCTGATGCAGTTGGCTGCGGCCGAAGCCGGGTTCCAGGTGCCGACCGTGGCCATCCGTCAGGAGATCCGCGACAACCCCGACTTCCAGGTGGACGGTCGCTTCGACGAACAACGCTACCTCGGCGTGCTGGCCAGCCAGAACCCGCCGATGCGTCCGCGCGATTACGAGCAGCTGGTGCGCGAAGGCCTGCAACGCCAGGCACTGGTGGGGCGACTGGCGCGCTCGGCCTTCATCACCAACGCCGAAGCCGAGCGCATGCTCGCACTGTGGTACGAAACGCGCGATGTCAGCGCGGTGCATGTGGCGCTCAAGCCCGCCGGTGACGAGGAAGTCGACGAGGCGCAGATCGAAGCCTATTACAAGGCGAATACCAGGCAGTTCATGGCGCCGGAAACGGTGACGATCGAATACGTCGACGTCGATGCCGCGCAACTGCAGCCGGTGGTGCCGAGCGAGGCCGATCTGCGTGCGCGCTACGCCGCCGAGCGTGGCAAGTACGGCAGCGCCGAGCGGCGCGAGGTGGCGCATATCCTGATCCCGGTGGCCGCGGACGCGGATGCCGCGGCGCAGAAGGCGGCCGAGGAAAAGGCCATGGCGCTGGCGCAACAGGCCCGTGCCGGTGGTGATTTCGCGGCGCTGGCCAAGGCCGAATCGGGTGACCCCGGTTCCGCCCAGCAAGGCGGCTCGCTGGGCTGGATCGAGCGTGATGGCGGCATGGTCAAGCCGTTCGAAGATGCGGTGTTCGCGCTGCAGGCCGGTGCGATCAGTGACCCGGTAAAGACCGATTTCGGCTGGCATGTGATCAACGTGCGGGCGATCGAGGCGGGCAGCGAAAAAAGCTTCGAGGAAGTGCGAGACGAGCTGGAGCGCGAGGCGCTGGCCGGTGGCCGCGAGCGTGCCTACAACGATCTGCTATCGGCCCTGGTCGACGACCTGATGAAGAATCCTTCCGGCTTCGCCGAGGTGGCTGCCGCACACAAGCTGCCGTTGCTCAGGCTGGGCCCGTTGCCCAAGGGCGGCGGCGAAGGCATCGGTGCACTGCCGGCACTGCAGCGCGAGGCATTCTCGGAGAATCGGGTGCAGGACGGCTCGGTCAGTGACCCGGTGGACATCGCCCCGGATCGCAGCGTGATCCTGCGCGTGGTGGAACACTCGCCCGAGCGCGTGCGGCCGCTGGCCGATGTGCGCGATCAGGTCGCCGTCGCGGTGCGCACGCAGCGTGCCGGCGAAGCGGCGGAAGCCAGCGCCAAGGCGCTGCTCGAAGGCGTACGCAAGGGCGGGGCGATGGCCACCCTGGCCGCGGCCGAGGGCCTTGCGATGCAGCCATTGACCGCGCTGTCGCGGATGATGCCGGCACCGACGTCTGACGCGACGCGCGCGATGTTCGAGGCGCCGCGGCCGGACGCCGGGGCGCCGTCGCTGGGCCAGCTCAAGCTGCCCGATGGCAGTTGGCTGGTGTTCCAGGTGGATGCGGTCCATGCCGCCGACCTGACGGCGATCCCGGAAGAGGAGAAGCGGATCCTGCGCCAGCAGATGGCGGCGGCGGCCGGTTACGACAGCCTGCGTGCCTACGTGTCGGACCTGCGCAAGCGCTACAAGATCCGCATCACCGACGCCCCGTTGTGATCACATCGCGGCATCGGCCGCGACCCCGACAATGCAAGACGCCCGGCATCGCCGGGCGTCTTGCGTTCATGGGATTGCCCGCGTGCTGCGCGAGCGGGCCGGTTCAGTCGTTGAGTCCGGTCATGCCGAGGATGCTGTAACCCGAGTCGACATAGGTGACTTCGCCGGTGACCGCGCTGGCCAGGTCCGAGCACAGGAAAGCGGCCACATTGCCGACTTCTTCGATGGTCACGGTGCGCCGCAGCGGCGCGTTTTCTTCCACATGGCCGAGGATCTTGCGGAAGCCGCCGATGCCGGCCGCGGCCAGGGTCTTGATCGGGCCGGCGGACACCGCGTTGACGCGGATGCCTTCCGGGCCGAGGTTGTAGGCCAGATAACGCACCGTGGCCTCCAGGCTGGCCTTGGCCACGCCCATCACGTTGTAACCCTGCAGCGCGCGCTCGGCACCGAGGTAGGACAGGGTCAGGATCGCACCCTTGCGGCCCTGCATCATCGGGCGTGCCGCCGACGCCAGCGCCGCCAGCGAATAGGCCGAGATGTCGTGCGCGATGGCGAAGTTCTCGCGTGTCAGGCCGTCCAGGAACTGGCCGGCGATCGCTTCGCGCGGGGCATAGGCAATGGCGTGCACGAGGATGTCGAAGCCATCCCAATGCTTGCCGAGCTCGGTGAAACATTCGGCGATCTGCGCATCCGAAGACACGTCCAGCGGGATCACGATATCGCTGCCGTATTCCCTGGCGGCGTTCTCGACGCGGGATTTCAGCTTCTCGTTCTGGTAAGTGAAGGCCAACTCGGCACCTTCGCGCCGCATCGCTTCGGCGATTCCGTTGGCCATAGACCGTTCACTGGCGATGCCGGTGATGAGCGCACGCTTGCCTGCAAGAAAACCCATGCCGTATTGATCCTGTCGAAGGGGAATGCGCTAGTTTGCCTGCGTGGCGGGCGTGGCGTCGAGTTTGAGCACCATACCGGGGCGTAGCGCGGCGCCGGGCCTGAGGCCGTTGCGGCGCAGCAGTTCGGCGGTGCTGAGGCCGTGGCGACGCGCGATCGCCCACCACGAATCACCCGCCACGACCGTGTAGTGCGTGTGCCCGCCGGTGGCGATGCCGGTGCGACTTGCCGTGGCCAGGCTCTCCGCCGCACTGCCGGCGGCGATCACGCTGCGTGTGCGCGTGGTTTCGCTTTCCTCACGCAGGCGACGCGGCACCAGCAGCTGCGGTGCCTGGGGGCCGGAGTTCAGGCGCACGCTGGCGAGTGCCGGGTTGAGCCGTTTCAGCATTCCTGCATCCAGTTGTTGCGCGCGTGCCCAGTGCTCGAGGCTCGCGGCATCTTCCTGCAGTGATTCGGCGGTCAACACCGGCACAGGGCGGTCAATCGCCTGCAACCATTCCGCGCGGTCTTCGGCCTGTTCGATCAGGCAGGTGATTGCATGCAGTTTTTCCACATAGGCGCGGGTCAGCGCGGGCAAGCCCTGGATTCGTTTGGCATCGGCCTGGCGTTGCTGCATGCCGCTGCGCTTGATCGCGCCCAGCACGCGGTATTCACCGGCGTTGTAGCCCATGATCGCCACCCGCCAGTTGCCGCCGAACATGCTGTGCAGGATCTTCAGGTAGCGCACCGCGGCGCGGGTGGAATCCACCACCGACATGCGGCCATCGTAGGCAGGGGTGACCTTGACGCCCTGGTTGCGTGCGGTCAGTGCAATGAACTGCCACAGCCCGGCGGGGCCGGCCTTGCTGCGCGCGGCGGGGTTGTAACGGCTTTCGACGAACGGGATCAATGCATATTCGGTCGGCAATCCGGCCTGCACCAGTTCATCGACCACGTAACCGAACAGCGCCAGCAGTTCGTCGTCGTGGCTGGCCATGCGCCGTGGCGCACGCTCGTAATGGGCGGTCCAGCGCGGATCGGCATTGCTGCAGTCCGGTTCGGCCAGATGCTCGCGGAAGCGGCGATGGATCTCCAATCCGCTGCGGGTGGCGATCTGCGGACTTGATGCGGCCGGTGCCTGCGCCGGCATCTCCGCCGCGGTCGCGGCAAACGGAGCCAGCAGGCAGGCAAGGCCAAGCCCCGCACGCATGTACCACCGCGGCTTGATGGCGCGCTTCATCCCTTGAACCCGTCCTTCCAGGCGCGCAGTGCGGCGAACGCAGCGTTGCGGTCGCCAGGTGCCTGGCCGAGGTGGTCGGCGATCGAAGCGCGCACCTGCGCATCGTCGATGCGCAGGAAAGGATTGGTGGCGCGCTCGTCTTCGATACTGCTGGGCAAGGTGGGGATGCCGGCTTCGCGTTGTTGGCGGGCCTGGCGCAGGCGCGCAAGCAGCTCTGGTTGCCCGGGCATCACCGCTTCTGCGAAAGCACCATTGGCGAGGGTGTATTCGTGCGCGCAGCAGACCCGGGTCGGGCCGGGCAGGGCGGCCAGACGGTCGAGTGAAGCCAGCATGGTCGGCGCATCGCCCTCGAACATGCGCCCGCAGCCCATCGAGAACAGCGCATCGCCGCAGAACAGCAGGCCCTCGCCTAAATACGCGATATGGCTGCGGGTATGTCCGGGCACCGCGAGCACCTCGAATTCGTGACCGCCCAGCGCCACGCGGTCGCCATCGGCCACACGCCGGGTGGCGTGGGTGATGCGTTCATCGTGCGGGGCGATCACCGGGGTATCGGGCCAGCGCTGCAACAGCTCGGGCACGCCGCCGACGTGGTCAGGGTGATGGTGGGTCAACAGGATCCCGGCCAGCGCCGGCGCATCGGCGAAGCGTTGCAGCACGGGCGCGGCCTCGCCCGGATCCACCAGCAACGGTCCTGGCGTGGCCGGCAACCACCAGATGTAGTTGTCGTTGAAAGCGGGCAGGGGCTCGGGCGGGGATATCACCGGGGATTGAGATGCATCGGGTGCGTAGAATGGGCGCACCATGCCCGCCGCACCCGTGCCTCGTCAACCTTCCATGTCCGGTTCCTGGTTCAGCGACGAGGCCGGTTCAGCCGTGCTCGAGAGCGAGGCGCAGGCGGTGATGCAGGCGCTGGGCGCGCGCCCGGGCTTGCCCTGGCTGGTGTTCGCCACCTTGCCGCGGCCGGCTTATGTGAACTTGCCGCACGGCCTGTGGTTGCATCCGCATGGCGCGCGCTGGCGTGGCGGGCTTGAATGCGGGATGGCCCTGCCGTTGGCCAGCGAATCGGTCGGCGCGGTGCTGCTGCAGCACGTCGAGCCCGCGGATGTGCGCGGCTGGCTTGCCGAATGCGCGCGCGTGATGGTGCCGGGTGCATGTCTCACCGTGTTCGCGCTCAATCCGCTTTCGCCCTATCGCATGCGTTGGCAGGGAGAAGGCGTGGGTGCGCGCGAACCGTTCACCTGGCGCCGTCGTCTGCGCCAGGCCGGGCTGGAGCCCGAACCGCTGGCCCAGGGCATCGGACCGACCTGGCAATGCAGCAGCGACAGTCGCCCGCGTAACGGAGCCGGTGCACGGGCGGCGTGGATGCTGGCCGCCACCAAACGTCGCATTGCATTGACACCGCGGCCGGCGTCGACGCTGGTGCCGGCACTGGGCGAGGGCAGCTGCGCGCGATGAAGCGGGTCGAAGCACATACCGATGGCGCATGTCTGGGCAATCCCGGGCCCGGCGGCTGGGGCGCCTTGCTGCGCTATGGCACGCGTGAGCGCGAACTGTCCGGTGGCGAGCGGCAGACCACCAACAATCGCATGGAACTGATGGCCGCGATCATGGCGCTGGAAACGCTCAGTGAAGCCTGCGAAGTGGTCCTGCATACCGATTCGCGCTACGTGCAGCAGGGCATCGGCGAATGGCTGCCGAACTGGATCCGGCGCGGCTGGAAAACCGCCGCCGGGCAGCCGGTGAAGAATCAGGACCTGTGGCAGCGCCTGCACCAGGCCAGCGCGCGCCATCGCGTCGATTGGCGCTGGGTCAAGGGGCATGCCGGCGATGTGGACAACGAACGGGTCGACGCGCTGGCGCGCGAAGCCGCCCTCGCGATGAAGGAACAGGAATCATGCTGATGCGGCAGATCGTGCTGGACACCGAAACCACCGGCCTGGAATGGCGCAAGGGCAACCGGGTGGTGGAAATCGGCTGCGTGGAGCTGATCGAGCGTCGTCCCAGCGGCAACAACTTCCACGTCTACATCAATCCGCAGCGTGATTTCGAGGAGGGGGCGCGCGAAGTGACCGGCCTCAGCCTGGACTTCCTCGCCGACAAGCCCCTGTTCGCCGACATCGCGCAATCGTTCGTGGATTACATCCGCGGCGCGGAGTTGATCATCCACAATGCCAGGTTCGACATCGGCTTCCTTGACGCCGAACTGGCCGGCGTCGGCCCGCAGCTGGGCTGCATCGCCGACCACGCCGAGGTGACCGATACCCTGGAAATGGCGCGCAAGCGCTGGCCGGGACAGCGCAATTCATTGGACGCGCTGTGTCGGCGGCTGGACGTGGACAATGCCCACCGCACCCTGCACGGGGCGCTGCTCGATGCCGAGATCCTCGCCGAGGTGTATCTGGCGATGACCTCGGGCCAGAGCGAGATCGGTTTCGATGCGGGGTTCGACGCATCCGCCGCGGACGCTGCCGTGGCGATCGATGTACCGGGCTTCGGCGCGACTGGCCCCCGACCGCGGGTGCGCGTCTCGGAGGCCGAGCGCAGCGAGCATGAGGCGCGATTGGATGCGATTGCCGGCAAGTGCGGCGGCGAACCGCTGTGGCGCCGGCTCGCCGGCTGAGCCGACTCGCGACGGCCTTCAGTGCCGGCGCAGCACCAGCACGGTGATGTTGTCGCTGCCGCCGGCATCCAGCGCGCTGGCGACCAGGGTGTCGGCACATTCCTGTGCAGTCAGGGTCGGGCGCGCAAGGATCTGCGCGATGCCGGCATCGTCCACTTCTTCGGTCAGGCCGTCACTGCACAACAGCAGCTGCATGCCCGGCTCCAGGGTGCCGCTGCATTCCTCCACGTCCAGCTGCGCCGGCGCGGTGACGCCCAGCGCCTGGGTCACCACCTTGCGCTGCGGGTGGCGGCGTGCCTCTTCCGCACCCAGCTCACCCTGCGCCACCAGCGTCTGCACGTAGCTGTGGTCATGCGATAGCTGCATCAGCTTGCCGGCCTGCCACAGGTAGGCGCGGCTGTCGCCGACCCAGGCCACGTTGAACTGGCCGTCGCGAATGCGTGCGGCGACCAGCGTGGTGCCCATCGGCAGCGCATCGCGTCGGTTGTGCGGGCTGCGCAGGATCTCCTCGTTGGCAATGCGGATCGCCTGCTCCAGTGCGGTGCCGTCGCGCACCTCGCGCACCACGGTTTCGCGGGCGATCGCACTGGCGATCTCGCCGTACTGGTGCCCGCCCATGCCATCGGCCACCAACCACAGCCCGAGGTGGGCGTCGCCGTGGTAGGTGTCCTCGTTCAACTCCCGGCGCAGCCCGGGATGGGTGATGTGGCCGAATTCGATCATGCATGCAAGCCAAGTCGGTCAATGCCCATCATCGTGGCACAGGCCGCGTCGCGGCAAGGGGTGACGATCCAGTGGACGAACCCCGGCGTGGAGCTCGTCCGCTGCCATCCCGCAGAAAACGCAAGACGCGCCGATGCGGGATGGCGTCATGGGTTTGAGGGGGGATTGACTCGGGCCATCCATGGCCCTCGCCCTGCGGGCGGCTGCGCCGTCCCGATCGGCAATCCTGCCGATCGGTGACTCGGGCCATCCATGGCCCTCGCCCTGCGGGCAGCCTGCGGCTGTCCGGATCGGCATCCTGCCGATCCGTCGAACCCCGGCGGGAGTTCTCGTCCGCCGCCATCCCGCAGAAACGCAAAACGCTCTGATCGGGGCATTTCGTGATGGGTGATGAGGGGATTGACTCGGGCCATCCATGGCCCTCGCCCTGCGGGCAGCCTGCGGCTGTCCGGATCGGCATCCTGCCGATCCGTCGAACCCCGGCGGGAGTTCTCGTCCGCCGCCATCCCGCAGAAACGCAAAACGCCCCGATCGGGGCGCTTTGCGTTTCTGGCGGAGAGGGGGGGATTCGAACCCCCGAGGCGCTATAAACGCCTGCCTGATTTCGAGTCAGGTACATTCAACCACTCTGCCACCTCTCCGGCGGTCAGCAAGCCGCACATGATACGGCGCGGGGCTGGTGGCGACAAGCGCTTCAGCGCCAGTGCTCGGCCACCCACGGGGTCGGCAGCACCTTGCGGTACCACTTGCCGCTGCGCCCGGCGATCGCGTCTTCGGGGTAGGGCTTGCCGTGGAAGGCGATCACCGAGGCATCGGGCGGAATGCGCGGTGGCTGGAACAGCGACAGCGGGAACGGGCGCAGGCAGTGGCGCTTGAAGCTGCGGCACCAAGCCTCGGGCCAGTAGCCGAGCTTGCCCTGGCGGGCGAGGTAGCCGGTGATGAACTCCTGCTCGTTGCGTACCTTTGCCAGCGCCTCGGCCTGGTTCTCGCGCAGGTAGTCGAGCGCGTCGGCATGCGCGCCGATGCGGTAGCGGTAGACCGAGGTATTGCCGGTGCCGTCGGACTTGTCCCACTCGCGGATGACGAGGAATTCGCCGGGCTGCTCGAAGAAACGATCAAGCTCACCGACGATGACCACGTCAAGGTCGATGAACAGGGTTTCGCCTTCCAGGTCGTGCAGCGTCGGGGCAAAGCTGGTCAGCTTGAGCCAGCCGTGGGCGAAGGTCCACGGTTCGCGCGCATCGAAATCGGCGATGCCGATCTTCGGGATGTCGAAGGTTTCGATGTCCGCATCGATGCCGCGGGTATCGTCGGTCAGGCACACGAAGCGATGCGGGCGCTTCAGATGCCGGCGCACCATCGAGCGCAGGCGATTGACGTATTCGGGGCCATACTTGGTGCCCCATTTGATGCACAGCACATTGGCCATCGAAGACTCGCTGCGGGAAAACGCGCCCATGATAGGGCATCGCCCTGAGTACACTGGCCGCATGCACATGCGCGCCGAACTTGCCGACCACGCCGCCGGGTGCCTGCTGTGGGATGCCGCGGCCTTGCCGCGTCCGGCGCAAGTGGAGTGGTTCGAAGCCAGCCATTGGGGGGAGGCCGCACAGTCGGTTGGCAGCGGCGGGCGCGGAGCCGCCTGGTTCATCGACGCCCCCTGGGGGGCGATGGTGCTGCGCCGCTACCTGCGTGGCGGGCTGGTCGCGCGCATCAGCCACGACCGTTACCTGTGGCAGGGCGAAGCCGCGGTGCGCAGCTTTGCCGAATTTCATCTGCTGCAACAGCTGCTGCAGCGCGAACTGCCGGTGCCAAGACCGCTTGCCGCCGCCTATTGGCGCCACGGACTGGCTTATCGCGCCGCGATCCTGATCGAGCGCATCGCCGGCGTGCGCAGCCTGGCCGATGCGTTGCTTGCCGATGCCGCGCCATGGCGACAGAGCGGCGAACTGATCGCGCGCTTTCATCGCCACGGCCTGTGGCATGCCGACCTCAACGCGCACAATCTGCTGTTCGACGGGCAGGGCAAGGGTTGGATGATCGATTTCGATCGCAGCCGTTTGCGCGCCGAAGGCGATGGCCGGTGGCGCCGTGCCAATCTCGCGCGGCTGCGCCGCTCGCTGGACAAGGTGGCGGGCGAGGCGCGTGCCGCGACCGTGGCGGAAGGTTTCGTCGAGCTTGAAGCGGCGTATGCGGCGGCCATGTCCGAGTCGGTGGCGCGATGAGCTGGGCGCTGCGCTTCATCGGTGTGGGCGGCGCAATGGCGGCGGCCGAACTGGGCAGCGCGATGGCCGCGATCGAGCGCGACGGCGAGCCGTGGCTGGCGATCGACTGTGGCTCCGAAGGCCTGAGCCGCTATCTCGACCATTACCGCGAGTATCCACGCGCGGTGTACGTGACCCATGCCCACCTCGATCATGTCAGCGGCTTCGAACGGCTGTTCGTCGGCACCTGGTTCGACCCGGTGCGACGCGGCCAGGTGAAGGTCTATTGCCCGGTCGGTGTGCTGCCCTGGCTGCAGCGACGCGTGGCGGACTACCCCAATGTGCTGGCCGAAGGCGGGGTCAACTTCTGGGATGCGTTCCAGCTGATCGTGGTCAGCGACCACTTCTGGCACCGTGGCGTGCGCCTCGAGAGTTTCCCGGTGCGCCATCACTGGCCCGACACTGCCCATGGCCTGCGCCTGCCGGGCAGCCTGGTCTGGACCGGCGATACCCGACCGATCCCCGAAATGCTGGCTGCCGTGGCCGATCGCGGCGAACTGATCGCGCACGACTGCGCCTTGCAGGGCAACCCGTCACACAGTGGCATCGACGACCTCGAACGCGAGTATCCGGCCGAACTGCTGGCCCGCTGCCTGCTGTACCACTACGGCTCGGCGGAGGACGCGGCGGCGCTGCGCGCGCGCGGCATGCGGGTGGCTGAACCGGGCGAAGCGGTGGCGCTTGGCGAGCCGCTGCTGCATGTTGTGGATACCCCTGCAGCGGGCTAAAATGACCGGCTGGCGCCCGCGCGCCCAAGGTTTCCGGAGAGGTGTCCGAGTGGTTGAAGGAGCACGCCTGGAAAGTGTGTAAGCGTCTAAACCGCGCTTCGGGGGTTCGAATCCCCCTCTCTCCGCCAGATACGCCAACGCCCCCGCACGGGGGCGTTGGCGTATCTGCGGAATGACGGCGGACGAGAACCTCCGCCGGGGTTCGACGGATCGGCAGGATGCCGATCCGGACAGCCGCAGGCTGCCCGAAGGGCGAGGGCCATGGATGGCCCGAGTCACCGATCGGCAGGACTGCCGATCAGGACAGCCGCAGGCTACCCGCAGGGCGAGGGCCATGGATGGCCCGAGTCACCGATCGGCAGGACTGCCGATCAGGACAGCCGCAGGCTGCCCGCAGGGCGAGGGCCATGGATGGCCCGAGTCAATCCCCCTCTCAAGCCCATGGCGCCGTCGCGCACGGGGGCGTTGGCGTATCTGCGGAATGACGGCGGACGAGAACCTCCGCCGGGGTTCGACGGATCGGCAGGCTGCCCGCAGGGCGAGGGCCATGGATGGCCCGAGTCAATCCCCCAATGAATCAAGCTCTGACCCTCCATACGGGGCGCTTTGCATTCCTGGCGAAATTGACCGCTCCACGCGACCGGCTACAATGCGCGGCCCGCCGGCGAATGCCGCGGTGATTCCATGGTGGCCCCGTCGGCCCCTCGCGACGCTAGTTCGAAAACCCCGCCAGGGCCGGAAGGCAGCAACGGTATCGAATGATGCGGGCGCCGAGGTCAGTCGGCGGGGCCGCCACCTTTTCCGGCCCCGGCATCGAGGCGCGAACACGGTCAGCGGGAGTGCCGGCAGGGCATGGCAGAATGCCCGGATGAGCTATCTCGTCCTCGCCCGCAAGTGGCGCCCCAGGCGGTTCGGTGAACTGGTCGGCCAGGAGCACGTGGTGCGTGCGTTGACCAATGCGCTGGACAGCGGCCGTGTGCACCATGCCTTCCTGTTCACCGGCACGCGCGGCGTGGGCAAGACCACCATCGCGCGCATCTTCGCCAAGTCGCTCAACTGCGAAGCGGGCACCTCCGCCGAGCCCTGCGGCGAGTGCCGCACCTGCCTCGACATCGACGCCGGACGCTTCATCGACCTGCTGGAGATCGACGCCGCGTCCAATACCGGCGTGGATGACGTGCGCGAGGTGATCGACAACGCGCAGTACATGCCCAGTCGCGGTCGGGTGAAGGTGTACCTGATCGACGAAGTGCACATGCTGTCGAAAAACGCCTTCAACGCGCTGCTGAAGACGCTGGAGGAGCCGCCGGGGCACGTGAAGTTCCTGCTCGCGACCACCGATCCGCAAAAGTTGCCGGTGACCGTGCTCTCGCGCTGCCTGCAGTTCAACCTCAAGCGGCTGGACCTGGCTCAGATCGAAGGGCAGATGCGGCGTATCCTCGAGGCCGAAGGCATCGGCTTCGAGGACGGCGCGTTGCGCCAGTTGGCGCGTGCCGCCGACGGCAGCCTGCGTGATGGCCTGTCCCTGCTCGACCAGGCCATCGCCTACGGCGGCGGGCAGGTCGGCGACGCGGAAGTGGCGGCGATGCTCGGTACTGTCGACCGTGCGCGCGTGGGTGCGCTGCTGGAGGCGCTGATGGCGGGGGATGGTGAACGCCTGTTTGCCGAAATCGAGGCTCTGGCCGAACTCGCCCCGGACTGGGGCCATGTGCTGGAGGCCTTGGCGGAAACCCTGCACCGGGTGCAGCTGCGGCAATTGGTGCCGGCCATGCAGATGAACGAGGAGGGCGGCGACATCGACATCGCCGCGCTCGCCGAGGGCCTGCGCGCCGAACTGGTGCAGCTGTGGTACCAGATGGCGGTGCAGGGCCGGCGTGACCTGTCGCTCGCGCCCGGTGAACGGGTCGGGTTCGAGATGAGCCTGCTGCGCATGCTCGCATTCCGGCCGGCAGGCGAGGGGAGCACGACCGGTGCCGCCCCCGCGGCAGCCAGGCCGGCGTCGGGCGGGCGCGCCGCGGCCCAGGCGGCGCTGGATGAAGCGCAGGCCGCGACCCCACCGGCGGCGACGCCACGTCCTCGCGCCCGTGACGCCGCACAACCGGTGATGCGAGAAGCCCCGGCTGCATCCCCGACGGCTCCCGCGTTGTCCGTGCTGGATGCGGAAAGCTGGTTGCGCGTGGTGGAACAGGCCGAACTCAAGGGGCTGGCCCGGGAGTTGGCCGCGCATGCCGGCTTCATCGCCCACGAAGGCGAGGTATTGCGACTTTCGCTGCCGGCCGAGGACGAGTTCCTGAAAACCCCGCCGGCAGTGCGGCAACTGGGCGATGCCTTGGGCGCTGTTCTCGGTACCCCGCCGCAGATCCGCTTCGAGGCGGTGGCGCCGGTGGGCGAAACCCTGCGCCAGCGCGATGCCCGCGAGCGTGATGCCCGCCACAGCGCCGCCGAACATGCGTTTCTCAATGATCCCGACGTGCAGCGGCTGATGGCCCGGGGTGCCCGCCTGGTGCCCGATTCCATCCGTCCGCTGGACGATTGACCACGAACCCCGAGGAGTATTCCGATGCGAGGCAATATCGCCCAACTGATGCAGCAGGCGCAGAAGATGCAGGAAAACCTGCAGCGCGCGCAGGAAGAGCTGGCCAATCTCGAAGTCACCGGCAATGCCGGTGGCGGCATGGTCAATGTCACCCTGACCGGCAAGATGGAATGCCGCAAGGTGCGCATCGACCCGAGCGTGTTCGAGGATGCGGAAATGGCCGAGGACCTGATCGCCGCCGCGTTCAACGATGCGGTCAACAAGGCGCATGCGGCGAGCCAGGAAAAGATGGGCGCGGCCACCGCCGGCATGCCGATGCCGCCGGGGATGAAGCTGCCGTTCTG
The DNA here is from genome assembly GCF_054031035.1 of Luteimonas sp. e5. Lineage (NCBI taxonomy): Bacteria > Pseudomonadati > Pseudomonadota > Gammaproteobacteria > Lysobacterales > Lysobacteraceae > Luteimonas > Luteimonas sp. e5. Next base: position 425,681 of record NZ_JBSTRX010000001.1, read on the forward strand.
ATCCCGGCGCATGTCCTCACCGCTGCTTGAGCAATTGATCCAGGCCCTGCGCGTGCTGCCCGGGGTCGGGCCGAAGTCCGCCCAGCGCATGGCCTACCACCTGTTGGAGCGCGAGCGCGGCGGTGGCGAGCGCCTGGCCGAGGTGATGGCGGAGGCGATGGCCAAAGTCGGCCACTGCCGACGCTGTCGCGACTTCAGCGAACAGGACCTGTGCCCGACCTGTGCCAACCCCGCGCGCGAACGCAGCGAGCTGTGCGTGGTGGAAAGCCCGGCCGACCGACTCGCCATCGAGCAGGCCACCGGCTACCGCGGCCTGTATTTCGTGCTGCAGGGCCGGCTGTCGCCGCTGGACGGCATCGGGCCGGCGGAACTCGGTCTGGATGCACTGGCCGAGCGCCTGCGCGAGGGCGAGGTGCGCGAACTCATCATCGCCACCAATCCCACCGTGGAAGGCGAAGCCACCGCGCACTACCTGGCGCAACTGGCGCGCCAGGCCAGGGTGCGCCCGAGTCGCTTGGCGCATGGCGTGCCGCTCGGTGGCGAGCTGGAATACGTCGATCGCGGCACGCTTTCGCATGCCTTCGGTTCGCGCAGCGAGATGGAGTGAGGCCGGTGCCGTACGGCTTTGAGGCCGCGTGCGGTTTGCCGCGATAATGCGCGCCATGTCCCGCATGTCCTTCCAGCTGCTGGGCCACGATGGCGCGGCGCGTCGTGGTCGCCTGTCGTTCCCGCGCGGCACGGTGGAAACGCCGGCGTTCATGCCGGTGGGCACGTATGGCTCGGTCAAGGGCGTGTTTCCCGAACAGGTGCGCGAACTCGGCGCCGAAATCATCCTCGGCAACACCTTCCACCTGTGGCTGCGGCCGGGGCTGGAGGTGGTCGCCGCGCACGGTGATCTGCACGATTTCACCCGCTGGCAAGGTCCGATCCTGACCGATTCGGGCGGCTTCCAGGTGTTTTCGCTGGCCCACCGGCGCACGATCAGCGAGCAGGGGGTGACTTTCGCCGCGCCGACGGATGGCAGCCGGGTGTTCCTCGGACCGGAGGAGTCGATGCGGATCCAGCGCGTGCTGGGCAGCGACATCGTGATGATTTTCGATGAGTGCACGCCCTACCAGATCGACGGCGTGCCGGTGGGCGAAGACGTGGCGCGGCGCTCGATGGAGCTGTCGCTGCGCTGGGCCGAACGCAGCCGGCGCGCGCACGAGGGCAATGACGCGGCGCTGTTCGGCATCGTCCAGGGCGGCATGTTTCCCGGGCTGCGCAGCCGCTCGGCGGCAGGCCTGACCGGGATCGGCTTCGACGGCTATGCCATCGGCGGCCTTGCCGTGGGCGAGCCCGAGGCCGAGCGCAACGCGATGCTCGAGCACACGCTGCCACTGTTGCCGGATCACCAGCCGCGCTACCTGATGGGCGTCGGGCGTCCACGGGATCTGGTCGAGGCGGTGGCACGTGGAGTCGACATGTTCGACTGCGTGATGCCCACGCGCAATGCGCGCAACGGCCACTTCTTCACTGCCGACGGCACCGTGCGCATCCGCAACGCGCGCTACGAGAACGACCTGGGCGTGATCGAGGAAGGCTGCGACTGTTACGCCTGCGCCAACGGGTTCAGCCGCGCCTACCTGCGCCATCTCGACCGCTGCAACGAAATGCTGGCGCCGATGCTCGGCACCTTGCACAACCTGCGGCATTACCAGCGGCTGATGGCGGACATGCGGCTGGCGATCGAGCAGGGCCGCTTCGCCGATTTCCGCGCCGCGTTCCATGCCGCGCAAGCCTGAGGTGCGCGGCTGCCGGGCGCGAAGGGGGGCTTCCTGCCCGATCGCCTTGAATCCGTACACTCGCGCCCGCATGGCATAATTGCCCGTTCGCCTCCACGGATGCCCCGATGAACCTGTTCGACTTGCTGATTCCCGTTGCCCACGCCCAGACCGCCGGCACGCCGCCGCAGGGTGGTGGCATGAGCATGATGCTGATGCCGCTGGTTCTGATTGCGGTGATGTACTTCCTGATGATCCGTCCGCAGATGAAGCGGGCCAAGGAGCATCGCGCCATGCTCGGCGCGCTGAACAAGGGCGACGAGGTGATCACCAACGGCGGCATTGCCGGCGTGGTGACCGACATCGGCGACAACTTCGTCGGCGTGGAGATCGCCGAAGGCGTGCGCGTGCGGGTGCAGAAGGCAGCGATCGCCAACGTGCTGCCCAAGGGCTCGCTGAAGGCTGCCTGATTTTCGTTTCCCTTCTCGTGCGGCCCGGTCTGGGCCGCGCCGGTGATCGCCATGCTTGAGTTCCCGCGCTGGAAATACGTCCTGATCGTGCTGGTGGTGCTGCTGAGCATCGTCTATGCACTGCCCAACCTGTATCCGAAGGATCCTTCGGTGCAGGTCACCGCCAACCGTGGCGCGGCCACCGGCATCAGCCTGCGTCAGCAGGTGGAAGCGGCGATCGCCGGTGCCGGCATCACGCCCAGGGCGGTGCAGATGCCCGATGACGGCACGGTGATGGTGCGGCTGGATTCGACCGATGCGCAGACCCGCGCGCAGGACGCGCTGCGCGAGTCGCTCGGTGCCGATCACCAGGTGGCGCTGAACCTGTTGCCGACCGCGCCCGCGTGGCTCGACATGATGGGCGCCAAGCCGATGTCGCTCGGTCTCGACCTGCAGGGTGGGGTGCACTTCCTGATGCAGGTGGACCGCAACGCGGCGTTGGACAAGCGCCTGGACGCCTATGCCGACGGCATGCGCGTGGCGCTGCGTGACGCCAAGATCCGCTACCGTTCGGTGGACCGTCGTGCCGACCATGGCATCGTCGTCAATCTCGAGCCCGGTGCATCCAACGACGCCGCGCAGCGCGTGCTGGCCGAGGCGCTCGGCAGCCCGCTCAGCGGTGGCCCGGCCCTCACCTGGAGCGTGCAGGGGCCGAACACTCTCCTGGCGCGTCTGCCCGATGCCGAGATCAACAAGATCGCGCTGGAAGCGATCGAGCAGAACCGTACCGTCATCAGCGACCGCATCAACGCCATCGGCGTGGCCGAGCCGGTGCTGCAGCGGCAGGGCGCGGACCGCCTGGTGATCCAGCTGCCTGGCCTGCAGGACACCGCCGAGGCCAAGCGCCAGATCGGCGCCACCGCGACGCTGGAGTTCCGCGCCGTGACCGGTGACGAACAGGCCGCGGCGACCGCCCAGGCCACCGGCCAGGTGCCGCCCGATTCGCGCCTGTACCAGCAGGTCAGCGGTGCACCGATCCTGCTCTCCAAGCGGGTGCTGGTATCGGGTGATGAGCTGCTCGCCGCGGTACCGACCACCGATGGGCGCACCGGCTCGCCGGCGGTATCGATCACGCTCAATGCCGCCGGTGGCAAGCGCATGCTCGAGCACACCTTGGAGAATGTCGGCCAGCGCCTGGGCGTGGTCTACATCGAGCGCGTGCCGACGGTGAGCATCGTCGATGGCGAGGAGGTGCAGGGCTCGCGCATCGAGGAACGGGTGATCAGTGCCTCGACCATCCAGGGCGTGTTCGGCAAGGACTTCCAGACCACCGGACTGTCGCAGGAGGAAGCGCAGAGCCTGGCCAAGCAGCTCAAGTCCGGTGCGCTGGCCGCGCCGATGGATTTCGTCGCCGAAAGCGTGATCGGCCCGAGCTTGGGCAAGGAGAACGTGGACCGTGGCGTGCGCGCGGTCGGGTTCGCCTTCATCTTCACCCTGCTGTTCTTCATGCTCTACTACCGCATGTTCGGTCTGATCACCAGCGTCGCGCTGCTGCTCAACCTGGTGCTGGTGACGGCGGTGCTGTCGATCTTCGGCGCGACCATGACCCTGCCGGGCTTTGCCGGCCTTGCGCTGTCGATCGGCCTGTCGGTGGACGCCAACGTGCTGATCAACGAGCGCATCCGCGAGGAATTGCGTGCCGGCATGCCGGTCAAGGCGGCGATCGCCACCGGCTACGACAAGGCTTCCAGCTCCATCTTCGATGCCAACATCACCGGCATCCTCGCCGGCGTGGCGCTGTATGCCTTCGGCAGTGGTCCGCTGAAGGGCTTCGCGGTGACCCTGGTGATCGGCATTCTCGCCTCGATGTTCACTGCACTGACGGTGACCCGTGCCATCGCCACCCTGATGTATGGCCACCGCAAGAAGCTCAAGACGCTGGCGATCTGAGGCCCGATCCGAGAACGACACGGACATGAAAATTTTTCCGCTTACACTGATTCCCAACGACACGCGCATCGATTTCATGCGCATCCGCTGGGTCGGCCTGGCGATTTCCGCGCTGCTGCTGCTCACCGCGCTGGTCGGCATCTTCGGCAAGGGCTTCAACTTCGGCCTGGACTTCACCGGCGGCACCGCGATCGAGCTGCGTTTCGAGCAGCCTGCCAACGTCGAGCAGGTGCGTGGCCAGCTGGTCGATGCCGGCTTCGCCAACGCCCAGGTGCAGGCTTTCGGCGGGGTCAACAACCTGCTGGTGCGCCTGCGCGCCGAGCAGGGCGCTGACGGGCAGATCGACCAGGGCACCTCGCGGGCCGACCAGGTGCTGGCGGCGGTCAACACGGCACAGAACCCGGCCAGCATCATCAGTCGCGAATCGATCAGCGCGCAGGTCAGTTCGGAGCTGACCAGCAAGGCACTGCAGGCGATCGCCTTCGTGGTGATCGGCTTCCTCATCTACATCAGCCTGCGCTTCGAATGGAAGTTCGCGGTGGTGGCGAGCATCACCACGCTGATGGACGTGGTCATCGCCACGGGCTTCTTCGCCATCACCGGGCGCGAGTTCGACCTTACCGTGCTTGCCGGCCTGCTGGCGGTGATGGGCTTCTCGATCAACGACACCATCGTGGTGTTCGACCGCGTGCGCGAGAACTTCCGTGCGATGCGTGCCACCCCGTTCGAGGTATTCAACGCCTCCATCAACCAGACGCTCTCGCGCACCATCATCACCTCGGCGGTGTTCTTCCTCTCGGTGCTGGCCTTGTTCCTGTTCGGCGGCGAGGCGCTGCAGGGCCTGGCGCTGACGCAGATGATCGGTGTGGTGGTCGGCACGCTGTCCTCGATCTTCGTCGCCTGCGCGATGCTGACCGTGGGCCCGTTGCGTGTCACCAAGCAGGATCTGCTGCCCAAGGCGCGGGACGATGCGGCGTTGGCACGACGCCCCTGATCAGACGGATTGACTTGCATGCAAACGAAAGCGCGCGGGGATTCCCGCGCGTTTTTGCATTCCGTCCCGTGATCTCGGAGCGTTGCAGGCGATGATGCGCCTGCACGCCGCAATCAGAATGCAGCCGCGTAACCGCTGTCGGCGATCAGCTTCTGCAGCGCTTCGGCGATGCGCACGTTGCCGGCGACGAGTGGACGGCTGTCGATGCCGCGCGCATCCATCGGCCGCGTTGCCGCGCCCTTGAAGTCGCAGACCTTGCCGCCGGCTTCGCGCACCAGCAGCACGCCGGCGGCGATGTCCCAGGGCTTGAGCCCGGCTTCGAAGTAGGCGTCGAGGCGGCCGCAGGCGACCCAGGCAAGATCCAGTGCGGCCGAGCCCATGCGACGGATGTCCTCGGCCTGGTTCAGCAGCTGGCGCGTGCACTCCAGTTGCGCACCGGTGCGTTCGCGCTCGCGCGGATGGAAACCGGTGGCGACCATCGCGCCTTCCAGCGTGCGGCGCTCGGCCACGCGGATGCGCTTGTCGTCGAGCACTGCGCCATGGCCCTTGCTGGCGGTGAACAGTTCGTTGCGCAGCGGGTCGAAGATCACCCCGTGCTGCGGCTCGCCGTTCTCCACCAGGGCGATCGAGACGCAGTAATGCGGTTGCCCGCGCAGGTAGTTGCTGGTGCCGTCGAGCGGGTCGATCACCCATACGCTGCGGCCCTTGCCCTGCTGGCCGCCTTCCTCGCCGAGGATGGCGTAATCGGGCGCGGCGCGGCGCAATTCGCGCACCGCGGCCTGTTCGGCCTGGGCATCGACTTCGCTGGCGTAATCCAGGCGGCCTTTCTCGACCACGTTGAGGGATTCAAGGCGGCTGACGTTGCGCATCAGCACGCTGCCGGCGGCGCGCGCCGCCTTGACCATCAGGTTGACCGCAGGTTTCTGCATGGATAGTGCCGGGGTTGTGACAGAGCGAACCGGCATCGCGGCCGGCCAGTCAGTTTACCATTCACGGCATGAGCCTCGACGCCCCCGACATCGCCCGGCATCTGCGCATCGTGCTGGTCGGCACCCAGCACCCGGGAAACCTGGGTGCCGCCGCCCGCGCCATGCGCACCATGGGCCTTGCACGGATGATGCTGGTGGCGCCGGAGAAGGCGCCGAACCTGGAGACCGCCTCGATGGCGGCCGGCGCCGAGGCGCTGGTGTTCGATGCGCCAGTGGTGGCGACGTTGAGCGAAGCGGTGGCCGATTGCCGCCTGGTGCTGGGCTGCACCGCACGCAGCCGGCGCATCGCATTGCAGGAACTCGACCCGCGCCAGGCGGCTTCGCGCGCACTCGAGGTGGCGATGAGCGGCGGCGAAGTGGCACTGGTATTCGGACGCGAGCGCACCGGGCTGGAGAATCACGAGCTGCAGCTGTGCCATGCGGCGGTGCACATCCCCGCCAACCCGGACTTCAGTTCGCTCAACCTCGCTGCGGCGGTGCAGGTGCTGGCCTACGAGTTGCGCATGGCGCTGCTGTCGGCATCGCCTGCGGCCGTAGCCGAGGCTGTGGAGAGGGTGGAGCCTCCGGCAGCGCACGAGCAGATGGAAGGTTTCTTCTCGCAGTTGGCCGACACCCTGGACGCGATCGATTTCCACAAGGGACGCACTCCGGATTCGGCCTTGCGCAAGTTCCGCCGCATCTTCCTGCGTGCCGAACTCAACCAGCGTGAATTGCGCTTGCTGCGCGGGCTGCTGGCCGATGCGCAGCGCATGGCACGGCTGGCCAATGCGGACTGAGCCGCCGTGCCTGCTGCGCATGCCCATGTCCCCAGGCAGGAGCAGGTGCGAATCCTCATGCCATCATGCAGGACGTGCGTGCCAGCCCGCGTCCGCCATGCCTGCAGTTCGCCTTTGCGCCAGAAGATCCGCCACCGGCGAATGCCGGTTGGTCTCCGGTCATCGATTCCGGCGCCCCGGCTGTCATCGCGATGCCTGCGCCGGGCGCTTGCCGTGGGCAGTGCTGAGTCGGCAGCGCAGGCCATGAGGGGGGCTGGAGCATGATCAATCGCCTGGCACGCATGGGAATGCACATGCAGTCCATCGTGCTGACCTTGCTCGCCTTGCTGGGTGTGGCGCTGGTGGTGGCGCTGCTGATCCAGCGCCAGAACAGGATGCAACACCATGTGGCCGCTTACAGTCGCGAGACGTTGCAGCAAGTGATGGAAGATCGCTGGCGGCAGTGTCCCCAACGGCATGCATGGCAATTGGGAATCGCACTGGCGGGTCCGTTGCTGGATTCCGATCTCGAGGAAGTCGTCCGCATCGCCAACCTGACCAGCAGCGAGCCCGACGTGACCCGCGTGCGCGTGCTGGATGGCGAGAATCGCCTTCTGCACGAGGGCATGAAGGTGGAAAATGCGCGCCGCCTGCCGATGGCGGAACTGCCCGGTGATGTCGAGGTGGAGGCGCGACTTGGCACGATCGACCCGGAGCTGGCACATCTGGCTGCCGAGGTGCGCATCCTGCGCCAAGGGCGCCTGATCGGCGCTGCCGAGATCGGTTATTCGTTGGCCGCCTCGCGTGATGCGGACGCGGCAAGGCTGGCCCGGCTTGACCACGCGATGAGCCAATTGGCGGATCAGCACCGGTTGTTGATTTCGCTGCTGCTGGCGGGGATCGGCGCTCTGGCATTGTTCAGCATGCTGTGGGTGCAACGTCGTTACGTGCGCCCGATCCTGCGCCTGGCGCAGAGCGTGCGCGCCGTGGAGCATGGCATTTACGACCTTTCCGCAGACGCGGCCTCAGCGTCGGTGCGAGGCGACGAGCTGGGCGAGCTTGAACGCGCGTTTGCGCGCATGGTGGCGAGCGTGCGCGAACACGACAATGAAATCCGTCGCATCGCTTTCACCGATGCGCTGACCGGATTGCCGAACCGGCATGATTTCCGCCAACGGCTGGAAGCACGCCTGCAAATCCTTGGCGAAGGGGACGCACTGGCGCTGCTGTTCGTCGATGTGGACGACTTCAAGCGCATCAACGACACCTCAGGGCACGAAGCCGGGGATCAGGTGCTGATCGACATGGCTGCGCGAGTGCGTCGCGCCGTGCATCAGGCGGAGCTGCGCCATGCCGAAATATCGCGCTTTGGCGGCGACGAGTTCGTGATCCTGCTCGAGGCCAACGAGAGCGGAATCCATGCCGCTTCCGCTGCAGCGGCACGGCTGGCGCAAGCGCTGGTGGCCAGTTGCGCGCAGCCGGTCGAGCTGGCCGAGGGCAAGCAGGTGTTCCTCGGTGCGTCGATCGGCATCAGCCTGTTTCCCGGTGATGCGGTGGGGGCCGAGTCGCTGATCAAGCACGGCGACATCGCGATGTATCAGGCCAAGACCTCAGGCAAGCATTGCTATCGCTTCTACAACCGTGACATGGGTGAGGTCATCCAGCGACGCATGCGCATGGAACAGGAGTTGCACGGGGCCTGGGAGCGTGGCGAGTTGCACTTGACCTACCAGCCCATCGTGCGCCTGCAGGATCGCCGCGTGGTGGGCGCCGAAGCCTTGCTGGTCTGGGAGCATCCGCGCGATGGACTGGTGGCGCCTTCGGCCTTCATCGCGGTGGCGGAGGCGTCCGGACTGATCGACCAGCTCGGCCCGCAGGTGCTGCGCAAGGCCTGCAGCGATGCGATGCAGTGGCATGCCGCGGCGGGCACGGCAGCGGACGGGTTGCCACTGTTTGTCTCGGTCAACCTTTCCATGCGTCAGTTGCGTGATGCGGGCCTGGTGCAGCAGGTTGCGGCGATCCTGAGCGAAACCAGGCTTCCCGCGCATGCCCTGCGCCTGGAGTTGACCGAAACCATGGTGCTGGATGAAATCGGCGACAGCCTGGGGACGTTGCGCAGGCTGCGTGCGCTCGGGGTCAAATTGTGGCTGGACGACTTCGGCACCGGCTTTTCCTGTCTCAGCCAGTTGCGACGGCTGCCGGTCGACGGGGTCAAGATCGACCGTACGTTCATCACCGATCTGCTGCATGATCGTGCCGACCTGCTGCTGACCGAGGCGATCATCGGCATGGCACACACGCTGGATTTGCGCGTGGTGGCCGAGGGCATCGAGGAGCGTGGCCAGTTCGACTGGCTGCGCAAGGCCGGCTGCGACATGGGACAGGGGTTCTGGTTGGGGCGCCCGGTGAGCGCGGCGCAGTTCCGGCGCCTGCTCGGCTGAAGACTCAGAGCAGGGTGATATCGACCCAGCGCGCTGCCAAGGCGGCCAGTTCGCCGGATACCACGCCGAGGGAAAACACCGCCGCGCTGCCGATCATCCAGCACAGCACCATCAATCGGCCGTCGCGTTCGAGCAGGGCCAGCGCGAACAACAGCAACAGGGCGGCGAACGGGATGTTGGTGAACGGGATCGGCAGCGCCAGCAATATCCCCAGCAGGACCAGCAGCAGGCCGCTGAACATGCTGGCGGCAGGGTGGTCGATGAGCACGGGCCAGCGTGGCCGCACCCAGCGTTCCAGCCGCGTGAGCCAGGGTGCGAAACGGGTTTCGAAGCGGATCAGCAATTGCCGTTGCGGACCGCGGTGGGCCAAGCGGCGCGGCAACCAGACGCGCGGGCGATGCAGCAACAGCTGCAGCCCGACCAGGATCACCAGCGGACTGCCCAGCACTGCCGCCACGCCGGGGAAGAATGCCGGCGGCACGGCGAGAAACAGCAATACGCCGAAGCCACGCCGTCCCAGCCCGTCAAGCAGCCGGCCCAGTTCGAGGACCTCCTCCGCAGGGCCGACGGTCAGCGCATCGAGCAGGGCGCGGGTGCCGAACCCGCGCAAATGACTGTCAGGCATCCGCTTCCTGCTCCGCTGGCAGGCGCTGCAGCAGCAGCTTGTCGATGCGAGGACCGTCCAGGTCGACGACTTCGATGCGCCATCCGGCCCATTCGAAGTATTCGCCGACATTGGGGATGCGCCCGAACTGGGCGATCAGCATGCCGGCGGCGGTGTGGTAGTCGTGCTCGTCCTCGTCCGGCAGGCGTGCGCTGTCGATCAGTTCGCGCAGGTCATCCACGCCCAGGCTGCCATCGACCAGCAACGAGCCATCCTCGCGTGCGACCACCATCGGATCCTTGTCGCTGCCCTCGAGGGTCTGCAGACGGCCGATTACCGCGCCCATCACGTCGTTGATGGTGATGATGCCGCTGATGTCGCCGTATTCGTCCACCACCAGCGCCAGCGATTGCTGTTCCTCGCGGAAGATTTCCAGCAGCTTCATCGCATGGGTGGATTCGGAGACGAAGACGGCCTCGCGCAGGTCGTGGAACAGGTCGAGGCGGCGCTGGTCCAGCTCATGCAGCAATGACTTGACCTCCAGCACGCCGAGCACGTTCTGGTCGTTGCCGCGATACACCGGATAGCGCGAGAACGGGGTGGCGCGCATGGTGGCGAGGTTCTCCTCGTAGCTCGATTCCGCGTCCAGCCAGGCGATGCGGGTGCGCGGGGTCATCAGGCTTTCGGCATCGCGATCACCCAGGCGCATGACCCGGTTCATCATGTTGCGCTCGTCATCGTCGATCACGCCCTGCTCGTGGCTCTCGCTGACCAGCAGGCGGATTTCCTCCTCGCTGATCGCCTCGCGCGCATCGTCGCGGATGCCGAGCAGGCGCAGCACGCCGCGGTTGATCGCGCCAAGGCCGTGCACCACCGGTTTTGCCGCGGTGGAAAGCACGCCCACCGGGATCGCCACCAGGCTGGCGATGCGCTCGGGGTCGGTGATCGCCAGGCGCTTGGGAATCAGCTCGCCGAAGATCACCTGGGTGGCGGTGATCAGGCCGACCGCGGTGCCGATGCCGATGGTGCGGGCATAGCGGTTGGCGTCCGGCCACAGCGAATCAAGCCACGATGCGATCTGGCTGCCGATGGCTTCGCCACCGAGCACACCGATCAGGATGCCGATCAGGGTGATGCCGATCTGCACCGTGGACAGCAGGTTGTCGGGCTGCTCGGCCAGCGCCAGCGCGCGTGCCGCGCCGCGTGATTCCTCGGCCATCTGCTTGAGCTTGAGCTTGCGCGCGGTGACCAGCGCCATTTCGGACATGGCGAAGAATCCGTTCAACGCGATCAGGGCAAGCACGACCAGCAATTCAAGCACGCTCAGGCCTCATCGCGGGCGTGCGCATGCGATCCGGGCCTGCGCGGGGCAAGCGGGCAATCGCAGTGCAATGGGGCAGGAGGCTCGTCGTCCATGGGGATGTGCTGGAATTCGAGCCGATCATAACAGCCCATCGAGCGTGGCTCGGGCCGCCATCGATGTCATGTATTTGCAATAATGGCGGGATGCCGACTGACGGCACCTTCGCGAGCGCACACGCATGTTCTCACTGCAAACGATTTTCGGTTCCGGCACCCAGTTCTACGACTTGCTGAACGAGGCCGCCGAGGCCGCCCATGATGCCGCCAAGGCGCTGTATGAAATGCTGCGCGCGCCGGAGGATTACCACGGACTGGACGCCTTCAAGCTGGCGCGCACGCGCGAGCGCGCGGCCGCGGACAAGATCAACCATGCGCTGGTGGACACCTTCATCACCCCGATCGAGCGCGAGGACATCGAGGCGCTGGGCGGTGCGCTGTACCGGATCCCGAAACAGATCGAGCGCTTCGCCGACCGTTTCGACGTGGCCAAGCACCGTCTGGAAGGCATCGACTTCGCACCACGCGCGGCGATGCTGGAACAGGCCGCCAGCGTGGTGGTGGAGATGGTCAAGCAGCTGCGCCACATGCGGCTTGAGCCGATGAGCCGGCTCAACGAGCGCCTGCGCGCGATCGAGATGGAGGCTGACCGGTTGATCCTGGAGCTGCACCGCGAAATCTATTCCGGACGCATGGAGGCGGTGGAGATGTTCCTGCTCAAGGAGTTTTTCGAGATCCTCGAGAAGGCCATCGACCGCTGCCGCGAGGCGGGTGTGGTGACCTACCAGATCGTGCTCAAGAACAGCTGACGGGCACCGCCATGCTGACCCTGGTGCTGCTGGTGATTTTCACCGCGTTGGTGTTCGAGTTCATCAACGGCTTCCACGACACTGCCAATTCGATCGCCACGGTGGTCGCAACCAAGGTGCTCTCGCCGATGCAGGCGGTGATGCTGGCCGCGGTGATGAACCTGATCGGTGCCTTGATGGGTACCGCGGTGGCCAAGACCATCGCCAGCGGCTTGATCGACACCAGCGTGGTGGCGGTCACCTCGCAGGTGATCCTGTGCGCACTGCTCGGAGCCATTGCCTGGAACCTGATCACCTGGTGGAAGGGGCTGCCGTCTTCCTCCAGCCATGCCCTGATCGGCGGCCTGTGTGGTGCCGCGGTGGCGGCCGCGCACAACGACTGGGGCGCGTTGATCTGGTCGGAGAACGTCGGCAACTGGGCGAAGAATGGCGGCTTGCTGTGGAAGGTATTGCTGCCGATGGTGACCTCGCCGCTGGCCGGCTTCCTGCTCGGCGTGCTGATCATGGTGCTGCTGTGGGCGGTGATCGCGGCGATGGCGCGTGCCGGCGGGCGCCTGGCGCGGCTGGCGCGTCCGCGCTGGGTCAATGCGGTCTTCGGCAAGGCGCAGATCTTCTCCGCCGCCTACATGGGCTATGCGCATGGCCACAACGACGCGCAGAAGACCATGGGCATTATCGCGCTGACCCTGTTCGCCGCGGAAAGCAACGGCATTCTCGACGAAGTGCCGGCCATTCTCGGCTTCCTGCACCCGGCCACGGCCGGTGAATCGGACATTGCCACCTGGATCGTGGTCACCTGTGCGCTGGTGATGGCGGCCGGTACTGCCGCCGGTGGCTGGCGCATCATCAAGACCCTCGGCCACAAGATGGTCAAACTGCATCCGATCAACGGCTTTGCCGCGGAAACCGCTTCGGCCACCATCCTCACCACGGCGGCGCACTTCGGCATGCCGGTATCGACCACGCACAGCATTTCCACCGCGATCATGGGCGTGGGCTTCGCCAAGAATCCGCGCGCACTGCGCATCACCGTGATCGAGCGCATCCTGTGGGCGTGGATCTTCACCATCCCGGCCTCCGGCCTGATCGCCTATGCGCTGCTGTACCTGGTGCGCATGCTGGGCTGGATGTAGGACGCGGCAGCCATTCCCGCTTGACCCGCGCCACATCTGGCGCAACCCTTGATCCATGCACGATCAGGCACAGGCACGGCGTGCGCGCATCCTCGCCGTGGTCAGCGCGATCCCGCATGGCGAAGTGCGCAGCTACGGCGAGGTGGCGCGCCGCGCCGGGCTGCCCGGGCGTGCGCGTTGGGTGGCGCGGGTGCTGGCGGAAAGTCCGCAGACCGGGCTGCCCTGGCATCGCGTGCTGCGCAGTGATGGGCGCATCGCGTTTGCCGCCGACTCCGACGACTTCATCGAGCAACGCCGCCGCCTGCGTGCCGAAGGGGTGGTGGTGAGCGAGGCCGGCCGGGTCGCGGGGATGCCGCGATCAGGCACGCTCGACGCCGCCCTGTGGGGGCCACCGGATGCGTGAGGGCGGGTCGCATGTGAATGCGGTGCCCGCAGCCTGACCGGTATCATGTGCGACCGATTGGAGCCACCATGTTCGCCCGCATCCCCCCCGTCACCCGCGCCCTGTTGATCGCCAATGTCGGCGTGTTCCTGCTGCAGAGCCTGCTTGGCGAACTGCGCTTGGCGCCATTCATGCTGTGGCCGCTCGGTGCCGGCAGTGAAGGCTTCCCGTTCCAGCCCTGGCAAGTGCTCAGTTACGGTTTCATGCACGGCAACCTGATGCACCTGCTGTTCAACATGCTGGTGCTGTTCATGTTCGGTGCGCCACTGGAGCATGTCTGGGGCCAGCGACGGTTCCTGATTTTCTACCTTGCCTGCGTGGTCGGTGCCGGTCTGTGCCAATTGGCACTGGGTGCGTGGATGGTCGCCGAGGGCAGCCCGGCATACCCGACCGTGGGTGCCTCCGGCGGGGTGCTGGGCCTGGTGCTGGGCTACGCACTGATCTTCCCCAAGCAGAAGGTGGTGATCTTCCCGATCCCGTTCTTCATCCCGGCACGGGTCGCGGTGCTGCTGATCGGTGGCTTCGCGTTGTTTGCCGGCTTCAGCGGGCGCGTGCCGGGCATCGCCCATTTCGCCCATCTGGGCGGGATGCTGACGGGTTGGCTGATCATCCGCTACTGGCGTGGCCAGCCGCCATTCGGCGGTGGCAAGGGCGGCCGCAAGCGTCACCTGCGCAGCGTGTGAGGCGCGTGCACACCGTGTCGTGCATTGAGTGTTGATGGCCTGAGTGCACGCCGTGCGGACAGACTGACGGCCTGGCTGCCTTGCATCACGCCCCGGAACCGGGAAAGCGGTTCCGGGACGGGGTTGCCTGGGGGTTACCAGACCGTGATGCGGCTTTCCTCCGGCAGCGCCATCGGTCCTGGCACCTTGCATTTCCACGCATCCGCGAAGCCCGGCTGGTTGGCCAGCGTGGCATTGACGCGCCACTGACCAGGCGGCTCGGACGTGGTGCTGGACAGGAAGGTGGCGGCTTCCATGCCCATCTGCTGCGGCCACAGCTGCGCCCAGGCGCGGTAAAGCGATTGCAGGCTTTCGGCCTCGCTGCCGGGCAGTGCGCTGGCGAGGGCGTGCTGCGCCAGTTGCAGACCGGCAAGGTCGTGCAGGGCGCGCTCGCGCACCAGGCGGCCATTGACGTGCACGCCTTCCAGCAGCGGGTAGGGCAGGCCACTGAACTGGTTGCCGGTACGCGTCAGCAGCGCGTCCCAAGCGGCCACATCGGCCGGAGTCCACCAATCGCGCACGTTGCCGGCGGCATCGATGGCACGGCCCTGGTTGTTCACCGCACGGGTCAGTTCCTGGCCGACCAGCGCACCGAAGCTGCCGTAATGCGCCGCCATGTCCTGGCCCATGTCCAGCACCGGCGGCTGCAGCACCGCGGCGGTCACGATCAGGCGGTTTTGCGCCATGTCGTAAGCCAGCGCCGGCTGCTGCGGCAGCACGTCCCAGCGGCGGCTGGCATTGTGCCGTCCGATGCGACGCATCTCCTGGCGATGGCGCCAGGTCGAAGCGATCAGCATGTTGCTGCCGAAGCTGCCGCGGCCCATCGGCTGGATGGTGTAGTCGAGGTCACGCCTGGGCGTGCCGATCTCGATCCGCAGCTTGCCGAGCTTGGCGCGTGCTTCGGCCTTGGCGGCCGGGCTCATCCAGCCGCTGGCCTCGACCGCGGCCTGCAGCGCATCGCGCATCTCGCCGGCGACCGCCTCGGCGCGCGAAGCGGTGGTCGCGGGCAGGTAGCGTGCGGCGTATTCGCGGCCGAGCATCGGCCCGGCGGCGAGGTTGATCGCGTCCAGCGTCTGCTTCCAAAGTGGCGCGGGTGCGCTCATGCCCTGCAGCACGCGGCCGCGGAACTCGAAGGCGGCATCACGGAAGCTCTTCGACAGGTACGGCGCCATCGCATTGCCGACCTGATAACGCAGGTAGGCCTTCCATTGATCGGCCTTGAGCCCGCCGACCATCGCGTCGAGCTGTTGGAACAGCGCCGGGTTGGCGATCGATACAACGTCGTCGCTGATGCCCTGGGCGGCGATGAATTCGGCCAGCTGCAGATGGCGGTACTGCTTCTTGAGGTCGGCGATCGGCGTGGGCGCGTAGTTGCCGCGCGCATCGCGCAGGCTGGCCAGTGGCGCCGAGGCCTGCGCGATGCGGCGCTCGAGGTCGAGCACCAGCTCGGTTTCCGCTTCGAGCTTGTTCGCCGGGGTGCCGGTCAGGGTCAGGATCTTCTCGACGTAGGTGCGGTAACGCGTCATCACCGCCTGGATGTCGGCATCAGTGCGGGTATAGAAGGCGGGATCGGGCAGGGCCGTGCCGCCCTGGGCCAGATAACCGATATGGCGACCGAGGTCATTGAGGTCGACATCGGCGCTGAAATTGAACGCGACCGGGATGCCGACCTGGTGCAGGGCGGCGATTGCGGCGGGCACGTCACGGCTGCGGCGGATGCCGTTGATGCGATCGAGCAGCGGTGCGATCGGTTGCGCGCCATCGGCTTCGATCGCGGCTTCATTCAGGCCGCTGGCCCAGAAGTCACCCAGCAGTTTCTGCACATGGCCTTGCGGCGCGTTCATCGCCGCATCCAGCAGATCGCGCTGTTGCTGTTCGGCGCGCCCGCGCAGCTGGCCCAGTGCAGTGACCGCCGCGGTACCCGGTGGCGCGCTGACCGCGGCCAGCCAGTCCTGGTTGATCGCGGTGTAGAAGTCGGTGCATTCGGCGCTGACCGGCGGGGCCTTGGGCGCGGCGGCACGACGCTTGCGCTGGGCCTGCGCATCCGGCGCGATGGCGGTGGCGACGAGAACGGCGCTCAGGGCAAGGACGAGCGGTCGGGCACGGAACATCAGGCAGGACTCCAACTAAGCGAAGCGCGAAGGATAGCAAGCGCACCGTGCAATCGGCGGGGCGTGGCGGCGCGCTGCGTTCAGCTGCAAGGCGCGTTTTGCAGGGCCGGAAACAACGCGGCCGCCGGGCGATGCCGCGGCGGCCGCGTTGCCGGTGTCGCGTGCGCGCTTACCAGATCACCACTTGCCGCTCGCCGTCGCGGACCATGGCATCGCCGGGCTTGCAGCCCCAGGCCTGGGCGAAGGCCGGCAGGTTGCTGGGCGCGCCGATGGCGCGGAACTGCGCCGGCGCGTGCGGATCGGTGGTCAGGCGCACCTTCAGCTCGTCCGGGGTGAAGTTGCGGCGCCACACCGTGGCCCAGTTGGCGAAGAAGCGCTGGTTGCCGCTGAGCCCGTCGATCGCGGCCGGCTGCTTGCCGCCGAGCGCGCGCTGATAGGCGTCATAGGCGATGGCCAGGCCGCCGAGATCGGCGATGTTCTCGCCCAGGGTCAGCTTGCCGTTGACCTTCTGCCCGCCATCGACCCGGTAATCGTCGAACTGCTGCACCAGCTTGTTGGTCAAGGCCTTGAAGCCGCTGGCATCGGCATCGGTCCACCAGTTCTCCATGTTGCCGCCGGGGCCGAAGCGGCTGCCCTGATCGTCGAAGCCGTGGGTCATCTCGTGGCCGATCACCGCGCCGATGCCGCCGTAGTTCAGCGCGTCATCGGCCTTGCCGTCGAAGAACGGCGGCTGCAGGATCGCGGCCGGGAACACGATCTCGTTCTGCATCGGGTTGTAATAGGCGTTGACCGTCTGCGGGGTCATGCCCCATTCGGTCTTGTCCACCGGCTTGCCGATCTTGGACAGCGCCCAGCGGTAGTTGAACGCGTTGGCGGCGAGGATGTTGCCGATGTAGCTGTCGCGGCTGGTTTCAAGACCGGAGAAATCACGCCACTTGTCCGGGTAGCCGATCTTGGGGGTGAACGCGGCCATCTTCTCCAGCGCCCGCGCCTTGGTCTCGTCCGACATCCAGTCCAGCTGCTCGATGCGGGCCTTGAACGCCTCCTGCAGGTTCTGCACCAGGGTTTCCATGCGCGCCTTGGATTCGGCCGGGAACGCGACCTTGACGTAGATCTGGCCGAGCGCCTCACCGACATTGCTTTCGATCGCACCCAGCACCCGCTTCCAGCGCTCCTTGTCCTGCTGCTGGCCACGCAGGGCCTTGCCGTAGAAGGCGAAGTTCTCGTCGACGAACGGCTGCGCCAGGTAGGGCGAGGCGCTGTCCACCAGATGGAAGCGCAGGTAGCTGCGCCAGTGCTCGGCCGGCACCTCGCCGAGCATCGTCGAGACTTCGCGGTGGAAGTCCGGCATCGCCAGCGAGAACATGTCCGGCTTGGACAGACCCTGCGATTCGAAGAACGCCGACCACGGGAAGTTCGGGCTCAGCGCGTCCGCCTCCTCGATGCTGACCGGGTTGTAGAACAGGGCGACGTCTCGCGAGAGCTCCTCGCTGGATTTCGACGCACGTGCCAGCCGGGTTTCGAAGGCCACCACGTGCTCAGCCTGCTGCGCGGCATCGGCGGCGTCGATGCCGGACAGCTCCAGCACCTTGGCGACGTGGCCGCGATAGGCGTCGAGCTTGTCCTTCTTGTCGGCATCGAAATAGAAACCGCGATCGGGCAGGCCGAGGCCGCCCTGCATCGCATAGGCGATGTTCATCGACGAATTCTTGAAGTCCGCTTCCGGGCCGAAGCCGAACAGCATGCCTTCGCCCTTGGCGTAGCTGCGGCGCAGGTAGTCGGCGATGGCGGCGCCGTCGGCCAGTTGTTCGATCTCGTGCAGACGGCCCCGCAGCGGGGCAATGCCCTGCGCATCGATCTTCGCCTGATCCATGCCGGTGGCGTAGATGTCGCCGATCAGCTTGTCGATGCCTTTCGCGTCGGCCTTGGCCGCGGCCTGCTCGGCCAGCTGGTGCTGGATCGCGGTGGAGCGCTCGTCGAGCATCTCGAACGCGCCCCAGCTGGTGCGGTCGCCGGGGATGGCGTTGGCGGTGAGCCAGTTCTTGTTGATGTAGCTGCCGAAGTCGGTGCAGGCATTGCCGCTGGCGTCGATGTCGCTGGCCTGGAAGCTGTTCATCGGCGGCAGCCTGGATTCGTCCAGCGTGTAGCCGATGGCGCCGTTGCCGGAGGCGCCGGCATCGGCATCGGCCTGCGCGGCGTTGTCCGGGGCCTGCTGGCAGGCGGCCAGCGCGGCGGCGATCGACAGGGCCAGGGCAAAGCGGGGAAGGGCGGTGTTGCGCATGTGTCTCTCGTGTCGTGCCCGCGGCGCGGGCGCAAGGCTTGCACTGTACGCCTGCGCCGGGCCGGTCTTCTGTGCAGGAAGTCATGCCATGAGAAGCCGTTCAGGCCGTGCTAGCTTGGGCCGCTGACATTGATCCACTCGCACTGACCCAAGGAGGCGCAGCGTCGCATGCAGGTTCATTTCCATGGTGCGGCCGGCATGGTCACCGGCTCCATGCATCTGCTCCACGCGGCCGGGCGGCAGCTGCTGCTGGATTGCGGCATGGTGCAGGGAACGCGCGAGGCCGAGGCCATGAACGCGGCCGAGTTTCCGTTTGCGCCGGGCGAACTGGATGCGGTCGTCATCTCGCATGCGCATATCGACCACATCGGCCGGCTGCCGCTGCTGGTGGCGCGCGGTTACCGCGGCCCGATCTTCGCCCAGCGCGCCACCGCCGAGCTGATGCCGATCATGCTGCAGGATGCGGCTTCGCTGCAGGAAAGCGAGGCCGAACGCCACAACCGCCACCTGCGCCGCGGCCAGCCGCCGATGCAGCCTCTGTACGACGTCGAGGACGTGCTGCAGACGCTGAAGCAGGTGCGCACGCTGGATTACGGGCAGCGCGAGGCGATCATCGACGGCATCGAACTGCGCCTGCGCGATGCCGGCCACATCCTGGGGTCATGCATCGTCGAAGTGTTCGCCGACGGGCGCACGCTGGTGTTCTCCGGCGATCTCGGGCCGAAGGGCACGCCGATCCTGCGCGATGCCGAAACTATCGGCCAGGCCGATCTGCTGCTGATGGAATCGACCTATGGCGATCGCAACCATCGCGAGCGGCTGGAGACGGTGCGCGAGCTGGGCGCGATTCTCGATCAGGCATGGAACCAGCATGGCAACGTGATGATCCCGGCGTTTGCGGTGGGCCGCTCGCAGGAGCTGCTGTACTGGTTCGCGCGGCACTGGGACGAATGGAACATGGCGCGCTGGCGCATCTTCCTGGACAGCCCGATGGCCGGCAAGGTGGTCAAGGTCTATGACCGCCACCATGCGCTGTTCGATGCCGAGGCGCGCGAGGTCTGGCGCGGCACGCCCAATCCGTTCCGCCTGCCGAATCTGCACATCACCGAAAGCACCGAGGAATCGATGGTGATCAACCGCATCGGCAGCGGTTCGATCATCATCGCCGGCAGCGGCATGGCCAATGGCGGGCGCATCCTGCACCACTTCCGCCATCGCCTGGACCGGCGCGAGAACCACGTGGTGTTCGTCGGCTATCAGGCCGAGGGCACGCTGGGGCGGCGGCTGGTGGATGGCGCGCAGTGGGTGCGCATCCACGGCCATGACGTGCGCGTGCAGGCGCAGCGGCATACCGTCGGCGGGCTATCGGCGCATACCGACCAGCAGGGCCTGCTGGATTGGTACGGCGGCTTCGCCTCGCCACCGCCGGTGGTGCTGGTGCATGGCGAGGATCGCGCGCGCGAGGCGCTGGCCGGGGAGCTGCAGCAGCGCTTCGGCGTGCATGCCGAACTGGCGACGCCGGGCATGGTGATGGACGCATGAGCCGGATGCGGGTGCGGTACTTGCGGGGCGCTGACTGATGGGACTGGAGCGGGCACTGCTGTTTCTGGCGCTGGCGCTGCTGGCCGAGGTCGCCGGCACCGTCGGCGGCTTCGGCTCGTCGGTGTTCTTCGTGCCGATCGCCAATTTCTTCTTCGACTTCCAGACCGTGCTCGGGATCACCGCCGTCTACCACCTGCTGAGCAACCTCAGCAAGCTGGGGCTGTTCCGTGGCGGCATCGACAGGCGCCTGCTGCTGACCTTGGGCGTGCCCTCGGTGCTGTTTGCGCTGCTCGGCTCGCTGGCAACACCGTATCTTCCGGTATCGGCGCTGAAACTGGCATTGGCGCTGTTTTTGATCGTGCTTTCGGCGCTGCTGCTGTGGCGCGACGACTGGCATCTGCAGCCCAGGCCGTGGGTGGCGGTGATCGGTGGTGCGGTGTCGGGTGGCATGGCCGGGCTGGTCGGCACCGGCGGCGCGGTGCGCGGCCTGACCCTGGCCACCTTCAATCTGCCCAAGGAAGCCTTCGTCGCCACCTCGGCGGCGATCGACATGGGCATCGACATCGCCCGCGCCGGCGTCTACTGGCGCAATGGCTACATCCAGACGCAGGACCTGGTGTGGATTCCGCTGCTGGCGGTGGTCGCGCTGATCGGCACCTGGATCGGACGACGCCTGCTGCGGCGCATCCCGCAGGCGGTGTTTCGCCGTTTGGCGCTGGGGCTGGTGCTGCTGATCGGCTGCGTGACCCTGTTCGAAGCACTGCGCTGAGGCGGGGCGCCAACACTGAACCGCAGGCGCGGTGCGCTTGGGTGCATCCACCTGAATGCGGCGTTTGCCCTACAATGGGCGGATCAGCGCACGGCTGGCCCGTTTTCCACGGCTCGCCGCCCTCGGCCGATTTCGGCTTCGGGCCTTGCTCCGCACGTCTTTCGTCGCGCCTGACACATCCGCCCATCCGGCGCGGATGTCATCGCTACTCGCAGCGCGGTTGGGAAAGCTCCGGGTACACCTGCCACCGATTGCACATCGGCAATCGCGGCGGGTGCTTTGCTTTGGAGTGACCAATGAACTTTGAAACCCTCGGGCTTGCGCCCGCCCTGTTGCATGCGCTGGCCGATACCGGCTACCACACGCCGACCCCGATCCAGCAGCAGGCGATCCCGCTGGTCTTGGCCGGCCACGACGTGCTCGGCGCGGCGCAGACCGGCACCGGCAAGACCGCCGCCTTCGGCCTGCCGCTGCTGCAACGCCTGGCCAAGGCGACGCCGGCCAAGGGTCCGCGCAAGCCGCGCGCGCTGGTGCTGGTGCCGACCCGCGAGCTGGCGGTGCAGGTGGCCGACAACCTCAAGACCTATGCCCGCTACCTGCGCCTGAACGTGACCATGCTGTTCGGCGGCGTCGGCATGCAGCCGCAGATCGACAACCTGCGCCGTGGCGTGGACGTGCTGGTGGCCTGTCCGGGCCGCCTGATCGACCACCTGCAGCGCGGCACCGCGCAGCTGGATGCGGTCGAAGTGCTGGTGCTGGACGAGGCCGACCGCATGCTCGACATGGGCTTCCTGCCTTCGATCAAGCGCATCCTGGCGCGGGTGCCGGCGCAGCGGCAGACGTTGCTGTTCTCGGCCACCTTCGAGCCGCGGATCAAGGCGCTGGCGCTGGAGTACCTGCGCGAGCCGCGTGAAGTGCAGGTGGCGGCGCAGAACGCCATCGCCGATACCATCGTGCACCGCGTGCATCCGGTCGACGCCGCGCGCAAGCGCGAGCTGCTGATCGACTTGCTGGCCGCGCGGCCGCAGGATCGCGTGCTGGTGTTCGGCAAGACCAAGCACGGCTGCAATCGCCTCGCCGAGCAGCTGGACAAGGCCGGCCTGCCGGCGCTGGCGATCCACGGCAACAAGAGCCAGGCGGCGCGGCAGAAAGCGCTGGATGCGTTCAAGTCCGGGCGTACCCGGATCTTGGTGGCCACCGACGTCGCCGCGCGCGGGCTCGACATTCCGGCGCTGCCGCTGGTGGTCAATCATGACCTGCCGATGGTGGCCGAAGACTACGTGCACCGCATCGGCCGCACCGGCCGCAACGGCATGGACGGCGAGGCGATTTCGCTGGTGGCACCGGAAGAGGGGCCGCTGCTGCGCGACATCCAGAAACTGCTCAAGGCCGATGTGCGCATCGAGGAACTGGACGGCTACGTGCCGGCCGAGCCGCTGCGCTTCAACGGCCCGCGCCCCGCCAATGGCGGCCGCGGCGGCGGGCAGCGTCGCGGCGCGGCGCCGAAGCCCGCGCATCGTGGGCATGGCAAGCCGCAGGAGGCGCGTGCCAAGCCGCATGCCGGGCCCAAGCCCGGCGTCAAGGGGCGTCGTCGCCGGCGTCCGGCGGCTTCGGCCTGATCAGCGCATCCGCTTGCCGTGCGCGTCGCCGCCACGGCAGCTCGTGTCAGGCGTCGTCCTGCGCCGGGCCGCGCTCGAACGGGATTTCGTCGCGCGAGACCGCGCCACCGGAAATGATGAAACTCATCGCCTCGTCCACCGTCCAGTTGGTGGGCGTGATGCGATCCACCGGCACGATCTCCAGGTAGCCGGAGGTCGGGTTGGGCGTGGTCGGCACGTACACCGCGGCCAGCTCGCGGCCGGTGCCGGCCTCGCGGATGACCTTGGTGACGAAGCCCACCGCCTTCATCTCCGGGCTGGGGAAGTCGATCAGCACCACGCGCTGGGTGCCATCGGGCGAGGTCTGCAGGATGTCCAGCAGCTTGCGTGCACTGCCGTAGATGGTGCTGGCCAGCGGAATGCGCGCGATGAAGGTTTCGAACCAGCCAAGCATGCGCTGGCCGACCACCAGCCGGCCGAGCACGCCGACCAGCAGGATCAGGCCCACGGTGCCGAGCAGCGCCACCGCGAAACTGACCCATTCGTCGGTCAACCAGCCGAGCGTCTGTGGCGAAGCACGTGCAATCCCGTGCAGCAGCGGCTCCACCCAGGGCCGGCTGGCATCGGACATCAGCACGAACACGAAGCGCAATACCACCCAGGTCAGCCACAACGGCAGCAGGGTCAGGAGCCCGGTCAGGAACAGCTTGGCGAAGCGGGATTGGGCGGAAGCGGTCGGCGGCATGGCGTCATTCTAGTGCTCATGCCGTGATTGCATGGGGCACGGGCTTGCCGGTGTCGAAGTTGTGGTGATATGCATGACGGCAACATCAAGTTGGGGTGGGGCATGTTGAAACGGGTTGCACTCGGGCTGGTGCTGTTTCTGGTCGGCGTCGTCGCCGTCTGGGGACTGTCGCGAATGCTCGGCGCCAGCCGCGCGGAGCGTTCCGCACTCGCGTTGATGGAACAGACCTGGCAACCCGCCGGGCGCAATGCCTTCGCCGCATTCTGGCTGGCCGATTTCCCCGTGCCCGCCGATGAGCGTGAACGGGTACTCGCCGAAGACGTGGCCCGTTTCCGCGCATCGCGGTCCGGCGAGGGCAACGAAGAATGGAGCGGAAGCAGCTTCGTCAGCGTGGCAGCGACGCACTGGCCCAGCGATGCACCCGAATGGCCGGCCGATCTGCAATTCTGCCGCGGCAGCGAAGCCTGTCTGGCCAAGGTGCGTGCCGATCTGGCCGAGTACAGCGCACTTGTCGAAGCCGGTGCGGCGCGCATCGCGCGGATCGAGGCGATCACCGATGGCGACCATGTACGCAGCACCTTCCCGGCACATCTGTTCGCGCCGTTCCCGCCCTTGAAGCTGATTTACGAGCCGGCGACCGCCTATGCCGTGCGTTTTGCCCGTGGCGAGCACCTGCCGGCCCTGGCATCGACCTGTGCGCGCATCGCCGATCTGCGTCGGCTGCGTACGCAGACCGACATGCTGGTGGTGGCAATGGTCGCGGATGCGTATGCCGCGCAGGGCTATGCACGCCTTGCCGCCGACATGCTGGCGGAGATGCCGCTCGATGCTCCCTTGCCGGATGAATGCCGGCAGGCCTTCGCCCCGCTGCAGCCGGCGGATACCTCCTTGTGCCAAGCGATGCGCGGTGAGTTCGCGGTGCGCGCGCAGGCCGTGGACATCACCCTCGACGAGGCGAGGAAGTCGGGCACCAACATCGGCCTGATCTTCGATCCCGCCAGCACCCGCGCCATGCTGGCCACCGAACTGGCCGCGTATTGCGAAGCGGACAACATCGCGCGCCTCGCCGCCGACCAGCCGATGCCGGCCACGGGCGAGTTTCGCAGGCTGCGCTTGCCGTGCGTTGCCAACTGGATGGGCTGCATCGTCGCGGGGGCTGCCCATGGTCTGTCCGATTACGGCGAGCGGGTGCGCGACCATGCCGCGTTGCTGCGCCTGATGGGCGGGCTGGTATGGCTGCGCGAGCATCCCGAGGTGTTGGCGCAAGGGCCCGGGTTGATCGATTCATTGCCGAGCCACAGCCGTGCCCCGGCCCACGTGCTTGAACTCGATGAGCAGGCACGCGCGATCCGCTTGTCGCTGATCTCGGCGCAGTACGCGGAATCGCCGAGCTGGCTGATCCCGTTGCCCGGTTCGCGTGTCGACGGGGATTGAGTGGCCGGACTTCAACGCCCGCGCTTCTTGCGCACGTAAAGCTGCTTGCGCACGCGGGCGACGAGCTCGCCCTCGGCATCGATCACGTCGGTGTCGAACCAGCGCAGGACCTTGTCGCCGTCCGCCGCGGCGGCGATGAGCTCATCGACGACGGACTGCTGCAGCCGGAACTCGGCATGCACGGTGCTGCGACCGGGCTTGACGAATTCGATCTCGCCGGCCTTGTCCCAGACCACATAGTCACGCGGTAGCGCATGCAGCGCGAGCAGCATCCAGAACGGGTCGGTCATGGCGAACAGGCTGCCGCCGAACTGGGTACCGACGTAATTGCGATTCCATGGACGCAGGCGCAGCTCCACCCGCGCGCTGCGCCAGTCCGCGCCGATATGGGTCACGTGGATGCCGCTGAACAGGTAGGGCGGCCACAGGTTCATGCCCATGCGCAGCAGGCGAGGGGTCATTTGCATGGAAACAGGGGTCACAGCGCCGCGACAGGCGGCGACCGGCGAACAATACGCATGCGAATGGCGGGAATCAAGCCGCGGGCAACAATCCGGCGCGACGCCTTCAGCTCAGCAGCAACGAGGACATCTGACGGCGGTAGCGGGACACCAGGGTCGGGTCATCGAGGATGCGGAAGGCATCGATCAAGGCGGTGCGCGGCAAGCCGTCCTCGAACTGGCGGTCACGGCGCAGCATCTCCATGAACTGTTCCAGCCCTGCGGCCGGGTCGCCGCTGACGATTTCCTGCACGCCGAGCAGGTGGCGCGCCTTGAGGTCGCCCGGGTTGGCGGCGATCGCCTGCTGCAGCACCTCGCGTGGCGGCGCGTCCTTGAGCAGGGCAGCAAAGCCCAGCCGTGCACGCGCCGTGATGGCGCGGTCGTCGGTGGCGAGGTTGGCGGGCAGGGCATCGAGCAACGCCTTTGCCTCGTCGGCGGCGCCGATGGCGAGCAGCGCCACGGCCAGGTCCAGCTTGTGCTCGTCCTGTTGCGGATGGGCCTCGACCTGCTTGCGCAGGCGCTGCACTTCCTGCTGCGGGTCGCGCGGTGCTTCGGGCTCGAGCTGTGCCGCATCGCCACCCGCGGCGGGCTGGATGCCATGCGAGGCGAGGAACTGGCGCAGCTCGCCCTCGGGCAGCGCGCCGGGAAAGCCATCGACCAGTTGTCCGTCCTTGACCAGCATCACCGTCGGCACCGAGCGGATCTGGAACGCGGCGGCCAGTTGCTGCTCCTGGTCCACGTCCACCTTGGCCAGGCGGAAGGCACCGTTGTATTCGGCGGCCAGCTTCTCGAGGATCGGCCCCAGGGTCTTGCACGGGCCGCACCAGGTGGCCCAGAAGTCGACCAGTACCGGCATCTGCAACGAGGCCTGGATCACATCCGCTTCGAAATTCGCGGCGGTGGCATCGAACACATGCGTCGCGGCGGCGGTGTCGGCGTGGGGGTCGAGCAGGGAATCGGTCATCATGGCGTCCGTTCAATCGCGGGTACGGCTCTATCAATGGCGACGGCGAGCGTGTTTTGCAAGCAGGCGGGGGCGCGATGAGGGCGTGGCTGGTATTGCTCGCGGTTGTGAGCGTGCTGCTTGGTGCGTGGCTGCAGGGCGCGCGGCTGGAGGGCTATTCGCATCTGCGTCATGCGCTGGGCGTGCTGGGGGCACGTGGCATGCCGGCCGCGGGCGTGGCCAATGCACTGCTGTTCCTGCTGCCCGGCGTGCTGCTCGCCATCAACCAATGGCGCCTGCGCGGGCGTCTGCGCCAAGGTGCCGGCTGGTGGCTGCGGATGGCCCTGCAAACCGGGCTGCTGGCCGCGCTGGCGTATGCATTGCAGGGCGTGTTCGTGCTCGACCTGGCGCAGGTGGCGGATGAGGCGGGCAACCGCCTGCATGCCCTGGCGTGGATGCTGTGGCAGCTGGCCTGGGCGCTGTCGGCGCTGCTGCTGGTTGTGGCGCGCGAACTGCCGCGCAGCCTGCGTCTTGGCGCATTGCTGCTCGCCTCGTGCGTGCCGCTGCTGATGCTGGGCGCCCCCGCGCTGTGGCCGCCGGGCCTGGCGCAACGCCTCGGGGTCGCGGCGTGGCTGGTGTTGTGTGCATGGCTGACGCAGGTGCTCAGCCGTGGCGCAGCTTCAACAGCAGGATGATCGAGGCCAGTGCGAAGGTAACGAGGTTGGCGAGGATCATCGGCCACGAACCCAGCACCAGCCCGTAGCCGAACCAGCAGGCGATACCAAGCAGGAACACCACGTACATGCCCAGCGATATGCCCGAGGTATCGCGGCTGCGGATGGTTTTCAATGCTTGTGGGACGAACGCCAGCGTGGTCAACGTGGCGGCCAGATAGCCGATCCATTCCAGGGACATGGGCATGCTCGCAGGGGAAGCCTGCGCGCACGGTAACACTTGAGTTGAGGGGTCACGAAACGGGTCGGCCTGGACGGGCGGAGCTGTGCGTGGGACTACTTGAAGGACGCTTGCAGAAGGTTTGCCGTCGTCGCAATGACTGCATTGCGCTCATCCTCTTTCGAGGAAGGGGCATTCAGATAAACGGACAATGCATACTTGTTTCCGCTTGGCGCAATCAGGAATGCCACATCATTGCGTCCGCCCTTGGCACACGATCCCGTTTTGTCACCTGCGATCCAGTCCCGGGGAAGGCCTGCCCGAATCGTCGAGTCGCCCGTGGTGTTGCCAACCAGCATGCGCGCAAGTTCCTCGCGAGAACGGGAGTGCAGGACATCCCCGTAAACAAGCCGTGCCACGTTTCGAGACATCGAGCCGGGCGTGGTCGTGTCGCGCACATCACCGTCCAGATTGCTGTTCAGAGCAGGCTCGTTTCGGTCCAGTCGGCTGACGTTGTCCCCAAGCAGCCTGAAGAATTTCGTCACCGAACCTGGGCCGCCGAGCCTCGCCAGCAGCAAGTTTGCCGCCGTATTGTCGCTCAACTGGAGTGAGGCGAGGTTCGCCTCGCGAACGGTCATGAAACCCGTGGCCAGATAACGCTTCGCGGCAGGTGCGTACTGATCGATTTCACTTTCCGTGTAATGCAGCTGTTCATTTGCATCGAGCTCGCCGATATCCGCCGCATGCATCGCAAGCGCTGCCAACGGCAGCTTGAACGTCGAACACATGGCGAAGCGTTCATCGGCTCGATAGCCGTAAAGGAGATTTCCGTGATGATCGGTCAGTGCAACCCCGATCCTTGCACCGTATCGGGATTCAAGGTCTGCAAGCTTGTCGTCCAGGGTGCCTTCTGCAAAAGCGTTTGAAAACGCACCGCCAAGCATGATCGCTGCGAACAGTTTGAACATGGGCGCTCCCTGAAGAGACGCAAGGCTATCACGCGCATGGGCAATGCCTGGCGCGGGCGTGCGAAATGGCACCGGGCGGATGACGCACATGCTGCGCTGCGGTAGTCTGCGAAGTCTCATTCCCGCTTCGCTTGTGGCACCGCCATGTCCTCAGACTCCAGCCCGATTCCCGCCTACGACCCCGCCTCCGTCGAGGCCGCCGCGCAGCAGCACTGGCAGCAGGTGCGCGCGTTCGAAGTGGACGAGGCCAGCGACAAGCCCAAGTTCTACTGCCTGTCGATGTTCATGTACCCCAGTGGCGCCATGCACATGGGCCACGTGCGCAACTACGTGATCGGCGACGTGATCAGCCGCCACAAGCGCATGACCGGGCACAACGTGCTGCAGCCGATGGGCTGGGATGCGTTCGGGCTGCCGGCGGAAAACGCCGCGATCCGCAACAAGACCGCGCCGGCGGCATGGACCTACGCCAACATCCGCCACATGCGCGGCCAGCTTGATCGCCTGGGCTTCGCCTATGACTGGAGCCGCGAGGTGACCACCTGCGCTCCGGAGTATTACGTCCACGAGCAGCGCATGTTCGTGCGCCTGATGCAGAAGGGCATCGCCTACCGCAAGAACGCGGTGGTCAACTGGGACCCGGTGGACCAGACCGTGCTGGCCAACGAGCAGGTCATCGACGGCCGCGGCTGGCGTACCGGTGCGCTGGTGGAAAAGCGCGAGATTCCGCAGTGGTTCCTGCGCATCACCGATTATGCCGATGAGCTGCTCCAGGGTCTGGACACGCTGGAGGGCTGGCCCGAGCCGGTCAAGATCATGCAGCGCAACTGGATCGGGCGCAGCGAGGGGCTGGAAATCGGCTTCGCGGTCGATGGCGAGGACACCCCGCTGACCGTGTTCACCACGCGCCCGGACACCCTGTTCGGCGTCACTTTCCTCACCATCGCCGGCGAGCATCCGCTGGCGCGCAAGGCCGCGCAGGGCAATCCGCAGCTGGCCGAATTCATTGCCGAACTGGCCAAGGGCGGGGTGTCCGAGGCCGAGCTGGAGGTGCAGGAGAAGCGTGGCATGGCCACCGGGCAGTGGGCGCGCCATCCGTTGACCGGCGAAGACCTGCCGATCTACGTCGCCAACTTCGTGCTGATGGGCTATGGCACCGGCGCGGTGATGGGCGTGCCGGCGCACGATCAGCGTGACTGGGAGTTCGCCAAGGCCTATGGCCTGCCGATCAAGCCGGTGATCGCGCCACCGGCGGTGCGTGATGCACTGCTCGACATCGCCGACGATGTCGCCGAGCACGCCGACCCGATGCAGGCCGCACTGGGCCGGCAGGGGGCGCTGGACGTGTACGACACCGATGCGGCGGTGGACGTGGTGCGTGAATACCTGGACTCGATCAACGACGCGGGCGCGTATGTCGATTACGGCGCGTTGATCAATTCGGGCGAATACAACGGGCTGGGTTTCCGCGACGCATTCGAGGCGCTGGCCACGCGCTTCGAGGCCGAGGGCAGCGGCAAGCGCCGGGTCAATTACCGCCTGCGCGACTGGGGCGTATCGCGCCAGCGCTACTGGGGTTGCCCGATCCCGGTGATCCATTGCCCGGACTGCGGCGCACTGCCGGTGCCGGAAGACCAGCTGCCGGTGGTGCTGCCGGAGGATGTCGCCGATGCCTTCGCCAGTGGCCAGGTGGTCAGCCCGATCAAGGCCGATCCCGAATGGCGCAAGACCACCTGCCCGGGCTGCGGCGGCCCCGCCGAGCGCGAAACCGACACTTTCGACACCTTCATGGAGTCGAGCTGGTACTACGCGCGCTTCGCCTCGCCGGGTGCCGCTGACATGGTCGATGCCCGCGCCGACTACTGGCTGCCGGTGGATCAGTACATCGGCGGCATCGAGCACGCGATCCTGCACTTGATGTATTTCCGCTTCTACCACAAGCTGTTGCGTGACGCCGGCATGGTGTCCAGCGACGAGCCGGCCCGCCGCCTGCTGACCCAGGGCATGGTGGTCGCGGACACCTATTACCGCGAGGAGCCCAGCGGCAACCGCGACTGGTTCAATCCGGCGGAAGTCGATGTCGAGCGCAACGAGAAGGGCAAGGTCGTCGGCGCGCGGCTGAAGGCGGACGGTCAGCCGGTGTTCGTCGGTTCGGTCGAGAAGATGTCGAAATCGAAGAACAATGGCGTCGATCCGCAGGCGATGGTCGACAAGTACGGCGCTGACACCGTGCGCCTGTTCTCGATGTTTGCCGCGCCGCCGGAGCTGTCGCTGGAATGGAACGAGGCCGGCGTCGAGGGCATGAGCCGCTTCCTGCGCCGGCTGTGGCGCGATGTCCATGCGCATGCCGCGCAGGGTGCCGCGCCGGCGCTCGAGCCGGGCGCGCTGGATCCCGCGCAGAAGGCGCTGCGTCGCCAGCTGCACCAGACGTTGAAGAAGGTGGGTGACGACTACGAGCGCCGGCATGCCTTCAATACCGCCATCGCCGCGTGCATGGAGCTGCTCAATCACCTGGGCAAGTTCAACGGCGCGAGCGCGCAAGGGCGCGCGGTGCGCCACGAGGCCCTCGAAGCCCTGGTGCTGATGCTCAATCCGATCACCCCGCACATCAGCCATGCGCTGTGGCAGGTGCTCGGCCATGCCGAAACCGTGCTCGAGGACGTGCCGTTCCCGCAGCCCGATGCCGAGGCCCTGCAAAGCGATGCGGTGACCCTGGCGGTGCAGGTCAACGGCCGGCTGCGCGGCCAGCTGGAGATCGCCGCCGATGCCGCGCGCGAGGACATCGAGGCCGCCGCGCTGGCGGTGCCCTCGGTGGCCGAGTTCCTTGGCACCCAGGCGGTGAAGAAGGTGATCGTGGTGCCGGGCCGGGTGGTCAACATCGTGGTCTGAGCCGCATGCCGGGGATGCGTGCCGCACGGCGGCAAATGGCAGATGAACGTGACGGCGGCGCCACGGCCGATGCCTGCGTGTCGCGCTTGCCCCGCGCGCATCGCTCCGCCAGACTGCGCGGATGAAACGAATCCTCGTCCCCGCCCTGGTCGTGCTGCTGGCCGGCTGCGGCTTCCATCTGCGCAAGCCGCTGGCGCTGCCGCAGGACATCGGTCCAGTGCGAGTGGTGTCGTCCAACCCCTACAGCCCGCTGGCCGAAAACCTGTCCGAGGCGCTGACCCGCGCCGGCGCCGCGGCGCCGGCCGACCCATCCGCCACCACCGGCGTGGCCCGGCTGGAGATCATTTCCGAGCGCTGGGGCGACCTGCCGGTGAGCATCGACGCGCGTGGCCGCGGCCTGGAGTTCAGCTTGCACTACGCCACCGTGTTCGCATTGCGTGATGGCGACGGACGCGATGTGGTGCCGCGGCAAGTGATCGAACTTTCCCGCGACTACATTTCCTCGCCCAGCGAGACGGTCGGCACTGCCAACGAGCGCGAGCTGCTGGCCAACGAAATGCGTCGCGAGATGACCGCGGCAATCCTGCGCCGCATCCATGTCGCCACGCGATCCTTGCAGGACGGGGATGCGAAGGCGATCGACATCGTCCCCGATCCGGTCGACTGAGCGGGCAGGGCGGCGGTGGAGCTCAAGCCCGAGCAACTGGTCGCGCAACTGACGCAGGAGCCGTTGCGCCCGGTGTACCTGGTGGCGGGGGGCGAGCCGCTGCGGGTGCTCGAAACCGTGGATGCGATCCGCGCGCACGCGCGTGCCAATGGCTGCGCCGAGCGCGAAGTGCACAACTTCGAGGGTGATTCACGCAGCTGGGACTGGGGCGGGCTCGAGGCCAGCCTGCATGCGCCCAGCCTGTTCAGCCCGCAGCGCCTGATCGAGGTCTGGCTGCCCGCCGGGAAGCCGGGCGTGGCCGGGGCAAAGCTGATCAGCGAATACTGCGCGGCGCCGGTCGAGGGTGTCACCCTGCTGCTGGTGGGCGGCGATTGGAGTCGCACGCATGCCGGCAAGTGGAGCGAAGCCGTCGCCCGCGTCGGCCATGTCGCGGTGGCCTGGCCGGTGAAGCCGCATGAACTGGTCGACTGGGTCGAGCGGCGTCTGCGCAGTCGCGGTGTGCGCGCCGACCGCGATGCCATCGCGTTGCTGGCCGCACGGGTCGAGGGCAACCTGCTGGCCGCCGCACAGGAGGTGGACAAGCTGGCGCTGCTGGCCGAAGGGCGCGTGCTCGACGTGGAACAGATGCAGGCACTGGTGGCCGATGCTGCGCGCTTCGACGTATTCCGCCTGACCGACGCCGCGCTCAATGGCCAGCCGGCGCAAGTCTCGCGGATATTGGCCGGCCTGCGTGCCGAAGGCGACGCCGTGCCAGCCCTGCTCGGCATGGTGGTCAATACCCTCAATACCGCGCAGAAGCTGGCCCAGGTGCAGGCACGGGGCGGCAACCTCAATGCCGAGTTCAAGGCACAGCGCATTTGGGATGCCAAGCAGGCCCTGTTCCTGCGCGCGCTCAAGCGCCACGATGCCAGCCGCTGGGCACGCCTGCTCGCCGAAGCCGGGCGTGTCGATCGCATCGCCAAGGGACGCGAGGCGGGCGATGCCTGGCTGGCGCTGGAACGCCTGCTGGTGGCGGTGGCCGAACCGCGTGCGCTGCGCCTGCTGGCCGCGTGAAGCACGATCTGCGCATCCAGTACGGCGGCAGCTTCGATCCGCTGCACAACGGGCACCTGGCGGTGGCGCGTTGCGCGCGTGACCGTCTCAAGGCGCAGGTCTGGCTGATGCCGGCGGCCGACCCGCCGCACAAGGGCCCGACCCGCGCCGATGCCATGCAGCGCCTGGCGATGCTGGAACTGGCGGTGGCCGCTGAGCCGGGGCTGGCGGTGGATGCGCGCGAACTGCGTCGCGACGGCCCTTCCTGGACCATCGACAGCCTGCTGGAGCTGCGCCGCGAGCTGGGCACACGCACGCCGCTCGCCCTGCTGTTGGGCGCCGACAGCTTCCTCGGCCTGCCGGGCTGGCGCCGCTGGCGCGAACTGGTCGAACTGGCGCACCTGGTGATCGTCGGGCGACCGGGCAGTGACATCGAACCGGCGCGGCTCCCGCCGGAGCTCGCCGCGGCCACCGCCGGGCGCTGGACGGCGCAGGCGGATCACCTGCACGCCACGCCGGGAGGTCGCCTGCTGCAGCTGGAAATGCCCTTGCGCCGCGAATCGTCCAGTGAGCTGCGGCGACGCATCGCTTCACGCGATGACTGGCAGGCGTGGACGCCGCCGGCCGTCGCGGACTACATCCGCCGCCATGCGCTCTACGGCGCAGCAGCGCCGACGCGCTAGAATCGCCGGAAACCCAGTCGAGAAAATCCGTTTGGCCAACCAAGCCCAAGTCATCAAGACCCGTTCCCCCGATCCCGTGCCGCCGGTCGAGGTGTTGCTCAAGACCGTGCTCGAAGCGGTGGACAACATCAAGGCCCAGGACATCGCCGAGTTGGACGTGCGCGGCAAGAGCAGCGTCTGCGATTACATGGTGGTGGTATCCGGCACCTCGACCCGGCACGTGAAGTCGATCGCCGAGGAAGTGGTCAAGTTCGCCAAGCGGCTCGACTACCAGCCGCTGGGCATCGAGGGCGAGCAGGAGGCCGAGTGGGTGCTGGTCGACCTCGGCGATGTGGTGGTTCACGTGATGCTGCCGCGGGTACGCGAGTTCTACGCGCTGGAACGGCTGTGGACGGTAGGCGACGAGCCCCCCGAAGAAGCGCCCTGAGTGCCGGTGGGCGCAGCCGTCGGCTCATGCAGCCGGATGCACGTCGCTGACCGCGTGTCGTCGTCGACAGGGCCATGAAATGCCGACTGATCGCGGTGGGGGAGCGCGCGCCGGGCTGGGTCGCCGAGGGCTTCGCCGAATACCGCAAGCGCCTGGCCCATGGCCTGCCGCTGGAACTGATCGAAATCACCCCGGGGATACGCGGCAAGGGCCGCGATCCTGCACGCGCGATGGCCGAGGAGGGCAGCCGGGTGCTGTCGGCCTTGCCCAAGGGCGCATGGGTGGTGGCGCTGGACGGGCGTGGTCAGGCCTGGTCGTCCGAGGAACTGGCGCGGCAATTGGAGCGTTGGCGTGGCCAGGGCCGTGAGCTCGCTTTCCTCATCGGTGGCCCGGATGGGCACGCGCCGGAGGTGCTGGCCGCCGCCGACCAGCGCTGGTCGTTGGGCCCGTTGACCCTGCCGCACATGCTGGTGCGGCTGGTGCTGGCCGAGCAGCTCTATCGCGCGGTGTCGATGCTCGGCAACCATCCCTACCACCGCAGCTGAGTCGCGCAGCAGAGCGCCGCGCGCGTCGGTGCGCGCGGCATTGCCGGCCCTATCCGTTGAGCACGAAGGCGACCGGCACCCGGCCGATGGCGCGGATCGGCCGGCCGTCACGCTGCGCCGGAACGAAGCGCCAATGGCGCAACACCTGATCGCGTGCGGCGCGGTCGAGCACACGCTGTCCGCTGCTGCTTTCCACCGTCACTTCGAGCGGATGGCCGCGCTCGTCGACCAGCACGCGCAGCACCACGGTGCCCTGCCATTGGTTGCGCAGGGCTTCGCGCGGATAGGCGGGTGAGGGATTGACCCGGTATTGCAGCGCGATGCCGACGGGCATGGCAGCAGCGTCAATCGCCGGAGAGGCCGTACCGGGCAAGCTGTCGGCGATGCTCTCGCCCACCGCCGCAGGCAGCGAGGCAGGGGCTTGGGCAATGATCGCCGGCGCCGCACTGTGCTGCGGGCTGTCGCTGCGCAGGGGCAGGTCCGGACGCGACGGCCGGGTCGGTGCTGGCTTGTCGAGCCGCTCCTCGAGCGGCACTTCCGGTGGCGGCTCGGTGACGGGTTCGGGTTTCGGCTCGATCCAGACCACCGGCATGCGCACTGCATCGCCGATGGGCGCGATGCGCGGTGCCAGCGGGACCAGCAGCAGCCCGAATGCGATCAGATGCACCGCGATGGCCGCGCTGCTGGCGGCAATGCGCGTGGGGTCAAGGCGAGGTCCTGCATCCGGCCGCATGTGCCGGGCGTGGACGGGGGCAGGCCGAGTCATCATGGCGTTTCCTTGCAAGAGGGCTTGTCAGGAAGAACGCATGAGTGCGGCGGATGGGGTTTGCGGCGGGCAAGGAAGGAGGGCCGCATGGCGGCCCTCGGCATGTCCGGGCGATGGATCGGGGTTTCAGTCCGTGTCGTCGCGGGTGACTTCCGGTTCGGGATCGCGATCCAGCCCGCCTTCGTCCGGATTGCGCGGCGCGCGTGGCTCGGGTTGCTGCGCCTGTTTGCGGTCGCGTGGGGTTTTCTCGGCGTAGCCGGAGCGCTCATCGGGTTTGCGTGGTGTGTTCATCGTTCTCAGCGGCCCAATTCGAAAACAAGGTTGAGGGTGACCGAAAGGCTGCTTTCGCCCGGCGCCACCGCGGTTTCCGCCTGCGCCGCCACGGCCGAGTCCATCGCCCGCATCATCGGCACCGGCGGGCGGTAGCCGCCGCTGCTCTCGTCGATGCTGACGATGCGGCGCACGCGCAGACCGAGTGTCTTGGCATACATTTCGGCACGTGCCTGTGCTTTTTCCAGCGCCGCGCGGCGCGCTTCGTCATACGCCTCGTCGGGTTTGTCGATCTCGAAACTCGGCCCGTTGATTTCATTGGCACCCTGCGCCACGAGCGTGTCGATGATGCGCCCGAGCTTGCGGATATCGCGCACCTTGACGCTCACGGTATTGCGCGCCTGGTAGCCGACGATCTGCGCCGGCTCGTTTTCGCGGTAGCGGTAATCGGGGTTGAGGCTGATGCCGCTGGTGCGGATGTCGCGCTCGGGGATGCCGGCCTGCTTCAGTGCCGCCATCACCTTGCTCATCTGCTCGGCGTTCTGGTTCATCGCCGTGCTGGTGTCGGCCGCGCGCGTGACCACGCCGGTGGAAATGGTGGCGACGTCGGGGACGCGCTTGGCACTGGCTTCGGCGCTGACCGAAAGCAGGGTGCCGTCGGCACTGGCGATCGCGGCGGGGGTTTGGGCATGGGCGGCGGGCATGGAGGCTCCGGCGGCAAGGGCGAAGGCAAGCAACAGCGAACGTGGTTTCACGTGATACTCCTGAGCATGGGGAACAAGGGTGGAATCGCAGCGGTTAACGGTTCGTGATTGCAATCGGGGTCGTGTCGCGGCCTGTGGTTGCCGTCCGTTCATGCCCGCGCGCTGCCGGACGCCTGCCAGCCAGCTTCGCCGGGTTATCCTGCCCACATGCTGCATCTTGCCTCACGCTCCCCGCGCCGCGCCGAACTGCTGGCCCGTCTCGGGCTGGATTTCGGCCGCCTGGAACTCGACCTGCCCGAGCAGCGCGGGCCGGGCGAGCCGGCGCTGGATTACGTGTCACGGGTGGCCCGGGAAAAGGCCGGCGCCGGGCTGTTGCAGGTACTCGGCGCACCGGGTGCACTGGTGCTCGCCGCCGATACCGAAGTCATCCTCGATGACGAGGTGTTCGGCAAGCCGGCCGACGCCGCGGCGGCCGCGGCGATGCTGGCCCGCTTGTCCGGCCGCACCCACCAGGTGGCCACCGCGGTGTGGCTGCTGTCGGCCGGGCGCGAGGCGCGTGCCGTGTCGGTGTCCGAGGTCAGCTTCGACGAAATGGATGCGGCACGCATCGATCGCTACCTTGCCAGCGGTGAGTGGCGCGGCAAGGCGGGCGGTTACGCCATCCAGGGCGCCGCCGAGGCCTTCGTGCGGCATCTGTCGGGCAGTCACTCCGGGGTCATGGGCCTGCCATTGAACGAGACCGCGCGGCTGTTGCGGGAATTCGGGGTCGCCGCATGAGCGAGGAAATCCTGGTCAACGTGACCCCGCGCGAAACGCGGGTGGCGGTGGTCGAGAACGGCATGTTGCAGGAGCTGCACATTGAACGCGGCTGGCGTCGCGGCGTGGTCGGCAACCTGTACAAGGGCCGCGTGCAGCGGGTGATGCCGGGGATGCAGGCGGCGTTCGTCGACATCGGCCTGGAGCGCGCGGCCTTCCTGCACGCCAACGACATCCACCGGCCCACGGTCGCGGTGGGCAAGGATGAGGAGCATCTGGAAGAACCACCGACGCTGACCGCCCCGCGCCCGATCACCGAGTTGCTGCGTGATGGCCAGGACATCGTGGTGCAGGTGCTCAAGGATCCTATCGGCAGCAAGGGTGCGCGCCTGACCACGCAGATCAGCATCCCCTCGCGCTATCTGGTGCTGCTGCCGCAATCGCGGGTGATCGGCGTGTCGGCGCGGATCGAGGACGAGATCGAGCGCACGCGATTGAAGACCCTGGTCGCCGAGCTGTCGTTGTCGGCGGCCGCCGGCTACATCGTGCGCACCAATGCCGAGGGCCAGTCCTCCGAGGCACTGGCCGAGGACATTGCCTATCTGAGCCGGGTCTGGGCACTGATCGAGCGGCGTGCGCGCGAGGCGCAGGTCGGCGAGTGCGTGTACGAGGATCTCAGCCTGCCGCTGCGCGCGGTGCGTGACCTGATCCGCCGTGACGTGGAAAAGGTGCGCGTGGATTCGCGCGAAACCTTCGAGCGTCTGCGTGCCTTCGCTGCGCAGTACATGCCGGGCCCGGATGACTCGGCGGACAACACGGAAAGCCTGGCGGTGCGGATCGAGCATTACACCGGCGCACGCCCGATCTTCGACCTGTACGGCGTCGAGGACGAGATCCAGCGCGCCTTGCAGAAGGAAGTGCCGCTCAAATCCGGCGGTTACCTGGTCATCGACCAGACCGAGGCGATGACCACGGTCGACGTCAATACCGGCAGTTT
The DNA here is from genome assembly GCF_054031035.1 of Luteimonas sp. e5. Classification (NCBI taxonomy): domain Bacteria; kingdom Pseudomonadati; phylum Pseudomonadota; class Gammaproteobacteria; order Lysobacterales; family Lysobacteraceae; genus Luteimonas; species Luteimonas sp. e5. The sequence continues at coordinate 463,612 of NZ_JBSTRX010000001.1, forward strand.
CCTCGGCCAGCGCACGCTGGAGGAAACGGTGTATCGCACCAATCTGGAGGCGGCACAGGCGCTGGCGCGGCAACTGCGTCTGCGCAATCTGGGCGGCATCATCATCATCGACTTCATCGACATGCATGAGCCCGAGCACCGTCGTCAGGTGCTGCGCATGCTGGAGAAGTCGCTGGCCAAGGACCACGCCAAGACCAGCGTGCATGACTTCTCGCCACTGGGGCTGGTGGAAATGACCCGCAAGCGCACGGTGGAAAGCCTGGAACGGCAGCTGTCCGAGCCATGCGGCCAGTGCGGCGGTCGCGGTACGCTGAAGACCGCCGAAACGGTGACCTACGAGATCTTCCGCGAGATCACCCGCGCGGTGCGCCAGTTCGAGGCCGATCGCCTGCTGGTGATCGCGTCCTCGCACGTGGTCAATCGCATTACCGAGGAGGAGTCGGCCGCGGTTGCCGAGCTGGAGGAGTTCCTCGACAAGTCGATCCGTTTCCAGGCCGACGAGCAGTATTCGCAGGAGCAATACGATGTGGTGCTGCTCTAGCGCGCCGCTGCCGGCCCGCTCGCGCGCCGTCGTGCACAGCTTCGAATGCCGCCGCTGCACTGCACACGGCATCGCGAGGGCCAGCTGATGCCGACCCGGGTACGTCGCGGATTGCGCGTGGCCGGCAAGTCGGCCTGGTACGGCTTTGCCGTGCTGGCGTTGTTGCTGGCGCTGGCCGTGGGTGCGGCGACTCAGGGATTGCGCTGGCTGGAGGCACACCCGGCGCGGGTGGCTGCGTGGCTTTCACACAAGGCGGGGCAGCCGATCGCATTTTCCGGCCTGCGTGGGCAATGGACCCGGCGCGGGCCGCTGCTGCAGTTGTCCGACCTGCGCGTCGGGGCCGAATCCGAAGCGATTCCGGTGGGCCAGGCCGAAGTGCTGGTCGCGCCCTATGCCGGCTGGCTGCCGGGGCGGCGCCTGACCGAACTGCGTCTGCATGGGTTGTCGCTGACGCTGGAGCGCGATGATGCCGGCGAGTGGCGCGTGCATGGCCTGCCCGGGCAACAAGCCGGTGACGGTGATGCACTCGACCGCCTCGAGGCACTGGGCGAATTGCAGGTGATCGGTGGGCGGCTGCGGGTGCTGGCGCGTGGCGTGGATGTCAGCGTGCCACGCATCGATCTGCGCCTGCAGGTGAGCGGGTCGCGCCTGCGCGCCGGGGTGCGTGCCTGGCCGGAAGAGAACGGCGCACCGCTGCAGGGCAGCCTGGACATGGATCGCGAGCGCGGCGATGGCCGGGTATACCTCGGTGCACGTCGCCTGGATCTGGCCGGCTGGTCGCAGCTGCTGCGCTGGCAGGGTGTGCAACTGGTGGCCGGACAGGGGCGTGCCGAGGCGTGGATGGAGCTGGCCGCGCGCCGGGTGCAGGCGGTCACCACCCGTGCCGACCTGCGCGATGTCGCGTTGCAGCCGGTGGATCCGGCGCCGGGTGCGCTGGCCGAGGTCGGCATCGAGCGCCTGCGCCAGCGCATGCGCTTCGCGCGCGAGGGTGAAGGCTGGATGCTGGCGGCACCGGAGCTGGCCTGGCGCATGGAGGGCCGCGAACTGCGCATGGATGGCCTGCAGATGCGCGCGGATGGCCAGCAGTGGGCGGGCCGGGCACCGCATCTGGCCGTGGGGCCATTGCTGGCGGTGCTCGATCTCAGCGATCGCCTGCCCACCGGCCTGCGTCACTGGCTGGGACGCGCGCAGCCGCAAGGCGAACTGCATGATCTGGAAGTGCGTGGAACTCAAGGCCGGCTGGATCTGTTGCACGCGCAGGCCAGCGGGTTCGGCTTCAAGCCGGTTGGCGATGCGCCGGGCCTGAGTGGTGTCGCCGGCAACCTGCGCGGCGATGGCGATGGGCTCAGCCTCGAACTCGATCCCGAGGCAGGCATGGTGTTCGACTGGCCGAGCGGATTCGGCCCGGCGCACCCGCTGCGCGCCCGCGGCCGCGTGACACTGTGGCGCGAGGGCGCGGGCGTGCGCCTGGGCACTGAGGCGCTCGACATCGACGGTGATGGCTATCGCGGCCACGCGCGTGGCGGGCTGTGGTTCCAGAACGATGGCAGCCGGCCGTGGATCGACATTGCCGCCAGCATCGACGAAGCCGCGGTACCGGTGGCGAAGAAGTTCTGGATTCGCCACCTGATGCCGCGCGAGGCGGTCGAGTGGCTGGACATGGCGCTGCTCGGCGGGCGCGTGCGCAATGCGCGTGCGATCGTCAGTGGCGACCTGGACGACTGGCCGTTCACCGCGGCCAATGGCCGCTTCGAGGCGCGTGCCGACATCGAGGGCGGGCACCTGCGCTTCCAGCCGGATTGGCCGCCGGTCGAGGCTGCGCGCCTGCATGCGGCCTTCATCGGTCCGGGGATGGCGATCAGCGGCAGTGGCAGCCTGGCCGGCGTGAACGTGGATGAGGTGAGTGCGCGCATCGCGAATTTCGAGCGCGATGGGCTGGAGATCGCTGCGCGCGGGCAGGGCGACGCGGCACGCATGCTGGCGCTGTTGCGCGCCAGCCCGTTGGAGAAGAGTCTCGGCCCGACCCTGGCGCGGGTCGCGGCCAGCGGCCCGGCACAGGCCAGCTTCAACCTGTTCCAGCCTTTCCATGAAGGCGCGCCGCCGCAGCGCATCGATGGCGAAGTCCGCCTGGATGGCGTGACCCTGAGCGAGCGCGAACTCGGGCTGGTGTTCCACGATGTGCGTGGCAGGGCGCGCTACGACGGCAACGGGTTCAGTGCCGAAGGGCTGGCGGTGCGCCATGAAAGCCAGCCGGGGCAACTGGGCCTGCGCGCGGGCGTGGGCCATGTGCGTGAGCGCGGCCATGCCTTCGAAGCCGACCTCTCGGCGCGACTGGGCGTGGAGGCCTTGCTCGCGCAGGCACCGGATCTGGAGTGGCTCAAGCCGTGGCTTCGTGGGCACTCGCAATGGAACGTGGATGTCGCGCTGCCACTGGAAGCGGATGCGGCGCGCGCGCGGCCCAGCCAGCTGCGCCTGAGTTCAAATCTCGTCGGCACCGCGATCGATCTGCCGGCGCCTTTGGGCAAACCGGCGGCCGAGCCGCTGGCAACGCAGGTTTCGCTGCCGATGCCGCTGGACAGTGGCGAGGTCGATGTGCGGCTGGGTCAGCGCATCGCCCTGCGCGCGCGCAGCCGGCAGGGCCGCAACGGCATCCGCGCACGCCTCGGCGGTGGTGCGGTGGCCGAGCCCGCGCCTGCGCACGGCCTGGTGGTGACCGGCCGGGCCGAGCAGCTGGATGCGCTGGCCTGGGCGAGCTGGGTCGGCGCGGACAATGAAGGGCCGGGCTTGGGACCGGTGCATGTCGATGTGCGGGCCGGCCAGCTGCTGCTGCTCGGCCAGCGCCATGCCAATGCGCGCCTGCAACTGTCACCCTCGGCCGCCGGCCGCCAGCTGCAGGTCGATGCGGCCAGCCTGAGTGGGCGCCTGGATATCCCGCGCGCCAGCGCTGCGCCGATCATCGGCCGTTTCCAACGTGCCGATTTCGCGCTGGCGCGGGTGCAGACGGGGCCGGCAGGACCGACGCACGGCGAAGCAAACGACATCGAACCGGCCAAGGTGCCGCCGCTCGACATCACCGTGGACGAATTGCGTCTGAACGGCAAGGCGCTGGGCCGGATGGCACTGCATACACGCCCGCAAGCCGCGGGGATGCAGATCGAAGCCTTGACCGTGGATGCACCGGGGCAGTCGCTGCATGTTTCCGGGCTGTGGAGCGGGCAGGGCGAGCAGACGCACACCCGATTGCAGGCGCGCGTGCACAGCAGCGATTTCGGTGCATTGGCGAGCCGTCTCGGCATCGACGGCCAGGTGCGCAAGGGCCATGGCGAAGTGCGCAGCGAACTGACCTGGACCGGGGCACCGGCCGACTTCTCGCCGACCTCGCTGCAGGGCACGCTGGATCTGGACATCCGCGACGGCCAGCTGGTGGAGCTCGAACCCGGCGCCGGGCGTGTGCTCGGCCTGCTCAGCCTGGCCCGGCTGCCGCAGCGCCTGACGCTGGACTTCCGCGACTTCTTCGACAAGGGCTTCGCCTTCGACCGCATCCGTGGCCACCTGGACTTCAGCGGGGGGCAGGCACGCAGCGAGGACTTCAGCATCGAAGGGCCGGCCGCACGGATCGAGATCAGCGGTCAGACCGACCTGCGAGCGCAACGTTTCGATCAGACCATCGAAGTCAAACCGCGAACCGGCAACCTGCTGACCGTGGCCGGCGCACTGGCCGGCGGCCCGGTCGGTGCGGCGGTGGGCGCGGTGGCCAATGCGGTGCTGAAGAAGCCGCTCAGCGAGGTCGGGGCGAGGACCTACCGCGTGACCGGACCGTGGGACAATCCCAAGGTTGAAGTGCTGGCCCGTCCGCAGGCCAGTGCCCGCAATGGTGCGTCGCCCTGAGCGCGTCGCCCCGCATGGAAGGTGATGCATGACCCAAGCCCTGAGTCTGGCCCAATCCCGTCTGCTGGCGCCCACGGGCCTGGCGCTTGCCGACATCGAACGCGCGTTTTCCACCCTGCTCGGTGGTGGCGCCGATTTCGGCGACCTGTATTTCCAGCACTCGCGCCGCGAGAGCTGGTCGATGGAGGACGGCATCGTCAAGAACGGCGCGCACGCGATCGAGCAGGGCGTGGGCGTGCGCGCGATCAGTGGCGAGAAGACCGGCTTTGCCTATTCCGGCGAGATCGACGCGCCGGCACTTCTGAACGCCGCCGGGGTGGCACGCGCGATTGCGCGTGATGGCGGCCCGGTGCAGGCACAGGCGCTGGTCGTCGGCGATGGCAATGCGCTGTATCGCGCGCAGGACCCGATCGATGCGCTGGGCAATGAAGCCAAGGTGGAAGCGCTGCGTCGCGTCGATGCGCTGCTGCGCGCAGCCGACCCGCGTGTGCGCCAGGTGATGGTCAGCCTGATGGCGGCACTGGACACGGTGCTGGTGGCGCGCAGCGACGGCGTGCTGGCCGCCGACGTGCGACCGCTGGTGCGCATGAACATCCAGGTGATCGTGGAGCAGGACGGTCGTCGTGAATCCGGTTATGCCGGTTTCGGTGGTCGCCACGCCTATGCCGAACTGCTCGGCGACGGGCGCCCCGAGCAGTTCGCCCGTGAAGCGCTGCGCCAGGCCTTGCTGAACCTGGAAGCGGTCGATGCCCCGGCCGGCGTGATGCCGGTGGTGCTCGGCAACGGCTGGACCGGCGTGCTGCTGCACGAGGCGGTCGGGCATGGCCTGGAAGGCGACTTCAACCGCAAGGGCACCTCGACCTATGCCGGGCGCATGGGCCAGCGCGTGGCCTCGCCGGGCGTGACCATCGTCGATGACGCCACGCTGCCCGGTCGTCGCGGCTCGTTGAACATCGATGACGAGGGCACGCCGACGCGCTGCACGCCGCTGATCGAGGACGGGGTGCTCACCGGCTACATGCAGGACACGCTGAACGCGCGCCTGATGGGCATGGCGCCGACCGGCAATGGTCGCCGCGAATCATTCGCCCATCTGGTGATGCCGCGGATGACCAATACCTACATGCTGGCCGGGCAGGACGATCCCGAGGACATGATCCGCTCGGTCAAGCGCGGCTTGTACGCGGTGAACTTCGGCGGAGGCCAGGTCGACATCACCAGCGGCAAGTACGTGTTCTCGGCCACCGAGGCCTATCTGATCGAGGATGGGCGCATCACGGCGCCGGTGAAGGGCGCGACGCTGATCGGCAATGGCCCGGAAACGATGCAGAAGGTGACCATGATCGGCCACGACCTGGCGCTCGACGAAGGCGTGGGCGTGTGCGGCAAGGACGGGCAATCGGTGCCGGTCGGCGTCGGCCAGCCATCGCTCAAGATCAGTGAACTGACCGTGGGTGGTACCCGTGCATGAGCCGGGTCGGCTTGCCTGGCAAGTCGGCGCTCAGGATGCTTGCGTTTCCTCGTCCGTGGCGGGTTCGCCCGCGGCCAGTATTTCGCGGTACAGCTCGCGGAAGGCACGTGGCGGCTTGTTGCGGCGCGCCTCTTCGCCCGCGTTGCGCACCAACTGGCGCAAGCGCTGCCGATCGGCGCGCGGGTGTTCGGCGATGAACTCCGCCAGCGCCTCGTCGCCGCCTTCCAGCAGCCGGTCGCGCCAGCTCTCGGCGCGATGCATCGCCGCCACCTGGCGGCGCGCACCTTCGCTGCTGGCATCCATGGCGTCACGGATCGCGGTCAGCGCCTCTTCGTCCTGCTTGCGCATCTGCTTGGCGAGGAACGCCACCGCGCGCTTGCGTGCGATCGGCGAAGCCACCCGTCGTGCCTCCAGCACATGCTCGCGCAGGCCCTCGTCCAGCGGCAGCTTTTCCAGTTCGGCCGGGCTCTTTTCCACCAGCACCTGGGCCAGTGCCAGCACGTCCAGTGCATCGCGCCGCCGCTGGCTGCGGCTGGGGGAAAGAAATTCGCCGGTTTCCGGATCGTGTCCGCGCATCGTGTTCGTCTTCCGTATTGCTGCACACAGGATAATTCATGCCCGCCCTTGATCTTGCCCATGACGACAGCCTGAGCCGCCTGCAGGCAATGGAGGACACCGCGCGGGAAGTGCTGGACCTGGCGCGTGCGCGCGGCGCCAGCCAGGCCGAGGTGAGCTGCTCGGACAGCAGCGGTCTGCAGGTCGCGGTGCGCATGGGCGAAGTGGAAACCGTCGAATCCACCCGTGACCGCGGGGTGGCCGTCACCGTCTACTTCGGCCGCCGCAAGGGAAGCGCCAGCAGCGGCGACCTGCGCGCGGACAGCCTGGCAGCCACGGTCGAGCAGGCCTGCGCGATCGCCCGCCATACCGAGGAAGATGACGCGGCGGGCCTGGCCGATGCCGAATTGATGGCGCGGGACATACGCGAATTCGACACCTGGCACCCGCAGCCGGTGACCGCCGAAGAGGCGATCACGCGTGCACTCGAATGCGAGGAGGCCGGGCGTGAGCTGGACCCGCGCATCGGCAACTCCGATGGCGCCTCGTTCGGCAGCGCGCAAGCGCTTGGCGTGTACGCCAATTCGCACGGTTTCGTCGGCCGCGAGCGGGATACCCAGTACACCCTGGGCTGCGCGCTGATTGCCGGCAGCGGCGAGGCGATGCAGCGCGATGGCTGGTACAGCACCGCGCTCGACCTTGGCGGACTGGAGCCGGCGGTCGAGGTGGGCCGCCATGCCGCGCGCCGCGCACTGGCACGGCTCGACCCGCGTCGTCTCGGTACCGCCAGCATGCCGGTGCTGTTCAGCGCCGAAACGGCACGTGGCCTGATCGGCCACCTGTTGGCTGCGGTGTCCGGTGGCGCACTGTACCGGCGCGCGAGCTTCCTGTGCGATGCGGCGGGCACGGCGCTGTTCCCGTCCTGGTTCTCGCTGCTGGAAGATCCGTTCATGCCGCGCGGTTTCCGTTCCACCTCCTTCGATGCGGAGGGCGTGGCCACGCGACGCGCGCCGCTGGTGGAGGACGGCATCCTGCAACGCTATCTGCTCGGCAGTTACTCGGCACGCAAACTCGGGCTTGCCACCACCGCCAATGCCGGTGGTGTGCACAACCTGCAGGTGGCGGCCAATGCCGACAACCTGCAGTCGATCATCGCCGGCCTGCCGCGCGCGTTGCTGGTGACGGAACTGATGGGGCAGGGTGTCAATCCGGTGACCGGCGATTATTCGCGCGGGGCGGCAGGATTCCTGATCGAGAACGGTGCCATCGCGCACGCGGTCGATGGCATCACCATTGCCGGCAACCTGCGGCAGATGTTCTCCGCGATCGAAGCGGTCGGCGCGGATGTCGACCCGCGCTCGCATGTGCGCACCGGCCCGATCCTGGTCGGGCGGATGACCGTGGCCGGGGAGTAAGTGGCCCGCCTCGCCCGGATTCGTGATCCGGGATGGCGTCGGTAATCCGCACAAGGTACAGTCGGGACGCATCCACACACAGGCTGACCATGCCATGAATGAAAACATCGACAGTCCCGCGATTCCCTCCGAAGACCGCACCATGGCCATGTTGGCGCATCTGCTGGGCATCCTCACCAATTTCATCGGCCCGCTGGTGATCTGGCTGATCAACAAGGACAAGCCGGAAAAGAGCTTCGTCACCGACCAGTCGAAGGAAGCGCTCAACTTCCAGATCACCCTGCTGATCATCTACATCATCGGCGTGATCCTTTCGATCATCCTGATCGGCGCGCTGATCAACATGGTGGCGGGCCTCGTCGGCCTGATTTTCGCGATCATCGCCGGAATCAAGGCGAACGATGGCGTGGCCTATCGCTACCCGTTCGCACTGCGGCTGATCAAGTAAGCCAACGCCATCGTTTTCCGACCGCGATGCCCGGCCCGTGCCGGGCATCGTCGTCTGCGCTGCCCGATCGCTGCCTTGCGGGTGAGGGTCGGCGTCCCGATATCAGTGACAGATCCCGATTCACGGAGTTTGCGATGTCTTCCAATCAACCCCGCGACCTGGCCGTCGGCGAGCCGTCCTCCGAAGAACGCCTGTGGGCGGCCGGGGCCCATGTCGGCGCGCTGGTCGCGGCGTTCGCCACCAGCTGGTTCGCCGGCGTCGCCGGTGCGCTGGCGGCGTTGCTGGTCTGGTTCCTGGTGCGTGGCCGCCACCCGTTCGCCACCGCACATGCTGCCGAAGCCTTCAACTTCAACCTCAGCATGCTGATCTACGCCGTGGTCTCGATCCTGCTGGTGGTGTTCACTCTCGGCATCGGGCTGCTGGTCGCGTTGCCGCTGTGGCTGGCGTTGGCGCTGGCCTGGCTGGTGTTCACCGTGATTGCCGCGGTCAAGGCCTGGAGCGGCGAGCGCTATCGCTATCCGCTGACCATCCGCCTGTTGCGCTGAGCGCGGGCGCCGGCTCAGTGCCGGCGCTCGATGACCCGGCGCGCCAGTTCGGCCAGCACGCGGGTGTCGGCATCCAGCGCGGCGAGGGCATCCTGCATCCGCGTGCCGAGTTCGGCCAGGCGCCGGCGCGAGGCGTCCAGGCCGATCAGCGCGGGGAAGGTGGCCTTGTCCTGTGCCTGGTCCTTGCCGGCGGTCTTGCCCAGCGTCGCGCTGTCGGATTCGACATCGAGCAGGTCGTCCTTGATCTGGAAGGCGAGGCCGAGCGCATCGGCATAGCGATCCAGTTGCTCGCTGCGGGCGCGATCGACACCTGCCGCGAGTGCGCCCAGACGCACCGAGGCGCGCAGCAGGGCGCCGGTCTTGAGTGCATGCAGGCGCTCGAGGCGGGGCAGGTCGATGTCCTGGCCGGTGGCGGCGATGTCCAGTGCCTGTCCCCCGCACATGCCGGCATGGCCGCTGGCGGTGGCGAGCTCGCGCAGCATGGCGATGCGCGTGTCCGCGGCCAGCGGTGCTTCGGCGATGCGTGCGAAGGCGAGCGTCTGCAACGCGTCGCCGGCGAGGATCGCGCTGGCCTCGTCGAAAGCGATGTGCACCGTGGGCCGGCCGCGGCGCAGGTCGTCATCGTCCATCGCCGGCAGGTCGTCATGCACCAGCGAATAGCAGTGGATCAGTTCCACCGCGAGCGCGGCATCGTCCAATGCGTCGTCGGCTGCGCCGAAGGCATTGCCGGTGGCATGAACCAGCAACGGACGGATGCGCTTGCCGCCGGCGAGCGCGGCATGCCGCATCGCCGCATGCAGGCGCGTGGGTTCCTCCGAGGCGGGCGGCAGCACGCGCTCGAGCGCGGCTTCGATGCGCGCCTGCCATGCGGCAAGGCGCGCGGCGAGGGCATGCTCAGGCATCGGCGTCGTCGATGAACGCTTCGGCGCTGTCCGGGTCCTGCGGGTCGGACAGCAGGCGTACGCGCAGCTCGGCCTGTTCCAGCGCACCTTGGCAGCGCCGGTACAGGCCCACGCCGCGTTCATAGGCGGACAGCGAATCCTCCAGCGACATGTCGCCGGTTTCCATCTTTTCCACCAGTTGCTCGAGTTCGTCGAGCGAGCGCTCGAAATCGGCGACCGGGGAGCTGGCCTCGGGTTCGGTTCGCTTGCGTGTCATGGCTCAAGTGTGCGGTGCACCGGGTGATGGGTCAATCATCGCCGTGTCCGGTTCCGGGCGTGTGTCCGCCAGTTCCAGCCACGCCCCGCGCTGCTGCAGCCAGGTCGCGAGTGCTGCCGAATGCAGCCGGCCCGCGGCCAGCAGCGTGCCATCGGCATCCTGCAGCAGCGGCCAGGCCGCGCGCCACCAGGGCGGCACACCGGCCGCCTGCAGCGCATGCTTGAGCCGATGATGGTGGCTGCGATTGGGCAGGCGGATGCGTTCGTCGCCACGGCGTGCGCGCACCTGCAAGGGTGCATCGAACGCGCTGGCACCATGCAGCCGCCACAGCAGGCCATTGGGCAGGTGCAGCGGCGCGCGACCGTCCCATTCGCAGTGGAAGCCGTGCGGCAACGCTGCCACGCCCGGATCGAGGTACAGCGCGTCGCGCCAGCGCAGCAACTGCGTGCCGGCCCAGTGCAGCCGGCTGGCGCCATCGCTCGGCGGCCGCGTCAGTTCCTGCTCCAGCCAGCGCACGCCCTCGGCCGGCAGCGGCGGCAAGCCGCGTGCCTGCAGCCACTCGCGCAGCAGACGTGCACGGCGGGGTCGCGGCACGGCACGCAGGGCTTCCAGCGCCACGTGATCGGCGTCCGCCGGCAGCGCGTGTTCACGCTCGTCCTGTTGCAGCAGCTGCACGGCTTCAGCCTGCAAGGCCGCCGCACGCGCGAGGCCGGCCGCGGCATGCGGCCAGCGTTGCCGCAGCCGCGGCATCAGTTCGAGTCTCAGCCAGTTGCGATCGAAGTCGGCGCTGGCATTGCTCGGATCCTCGATCCAGCGCAGCCCATGCGCGCGCGCATGCGCGAGCAGTGCGTCGCGCGGGGTGTCGAGCAGCGGACGCCACAGCGCGCCCGCAGCGTATTCGCGCCACGGCCGCATCGCGGCCAGTCCGTCCGGACCGGCGCCACGCAGCGCGCGCAACAGGAAGGTTTCGGCCTGATCGTCCTGATGATGGGCCAGTACCAGGATCTCGCCCGGGCGCAGGTGACGGGCGAAGGCGGCATGGCGCGCTTCGCGCGCCGCCGCTTCGGGGCCGTGGCCCTCGTCGTGCACCTGGACCCGTTCGGTCAGCAGGGGCACTCCGAGCGCCGCACATTCCCCGGCGCAGTGCGCGGCCCAGGCATCGGCCCCGGCCTGCAGTCCGTGGTGCACGTGGATCGCGCGCAGGCGTCCGCGCGCGAGTGCGGCCAGTGCATGCAGCAGCACGCTCGAATCCAGCCCGCCGCTGTAGCCGAGCAGGTAGCGCCGCCCCGGATCCGCGGTGTCAGGCGGCAGTGGGAAGGTGGCGGGCAGGGGCGCGGACATGGTTCGGGCCGTGCGACCCGGGCGCGCGGGTCGCACGGCCGGGGCTCACTCGGTTTCGATGCGGATGCCGCCGATCACGCCGGCGGCGATGTTGTAGATCAGCGCCTGCAGCATGCCGCCGATGAAGCCGAACAGGCCGTACATGATCGGCAGCACGATGATGCCGAACACGCCGCCGATCATGCCCCCCATCACGCCGAAGCCGCTGTCGCCCCCTGCGGCACCCGCGATGCCCCCCATCACGCTGCCGAGGAGGAAGAAAATCAGCCCCGCCAGCAGGCCGAATGCCGCGGCGATGATGCCGGCGATCTTGCCGGCGGACAGAACGTCGATACGCTTGATGACCATCATGATCTCCCCATGCCGGCCGATTGCCGGCGGCTTCAAGCTTAGGGGATTCGCACGGCTTCTGGCGTGCTCAGGCGTAGGCGCCGTAACCGCGCAGGCGCTGGTAGCGGCGCTCCAGCAGCTCCTCGAGCGGCAGCTTCTCCAGTTCGTCTAGCTGGTTCATGATCACCGCCTTCAGCCGGCGGCCCATCTGCCGCGGATTGCGGTGTGCGCCGCCGATCGGCTCACGCACCACCTTGTCCACCAGGCCCAGTGCCTTCAGCCGCGGTGCGGTGATGCCCATCTGCTCGGCCGCGTCGCGCGCCTTGGCCGCGTCCTTCCACAGGATCGATGCACAGCCTTCGGGCGAAATCACCGAATAGGTGCCGTATTCGAGGATGTTGGTGACATCGCCGACGCCGATCGCCAGCGCGCCGCCGGAGCCGCCCTCGCCAATCACGTTGCACACGATCGGCACCTTCAGTTCGGCCATTTCCAGCAGGTTGCGCGCGATCGCCTCGGACTGCCCGCGCTCCTCGGCGCCGATGCCGGGGTAGGCGCCCGGGGTGTCGATGAAGGTGATCACCGGCAGGCCGAAGCGCTCGGCCAGCTTCATCAGGCGCAGCGCTTTGCGGTAGCCCTCCGGGCGCGGCATGCCGAAGTTGCGCCGCACCTTGGTCTTGGTGTCGCGCCCCTTCTGGTGGCCGAGGATAAGCACGCTGCGGCCGTTGATGCGCGCCAGGCCGCCGACGATGGCCGGATCATCGGCGTATGCGCGGTCACCGGCCAGCTCCTGGAACTCGCTGGCCATGATCTTGATGTAGTCGTTGGTGTACGGCCGCATCGGATGACGCGACATCTGCGACACCTGCCAGGGCGAAAGGTCACGGAAGATGTGCGCGGTGCGCTGGCGCAGCTTGTCCTGCAACGCCTTGAGTTCGTCATCGATGTCCACCGCCTGGCCGTCGCTGGCCTTGCGCAGATCCATGATCTTCGCTTCCAGATCGGCGATCGGCTGCTCGAAATCGAGGTAATTGGAATTCATGTGCGCCAAGTCACGCGGCCAGTTGGACAGACCCTTCAGTCTAATGGATGGGGCGATGCGTTGGCGTACGGCGCTGCCCGCGAGGCAGCCTGCCGACGCTGCCCGGGCATCGCCGGGATGGCCTCAATCCGGCGTCGCGGCTGCGGGTGGTGTCGCCGCCGCTGGCAGGCGCACGTCCACCAGCCGCCAGCGCAGGCCCTGGCGCTCGAGGATGAAATCGATGCGCGAGCCATCTTCGCGTGCACTGCTGGCGACGAAACGCGAGGGCGATTCGAAACGCGTGCTGACATCCTGCATCGGTTGCCAGGGCACCGGGCCGCCGAGCACGCCGCCTTCGGGGTCGGTATTGCCGGTGGCCCGTTGCAGCAGCGCATGGCCTTGCAGCAGCACGGCCAGGCCGGCAGGTGATACCGCCGCGTCGATCGCGCTGTCGGACAGCATGCGCGCGGCAGCGGCGGCTGCCACGCCGGTGCTGCCGCTGCCGAAGCGGGCGTCGATTTCGCGCGCCAGGCGATCCTCCATCTGCGCCCGCAGGTTGGCACGCAGGGCGGGATAGTCGACGTGCCGGGCCAGTTTCGAAACATCGCGCCTGGCCAGGGCCTGGTCGATGCCGCGCAGAGCCAGCCACGGTCCGGCGAGGAGCCAGGCGAGCAGCAGCACGAGGCCGAGCACGGTCAGGGCCAGCAGGCGGCGCAGGGTCGTGTTCATGCTCAGAACTCCAGATCCAGTGCGGCGCACAGATAGTCGACGAAGGGTGCCAGCGCGCGCAGGTCGGCTTCCACCATGCGCAGCAGGGTGGGCGAGGTCATGTCGCCATCGGCGAGCGGGCGCAGCAGGGCGAAATTGCGATGGCGCAGATCGTCCAGATGCACGAAATCGGCCGGGAAGCCGCGCGGTGGCCGCAGCAGCATGTCCTCGGACGCCATGTCGAAGCGCCTGCGCAGGCGCGCATCATGCGCGGCGCGTGCCCAGCCGGCCGGATTGTCGAAGATGAACTGGCGCACGCGGCGCTGGGTTGGCGTCTGCGGGTGCCACAGACCGGCACCGATGAAGCTGGCCCGCGGTTGCAGGTGCAGATAGAACGAGGGCGCCGGCACTTCGCGGCGGCGTTCGTGGAACAGGCGTGCGCCCTGCCAGGACTTGTACGGCGACTTGTCGTGGGCGAAGCGGGTATCGCGCTGGATGCGGAACAGCGAACCGCCCACGCGGCCGGAATCGCTGCGGAAATGCGGGCTGATCGCGGCCAGCGCCGGTTGCAGGTCGTCGAGCAGGCGGCGGAACGGTTCGCGCACATCGGCCTCGTATTCGGCCTTGTGCGCGTGGAACCAGTCGCGCCGGTTGTTGCGCGCCAATGCGCGCAGAAAGCGGAACGACGCGGGGGAAAAGTAGCTGCTCACGCCACCTCCGCCTCCAGCATGTCGCCCCAGGCCTGCAACTGGTCGAGCAGATGCAGTGCCTGCGTGTCGTCGGCATGCGCTTCGCGCAAGGCGGCGATCTCGGCGCGCCACTGCGGCAGGGCCATTTCGCCAAGGCCGCTGTCCTCCAGCAGGCGTCGGCGGCGATAGTCGTACCAGCGCTCCTGCTCGTCGAAGGTGAGGTGCTGCGGCCAGTTGCGCGCCCGATAGCGCCACAGCAGCTCGTTCAGGCGTGCATCGCGGAACTCGATGTCGCCTTCGCGGAAGCGTTCGGGCGGGATCGCGCGCAGCTGCGGCATCAGGCGCTTGTCGCCGTCACCGACGAAGCCGTCGTACAGGGCGCCGTCGGCATCGGCGTCGCTCCAGTCACGCGGGCGCGCGAACACCTGGCGGATCTTCTCCGCGAGTTTCGGCCCGTGCCGGCGCAGCTCGGCGGCGCGCGCTTCGACCACGGCCGGATCGATGCCGAGGCGTTCGAAATCCGCTTCGCGCAGATGGCCCCATTCGACCAGTGCGGGGCAGCGGTTGGCATGCACTTCCTTGAGCGCGATGCGCGTCTCGCCGGCGGGAAGATCGCGCTGGCTGACGTAGAGCCGGTCGGCGATGCCCTCGGCATCCAGGCGCAGCAGCGGTTCGATCTCCTGGCCAAGGTCGAACACGATCACCCGGCTGTCGATCTGCGGATGCCGGGTCAGCGGGATCACCGGCGCCGCGCACAGGCGCGCAGCCGGAAAGCGCTGCGAAACATGCAGCAGTGGCTGCATCGCGAAGGCGTCCAGCATGCGCATCACCGCGCGCTTGTCGCGCAGGCCCAGCGCGTACTCCCACAGCCGTGGTTGCGCCGCTTTCAGCGTGCGCGCCAGGCCGATCAATGCGCGCACATCGGACAGGGCTTCGTGTGCCATGCCCTCGCGCAGGCCATTGTCCTCGGCCAGGTGCTCGAGCCTGAAGCTGGTGCCGCCGCCATCCTCGCGCTGGCGCCAGACGATGCCGTCGGGGCGCAGCGCATGCGCCAGACGCATCACGTCGAGCAGATCCCAGCGCGAATTGCCGCCGCGCCATTCGCGCTCATACGGATCGAAAAAATTGCGCCAGAAGCCGTAACGCACGAATTCGTCGTCGAAGCGCAGCGAGTTGTAGCCGACGGTGCAGGTTTCGGGACGGCTCATCTCCTCGAAGATGCGCGCCATCGCCTCGGCTTCGCTGATGCCCTCGCGCGCGGCGCGCTGCGGCGCCAGGCCGGTGACAAGGGTCGCCGCGGGCGTCGGCAACAGGTCATGCGCCGGCGCGATCAGGAAGTCCAGTGGTGCATCGATCTCGTTGAGTTCGGCATCGGTGCGGATCGCGGCGAACTGCGCGATGCGGCTGCGACGCGGGTCGGTGCCGAAGGTCTCGAGGTCGTAGAACAGGAAGCTTGCGCTCATGCGCGTGAATCCCGTCGCGCACGGTTCGCGCGGGGCCGCGGCCGCCTCATCGCGCGGCGCCGACCGCCGCCAGCATCGCCTCGACGTGGCCTTCCGGCGCCGGATCCGAATGCACCGCCAGGATCCGGCCATCGCGGTCGATGGCGAACGAGCTGCGGTTCGACCATTCCGGCTTGCGCTCCATGCGCGCACCGTATTCGGCGGCGATCCGCGCATCCGGGTCGGCCGCGACCGGGAACTTGCCGGCGCAGCTTTCGTTGTCGGCGGAGAAACGCGCCAGCTGGTCGCGGTTGCCGGCGGTGACGCCGATCACGCTGGCGCCGGCCGCGGCGAAGCGCTCGATGGCCTCGGAAAACAGGCGTGCCTCGATGTTGCAGCCGGGGGTGTAGGCGGCGGGGAAGAAATACACCACCACCGGGCCCTTGCCGCGCGCCTCGGCCAGATCGAAGGCAAACGGCTCGCCGGACAGCCAGGCATCGGCCTTGAAGTCGGGTGCCGGCTGGCCGGCCTGCAGCAGGCCATCACTGGCGGCTGGCGGGTTCTGTGCCGCCGCCGCATCGGTATCCGCCACCGGCGTGGCGGCAGCGGCCTGGGGATCGGCGGACGGTGCGGGCGCGCAGGCGGCAAGGCTGGCGAGCAGGGGCAGCAGGGCGAAGGTGGCGGGGCGGGGCATGGCGCACTCCGGAACATGGGGATGCCCTTTTATACCTTGCGCCCCGTCTGCACCCGCTTGCAGGGGCCGGGCACTGGCGCGCTCCGCGTGGCAGGGTTAACGTTCGATTCAGTCCATTCACCGGATTGCCTGCATGGGGAAGCTGATGGCGTTGTTGTCGATCCACCGTTTGTTCACCGGCCTGGTGGCCACGTCCCTCGCTTTGCTGTTGCCACCGCTCGCGGCGCAGGAGCGTCCGATCGCCTTCACCGGCGCCACCGTGCTGCCGATCAGCTCGCCACCGGTGGAAGATGCAGTGCTGCTGGTGCACAAGGGACGCATCGTCGCGGTGGGCCGTGACGTCGCGATTCCGGCCGATGCCGAGCGCCGCGCGCTGGATGGCAAGGTGATCATGCCCGGCATCGTCGATACCCATTCGCACGTGGGCCAGGTCGCCGGTGCCGATGGCAGCGGCGCGATCCAGCCCGATGTGCGTGCGCTGGACTCGATCAACGTGCGCCACAGCGGCATCGCCAAGGCGCGCGCCGGCGGCGTCACCACGGTCAACGTCATGCCCGGCTCCGGGCACCTGCTCTCCGGGCAGACCCTCTATCTCAAGCTGCGTCCGGCGACCACCATCGAAGACCTGACCATCCGTCTGCCCGACGGCAGCCACGCCGGCGGGGTGAAGATGGCCAACGGCACCAATCCGATGCGTCGCGAAGGGCCGTTTCCCGGCACCCGCGGAAAGTCCGCGGCGATGATGCGCGCCGCGCTGGTCGCCGGGCGCGAATACTGCGCGCGGCCGCCCAAAAGCCGCGATCTGGCCAAGGAAGGACTGTGCGACATCCTCGCGCGCAAGCGGGTGGTGCATTTCCACACCCACCGCCACGACGACATCATGACCGTGCTGCGGCTGGCGCGCGAATTCAACCTAAAGGTGGTGATCCAGCACGGCACCGATGCGTGGATGGTGGCCAACGAGATCGCGGCAGCGGGTGTGCCGGTGTCCTCGATCGTGCTCGATGCACCCGGCGGCAAGCTCGAAACCATGGATTTCTCGCTGCAAAGCGGCGCCGTGCTGGAGCGCGCGGGGATCCTGACCGCGTTCCACAGCGATGACCCGATCACCGATTCACGTCTGATGCTGCGCTCGGCGGCACTGGCGGTGCGCGGCGGCATGTCGCGCGATGCGGCGCTGCAGGCGCTGACCCTGAGCGGCGCGAAGATGCTGGAGCTGGACGCGCGCATCGGTTCGCTGGAGGCGGGCAAGGACGCCGACTTCATCGTCCTCGACGGCGATCCCTTGAGCGTGTACAGCAAGGTGCAGCAAACCTGGGTGGAGGGACGCCTGATGTTCGAACGCAGTCGGCCCGAGGACGCGCTGCTGGCCGAAGGTGGCTGGGGCGCGAGCCGTGACGGCATCGCCTGGGACGTGATCATGATGGAGGACGGGCATTGAACGCGCGCATCCTGTTGACGGGCCTGGCCCTGCTGTGTCTGGCCTTGCCGGCCGCCGCGCGCGATGTGGCGGTGCGTGCGGGCCTGCTGCACACCATGGAAGGCGAGCCGATTGCCGATGGTGTGGTGCTGATCCGCGACGGACGCATCGCCGCGGTCGGCCCGGCGGCGACTGTGACGATTCCCGAAGGCATCGAGGTGCTGCAGGCGGCGGTGGTGACGCCGGGCCTGATCGATGCCCATTCGGTGGTCGGCCTTGCCGGCTACATGAACCAGCCGCATGACCAGGATCAGCTGGAAGCCTCCGTCCCGGTGCAGCCGCAGTTGCGCGCCATCGACGCCTACAACCCGCGCGAGCCACTGGTCGGCTGGGTACGCGAGCTGGGCGTGACCACGCTGCACACCGGGCATGGCCCGGGCGCACTGGTCAGCGGGCAGACCATGCTGGTCAAGACCCGTGGCAACAGCGTGGAAGCCGCGCTGCTGCGGCCGCGGGCGATGATCGCCGCCGAGCTCGGCCCCGGCGCGCTGGCCGAGCGCGGCAAGTCACCGGGCACCCGCGCCAAGCAGATGGCGCTGTTGCGTGCGGCGCTGATCAAGGCCCGTGATGGCGCGGGCAAGACATCGGGCACCGCCGCCGGCGAGTCCCGGCGCAGCGCGGCCAGTGCCGATTCGGAGCAGGCCTGGGAAGAGGAAATGGGCCTGCAGCCCGAAGCCGAGCCGCAGCGGCGCCGTGGCGAAGAGCCATCGGCGGGCAGCCGCGACCTCGAACAGGAGGCCTGGCGCGCGGTGTTGCAGCGGCGCATACCGCTGCTGATCACCGCCTGGCAGGCGCAGGACATCATGAGCGCGCTGCGGCTGAAGGACGAATTCGGCATCGACATCGTGCTCGATGGCGCCGCGGAGAGTTACCTGCTGCTGGACGCGATCAAGCGCAGCGGTGTGCCGGTGCTGCTGCATCCGAGCATGGCGCGGCAAAGCGGCGAGCTGCAGAACGCCAGCTTCACCACTGCGGCCAGGCTGCACCAGGCCGGGATTCCGTTCGCCCTGCAATCGGGCTACGAGGGCTATGTGCCGAAGACGCGGGTGGTGCTGTGGGAGGCGGCGATCGCCGCGGCCAACGGCCTGCCGCGCGAGGCGGCACTGGCAAGCATCACCCGCGACGCCGCGCGCATCCTCGGCATCGAACGCCGGGTGGGTTCGCTGGCGGCGGGCAAGGATGGCGATCTGGTGCTGTTCGATGGTGACCCGTTCGAGTACGGCAGCCACGTCATCGGCGTGGTGATCGAGGGTGAGGTGGTCAGCCGCGCCCGGCGCTGAGCCGGACGCGGCAGGCCTCCGCGGAGGCGAGCGCCTCGCGCGCGTTGGCAGCAGGCTCAGCGGGATTTCGCCGCCTGCTGTTCGACCAGGGTCTTGATCGCCGCGGGCAGCTCGAACACCGCGTCATCGGGCGCGCTCTGCTCGATGCGGTCCAGTGCCAGGATCTGCTGCTGGCCCATCGAGGTGATTTCGATCCGGGTCGCGACCGGATAGCCGCCGATCTCGCGGTATTCCTTGATCACCGCGGTGGTCTCGATCTCGCCCATCGGCGAGGGGGTCTTGCCGCCACTGGCCAACAGCAGGCCGTCATCGACGCCATAGCAATCCCAGCTTTCGCGCCCGGATTTCCATTCGATGCGCACCTTCCAGCACGCCTTGCCGTCGAATTCGGCGCGCCCTTCGCCATGCATCGCCTCGACGAAGGCATCGCTGCGGGCAAGTGCGTCCGGGTCGGCGTTCTCCAGCTCGCGGGCACGCTCGACGCCTTCCAGCAGGCGCGGGCCCTGGAACGGATCCATCGCCCACACCACGTCACCATTGATGCCCGAGCGGATCTCGCCGATGCCCGGCAGCTCGACCTTCGCGCTGATCTTGTCCCTTCCGTTGGCGAACGCCTGCATCGCCCCGCTGACGTTGGCGGCGGGCATGCTGAAGGTGCCGTAGGCGGAGCGAATCCCGCGTCGGGTGACCTCCTCCATGCCGCCCAGCGCCTCGATGTAGCGGTCAACCACCGCGCGCGGCGAGGGGGCGCTTTCGTCGGCCAGCAGCGTGGCCGGGAACACGGCACAGGCAAGGGCCAGTGCCAGCGGGAGGGATTTCATTTTCATCGGGTCATTCCTTTGCAGTGGAGGGAGACAACGGAGTGGGCGCGCGCAGCCATGCCAGCGCGGCCTCGAGGGCGCGATCGTGGCCGGCGCGCAACGAGGCAGCGCTGTCGCTTGCGCTGATGTCGGGCTGGATGCCGCGGCCTTCCAGGCGCTCGCCATCAGGTGCAACGAGGTCGGCCACCGCGTACAGCAGCTGGTCGCCGGAGGGCAGTCGCGCGATCTGCGAGGGCAGGGCCATGCCGGAGGAGGCGGTGCCGACGATGGCCGCACGTCCGGCGACCTGCATCCCCGAGGCGAACACTTCCGAGGTGCTGGCCGAGTGGCCGTCGATCAGGATCGCCAGCGGGCCGGTGTACGGTTCGCGCGGGGTGCCATCGTCACCCACCCGGCGCGGCAGGGCGGGCAGGCGCGCGGCGGAGCCGCCGGCGCGGATCTCGCCCAGCGGGGTCGCGGTTTCCACCAGCCAGCCGCCGACGCCCATGGCGGTGCCGATCACGCCGCCGGGGTTGCCGCGCAAGTCGATCAGCAGCCGACCGCAGTCGCGCACCTGGTCAAGTGCGCGCGGGAACGCTTCGGCCAGCGCCGGGGCCCAGACGTTGAAGCGGATCAAGCCGACACAATCGCCGGGATCGCCCAGACGGCTCGATTCCAGGTGGAACATCAATGGCGGCAGCATCGGCACGTTGACCAGGGTGCCCGGGGTCGGGCCCGGCTCGAGGCGCAGCTCGTGCGGCTGGTCGTCGGCATCGCGCAACTGCAGGCGCGCCGGGGCCGCCGGGGATTGTGCGCCCAGGCGTGCGCGCACCAGCGCCTCCAGACGTTGGCGCGGCAGGCGCTGGTGGTCGGCGGGCAGTTTCAGGAGCTTTTCCAGTGCCTCGCCCAGATGGACGCCATCCACCGTTTCGATGCGCCAGCCGGGGCGGATGCCTGCCTGCGCCCCGGCCGAATCCGCGCGCACGCGCACGATGCGCATCGCGTCATCGATGATGCGGGCCTCGATGCCGCTGTCATGGAAGCCGGGTGCGATCGGTGCCGCGGATTGTTCCTGCGCCTGTTGCAGCGAGTCGCCGAGTTCGACCAGGGTGGCCGGTATCAGGCCGAAGTGCGACTCGCCGATCTCGTCCAGCATCGCATTGATCACCCGGTGCAGGCCCTCGCGGTCGCGCACCGCCTCGGCCTGCGCACGGTAGCGCGTGCCGATGGCGTCCCAGTCCAGACCCTTGCCACGCACGTCATACGGCGATTCACCAACCAGTTTCCAGGCCGCATCGAAGCTGGCCAGTGACTGCTGCGCACTCAACGGTTGCGGGGCATCGGCAGCGACGGCTGCGCGTGGGAGGACTCCGGCCAGGGCCAGCAGCAATGACAGGACTGTGACGGGTTTCTTCATGGCAGGGGCATGCGGCAGACGGTGACAGGATCCGGCGGCAACGCCCGACTGGCAAGTGGCCATTCGGACCATGGCCAACGGCATATGCAGGCCGCGTCGCGTGGGGTTAAGTTGCGCAGTCAACCTGGCGCCCGCCCGAGCGTTGATTGGACAGTTGCCGCATGTTACGCGCGGCGCCATGTCATGCCTTCATTTCATCAGGACGAGGACCGTTCCGCTTGAACAAGACACTGCTTGCCACCGCCATTGGCGTCTGCACCGCCTTTTCGGCCCCACTTTCCGCCCATTCGCCTGCCGCCGGCGCAGGTTGCATCGACGATGCCTGCCTCGAGCGCATGCTGTTCGCAGCCGAAGCCCAGGCCGGCACTGGCAATCCGGCCGTCGCCGCTCCCCGCTTCGGCGAGTGGGGCGTGGATCTGGCCGGCATGGACCGCAACGTGAAGCCGGGCGAGGACTTCTTCGAGTACGCCAACGGGGCCTGGGCGCGCAACACGCCGATTCCCGCCGATCGTTCCAATTTCGGCGTGTTCCACGGCCTGCGCGATCTTTCCGAAGCACGCCTGCGCGACCTGGTGGAAGGCTATGCGCCGGGCAATCCGGCCAGCGATGGTGATGCCGCCAAGATCGCCGCGCTGTATCGCGGCTTCATGGACGAGGCCACCGTCGAACAGCTCGACGATGCGCCGCTGAAGCCTGAAATCGCCGCGATCGCCGCGATCCGCGACAAGGCCGGCATCGCCGCGCTGATGGGCCGCGCGAACGAGCGCTTCGGCGGCAGCTTCTTCGGCGTCGGCGTCTCCGACGACCAGCGCGACCCCGACCGCTACACCCTGTACATGAGCCAGTCCGGCCTTGGCCTGGGCGATCGCCAGATGTATCTGGAAGAGAAGTTCGCCCCGCAGCGCGAGCGCTACCTCGCCTACATGGCGCAGATGCTGGGCATGGTCGGCTGGGCGCAGCCGGAAAAGAGCGCGCGCGACATCATGGCGATGGAAATGCGCATCGCCGAGGCGCATTGGACCCGCGCCGAGAGCCGCGACCGCGACAAGACCTACAACCCGGTGCCGATGGCGGAGTTCGCCGCCTATGCCCCGGGCATGGACTGGCCGGCGTATTTCGCCGCCGCCGGGCTCGGCCACGCGCCGGTGGTGGTGGTGCGGCAGAAGACCGCGCTGCCCAAGCTGGCGCAGATTTTCGCCGACACGCCGCTGAACACGCTCAAGGCCTGGGCCGCGTTCCAGACCGCGGACAGCGCCGCGCCGCTGCTGTCCAGGCGCTTCGTCGATGCCAACTTCGAGTTCCGCAGCAAGTTCATGTCCGGCCAGCCGGAGCAGCGCGAACGCTGGAAGCGCGGGGTCGAGTACGCCGAGCGCATCATGGGCGAGGCGATCGGGCGCGACTTCGTCGCCCTGTACTTCCCTGCGGATGCCAAGGCCAAGATGGACGCCCTGGTGAGCAACGTGAAGGCGGCGATGGGTGCACGCATCGACCAGCTTGACTGGATGGGCGCGGACACCAAGCGCGAGGCGCAGGCCAAGCTGCGCAACTTCGGCCTCAAGATCGGCTACCCGGACAAGTGGCGCGATTACGCCGCGCTGGAAGTGCGCAACGGCGACGTGTTCGGCAATGCGCTGCGTGCGCAGGCATTCGAGTGGAACTGGCGTCGTGGCCGTCTTGGCGGCCCGGTCGACAAGGGCGAGTGGGGCATGACGCCGCAGACGGTGAATGCCTATTACAACTCGGTCAAGAACGAGATCGTGTTCCCCGCGGCGATCCTGCAGCCGCCGTTCTTCGATCCGGATGCCGACCCGGCGGTCAACTACGGCGCCATCGGTGGCGTGATCGGTCACGAGATCACCCACGGCTTTGACGACCAGGGCCGCAAGTCCGATGGCGAGGGCATGTTGCGCGACTGGTGGACGGCCGAGGACGCGGCCAAGTTCGAAGCCCAGGCCAGCCGCCTGGGTGCGCAGTACGAAGCCTACGAGTTCCCGCAACTGCCCGGCATGCACATCAATGGCCGGGTTTCGATGGGCGAGAACATCGCCGACCTGGGCGGGCTCAGCGTGGCACTGGAGGCCTATCGCCGCTCGCTCGGCGGCAAGCCGGCACCGGTGCTGGACGGCTTCACCGGCGAACAGCGCCTGTTCCTGGGCTGGGCCCAGGTGTGGCGCACCCTGTGGCGCGATGACGCCCTGCGCCAGCAGCTGGTCAACGGGCCGCATTCGCCGGGCCAGATCCGCGCGTTCGCCCCGCTGCGCAACATCGATGCCTGGTACCAGGCGTTCGACGTGAAGCCGGGTGATGCGCTGTACATCAAGCCCGAGGAGCGGGTGCGCATCTGGTGATTCACCGCATTGCCGCGCGAGATCGGGCCGCCGCAAGGCGGCCCGGTCGTTTCCGGCGCCGGCCCGCTGGCTGGCGGAAGGCAAGTGCGCTAGCGTGTGAGCCTCGCCATCACGGGGTGCGTCATGGGGCTGTTCCTGCTGGGCCTGGTGGTTTTCCTCGGCCTGCATTCGCTGCGAATGCTGGCACCGCGCTGGCGTCAGGCACAGCTGGCGCGGCTCGGCGAGAAGCGCTGGAAGGGGCTGTTCAGCCTGATTTCGCTGCTCGCCTTCATCGCCATGGCTTGGGGCTTTGCGCAACTCGGGCGGCAGCCGCAATGGCTGTGGCAGCCGCCGGCCTCGCTGCGCCATGCCGCGTTCGCGCTACTGGCACTGGCCTTCGTCCTGCTCACGGCGGCCTATGTGCCGCACAACGCGATCCGCGCGCGGCTGCGGCATCCGATGCTGCTCGGCACCGCGCTGTGGGCGCTGGCGCACCTGATGCTGAGCGGCAAGCTGCACATGGTGCTGCTGTGCGCGGGCTTCGCGTTGTGGGCAGTGCTCGGCTACGCCGAAGCACGGCGGCGCCCGCTGCAGGTGGATGCCGTCAATGCACGCGGGTCGATGACGCTGGTGACCATCGTGCTGGGGCTCGGCTTTTATCTGCTGTTCGCGCTGTATCTGCACCGCTGGCTGTTCGGCGTCGCGCCGCTGTAGCAGGCTGACGCGGGTTTGCGCGGCGTGCCGGCTGCCTACAATGGCGCCATGAGCAAGCCGCGTACGCGCCATCGCTTCCGCAAGTTGCATGGCATCCTGTTGCTGGACAAGGCCCGTGGCCCCAGTTCCAACCAGGCCCTGCAGCGCGTGCGCCACCTGTTCCGTGCCGAGAAAGCGGGACATACCGGCGCGCTGGATCCGCTGGCCACCGGCCTGTTGCCGATCTGCTTCGGCGAGGCGACCAAGATCGCTGGCGGTCTGCTCGGCGCGCGCAAGGCTTACGAAACCGTGGCCCGGCTGGGCGTGACCACCGATACCGATGATGCCGAAGGCGAGGTGCTGCGCCGCCGCCCGGTGCCGGCGCTGGACATCGCGCGCATCGACGCGGCGCTGGCCGAACTGAGCGGGCGCATCCGCCAGGTGCCGCCGATCTACTCCGCGCTCAAGCGAGGCGGCGAGCCGCTGTATGCCAAGGCGCGCCGCGGCGAGCCGATCGAGCTGGAGCCGCGCGAGGTCGACGTCCACGAGTTCAGCCTGCAATCGGCCGCCGACCTGCTCGATCCCGAACCCAAGCTGCGCCTGCACGTGGAATGCGGCAGCGGTACCTACGTGCGGGCGCTGGTGCGTGACCTGGGCGAGCGGCTCGGCTGCGGCGCGCACGTGGCCGAACTGCGCCGGTTGTGGGTGGACCCGTTCCGCGAGCCGCGGATGTGGACGCTGGAGGCGCTGCAGGCGATGGCCGAGCGTGGCGAGCACCATCTGGATGCCTGTCTGCTGCCGATCGAGGCCGGCATGGTGGCATGGCCGGAAGTGCGCCTGAGCGAAGCGCAGCAACTCAGGTTCGCGCAGGGCCAGCGGTTGCCGGGGCCATTCCGCCAGCGCGGCGAAGTGGCCGCCTGCGATGCCGACGGCCGCGCACTGGGCATCGCCGAAGTGGACGAGGCGGGCACGCTGCGCGGCAAACGCCTGTTCATCTGGGCCGCGGGGCAGCAAGCACCGGCCTGAGCTTCCGTTCCGGCACTCGCGCTATAGTCACGCCAGCCTGCTGCCGGACTCCTGATGAAAACCCTGAACTTTCTGCTGGCCATCGTGCTGGCGCTCGGACTGCCGGTTGCGCGTGCGCAACACGCAACCACCGACACGCCGGAAAGCGTCGTAGCGGCGATGAACACCTCGATGATGGCGGGTGACTGGAACGCCGCCGCCGCGTGGTTCGACCCGCAGGCATTGCAGGATTTCCGCGCCATGCTGGCGCCCCTGATCGAGACCACGCCCGCGGAAGCACGCGCTGCATTGCTGGGCACGCTGTTTGATGTCGAGTCGGCCGACGCGCTGTCCGGCGTCAGCGATGCGGAGTTCTTCGCCAGTTTCATGACCGGCTTGATGCGCACCAGTGGCGGCATGGTGGAAGCTGCCCAGATCATCGGCAGCGTGGCCGAGGGTGACGATCTGCGCCATGTGGTGACCCGTTCCACCGCCAGCGCGCAAGGTGTGCGCGTCAGCAGGATGGATGTGGTCAGCCTGCGCAGGACGCCGCAAGGCTGGCGCGCCTTGCTCAAGGGGGACATGACCGGCCTGGTCGAGGCACTGAAAGCGCAGGCGCAACAGGCCGCCGGACAGGGGCCGGACTGAAGCCGGCGCATGATCCGCGGCACTGCAACGCCGATGCATACATGCCGCGCCTTGCCGCGTGGGGCGGCAGCGGCTACAATTTGCGCGCCGTTTTCACGGCAACACTCACCTTTCGTTCACGGCGAACCCGCGGTGCGTCCCGTCTAGTTTTGGCGTGGGATGTTCCTGCCGGTTTCGCATCTTCCCAGAGAGACATCATGTCCATCGACACCGCCAAGATCATCGAAGACAACAAGCGTGGCGCCAACGACACCGGTTCGCCGGAAGTCCAGGTCGCCCTGCTGACCGCCCGCATCCAGCAGCTCACCGAGCACTTCAAGGTGCACAAGCAGGACCACCACAGCCGTCGCGGCCTGCTCAAGCTGGTCAACCGCCGCCGCAGCCTGCTCGACTACCTGCATCGCAAGGATGCCGAGCGTTATCGCGCGCTGATCCAGAAGCTGGGCCTGCGTCGCTGAGACCCGTACCGACCGCGGCGCCATCCAGCGCCGCGGTTTGTTTTGTGCGACATCCGCAACATCGCAGCATCGTTCCACCCAAGGCAACATCATCGCGCCGCGCGGGCAGGGGTCCGCCGGTTCATCCGCAGGAATCATCAGGAAACACAGTGTCCAAGATCACCAAGACCTTCCAGTACGGCGGCAAGACCGTCACCCTCGAAACCGGCGAAATCGCCCGTCAGGCCGGCGGCGCGGTCATGGTGTCCTGCGATGGCACCGTGGTGCTCGCCACCGCCGTGGTGGCCAAGGCCGCGCGCGAAGGCCAGGACTTCTTCCCGCTGACGGTGGACTACCAGGAGAAATTCTACGCCGGCGGCCGCATTCCCGGCGGCTTCTTCAAGCGCGAAGGGCGCCCGACCGAGAAGGAAACCCTGACCAGCCGACTGATCGACCGCCCGATCCGCCCGCTGTTCCCCGACGAGTACCGCAACGAGGTGCAGATCATCGCCACCCTGATGTCGCTGAACCCGGAAGTGGAAGGCGACGTGCTGGCGATGATCGGTGCCTCGGCGGCACTGGCGTTGTGCGGCAGCCCGTTCCAGGGCCCGATCGCCGCGGCCCGGGTCGGTTACAAGAACGGCCAGTACCTGCTCAACCCGACCGTCTCGCAGATGGAAGGCTCGGAGCTGGATCTGGTGGTCGCCGGCACCCGCGATGCGGTGCTGATGGTCGAATCCGAAGCCAGGGAGCTGTCCGAAGACGTGATGCTGGGCGCGGTCATGGCCGGGCATGGCGAACTGCAGGCGGCGATCGCCGCGATCAACGAGATGGTCGCCGAAGCCGGCGTCACCGCCGCCGAGTGGGAAGCCCCGCCGAAGCACGAAGGCATGGTCGGCGAGCTGGTGCAGAACATCGGCGACAAGCTCAAGCAGGCATTCCAGATCATCGACAAGCTGGATCGCCGCGACGCGATCAACGTGCTGCGCCAGGACATCGCCGACCACCTCTCGCCCAAGGCCGAGGCCGAGGGCTGGAAGATCGCCGACCTGTTCAAGGAGTTCGGCGAGCAGGAATACCAGACCATGCGCCAGTCGGTGCTGAGCACCAAGAAGCGCATCGACGGTCGTGGCCTGGCCGATGTGCGCCCGATCAGCGTCAAGGTCGGCGTGCTGCCGCGTGTGCACGGCTCGGCGCTGTTCACCCGCGGTGAAACCCAGGCGCTGGTGGTGACCACGCTGGGCACCGCGCGCGACGGCCAGATCATGGACGACGTCGGTGGCGAGTGGAAGGAGAACTTCCTGTTCCACTACAACTTCCCGCCGTACTCGGTGGGCGAAACCGGCCGCTTCGGCGCGCCCAAGCGCCGCGAGATCGGCCATGGCCGCCTTGCCAAGCGCGGCGTGCTGGCGATGATGCCGAGCCTGGAGGAGTTCCCGTACACGGTGCGCGTGGTGTCGGAGATCACCGAGTCCAACGGCTCCTCGTCGATGGCCTCGGTCTGCGGCTCCTCGCTGGCGCTGATGGATGCCGGCGTGCCGGTCAAGCGTCCGGTGGCGGGCATCGCCATGGGCCTGGTCAAGGAAGGCGACGACTACGTGGTGCTGTCGGACATCCTGGGTGACGAGGATCACCTCGGCGACATGGACTTCAAGGTGGCCGGCTCGGAGCGGGGCATCACCGCGCTGCAGATGGACATCAAGATCCAGGGCATCACCGAGGAAATCATGCGCACCGCGCTGGCGCAGGCGAAGGACGGCCGTTTGCACATCCTCGGCGAGATGGCCAAGGCGCTGACCGCGCCGCGCGAGGAGCTGTCCGAGTACGCCCCGCGCCTTTTGACCATCAAGATCCACCCGGACAAGATCCGCGAGGTGATCGGCAAGGGCGGTGCCACCATCCAGGGCATCACCAAGGAAACCGGCACCCAGATCGACATCCAGGACGACGGCACCATCACCATCGCCTCGGTCAACAATGCCGCGGCGATGGCCGCCAAGGCGCGCATCGAGCAGATCACCTCGGACGTCGAGCCGGGCAAGATCTACGAAGGCAAGGTCGCCAAGATCATGGACTTCGGCGCCTTCGTCACCATCCTGCCGGGCAAGGACGGCCTGGTCCACGTCTCGCAGATCTCCAACGAGCGCGTGGAGAAGGTCGGCGACAAGCTGAGCGAAGGCGACGTGGTCAAGGTCAAGGTGCTGGAAGTGGACAAGCAGGGCCGCATCCGCCTGTCGATGAAGGCGGTCGAGGAAGGCGAGGGCGTCAGCGAGTAATCGCGCCGATCGGCATGCGCCACTTCAGAAAACGGCGGGCTTCGGCCCGCCGTTTTCGTTTGCGCCGCCCGTGCTGCCGCATCAATGCATGTGTGGCTGAGCGCTTGCCGATGCGGCATGGCAAGGGGTAGGGTGATCGCCGTATTCCCGAGGAGCAGGTGCATGGCCGGCAACAGCGAACTGGATCGATTCGTGCGTGATGCACTGCTGGCCGGGCAATCGCGCGAAGCGATCCGCTCGGCGTTGCGCGAGGCCGGCTGGAGCGACGAGCAATTGGCCGGGGTGCTGGACGACTGGGCCGAAGTCGATTTCCCGGTGCCGGTGCCGCGCCCGCGCGCATCGCTGTCGGCGCGCGATGCCTTTCTCTACCTGGTGCTGTTCTCGCTGCTGTATTTCCTCTGCTACCACCTCGGCAGCCTGCTGTTCGACCTGATCAATGCGGCCTTGCCCGATGCCAGCGAGCGCGACTATGCCTTCTTTGCCTCGACCCGCTTTTCCACCGCCTCGCTGATCATCGCCTTCCCGCTGTTCGCCTGGCTGGCCGCGCGCCTGACCCGCGAGACCGAGCGGGCGCCGATCAAGCGCTTCTCGCCGGTGCGGCGCTGGCTGACCTACCTGACCCTGTTCGTCAGCGCGGCCGCGATCATCGGTGACCTGACCGCGCTGGTGTACAACCTGCTCGGCGGCGAATTGACCCTGCGCTTCGTGCTCAAGGTGCTGGTGGTGGGCATGATCGCCGGCAGCGTGTTCGGCTTCTATCTGCTGGACCTGCGCCGCGAGGAAGGCAGCGCGCCGGCGGTCAATGCGCTGGGCCGGCGCCTGCTGATCGGTGCCGGCATCGCTGCGGTCGGGGCGCTGATCGGCGGCTTCCTGCTGATGGGCAGCCCGGCCACGCAGCGCGACCAGCGCATGGACATGCGCCGCATCGGCGACCTGCAGGATCTGGAAAGCGCGATCCGCAGCCATTACCGCAGCCACGCCGCACTGCCTGAAAGCCTCGAGGCACTGGCCGAACGCCCCGGCCTCGGCCTCAGCCTTGCCGATCCGCAAACCGGTGAAGCCTACGGTTACGTGCGCGAGGACGACGGGCGCTTCCGCCTGTGTGCCAGCTTCGTCACCGACAGCGGCGAGCGCCGCGGCGGTCGCCGCGTGGTGCCGGTGCGTGTGGACTGGGCGCATGGCATCGGCCGCACCTGTTTCGACCGCCGCATCGAGGCCGCCGACCGCGCCAGGGCACGCGAGGCGCAGGAACCGCCCGTGGACTGATTCAGTCCGCTTCCGTTCCTTGTGGCGAGCCGAAGCGCAGCGATGGCTGGCTGACGTCCTCGTCCTCGAAGCCGGCCAAGCCCACGCCGACCAGCCGGTACAGGGTGCCGGCGGGCAGGTCCACGCGCTGGCGCAGCGCACCGGCAATCGCGGCCAATTCGGCGGCATCCGCGGGTGGCTCGGAGCCGGTCAGCGAGCGGGTCAGATTGCGGAAGTCGGCAGTCTTGAGCTTGAGCACCACGGTGCGCGCATGCCGCTGCGGACGCCGCTCGCGCTCGCGCTGGTAGCCGGCCCAGGTCTTTGCCGCCAGCTGCGTGATCGCATCGTCCAACGCTTGCAGTGGCAGGTCCTCGGCAAAGGTGTCTTCGCTGCTGATCTGCAGCGGTGCACGCTCCGGTTCGACCGGGCGCAAGTCGATGCCGTGCGCCAGCTGGTGCAGGCGCCGGCCCCAGCGGCCGAACTGCTGCTCCAGCCATTCGGCATCGCAGGCGCGCACGTCGGCGCAGGTGGCAAGGCCAAGCGCCTTGAGCCGGTTTTCGGTGACCTTGCCCACGCCCGGCAGGCGGCCCAGCGGCAGGGTCGCGAGGAAGGCATCGACCTGGTGCGGCTTGATCACGAACTGGCCATCGGGCTTGTTCCAGTCGCTGGCGATCTTGGCGAGGAACTTGTTGGGTGCAATCCCGGCCGAGGCGGTCAGCCGGGTTTCGGCACGAATCTCGTCGCGGATGCGCCGGGCGATGGCGGTGGCGCTGCCCAGGTCCTGCTTCGGCCGGGTGACGTCCAGATACGCCTCGTCCAGCGACAACGGCTCGATCAGGTCGGTATGGCGGGCGAAGATCGCGCGGATCTGCCGCGATACCGCCTTGTAGCGCGGGAAGTCCGGTGGCACGAACACCGCCTGCGGGCACAGCCGCTCGGCGCGCAACGCCGGCATCGCCGAGCGCACGCCGAAGCGTCGCGCCTCGTAACTGGCCGCACAGACCACCGAACGCGCACCGCGCCAGGCCACCACCAGCGGCCGGCCGCGCAGCGTCGGATCGTCGCGCTGCTCGACCGAGGCATAGAACGCATCCATGTCCACATGGATGATCTTGCGGGGCACGGGCATGCCTTCATTGTCGCCCAAACCCCGCCTGCACAACGCTGAAGCGGCGTGCACGGAGCCGGCGCTATGCTGCCGGCAGGCCTGTCTCCGGATCGACGATGAAACAACGCCACTTCTCGATGTTGCGCGAATTCCACCTCGCCGACTGGTTCACCCTGGCCAATGCGTTCTGCGGCACCGGGGCGATCTTCGCCGCGATGCGCTACCTGCAGGACGGACAGCGCGACATGTTGCTGTGGGGCATGGCACTGATCCCGCTGGCTTTCATTTTCGATGCGCTGGACGGCCGCGTGGCGCGCTGGCGCAAGGTGGCTTCGACCCTGGGCCGGGAACTGGATTCACTGGCCGACGTGATTTCCTTCGGCGTCGCGCCTGCCGCGCTGGCCTATGCCTGCGGCATGCAGGGCGGCTGGGACTGGGTGGTGCTGAGTTACTTCGTCGGCTGCGGGGTGTCGCGTCTGGCGCGTTACAACGTCACCGCCGAGCAGCTGGCGGGCGATGAAGGCAAGGTGCCGTATTTCGAGGGCACGCCGATCCCGACCAGCCTTGCGCTGGTGGTGGTGCTGGCCATCGCCGCCTGGCAGGGTGCGATCGGCGAGCACCTGTGGGGCGGCGTCGTGCGCCTGGGGCCGTGGCAGTTGCATCCACTGGTGCTGATGTTCGCGCTGTCGGGCTCCTTGATGATCAGCAAGACCCTGCGCATTCCCAAGCCGTGAGCGCGGAGAAGTGCGGCGAAGGTCGCAATCGGCGCGTGATCGCTGCGTGCTAGCATCCGGAGCAAACCGAACGGAGCGAGCTGATGCAAGCGGATTGGCCTGGTGATTTCGAGGCATTGGCCCGGCAGTACTGGAGCGGGTGGAACCAGATGATGCGCCAGGCGGCGGGCGGCGATGGCGGCTCGCCGTTCGCGTCAGGTGGTTTCTCGATGCCCGGCTTCGGATCACCTGCCTTCGCCGGCTCGCCGTTTGCCGCCGGCATCGGCGGCGCCATGCCGCCGATGGGAGCCTGGCAGCAAATGCTCGGCCAATGGGCGCGCATGGCCTCGGCGCTCGGCGCACAACCTGCACAGGCGGGCATGGCCGGCACCGTGCATGACACCTTGGGCCGTTTCCAGGCCCAGGCCGGTGACTGGTTCGCACGCATGCAGGTGTTGTCGGCACAGCTTGCCGGTCAGGCGCTGTCCGCCAGCGAGATCGCCGAGCGCTGGAAGGCGATGTTGCAGGACAAGGGCGGCAATGCCTGGCTGGAAATGTTCCGTGCCATGCAGTCGCCGCAGATGCATGGCTTCGAACACTGGTACGAGGGCGTGCAACCGATGCTGGCGCAATGGCGCGCCGAAGCACGCGATTGGCTCGACATGCCCACCTTCGGCGTGACGCGCGAACACCAGGAGCGTCTGCAGCGCCTGTTCCAGGCCCAGCTCGACTACCAGGACCGCCTGGCCGAGCACAATGCGCTGCTGGCCAAGTCGAGCGAAGAGGCGTTTCGTCGTTTCGAGGAACTGCTGGCACGTCATGAAGCGCCGGGCGAGGAAATCACCAGCGCACGGGCCTTGTTCGACCTGTGGATCGATGCGGCCGAAGATGCCTTCGCGAAGATGGCGCTTTCGCCCGATTACCGTGATGTCTACGGGCGCATGGTGAATACGCAGATGCAACTGCGCCGGGACGTGCAGGGCGAGATCGAGCGCTTCTCCGGCATGCTCGGCATGCCCACGCGCACCGAGATCGAGGCGGCGCACCGCAAGATCGCCGAACTGGAGCGCGCGCTGCGCCGCCTGCAGCGCGGCGAAAGCGCGGACGCGCCACGACGGACAGCACCTGCGCGCAAGACGCCGGCGCGCAAGGTCGCGACCCGGAAAGTGGCCAAGAAGGCCGGCAAGCAGGTAAGCAAGGTGGCCAAGGCCGCTGCAAAGCAGCCGGCGGCCCGCAAGACCGCGGCCAAGCGCAGCCCGGTACGCAAGAAGGCCGCGAAGGCCGTGAAACGGAGCCGTTGAAATGAAAAGCCCGCTCAAGCTGACCCCCGAGGAACTTGCCAACGAAGCCCTGCGCATCCAGGCCAAGCTGGCCGCGGGGCTGGAAACGCTGCGCGAGGTGGATGACTTCGATTACGGTGCCACCGAGCGTGAAGAGGTCTGGCGCGACGGCAAGACCGTGCTGTACCGCTTCGTCGGCCCCAGGGCGCCGACCGCGCGGGTGCCGATCCTGGTCAGCTATGCGCTGGTCAACCGGCCCTACATGATCGATTTGCAGGACAACCGTTCACTGGTGCGCGGCCTGCTGGAGCGCGGCGAGGACATCTACGTCATCGACTGGGGCTACCCGGACCGCTCCGACCGCTGGCTTGATCTGGAGGACTACATCCAGCGCTTCATCGGCGGCGCGGTCGATCATCTGTGCGAGGCGCATGGCGTCTCCGGCGTCAACCTGCTCGGCATCTGCCAGGGCGGGGTGCTGGCGCTGTGCTATGCCGCGCTCAATCCGCACAAGGTGCGCAACCTCATCACCATGGTCACGCCGGTGGACTTCCAGACCCCGGACAACATGCTTTCCAACTGGACCCGCGGGCTCGACATCGACCTGTTCGTGGACACGCTGGGCAACGTGCCGGCCGACCTGATGAACTGGTCCTACCTGATGCTCAAGCCGTTCCGTCTCAATCTGCAGAAGTACGTCGGCATGCTCGACATCCTCGACGACGCCAAGGCGATGGAGGATTTCCTGCGCATGGAGAAGTGGATCTTCGATTCGCCCGATCAGGCCGGCGAAGCCTTCCGTCAGTTCATCAAGCAGTTCTACCAGGCCAACGGTTTCATCAATGGTGGGGTGCGGATCGGCGGGGAAGATGTCGATCTCGGTTTCGTCGACATGCCGGTGCTCAACATCTTTGCCGAGCAGGATCATCTGGTGCCGCCGGATGCCTCGCGCCCGCTGAAGGATCTGGTCGGCAGCGAGGACTACACCGAGATGAGTTTCCGCGGTGGCCACATCGGCATCTACGTGTCCAGCCGGGCGCAGAAGGAAGTGCCGGAAACGATCCACCGCTGGCTGCGCGCACGCTGAGCCGTGGCGTCCGCTTGCACGTGCTGCAGGTGCGGATGCGCGCGCATTGCCGCGGCGCGCGGATGGCTGGCATCGCGGCGTGATGGCGACGGCTGCATGCACGGGTCAGGTGCCACAGGCGGCCTGACCGTTTGCAACACCGTCCCGCCCGTGTCCCGTCACGCCGTTTGCACTTGGTGATGCGGCGTCTCGGCAGCATCCTGTTGCACATCCTTGGCGTGCTCTGGGCCACGCCCAATACCGTACTTGGCCTGCTTGCCGGGCTGCTCGCGCTGCCTTTCGGCGCACGTCCGCGCTGGTCCGCGCGCGAGCTGGCGCTGGTGTTCGAGCACTACCCTTGGGGGCCGGGCGGAGCGATGACACTGGGCAATTGCATCCTCGCCACCGACGGTGCACTGGACGCGCAATGCCTGACCTATGCCCATCGCGCCGGCCACTGCGAGGAGCCGCGCATCCGCCTCGGCGACCACGAGCGCGCGCATGTGCATCAGGCAATGCTGCTGGGCCCGCTGTTCCTGCCACTGTACCTGCTGCTGGGCGGCATCAGCGCGCGCAATCCGCTGGAGCGCGCCGCCGACCGCTACGCCGCCACCGGCCGCGGCTGGTGGCCATGGTGGCCGGCGCGGGATTGATCGCGACCGGGTACTCGCGCATTGCTGCGTGAGCGCCGACATGCCGACGCGGCTGCAAGTGGCAGCCAAGGCAGGGAGAGGATGTTGCAGGCATCGCCGGCCACGGCGACGAAGACAGGCGCATGGGCCTGGTGCCGGAGGCGGGACTCGAACCCGCACGCTTTCAAGGGCGGCGGATTTTGAATCCGCTGCGTCTACCAGTTCCGCCACTCCGGCGCGGAGGGCAAGTATAGCGGCGCGCGGGCGCCATGGGTGGGTGTCGCGATCGAATCGGTGACTCAGGCCGCGGCGTCCAGTTGCAGCGAGCGTTCGGCGTGGCGGTACCAGCCGGGGCCGCGCGGGCTCGGTGCGAACACGCCGCAGGCGGTCATCGGTTCGGCATAGATGTGCAGCGAAACGGCGACTTCGTCGGTGCTCGGGTTGCGGATGGCGTGGTACTCGTGCGGCGGGATCAGGCTGCCTGCCGAGCCCGGCCCGGCGATCAGGCTGCCGGTGTCGATGAAGCGCACGTCATCGCCCTCGCGCTCGACCGGATCGTACTGGGTGATTTCCAGCTGCCCGTTCCACACGCCTTCCACGCACCACAGGCCGGCGTGGTCGTGGATCGGCGTGCCCTGTTCCGGGCCCCAGGTCATGGCGACGATGGCATAGCCATGCTCGCGGCTGCGATGCAGTTCGCGACGCGCATAGCGGTCGGGCAGGGCATCGTGGATGCAGGCCGGCAGGTGCACCGCTTGTTCGCGCATCAAGGTGCACAGGTTGTGGCGCAGGCGCTGCACGATGGCCGGGCAGTTGCCCAGTGCGACCGCATCATCGACCGCGGCGATCAACCGCTCGCGGCCGGGGAAATCGGTGAGGGAAAGAGCTTGGGCAGGCATGCAGGCAGTGTAGCAAGCCACACCACGGGCTCAATCGGCGCCCAGTTCCAGCCGTACCGGTGTACTTGCCGGCAGGGTGATGCGCACGGGCGCGGATTCGATGTCGCCCTCGCCGCGCTCGACGCTGCCGCTGGCCGACAGGCGCGCGCTGACCTCGACTTCGCGCACCTGCGAGAGCGTGCGCGTGGGCATCGGGCTGTCGCCATCGCCCAGGGTGATGCTCGCCGGCAGCTCGGAAAGCCGCAGGCGTCGCGCAGCGACCGGCATCGGCGCGCCGCCGGCTTCACGCACGCTGACGAACACCACGCTGTCGGGGCCAAGGTCGCTGCGTGCAGCCAGGGCCGGTGCCAGCCGCACTTCGATCGGCAGGCCGGCTTGGTCGCTGGCGGATTCTTCCGCCAGCGGCGGCAGGCCGGCTTCGCGGCGGGCGTCATTGATCTGCTCGCGCAGTGCCGTGGCGGCATTGCCGCTGGCACCGGCGAGCAGCGGCTCCCAGGTCGCCGCGGCATCAGCGGGGCGACCGGCCTGGCGTTGGCTCACGCCGAGGTACAGGCGTGCGCGTGCATGCTGCGGCTGCAGGCGCAGCGCCTGTTCCAGCCACGCCACCGAGGTGGCATCGAAATGACGATCCTCGCGCGCCCGCGCCCGCACTTCGGCGGCCTCGACCAGCACGTCGGGATTGTCCGGCTGCAGTTCCGCCGCGCGGGCGAGTGCACGTGCGGCATCCTCGACCTGGTCTTCGGCAAGGTGCATATGTCCGAGCACGCGCCAAGCCTCGGCATCGTCGGGTACTTCGGCAAGCCGCTTCTCCAGCAGGGCGCGTGCTTCGGCGGGTGTTTCGGGCGGGCGCAGGTTGTCCGGATTCAGCGCATCCGGAGTTCCCAGGGTCCAGTAGAGCAGGGCGCTGCCGCTGAGCAGCACGACGGCAAGGCCGAGCACCGTCGCGCGATCGCCGCGCAGCGGGCGCAGCACCAGGCCCAGGGTGAGCACGGCCAGCACGGCAGCGGCGGCAATGAACAGACCCATGCTCACCACTCCTGATCCGGCTCGGGCGTCGCCGGCGTGCGTCGGGCATGGCGCTGCAGCAGCTTCCACAGCAGGAATCCGCCGGCCAGCAACAGCAGCAGCGGGCCGAACCAGAGCAACAGCGTGGCCCCTTGCAGGCGCGGCTTGTACAGCACGAATTCGCCATAGCGCGCGACCATGAAATCGCGGATCTCGGCATCGGTCTTGCCCTGGCGCATCAGCGCCAGTACCTCGTTGCGCAGGTCGCGGGCGATGTCGGCGTTGGAGTCGGCCAGCGACTGGTTCTGGCACATCACGCAGCGCAGCTCATGGGTGAGGTTGCGGAAGCGCACCTCCTCGAACTCGTCGCGGAATACCGGCGGTGCCAGGTCGCCCTGCACCTGGGCCAGGGCAGCCGCGCCACCGAGCATGGCGAACGCCAGCAGCAGGGAGGCGATCAGGGCGTGCGGCTGGCGCAGGATGCGGGCGATCATCTTCTTCACCTGCCGCGCTCCACCTGTGCCAGCACCGGCAGCATCTTCTCCTCGATGATCTGCGGGGTCAGCACGCCCACGTGCTTCCAGCGGATCATGCCCTGGCCGTCGATGAGGAAGGTTTCCGGCGCGCCGTAGATGCCGAAGTCCAGCGCGGTGCGGCCTTCGATGTCCTGCAGCACCATGAAATAGGGATTGCCGAGCTGCTCCAGCCAGCGCTTGGCGTCCTCGGGTTCGTCCTTCCAGTTGTAGCCGATCACGCGCAGGCGCTTGGTTTCGGCGAATGCGGTCAGTGCCGGGTGCTCGTCACGGCAGGCCACGCACCAGCTGCCCCAGACATTGAGCAGGAAGGGCGCGCCACGCAGCTCGCCCAGGGTCACGGTACGCCCGGGATCGAACAGGTCGGGCAGGGCGAATTCCGGCGCCGGCTTGTCGATCAGCGGCGAGGGCAGGGCGTCGCGGTCGGGGTTGCGGCTCATCCACACGCCGGCGGCCAGCAAGGCCAGCAGCAGCGCGAAGATGGCGAATGGCAGCCAGCGGTTGCTTTTCATTGGCCCGGATCCTCCTCGCGGTAACGGTAGAAGCGGCGATCGGCGGCGGTGACGAAGCCGCCCAGTGCAATCAGGATCGCGGCCAGCCAGATGAAGGCCATCATCGGCTTGCTGTGCACGCGCAGCGCCCAATGCCCATCGCCCAGCGGCTCACCCAATGCCACGTAGCGATCACGCAGCAGGCCGCCGTGCACTGCAGCCTCGGTCATCACCTGGCCGCCGCTGGCATAGCTGCGTTTTTCCGGGTGCAGCACCGCCATCTCGCGCCCGTCGCGGCTGAGCGTGACGCTGCCCAGTTCACTGATGTAGTTCGGGCCGCGTCGGCTTTCCACGCCGTCGAAGCGGTAGCTGTCGCCGTGCAGTTCGATGCTTTGACCGGGCGCCATGGCCAGTTCGCGCTGTTCATTGAGCGCGGCATTGAGCAGCGCGCCGGCGAGGAACAGGCCGACGCCGAAGTGGGCCAGTGCCATGCCGGCCATTTCCCGCGTCATGCGTCCGCTGCGGGCCAGGCGTTGCCAGGTGAAGTGGCCGGTGCCGGCCAGCACCCAGACCGCGGCCGCGACGCCGACGCCGGTCTTGAGCGCGCCCTGCGGTGCCAGCCACCAGGCCACGGCCCCGGCGACCAGCGCCAGCACCGCCCATGGCACGAGCGCAGCGATGACCGGCCGCGCCTGCTCACGTTGCCAGCGGGTCAGGGGGCCCAGCGGCAGCAGCAGCACCAGCGGTGCCATCAGCAGCAGGAACATCAGCGAGAAATAGGGCGGTCCGACCGACACCTTGCCGAGGTCGAGGGCATCGGCCAGCATCGGGTACAGGGTGCCGAGCAGCACCATCGCGGTGGCCACCGCCAGCAGCAGGTTGTTGATCAGCAGCAGCACCTCGCGCGAGAACGGCGCGAACGGGCGTGCTTCCGGCGTGGCCCCCGGCGCACGCAGCGCATACAGCAGCAACGAGCCACCGACCACCACGGCAAGGTAGCCGAGGATGAACAGGCCGCGCCCGGGATCGGCGGCGAACGCGTGCACGCTGGTGATCGCACCCGAACGCACCAGGAAGGTGCCGAGCAGGGACAGCGAGAAAGCGGCGATCGCCAGCAGCAGGGTCCAGCTGGCGAAGCTGCCGCGCTTTTCCGTGACCGCCTGCGAGTGGATCAAGGCGGCACCGACCAGCCACGGCATGAAGCTGGCGTTTTCCACCGGGTCCCAGAACCACCAGCCGCCCCAGCCCAGCTCGTAATACGCCCACCAGCTGCCCAGGCCGATGCCGAGGGTGAGGAAGCCCCATGCGATGTTGGTCCACGGGCGCGTCCAGCGCTGCCAGCGCACGTCGACGCGGCCATCGAGCAGGGCGGCGATGGCGAAGGCAAACGGCACCGCGAAGCCGACGTAGCCCAGGTACAGCATCGGCGGATGCAGGATCATGCCCGGATCCTGCAGCAGCGGGTTGAGGTCACGGCCTTCGAGCGCGGCCGGCAGCAGGCGCTCGAACGGATCACTGGTGAACAGCAGCAGTGACTGGAAGCCGACCGCGACGATGCCGAGCACACCGAGCACGCGCGCGACCACCGGCAGCGGCAGATGGCGCGAGAACGCCGCCACCGCAGCACTCCAGCCGGCCAGCACCAGCAGCCACATCAGCAGCGAGCCTTCGTGCGCGCCCCAGACCGCGGTGATGCGGTAGATCATCGGCAGCAGCGAGTTGCTGTTGGTGGCCACGTACAGCACCGAGAAATCGCTGCGCATGAAGGCGTGGGTCAGCACCGCGAAGGCGAACGCGATCAGCGCCAGTTGCGCATAGGCGGCGGGACGTGCCAGCGCCATCCAGTCGCTGCGGCCACGGTGCGCGCCCAGCAACGGCAGCACGCTCTGCAGCACTGCCACCAGCAGTGCCAGGCACAGCGCGAAATGGCCGAGTTCGGGCAGCATCAGTCGCTGCCGGCCTGGGCGTCATCGACGCCATGCTTGCGATGCGCCACGCCCATCTTGTCGGCGACTTCCTTCGGCATGTAGGTTTCGTCGTGCTTGGCCAGCACCTGCTCGGCCACGAACACGCCGTCCTGCATGCGGCCGGTGGCGACCACCGCCTGATCCTCGCGGAACAGGTCGGGCAGGATGCCGCTATACACCACCGGCAGCCGCGCATCCCCGTCATCGACCAGGAAGTGTGCTTCCATCGATCCGCTCTCGCGACGGAAGGAATCCTTGGCCACCATCCCGCCAAGACGGAAGCGTGCATGCTCGCCGGCTTCGCCGCGCAGCACTTCGCTCGGCGTGTACAGATAGGCGACATTGCGCTGCAATGCCATCGCACCGAGGGCCACCGCGATGGCGGCCCCGGCCAGGATCAGCAGGACATACATCAGGCGACGCTTGCGGACGGGATTCATCGACGTGACTCTCCTTGTGCCGTGCGCGCGGCACGGCGTTGCGCCAGTTGGCGGGCGGCGCGCAACGCGCGCGCGATCTGCAGGCGCGGCGCGAACCAGTCCCACAGCAGCATCAGGGCGAATACCGCATAGGCGGCGATGACGTATTCGCGATAATTCATGCGCGGGCCTCCGCAGCGCGGCGCACCCAGTCCTTGCCGGCCTCGCGGCGCAGGTTGTCGGCGCGGGCGCGCGCCAGCAGCGAGCCGACGAACCATACATGGGTACCCAGCGTCATCACCAGCAGCGGTGCCAGCATGCTCGAGTCCATGCTGGACTGGCCGAATACGCGGATGGTCTGCGCCTGGTGCAGCGAGTTCCACCACACCACCGAATAGCGGATCACCGGCAGCAGCGCCACGCCGACGATCGCCAGCAGGCAGGCGGCGCGCGCGGCGGCGCGGCGATCCTCGATCGCGTGGTACAGGCCGATCACGCCGAGGTAGAGGAACAGCAGGATGAGCTCGGTGGTCAGGCGCGGATCCCAGTCCCACCACGTGCCCCACATCGGCCGACCCCAGATCATCCCGGTCACCAGCGTGACCACGGTGAATGCGGCGCCGGGGGCGGCGCAGGCCATGGCCAGGATTTCGCACAGCTTGATGCGCCAGATGAGCGCGATGGCGGCATACAGCGCCATGCCGGCGAACACGCCCAGGCTCATCCACGCCGCCGGCACGTGGATGTAGAGGATGCGGAAACTGTCGCCCTGCTGGTAATCGGCCGGCACGTGGAAGCGCGTGCCCAGCGGGGCCAGCCAGTTCAGCGCCCAGGCCACGCCGAGCAGCATCACCGCCAAGCCCACGCCGTAGCACCACGGCGCCCAGCGCGCCGCGAAGCGATCGAAGTAGGGGGGCGAGCCGAGTTGGTGGAACCAGCGAACGAGGGGATTCATCGGGGCTTCGGGACAGGTCGGCACGCAGGCCGACGGGCTCGCGGCACGACCGCGCATCAGGGCTCAAAGGATAACAGCCGGCGACCCGGCAGTCGCGGTATGACAGATGGACGAACGCCCGCGGCGAGGCGGGCGTTCGCGGTGCCGGGCAGCCTGGCTGTCCGGCAAAACGGCGATCAGGCGATCACTTGACCGTCAGCGTGCCGTTCATCAGCGGCGCATGGCCGGGGAACGAGCAGAAGAACGAGAAGCCGCCATCGGCAATCTTCGACACTTCGAAGGTCACCGAGGTGCTCTCGCCGCCACCGATCATGCTGCTGTGCGCGATCACGCGCTCGTCGCCGGCCTTGACGTGGTCGGGCTGCACCGAGGCGCCATCGGCGGCGATGGCATTGATGTCACCGGTCTTGGCGATCACCACGTTGTGGCCCATCGCGGCCACCGGCATGGTGCCGACGTGCTTGAGGTTGATGGTGAATTCAGCGCAGCTGCTCGGCACGTCGATGTTCTTGGCGTTGAACTGCATGGCGTCGTTGCCTTCGAGGTCGAAGGAACATTCACCGCTGGCAGCTGCCGGGGCGGCGCTGTCGGTGGCCGGGGTTTCGGACGCGACCGGTTCGGCCGGTGCGGCTTCTGCCGGGGCAGCTTCGGCGGCCGGCTGCACCGGCTCGGCGGCCGGTTCGGCCGGCTTGCTGCAGGCGGTCAGGGCCAGCAGGACCGAAGCGGCGATCAGGGTGGATTGCAGTTTCATCGGGAATCTCCAGTACTTGGGAATATGCATGCCGGATGCGTGAGGCGGGATGGAGCAGCTGCCCCGTCGCGGACAACGTCATCCGTGCATGTCGGCGGCCATTGTCCTGCAACGGATGTTAGGAATTGGTTGATTTGGCTCAAGAGAACGACGATTTCCCGCCTCAGCCGCCACTGTGGGCGATGCGCAGGGCGGTCGCGGTGGTCGGCGGCGCCAGGACCAGCGCCGCGGCCAGTCCCGCGCCCAGCCACAGCAGTGCGCCACTGGGGTCGAGGCCCTGGCTGGCGGCAACCACCGAGCCGGCACCGAACACCAGTACCGGCACGTACAGCGGCAAGGCGAGCAGCGCCAGCAGGATGCCGGCGCGACGCATGCCGACGGTGAGCGCGGCCACCACCGCGCCGACCAAGCTCAGCAACGGCGTGCCCAGCGCCAGCGTCGCCAGCAACAGCGGTAGCTGCGCGCGCGGCAGGTGCAGCAGTTCGGCCAGCAGCGGCACCGCCAGCAACACCGGCAGCGCGGTGGTCAGCCAATGCCCGAACACGCGCACCGCGACCAGCCAGGACAGCGGCACCGGGGCCAGCAGCCACTGGTCGAGCGAGCCGTCCTCGGCATCGCTGCGGAACAGGCTGTCCAGGCTGAGCAGGCCCGAAAGCAGCACCGCCAGCCACAGCACCGCCGGCGCCACCTTGGCCAGCAAGG
The DNA here is from genome assembly GCF_054031035.1 of Luteimonas sp. e5. Classification (NCBI taxonomy): domain Bacteria; kingdom Pseudomonadati; phylum Pseudomonadota; class Gammaproteobacteria; order Lysobacterales; family Lysobacteraceae; genus Luteimonas; species Luteimonas sp. e5. Next base: position 505,987 of record NZ_JBSTRX010000001.1, read on the forward strand.
TCTTTTCATCACCCAGGCCAAGCGCGAACAGCACCACCACCAGCAGTGCGAACAGGGCCGGTTGCAGCGCATCACCGCGCCGGCGCCACAGCAGGCGCAGGTCGCGCAGCAGCATGGCGCGGGCGGCGGCGATCATGGCGCCGCCCCGTTGTCGGCGGTGTCCGCCGGCCATGTTGCGCGGCGCATCACCAGTTCACGGCTGCGCACCGGCGGTGCGGCATAGGCACCGTGGGTGGTCACCAGTGCCGCGCCGCCAGCATCAAGATGGTCGACGATCAGGCGGTTGACCAGTTCGATGCCGTCGAGGTCGAGGTTGGCATAGGGTTCGTCGAGCAACCACAGCGGGGCCGGCGAAAGCCATATTCGCGCCAGCGACAAGCGTTTCTTCTGTCCCGCCGAGAGCGTGCGCGCCAAGCTGTCCTCGTAACCGGCGAGCCCAACCTCGGCCATGGCCCCGGCCAGCGTGCGCTCGCTGCGCCGACCATGCAGATCGCACAGGAACTCGAGATTTTCCAGCGCGGAAAGATCGGCCTTGAATGCGGGCAGGTGGCCGAGATAGGCCATCGCATGGGCGCGGCCTTCGGCACCGGCCGGTTGCCCGTCGATCCGCAACTCCCCGTCCTCGCTGCGCAGCAGGCCGGCGAGGATGCGCAGCAGGGTGGTCTTGCCCACGCCGTTGTCGCCACGCAGCAACAGGGCTTCGCCGGCCTCGATGTGGAAATCCAGCGGGCCGAACAGCGGCTCCTCGTTGCGCGAGAACGCAAGGCCGTGGACGGCGAGCAGCGGCGGGACGGACGTGGATGGCACGGCGGACGACAGGCAATGGATGCGGCATCTTAACCGCCGCCGCGTACACTCATCCCAATCCCCAGATTGCAAAATCCGATGCAGAGCAAGCTTCCCAGGGTCGGCACCAACATCTTCAGCGTGATGTCGCAGCTGGCGCTGCAGCACGACGCGATCAACCTCGGCCAGGGCTTCCCGGATTTCCCTGCACCCGAACGCCTGATCGACGCACTGGCCCGCGCCATGCAAAGCGGTGACAACCAGTACGCGCCGATGACCGGCACCCCGGCGCTGCGCCAGGCGATCAGTGACAAGACCTTCGAGTGCTACGGCCATCGCCCGGACCCGGACACCGAGATCACCGTCACCAGCGGCGGTTCGGAGGCAATCTTCGACGCGGTGCAGGCAGTGGTGCGTGCCGGCGACGAAGTGATCGTGCTCGATCCCTGCTACGACTGCTACGAGCCGGCGATCGAGCTGGCCGGTGCGCGCGCGGTGCATGTGCCGCTGGATGCACGCAGCTTCGCGGTCGACTGGCAGCGCGTGCGCGAGGCGATCGGCGCCAAGACCCGCATGCTGATCTACAACACGCCGCACAATCCGTCGGGCGCGATGCTGGACGCGGACGACATGCGCGACCTGGCCTCGATCGTCGCCGATACCGGCATCTGGCTGATCGCCGACGAGGTCTACGAGCACATCGTGTACGACGGTGCGCGGCATGAATCGGCCCTGCGCCACGAGGCGTTGCGCGAGCGCGCCTTCGTCATTTCCAGCTTCGGCAAGACCTACCATTGCACCGGCTGGAAGGTGGGCTATGCCATCGCGCCGCCGGTACTCAGCGCCGAATTGCGCAAGGTGCACCAGTACAACACCTTCTGCACCTTCCATCCGGCGCAGACCGCGTTTGCCGAGATGATCCGCGAGGATCCCGCGCACCACCGCGACCTCGGCGCGTTCTACCAGCAAAAGCGCGACCGCTTCCGCCAGCAGCTCGAAACCACCCGCCTGCGCCCGTTGCCGGTGGCCGGCGGGTACTTCCAGTTGGTCGATTACGCCGCGGTGAGCGATCTCGACGACGCCGAATTCAGCCGCTGGCTGACCCGCGAGCATGGCGTCGCCGGTATCCCGCTCTCGCCGTTCTACGCCGAGCCGCCTGCGGGTCAGCGCCTGCTGCGGCTGTGCTTTGCCAAGAGCGAGGCGACCCTGGATGCGGCGATCGAGCGGCTGCAAAAACTCTGACGTGCGGGAACCGCAGGCCGCGGCTGCGGTCCAATCGGCATGAAGCCGGTCCAGCTCATCGCCGCCGTGCTCGCACTGGCCGTCGCAGCCTTGCTGACGGCGCTGTTTCTGCGCCCGCCGCAAGCGCGGCCGGGCCCACCTGAGGGAGTGAATGAAATGCAGGATGAATCACCGTACATCGTGTTCGGCATGGGCTGCTTCTGGGGCGCGGAAAAGCGCATGGCGGCGATTCCGGGCGTGATCGACGTCGAATCGGGCTATGCCAATGGCGATGCGCGCGAAGCCGGCTATCAGGACGTGCTGGCGCTGGAGCGCGAGATCCAGAGCGGCCGCTCCAGCGCACGCAACCATGCCGAAGTGGTCAAGGTGCGTTTCGATCCGGCGCGCGTCGATCTGGGCAGCCTCCTCGTCGCGTTCTGGGAGAACCATGACCCGACCCAGGCGGACGGGCAGGGCAACGACATCGGCAGCAATTACCGCAGCGCGATCTACACCACCACCGAGGAACAAGCACTGCTGGCGCGGCAGACCCGCGACACCTACCAGCAGGCGCTGACGCGCGCCGGCTACGGCCCGATCGTGACCGAGATCGAGCCGCTCAAGCACTACCTGCGTGCCGAGGAATATCACCAGGATTACCTGGTCAAGAACCCCGACGGCTATTGCGGCCTCGGTGGCACCGGCGTGGCCTATGCACTGGATGCCGCCGCTGGGCAAGGCCATGCCGCGCTCGATCCCGCCACGCTCGATGCGAGCCGTCAGCTGGTGGTGTTCGAAGCGGAGGGCTGCCCGTATTGCGAGCGCTTCCGTGCCGACGTGCTTGATCATTGGCAGTCCGAGGTCGCGGTGGCGACGACGCTTTCGCCGCAGCCGCCGCAGGGCTGGACGCTCGACAAGGCGCTGTTCGCCACGCCGACCATGGTGCTGTTCGAGCAGGGCCGCGAAGTGGCGCGCTATACCGGCTATGACGGCGAGACGCAGAAGTTCTGGCGCTGGCTGGGCTTCCACCTGCTCAGCCCGGAGCAGCGCCGCATCGCCTTCGAGCAGGGCACCGAGATCCCCGGCAGCGGCCTGCACCTGGATGAAACCCGTCCCGGTACCTATGTCGATCCGCTCACCGGCGCGCCGCTGTTCCGCTCCGATGCCAAGTTCGAAAGCGGCAGCGGCTGGCCGAGCTTCTTCAACCCGGTACCGGGCGCCCTGCAGATGCGCGAGGACACCAGCCACGGCATGCGCCGCGTCGAGGTGCTCTCGGCCAGCTCCGGCATCCACCTGGGGCATGTGTTCGATGACGGCCCGCCGCCCACCGGCAAGCGTTACTGCATCAACGGCAACGTGCTGAAGTTCGTCCCCGACGAACCCTGAGCCAATGCTCGGGCAGCACCGTGCGTGGCCCGCGTCTGGGCGATAATCCGGGCATGAACGAACTTCGAGTCTCCTTGGTCCAGGGCGATACGCGCTGGCACGACCCGCACGCCAATCGCGCCTACTATGCCGAACTGATCGCACCGCTGGCCGGCGCCAGCGACCTCGTGGTGCTGCCGGAAACCTTCACCAGCGGCTTTTCCAACGACGCCATCGACGATGCCGAAGGCATGGACGGCGCCAGCGTGGCATGGATGCGCGAGCAGGCGGCCCGGCTCGATGCCGCGGTCACCGGCAGCCTGCAACTGCGCGTTGGCGAAGCGGTGTTCAACCGCATGCTCTTTGCCATGCCCGACGGCCGCCTGGTGCATTACGACAAGCGCCACCTGTTCACCTTCGCCCGAGAACACGAGCGTTACGCCGCCGGCCGCGAGCGGCTGACGCTGGACTGGCGCGGCTGGCGCATCTGCCCGCTGGTCTGCTACGACCTGCGCTTCCCGGTGTTCGCTCGCAACCGCTGGGATGTCGAGTGCAAGGACGACGCCGATTACGACCTCGCGTTGTTCGTCGCCAATTGGCCGGCGGTGCGCGCACATGCGTGGAACACCCTGCTGCGTGCCCGCGCGATCGAGAATGTCTGTTTCGTCGCCGGCGTCAACCGCGTCGGCCGCGACGGCAACGGCCACGACTACAGCGGCGACAGCGCGCTGATCGATTTCCAGGGCGCCAGCGTGCGCGAATGCGGCGGTGGCGAACGCGTGGTCACCGCCACGCTGGAGCGCGATGCGCTGCATGCCTTCCGCCAGCGCTTCACCGCGCTGCGCGACGGTGATCGTTTCAGCATCGCCGCGGACTGATCGCCGCACGGGCGAACATGGCTCGCGCACGAGCAACGCGCGGAAAGCCGGGCATCATGCGGTGCATGCGGCCCCGGGGGTGACGTGACGCAGGACTGCGGGCGCATCGAGCCGACCATGGACCGAAGCAAGACACAGGGGACGGATAATGAAAAAGCGACGTTGCATTGCGGGGATGCTCACCCTCGTGCTGGCAGCGTGTGTCAGTGGCCCGGAGTACTCTGCCGACAGCCCCAAGGTGCTTGTGAAGCCGACTTGCGTGGCCTGGATCAAGGAGGGTGCGAGTGAAGAAGAGCGGGGGGATGCTCATGATGTATGCGGCGCCGAAATTCAAGAGTTCAGAGCCCGAACTGGAAAGGGAGTGGGAACTCGCGAGAGGTCAGACTTCTACACGGATTGCATGTGCCGGCAAGGCTTTCGTTTCCATAAGGACCAGCGCAGGGTTTGCCCGCCGGATGCAGTCGATGAAGGAGGGTACTCCGATGGTCATGCAGGCTCTTGATGCAGGTGGTCGATGAAGCGCGATAGCAGGGGAAGCCTGGCCTATTGGAATGAGTGGGTAGAGTTTTCTGAGGAGCGGATTGACAAAGTTGAGAAGATTCTTCAGCAGCCAGCGGTCAACGCCAGCTACGAACCTCAGTACGTGCGTGATTACGCATGGAAGCGGTTGCTCTTGATGTTGCAGTACTACTCTGCTGGTGCCCCGACGAAACCTTTGCGCCGGTATTTTCCAGGGCTCCTGGATAACTGGGAGGAGGCAGAGGCTTTGGGTAAAGATGTATGGAGTGAGCATGAGCAGAGGTTGCGTCATGATTGGTCGCTTAATCTTCACCACTACATGGACTGCTTCTGGCTAACGGGCTTGGCTCTGGCGTTGGAAGTTCCTGATGACCAGTGGAATCGCCTGGTGGCGCTGATGGGCAATGAAGGAAAGGATGCGCTGCTGGATCGCGTCATCGGCAGCAGGCAGGCCGGGCGGCGTGTTGGACCTGATCTCTGTTTCCCGAAGGCGTACGCTGGCCTGTTGGATGTCGTCAACGCCAATGCGCAAGATGCGCCTTTGCTGTTGCGTCGCTATGTGGATGGTTGGTTCAAAAGCCTCAGGAATTCGGGGAATAAGAAAGTCGAGCGTTATCTGCGAACGCCGTACTGGTATGAATATGGCGATCAAAACTTTGAGGGGGGTGCCTATTTCGGTCGCTGGTGCATCGAGGCGGTTGCCGTCGTCAAGGCGTTCAATATCGACGACACGTTGTGCCTGGATCATCCCAACTATCCCGGCGATCTGATTCAAGACGGCCGCTCTCCACGTTATCCCGATTGAGGGGGTGGGTCGAGTGGAGGCAGTTCAGTGCGGGAAGGTGAATGCCCTCGTACATTAACGCGGACAAGTGGGAGTGGATGATGCGCAGTGATTATCATGGGATGTATCGCAGTTTGCAACGCAGGTTGTGGGAGCTGGGCGCATCTCTCATCAGTGAGCATGAGCTTGATGCCACGTTTTCTCTCAGGTCGGGATGGGTTTTGACGTTCGTTTGCGAGAAATACTATGGCCCCGGCTTCATGTTGACACTGCGGCCTCCGGGTGAAAATCTTGAATATTCAATCAGCGCTCTCATGGATATTTTCTCGCGTCGGAAGCGCGTGGATTATGGTTTGCCCACAATAGATCATCAGATTGATTTTGTGATTCGGGAGAGTGATACCATATTTGGTGATCGCGAATTCTATGAGGATGACTACAGGCGATTGAATGATTGTTATGAGTTCCGGGGCGGAAACAATATCTCCGGATAACAGACGGAGGCTGGCCCATCAGTACATGACGCGGCAACTTGAGCGTGTCGTGTCGATGTGGCAGCCGGGGCTGCCTGCTGCCGGCTTGGCAATGTTGCTGTCAATGCGGCGACAAGTGTGGCTGATTGGAGGTGGATGGTGAAAAATCCCGTTGAGCAACAGAAATTGCTGATAAACAAGCTTTATTTGCTGATGCTGGACAGCCTGGGCGAGAGGCATGACTCAGCCAATTGTCGTTTCTCACATGCCGTCATTGCCTCGGTCTGCGGTACGAGGCTGATTGGATCCTGACTCGCACGCGCAATATCGGATGAAGGTTTCGTCATGCCTTCGCCGAACGCTTCCCCCGGGGTGTCCGGGCCATGCCTTTCCCGGGCTTGCCATTCACCAGGTGGGCGAGAGCATGATTCGCGGCGTGATGCACGCGCCATCTCGGCAGCGGTACCCAACTGGAGAGGGCGCGCGGTTCAACGGCTTCGGAGCATTTCCAGCTGCGCGCCTTGGTGTGGATGAAGCGCGCAGCGGCATCTGCCTGAGCGGGGCGGGGTGCCGACCGCAGAGGCGAGATGCCGGGGTTGCCGGCTACAGGCTGCGCAGCACGGTGCCGGCCAGCAGCATGCCGAAGGCGATGGTCATCATCCAGAAGGCATAGGGTGCGGCGGCGGGGAACCAGCCGAGGCGGCCGGCAAGCGCCAGTGCGCCGATCAGCACGGCGATGATCCAGGTGGCGAAGGCGGGTGCGGTCAGGCGCATTGGCGGAATCCGTGGGGCAAGCGGGTCAGAAGCTGATGAACAGGCCGCCGTTGACCGGCAGGTTGGCGCCGGTGATGAAGCCGGCGTCGTCGGCGGCGAGGAAGGCCACCGCGCGGGCGATTTCCGCCGGCTGCCCGAGGCGGCCGACCGGCACCTGTTCGACGATGCGGGCGCGGATGTCGTCGTTCATCGCCATCACCAGCGCGGTTTCGCAGTAGCCGGGGGAGATCGAGTTCACGGTGACGCCCTTGCGTGCCACCTCGCGCGCCAGTGCCATGGTGAAGCCGTGCAGGCCGGCCTTGGCCGCGGAGTAGTTGGTCTGGCCGAACTGGCCGGTCTGGCCATTGACCGAGCTGATGTTGATGATGCGGCCGAAGCCGCGCGCGCTCATGCCCTCGACCACCTGGCGGCTGAGGTTGAAGGCACCGCCAAGGTTGATGTCGATCACCGCCTGCCACTGCGCCGGATCCATCTTGCGCAGGGTGGTATCGCGGGTGATGCCGGCATTGTTGACCAGGATGTCGATGCTGCCGAACGTGTCCTCCACGTCGCGGGCGAACGCCTGGCAGGCGTCGAAATCGGCCACGTCCAGGGTCCGGTACTCGGCATCATGTCCGCTCAGTGCAGTCTCGAAGGCCTCGATGCGTTCGGGCGTGGCGTGGATGTCGGCGGCGATCACCTTGCAGCCGGTTTGGGCGAGTGATTGGCAAATGGACACGCCCAAGCCGCCCAGTCCGCCGGTGACCACCGCCACCCGGCGTTGGGAATTCGTGTTGTGCATGCTCATTTCCCGCGCTTGCCGCCCGTCTTGTTGCCGCCCTTGCCATCGCCGTCAGTTCCCTGGCCGGCCATGAACTTCTGGAACTGCGCCCACATGTCCAGGTTGCGCTCGGCCATCTGGTTCATCACGTCCCAGGGCGATTGCCCCATCAGGCCGCCAAGCTGCTGGCGGAACTGGTTCTGCTGTTCGAGGAACAGCGCCATCGAGCGTTCCAGATAATCGCCCATGAAGCCCTGCATCGAATCACCGTAGAAACGGATGATCTGCGAGAGCAGCTGGGTCGAGAGCAGCGGTTCGCCTCCCTGCTCCTGCTCGGCGATGATCTGCAGCAGCACCTGGCGGGTCAGGTCTTCGCCGCTCTTGGCGTCGCGTACTTCGAAGTCCTCGCCATCGAGGATCAGCTGGCGCACGTCCTCCACCGTGATGTAGCTGGAGATCTCCGTGTCATACAGCCGGCGATTGGGATATTTCTTGATGATTCGCGTACCCATGGGCGCGTCCCCTGTGGAATGACACCAGCATGGCGCAGCGCAGCACGCGACGCAAGGGCGCGGGGAACGCGCAGGGAACCGGGAAACGAGGAACGCGTGCTTCAGCCGACCGCTTTCAGCGGCCGGACCGTTGCTTCAACTGGTTCCTCGTTCCTCTTCCCTCGTTCCTCCGCCTGTCACCAGCCCATGTGGTGGCCACCGTTGATGTCGAGGTTGCAGCCGGTGATCCAGCCGGCGCGCTCGTCGGCCAGGAAGCCGACGCCATAGGCGATCTCCTCGGGTGTTCCGAGGCGCCCGGTGGGAATGTCGGCGACGATCTTGGCGCGCACCTCTTCGGGCACCGCCATCACCATGTCGGTGGCGATGTAACCGGGCGAGATGGTGTTGACGGTCACCCCGTTGCGCGCGTTCTCGCGTGCCAGCGAAATGGTGAAGCCGTGCATGCCGGCCTTGGCCGCCGCATAGTTGGCCTGGCCGTACTGGCCCTTGAGCCCGTTGATCGAGCTGATCTGGATGATGCGACCCCATTTGCGCTCGCGCATGCCCTCGATCACCGGGCGGGTGACGTTGAAGCACGAGTTGAGGTTGGTGTTGATCACGTCATTCCACTGCTCGGGCTTCATCTTGTGGAAGGTGCCGTCGCGGGTGATGCCGGCATTGTTGACCAGGATGTCGATCGGGCCGAGCTTGTCCTCGACCTCCTTGACCATGGCCTCGGCCTCGGCGGTGGAGGTGACGTCGCCCTTGACCATGAGCACGTCATAGCCATCGGCCCTCATCTTCTCCGCCCATGGCTTGGCGCGTTCTTCGCTGCGGAAGTTGGTGGCCACCTTGTGGCCCATGTCGGCCAGCTGCTTGATGATGGCGGTACCGATGCCGCCAGTGCCACCGGTAACGAATGCCACGCGCGTTGTCATGGAAGACCTGCCTTTTTCTGTGACGGTGGTTTGATTCTAGGCAGGCCACATGAAAAACATGTTGTGCGCTGCGGCGAGATCATTCCGCCTGCCACGGCGTCGCAGGTATCCGTGCCGGTCGGAAGGCGGGCAGGGCACGACGCAGGAAGTCCTGCGCATTGCGCGCTCCCAGCACGGCATGTTCGGCCTGGCCGAGGACATGCCATGCCATGCGCAGCGCCGGCAGCGGATCGTCGCCATCCAGCGGCAGCGCGGCCAGCGACTTGGACAGCTTGCGTCCCTCGGCATCGAGCGCCAGCGGCAGATGCACGTAGCGCGGCGTGGGCAGGCCGAGCAGGCGCTGCAGCAGGATCTGCCTCGGCGTGGAATCGAGCAGGTCGGCGCCACGCACCACTTCGCTGATGCCCTGCGCGGCATCATCGACCACCACCGCGAGCTGGTAGGCCCAGAATCCATCGGCCCGCCGCAACACGAAATCGCCGGCTTCAAGATCCAGCCGCGACGTCTGCGGCCCGTGCACCTCATCGACGAATTCGATGCAGGTGCCGTCGGCGACGCGCAGGCGGATCGCCGGGGTTTCGCGCTGCCTGCTGCTCACGCATGCACGGTGCACGCCGCCGGCCTGCTCCAGTTCGCTGCGGCTGCAATGGCAGGCGAATGCGAGCCCGGCTTGCTGCAAGCGATCCAGCGCGGCCTGGTACAGCGCACCCCGCGTGGACTGGCGTACCACCTCGCCGTCATGGTGCAGACCGAAACGCTGCAACGTTTCGATCTGTGCCCGTGCCGCGCCGGGTACTTCGCGTGCGCGATCCACGTCCTCGATGCGCAGCCACCATTCGCCGCCCTGCACGCGTGCATGCAGCCAGCTGCCGAGCGCGGCCAGCAGCGAGCCGAAGTGCAACGGCCCGGTCGGCGAGGGCGCGAAACGTCCGCGCACGCGGGGTTCACTGGCGGTGTGCGCAGGCATCGCGGCCAGTGTCACGGAAACGTCCCCGCAGATGGGGTTCAATGGCTTCGGTGGCGCTCGTCATGTTGCATTCAATGCAGGCTGCCCATATTTTCCCTTCAGCTCAATCTTTTTACGGATTTCCCGATGTTCAAGCGAATCACTCTTTTCCTCGCCACCAACCTGGCGGTACTGGTGCTGCTCGGCATCATCATGAACGTGGTGCTGCCGTTGTTCGGCATCCGCCTGGGCAACATGGGCGGATTGCTGGTGATGGCGACCCTGTTCGGCTTCGGCGGCTCGTTCATCTCGCTGATGATGTCGAAGTGGATGGCCAAGCGCTCCACCGGCGCGCATGTCATCACCGAACCGCGCAACGAGGTCGAGCAGTGGCTGCTGACCACGGTGCAGCGTCAGGCGCAGGCGGCCGGCATCGGCATGCCCGAGGTGGCGATCTACGACGCCCCGGAAATCAACGCCTTCGCCACCGGCGCCAATCGCAATGCCGCGCTGGTGGCCGTCTCCACCGGCCTGTTGCGTGCGATGGACCGCGACCAGGCCGAAGCGGTGCTCGGTCACGAGGTCAGCCACGTCGCCAATGGCGACATGGTCACCATGGCCCTGTTGCAGGGCGTGCTCAACACCTTCGTCATCGTGCTGGCACGCGTGGTCGGGCGTGCCATCGACGGCATGCTCTCGGGAGGTCGCGATGCCCCGGGCTTCGCCTACTACGGCATCGTGCTGGTGCTGGATCTGGTGTTCGGCCTGTTCGCCAGCATGATCGCGATGTGGTTCTCGCGCCATCGTGAGTTTCGCGCGGACGTCGGCGGCGCCACCCTGGCCGGTCGCCAGAAGATGATCTCGGCGCTGGAACGGCTGGCGCTGAACCAGGGCGAGAACACGCTGCCCAAGCAGATCGCCGCGTTCGGCATCAGTGGCGCGCTCGGCCACGGCATGCGCCGCCTGCTGCTCAGCCACCCGCCGCTGGAAGAGCGCATCCAGGCCCTGCGCAATGCGCGTCTGGACAGTGATTCGGTGCGCCAGGGCGTCGTTGCCTGAGCCGCATCGCCAGCGTGATCGGAAAGGCCGGGGACATCCCCGGCCTTTTCATGTGCCCAATGGCGCGACGGCTCAGTAGTTGCCGCTCATCGAGTCGCCCACCGGGGCGATGAAGTCGCCCTGCATCAGGGCCACGCCATCGGTATAGAGCATGGTCATGCTGCCGGCATCGGCCACGCCATCGGCGATGCAGGCGACGGCATGTTCCCGCGCCTGGGCGACGATTTCGCGTACCCGTTCGCGGTTCTCCCCGGAGCTCGCGTAGGCTTCGATCAGTTCGCCATGCAGCTTGACGTAATCGGGCTTGAGGTGGCTCAGCAATTGCTGGGAATTGAGGCCGATGCCGAACTCCGAGATGCAGAAGCCGGCACCGAGTGCACGCACCACTTCGACCAGGCGCTGCGTGGGACGCAGGTTGGTGAACACCTTCGATTCGGGCAGCTCCAGCACCAGTGACTGCGCCGACAGTCCCGATTCGGCCAGCAGGCGGCGCAGGTCCTCGCCCAGGTCGTCCTGTTCGAGGGTGCGTGGCGAAAGTTCCACCATCACCCGTGGCGCCGTGCCGGCGCCGGCCAGCTCGCGACCGGCCGCCAACGCCCGGCGCAGGGTCCAGTGGTCGACAGCGGCTGCGAGGCCATGTTCCTCGGCCAGCGGCATGAACTGTGCCGGCAGGATCGGATGACCATCGCTGCCCGGCAGTCGCGGCAGGGCCTCGAAGAAGATCTGGGATTGGTCCTCGAGGTTGGCGATGGCCTGCCAGGCGAGGGTGAGTTGATCGTTCTCCACCGCATCGCGCAGGTGCGCGACGTGTGCGCGCACGCGTTCGCTCGCGACCCGTTCGTCGGCGCTGGGGTCGAAAATCTCGACCCGGTTGCCGCCCATGCCGGCGGCGGTGTGCAGGCTTTCGTTCGCCTTGGCCAGCACCTGCGCCACCTGCGCGATGCGCTCGCCGATCTGCACACCGCCGATGCTGACGGTCGCACTGAGGCTTGCATGTGCGGTTTCCAGCACCGCGTCCTGAAATGCGGCGCGCAGGCGCTCGGCGCTGGCCGCGGCGTTGGCGTAATCGCTGCCCGGCAGCAGCACCGCATAGCTGTTGGCATCCATGCGCGCGATGTCGGCGTTCGCATCGGACGCTTGGCGCAGGCGCTCGGCGATGGCAGCGGCCAATGCATCGATGTTGTCGAGGCCGACCTGCCGTTCCAGTTGCGCGGCATTGTCCGGCTCGATCAGCAGCAAGGCGTGCTGGCGGCCTTCGGTCGCGGTTTCACCCACGCGCTGTTCCAGATGATGCAGCAGCGTCTGGCGGTTGAGCAGACCGGTCGCCATGTCGCGGCGACGCAGCTCCTCGACTTCCCGGGCCAGCGCGGGGTCGCTTTCCTGGCGCCGGATGATCACCTGGATGCACGGCTCGCCTTCGTACTTGGCCTGGGCGAACTCCATCACCGCGGGGAAGTTTCCGCCGTCGGCATCGCGTGCCTCCAGTTCGTAGCGCGGCGGCGGCGGCTCGCCACGCGCGATCTCCTTGAGCAGGCGCTTGAAATCGGCGACATGCGCTGGTGCCACCATGTCCAGCAGGGACATGCCTTCGATGTCCTCGAACGCCGCGTAGCCGAACATGTCGAGATAGGCGCTGTTGGCGCGGATGTACATGCCTTCATGCACGTAGGCGATCGGGTCGCGCGAGGACTCGATCAGCGAATCGCAGCGGCGTTCGGTTTCGCGCAGTTGAGCCTGCAGCCGGCGCATGCCGCGGCGTGCGTCGAGGTCGTCGTATTCGCGCTCGATCACGCTACGCAAATGGTCGAACTCCCCGCGCACCACCAGCGCGCGGGCGCCACTGGCACTCAGCTGCAGCACGGTGGCGGTGTCGACCACTTCCAGTTCCACCAGCACCGGCAGGTCGCGACCGCCCGCCGCCGCCAGCTGCAGCAATGGCTGCACTTCGACGGCGCTGTCCGCGGCGGCGAGCAGGATCAGGTCGAAAGGTTGTGCCGCGAGCAGTTCGCTCACGGCGGCAAGGTCATCGGCACGCGAAGGGCGGATCGCCATGCCTGCGTTGCGCAGGTTGCTGACGACCGCTTGGGCGGCCTCGGCATCCTGGTTGACGATCAGCAGGCGAATCGTCGCGTCGGGGCCTGTATGCATGCGGATCTCCGGGCAGTGCGCACGGTGGGGAAGAGGGTGTGTTGCTATGGGGCGCCACTATATCGAAGCAGGCCCCGGCCCGCGCTCACGACACGTGGTCGCCGGCCAGCAGCGGCCGCTTGCCGCTGTCGCCGGCCACTTCGCGCACCAGCCGTGGCACGAGATAACCCGAAAGCCGGGCAGAAAGCTCGCGGTGCAGCTCCAGCGCGCGCGCATCGTCCACCTCGAAATGGGCGGTGCCCTGCACGCGGTCGAGCTGGTGCAGGTAGTACGGCAACACGCCGGCGGCAAAGCCGCGTTCGCACAGCGCGGCCAGCGCCTGCACCGAGTCGTTCACGCCGCGCAGCAGTACCGCCTGGTTGAGCAGGTGGGCGCCGGTCGCACGCAGGCGGGCGAGGGCGGCATCGACCTCGGCATCGAATTCCTGCGCATGGTTGGCATGAATGACGAAGGCGACCGGCCACGGCAACGATGCCAGCCAGGCGCCGAATTCATCGTCGATGCGCGCCGGCAATACCACCGGCAGCCGCGAATGGATGCGCAAGCGCTTGAGGTGCGGGATTTCGCCGAGCCGGGCAGTGAGTTCGGCCAGCTTGGGCGTGGCCAGCGACAGCGGATCGCCGCCGGAGAGGATCACTTCCTCGATCGATTCGTCCTCTGCGATCACCTGCAATGCTGCGCTCCAGCCACCACGGCCCGCGCTTTCGTCGGCGTAGGGAAAATGGCGGCGGAAGCAGTAGCGGCAATTGATCGCGCAACTGCCGCTGGCGATCAGCAGTGCGCGTCCGCGGTACTTGCGGATCACCCCGGTCGCGGCCCGCGCCGCGCCATCGCCGACCGCGTCCAGCGCGAAACCCGGCACCAGGCGTTCCTCGTCGTCCAGCGGCAGGACCTGGCGCAGCAACGGATCGGCCGCATCGCCACGACGCATGCGTGCGACGAAGGCCCGCGGCACGCGCAGCGGGAACTGCGCCGTCGCCGCATCCGACAGGCGTGGCTGCAGCCGCTCCAGATCGAGCAGAGCAAGCAGTTCGGCCGGTTCGCGCACGGCATCGCGCCATTGCGCCTGCCAGCCGTCGGGCTGCATGGCGAGGGGGGCAGCAGGTATCATGGGAGGTCATTTTAAACGCCGCCGCGGCGGCCAGTCAGGAGCAGGTGGATGGCCACTTTGGGCATGAACGACGTCAAGAACGGGCAGAAGATTCTGGTCAACAACGATCCGTGCGTGATCACCGAGACCGAATACGTCAAGCCCGGCAAGGGCCAGGCCTTCACCCGGGTCAAGTACCGCAACATCAAGAGCGGTCGGGTGCAGGAAATCACCATGAAGGCCACCGACTCGCTGGAAGTGGCCGACGTGATGGACACCGACATGCAGTACCTGTATTCGGACGGCGAATACTGGCATTTCATGAATCCGGAGAACTTCGAGCAGGTGCAGGCCGATGCCGCCGGCATGGGCGGTGCGGAAAAGTGGCTCAAGGGCGAGGAAGAGTGCGTGGTCACGCTGTGGAATGGCGTGCCGATCGCGGTGCAGCCGCCGAACTTCGTCGAGTTGCAGATCGTCGATACCGACCCCGGCCTGCGCGGCGACACCTCCGGTGGCGGCGGCAAGCCGGCGACGCTGGAAACCGGCGCCGTGGTGCGCGTGCCGCTGTTCGTCGGCAACGAGGAAGTGATCAAGGTCGACACCCGCAGCGGCGAATACGTCAGCCGGGTGAAGTAAGCCGGGCATTGGCACCCCGACAGGGTGCCCGATGCTCGCGGGCCGACACTGCAGCCCCGTCCTGCGCAGGTCCTGCGGGGATGTCCGGATCGATCCATGCCGGACGCCTGGGTTCCCGCCGGCACCGCGCGTGGATCGTGCGTCAACGCGATCAGGCAAAATAGGCGCATGAGCGAGAACAGCCCTCCGCACGCCTGCGACCTGCTGATCGAAGCCGCGCACGTGATTCCGGTGGTGCCGCATGGCGCCGTGCTGGATGAGCATGCCGTGGTCATCGATGGCGGGGTGATCATCGACTTGCTGCCGCAGCAGCAGGCGCGTGCCCACTATGCACCGCGGGAAACCGTTTCGCGCCCGCATTCGGTGCTGATTCCGGGTCTGGTCAATGCGCATGCGCACAACCCGATGACGCTGATGCGCGGCGTCGCCGACGACCTGCCGCTCAAGGCCTGGCTGCAGAAGCACATCTGGCCGATCGAGGCGGCCGTGATCGGGCCGGAATTCGTGGCCGATGGCTGCACCCTCGCGATCGCCGAGATGCTGCGCGGCGGCACCACCTGCGTCAACGAGAACTATTTCTTCCCCGACGTGCAGGCGTTGACCTACAAGCGCCATGGTTTCCGCGCACGGGTGGGATTGCCGGTGATCGACTTCCCCACCGCCTGGGCGCGCGATGACGACGAGTATTTCGAACGCGCCGGCGAAGTGCACGACCAGTGGCGCAGCGATGCCCTGGTGCGCACCGCGTTCGCCCCGCATGCGCCGTACACGGTCAACGATGCCAACTTCGAGCGGGTGCGCATGCTGGCCGACCAGCTGGACATCCCGGTGCACCTGCATCTGCACGAAACCGCGCAGGAGGTGCAACAGTCGATCGAGCAGTTCGGCCTGCGCCCGATCGCGCGCCTCGACCGCCTCGGCCTGATCAACGACCGCCTGATCGCGGTGCACATGACCCAGCTGGAGCCGGCGGAGATCGAATTGTGTGCCGAGCGCGGGGTCAGCGTGGTGCATTGCCCCGAATCCAACCTCAAGCTGGCCTCCGGCTTCTGCCCGGTGTGCGCGCTCGCCGGGGCCGGCGTCAATCTCGCCATCGGCACGGATGGTGCGGCCAGCAACAACGACCTCGACATGATCGGCGAAACCCGTACCGCCGCCTTGCTGGCAAAGGCGGTGGCGCAGGATGCCGCCGGCTTCAGTGCCGCCGAGGCGCTGCATGCCGCGACCCTGGGCGGTGCGCGCGCGATGGGCATGGATGACCTCGTCGGCAGCCTCGAGCCGGGCAAGCAGGCCGACATCGCCTGCATCGATTTCGACAATATCGAGGGCCAGCCGATGTTCGAGGCGATCTCGCAGCTGGTCTATGCCGGCAGCCGCCACCAGGTCAGCGATGTGTGGATCGCGGGACGGCACAAGCTCGACCAGCGCCGTCTGGTGGATATGGACGAAGCCGCGATCATCGCCAATGCACGGCGCTGGCGCGAGCGCATCGCTGCCATCGACATCGCCGCCTGAACTTGCCACGCCGCCGCCGCGACACCGGAGAACCGCATGTCCCAAGCCCGATCCAATGTCCGCCAATCCGAACTGCACAAGTTCGGCGCACTGGCCAACCGCTGGTGGGATGCCGATGGCCCGCAGAAGGCGTTGCATGCGCTGAATCCGGTGCGTCTGGCCTATGTCGCCGAGCGCGTCGAGCTGGCCGGCGCCAAGGTGCTGGACGTTGGCTGCGGTGCCGGCCTGCTGTCCGAAGCACTGGCCGCGGAGGGCGCACGGGTGACCGCGATCGACCTGGCCCCGGAGCTGATCGAGGTCGCCGAATTGCACCAGCTCGAAGCCGGGTTCGGCATCGATTACCGGCTGCAGTCGGTGGAATCGCTAGCGGACGAAGTTCCGGGCAGCTTCGATGCGGTCACCTGCATGGAAATGCTCGAGCACGTGCCGGATCCGGCCAGCGTGATCCGTGCCTGTGCACGCCTGCTGAAACCGGGCGGACGGCTGTTCGTCTCCACCCTCAACCGCACCCCGGCCGCCTTCGCGCTCGCCATCGTCGGTGCCGAGTATGTGGCCCGCCTGCTGCCCAAGGGCACCCACCAGTACCGCGATTTCATCAAGCCCGCGGAACTGGCGGCGATGCTGCGTGCCGCGGGGCTGGACTTGGAGGACGTCAGCGGCGTGATGTACGAGCCCTGGCGCAATTCGGCGCGGTTGAGCTCGCGCACCGAAGTGAATTACCTGGTGGCGGCAGTCAAGACGTGAGCCGGGCACGTCGTTTTCCCGAGGTCGTGCTGTTCGACCTCGATGGCACCCTGCTCGACAGTGCGCCCGACATGCTGGCCACGGTCAACGTGATGCGCGCCCGGCGCGACATGCCGCCGATGACGCTGGCCGCGATCCGTCCGTTCGTCTCGCGTGGTGCGCGGGCGATGAGTGGTGCCGCTTTTCCCGCCTGGGGCGAGGACGAGATCCTCGCCGCGGTGCCGGAATTCCTCGATGTCTACGCCGGCGAGCTCGGCAGGCATGGCGCGCCGTTCGCCGGCATCGAGGAACTGTTGCGCGCGATCGAGGACGATGGCGGGCGCTGGGGCATCGTGACCAACAAACCCGAGGGCCTGGCGCGCGATCTGTTGCCGATGCTCGGCTGGGAGCAACGCTCGTCGATCCTTGTCGGTGGCGACAGTCTCGCCGAGCGAAAGCCGCATCCCTTGCCGCTGCTGCACAGTGCGAATGAACTGGGCGTCAGTCCTGCGCAATGCGCCTACGTCGGCGATGACCGGCGCGACATCCAGTCCGCGCGTGCGGCCGGAATGCCATCCATCGTTGCGCTGTGGGGCTATCGCATGGCCGACGACGACCCGGCCGCCTGGGGCGGTGACGTGCTGGTGGCCGAGCCGGCCGACCTGCTGCATGCCGAGGCCTGGCCGTGAGTGCAGCTGTCGCCGAGGCTGCCAGCTTCATCGACAAATGGCGTCGCGATTGGCCCGAATGGGGCATCGCCCGGGTGTTCGTGCCGCCGGCACAGCGCGAGCTTGCCGAAGCCTGGTTCAGCCTGCTGCGGGAGTGGACCGAGGCGGCGACCACCGCCGAGCCGGCGCCGGGGCTGGCCAAGCTGGCCTGGTGGCAGGAGGAATTGCGTGGCTGGGCCAAGGGCGCGCGTCGCCATCCGCTGGGCGCGGTGCTGCAGCATCGACAGGCCGATTGGGCCGCGCTGGCGGATGCGCTGCCGCTGCTGGCCCGCCGCGAGGAGGGTGGCGATGCCGATGCGCTGACGCGGCTGGCGAGCGTGATCGAGGGCTGCGAGCGCGGGCTGTTCGCGGAAGATCGTGAGGGTCGCGCGGCGGTCGCGCAGGCACTCGGCGAGGCGCTCGGCGCGGCGTCGGCGGACAGCGCGGAGCGTGCCGGTGGCGGCACCCGGCCACGCCGGATCATCAATGCGCTGCTCGCCGAGCGGCGCCGACGCGGGCAGAGCGTTGCACCATGGGCAACACTGCGTTGCGCCTGGCGCGCTGCCCGCGACTGACCCCGCCGTTACACTATGCGGCCGATTCGCATTCAGCGCCCATGTTGATGTCCGTTTCCGCCCGCCTGCCAGATGTTGCCCACGATTCCGCCCATGCCGCGCGCCGGCTGGACTGGGTCGGCATGGACGGCATCGCGCTGCCGTTGGGACTGGCTGACGGGCTGCGGGTGGCGGCACGGGCCGACGTCGCGGTCAGCCTCGACGATGAGCAGAAGCGCGGCATCCACATGTCGCGGCTGTATCTGCGGCTGCAGGAAATGCTGCCCGATGCGACGCTGCGGGCGGCGGAACTGGATGCCTTGATGGCTTCGTTGATCGAATCGCAGCGCGGCCTCGCGCAGCATGCACGCCTGCGTCTGGCCTGGGATCACCTGCTGCTGCGTCCAGCCCTGGTCAGTGACAATCACGGCTGGAAGCGCTACCCGGTGCACCTGGAACTGGAGCACGATGGGTCGACGTTGCACGCCTGGCTGCAGCTGGAGGTGGAATATTCCAGCACCTGTCCGGCTTCGGCGGCGCTCTCGCGCCAGGTCAATGCCGAAGCCTTTGCCGAACGCTTCGGCAGCGACATGGTCGATCCCGAGGCGGTGCGCGCATGGCTGGCTTCGGCCGAGGGTCAGGCGGCCACGCCGCACGCACAGCGCAGCGTGGCGCGGGTGCGCGTCGAACTGCTGCCCGGCTTCGGCGAAGTCCCGGTGAAGGCGCTGGCGGACGCGCTCGAAGCGGCGCTGGCGACGCCGGTGCAGACCGCAGTCAAACGCGAGGACGAGCAGGCCTTCGCCCGTGCCAATGCCGAGAACCTGATGTTCTGCGAGGATGCCGCGCGCCGTGTGGCGCAGGCACTTTCAGGCCTGTCCTGGGTGCGTGGCTGGCAGGCACGGGTGGCGCATCTGGAAAGCCTGCACGCGCATGACGCGGTGGCGGAAGTTTCCGGCCGCAATTGATTTCCGCGCATCCGCGCCATCGTGCGCGGCTTGCCAGCGACTTTCCGCGATGAAATGCCGGCCTCAAGCCGCTGGCGCAGGCAGCAGTGCCGGTATCCGCGCCAGCTGGTTCAGGTCATCAGCGTGCAAAGCCGAGGCGCTGGCCACCGGGCTCGCCGATCAGGCGCTGGCCGTCCCACACGCGGCGGCCATTGACCCAGGTGCCGGCGATGCGCGAGGCGAAGGTATGCCCTTCGAACGGCGACCAGGCGCATTTGGACAGCACGTCCTCGCGCTTGACCGTCAGCGGCCGGTCCTCGACCAGCACCAGATCGGCGTACTGGCCTTCGCGCAGGAAGCCGCGATCGGCCACGTCGAACAGTTGTGCCGGGGCATGCGCGAACTTCTGCACCACCTGGGCGCGCGTCAGGTGGCCCTGATGCACCTGTTCCAGCGCGGTCAGCAGCGCGTACTGCACCAGCGGCAGACCGCTGGGTGCCTGTGCGTAGGGCAGTTGCTTCTCTTCCCAGGCATGCGGCGCATGGTCGGTGGCGAGGACGTCGATGCGGTCATCGGTCAGCGCGGCGATGAGCGCGCTGCGGTCACTTTCCTCCTTGATCGCCGGATTGCATTTGATCTGGTTGCCCAGCCGCGCATAGTCGGCGCGCGAGAAGTGCAGGAAGTGCACGCAGGTTTCGGCGCTGATGCGCTTGCGGCTACCGTCGGCGCGGATCAGCGGCCCCTGCTCGAACAGTGCCAGCTCGTCGGCGGTGGAAACGTGCAACACATGCAGGCGTGCATCGTGGCGACGCGCCAGTTCGACCGCGAGGGTGCTGGATTTCAGGCACGCCTCGCGGCTGCGGATGTCCGGATGGTGGCGGGCGTCGAGGCCATCGCCGAACCGTGCCAGGTATTCGGCGAAGGCGGCATCGATCATCGGCGTGTCTTCGCAGTGGGTGATGATCGGCACCGGCGCTTCGCGGAAGATCGCATCCAGGGTGGTCGGGTCGTCCACCAGCATGTTGCCGGTGGACGCGCCCATGAACACCTTGAGCCCGGGCGCCGCCCTGGGGTCGAGCGCGCGGATCGCGTCGAGGTTGTCGTTGCTGGCGCCCAGGTAAAAGCCGAAATTGCCCCAGGCACGCCCCGCGGCGAGCTGGTATTTGGCCTCCAGTGCCGTGCTGTCCAGCGTTGGCGGGCTGGTATTGGGCATGTCCATGAAACTGGTGATGCCCCCGGCCACTGCCGCCGCCGATTCGCTGGCGATGTCGCCCTTGTGGGTCAGGCCGGGCTCGCGGAAGTGGACCTGGTCATCGATCATGCCCGGCATCAGCCAGCGACCCTCGGCGTCGATCACGTCCTCGCCCGGGCGTGCCGCCAGGGCATCGCCGATCAGCGCGATGCGCTCGCCCTCGATGCGCAGGTCGGCGTCGAATTCACGGCCTTCGTTGACCAGGCGGGCGTTCACGATCAGGGTAGATTTCATGCGGATTCCTCGGGCTGGACCGGCGGCACCGGGTCGTGGCCGCCGGGATGGAGCGGATGGCAGCGCCCGATCCGGCGCAGGCCCAGCCAGCTGCCGCGCAACGGGCCGAAGCGTTCGATCGCTTGCATCGCGTATTCCGAACAGGTCGGGGTGAAGCGGCAGCGCTGGCCCAGCAACGGGCTGATGAAGCGCTTGTAAAAGCGCAGCAGGGCGAGGAGCAGACGGGATATCACGGGCGTTGGACAGCGGCTTGGGCCATAATGGTGCGCTTGCCGGGGCGTGGTCCCTAGGCTATAACACCGGGCTTTCCCGGCTCAAGGCATTCACGAGGAAACGCAGTGGCAGTCAAGAAACCCGCCCGGAAGGCCGCGACCAAGGTCGCCGAGAAGAAGCAGGTCGCCAAGGCCGCGGCCAAGAAGGGCGCCAAGGCGCCGGCCAAGAAGGTCGTCGCGAAGAAAGCCGCCACCAGCAAGGCTGTGGCGAAGAAGGCCGCGACCGCCAAGCCGGTGACCAAGAAGGCCGCGGTGAAAAAAGCCGCGGTGAAGAAAACCGTGGCAAAGAAGGCGGTGGCGAAGAAGGCCGCGGTGAAGAAAGTCGCCGTGAAGAAGGCGGCAGCCCCTGCCGCGAAGTCGACTCCGGCCAGGAAGGCGGCCACCGGCAAGGTGGCGCAAAAGACGCTCGCCACGAAGGCGGCAGCGAAGAAGGCCACGACCAAGCCGGCCCCGCGGAAGGCAGCGGCGACGAAGGTCGCCAAGCCCGAGGCCGCCGCCGCGAAGGTGCCCGCGGCTGCTGCGAAGGCGCCGTCGCGCCCGACCGGCAAGGTGGCGGTCGCGGTGGTGGGAGGTACGCGCAAGGAGCAACCGAAGGCACGCGGCAAGCTGCCCAAGTTCAAGCTCGACAAGATCACCGGCCGCCCGATCCTGCCCGAGGGCTACCGCCCCAGCGCGGACGAGGAATACATGAATCCGCTGCAGCTGGAGTATTTCCGCCAGAAGCTGCTGTCGCGCCGCGAGGAGCTGATCGAGGAGTCCAAGCAGACCATCGAGAACCTGCGCGATGAAGTGCGTGACATCGGCGACGAGGCCGAACGTGCCAGCCGCGAAACCGAGAACGCGCTGGAGCTGCGCACGCGTGACCGCTACCGCAAGCTGATCAGCAAGATCGAAAGCATCATTCGCCGCGTGGACGAAGGCGATTACGGCTATTGCGTCGATACCGGCGAGGAAATCGGTCTGGATCGCCTGGAGGCCAGGCCGCAGGCCGAGCGCACCTTCGATGCGCAGGAACGCTGGGAAATCCGTCAGAAGCAGCAGGGCGATTGAGTTCCGGCGCGAGCCGCCTGGCATCAAAACGAACCCCGCCTTGTGCGGGGTTCGTCGTCATTGCAGATCGCGCAGATCGAGTCGGCGCAGCCGCGGCGCAAGCCGCGCGGTGGTCGCGACCACGCCCAGCGTCATGAAGCCGCCCAGCACCACCGCCGGCACCAGCCCCAGCAGCCGCGCCATGCTGCCGGCATAGAACGCGCCCAGCTCGTTCGAGGAGCTGATGAACAGGCTGTTGATCGAGGACACCCGGCCACGCATGGCATCGGGCGTGGCCAGCTGCAGCACGCTCGAGCGCAGAACCACCGAGACGCCGTCGAACATCCCGGAAACCAGCAGGATCGCCATCGACAGGTACAGCGAGGTGCTGAGCCCGAAGCTGATCATGCACAGGCCGAAGCCGGCGACCGAGCCCAGCATGATGCGTCCGGCATGGCGGCTGAGCGGCCGCCGCGCCAGCCACAGCGCCACCGCCATCGAACCCAGCGCCGGCGCGCCACGCAGCATGCCGAGGGCTTCTGGCCCGGCGTGCAGCACGTCCTTGATGAACGCCGGGGCCAGCGAGATCGCACCGCCCAGCAGCACCGCGAACATGTCCAGTGCCAGCGCACCGAGCAGGATCTGGTGGCCGAACACGAAGCGCAGCCCTTCGCCGATGCTGCGGAACACCGGGCCTTGCTGCTGCGCCGCGGGTGGCTCGCTGACCGGCATCATCGCCAGCGCGGCGACCGCAAGTAGGCCGCAGCCCGCGGCGACCGTGTAGGCCACCGATTTGCCGCCCCAGCCGACCAGCAATCCACCCAGCGCAGGCCCGCCGACCAGCCCGGCCTGGAAGAACACGCTGCCGAGGCTCGCGCCACGGACAAAGGATTCGCGTCGCAGCACGCGTGCGAACAAGGCGTTGTAGACCGGGCCGAGGAAGGAGCGCGCCATGCCGCCGAGCGCGATGGCGAGATAGATCGGCCACAGCCCGGAGACGGGCAGGCGTCCGGCGGCGATCAGCGCCAGCAGCGCCGCGGTCAGCACCAGGCCGGCGCAGGCGGCCATGCCCAGCTTGCGTCGCGGCAGATGATCGACCAGATAGCCCGCGAACGGCGCCACGCAGAAGAACGGCAGCACTTCGGCCAGGCCGATCAGGCCGAGCTTCCATGGATCACGACTGAGCTCGTAGACATGCCAGCCGACCGTGACCGCCACGATCTGGTAGCACAGCAGGGTGCCCAGGCGATAGGCGAGCAGCCAGCGGAAGCCATGGCTGGCCAGTGGCGATGCCGCATCCGGCAGGGCGGGCTGCGCCGGGCTCATCGCCTCATTGCGCCTGCCGGGCGCTGTCGCGGATGAAGGCGAGCAGGGCGGCCAGGCCGTTGCTGCGGGTCGGCGACAGATGCTTGGCAAGGCCGATGGCGGCGATGTAATCGGGCTCGGTGGCGAGGATTTCGCTGGCCGGGCGCCCGGAATACACGCGCAATGCCAAGTGGATCAGGCCGGACACGATGGCCGAATCGCTGATCGCACGGAAGTCCAGCCGCTGCGCATCGCCCTCGGCCACGATCCACACCTGCGACTGGCAGCCATGCAGGCGGTGTTCCTCGGTCTTCAGCGTCTCGGGCAGATCGGGCAACTGGCGGCCCAGGTCGATCAGGTACTGGTAGCGCTCGGCCCAGTCGGAGAACAGGGCGAATTCTTCGGCGATTGCCGCTTGCGCTTCGGCAGCACTGGGTTCAAGTGGAAACGATGGGCTCATTGCGGAACGGGTGCTCGTCGCTTGGAGAGTCGAAGTGGGTCAGGTGAATGGATGATTCCGCTGCGGTGCATCCGTGCCGGCAAACCGCGCCGTCCTCAGCGCCGTCGTGTCCAGCGCACCCCCTGTGCGGTGTCCTCGAGCACGATGCCTTCGGCGGCGAGCTGGTCGCGGATGGCATCGGCGCGGGCGAAGTCGCGCGCCTGCTTGGCCGCGATGCGCTCATCGACCAGTGCCTGGATGCGTGCATCGTCCCCGGTCGGGGCCTCGTGCGCGAACCATGCCTGCGGCGACTGTTGCAACAGGCCCAGTGCGAGGCCGGCACCGAGCAGCGCGGCCTTGGCCTCGCTTCGGGCTTCCATGCCTTCGGCCTTGCGTGCCTCGGCGGCGAGGCGGGCAATCTCGGCCAGCACTGCCGGCGTGTTGAGGTCGTCATCCAGCAGCTCTTCGATGCGCGCAGGGATGCGTGGTTCGACCTCGACATCCTCGAGTGCGCGCAGCGTGGCATACAGCCGGTCGAGCGTGCGCACCGACTGCGCGATCAAGGCGTCGCTCCATTCCAGCGGCTGCCGATAGTGCGCCGAAAGCAGGGCCAGGCGCAGCGCCTCGGGCGGATGCGCGCGCACCAGGTCATGCACTTTCTCGATGTTGCCCAGCGACTTGGACATCTTCGCGCCGGCGAAGTTGAGCATGCCGTTGTGCAGCCAGAAGCGGGCGAACGTCTTGCCGCCATGCGCGCACTCGCTCTGTGCGATCTCGTTCTCGTGATGCGGGAACTGCAGGTCCACGCCACCGGCATGGATGTCGATGGTTTCGCCCAGATGCGTCGCCGCCATCGCCGAGCATTCGATGTGCCAGCCGGGCCGGCCACGGCCCCAGGGCGAATCCCAGCCGGGCAGGTCGTCGTCGGAGGGTTTCCACAGCACGAAATCGCCGGCATCGCGCTTGTACGGGGCCACGTCCACGCGCGCGCCGGCCAGCATCTCGCCCGGGTCGCGCCGCGAGAGCTTGCCGTACCCCTCGAAGCTGTCCACCGCGAACAGCACGTGGCCTTCCGCGGCGTAGGCATGGCCGGATTCGATCAGGCGTTCGATCATCGCGATGATCTGCGCGATGTGCTCGGTGGCGGCGGGTTCAATGTCCGGCGGTGCCACGCCGAGCGCGGCCATGTCCTCGCGGTAGGCGGCGGCATAGCGTTCGGTGATCGCGCTGATCGGGCTGCCGGCCTCGCGCGCGGCGGCATTGATCTTGTCGTCGACGTCGGTGATGTTGCGCGCATAGCGCAAGTCGCCATGGCGCCGGCGCAGCAGCTCGGCCAGCACGCCGAACACCACCGGCCCGCGCGCGTTGCCGATGTGCACGTAGTTGTAGACCGTGGGGCCGCACACGTACATCGTCGGGCAGGACGGATCCTGCGGCTGGAACGGCTCGAGACGACGGCTGAGTGTGTTGTACAGGTGCAGGCTCATCATGATTCCCGGTGCGGACCGGGCATTCTAGCCTTCACCGTTGGCGGGTGTTCAGGCGCGCAGGCAAGCCACTGCCTAAACTGAACAATGCGTCTTCGAACCAGCACACATCACGTGCGAATCCCCCTCTTCATCCTGTTGCCCGTCCTGCTGATGGTGCCGCCGCCGGGCGCTGCCCAGGAACGCGTGGTGCCCGCCGAGCACGTGCGCTATGACTATGCGCAGGTGCTGAGCGTGGAGCCGGTGTACCAGATCCTGACCAGCCAGACGACCGTCCGGCGCTGTGACGAGCGTGGCGAATGCCGCGAGGTGACCGAGCCGCGCGAAACCCGTCGCCCGATCGCCTACGACGTGATGTATACCCACAACGGGGTCCGTTACCGCTCGCGGCTGGCGCAGGATCCGGGTCGACGCCTGCGCATCCGCATCGGCATCACGCCGATGGTCGACAGCCGGGTTCAGCCGTGAGGCTTGTCGCCGCGTGCCCGTCGTGCGAGCATGCAGGTCTGATGCAGGACATGCCCGCCCGTTTCGCGATTGCCCATCAGTCCGCCGCCTGGATGGCCGCGGGCATGACTTCGCGCGCGCGCCCAATCCGTCGACCCTGAGCGAGTCGGCCGGACTGTCCTGCGCAAATGCAGCAAAAAGCCCGGCCATGCCGGGCTTTTTTCATTTCCCACCTCAACATCTTCTCCGCCAGGAATCCCGATGAAACACTTTCTCAACACCCAGGACTGGAGCCGTGCCGAGCTCGACGCGGTGCTGGCCGAGGCCGAGCGCTACAAGCGCGAAAAGCTTGGCGATGCGCTCAAGGGCCGTTCGATCGCGCTGGTCTTTTTCAACCCGTCGATGCGCACCCGCACCAGCTTCGAACTGGGCGCGTTCCAGCTCGGCGGGCATGCGGTGGTGCTGCAGCCGGGCAAGGATGCATGGCCGATCGAATTCGAGACCGGCACGGTGATGGATGGCGAGAGCGAGGAACACATCGCCGAAGTGGCGCGGGTACTGGCGCGCTACGTGGATCTGATCGGCGTGCGGGCGTTCCCGAAGTTCACCGACTGGAGCGTGGATCGCGAGGATCGCGTGCTCAAGGCCTTCGCCAGATACTCCACGGTGCCGGTGATCAACATGGAAACCATCACCCACCCGTGCCAGGAGCTGGCTCACGTGCTGGCGCTGCAGGAGCATTTCGGCCAGCGCGACCTGCGCGGGCGCAAGTACGTGCTGACCTGGACCTGGCATCCGAAGGCGCTCAACACCGCGGTGGCGAACTCCGCACTGACCATCGCCACGCGCATGGGCATGGACGTGACCTTGCTGTGCCCGAACGAGGAGTATCTGCTCGACCCGCGTTACCTCGGCTGGGCGCAGCAGAACGTTGCCGAGAGTGGGGGGGCTTTCACCATCAGCCACGACATTGAATCGGCCTATCGCGATGCCGACATCGTGTACGCCAAGAGCTGGGGCGCACTGCCGTATTTCGGTCGCTGGCAGGACGAGCAGGCGATGCGCGAGCGCTATCGCCACTTCATCGTGGACGAGGAAAAGATGGCGCTGACCCGCGATGGCGTGTTCTCGCACTGCCTGCCGCTGCGTCGCAACGTCAAGGCCACCGACGCGGTGATGGACTCGCCGCGGTGCATCGCCATCGAAGAGGCCGAGAACCGCCTGCATGTGCAGAAGGCGGTGATGGCCAGGCTGGCGGCGGCCTGAGCCGGCTGCAACATCCGACCCGACATCCAATCGACAAGAGACATCCGCGCCATGACCAATACCCCGATGCAAGCACACGAGCCTCAGCAACCCGGCCAGCAGGGCGATATCGTGCTCGCCTTTTCCGGTGGCCTGGATACCAGTTTCTGCGTGCCCTGGCTCAAGGAGCAGGGCTGGAACGTGCATACCGTGTTTGCCGATACCGGCGGCGTGGATGCCGAAGAGCGTGCCTACATCGAGGCACGTGCCGAGGAGCTGGGCGTGGCCTCGCATCTGACCGTGGATGGCGGCCCGGCGATCTGGGAGGGCTTCGTCAAGCCCTTCATCCAGGCCGGCGAAGGCTACCAGGGCCAGTATCCGCTGCTGGTGTCCGATCGCTACCTGATCGTCGATGCCGCGCTGGCGCGCGCCCGTGCGCTGGGCACCGACGCGATCGCGCACGGCTGCACCGGCATGGGCAACGACCAGGTGCGCTTCGACCTCGCGGTCAAGGCCAGTGGCCGCTATCGCATCATCGCGCCGATCCGCGAGATCCAGAAGGAACACACTCAGACACGTGCCTACGAGCAGCAATACCTGCAGCAACGCGGCTTCGACGTGCCCGGCAAGCAACAGCGCTACACGATCAACGAGAACCTGCTCGGCGTGACCCTCTCCGGCGGCGAGATCGATGCCTGGCAGGCGCCGGGCGCGGAAGCCCGCGGCTGGTGCAAGCCGCGCGCCGAGTGGCCGCAGCAGCCGCTGCGCGTGACCCTGACCTTCGTCCAGGGTGAAGCGGTGGCGCTGGATGGACAGGAAATGCCCGGGCCGGAATTGCTGGCATGGCTGAACCGGGAATTCGCCGCGTACGGCGTGGGTCGCGGCATCTACACCGGCGACACCACCATCGGTCTCAAGGGACGCATCGTGCACGAGGCCCCCGGCCTGACCGCCTTGCTGGTGGCGCACCGCGCACTGGAAGAGGCGGTGCTGTCCAAGCAGCAGAACCGCTTCAAGCCCGACGTGGCGCGGCGCTGGGTGGAGCTGGTCTACGAAGGGTTCTTCCACGACCCGCTGAAGACCGACCTGGAGGCGTTCCTCGCCTCCAGCCAGCGCATGGTCAATGGCGAGGTGGTGCTGGAAACCGCCGGCGGCCGCGTGGACGCGGTGGAAGTGCGTTCGCCGCACATCCTGCAGTCCGGTGGCGCGACCTATGCGCAGTCCGCCGACTGGGGCGTGGAGGAAGCCGAGGGCTTCATCAAGCTGTTCGGCATGAGCAGCACGCTGTGGGCCGAGGTCAACACGCCACGCGGCGAGTGAGCACTCGCCTCCATCGATCAACCACGGCTGCATGCCCGCCAGACTCCGACAGCGACCCGTCCCATGCTTGAATCCATCCTCGACAACCTGCGCGCCCTGGTGGCGTTCGATACCCGCAATCCGCCGCGCGCGATCAGCGCCGAAGGCGGGTTGTTCGCCTGGCTGGCCGAGCAACTGCCAGGGTTCGAGGTGCGGGTCGAGGACCATAGTGCAGGCGCGGTATCGCTGTACGCGCAGCGTGGGCAGCCACGGCGGCTGTTCAATGTGCACCTGGACACGGTGCCGGACTCGCCGGCGTGGAGCGCCGATCCGTTCACCCTGCGTGTGGATGGCGAACGCGCGGTGGGTCTGGGTGCCTGCGACATCAAAGGCGCGGCGGCGGCGCTGCTGGCGGTGGCACGCGCCACGCCGGGTGACCTCGCGCTGCTGTTCACCAGTGACGAGGAGGCCAATGATGCGCGCGGCGTGGCCGCGTTCCTGCGTCGCGAGCATGGTTTTTCCGATGTGGTCGTCGCCGAACCGACCGGCTGCCGCGCGGTACTCGCGCACCGCGGCCTGTCCGCCGCGCGCGTGCAGTTCCATGGGCAGGCGGGGCATGCCTCGGCCGCCTCGGCGCTGGAGGCCAGCGCCCTGCACCAGGCCATGCGTTGGGGCACCGCGGCGCTGGACTTCGTCGCCGCACACGCGGCGCAGGAATTCGGCGGGCTGCAGGGACTGCGCTTCAACATCGGCCGTGTCGAGGGCGGCATCAAGGCCAACGTGATCGCCCCGCATGCCGAGGTCCGCTTCGGCTTCCGCCCGCTGCCCTCGCAGGACAGCGACGAGCTGCACCGCCAATTGCGCGACTTCGCCGCGGCCGGTGCCGAGTACGAGGAAACCTTCCGCGGCCCCTCGCTGCCCGCGGGGCAGGCGGCCGAGGCCGAGAATCGCCGCCGCCAGGCGCAGGCGCTGGCCGAGGAACTGGGTCTCGAGGTCGGGCCGGCGGTGGACTTCTGGACCGAAGCCTCGCTGTTCTCGCAAGCCGGCTTGAACGCCATCGTGTACGGGCCGGGCGACATCGCCCAGGCGCATGCCGCCGACGAATGGGTGGAACTGGCACAACTGCAACGCTATGCCGAATCGATCCGCGCCATGCTGATGGGGCAACACACATGAACCTGCGTCATTCCGAAATGCGCGCGCATGATGCGCGCACCCGCATGACCATCGTGCGCCTGCTTTCGAGCATGGCCAGCGCGAAGGAAATCAGTCAGTACCTGAAGCGCTATTCGCAGCTGGAAGCCGCGCGTTTCGCGGTGGTCAAGGTCGGCGGCGCGGTGCTGCGTGACGACCTGGATGCCCTGGTGTCCTCGCTGGCATTCCTGCAGGACGTGGGCTTGACCCCGATCGTGATCCATGGCGCCGGCCCGCAGCTGGACGAGGCGCTGGGCGAGGCCGGAATCGAGAAGGAGGTGGTCGCCGGCCTGCGCGTGACCCGCGCCGATACCCTCGCGGTGGTGCGCCGGGTGATGCAGGCACAGAATCTGGCGCTGGTCGAGGCGCTGCAGGCGGCGGATGCACGCGCCACCTCGATCGTGTCGGGCGTGTTCGAGTCGCGCCTGCTGGACGAGGCGACGTTCGGTCTGGTGGGCGAAGTGGAACGGGTCGAACTGGCTTCGATCCGTGCCAGTCTCGAAGCCGGCTCGATTCCGGTCATCGCCAGCCTCGGTGAAACCTGCGGCGGGCAGATCGTCAACATCAATGCCGACATCGCCGCCAATGCCCTGGTGCGCGAACTGCGGCCGGACAAGATCGTGTTCCTGACCGGCACCGGTGGCCTGCTCGACGAGAATGGTCGTGTCATCGACTCGATCAATTTGAGCAGCGACTATGCGCGGCTGATGCAGGCCGAGTGGCTCAGCGGCGGGATGCGCCTCAAGCTCGAACAGATCAAGTCGCTGCTCGATTCGGTGCCGCTGTCCTCTTCGGTGTCGATCACCCGCCCGGCGGAACTGGCCAAGGAGCTGTTCACGCACAAGGGCTCGGGCACCCTGGTGCGACGCGGCGAACGGGTGTTGCGTGCAGAACAATGGGAAGCGCTGGACCTGCCGCGGCTGCGCGGGCTGATCGAATCGGCGTTCGGTCGCCGCCTGGTGCCGGACTACTTCGAGCGCACGCCGTTGCTGCGCGCCTGGGTCAGCGAGAACTACCGTGCCGCGGTGATCCTGAGTGCCGACGGGCCGCAGCCGTATCTCGACAAGTTCGCGGTGCTTGATGATGCCCAGGGCGAGGGGCTGGGGCGCGCGGTATGGGAAATGATGCGTGCCGAGACGCCGGTGCTGTATTGGCGTTCGCGACGCTTCAACCTGGTCAACGCGTTCTACGATGCGGAAGCCGATGGCAGCTTCCGTCGCCTGCCGTGGAAGGCCTATTGGTACGGATTGCAGGACTTCGACGCGATCCGCGAATGTGTCGAGGATGCCCTGGCGCGTGAACCCAGTCTGGAGGACGCGGGATGAAAAAACGCATTGGTCTGGTCGGTGCGCGCGGTTACGTGGGCGAGGAGCTGATCCCGATGATCGAGCGCCATCCGCGGCTGGAACTCGGTTTCGTGTCCTCGCGTGCGCGTGATGGCGAGCGCGTGGCCGATCATGTGCCCGGCTTCCAGGGCGACCTGCGCTACCGCGAAATCGCGCTCGATGCGCTGGCCGTGGAGCCGGTCGACGCGTATGTGCTGGCCCTGCCCAACGGCAAGGCCGCCGCGTGCATGGCCAGCATCACGCGGCGCGACGATCAGCCGCGGGTGGTCGACCTGTCCGCCGACTACCGCTTCGACGACGGCTGGTACTACGGCCTGCCGGAATTGACGCGCAAGGACTACCGTGGCCAGCGTCACATCAGCAACCCGGGCTGTTATGCCAGCGCGATGCAGTTCGCGATCGCGCCGTTGCGCGATCAGCTGGCCGGACCGGTGCAATGCTTCGGCGTCTCCGGCTGGTCGGGGGCCGGCACCACGCCCAGCGACAAGAACAATCCGCAGCTGCTTCAGGACAACCTGATGCCGTATGCGCTGACCGGCCATCTGCACGAGCGCGAAGTGAGTCGACACTGTGCCGAGGTCGAGTTCATCCCCCACGTGGCGGGCTATTTCCGCGGCCTGTCGATCACTGCCAACCTGCATCTGCGCCAAACCATGACGCGCGAGGAGGTGGTGCAGGCCTATCGTGCGTTCTATGCCGACGAGCCTTTGCTCGAAGTGGTCGAGGAGATGCCCTGGGTGTCGCGCATCGCCGGGCGCCATGCGGCGCGTGTGGGCGGCTTCGGCCTGAGCGCGGACGGCCGTCGCCTGGTCGTGGTCAGCGTGCTCGACAACCTGCTCAAGGGCGCGGCCACGCAGGCGATGCAGAATCTCAACCTGGCCTTCGGTTTCGACGAGTTCGAGGGCATCACGCTGGAGGAGGCGGCATGAGCAAGCTGTTGTGGCAGAAGGCGGGCGTGGCGGTGGATGCCGAGATCCAGAGCTTCCTGGCCGGTGACGACGTGATCCTGGACCGCGAGTTCATCGGCTACGACATCCGTGCCAGCCGTGCGCACGCCGAGGGGCTGGCGCGCGTCGGCCTGCTCGATGACGAGGAGCTTGCCGCGCTGAACCGCGAGCTCGACAACCTGCGCCACGACATCGAGTCCGGTGCGTTCGTGCTCGACGAGCGCTACGAGGACATGCACTCGGCGATCGAGGACCGCCTGACCGAGCGACTGGGTGAGACCGGCAAGAAGATCCATGCCGGGCGCAGCCGCAACGACCAGGTACTGGTGGCCACCCGGCTGTGGCTGAAGGACCGCCTCGAGGAGGTCGAGCACCTGTGTCTGCAGATCGCCACGGTAGGACTGGCTCGCGCCGAACGTGAAGCGACGCTGCCCATGCCCGGCTACACCCACCTGCAACGCGCGGTGGTATCGAGCCTGGGCATGTGGTGGGCGGGCTGGGTCGAGGCGTTCATCGACAATGCCATGCGCGCACGCGCCTGCCGTGGCTGGGTGGACAGCAATCCGCTGGGCACGGCGGCCGGCTATGGCGTCAATCTTCCGCTCGACCGCGAACACACCACCGCCGCGCTGGGGTTTTCACGGATGCAGGTATCGCCGTTGTATGCCCAGCTTTCACGCGGGAAGTTCGAGATGGCGGCACTGGAAGCACTGGGCAGCGCGATGCTCGACCTGCGCCGTCTGGCCTGGGATCTCAGCTTGTTCACCAGCAGCGAGTTCGGCTTCGTCGAGTTGCCGGCGCAATACACGACCGGCAGTTCGATCATGCCGAACAAGCGCAATCCCGACGTGATCGAACTGATGCGCGCGGCCTATGCCAGCGTCGCCGCCGCGCGCTGCGAGATCGAGCAGCTGCTTTCACTGCCATCGGGTTATCACCGCGACTTGCAGTTCGGCAAGGGCGGGTTGGTGCATGGCTTCACCCGCGGCCTGGCCGCACTGCGCCTGGTGCCGGCATTGCTTGGTGCGTTGGACTGGCGCGAGCAGGCGATGCGCGATGCACTCGAGCCCTCAATGTACGCCACCGACCTTGCGGTCGACCTCGCGCGCCAAGGGCTGCCGTTCCGCGATGCCTACCGTGAAGCGGCCGATCCCGAACGCTGGGCGGGCGGTGATCCCGAGGCCAGCCTCGCCGCGCGGGTATCGCCCGGTGCCGCCGGCGACCTGCGTCTGGAGCAGCTGCGCGAGCGTCTGGCCGCCGCATCGGGCTGAACCGGGGCCGCCACAGGCATGCGCGCGGGTTGCTGCGTCAGCACGCGCCCTGGGCCAGCATGGCATCCGCCAGCTTGACGAAACCGGCGATGTTGGCACCTTCGACGTAATTGATGCTGCCGTCGGCGCGTTGGCCATGGCGCACGCAATTGGCGTGGATGTCCTTCATGATCAGGTGCAGGCGCTCATCGACTTCGGCATGGGTCCAGCCCAGACGCACCGCGTTCTGGCTCATCTCCAGCCCCGAGGTGGCGACCCCGCCCGCATTGCTGGCCTTGCCCGGTGCATACAGTGTGCCGGCATCGATGAACGCATCCACCGCGTCCAGCGTGCAGGGCATGTTGGCACCCTCGGCCACGCAGCGCACGCCGTTGTCGATCAGGCGGCGCGCATCGGCGGCATCCAGTTCGTTTTCGGTGGCGCAGGGCAGGGCGATGTCCACCGGCACCGTCCATGGCCGCGTGCCGGGGTGGAAGTCGAGGCCGTGGCGTGCACAGAACTCGGCGAGTCGCCCACGCTGCTCGTTCTTGAACGCGATCACGTCGGCCAGAAGCTGTTCGCTGATGCCTTCCCGGCACAACAAGGTGCCACCCGAGTCGGACAGGGTCAGCACCTGCGCGCCGCTGTCCATTGCCTTCTGTGCGCAGTACTGGGCCACGTTGCCGGAGCCGGAAATCGATACCCGGCGACCATCGAAGCTCTCGCCGACCCGGCGCAGCATCTGTTCGGCGAAGTAAACCGTGCCGTAGCCGGTCGCCTCCGGGCGCATCTGGCTGCCACCGAAGGCGATGCCCTTGCCGGTGAATACGCAGCCGGCGTGGTTCGACAGCCGCTTCATCATCCCCGCCATGTAGCCGACTTCACGTGCGCCCACGCCGATGTCGCCGGCCGGCACGTCCACGTCGGCGCCCAGGTGGCGATGCAATTCGCCCATCAGCGCCTGGCAGAAGCGCATCACCTCGCCATCGCTGCGCCCCTTGGGATCGAAGTCCGCGCCACCCTTGCCGCCACCCAGCGGCAGAGTGGTCAGCGCGTTCTTGAAGGTCTGCTCGAAGGCGAGGAACTTCAGGATCGACAGGTTCACCGAGGGGTGGAAGCGCATGCCGCCCTTGTACGGGCCGATGGCCTGGCTGTGCTGCACGCGAAAGCCGCGATTGACCTGGGTGCGGCCATGGTCATCGACCCAGGTGACGCGGAACTGGATCACCCGGTCCGGCTCGCACAGCCGCTCGAGCAGTCCGTGCTCGCGGTAGTGCGGGTTGCGCTCGAGGAATGGCCACAGCGAGGTCATCACCTCGCGCACCGCCTGCAGGAACTCCGGCTGCTGCGGATCGCGCCGGGCAAGCGTGTCGAGAAAGGCTTCAAGGCTGGGTCGGGTCAATGCTCGCACTCCGTCGGCGGTTCGGTGTGCCTTGGTGGCACCGCTTAACGATAACGCGAGTGGCGGGCGATGCCGTGCGTCGGCATCGCGCAGGGTGTCAAATCATGCGATCGGCAGGCAGTTCCCTCACGGGCGGCGTCGGCAAGCCCGCTGGCCCGTGGTGGCCAGGCACGACGGCCGTTTCGCCGACCTCACTGAGCACCTGCCCTGCAGCCGGTGGCTGCAGGGCAGGGAAGAGACGCACCGGGTGGGGCGATGTTTCAGCGGCGGCGGCCGCGTCCGCCGCCCTTGCCGGCGCTTTGCCGATCCAGCTGATCCAGGCGTTCGTGAAGCGGGGGGTGCGTGGCATGCAGCTGCGCCAGTCGGGCCGGACGGCTGCCCAGCGCGGTCAGCTTCTGCAGCACGCTGTAGAACGCCAGTGGATCGAAGCCGGCGCGGGCGAGGTAAATGCCGGCGGCTTGATCCGAGCGGTATTCTGCACTGCGATCCAGGCTGGTGAGCAGCACCGCCGCACCGTGGCGTTCGACGTAGTTGCGGGCAAAGCCGATGGCGCCGGGCGTGCGCACCTGCTGCATCGCCAGATCCTTGCCCAGCTCCGCCATTTGCTGCTTGCGAATCACTTCGTAATGGTCGCGCTGGACCACGTGCGACAGTTCGTGGGCAAGAACGGCCGCCAGTTCGCTGTCATCGGCCAGCAACTCGTACAGCCCGCGAGTGATCAGCACATAGCCGCCGGGTGCGGCGAAGGCATTGGCTTCACCGTCGTCGATGACGGCGAAGGTCCACGGCAGGTCAGGGCGCGAGGTCTGTGAAGCCAGCCAGCGGCCGATCAGATTGACGCGGCGTTGTGCCTGGGCGTTGTTCCACGGTGGAGCTGCGCCAAGGATGCGGGCAGACAACTGCGGTCCCAGTGCCCGTTCTTCCTCGACCAGCTCCGCCTCGGATTTGCCTGCACTGCGGTCGGCAACCCGCGCGGCGGTATGGGTGACGCGCCCGCCGCCGACCTTGCCCATGCCCAGGCGTGAGAGCACATTACGCGTGGTGCGGATATCCTGGCGGCGTTCGGCACGGGTGGCTTCAGCCGGATCGGCGACGACTGCCCTGGCTTCGCCGGCCCATGGCACGTTGCGTGCCTGCAGACCCTGCTGCCGGGCCCAGGCGTCGGCACTGGCGGCGTCCACGCGGAAGCCTTCGATTCGGCGTACCGCAGCCGTGTCGCTCCTTCCGCCGCGCAGTTTGCTTGGGTTGATGCCGCGCACGGTCGCGGTTTCACGGACCCGTCCGCGTCCGGCGCCGCCGCCGAACAGCGCCGACTGCTGCGCGGTGTCCGCTTCGGCGGCCGGTTGCAGCATGCGCACGTCATTGATGCGCACGAATCCGGGTCGGCCATCGGTGCGCTGCAACTGGTACCACAGGCCTTGCTGGTTCTGGATCTGGATCTGTGCGCCACGCTGCAGGCTTTCCAGCTTGGGCGAAGCCAGATCCGCCGCAGCATGGACGTCAATCTTCGACTTGTGGACTTGTGCCGGTTGCTGTGCAGCCAGCGGGCCCGCGGCAAACAGGCCGACCAGCCATGCCGTCAGCACGGGCAAACGCCAGGCACGGTGTGAAATGCCAGGGGAAAGGGGTACGGGACAGGGGTTCATGGGGTTTCTCCTCGCGGGATCACGTTCGGATTGAGGGAGGGGTTGGCCGCTGCCAGCGGCACTCGCGGCAGGCGATTGAAGTCCTGCTGGTAAAGCGGCCTCAGTTGTTCGCGTTGCCGTTGCGGCGAGGCGTCGGCATCGACATGCACGAGGGCATGGCTGATCCAGACGGTGGCGGCATCGTCGAGCCGGAAACGGGTGTCATTGAGTTCACCATGCAGGTGGTCGAGATCGCGGCGCATGCGGGTGCGCAGCGCCGCCTCGGATTCACCGGTCCAGACCAACTGGACCAGGTCGTCCAGTCGCTGCACCATCCAGTGCTTGCGTTCAACCACGCCTTCGATCATCACGATGCCCGCGTGGCGATACAGGAACCGTCGCAGCAGGCGTCGGTATTCACGTCGCCGCAAGCGGCTGGCCCGCGGAGCCAGTGCCGGATCGGTCTCGAAGTGCAGGCGCACCGTGCCCAACCATGGCGTTCGCGCGGGGTCATGGTCGGGCAGGTAATCATGATTGCCGATCACCCGCCCGCGCTGCAGCGAGGCATAACCACGGCACAATCCGTAACACAGCGTGCCGAAACCGATGCTGGCGAAGATGTCGAGGAACACGCCGAAATTGATGGCGATGATCGCGGCCGCCAGCAGCAGCGAGTTGAGGCCGACGAAGACCACGTTGACGTCCTCGTGCGGCTCGCCGCGCCAGAACGCCTGGCAGGTTGCCACCACCAGGAACATCGCCAACAGGTACTTGAGCCAGTCGGGCGGCATGAAAATCGAATTGCCGCTCAACAGTGCCTCGGTGGTTTCCGCCAGCACTTCCACCCCCGGCATCGCCATGTTCACCGGGGTCGGCTTGGCATCGTTGATCCCGGCGGCGGTATGGCCGACCAGCACGGTGCGGCCGCGCAGATCCGGCAGCGGCTCGCGCGCATTGCATACCGGCTCATCGGCGAGCAGGTCGGCGGCGCTGACATAGGCCAGTTGCGTACGCGTGCGCCAATTGATGCGCAGCACGCTATCGCGCAACGCAGCGACATCGGCTGCGGCTCCATGCGCCAGGCGCAATGGCAATGAAGGGATTGCCCAGTCGCCGACCTGCTCGTACAGGCGGATGTCGCGTACCAGGCCATCGCTGGCGCGAGTGAGATTGACCAGGCCGCTGTATTCGGTCATCGCCTTGCCGAACGGCAGCGTCATCGCCACCGGCGGCCCGGGCTGCGGCGCGCCCGCCTGCAATGGCCATGCGCCGGGTGCCGCCGCGGCATGCAGCGGACTGCCCGCGTCATGCGCCGGATGCAGGCGGGTGGAAGCAAACATGAACCGGCCGGACCCGGCTGCGGCCATGGCTTCCAGCACGGCGTCGGCTTGCGGGTCGTGGCTTGCGTCGGCGAACAGCACGTCGAAGCCAACCCGTTGCACGCCGGCACGATCCAGGGCATCGATCAGGTCGGCATGGCGCTGTCGGCTCCACGGCCAGCCCCCCTCGCCACGGGTGCGGAAATACTCGATCGAACAGTCATCGATTTCGACCACCGCGACTTGATCCGACAACTTCGGTTGCAGCGGCCGCCAGCGAATCATCTGGTCGAACACCGCGTCCTCGGCCGCGGCCAGCCGTCGCGCATGAGTGAGGTCCCAGGCCAATGTGCCGACCATGGTCAGCGCCAGCAGCGGGAACCAGGCAAAGCCGATGCGCCGGACCAGCTTCGCCAGTGGCCGGCGATAGCCACGCAATACCCGGTCCAACGTGTCCATGAACGCCAGGCCCACCGTCGCCAGCACGCCGTCGAACGCGTGCGCGAGGCGGCGCAGCGCGGACGGGCGCATGGATGGTGGCTCGGTGCGGCGGGTCATACCCCATACACGCAAAAGCCGCCTGGAAACTGACACCGGCAGGGCATGCCGATCTGCATGGCCGGAAGGGAAGGGCTTTTGGCCGTCAGCCTGCGGGCACGAAAAACCCGGCACGCGGGCCGGGTTCCTGTGATTCCTGAAAAAGCCTGCAATTTCAAGGCTTTGATTGGTCGGGGAGACAGGATTCGAACCTGCGACCTCTACGTCCCGAACGTAGCGCTCTACCAGACTGAGCTACACCCCGACTTGGAGCCGGGCATTGTAATGAATTCGCGCCATGCGCGGCAAGGGGGGCGCGTGGCTGGCTAAACTAGGCGGCTTCATCTCCTTTCTCCGCGAGGCCATCTTGATCAAGCCGCGTACCCCGCCTGGCGTGCTGGAACTCCTGCCGGGCGAGCAGATCGCCTTCCAGCGCATGCTCGACGACATCCGCACGGGTTTCGAGTCGTTCGGATTCCTGCCGGTGGAAACACCGGTGTTCGAACTGTCCGAGGTGCTGCTGACCAAGAGTGGTGGCGAAACCGAGCGCCAGGTCTATTTCGTGCAGTCCACCGGCGCGCTGGAGAAGTTCGCCGAGGGCGGCGGGCAGGGGCGCCCGGAGCTGGCGCTGCGCTTCGACCTCACCGTGCCATTGGCCCGCTACGTGGCCCAGCACGAGCATGCACTCACGTTCCCGTTCCGCCGCTACCAGATGCAGCGCGTGTATCGCGGTGAGCGCGCGCAGCGTGGGCGTTTCCGCGAGTTCTACCAGTGCGATATCGACGTGATCGGCAAGGACAGCCTGTCGCCGCGTCATGACGCGGAAATCCCGGCCGTGATCCATGCGGTGTTCGAGCGCCTGGGCATTGGCGAGTTCACCATCTGGCTCAACCATCGCAAGCTGCTGCGCGGCTTCTTCGAGGGCCTGGGCATCGAAGAAGCGCGCCAGGACGCGGTGCTGCGCGAGCTGGACAAGCTCGACAAGCGCGGCGAGGACGCGGTGCGCGAAACACTCATCAGTACGGAATTCGGCCTGGACGCCGACACCACCGAGCGCCTGCTGGCATTTTCCCGCCTGCGCTCCGAGGGTCATGCCGATGCGTTGGAAAAGCTCCAGGCCTTGGGTAGCGGCAGCGAGCAGTTCGAACAGGGGCGGGCGGAACTGATCGCCACGCTGGAGCAGTTGCGCGCGATGGGACTGCCCGAGTCACGCTATGCGGTCAACCTCTCGATCGCGCGTGGTCTGGATTACTACACCGGCATCGTGTACGAGACGACGCTGGATGCGCACCCGGAGATCGGCTCGATCTGCTCCGGCGGTCGCTACGACGACCTCGCCTCGCATTACAGCAAGTCGCGGCTGCCGGGCGTGGGCATTTCGATCGGGCTCAGTCGCCTGTTCTGGCAGTTGCGCGAAGCGGGGCTGGTGCAGGCGGCACGCAGCAGCGTGGACGTGCTGGTCGGCCTGCTGGCCGAGGCGGATTTTGCCGATGCGCTGGCCCTGTCACAGCAGTTGCGCGCGGACGGCCTGCGTGTGGAGACACAGATGGAGCCGCGCAAGATCGCCCGCCAATTCCAGTATGCCGACCGCGCCGGCATCCGCTTCGTCGCACTGCGCGGAGAGGGCGAGCGCGCCGCTGGCACGGTCACGCTGAAGGACCTTTCCGACGGCAAACAGGAAACGATCGAAATGGCCAGTGCCGGTGACTGGCTGCTTGGCCGCATCAATGGAGAAATGGCATGAGTGGCAGTGCAGAGCGGCACGTGGTGCGGCTGGATGGCGACAACCTTGATCGTGCGGGATTGCTGCGGATTGCCCGTGGTGCGCGGGTGGAGCTGGATGAAAGCGCGTTGCAACGCGTGGCGCATGCCGCGGATTTCCTCGCCGCCCAGGTCGCGCGCGAAGAACCGATCTACGGGGTTTCCACCGGCTTCGGCAGCAATGCCGACAAGTTGCTCGGTGCGCATCACCTGCGCGATGCCGCACATGGCGGGCAGGCCAGCGATGCCACCTTGCACGAGGAATTGCAGCGCAACCTGATCCTCACCCATGCCGTTTGCGTGGGCGAGCCGTTCGCAGCCGAAGTGGTGCGCGCGATGATGGGCATCCGCATCAACACCCTGTTGCGTGGCCATTCGGGGATCCGTGTCGAAACCCTGCAGGCGATGACGGCGCTGCTCAATGCCGGCGTGGTGCCGGTGGTGCCGCAGCTGGGCTCGGTGGGTGCCTCGGGTGATCTCGCGCCGCTCTCGCACCTGGCGATCGTGCTGCTCGGTGGCGGCGAAGCCTTCGTCGATGGCGAGCGCATGCCGGGGGGCGAGGCCCTGCGCCGCGTCGGACTCGAGCCGGTCAAGCTCAGTTACAAGGAAGGCCTCGCGCTCAACAATGGCACCGCGCAGATGCTGGCGACCGGCGTGCTCGCCATCGCCCAGCTGGAAGAGTTGCTGGATACCGCCGACCTCGCGGCGGCGATGAGCATCGATGCCTTTGCCGGGCGCCTGGGCGCGTTCGCCGAGGAAGTGCATGCGCTGCGTCCGCACCCGGGTCAGGTCGAGACCGCGGCGAACCTGCGCCGTCTGCTCGAAGGCTCCTCGCTGGCCGACATTCCGTACCACTTGGTGCCGCGGTTCAAGCCCTGGCAGCCGGACAGCTGGCAGGGCGAAGCGGCGCGCCGGCACCGCTTCGACATCGGCTGGGACTGGGTGCCGGACACCCAGCGACACGGGCGCGAGAAGTTCTATGCCCGCTTCAAGCCGTTCCGCGGCGGCAAGAAACACCAGCCGCAGGACAGCTACTCGCTGCGCTGCATCCCGCAGGTACATGGCGCGGTGCGCGATGCGCTGGGGCAGGTGGCGCGTGTGCTCGACATCGAATTGAACGCGGTCACCGACAACCCGCTGGTGTTCCCCGATGCGGACAAGCCGCATGTCGAGCAGCAGGTGATTTCCGCCGGCCATTTCCACGGCATGCCGCTGGCACTGGCGATGAGTTACCTCAAGGCAGCGATCCCGGTGCTGGCCTCGATCAGCGAGCGGCGCCTGAACAAGCTGGTCGATGCGGCCACCAACGATGGCCTGCCGGCGTTCCTGATCGGCAACGAGGACGGTACCGAGTCCGGCTACATGATCGTGCAGTACAGCGCCGCCGCCATCGTCAATGATCTGGCTTCGCGTGCGATGCCGGCTTCGGTGTATTCGATTCCGACCAGTGCCAATGCCGAGGACCATGTCTCGATGGGCGCCAACGAGGCGCGCCACGTGCTGGCGATGACCGCGGATCTGGCCAAGGTGCTGGGTCTGGAGCTGGCCACCGCGGCGCAGGCATTGGAGCTGCGCGTGGAGATGCTCAATGCGGCCCGCGAGCTGGCGCGCAGCGGTGATGCCGACCTGCTCGCCGCGAAGATCGGTGGCGCACCGCGTGCGCAGGCCGGCAACCATGCCACCTTCATGGCTGAAGTCGAGGCGCTGCGCGCCGAACTGGCGCAGGCCGAGAGTTTCCATCCCGGTGCCGCGGTGGCAGCGGCGCATGCCGAAGTGCGCCGGCATCTGGATTTCCTGGCGCACGATCGCGCACTGGATGGCGACGTCGCCGCGGCGGTACGCATGGTCGAATCCGGCGCCGTGCTGGCCGCCGCACGGGCGGCTGGCTGAGATGCGGCGGCTGGCGCGGATCGCGGGCATCGCCTGCCTGCTGGGCGGCCTGCTGGCGCCGGCGGCGGCCTCGGCGGCGCATTGCCCGCAAGGCGAGGTGTTCGAGGACACCAACGGCAATGGCCGACGCGATGCCGGGGAGCCGGGCATCGCCGGGGTCGCGGTTTCCAATGGCCGCGACATCGTGCGCACCGACGCGCAGGGCCGTTATCGCTTGCCGGCGGCGGATGCAGGCCCGCTGTTCGTGATCAAGCCGGCGGGTTATTCACCGGGCGTGCGGGCGGACGGCATGCCCGATCACTGGCGCGGCGCGGGTGAAGCCTGCCGGCCCTTCGCGCTGCGCCGCGAGCCGCAGCAGGATGAAGATGCATCGCTGCAGGTGATGGTGTTCGGCGATCCGCAGCCCAAGTCGATGGTCGATGTCGAGCATTACCGCCGCGACATCGTCGAACCTCTCATCGGCCATCAGCAGGCAAGCCTTGGCCTCTCGCTCGGCGACATCGTGCATGACGACCTTGCGCTGTATCCGGCGATGAAGGCGATCACCGCGCGGCTGGGCGTGCCGTGGCTGCATGTGGCCGGCAACCATGACCTCGACATGCAGGCGGCGGATGCGGGCTCGTTGGCCACCTTCCAGCACCATTTCGGCCCCGACACCTTCGCCTGGGAGGAGCCGCAGGCCAGTTTCATCGTGCTCGATGACGTGATCTGGCAGCCGCAGGCGACGCCACGCTACATCGGCGGGCTGCGCCCGGCACAATTCACCTTCCTGCAGAACTATCTGCGCGATGCACGCCGTGATCGCCTGCTGGTGCTGG
Source organism: Luteimonas sp. e5 (assembly GCF_054031035.1). Classification (NCBI taxonomy): domain Bacteria; kingdom Pseudomonadati; phylum Pseudomonadota; class Gammaproteobacteria; order Lysobacterales; family Lysobacteraceae; genus Luteimonas; species Luteimonas sp. e5. The sequence goes on from NZ_JBSTRX010000001.1 coordinate 548,396, forward strand.
CCCTGCATATCCCGCTGTTCGAGCCGGAAGGCCGCGATACCTTCCGCGATGCCGACCGCGAGCGCCTGTTCGCGTTGCTGCGCGATTTTCCCCATGTGCTGGTGCTGAGCGCGCATACCCATGTGCAGCAGCACGTGTTCCACGGCGCCGGCAGCGGCTGGCAGGGTGCGCGGCCGCTGCACGAATACAACGTCGGTGCCGCCTGTGGCGCGTTCTGGTCCGGCATCAGGGATGCCGACGGGATTCCCGCCAGCACCATGGCCGATGGCACGCCCAATGGCTGGGCTTCGCTGCGGGTGAGTGCGGGCGGCGAGTATGCGCTGGCCTGGCATCCCGCGCGCGGGCAAGGGGCGCCGCATATCGGCCTGCATGCACCGCGCGTGCTGCGCCAAGGCGCGTACCCGGCGTGGGGCGTGTATGCCAATGTGTGGATGGGCATGGACGCTACCCGCGTCGAGTACCGCATCGACGATGGCCCGTGGCAGGCGATGGTGAAGGTGGATCGGCCCGACCCGGCGCTGCTGGCCGAGAACGCACGTGACGATGCCGCGGACGCGTTGCGTGGCTACGACCGCTCACCCGAAGCGGTCAGTTCGACGCATCTGTGGCGTGGCGCCTTGCCGACCGATCTCGCCGTGGGCGAGCATCGCATCGAGGTGCGTGCACTGGACCGCTGGCAGGGCTGGACGCATGCACTGACGCAGTATCGCCTGCAGCAGGCCGAACCCTGAGCAGGCGTCTTCGGTCGGTGACGCGGAGAATACCCGGCCGGCAGGCAGCCGGCGCCGGCCTCAGGGCGTGATCGCGGCGAACGACTCGACCCGTGCGTGGCCGTGCGTGGCCTCGCCCAGGCGCGGTTCGGGATAGTCCTCGCGACGATCGAGCAGCACCGTGCGCAGGCCGGCCTCGGCCGCGGCGTCCAGTTCCTCGACCACATCGGAGAGGAACAGGATGTCGCCGGGGGCGCGGTTCAGCTGCTGCGCGATGCGCCGGTAGCTGGCGGCCTCGCGTTTGTGCCCGACCTCGGTATCGAAGAAGTCGTCGAACAACGGCAGCAGGTCGCCGGCCTCGGTATGGCCGAACAGCAGCTTCTGCGCCGGCACCGAGCCGGAGGAGTAGACCGCCAGCCGATGGCCGGCCTCGTGCCACTGGCGCAGGCGTGGCGGCACGTCGGGATAGACGTGTGCGCGGTAGTCGCCGTTCACGTAACCGTCTTCCCAGATCATGCCCTGCAGCGCCTTGAGCGCGGTGTGCTTGCGATCGGCGTCGATCCAGCCCTGCAGGATCTCCACGATCATGCCGTCATCGCACATCGCGCCGTGCTCGCCGGCGACCATGTCCAGCCATTGCCGTACTTCGGGCCGGGCACCGTGCTGGCGCACGAAGTCGGGCAGGGCGGCGCGTGCATGCGGAAACAGCACGTCCTTGACGAAGGAAATGCTGGAAGTGGTGCCTTCGATGTCGGTCAGGATCAGGATCTTCATGACGCAGGCTCGTGGCGCGGGAAGCGCTGTGCGATGTCGCTGCCGGTGAAATCCCCGATCCAGCCATCGGGATTGGTGAAGAAGCGGATGGCGACGAAGGAGGGACGCGGCCCCATGTCGAACCAGTGCGTGGCGCGGTCCGGGACATGGATCAGATCGCCTTTTTCGCACAGCACTTCGTACACCTTGTCGGCGACGTGCAGACTGAACAAGCCGCTGCCATCGACGAAGAAGCGCACCTCAGCCTCGGCATGGGTGTGTTCGTCGAGGAACTTGGCGCGCATCGCCTCGCGCTGCGGGTGGTCCGGCGTGATGCTGACCACGTCCACGCTGTTGAAGCCGTGTGCTTCCACCAGCCGCTGCACGTCCTCGTGGTAGGCGGCGAGGATGGCCTCGGACGAATCGCCGGCCTTGACCGGCTGCGCCGCCTGCCAGCGCTCGAACCTCACGCCGATGGCGGTCAGTTCCCGCGCGATGCGCTCCGCCTCGTGCGTTTCCAGCAGCACCGTGCTCGGGTCGTTGTCGGCGAAGATGCGCAGGCGGCTCATGCCAGCTTCCTCATTTCCAGTTCGCAGGCGAGCAGGAACTCGAAGGCTTCCAGATGGCGCCGCGCTTCGTGCATGTCGCGGCCCCAGGCATACAGTCCATGGCCCTCGATCAGATAGCCCCACATCGGGCCGGCATCGAGTGCCGCCTCGACCTGTTGCGCCAGCGTCGGCATGTGCTGGGTATTGGCGAATACCGGGATGTCGATGCTGCCTTCATGGCTGGAGTTGCCGGCGAAGGCCTTGAGCAATTCGTAGTTTTCCACGCGGACATGACCCTGTCCGGCGAACAGGCGCGAAGCCACGGTCTGTACCAGGGAATGGGTATGCAGCACGCAGCCGATGCCCGCATCGCGGCGATACAACTGGGTATGCAGCAGGGTTTCCGCCGAGGGGCGCAGATCGGTGGCCACCGGCTGGCCATCCAGATCGACCACCATGATGTCGTTCTCGCACAGCCGTGCCTTGTCGCGGCCGGAGACGGTGATCGCCACGTGTGCAGGGTCCAGCCGCATGGAGAAGTTGCTGCTGGTCGCCGGGGTCCAGCCGGCATGGCCCAGCTCGCGGATGTGGGTGATCATCTCCCCGGCCAGGTGGCGCAGCCGCGGGACGTCATAGGGCAGGGTGGATTCGGACATGCGCGGAAGTGTACAAACTTTTGCCGCGCCGCCGTCCAGCGGCGCGGCATGCCAAGTCACAGCAGGGCGCGCAGCAGGACCAGCAGCACCAATGCCGGCGCCACCACCCGCAACACCCAGAGCCAGGCATTGAACAGCGTCCTGGGCATCTCCGGCAGCTCATCGCGCAGCAGGCTGTGTTTGACCACCCAGCCGACGAACAGTGCAATCAACAGGCCGCCGAGCGGCAGCATCAGATCACTGGAGACGAACTCGATGAAGCTCATCAGGTCGCGATCGAGGACGCGGACCTCCTTCCAGATGTTGAACGAGAACACTGAGAGCAGGCCGATCAGCCAGGACAGCACGCCGATCGCGGTGGCCGCACGCATGCGGCTCTTGACGCCGAATTTCTCCACCAGCCACGCCGTTCCGGGTTCGAGCAGCGAGATCGACGACGTCCACGCCGCCACCGACAGCAAGCCGAAGAACAACAGCCCGTATACGGTGCCGAACGGCATCACGTCGAAAGCGCGCGGCAGCGAGGTGAAGATCAGGCCGGGGCCGCCACCGGCGGGATCGATGCCGAAGCTCAACACCACCGGGAAGATGGCGAGGCCGGCGAGCAGGGCCACGCCGGTATCGGTGAGTGCCACCGCGACGCCCGAAGCCGGGATCGACACGCCTTGGCGCGGCAGGTAGGCGCCGTAGGCCATCATCGTGCACATGCCAAGGCTCAGAGTGAAGAACGCCTGGCCCATGGCGGCAAGGAACACCTTGCCGGAGATCGCCGACCAGTCCGGGCGGAACAGGAACGCCGCCGCCTGCCCGGCATGGCCGGTGGTGATGCCGTAGACCACCAGTGCCAGCAGCAGCAGGAACAACGCTGGCATCAGGAAGCGCACCGCGCGCTCCAGGCCCTGTTCAACGCCCAGCGCGACCACGCCCAGCGTCAGCAGCATGAACACCGCCTGCCAAAAGATCATCAGGCCCGGATTGGCGAGCAATGCATCGAAGGTCTGCCCGGCATCGCTGATGCCTGCGCCTCCGAAAAGATGCGCCACGTAGAGCCAGCTGTAATGCAGGGTCCAGCCTGCGACCACGCCGTAGAAGCTGAGGATCAGAATGCCGGCGATGATGCCCATCCACGCCAGGCCCACCCAGCTGCGGGAGGCGCGGCTTTCCTCCACCGCGCGGCGCAGCGAATTGACCGGACTGAGCCGGCCGTGGCGCCCGATCAGCACCTCTGCGATCAGGATCGGCAAACCGACCAGCGCGATGCACAGCAGATAGACCAGCACGAAGGCGGCGCCGCCGTTGTCCGAGGTCATGTAGGGGAAGCGCCAGATGTTGCCAAGGCCGACCGCGGAACCGGTGGCGGCGAGGATGAACATCAGGCGCGAGGACCACATGCCGTGGATCGAGGGTTGTTCCATGTCAGGCAACTCCGGGGATGTGACGGTAACGCAGCTTCAATCGGATGATGGGTGCGCGGATGGGGCGGGGCTGGCAGGGGCCAGGCGAAGGATCTTGAAGCCGGCGTACGCCATCACCATCGCCAGCAAGGGATTGATCAGGTTGAAGAAGGCGTATGGCAGGTAATCGGCCGTGGCCACGCCCAGCGCGGCGGCCATGTAGGCACCGCAGGTGTTCCACGGGATCAATGGCGAGGTCAGGGTGGCGCCGTCTTCCAGTGCCCGCGAGAGGTTGACCGGCGCCAGTCCGCGGCGTTCGTATTCCTTGCGGTAGAGGCGCCCGGGCAGGATGATCGCCATGTACTGGTCGGCAGCGATCACATTGGTCCCCATGCCGGTGAACAGGGTGGCGGTGATCAGCGAGCCGGTCGAGCGCGCCATGCGCAGCACCGCACGGATCAGCCGTTCCAGCAGCCCGGTGTGCTCCATCACCGCACCAAAGCCCATCGCACACAGGATCAGCCACACGGTGGGCAGCATCGAACTCATGCCGCCGCGACTGATCAGTTCGTCCACCGCGGCATTGCCGCTGTTGGCCTTGTAGCCGTCGAACAAGGCTTCCCAGCCCGCGGCGAACATCGCGACGGCGTGTGAACGACCTTCCGCCGCGCCTTGGGCGGCCACCACGTCGGACTGGAACAGCACGGCGAAGACCAGCCCGGTCAGGGCGCCGATCAGGATGGTGGGATAGGCCGGCATGCGTCGCACCGCCAGCACCATCACCACCAGCATCGGAATCAACAGATGCGGGCCGATGTCGAACTGTGCCGAAAGTTGCGCCGGCAGCTCGCCGAATGCGGCCCCGCCATCACTGCCGCTGCCGCGCAGGCCGAGCAGGGTGAACAGCAGCAGGGCCAGCAGCAGGCTCGGCACCGTGGTCCACAGCATGTGGCGGATATGTTCGAACAGCTCGCTGCCGGCAGCGGCCGGTGCGAGGTTGGTGGTGTCGGACAAGGGCGAGATCTTGTCACCGAAATAGGCGCCCGAGATCACCGCGCCGGCGGTGATCGCCGGCGACATGTCCAGACCCTGGGCCACGCCGATCAGTGCCACGCCCAGGGTGCCGGCCACGGTCCAGCTGCTGCCGATGGACAGCGCGACGATCGCGCAGACCAGACAGGTGGCGGGATAGAAATAGGCCGGATGCATCAGCTTCAGGCCGTACACGATCAGCGTTGGCACGGTGCCCGACATCATCCAGGTGCCGATCAGCGCACCGACTGCGAGCAGGATGAAGATCGGCACCACGGCCAGCGAGATGCCGTGCACCATGCCGTGCTGGATGTCCGCCCAGCGCATGCCGTTGCGCAGGCCGACCAACGCCGCGACCATCGTCGCCAGCACCAGTGCGACCTGGTTCGGACCGTAGGAGCTGTCATCGCCGAACAGCCACACCGCGGCCGCCAGCATCAACGCCAGCACGATCAGTGGCAGCGCGGCCTGCAGCAGGCCCGGCTCGCGCGGTTGCGACTGCGGTTCAGCCATGGGCGGTCGAATACCGGTCGTGACGATGGCTGCCGCGGCTCTGATGCAGCCAAGCCGGTGGCAGCGCCATGCGCCATGCAGGCATGGCACGTGGTCGGCACGGGACAGGGCAGGGCGTGAAGCGGAGGCTCATCAACAACGGCTGCAACATCAGGGTTCCCGGTGGGGCGACAGGCGCATGGTGCGCATGTTCGCGCGAAGCATGCACCTTACTGCAGCGGTTGAAGCGCGGACAAGCGGCGCCTCATGCTGCAACGCAGCGCAAATGCGTCGATTCGTGCCTCAATACAGCACCCGGGTACGCAGCGTGCCTTCGATCGCGTCGAGCGCCTGGCGCAGCGCGCCGGTCTGTGCGCGCTCGGTGGCGGCATCGATCACCACATAGCCGAGGTCCGCATCGGTGCGCAGGTACTGGCCATCGATGTTGATGCCGCGGCTGGAGAACACTTCGTTGATCGCCACCAGCACGCCCGGCGCATTGCGATGGATGTGCAGGAAGCGATGGCTGCCGCGATGCTCGGGCAGGGTGACCTCGGGAAAGTTGACCGCCGACAGCGTGCTGCCATTGTCGCTGTAGCGCACCAGCTTGGCGGCGACTTCTGCGCCGATGTTCTGCTGCGCCTCTTGCGTGCTGCCACCGATGTGCGGGGTCAGGATCACGTTGTCCATGCCGCACAGGGGCGAGTCGAACACATCGGCATCGGCATTGGCTTCCGGCTCGCTCGGGAACACATCCACCGCGGCACCGGCCAGGTGCCCGTCACGCAGTGCTTCGGCGAGCGCATCGATGTCGACCACGCTGCCGCGCGATGCATTGATCAGGTGCGCACCCGGCTTCATCCGCGCCAGCTCCGCGGCGCCGATCATCATCCGCGTGGCGGGCGTTTCCGGCACGTGCAGGGTGAGGATGTCACTGGCCGCGAGCAGCGCCTCCAGGCTGCCGGCATCGCGCGCATTGCCCAGCGCCAACTTGCTCACGATGTCGTGATACAGGACGTGCATGCCCAGGGCCTCGGCCATCACACCGACCTGGGTGCCGATATGCCCGTAGCCGACGATGCCCAGCGTCTTGCCACGCACTTCATGGCTGCCGCCCGCGGACTTGGCCCAACCGCCGCGATGGCAGCGGGCGGATTTTTGCGCGATGCCACGCATCAACATGATCGCCTCGGCGATCACCAGCTCGGCCACGCTGCGGGTATTGGAATACGGGGCATTGAATACCGGCACACCCATCTTTTTCGCGGTGGCAAGGTCGATCTGGTTGGTGCCGATGCAGAACGCACCGATCGCCATCAGCTTGCGTGCCTCGGCCAGCGCCGCCGCATCCAGCCGTGTGCGCGAGCGGATGCCGACGATGTGTGCATCGCGCAATTCACGGTGCAGATCTTCGACCGGAAGCGCCTTGTCGAAGTGGCGGATGTCGCTGTAGCCGGCGGCGGTGAAGGCTTCCGCGGCACGCGGGCTGATGCCCTCGAGCAGCAGGACGCGGATGTCGGACTTGGGGTAGGACGTGGCGGACACGATGGCCTCGGTGCGTGGGTCGTTGCGTTGCAGCATACTGGGTTACGCTGTTGCCATGAACGCCAACGCCCTCGATGCACTGCTGCAGGCCGCCCCCGGCTTGCGTCTGGCCACCACGCCCGGCGACCTCGAGCATTACGGTCGCGACTGGACCCGTCGCTGGGAGCCGGCACCGCTGGCGATCGCGTTTCCCGAGCGGCTTGAACAGGTGGTCGCGATCGTGCGCTGGGCGCGCTCGCAGGGCGTCGCCTTGGTGCCCTCCGGCGGCCGCACTGGCCTGTCCGGCGGCGCGGTGGCCGCCAATGGCGAGCTGGTGGTCAGCCTGGAACGGATGAACCGCGTGCTCGGCTTCGAGCCGATTGATCGCCTGCTGCACGTGCAAGCAGGCATTGCGCTGGAAAGCGTGCAGAACGAAGCGCGTGAACACGGCCTGCAATACCCGGTGGATTTTGCCGCGCGTGGCTCGGCCAGCATCGGTGGCAGCATCGCCACCAACGCCGGTGGCATCCGCGTGTTGCGGCATGGCCTGACCCGCGACTGGATCGCCGGCCTGACCGTGGTGACCGGCGCCGGCGAGGTGCTGCAGCTCAATCGCGGGCTGGTGAAGAATGCCAGTGGCCTGGACCTGCGGCATCTGTTCATCGGCAGCGAGGGCACCCTCGGCATCGTGGTCGAAGCCTTGCTCGAGCTGGCCGCGCCGCCACCGCGCACGCAGGTGATGCTGCTGGCGCTGCCCGACTTTGCCGCGTTGATCCGTGCGTTCATGGCGTTGCGGGCCGGCTTGCGTCTGGAAGCCTTCGAGTTCTTCACCGACCGCGCGCTGCATCATGTGTTGGCACATGGCGCCCAGGCGCCGTTTGGCGAAGCCCATCCCTGCCATGCAGTGGTGGAATATGCGCTGGAGAGCGAGGCGGACGAGGCGGCGGCGCTGGCCCTGTTCGAAGAGGGCGTGGCGGAAGGTTGGGCACTGGACGGCGTGATCGCCGCCAGCGACGCCCAGGCCGCGCAGTTATGGCGGCTGCGCGAAGGCATCACCGAAGCCTTGGCACCGCACCTGCCGTACAAGAACGACATCGCGCTGCGCATCTCCGCGCTGCCTGCGTTCATCGCCGCGGCCGAACGCCTGCTTGCAACCCATTACCCGCAGTTCGAAGTGGTCTGGTTCGGCCATATCGGCGATGGCAATCTGCACATCAACGTGCTCAAGCCGGCGTCGATGTCGCAGTCCGAATTCGTCCTCGATTGCGAACGCGTCACCCATCTGCTGGCCGAGTTGCTGGCCGAGCATGGCGGCAGCATCTCGGCCGAACATGGCATCGGCCTGGTCAAGAAGCCGCACCTGGCGAGCACCCGCAGCGCGGCGGAAATCGAACTCATGCGCGGCATCAAGCGGGTGTTCGATCCGGCCCGGATCATGAACCCCGGCAAGGTGTTCGACTGATCACGGCGGCCGCGGCACGCCCGCGGTGCCCATCAGGGGGACGGTGCGTCCAGCGGCTTTTCCGCCAGCAGCACGCTGCCGATGGTGGCATCGTCCTGGTATTTGCGGATCAGCGCCTTCCAGGTCTGCGCATCGCCACCGCCGCTGCACAGCGCTTCGGCTGCGTCGCGATCGAGCTCCCCCGCCGCGGCCTGCCGGCTGAAGTGGCGGCACATGCGCTGGCGCAGGATGTATTCGCGCACGTCCTCGGGCAGGGATTGCGCATCGAGCGCGGTACTCGATCCGGCGTCGGCTGCGCGTGGCGTGGCGTGCGCCACGTCGGTTGCCTGGGGTGCCGGGTTCGCCGTGGGTGCCGGTGCGGAACAGGCGGCCAGCAGCAACGCCAGCGCCAGCGGCGCCAGGCGCTCAGTCGGCGCGGCCACTGAACTCGCCGGTGAGGGTGTTGACCAGCACTCGCTCGCCATTGGCAATGTATTCGGGCACCTGGATCTCGATCCCGGTTTCCAGCCGCGCCGGCTTCGGCCGCTTGGTGGCGGTGCCGCCCTTCAGTTCCGGCGGGGTATCGACCACTTCCAGCGCGACCGTGGTCGGCAGCTGCAGGCCGACCGGCAGCTCGTCGATGATCTGCACATGGCAGCCGGCGAGCCCGTCGGTGATGTAGCCGGCGGCATCGCCGATCGCCGCGGCATCCAGCGCGTACTGGCTGTAATCCTCGTCGTCCATGAACACGAACGCATCGCCGTCCTTGTACGAGAACGTCGCCGGCCGGCGCAGCAGATCGACCTCGCGCAGCTCGTCATCACCATCGAAACTGGCATCCAGCTTGTTGCCGCCGGGCACCGAATACAGGGTGAAGCGAAACCGCACATTGCCCCCGCGCCCCTGCGGGCTGGAACGCTCGATGTCGCGGATCTGATACACGGCGCCGTTGTATTCGACGACGTTGCCTTTCTTGATGTCGGAAGCTTTCATAAAGCGAGGAGTGAGTGCAGAGAAGTGAGGAGTGAGGAGTGAGAGGGGGAGGGCGAGGAGAGAGTGGAGAGGAGTGAGGAGTGAGAGGGGGAAGGCGAGAAGCGAGTGCAGAGGAGTGAGGTGGGAGGGTGTCGAGAGTGGGGCAGGTGGGCAGTGCGCTGCTTTCTCTCACTCCTTACTCCGCTCTACGCACTTCTGCTTCAAGCATAGCCGTCGCCGAAGCAAGGCAGCGAGTGCGCACCGCGCACCCGCTTTCTCTCACTTCTCACTTCTCTGCACTCACTCCTGCTCTACTTGGCTGCAAGCCTCACCGCGCCATCCAGCCTGATCGTCTCGCCATTCAAATACGTGTTCGACAAAATGTAGCCGACGAGGTTGGCGAATTCGGCGGGTTGGCCGAGGCGGGAGGGGAAGGGGATGGAGGCGGAGAGGGAAGCCTGGACGTCGTCGGGCATGCCGTCGACCATCGGGGTCCAGAAGATGCCGGGGGCGATGGTCATGACGCGGATGCCGAAGCGGGCCAGTTCGCGGGCCATCGGCAGGGTCATGCCGACCACGCCGCCCTTGGAGGCGGAGTAGGCGGCCTGGCCGATCTGGCCTTCGTAGGCGGCGACCGAGGCGGTGTTGATGATGACACCGCGTTCGCCGTCGCTGCCGGCCTCGTTGTGCTGCATCAGCTCGGCGGCGGCTTTGGCGACGTTGAAGCTGCCGACCAGGTTGACCAGCACCGTGCCGCGGAAGTGATCCAGCGGCATCGGCCCGTTGCGGCCAAGCACGCGGCCGGCGCCGAGGATGCCGGCGCAGTTGATCGCGGCGTTGAGGCTGCCCATGAACTGCTGCGCGGCCTGTGCATTGGCGGCGACCACCGATTCGTCGGTGACATCGGTGTTCCAGTAACGGGCATGCTCCTGCCCCAGTGCGGCCACGGCGGCCTCGCCCTTGGCATCGTTGACGTCGAACAGGGCGACCTTGCCGCCGGCCTTGACGATGGATTCGGCCACGGCGAGGCCAAGGCCGGAGACGCCGCCGGTGACGATGGCGCGAACATTGGATGCGTGCATGGGCAGGGCTTCCGGTGAAGAAAGACCGCCCATGTTAGCCCAGCGCTGTTGCGCTCCGAAGTCCCGCGACTGTCCGCGCCATGCTTGTCCGGTCGATCAGGCTTCGGCCAGGGCGCGGCCGACGCGGCTGCCGGTCTCGCGCCCCAGCCGTGCGGCCAGCCAGCGCCCGGTTTCGGCCAGCCGCGGCAGGTCGATGCCGGTCTCGATGCCCAGCCCATGCAGCATGTAGACCACGTCCTCGCTGGCGACATTGCCGCTGGCGCCGCGTGCATACGGGCAGCCGCCGGTGCCGGCGACCGCGGCATCGACCACCGCCACGCCCTGTTCCAGGCAGGCGAGGATGTTGGCCAGCGCCTGCCCGTAGGTGTCGTGGAAGTGGATTGCCAGCGCCGCCATCGGCACTTCGCCGGCCACCGCGCACAGCATCTCGCGGGCCTTGCCGGGCGTGCCGACGCCGATGGTGTCGCCCAGCGAGACCTCGTAGCAGCCCATCGCGTGCAGCGCCTTGGTCACGCGGACCACGTCGGCCAGCGGCACCTTGCCCTGATACGGGCAGCCGAGGACGGTGGAGACGTAGCCACGCACCTTCACGCCGTCGGCCCTGGCCGCTTCCAGCACCGGGGCGAAGCGCTGCAGCGATTCGTCGATGCCGGCATTGGTGTTCTTGCGGTTGAACGCTTCGGAGGCGGCGGTGAACACCGCGATCTCGCCGACGCCCACCGCGCGTGCGCGCTCATAGCCCTGCAGATTGGGCACCAGCACCGGGTAGGCGATGCCCGGGCGCTTGTCGATACCGGCATAGACCTCGGCGGCGTCGGCCATCTGCGGCACCCATTTGGGGCTGACGAAGCTGGTCGCTTCGATGCTTGCAAGACCGGTGGCCGAGAGCCGGTCGATCAGCTCGATCTTGTCGGCGGTCGAGATCGGGGTCTTTTCGTTCTGCAGCCCGTCGCGCGGGCCGACTTCGACGATGCGTACCGCGGCGGGCAGGCTCATTCGGCGCTCTCCAGCGTGACCAGCACCGCGTCACCCTCGACGAAATCGCCTGCGGCAACGCGAACCTCGGCGATGACACCATCGCGCGGCGCCTTCAGCGCAAGCTCCATCTTCATCGCTTCCATCACCAGTACCACCTCGTCGGCCTTGACCGCATCACCCGGCTGGCGCGCGACCTTGACCACGCGGCCGGGCATCGGTGCGGCGATGCGTTCACCGCTGCCGCCGCCTTGCTCATCCTCGACCCGATGCAGTGCGGTGCGCTGCAGGTGATGGCGGCGCTCGCCATCGTGCAGCAGCACCTCGTCTTCATCGAAGGTCACTTGCAGGCGCCGTGCCATACCCTCGACGCGGCCACTGAGCAGGTCACCGTGCAGGCGCATGCCCTGCAGGCGCAACGTGTGGCCGTCTTCCTCGACCTCGAAATCGCCGTCGCGGCCGCGCAGGCGCAGCAGCACGTCGGCATCGCCATGCAGCAGCCGCAGCGGTGTTTGCCCGGCGCCGCGCAGCCGCCAGCCATCGACGATTTCCCAGGGTGAGTGTGGTTGGGCGCGGGCCACCTCGCGCAGGCGCAGGGCGACCGCGGCGAGTGCGCGCAGCTGCCGCCCGGCCGCGTCATCCCGCGGGCCTGCTTCGCCGATGAACTCGTCAAGGTGGCGATCCAGATAGCCGGTGTCGATGCTGGCATCGACCACCACCGGGTGCCGCACCAGCCGCTCCAGGAACGCGATGTTGGACTTCGGGCCCTGGATGTCGCTGGCCGCCAGTGCCTCGCGCAGGCGCGCCAGCGCACGCGCGCGATCGCTGCCATGCACGATCAGCTTGGCGATCATCGGGTCGTAGAAGATGCTGACCACATCGCCTTCGACCACGCCGGAGTCGATGCGCACCTCCGGCATGAACTCGGGCAGGCGCAGGCGGCGCAGGGTGCCGGAACCGGGCAGGAAGCCGGCGTCCGGGTCCTCGGCATACAGCCGCACCTCGATCGCGTGGCCATGGCTGAGGATCGATGCCTGGCTGCGCGGCAACGGCTCGCCGGCGGCCACGCGCAGCTGCCATTCGACGAGGTCCAGCCCGGTCACCATCTCTGTCACCGGGTGCTCGACCTGCAGCCGGGTGTTGATTTCCATGAAGTAGAAATCACCGCCCGCGCCGACGATGAACTCGACGGTGCCGGCGTTCTGGTAGTCGATCGCGCGGCCGGCCTCGACCGCGGCCGCGCCCATCGCCGCGCGCAACTCGGGGGTGAGGAACGGTGAGGGTGACTCCTCCAGCACCTTCTGGTAGCGGCGCTGCGCGGAGCATTCACGCTCGCCGAGATGGATCAGCCCGCCGTGGGCATCGCCGAAGATCTGCAGCTCGATGTGGCGCGGCTTTTCGATGTAGCGCTCCAGCAGCACGCGGTCGCGGCCGAATGCATTGGCCGCTTCGCGCTGGCAGCTTTCCAGCATCGGCAGGAATTCGTCGGCCTGGCGCACGATGCGCATGCCTTTGCCGCCGCCACCGTGCGCGGCCTTGATCATCAGCGGCCAGCCGATGCGTTCGGCCTCGCGCTGCAACCGCTCGGGCGACTGGTCTTCGCCGGTGTAGCCGGGCACCACCGGGACGCCGGCCGCCTGCATCAGCTCCTTGGCCCCGGCCTTGCTGCCCATCTTGCGCATCGACGCCGCCCTGGGGCCGATGAAGACCATGCCGGCGGCTTCCACCGCCTCGGCGAAGTCGGCGTTTTCCGAGAGGAAGCCGTAGCCGGGATGGATCGCCTGCGCGCCGCTGGTGCGCGCGACCTCGATGATCGCATCGCCGCGCAGGTAGCTGTCCTGCGGGCGCGGGCCACCGATCGGGTACGCCTCGTCGGCCTGGCGCACATGCTGCGCATCGGCATCGGCCTCGGAATACACCGCGACGGTGCGGATGCCCATGCGGCGGGCGGTGCGGATCACGCGGCAGGCGATTTCGCCGCGGTTGGCGATCAGGATCTTCTCGAACATGCTCATTCCGGGGCGTGGCAGGCGGGCTGATCAGATGGGTTCACGGCGCCTCGTTCCAGCTTGGCGCGCGCTTGTCGAGGAAGGCGCCGAGGCCTTCCTGGCCTTCGGGCGAAACCCGCAGGCGGGCGATCAGCGCGGCGTTGTCGCGGTCGTGGCGCGCGCCATCGGCATGCGCGCTGACATCACGCACCAGCGCCTTGGCACTGGCGGCGGCGATCGGCCCGGCCTTCAGCAGCAGCGCGATCTGGCGATTGACCGCCGCGTCCAGTGCGTCGGCCTCGACCACTTGGTGCAGCAGGCCGATGCGCTGGGCTTCGGTGGCATCGAACATCTCCGCGCTGGCGAACCAGCGGCGTGCCTGGCGCGGGCCGATGGCATTGATGACATAGGGCGAGATCACCGCCGGCAGCAGGCCGAGACGGGCCTCGGTCAGGCCGAAGCGGGCCTCGCGCACGCCGATGGCGATGTCGCAGCAGGCGATCAGGCCGACGCCACCGCCAAACGCCGCGCCATGCACGCGGGCGATGGTCGGCCTGGGCAACGCGTCGAGAGTGCGCATCAGCCGCGCCAGCGCCAGCGAGTCCTCACGGTTCTCGTCCTCGCTCATGCGCGCCATGCCGCGCATCCAGTTCAGGTCGGCCCCGGCCGAGAACGAGGCGCCGGCACCTTCCAGCACCACCACGCGCACCTCGGGCGACTGGCCAAGCGCATCCAGTTCGCGGGTCAGTTCCGCGATCAGGGCATCGTCGAAGGCGTTGTGCACGTCCGGGCGGTTCATCCGCACCCGCGCCACCGCGCCATCGCGGCGGATTTCAAGCATCGCGGCCATGCAGGGGCTCCGAAAACAAACCATCATGATAACGGTGGCAGCGCTCGAATCCGGTATAAAATGAGAATCATTCCCGTTTGTAGCCTGTGCGCATGCGCCTGACCGACTTGCCCCTCAATGCCGCCGCCACGGTGTGCGCGGTGCATGCGCTGGATGCGGCGGACGGCATCGCGCGGCGTTTGGGCGAACTGGGCTTCGTTCCCGGTGAGCGGGTGGAGGTGCGTGCTTACGGGCCGCTCGGACGTGAACCGCTGATGGTGCAGGTCGGCTACACCCGTTTTGCACTGCGTCGCAGCGAAGCGGCACGCATCGAGGTGCAGGCCGAAGCGGAAGCCGGGGCGAACACGTGAGCACGGGTGCGCTGCCGCGCATTGCACTGATCGGCAATCCGAACAGCGGCAAGACCGCCTTGTTCAACCTGCTGACCGGCAGCCGGCAGAAGGTGGCCAACTATGCCGGGGTCACCGTCGAGCGCAAGGAAGGGCGGTTGCAGGGTGCGTCCGGTCGCAGCTACGCCGTGCTGGATTTGCCGGGTGCCTACAGCCTGAGCCCGGCCAGTCTGGAAGAAGCCATCGCCCGTGACGTCTGCCGCGGCTTCTATCCCGGCGAGCCGGTGCCAGACCTGTTGGTATGCGTGGTCGATGCCACCAATCTGCGCCTGCACCTGCGCTTCGTGCTGGAACTGAAATCCTTGGGTCGGCCGATGCTGGTGGCGCTGAACCAGGTCGATGCCGCACAGCGTCGTGGCATCGAAATCGATGTCGCCGCGCTGTCCGAAGGACTTGGGCTGCCGGTGATCGAAACCGTGGCGGTGCGCCGCGATGGCGCGCAGGCGCTGATCGAGCACATTGACCGCCTGCATGGCGAGGCGCAGCCGACGGCGTTGCCGCTCGCAGAAGCCGAGCCCGAGGCCGATCTGCATGCGCGTGCGCGCGAGCTGATTGCCTCCAGTGTGCGCATGCCCAGGCGCACTGCGCAGGTCGACGACATGCTCGATCGCTGGTTGCTGCATCCAGTATTCGGACTCATGACGCTGGCTGCGGTGATGTTCCTGATGTTCCAGGCGGTCTATGCCTGGGCCGAGCCGGTAATGGGGCTGATCGAAGCCGGCACCGCATGGCTATCGGCCACGGTCGCGGCAACCTTGCCGGAGGGGCCATTGGCCAGCCTGCTGGTCGACGGCATCATCGCCGGCTTGGGGGCGGTGGTGGTGTTCCTGCCGCAGATCCTGATCCTGTTCTTCTTCATCCTGGTGCTGGAAGAATCCGGCTACCTGCCGCGTGCGGCCTTCCTGCTCGATCGCAGCATGGCCGCGGCCGGGTTGTCCGGGCGCAGTTTCATCCCGTTGCTGTCCTCGTTCGCTTGCGCGGTGCCGGGGATCATGGCGACGCGCTCGATCCAGGATCCGCGCGATCGGCTGGCCACCATCCTCGTCGCGCCGCTGATGACCTGTTCGGCGCGGCTGCCGGTGTATGCACTGCTGATCGGCGCCTTCATCCCCGCACGCACGGTGTGGGGCGGGCTGCAGTTGCAGGGTCTGGTGCTGTTCGCGCTGTATGTGGCCGGCGTGCTCAGTGCACTGGCGGTGGCCTGGGTGATGAAGCGCTGGAAGCGGCAGCAGGGCGAGCATCCGTTGATGCTGGAATTGCCATCCTACCGCGTGCCGCATTGGCGCGATCTCGCCATCGGCCTGTGGGAGCGCGGCAGCATCTTTCTCAAGCGGGTCGGCGGCATCATCCTGGCGATGACCGTGCTGCTGTGGTTTCTGCTCTCGTTCCCGGCAGCGCCCGAAGGCGCGAGCATGCCGGCGATCGACTACAGCCTGGCCGGTCGCCTCGGGCATGCCTTGGCGGTGGTGTTCGCGCCGCTGGGCTTCAACTGGCAGATTTCCATCGCCCTGATCCCGGGCATGGCCGCGCGCGAAGTGGTGGTGGCCTCGCTGGCGACGGTGTACGCGCTGTCGGCCGCCAGCGACGAAGCCGCCGCCGAGGCGCTGTCGCCGCTGATCGCGCAGGACTGGTCGCTGGCGACGGCACTGTCGCTGCTGGTGTGGTTCATCTATGCGCCGCAGTGCCTGGCCACGCTGGCCACGATCAAGCGCGAAACCGGCTCCTGGCGCCAGGTGTTGCTGGCCGCCGGCTATCTGTTCGTGCTGGCCTACCTTGCCTCGCTGGTGACGTATCAGGTCGCGGTGGCGCTGGGAGCGGGCTGAGCCATGGCGCTGGCCGTGCAATACCTGCTGGTCGGCATCGCGGTCGTGCTCGCCGCACTCTACCTGTGGCGCAGCCGTTTCCCGCGCGCATGGCGTGCCACGCGCATGGCGCTGGCGATCCCGCTGCTGCGTGCGTCCCGACCCGGCTGGGCGCAAGCGTTGGGCCGTGCCATCGCCCCGGCATCAGCCCCGAAGTCGAGCGAATGCGGGGGCTGCGACGGCTGTTCTTGAGCGCATCCGGCGGCGGTCAGCGCGGACGCATCCGCGTGCTGGCGACAAGGTCGACGCTGAAGGAGAAGGTGCGCTCATCACCCGGATGCATCGCGCCCACACCGATGACCTGGCGTGCGATTTCCTCGCCACGCTCGTTCTTGATCACCGCGACCACCGAATATTCCCAAGCCTCGCCCGGCGCCGGGCCGGGCAGGATGGACTCCACCTGCAACGGTGAAGCCAGCACCTTGCGCTGCGGTGCGGCTTCGAAGCGCAGGTGGCCCTTGCATTGTGGACACACCGCCGCGCTGGCGAGGATCACCGCGCGGCAGTGCGGGCAGGTGCGGGTGGCACCCACCGCATCGGTCTTGTTGCCGCGCCCGAGCAAGGCGCTCATGCGAGCGCCGTTTCTCCGGACTTGCTGTCACGGCTTGCGGTCTTGCCATCCCAGGCGCCGCACTCGACGTGGCCACGCAGGCGTGCGCCGGAGGCGATCACCAGATCATCGGCCTTGATGTCGCCGTTCATGGCGCTGGAGGCGAGCAGGTCGACGCGCTTGGCCGATTCCACGTTGCCGTCCAGAGTGCCGGCCACGGTGACCTTTTCCGCGCGCACGCCGCCATCGAGCTTAGCACCCTGTTCGATGGTCAAGTCGCCCTTGACGTTGACATCGCCCTTGAACTTGCCGGCGATACGCACATGGCCGGTGCCTTCGATCTTGCCTTCGATGCTGAGGTCGCTGGCGATCACCGATTCCTTGGCCGCCGGTTTCGGCGCCGCAGGCGGTTCCGCGACCGGAGCCGGGGCGGCGGCAGGGGCCGGCTTGCCTTGACCGAGGGGGGTGGTCACCGCGTCGGCGGGAAAATCGGCAACATCCTTCTTGGCACTGTTGCCGGGATCTCTCCAACTCACCATGGGGCTTTCTCGCACTGGGCAGCGGGGGCTGCGGGACCTCGACGTTAACATGCGCGAACGATGAGATCGCTACCGTCGATGAACGCGTGGCACATGCGTGACCGTGTTCACGGTGCTGTCGCCGCATTCGGCTACATGCGGAACACACCGAAGCGCGCGGGCTCGATCGGTGCATTGAGGCTGGCAGCCAGTGCCAGGCCCAGCACGCGGCGGGTATCGGCCGGGTCGATGATGCCGTCGTCCCACAGTCGTGCGGTCGAATACCAAGGGCTGCCCTGGTGTTCGTACTGTTCGCGGATCGGTGCCTTGAAGGCTTCCTCGTCTTCCGCGCTCCAGGTGCCACCCTTGGCCTCGATGCCATCTCGGCGCACGGTGGCCAGCACGCTGGCGGCCTGTTCGCCGCCCATCACGCTGATCCGCGCGTTCGGCCACATCCACAGGAAACGGCCGCCGTAGGCGCGGCCGTTCATGGCGTAGTTGCCGGCACCGAAGCTGCCGCCGATGACCACGGTGAACTTGGGTACCGAGGAACAGGCCACCGCGGTGACCATCTTCGCCCCGTCCTTGGCGATGCCGGCGTTCTCGTACTTGCGTCCGACCATGAAGCCGGTGATGTTCTGCAGGAACACCAGCGGGATGCCGCGCTGGTTGCACAGCTCGATGAAGTGCGCGCCCTTGAGCGCGGACTCCGAGAACAGGATGCCGTTGTTGGCGACGATGCCCACCGGCATGCCATGGATATGCGCGAAGCCGCAGACCAGGGTCTTGCCGTAGCGCGCCTTGAACTCCTGCAACCGGCTGCCATCGACGATGCGCGCGATCACCTCGCGGATGTCGAAGGGCTTGCGCGTATCCTGCGGCACGATGCCGTACAGCTCCTCGGCCGGATACAGCGGTTCGACGCTTTCCGCGAGCGCGAGGCGGGCGGCAGGCGAGGGACGGTTGAGGCTGGCGACGATGTCGCGTGCGATCGCCAGCGCATGATGATCATCCTCGGCGAAATGGTCAGCCACGCCGGACACGCTGGTGTGCACGTCGGCGCCGCCGAGCGCTTCGGCATCGACCACTTCGCCAGTGGCGGCCTTCACCAGCGGCGGGCCACCGAGGAAAATCGTGCCCTGTTCCTTGACGATGACCGATTCGTCGCACATCGCCGGCACATAGGCACCGCCGGCGGTGCACGAGCCCATCACCACGGCGATCTGCGGGATGTTGTCGGCACTCATGCGTGCCTGGTTGTAGAAGATGCGGCCGAAGTGCTCCCGGTCCGGGAACACCTCGTCCTGCAGCGGCAGGAAGGCGCCGCCGGAGTCGACCAGATAGATGCACGGTAAGCGGTTTTCGCGCGCCACTTCCTGCGCGCGCAAGTGCTTTTTCACCGTCATCGGGAAATAGGTGCCGCCCTTGACCGTGGCATCGTTGGCCACGATCACGCATTCCCGGTCGCACACGCGGCCGATGCCGGTGACGATGCCGGCGGCGGGTGCGGCATCGTCGTACATGCCTTCGGCCGCCAGCGCATTGAGCTCGAGGAAGGGCGCGCCCGGATCGAGCAGGGCATCGATGCGCTCGCGCGCCAGCAACTTGCCGCGTGCGGTGTGCCGCTCGCGCGCAGCCTGCCCGCCACCGTCGGCGGCGCGCTGCAGCCGGCGCTGCAACTCGGCGCTCAGGCCACGGTGGAATTGGGCATTCGCGGTGAAGTCCGCGGAACGGGGGTCAAGCTGCGAAACGATCGCGGGCATGGCAGGCAGGAAGCTGGGGAACCGGACGTGAAAGGATACCGGCTGCGCGCGGATGGCGGCGGACGAGGGGCGTGGCGACGGGCCGCCAAGTGGCGTGCTGAGGAATCCTGATGCCGCACAAAGCACAAGGCCCGCCGAAGCGGGCCTTGCGGGGCACATCATCGCGCGTGGCGATTACTTGCGCGCAGCCTCGGCAGTGGCTTCGGCTTCGGCCTTTTCGGACGACATCTTGTCCGAGACCTTCTGCGCGGCCGAGCCGATGGCGTCGGCGGCGCTGGCCTTGGCCTCTTCGGTGGCTACGCGTGCATCGGCAGCGGCCTGTTCGGCAGCGGTCTTGGTTTCGGCGGCAGCCTCTTCGACGGTGGCGGCGGCGGATTCCGCAGCGGCACCGACGGCGGCACCCGCGGCTTCGGCGCTGGCGACGGCGGCATCACCGGCGGCGCTGGCGGCTTCACCGGCCTGTGCGGCGGCGGCATCGGCGTGCGCGGCGGCTTCGTCGGCCTTCTGCTCGGCGTTGGGGTTGGTGCAGGCAGCCAGGGCCACGGCGCTGGCGGCGATCAGGGTGGCGAGCTTGATGTTCATGTCTACTCCAGTGGGAAGGGCAGTGGTGCGCGGCAGTGCCAGCGCGGGAATGTCAAACGGGCACCGTCACGGAGCATGGAAGCCGCTGGCGAACCAGCGGCTTCCACGACCTTCGAGAATCACTTCTTCTCGTCGGCGACCTGCTCGGCGGACTTCTGCGCCTGGTCGGCAGCGTCGGCAGCCTGCTCGGCGGCGTCGGCAGCCGCGTCGGCAGCCGAACCGTCACCGGCGGCTTCCGCAGCAGCAGCAGCGTCGGCCTGCTCGGCAGCGGCGTCGGCAGCCGCGGCAGCGGCGTCGGCACCGGCCTGGGCAGCCGCGTCAGCGGTGGTGTCGGCAGCGGCCTGCGCTTCGGCGGCGGCGTCTGCAGCCTGGGCGGCCGAGTCGGCAGCCTGTTCGGTGTTGCTGGAGCAGGCGGCCAGGGCGAAGCCCAGGGTGGCGGCCAGGAGAGCCTTGTTGATGGTCATCGTCATATCCTCGATTAGGGGAGTTGGCAACGCACACGGATGCGCGCGTTGCCAACATGATGACAACTCCATGAACGCTGTCAAGCGTTTTGGCCGGTTTTTTTTTATTTTGCGTTGGGCGCGGTTAAGCGCCCCGTCACGCCGTTTTTACAAGTCGGTTTTACACCATTTCCAGTGCAAGCGCCGTGGCCTCGCCGCCACCGATGCACAGGCTGGCCACGCCACGCTTGAGCCCGCGCGCCTTCAGCGCGTGGATCAGGGTGACCAAGAGGCGCGCGCCGGACGCGCCGATCGGATGGCCCAGTGCCACCGCGCCGCCGTTGACGTTGACCTTCTCGTGCGGGATGTCCAGATCGGTCATCGGCGCCATCGCCACGCAGGAAAACGCCTCGTTGATCTCGAACAGATCCACGTCGGCCACCGTCCAGCCGGCCTTGTCCAGCACCTTGCGGATCGCATCGACCGGCGCGGTGGTGAACCACTCCGGTGCCTGCGAATGGGTGGAATGGGCGACGATGCGCGCCAGCGGCTTGGCGCCGGCCTTGTCCGCGGCTTCGGCCGACATCACCACCAGCGCGGCGGCGCCGTCGGAAATCTTCGAGGACGAGGCGGCGGTCAGCACGCCGTCCTTGCCGAAGGCCGCACGCAGGCCGGGGATGCGGGCGACATCGATCTTGCCCGGTTCCTCGTCGGCATCGACCACCACTTCACCCTTGCGGGTCTTGACCGTGACCGGGGCGATCTCGTCCTTGAACGCGCCATCGGCCTGCGCCTTCTGCGCGCGTTGCACGGATTCGGTGGAATAGGCGTCCAGCTTTTCGCGGTCGTAGCCGTACTTGTTGCAGGCGGCATCGCCGAACACGCCCATCGCCTTGCCGTCATCCGGGTTGGTCAGGCCGTCGAAGGCCATGTGGTCGATGAACTCGGCGCTGCCGTAGCGGATGCCGGTGCGCGAGCCGTTGAGCAGGTGCGGGGCATTGGTCATCGACTCCATGCCGCCGGCGACCACGGTCGCGGCCGAGCCGGCCTTGATCAGATCATGCGCCAGCATCACCGCCTTCATGCCCGAGCCGCACACCTTGTTGATGGTGGTGGCGCCGGCGGCGTCATGGATGCCGGCCTGGCGCGCGGCCTGGCGCGCCGGGGCCTGGCCAAGGCCGGCCGGCAGCACGCACCCCATCAGCACTTCATCCACCGCATCACCGGCGATGCCGGCTTCGGCCAGCGCCGCGCTGATGGCGGTGGCGCCGAGGGCAGGCGTGGGCACGCCGGTGAACTGGCCGAGCATGGAACCGATGGCGGTGCGCTTGGCACCGACGATGACGATGTCGCTCATGGGTCTTTCTCCGTGGGGCAAACCCCGATTATCGCCGCTGGCGGGCACAGACGTCAGCCCGACCAAAGTCCAGCCGTGGTGCGCGTTTGTCGAAGCGTTCGACGGGTGCCGCGCGCGGCGGCAACCGCTCAGCATGATGAATGCGCGCACCTGCTTGAAATCCCCGTGGGCAGCGGATAAACAGGTGGCAGGAACGCGCCACCCGGGCGCCATCATGGAGAGTGGCATGCAGCAGGTCCAACCACGTCATCCCGCGCCGCTGCGCCGGCACGCCCTGGCGCTCGCGCTTGCCGGTGCCCTGAGCTTCGGCCTCAGCGCCTGTGGAGGCGGTGGCGGCGGCGGTGGCAACATCGTGCAGCCGACCCCGCCACCGCCGACCGGCCTCGGCTTCACTCCGACCGTGGCCACCGACAACGCACTGGGTGCCAGCAGTGCGCCGGCAGTCCCCGGATTGGCACCCGTGGCCACCATCACCGACCCCAACATCAATTACCACCTCAATCTGATCAATGCCGCGGGTGCCCTCGGGCAGAGCGCGAAGGGACAGGGGGTGACCATCGGCCTGCTCGATTCGGGCGTCAATCGTCGGCACGTCACCCTGAACGGGCGGGTCAAGGCGCACTTCGTGCACGTGAATCCGGCGGTCAACAACACCAGCGTGGATGACGTGGTCGGGCATGGCACCACGGTGGCCTCGCTGGCCGCCGGCCGTCCGGCAACCGGCAACTTCCTCGACCAAAATGGCCAGGTCACCGGTACGGGTCAGTGGGGCGGTGGCGTGGCGCAGAACGCCAACATCGTCTCCAGCCGCATCATCGCCGACCGCCGGCCGGAAGACGACGGCTCCGGGCAGGGCAACGAAATCGGGGCCGGGCAGGGCTATGGCGACTACTTCCGCGCGCTCAATGCCGAACTCGCCAATGCCGGCGCGCGGATCATCAACAACTCCTGGGGCGGGCTGTACTGGAACGATCCCGCGCTGACCCCGGAGCTGACCCAGGCGTGGAAAGACTTCACCGTCAATCGCGGCGGCATCATCGTGTTCGCCAACGGCAACTCCGGTGATGACGAGCGCTATCGCGACAAGCCTTCGCACAATGCGATGCTGCCTAGCATGCACGGCGGCGATGCGCAGCTGGAAAAGGGCTGGATCACGGTCGGCGCACTGGACCAGAGCAACCCGACCCGGCTGACCAGCTATTCGCAGGAATGCGGGCCGGCAATGAACTATTGCCTGGTCGCCCCCGGCACCAATGTCTTCATCCATCCGCAGGCCACGACCCAGGCCGACAGCGGCCTGTATCGCGGCGGTGGCACTTCATACGCCGCGCCGCTGGTGTCCGGCGCGCTGGCGCTGGTGTGGGCGCAGTTCCCGTATTTCACCAACGACCAGGTGCGGCAGACCGTGCTCGGCACCGCCAAGGACATCGGTGCGCCCGGCGTCGACACGGTATTCGGTTGGGGCGTGCTCGATGTGACCCGCGCCTCGTACGGCCCGGGCAACTTCGCCTGGGGGGATTTCGACGTCAACGTCACCGGCAATTCGGTGTGGCGCAACAACATCGTCGGCAGCGGCGGCCTGATCAAGCGTGGCAGCGGCAGCCTGAGTCTGACCGAAGCGCAGAGCTACACCGGCGACACCCGCGTCGAAGCCGGCGTGCTGGCGATCCACAAGGGTCTTGACGCCTCCAATCTGCACATCGGCTCGGGCGGCCACGTGTATGCCAATGGCGTGTTCGCCAAAAACGTGAGCAATGCGGGCAAGCTGTTCAACGACCGCAATGCCGGTGCCACCATCCGCGGCAATTACACCCACGGCAGCAGCGGCAACCTCGGCGTGTGGCTGGGCACGCCGCTGAAGGTCGAAGGCACGGCCACGCTGCAGGGCGGCCAGGTCAGCATCCTCGGCAGCCGCAGCGGATACACCCACAGCGCCAGTGAAACCCTGCTCAGCGCCGACGGCGGGTTGAGCGGCACCTTCGCCTCGGTCAAGGCGGCGCCCAACGTGTTCCTCGACGCCAGCCTGACCTATGACGCCAACAATGCCTATCTCAAGATCAACCGCGCGAAGATCGACGTGGCAGCGATCTCGTTGGGGCTGGATGCCGCGTCGCTGGCCTCGGCAACGCGGGTGGAAGCGGCCTTCGGCGTGCTCGATGGCGGTTTCGATCCGGGTAACGGATTCACCGCCGCGGCCGGTGATCTGCAGAACGGCAGCCTCGATGCGGCGATCGCCGAGCGTGCGCTGCGCAGCCTCGGTGGCCAGGTACATGCGGCGCAACTGGCACTCACGCTCGAAGCGATGGATGCCGGGCGCCGCAGCCTCGGCCAGCGCATGCAGGCGCTTTCGCACGACCCGCGCCTGACGGGTGCATGGCAGCAGGATCTGCGCGACAACGGTGCGTTGGTGCAGGCCGGCTTCAGTGGTCTGGATTACCAGCTGGATGGCTGGATGATGGGTCAGGACGTGCGCATCGGCACGCATGGCCTGCTCGGCCTTGCCGCCAGCCATTCACAGGGCTTTGGCTGGATGTCGGAGCTGGGCGATCGCACGCGCAACCGGCAGAGCGAATTCCGCGCCTATGCCGGTCACCTGGCCGAGGCGGGCTGGTTGCACGCGGGCTTGGGCGTCGGCCGTTTCGAGCGTGAGGTCGAGCGCAACCTGATGTTCGGACTGCGCCATGAAGGCGTCAGCGCGCTGGGGCGTGGCGAATACCTGGTCGCCAATCTCGAGGCCGGGCGTCGCTTCGGTGTCGCGGGCATGGAGTTCGCACCGTATCTGGGCACGCAGTACCTCGATCTGCGCCAGCGCGGGATGGACGAGGTCGGTGGTGCCGGCTTCGGCCTCAGCACAGGTGAATGGCAGTTGCAGCGCTGGCAAGCCCATGCCGGCCTGCGTGCCACGCGTGAATGGCGCTTTGGCGACGATGTCCGCCTCGGTGTGGACGCTCAGGCCGAATGGCAGCGTGGCCTGGGTGCCGTCGATCCGTTGCAGGCGAGCTATCAGGCGCTGGAGCAGTGGATGCCGATCGGCGGCATGTCGCTGGCCCGCGACGGGCGCCTGTTCGGCCTGGGCCTGCGCGCGCAGTTCTCGCCACGCGCCATGCTGCGTCTGGACGTGCAGCAGCGTCGCAGCGAGCTGGGCAACGGCAGCCTGCTCAACGCGAGCTGGCGCTACCGCTTCTGAGCCCGATGCCGGCGTGATGCGCACAGGACGACGCGGCTTCGGCCGCGTCGTTCATTTCAGTCGGGTCCGTTCCAGCCGGGCAGGGTGGCGAAGCGGGGTTCGAGCAGCGCCTGACGCCAGCCACGCAGACCGCTCGGCCAGGTTCTCTCGCCCCGCTGGCGATGTTCGAGCAGGCTTTCCAGCCAGCGCCGCGAGGCGAGCACGCCCTCGGGCAGGTCCAGCTCGGTGGCGACGTCCGCCACCGTGCGCTGCAGGGCCTTCAGCGCCTGCTTGTCGAGATCCTGGTCGCGCCGCACCGGCGGCATCAGGTCCTCGTCCGGCAGCGGCGTCTGCAATGCCTGCCACAGCGGTTGCGCCAGTTTGCGCGGCGACTTCGGCGTGGACTCCAGCCAGCGGCGCAGGGCGGCGAAATCCTCGGGCGGCTGCGCTGCCAACTGCAGCGCCTGCGGCTGGTCCAGCACCCAGTTCTTCGGCAGGTCGAGGCTGCGTGCGGCGCTCTCGCGCCAGCGCAACAGACGCAGCAGACGGGCTTGTGCTTCGGCGGTGAAGTCCTGCGCCGGGCGCACCGCACGATGCGGCCAGCGCTCGACTTCACCATCGGCGGCCTGTTGCAGCATGCGCGTGGCGTCCTCTTCGGCCCAGGCACTGCGCCCGAGTGATTCCAGCTTCGCTGCCAGGCGTTCGTGCAATTCCAGCAGGTGCAGCACGTCTTCGGCGGCATAACGGCACTGCGCGGGCGAGAGTGGTCGCTTCAGCCAGTCGGAGCGGGTTTCGCCTTTTTCCAGTTCGATGCCGAGTTCGGCCTGCACCAGCTTCTGGTAACCAAGCCCGGCGCCGAGGCCGCACAACGCCGCCGCCTGCTGGGTGTCGAACAAGGGCTGCGGCAGGGCATGGCAGGTGTGGCCGAATGCAATCAGATCCTCGCCCGGACTGTGCATGACCTTGATCATGTCGCGATCTTCCAGCCACTCGGCCAACGCGGCGGGCATGCCCGGTGCGCGCATGTCGAGCAGCAGGATGGCCTCGCCGGTGGCGATCTGCGCCAGCGCCAGCACCGGCCAGAATGTGCGTTCGCGCACGAACTCGGTATCCACGCCGATGCGTCGCGGGCGGCGGGCCTGGTGTTCGCGCAGGGCGTCGGGGTGGTCGATCCAGATCGGGTTCACGGACTGTCGGGCGTTGGCGGGGCCGGAAACGATAACCTAAGCGGATGTTGCCGATCGCGCCGCGCCTGTCCCTTGTGCTTCTGCCGCTGCTTGTGGCCGCCTGCAGTGGCGAACCTTCGACCGAGCCGCCGCCGACCGAAGCCGAAACCCGCCTGCGCCGGGGGCTTGTGCAGATCGGCGAGGACGAGATGCCGACGCATGCACTGGACTGGCGCCCGCCGGTGGTCGTGTTGGGCGATGAGGACAGTGAATCGGTCGAGCGGCGCGCACGCACGGCCCTGCTTGAAGGACGCATCGACGAGGGCGAGGACTCCGCGCTGGCGCTGTGGTCGGCACTGGCCGAGCGCCCCGAGGCGCGCAAACGTGCGCTCGAAGGCATCGCCACCGCGTTGGCGATGTTGCGCGAAGAGGGCGAGCAGCGGCTGCAGCAGGGTGAGGATCTTGCCAGCGACCTTGCGCGTGCGCACCGCATCGCGGCGATCAGCCGATACCTGGAGCCGGAATGGCCGGCGACGCTGGCCTATCTGGCGCGGGTGGACGCCGCCGATCGCATGCTTGCCCTGCTCGAGCATGGTGAAAACGAACTGCGCGCCGACCGCCTCGGCGAAGACGGCATCGGTGCCGTCACCGCATTCCGCGAAGTGCAGCGCAGCCGGCCCGATGACCTGCGTGCGCGACAGGGCCTGGCGGCGGTGGAAGGCCGCCTGATCGGGCGCGCCGGGGAAATGGCGGCGGACGATGACTTCGCCGCCGCCGACGCGGCATTGGCGCAGGCTGCGGCCACGCACGAAGCCGAATCATCGCGCAGCCTCGCCGCACGCGAGGCGATCGCCGCGCGGCGCCAGATCCGCAGCAGCGAGGTCTACGCGCGGCTGCTGCATCATCTGCAGCGTGCCGACGAAGTCGGCATGCTCAAGGCCGCCGGCGAGGACATCGCGTTGCTGGAACAGGTCGCACCGCCCGGCGACGCGCGCATCGATGCCGCGCACACCCGCCTGGCGCTGGCCGAGCGCTATGGCCGGCATCGTCCGGGGCAGATGTTCACCGATGCGCTGCAGGGCGGCGGCGAAGGTCCGTCGATGGTGGTGGTGCCGCATGGCGAGTTCCTGATGGGCTCGCCTGAAGACGAGGCGGATGCGGACAAGTCCGAGTGGCCGCAGCACGTGGTGCGCTTCCAGCGCGGCTTCGCCATGGCGCGGCATGAAACCACGGTCGGCGAGTTCCGTCGCTTCATGGAATCCACCGACACCCGCACCCGGGCCGAGCGTCGCGGCTATTCGGTGGTCTACGACGAGCGCAGCGGCAATTTCGTGCTGCGCAATGACATCGATTGGCGCCATGACTATGCCGGGCGGCTCGCCGCGGATGATCTGCCGGTGTTGCACGTCTCCGCGCGTGATGCCGAGGCCTACGTCGAATGGCTTTCGGCGCAGAGCGGTCACCGCTACCGCCTGCCGAGTGAATCCGAGTTCGAGTACGCGCTGCGTGCGGGACGGCAAAGCCGTTTCCCGTGGGGCGAGGGTCTGCCGCCCGAAGGCGCGGGCAACCTGACCGGCGAGCTCGATCGCTCCCCCAGCGGGCGCAAATGGGGCAATGCCTTTGCCGGCTACGGCGATGGTCATTGGGGGCCGGCCAGGGCGGCCAGCTTCAAGGCCAACGTCTACGGTCTGCACGATCTGGCCGGCAACGTCGCGGAATGGACCATGGATTGCTGGCACCAGGGCTATCGCCGCGCGCCGGCCGATGGCGCGGCCTGGTACAACCCGGGCTGCCGCACGCGGGTGGTGCGCGGTGGCGCCTGGTCGAGTTCGCCGGTGCAGGTGCGTGCGGCCTGGCGCATGTCGCAGGCGCATGACGTGACCAATGCGCGTACCGGCTTCCGCGTGGTGCGTGATATCTGAACCGCGGCAGACACACCCTGGTGAGCTGGCGAGGGCTTCACATCGCCATGGTGCCGGCTGCGATTGAATCGGCATATCCGCAGCCAGGCACACAGGAGATCGCGCCATGCGTCAAGACCCCAACCAAGGCCAGTACGGACAGCCGCGCAGGCGCCGCGGTTTCAATCCGCGTTTGCTGATTCTGGTCGCGGTAGCCGCCTACGGCATCTATTACTACTTTTCCAATCGCACGGTGGACCCGTACACCGGCGAGAAGGTGCTGATCGACAAGAATCTGGATGCCAGCCAGGAAGAGGCACTGGGCCTGCAGGCGTTCCGCGAAGTATTGGCGCAGGAACAACCGGTCGACCCCAATTCGCAGATCTCGCAGCAGATCCGCACCATCGCCGCGCGTCTGGTGGACAAGGTGGACGAAGTGGAAGCGGCACTCGCCAGCGAACACAGTGAAGCGCCGCGCAACTTCGCCAAGGACTTCAACTGGCAGGTGGTGGTGCTCAACTCGCCGCAAGCCAATGCCTTCGCCCTGCCGGGCGGCAAGATGGCGGTGTATACCGGGCTGGTGCCGATTGCACAGAATGCCGATGGCATGGCGGTGGTGATGGGCCACGAAATCGCCCATGCGCTGATGCGCCATGGTGCGCAGCGCATGAGCCGCGGCAAGCTGGAGCAACTGGCGGCGATGGGCGCGGCTGCCAGCGGCATCGATCCGCAGGTGCAGCAGATGGTGTTCCAGGCCTATGGCGTGACCTCGCAACTGCCGTATGCGCGCAACCATGAAAGCCAGGCCGATGAAGTGGGTCTGATGCTGATGGCGGCGGCCTGCTTCAACCCCGCCGAGGCGGTCCCGCTGTGGCAGCGCATGGCACAGATGGCGGGCGGCAACCAGGGGCCGGAGTTCGCCTCGACCCACCCCAGCGCCGAGTCGCGCATCCAGCACCTGCAGTCCCTGCAACCCAAGGCCGAGGAATACCGCCAGCGCTTCTGCCGCGATGGCGGCGTGCAGCCGGCCGGAGCGTTCTGATCCGGGCCAGATGCAGGCAGGGCAGGGCGCCGAGGTTCAGCGCCTGATCAGCGGCTTGCGTGGCGCATCGTTGCTTCACGCACGCCGCGTTTGATCGGTATTGCCGTCAGCCGCGGCCGCGCGGACCACCGCGACCACCGCCGCGGCCACCGCGTGGCCCACCCGGGCGCGGGCCGCGGGTCGGACGCTCGCCATACGGATTGAATCCCGGGTTGGCGTGATCGGAGGGAAAGCTCGGCGCATTGCCGGGGTGCCCGTAGGGATGCTTGGGCTTGGCCTGGCCCTCGCCACGCGCGGCACCGGCGGGGCCACCGCGGCGCGGCTTGCCGCCGCCACGCGGCTTCTTCGGCCCGCGCGCGTCGGCATTGCGATGCCCGCTGGGCCCGGTATCGACGCCATCGGGCACGTACCAGGTGCGGAATGCGGCCGGGTTGCCCTCGGCCAGCGGCTTCGGCCCCTTGTTCTTGCGCGTCTTCAGCGGCTTCTGCGACTGCTTGGCCGCAGCCTCGCCGCTGACCGTCAGGCCACCCGACTTGCGCGGGCCGCCACGGCCACGGCGCTCGTCGCGGAACTGGTCGAAGCGGCGCAGCTCGCGGCCTTCGTCGGCGCGGTTGTGGCCGCCGACATAGCCGCCCTGGCTGCGGCGATCGCCATCCATGTGCAACACCGCCTTGGCCGCGCGGCGCTGGCCGATCACCGGCAGCAGGGTCAGCGCCGCAGGCACGTTGTCTTCCAGTCCGACCGATTTCTGCAGCTGCTCGACCTGCTCGTCACTTAGCTCCTGCGATTGGCCACGCAGCAACGGCTGCGGCAGGCTCACGCTGCCGTAGCGGATGCGCTTGAGGCGCGACACCTGGCAGCCCTGCGATTCCCACAGGCGGCGCACTTCGCGGTTGCGACCTTCACCCAGGGTGACGCGGAACCAGTCGTGCGAATCGGTGCCGCTCATGCGTTCGACCGCATCGAAGCGGGCCGGGCCGTCTTCCAGCGCCACACCGCGGCGCAGGCGATCGACGAGCTTGTCGTCCACGTGCTCCTCGCCTTCGGGCGGGCGCACTCGGCAGACGTATTCGCGTTCGATGCCATGCGAGGGGTGCATCATCGCGTTGGCCAGTTCGCCATCGGTGGTCAGCAGCAACAAGCCGCTGGTGTTGATGTCGAGACGGCCGATGGAGATCCAGCGCGAGCCCTTGAGCACCGGCAGACCGTCGAAAATGGTGGGGCGGCCTTCCGGGTCCTCGCGCGTGGTCACTTCGCCCTCGGGCTTGTTGTACATCAGCACGCGCGGCGGTTCGGTCAGCGCACTGGCGACGAAGCTGCGGCCATCGAGCTCGATGCGATCGCCGCCCTTGACCGACATGCCGAGCTGCGCGACCTCGCCGTTGACCATCACCTTGCCTTCGGCGATGCGCTGTTCAAGCGCCCGGCGCGAGCCAAGCCCGGCCTGTGCCAGCACCTTGTGCAGGCGCTCTTCCAGTCGGCTGGCGGGGGAGGCGTCGCCGTCACGCTTGAGGGACAGCTTGCCGCGTTGGTTGTTGCTCATCGGGTACTCCTGACCTCGCCATCGACGGCGATGTCCTGTGATTCGTTGTCGTTTTCGGGTGGGGTGGGGGTGGTTTCGTCATCGCCTGCGGTGTCGTCGGCCGCGGCGGCGTCGCCGGGGCTCTCGCCACCATCGGCAGCATCGGCGTGCGCGTCCGCCGGCGCGTCTTCGACTTGCGCGGTGATCGGTGCGGTTTCCAGGTCAAGCTGCGGGTCGAGCTCGCCGAAGTCCTTCAGTTCGGACAGCGGCGGCAGCTCGTCCAGCTTCTTCAGGCCGAAATAGTCGAGGAAGCCCTTGGTGGTGCCAAGCAGCTCGGGCCGTCCCGGCACGTCGCGGTGGCCGACCACGCGGATCCAGTCGCGCTCCTCGAGGGTGCGGATGATCTGGCTGTTGGTCGCCACGCCGCGGATCTGTTCGATCTCGCCACGCGTGATCGGTTGACGATAGGCGATCAGCGCCAGGGTTTCCAGCGTGGCGCGGGTATAGCGGGTCTGGCGTTCAGTCCACAGCCGGGCAACCCACGGATGCACGTCGCGGCATACCTGGTAGCGCCAGCCGGAAGCGACTTCGACCAGTTCCACGCCGCGTCCGGCGCATTCGCCCTGCAACTGCTCCAGCGCGTTCCGCACCGCGCCCTCGGGCACCGGGTCATCCAGCGTGAACAGGGCTTCGATCTGCGCCACCGTCAGCGGATGGCTGGAGGCGAGCAGGGCCGCTTCGACGATGCGATTGATGAGGTCTTGTTGCATGGCTCCAGGGCGGTCAGCCGGATGAAAGGAGAGAGATGGGAGGGCTCACGTGTCCGCGTCCGTCGGCGCTGCGCTGTCAACGGCGGCATCGCCATCGAACTCGCTTTCGGGCAGCTCGGCCGGGCGGTCCTCGCCCAGCGCCAGCGACTTGACGTAGATCGGTGCCGGCAGCGCGCGCTCGCCGGGACGTGCCGGCTCCGGCGCTTCCTGCACGATCTCGACCAGTTGCTCCTTGGCCAGCGTCAGCAGGCCGAGGAAGGTCACCACCACGCCCAGCCGGCCTTCCTCGGCGGTGAACAGCGATTCGAAGCGGTGGAAGGCGCCATCGCCCAGCCATTGCAGCAGCTCGCCCATGCGCTGGCGCACCGAAAGCGCGTCGCGGCGGATCGCGTGCTGGCTGAACAGCTCGGCGCGCTTGAGCACTTCATGCAGTGCCAGCAGCATTTCGCGCAGTTCCACCTGCGGCGGCTCGCGCACCCATTTGTGGTCGGGCACGAAGGCGGTGACGGCATGCGTGTCGCGCTCCTGTCGCGGCAGCGCGTCGAGGTCTTCGGCGGCCTGCTTGAAACGCTCGTACTCCTGCAGCCGGCGCACCAGATCCGCGCGCGGGTCTTCCTCCAGGCCTTCCTCGCTGACCGGGCGCGGCAGCAGCAAGCGCGATTTGATCTCGGCCAGGATCGCGGCCATCACCAGATATTCCGCGGCCAGCTCGAAGCGCAAATGGTGCATGGCCTGGATGTAGTCCACGTACTGCCGGGTGATCTCGGCCACCGGGATGTCGAGGATGTCGAGGTTCTGCCGACGGATCAGGTACAGCAGCAGGTCGAGCGGCCCCTCGAAGGCTTCGAGGATGACTTCCAGCGCATCCGGCGGGATGTACAGATCCTTGGGGATTTCCAGCAGCGGCTGGCCAAGCACCGTCGCCAGCGGCATTTCCTGCTGCTGGGGTGGACTGGACGCGGCGGGTGCGGTGGCCACGGGGGCGCTGGCTTCGGTCATTCGGTACGAACGGGTCGCGCACGGTTGGCGCGACGGGGAAAAGGCATCGTCCACTCGACGATGGCGCGCACGCAGGCGCATCGCGGAGAAGGTCGAGGAAAAACGGCGAGCGGCGCGGGCGAGAAGGCAAACCGGCACGCAGCAACGCGTGCGCCTAGGGTAAGCGCAAGCAGGCCGGGCTGTAAAGCAGCGCGCCCTGCGGCGCGGTGCAGAGTGCGGGCTGTTAATCTCGCTGCTTCACGGATGCCGGACTCATGACTGCATGTGGTACCTGATTGAAGGCTTTGATGGCGAAGACGCGCTGGCGCGCCGCGCCGAACATCGCCCCGCGCACCTGGCGCGATTGCAGCAGCTGCTCGATGACGGTCGCCTGCTGCTGGCCGGTCCATGCCCGGCGATCGATGCCGAGGATCCCGGTCCCGCCGGCTACAGCGGCAGCGTGATCGTGGCCGAATTCGAGTCGCTGGACGCGGCACGGCGCTGGGCCGATGCCGACCCGTATCTTGCCGCTGGCGTCTATGCCCGCGTCGAGGTGCGCCCGTTCCGCAAGGTGCTGCCATGAGCGGCTACACCGAAGCCGACATCCCCCGGCTCAACCCCGCACGCATCGAACGCATGCGCCAGCTGCTGAGCGAAGCCTTCGCCCCCAGCGTGCTGGAGATCGTCGATGACAGCCACAAACACGCCGGCCACGGCGGCGGCGCACACGGTCACGGCCACTTCAGCCTGCACATCGTCAGCCCCGCCTTCGCCGGCATGAGCCCGCTCGCCTGCCACCGTGCGATCTACGCCGCCCTCGGCCGCATGATGCAGGACGACATCCACGCACTGGCGATCAAGGCCGAGGCGGGGTGAGGTGGTGCACGGCTCGCTATACTGGCCAGTCGGGCATTCTTTGTTATCAG
Source organism: Luteimonas sp. e5 (assembly GCF_054031035.1). Taxonomy (NCBI): domain Bacteria; kingdom Pseudomonadati; phylum Pseudomonadota; class Gammaproteobacteria; order Lysobacterales; family Lysobacteraceae; genus Luteimonas; species Luteimonas sp. e5. Next base: position 581,748 of record NZ_JBSTRX010000001.1, read on the forward strand.
CACAAGCCCAATAAATTCAATCAGTTGAAGAAGCAACTTCAACCAATTTCATAGCTGCGATGCCTGCATCGCCAAGCGATCCGATTCCATGCGCCTGTCCACCATCAAGCTTGCCGGCTTCAAGTCCTTCGTCGATCCCACCACGCTGCACCTGCCGACCAACATGACCGGCGTGGTCGGGCCGAACGGCTGCGGCAAATCCAACATCATCGATGCGGTGCGCTGGGTGATGGGCGAGTCCTCGGCCAGCCGCCTGCGTGGCGATTCGGCCACCGACGTCATCTTCTCCGGTTCGAGCGCACGCAAGCCGGTTTCGCAGGCGACCGTCGAGCTGATCTTCGACAACTCCGACCACGCGATCGGCGGCGAGTTCGGCGCGTTCAACGAGATTTCGGTCAAGCGCAGCGTCGGCCGCGATGGCCACAGCACCTACTACCTCAACGGCACGAAGTGCCGGCGCAAGGACATCACCGACCTGTTCCTCGGCACCGGGCTTGGCCCGCGCAGCTATTCGATCATCGAGCAGGGCATGATTTCGCAGGTCATCGAGGCGCGCCCCGAGGAACTGCGCGTGTACCTGGAAGAGGCCGCCGGCATCTCCAAGTACAAGGAGCGGCGCAAGGAGACCGAGAGCCGGATCCGCTCCACCCGCGAAAACCTCGATCGCCTGAGCGACCTGCGCGACGAAGTCGGCAAGCAGTTGCAGCATCTGGCCCGCCAGGCGCGCCAGGCCGAGCAGTACACCGCGCTGCAGGCCGAGCGGCGGATCAAGAATGCCGAGTGGAAGGCGCTGCAGTACCGCGCGCTGGACGCCGATCTGCAGCAGCACCGGCAGGCGCTGGCGGCGGACGAAACCCGGCTCGAGCAGCTGATCGCCGAGCAGCGCGAGGCCGAGCGCGAGATCGAGACCGGGCGCGAACGGCACCAGCAGGCGGTGGATGCGCATGCGCAGGCACAGGCCGAGGTGTACCGCGTCGGTGGCGTGCTGGCACGGCTGGAGCAGCAGATTCAGCACCAGCATGAGCTGACCACTCGATTGGCGAATGCGCGCAGCGAAGCGGAAGCGGCGCTGGCCGAACTGGTCAGCCACATCGGCAGCGACGAAACCGCGCTGGCCAGCCTGCAGGCGAGCCTGGCCGAGGCCGAGCCGCGTCTGGCTGCCTTGCGCGAGGACGATGCCAGCCGCCAGGCGGAACTGAAGGCGGCGGAAACCCGGCTCGCCGAATGGCAGCAGCGCTGGGACGCGCACCATCGCGCGCAGTCCGAAGCGGCGCGCGCCGGAGATGTCGAGCGCACCCGGGTCGACTACCTCGACCGCCAGTTGCTGGATGCAGAGCGCCGGCGCGAGAAGCTGCAGGCCGAGCGCGAACAGCTCGATCTGGAGGCGCTGGCGGCCTCGTTCGCCGAAATCGAAACCCGGCACGAGAGCGAAAAGGGCGGCATCGAGGCGTTGCAGTCCGAGGTCGATGCGCGCAAGCAGGCGGTCGGTGCGCTGCAGGACGAACAGCGCCAGCTGCAGGCGGAGCTGGCCGAGGCGCGCAAGCACGCGCAGGATCATCGTGGGCGCCTGAGTTCCCTGGAAACGCTGCAGGCCGCGGCGCTGGGTCAGGAGCAGGGCGCGGCGGTGGCCTGGCTGCGCCAGCATGGCCTGGACAGCGCGCCGCGCGTGGGTGAACGCATCGAAGTCGAAGCGGGCTGGGAGGCGGCGGTCGAAGGCGCGCTCGGACAGATGATCGAGGGCGTGCTGGTGGAAGCACCCGAGGCGCTGGTCGATGCGCTGGGCGAGCTTGGCGATGGGCGTCTGGCGCTGGTCGCAGCCGATGGTGGCGATGCCGCGTTTGCCGCCACCTCGCTGGCCAGCAAGGTGCGCGGGCCGCTCGCGGTGCGGCGCATGCTGGCCAATCTGCATGTTGCCGAGACGCTGGACGAGGCACAGGCGTTGCTGGCGCGGCTGCCGGAAGGCGCTTCGGTGATCACCCGTGCCGGCGAGCGTGCCGGTGCCGGCTGGCTGCGCGTGCTGCGCTCGGGCGCGGCCAAGCAGGGCGCGCTGCTGCGCGAGCGCGAGATCCAGCGCCTGCGTGGCGAGATCGAGACCCTGCAGGCGCAGGACAAGGCGCTTGAAGCGAAACTCGCCGACCTGCGCCAGCGCGCGCTGGAAGCCGAACAGGCGCGCGAGGACGCGCAGCGCAGCCTGTACCAAGGCCACCGCAGCGTGTCGGAACTGGCCGGGCGCCTGCAAAGCCACAAGGGCCGGCTGGAATCGGCACGCGCGCGACTGGCCAATATCGATGGCGAACTGGAACAGATCGCGCAGGCCAGCGAGCAGGGCCGGGAGCAGGGCCGCCAGGCGCGCGAAACGCTGGAAGGCGCGGTGGCGCGCATGGCCGAACTCGAAGATGCGCGTGGCGCGCTGGAGGCCGAGCGCCGGCAACTGGCCGAGGCACGCGATCAGGCGCGCGAGCAGGCGCGTGAATCGCGCGAACAGGCGCATGCGCTCGCGCTGACCACCGAAACCCAGCGCACCCAGGTCGAATCGCTGGGCCGTGCACTGGCGCGCATGGGCCAGCAGCGCGGGCAGCTCGATTCACGCCTTGGCGAGCTGGCTGAACAATTGTCCGGCGGGGACGAGCCGATCCACGCACTCGAGGCCGAGCGCCAGGCGGCGCTGGACGAGCGCGTGCGCGTGGATCAGGCGCTGGCCGCCGCGCGCGCCGCGCTGGAAGGTATCGAGAATGAACTGCGCGGTTTCGAGCAGACCCGCCAGAGCCGCGATGCACAGGCGCTGCAGCAGCGCGAAAAGATCAGCCAGCGCAAACTGGACCAGCAGGCGGCGATGATCGAGGCCAACCGCCTGGCCGCTGAAACGCAGGAGGCCGGATTCCAGATCAAGGAGTTGATCGCCAGCCTTGCCGAGGATGCGCGGGCCGAGGACTGGGGGCGTGCGGTGCACGAGTTCGATGCCAGGCTGCGCCGGCTCGAGCCGGTCAACCTCGCCGCCATCGCCGAGCATGCCGAGGCCGAGGAGCGCAAGAAGTACCTCGATGCACAGGACGCCGACCTCAGCGTGGCACTGGAAACGCTGGAAGAGGCGATCCGCAAGATCGACCGCGAAACCCGCGGCCGCTTCAAGGACACCTTCGACCGCGTCAATGCCGGCATCCAGGCGCTGTATCCGCGCCTGTTCGGCGGCGGCCATGCCTATCTGGAACTGACCGGCGAGGACCTGCTGGATACCGGCGTGGCGATCATGGCGCGCCCGCCCGGCAAGCGCGTGTCCAACATCACCCTGCTGTCCGGCGGCGAGAAGGCGATGACCGCGGTGGCGCTGGTGTTCGCCATCTTCCAGCTCAATCCGGCGCCGTTCTGCCTGCTGGACGAAGTCGATGCGCCACTGGACGAGGCCAACGTCGGCCGCTTCACCAGTCTGGTGAAGGAAATGAGCGAGGCGGTGCAATTCCTGTTCGTCACCCACAACAAGGCGACGATGGAAGCCGCCGAACAATTGTCAGGCGTTACCATGCGTGAGCCGGGCGTCAGCCGCCTGGTCTCGGTGGACCTCGCCGAGGCCACGCGCATGGTGGGCGCCACCTGAATCCCCCGAGCCACGCGGAGCCTGTCCCATGTCCGAAACCCTGTTGCTGCGTCTTGGCATCCTTGTCGCCGGGCTGATCCTGATCGCCGGCATCTGGTGGGCCAGCCAGCGGCCCGCGCGCAGCCCGCAAGGGCAACGCCGCGGCGAGCGTGGCGAACGCAGCGAACCGAGCCTGGGCGATGCGGTGCGTGCCGACCTGGATGGCGACGAGGCGACACCGACGGCGCAGGCCAGTGCCGAACAGGCGGAGCTTGGGCTGGACGCTCCGACGAATGAACTGGGCAAGCGCCGCGAGGAGGAGTTCGATCGCATCGTGACGCTGTTCGTCGCCGCGCGCGCCAACCAGACCCTGCGCGGGCCGGACATCCTGGTGGCGGCGGAGAAGGCGGGCCTGGTGTTCGGCCACATGGACGTGTTCCATCGCCTCGTCGACCGCCGTCCCGAAGCCGGGCCGATCTTCAGCGTGGCCAACATCATCAAGCCGGGCAGCTTCGACATGGCCTCGTTGCAGTCGCTGGAAACCCCGGCGATCGCCTTCTTCCTCACCCTGCCGGCGCCGGTGGGCGCGCTGGAAGCCTGGGACACCATGCTGCCCGCCGCGCAGCGCATGGCCGAACTGCTCGATGGCGTGGTGCTGGACGAGGAGCGCAACGCACTGGGCCGCCAACGCATCGCGCACATCCGCGACGAGCTGCGCGCCTGGGATCGCCAGCGCGAGGCTGCGCCGCTGGCCGGCCCCGGGCGCTGGTAATCGCCATGGCTGCCGGCCTCGTGCCCGCCACCTGGCCTGGGCGACGGGCCGCCTGACGCGATGAGCGACGCCGCCCTTCGCCATGCCGAGCTGGCTGCGCGTATCCGCGCCGCCAACCATCGCTATTACGTACTCGACGACCCGGACCTGGCCGATGCCGAGTACGACGCGCTGTTGCGCGACCTCGAGGCGCTGGAAGCCGCGCACCCGGAGTTGGCGACTGCCGATTCACCCACACGCAGCGTCGGTGCCGCGCCGTCCGCGCGTTTTGCCAGCATGGCGCATGCAGTGCCGATGCTGTCATTGGGCAATGCCTTCGACGAAGCGGAAGTGGCCGAATTCGTCGCCCGCATCGAAAAGGAAACCGGTGATGCCGATCCGTGGTTTTCGGTGGAACCCAAGCTCGATGGGCTGGCGGTCAGCCTGCGCTACGAAGACGGTCGGCTGCTGCGCGGCGCCACCCGCGGCGATGGCACCACGGGCGAGGACGTCACCGCCAACCTGCGTACCATCGGTTCCATTCCGCTGCGGCTGAGTCCGCCAGACGGCGCGTCCGGGCTGCCGCGCGTGCTGGAGGTGCGCGGCGAGGTGGTGATGCCCAAGGCCGCTTTCGAGCGTTACAACCAGCGTGCGCTGGCCGAGGGTGGCAAACCGCTGGCCAATCCGCGCAATGGCGCGGCAGGCTCGCTGCGCCAGCTCGATCCGGCGATCACCGCGCAGCGCCCGCTGGCGTTCTTCGCCTATGCACTGGGCGAGGTGGAGGGCGTCGAGCTGCCGCCAACGCATTCGCAAACGCTGGCCTGGCTCGGCGCGCTTGGTTTCCCGGTCAGTGCGGAAACCGACGTCGCGCAGGGGCTGGAGGGTCTGCTCGACTATTACCGCCAGATCGGCGAGCGCCGTGACGGATTGCCGTACGACATCGATGGCGTGGTCTACAAGCTGGATCGCTTCGACCAGCAACGCGCGATGGGCTTCGTCTCGCGCGCCCCGCGCTGGGCGCTGGCGCACAAGTTTCCGGCGCAGGAAGCGAGCACGGTGCTGGAATCGATCGAAGTCAATGTCGGCCGCACCGGTGCGGTGACGCCGTGGGCGCTGATGCGTCCGGTGCACGTGGGCGGCGTCACCGTCACCCGCGCCACCTTGCACAACGCCGATCAGGTGGCGCGACTGGATGTGCGTGCCGGCGACACGGTGATCGTGCGCCGTGCCGGCGACGTGATCCCGGAAGTGGTGCGCGTGGTCGAAGCCGAGCGCCCGCTGGATGCGCGCGGCGAACCTGTCCACCCGTCGTGGCAGATGCCGGCGCAGTGCCCGGTCTGCGGCTCGGCGATCGAACGCGGCGAGGGCGAGGTGGTGGCGCGCTGCAGCGGCGGCCTGTATTGCCCGGCGCAACGCGTGCAGGCGCTGTTCCACTTCGCCAGCCGCCGCGCGATGGACATCGACGGTCTGGGCGAGCGCTATGCCGAGGCGCTGGTCGAATACGGCTACGTGCAGACCGTCGCCGACCTGTATCGCCTGCAGGTGGACGACCTGCTGGAAATGAAACGGCGCGCCGATGCCGCGGCCGCGCCGGAAGCTGCGCCTGCGGCGAAGCCGGGCAAGGTCGCCGACCGCTGGGCACACAAGCTGATCGACGCGATCCAGGCCAGCCGCGATACCCGGCTCGAGCGCCTGCTGTTCGCGCTCGGCATCCCCGAGGTCGGGGAGAGCACGGCGCGGACGCTGGCGCGGCATTTCGGCGCGCTCGATGCCTTGATGCAGGCCGATGCCGAACGCCTGCAACAGGTGCCGGATGTCGGCCCGGTGCTCGCCGCGCATATCGCGCACTTCTTCGCCGAGCCGCACAACCGCGAGGTGATCGCCGCGCTGCGCGCGCACGGCGTGCACTGGCCCGAAGGTGCGCCGGTGCGAGCCAGCGAAGGCCCGCTGGCGGGCAAGACCGTGGTGCTGACCGGCGGCCTTGCCAGCATGAGCCGGGACCAGGCCGGCGAGAAGCTCGAAGCCCTGGGCGCGCGCGTCAGCGGCAGCGTGTCGAAGAAGACCGCACTGGTCATCGCCGGCGAGGCTGCGGGCAGCAAGCTGACCAAGGCGCGCGAGCTGGGGCTGGAGATCTGGGACGAAGCGGCGTTGCTGGCCTTCCTCGAGGCGCACGCGCCGTGAGCGCGCAGCAATTGGCGAATGTCGCCGTCGGGTACCCCGCATGAGCCAGGCCGCACCATCGGCCAACGACTGGCGCCCCAGCGCCGCGTTCGAGGCCATGCGTCTGCGCGCACGCCTGTACCAGCGGCTGCGCGCGTTCTTCGCCGAGCGCGAGGTGCTGGAAGTGGAAACCCCGGTGCTGTCGCAGGCCGGTGTCACCGACCTGCATCTGATGCCGTTCCATCTCGAGTTCAGCGGCCGCACCGAAGGTGCGCCCCGCAGGCGCTGGCTGCGCACTTCGCCGGAGTACGCGATGAAGCGCCTGTTGGCGGCCGGACTGGGTGATTGCTACGAGCTGGGCCGGGTGTTCCGCGATGGCGAAGCCGGCGGGCGGCACAACCCGGAGTTCACCATGCTCGAATGGTACCGGGTGGGTTGGGATCACCATCGCCTGATGACGGAAACGGTGGACGTGGTCGGTGCAGCGCTGGCGCTGGTCGGTCGCGATGTCGGACGCGTCGAAACCCTGAGCTACCGCGATCTGTACCGGCGCGAACTGGGGCTGGATCCGTTCACCGCCAGCGATGCCGAGCTGCAGGCGGCGTTCGGAGCAGAGCGCATCGATCCGGCCGGTCTGGATCGCGACGATTGGCTCGACCTGCTGATGACCCACCACATCCAGCCGCGCCTGGCGCGTGACGACATCCTGCTGCTGCATGACTACCCGGCCACGCAATCGGCCCTGGCCCGCCTGCGTGAGGATGACCACGGGCAGGCGGTGGCGGAACGCTTCGAGCTCTACCTCGGCCCTCTGGAACTGGCCAACGGCTACCACGAGCTGCTGGATGCCGGCGAGCAGTGTGCGCGTTTCGAGCATGACGTGGCTCGGCGCCGGGCGCGTGATGGTCACGCGCCGCCGATCGATGCGCGCCTGCTGGCCGCACTGGAACACGGTCTGCCGTCCTGTGCCGGCGTCGCGCTCGGCATCGATCGCATGCTGATGGCGATGCTGGACACGCCACGCATCGCCGACGTGCTGGCGTTCGACTTCACTCGTGCCTGAATCCGCGCGCGTGATTCGCACCGCTTTCATGATGGCCGGCTACAGTGCGTGCATGCGCATCCGTCCGGGTCCGAGTCTGCTGCTTGCACTGGCCGCCCTTGTTCCGCCGGGTGCGGCTGCCCAGACCGTGGTCGAGGCCGACCAACGCGTGCGCTGCGACTCGGTGGACGGACGCTGGACCCATTGCGCGCTTCCTTTCGCCGGCGAGGCGGTGCTGCTGCGCCAGCTCTCGCGCAATGCGTGCATCGAAAACCAGTCCTGGGGCCGCGACCCGCAGGGCCTGTGGGTGGCCGCCGGTTGTCGAGGCGAGTTCGGCCCCAAGCGCCAACAGACACGGCGCGAGGATGACGCCACCGTGGCCAAGCGTTTGCGTTGCGAATCGCGAGGCCTGTACCGGCATTGTCCGGTGGATGTTTCCGGCGGCGTGCGTCTGGTGCGCCAGCTTTCCGGTCGTGACTGCGAGCTGGGTGAATCCTGGGGCTATGACGACCATGGCGTCTGGGTGCACCGCGGTTGTCGCGCCGAATTTGAAGTGCGTGGTGAGCCACGGCCGAGTTCACGCCTGTTCTCGCGCCTGTTCGGGCGCAAGCGGGCAGGCGAGGACGGCAGTCGCGCCATCCGCTGCGAATCGCGTGACGGCAAACCCGGCGAGTGTCGCGTGGCGGACATCGCACGCGTCGAAATCCTGCAACAAATCTCCAGTGCGCCCTGTGTCGAGGGTCGCAGCTGGGGCTGGGAGGCGCAGCGCATCTGGGTCGACGGCGGCTGCCGTGCACAATTCCGTGTCTGGCAAGCCGGTCAGGAACCTGAACAAGAATCGCCCTGAGCGTGCTTTTTGGCCTGCCATTCAGCCATGCGCACTAGGCTGGAAGCATCGGGTCAACAAGGGAGCAGGGAGATGAGGCAGCGCATTCACTCATGGGGTCTGATACTCGCCGGTGCATTCGGCCTGATCGCCTTGGGCATGGCCACTCCGGCCGCCGCGCAATCCTGGCCCGGGCAACAGCCGGGCTATGGTGGCCAGCAATTTCGTTGTGATTCGATCGATGGCCGCTACCGCGAATGTCGTGTCGATACGCGTGGTGGCGTGCGTCTGGTGCGCCAGGTATCCAAGGCCGCGTGCATCGAAGGCCGCAGCTGGGGCGTGCGCCAGAATGCGGTCTGGGTTGATGGTGGCTGCCGCGCCGAGTTCATGACCGGATATGGCGCGGGTTACGGCAACAACCGGTATCCGGGCTATGGGTATGGCCATGGCGGCCAATACGGTGGCCGTGCAGCGATGCTGTGCAGTTCCGACGGCGGGCGCTACCGCGAATGCCCGTTCGATACCCGGGGCGGGGTCGAGCTGGTGCGGCAGGTTTCCAGCACGCGCTGCATCCAGGGCCGCAACTGGGGCACGCGCAACGGCGTGATCTGGGTCGATGGCGGTTGCCGCGCCGAGTTCGCCAGCCGTGCCGGTTACGGTTCGCGTCCCGGCAACTACGGCCGTGGCAATCGTGGTTACGGCAATCGCGGCTACGACAACCGGGGCTACGGTCAGGGCCAGATGATCGAGTGCGCTTCGCACAACGGCCGGCGCCATTACTGCCCGGTGCGCACCGGGCGCGGCGTGCAGCTGGTGCATCAGCAGTCGCGCAGCGCGTGCATCGAAGGCCGCAGCTGGGGCTGGGATCGCAGCGGAATCTGGGTCGATGGCGGCTGCCGCGCGCAGTTCCGCCTGTATTGAGCATCACCGCAGGGCGGCGCGGCATCTGCCGTGTCCGCCTTGCTCGCTCAGGCTTCGCGGTTGTGCCGGCGCAGCAGTTGCTGTTTCTCGCGGTTCCAGTCGCGCTCCTTGGCCGCGGCGCGCTTGTCATGCGCCTGCTTGCCGCGCGCCAGGGCCAGTTCCAGCTTGACCTTGTTGCCTTTCCAGTACATCGCGGTGGGGATCAGGGTGTAACCCTCGCGCTCGACGCGGCCGATCAGATTGTCGATCTCGCGCCGGTGCAACAGCAGCTTGCGGCTGCGCCGCTCGTCGGCATGCACATGGCTGGAAGCCTGGATCAGCGGCGTGATCTGTGCGCCGAACAGCAGGATTTCGCCGTTCTTGATCAAGGCATAGCTCTCGCCGATGTTGGCGCGGCCGGCACGGATCGCTTTCACCTCCCAGCCCTGCAGCGCGATGCCCGCCTCGAAGCGCTGCTCCAGGTGGTATTCGTGCCGCGCGCGCTTGTTCAGGGCGATGGTCGCGCTCTTTGCCGTATCCTTTTTCTTCTTGTCTTTGGCGGCCTTGCTCATCCAGACATTGTCGCCGATTTGTCATTGATGGTTGCGAAGGAGATCGGGTGGTCAACCGGATAGAACGCAGTGCGCTGGTCAAGCGTCCCGCCGAAGTGGTGTATGCGCTGGTGGCCGACGTGGAGGATTACCCGCGTCGTTTCGCCTGGTGCCGCGGCGCCGAAGTGCTCGAGCGCGGCGAGAACCGGATGAAGGCGCGCCTGGATCTGCAGCTGGCGGGCTTCAAGACCTGGTTCGTCACCGAAAACACCATGCTGCCCGGCCGCTGGCTGGACATGCGCCTGGCCGATGGGCCGTTCAAGTCGCTGCACGGGCGCTGGGAGTTCACCCCGCTGGCGGCGGATGCCTGCAAGGTGTCGCTGCTGCTGGAGTTCGAGCCCGCGTCCAGCCTGCTGGCACCGGTGGTCAAGCTCGGCCTGCAGGGACTGGCCGATCGCATGGTGGACGATTTCGTGCGCAGCGCGCGCGCGGAGGCGGCATGAGCACCATCGAGGTCGAAGTCGTTGTCGCGTGGCCGGATCGGGTCGAATCGCGCCGGGTTCTTTTGCGTGCCGGCGCGAGGGTGGGTGAAGCCGTGGCCGCATCCGGTCTGGCCGAGGGCTTCGAGCTGGCCGGTGTGGCGGTGTTCGGTCGTCGCGCAGGGATGGACAGCGAGCTGGTCCACGGCGACCGTGTCGAGTTGTTGCGTGCGCTGGTCATCGATCCCAAGCAGGCGCGCCGTCAGCGCGCCGAAGCCGCGCAGAAACTCAAAAAGACACGGGCCCGCTGAAGCGCGGGCCCGGGGCAGGGGATCAGGGCCGGCAATCGGCGGCGGGTGAGCGCCTCAGCGCCCGCGCTTGGGATCGCGGCGCAGATTGGGTCCGAAATCACGCGCCGAGCGCTTGGCCAGTTCGGCGTCCTGGTTGGGGAAATAATCACCTTCCCAGCGCGCGACCAGATCATTCTCGAAAAACACCACGAAGTTCCTGACCTCGGTCTTTGCACGGCGACCACGGCGCTGGGTACTGGTGTAATCCCAGCGGTCGTGATGGAACGGATCCTCGATCGCCGGGGTGCCGAGCATCGCCGCCACCTGCTGCTTGTGCATGCCCACCTGCAACTGGCCGACCGTCTCCGGTTCCAGCAGCGAACCCTGATAGATCGGCTGGCGATAGACGATGCCGCAGCCGGCGGTGCTGGCGGCGAGGGCAATGATGAACAGGGCGTTGCGCATGCGCGATATCGGCGTCGGGTGGATGGGCGATAATACACGCTCACCCATCGCCGAGGAGCCGCGCGGACCGCATGCCGCGGCGCGCGTTCATACCCATGACGTTGGAAAACGAAGAACTGCGCAATGCCGGCCTCAAGGTGACCCATCCGCGGGTGCGCATCTTCGCCTTGCTGGAACAGGCCAAGCCGCGGCACATGACTGCCGAGGACATCTACCGCAAGTTGCTGGACGAGCGCGAGGAAATCGCCCTGGCCACGGTGTACCGGGTGCTGACCCAGTTCGAGGCGGCGGGGCTGGTGCTCAAGCACAACTTCGAGGGCGGCCAGGCGGTGTACGAACTCGACCGCGGCGACCACCATGACCACATGGTGGATCTGGACAACGGCAAGATCATCGAGTTCGAAAGCCCCGAGATCGAGCGGCTGCAAAAGGAAATCGCCGCCAGGCACGGCTACGTGATCGAGGATCACTCGCTGGTGCTGTACGTGCGCCGCAAGACCTGATCGGTCCGCTCAGTCCACTTCCACCGCATCGAGCAGGCTGCGCGCGGCGGCCCGCGCGGCATCATCCACCCGTGCACCGCCGAGCAGGCGGGCGATGTCCTCGACGCGACCTGTGGCATCCAGCCGTTCGACCTGGCTCATGGTCACGCCTTCGCTGCTCGCCTTGCTCACGCGCCAATGGGCATGCCCCTGCGCCGCGACCTGCGGCAGGTGGGTGACGCACATCACCTGGCAGCGCGCGCCCAAGGCGCGCAGCTTGCGACCGACCACGTCGGCGACGCTGCCGCTGATGCCCGAATCCACCTCGTCGAACACCATCGTCGGCACCGTGTCCACGCCCAGCGCGGCGACTTCGATCGCCAGCGAGATGCGCGAAAGCTCGCCGCCCGAGGCGACCTTGCGCAACGGGCGCGGCGGCTGCCCGGGGTTGGCGGCGATCAGGAATTCGGCGCGCTCGCTGCCCAGCGCGTTCGGCTCGGGATCGGGCAGGGGCTCGAGTTCGATGACGAATTCGGCTTCGCCCATGCCCAGCTCGCGTATCGAGGCCAGCGTGTCCGCCGCCAATGCCAGCGCCGCCTGCTGGCGTGCTTTGCGCAGCCGGGCGGCGGCCTTGTCCCAATCGGCGGCAAGCGTGGCGATCTCGCGATCGAGGCGCTCGATGCGGCCCTGCGCGTCGTCGAGCGTGGCCAGCTCCTCGCTGATGCGCTCGCGCACCGCCTCCAGTTCACCGATGCCGACCCGATGCTTGCGCGCCAGCGCATGCAGGCGTTGCAGGCGCTGGTCGAGCTCCTCGAAGCGGGCGGGGTCAAGGTCGAGTGCGTCGCCAAGGCGGCCCAGCGCGGCGACGCCCTCATCCAGCGCGATCGCGGCCGATTCCAGCATCTGTTCGATTTCAGCCAGACGCGGTTCGTGCGCGGACACTTCGGCCAGCGTCTCCCGCGCACGATGCAGCAGGCCGATGGCATTGGCTTCATCCGCTTCGTCGAGCAACGCCAGCGCCGCGCTGTTGGCCGCCGCCAGTTCCGCGCCATGCGCATGACGCCGATGGTCGGCGTCCAGCGCCTCCAGGCTGGCGGCATCGAGGGCCTCGGCCTGCAGTTCGTCCAGCGCGTGACGCAGGAATTCGAGGCGCTGCGCGGGATCGCCCTGCGCCGCGCACTCCTCGCGCTGCCGGCGCCGCTCGCGCCAGCGTGCGGCGAGGCCGGCGACTTCTTCCAGCAGTGCACCGTGGCCGCCATGGGCATCCACCAGTGCCAGCTGCGCGGGCCGCGTCAGCAGCGCCTGCTGCGCATGCTGGCCGTGGATTTCCACCAGCCGTGCACCCAGTTCGGCCAGTTGCGAGGCACTGGCGGCGCGGCCATTGATCCATGCCCGCGAACCACCGTCGGCGCGCAGCACGCGGCGCAGCCGGCATTCGCCGTCCTCGTCCATTTCCGCGTCGCGCAGCCAGGCGGTGGCGGTGGGCGCATCGCGCAAGTCGAATTCGGCCACCAGTTCGGCACGCTCGGCGCCGTGGCGCACCATGCCGGCATCGGCGCGCTGGCCGCAGAGGAAGCCCAGCGCATCGACCAGCAACGACTTGCCGGCCCCGGTTTCGCCGGAAATCACCGTCATGCCGGCGTCGAACTGCAGTTCCGCGGCGCGCACCACGGCGAAATCGGCGATTGTCAGGCGGGTCAGCATGGTGAGATTCTAAACAGCGTCCGTCGCAATCCCCGCGACGCTTGCACGCGACGGCGAATGGTCCCATATAGACGTCATGAACGAGAGTCTCGACCCGCGCGCCCGCCAGCTGCTGCGCACCCTGATTTCGCGCCACATCGCCGATGGCGCGCCGGTCGGTTCGCAGACCCTGGCCAAGCACGCCGGGCTGCAGGTCAGCCCGGCAACCATCCGCAACATCCTCGCCGATCTGGAAGAGCAGGGGCTGCTCGCCTCGCCGCATACGTCCGCCGGCCGCGTGCCGACCACCCGCGGCTATCGCGTGTTCGTCGACAGCCTGCTGCAATGCCATCCGCTGCAGGCGGCCGAGCTCGAGCGCCTGCGCAGCGAGCTGGCCGCGCCCGGCGACACCCGCCAGCTGCTCGGCAGCGCATCGCAGCTGCTCTCGGCGATGAGCCGTTTCGTCGGTGTGGTGGCCGCGCCACGCACCACCTCGCTTGCGTTCCGTTACATCGATTTCGTCACCCTCGACGAGCATCGCGTGCTGGCGATCCTGGTGCTGCATGACGGCAGCGTGCAGAACCGCGTGCTGGAGCTGGGCCAGGCCTATGCGCCGGCCACGCTGGAGGAGGTGGCCAACTACCTCAATGCGCATTTCGCCGGGCAGCCGCTGCAGCACATCCACCGGCAGCTGCTGGCCGAACTGAAATCCGCGCGCGACCGCATGCAGACGCTGTTGACACAGGCGGTGGCGCTGGCCGAACAGGCGCTGCTGGCGCCCGACGGCGAGGAGGAGGACTTGCTGCTGGCCGGACAGACCCGCCTGATGGGCGCGCAGGCGATCAGCGATGTCGACCGTCTGCGCGAGCTGTTCGAGGCGTTCGCCCGCAAGCGCGACATCCTGCAGCTGCTCGAACGCACCCTGCATGCACCCGGCGTGCGCATTTTCATCGGCGAGGAAACCGGGTTGGCGCCGCTGGAGCAGACCGCACTGGTCGCCGCGCCGTATGGCCGCGACGGCGAGGTGCTCGGCGTGCTCGGCGTGATCGGGCCGACGCGGATGGCCTACGAGCGGGTGATTCCGGTGGTGCAGGCCACCGCCGACGTGCTCGGCGAGGCGATCGGCGGGCGCTGAGCCGGGCATGCCTTGAAAGCGCAACCCGGCGACCTCACGTCCGGGTTGATCGCCCCTTCATGGACGTCCCGATGACCACCGAACCCGAATTCGACCCGCAGGCCGAAGCGCCACAGGATCCGCAGGCCGAGCAGATCGAGCTGCTCAAGGCCGAACTGGAACAGCTGCAGGCGCAATCGCTGCTTGATCGCGCGGATCTGGAGAACCGGCGCAAGCGCCTGGAGCGTGAAATCGAGCAGGCGCGGCGCTTCGCCAACGAACGCCTGCTCGCCGACATGATCCCGGTGTTCGACGCGCTCGAAGCCGGCCTTGCCAGTGCCGCCGCGGACGACCCGCTGCGCGCCGGCCTGGAACTGACCCTCAAGCAACTGCACGCGGTGACCGGCAAGCATGGCCTGGCCGAAATCGCGCCCGAGCCGGGTGCGGCGTTCGACCCGGAAAAGCACAACGCGGTCAGCCAGATGGCGGTCGAAGGCGTGCCTTCGGGCGCGGTCGCGCAGCTGTTCCAGAAGGGCTACGCGCTCAACGAGCGCCTGTTGCGCCCGGCGATGGTGATGGTCGCCCCCTGACCGCACCCGCGCAGTCCGGCGGCCCTTGAAACGTCGCCAGCAAACCCCAGATAGCACTCATCGCGGCAACGCCGCCACATTACCCAAAGAGGCAATCCACTCATGGCCAAGATCATCGGCATCGACCTCGGTACCACCAACTCCTGCGTCGCGGTGATGGACGGCGGCAAGGCCCGCGTCATCGAAAACGCCGAAGGCGACCGCACCACGCCTTCGGTCGTCGCCTGGACCCGCGACGGCGAGGTGCTGGTCGGCGCGCCGGCCAAGCGCCAGGCGGTGACCAATCCCAAGAACACCTTCTTCGCGGTCAAGCGCCTGATCGGGCGCAAGTTCACCGATGCGGAAGTGAAGAAGGACCTCGAACTGGTGCCCTACGCGATCATCGGCCATGACAATGGCGATGCCTGGGTGGAAACCAGCGAGGGGCGCAAGCTGGCGCCGCAGGAAGTCAGCGCCAAGGTGTTGGAGAAGATGAAGAAGACCGCCGAGGACTTCCTCGGCGAGAAGGTCACCGAGGCGGTGATCACCGTGCCGGCCTACTTCAACGATTCGCAGCGCCAGGCGACCAAGGACGCCGGCCGCATCGCCGGCCTCGACGTCAAGCGCATCATCAACGAGCCGACCGCGGCCGCGCTGGCCTATGGCCTGGACAAGGACGGCGGTGATCGCAAGATCGCGGTGTACGACCTCGGCGGCGGCACCTTCGACGTGTCGATCATCGAGATCGCCGACGTCGATGGCGAAAAGCAGTTCGAAGTGCTGGCCACCAACGGCGACACCTTCCTCGGTGGCGAGGACTTCGACAAGCGCGTGATCGACTATCTGGTCGACGAGTTCCAGAAGTCCGACGGCGTGGACCTGCGCAAGGATCCGCTGGCGCTGCAGCGGCTGAAGGATGCCGCCGAGCGCGCCAAGATCGAGCTGTCCAGCGCGCAGCAGACCGACGTCAACCTGCCGTACGTCACCGCCGATGCCAGCGGCCCCAAGCACCTCAACATCAAGCTGACCCGGGCCAAGCTCGAGGCGCTGGTGGATGACCTGGTGAAGAAGACCATCGAGCCGTGCAAGGTGGCGCTGAACGACGCCGGCCTCAAGGCCAGCGACATCGGCGAGATCATCCTGGTCGGTGGCCAGACGCGCATGCCGCGCGTGCAGCAGGCGGTGTCGGAGTTCTTCGGCAAGGAACCGCGCAAGGACGTCAACCCGGACGAAGCGGTCGCCATCGGCGCCGCGATCCAGGGCGGCGTGCTCGCCGGCGACGTCAAGGACGTGCTGCTGCTGGACGTGACCCCGCTCTCGCTCGGCATCGAAACCCTGGGCGGCGTGTTCACCAAGATCATCGAGAAGAACACCACCATCCCGACCAAGGCCTCGCAGACCTTCTCCACCGCCGACGACAACCAGAGCGCGGTCACCGTGCACGTGCTGCAGGGCGAGCGCGAGCAGGCGCAGTTCAACAAGTCGCTGGCGCGCTTCGACCTGACCGGGATCGAGCCCGCGCCGCGTGGCGTGCCGCAGATCGAGGTCAGCTTCGACATCGACGCCAACGGCATCGTGCATGTCACCGCCAAGGACAAGAAGACCGGCAAGGAGCAGAAGGTCGAGATCAAGGCCGGCTCGGGCCTGTCCGACGAGGAAATCCAGCGCATGGTGCAGGATGCCGAGGCGCACCGCGAGGATGACCGCAAGTTCCAGGAGCTGGTCGCCGCACGCAACCAGGCCGATGCGCTGATCCACACCACGCGCAGCGCGATCAAGGACAACGGCGACAAGGTGCCGGGCGACGTGATCGGCCGCGCCGAAACCGCCATCGCCGACCTGGAAGGTGCGGTCAAGGCCGATGACAAGGCGCAGATCGAAGCCAAGTCCAAGGCGCTGGAAGAAGCCGCGCAGGCACTGTTCGCCGCGGTCGCCGCACAGTCCGCCGGCGGCGATGCCGGTGGCGAGGGCGGCCCGCAGCAGCCTTCGGGCGGCAGCGACGACGTGGTCGATGCCGAGTTCACCGAGGTCAAGGACGACGACGAGAAGAAGGCCTGATCCAGGCCGTGCCGCGCGACGGGCAGGCCGCGAGGTCTGCCCGTTTGCGTAAGCCACAGCGGAACATGCAGCAGCCATGAGCAAGCGCGATTACTACGAAGTGCTGGGCGTGTCGCGCAGCGCCAGCGAAGCCGAACTGAAGGTGGCCTACCGGCGTGCCGCCGCGCGCCATCACCCGGACCGCAACCCGGACAACGTGGCCGAAGCCGAGGCCGCGTTCAAGGAATGCAAGGAAGCCTATGAAGTGCTGTCCGATGCCGGCAAGCGCCGCGCCTACGACCAGCACGGCCATGCCGCTTTCGAGCACGGCATGGGTGGCGGCGCCGGGCCGGGTTTCCATGATGTCGGCGACATCTTCGGTGACATCTTCGGCAACATCTTCGGTGCCGGCATGGGTGCGCAGCGGCCACGCCGTGGCGCCGATGTCGGTTATCGGCTCGATCTCGACCTCGAGGAAGCGGTGGCCGGGGCCAGCAAGACCATCGAGCTGCCGACGCTGGCCGAATGCGGCAGCTGTGACGGCTCGGGCTCGGAGGACGGGCGGCTGGAGACCTGCGGCCAGTGCGCCGGCCACGGCCAGGTGGTGATGCAGCGCGGCCCGTTCCGCATGCAGCAGACCTGTCCGCAATGCATGGGGCGCGGCCAGGTCATCGCCACCCCGTGCAAGACGTGCCACGGCAATGGCCGGGTGCAGGAGGAAAAGAAGCTGGAAGTCGAGATTCCGGCCGGGGTCGACACTGGCGATCGCATCCGTCTGGCCGGGGAGGGCGAGGCGGGCCCGCCGGGCAGCGCGCCGGGCGATCTCTATGTCGAGGTGCGGGTGCGCCCGCACGCGATCTTCACCCGCGAGGGCGATGACCTGCACTGCGAAGTGCCGATCCGCATTTCCCAGGCTGCGCTCGGCGACAGCGTGCGCGTGCCGACGCTCAACGGCGAGGCGGAAATCCGCATTCCCGCCGAAACCCAGAGCGGCAAGGTGTTCCGCCTGCGCGGCAAGGGCGTGAAGTCGGTGCGCAGTCGCCACGAAGGCGACCTGTATTGCACCGCGATCGTGGAAACGCCGGTCAACCTGACCAGCGAGCAGCGCGAGTTGCTGGAGAAATTCGAGGCCACCTTCGTCGGCGAAGGCGCGCGTCGGCATTCGCCGCGGCACAGCACCTTCATCGACGGGGTCAGGGGGTTCTGGGATCGCCTGACCGGCTGAAGCGGCGATCGCGCCTGAACTGAGCGCGATCAACATGGCCGTGACATGGGCGCGCTATGGTGGCGACATCCCCGTCGCACGAGGAGCGCCCGATGTCCCCCCGTATCCTGCGTCCCGCCCTGCTGGCCTCCGCCCTGGCCATGGCCGCACTCGGTTGCGAGCGCAGTCCCTCCGGACAGGAGGCTGCCCCCGCGCCTGCACAGGCACCGGCGTCGTCACCCGCAACCGCTGCCGAAGCCGATGGACCCGAATCCGAGCTGTTGATGCGCGCCCGCGCCCTGTTCAAGGCGGTGCCCGACAGCGCACCCGAACTGCCGGGCAACCCGCTGAGCGATGAAAAGATCGCGCTCGGCAAGATGCTGTATTTCGATGGCCGTCTGTCCTCCAGCGGCGTGATCAGCTGCAACTCCTGCCACAACCTCGGCATGGGCGGCATCGACGGCGTGCCGACCTCGATCGGCCACGGCTTTGCCAAGGGCCCGCGCAACGCGCCCACGGTCTACAACGCGGTATTCAACGTCGCCCAGTTCTGGGATGGCCGTGCGGTCGATCTCAAGGAGCAGGCGATGGGCCCGGTGCAGGCGGCGGTGGAGATGAACGCCAAGCCGGACGAGGTGGTGGCGACGCTGAGGAGCATGCCGGGCTACGTGGACGCCTTCAAGGCCGCATTCCCCGGCGATGGCGATGCGATCACCTTCGAGAACATGGCCGCCGCGATCGAAGCCTTCGAGGCCACCCTGGTCACGCCGGGCGCGCCGTTCGATGAGTTCCTCGCCGGCAAGGCCGATGCGCTCAGCGCCGGGCAGCAGGAAGGCTTGCGCCTGTTCATGGACAAGGGCTGCAGTGCCTGCCATGCCGGGGTCAATTTCGGCGGCCAGGCGTATTACCCGTTCGGGGTGTTCAACAAGCCCGATGGTGCAGTGCGCCCCGAGGGCGATCTGGGCCGCTTCGGGGTGACCGAGTCCAAGACCGACGAATACGTGTTCCGCGCCGCACCGTTGCGCAACATCGCGCTGACCGCGCCGTATTTCCACTCCGGCGCGGTATGGAGTCTGCGCGATGCGGTCAGGATCATGGGCGACTCGCAACTCGGCGCGACGCTGAGCGAGGACGAAGTGGACAAGATCCACGAATTCCTGCTCAGCCTGACCGGGCGCATGCCGCAGGTGGAGTACCCGCAACTGCCGCAGCGCAGCGACGCCACGCCGCCGCCTCCGGGCTACTGATGCGGGTGGATGCGGGTCGCTATGATGGCGGCCCGCATTACGTAGCCCTGCGAGGGCCGAGCCGATGGCTGCTGCGAATACCGGGGCCGGCTCGCCGGTCCGCCTGCTGATCCATGGTGCGAATGGCCGCATGGGGCGTGCCGTGCTGCGCCTGTGTGGCGAGCGCGACGACTGCGTGGTGGTGGCGGCGATTTCGCGGCGCAAGCCCGGGCAGCGGGTGGTCGATGGCGTGGCCTTCCTCGCCGCCAGCGAGATGCATGCCGCGCCGGCGTTCGACGTCGCGATCGACTTCAGCCTGCCGGAAGCGTTCGATGCAGTGCTTGCCCTGTGCCGCGAGCGCGGCGCCGCGCTGGTGTCCGGCACCACCGGCCTGTCGCCGGCGCAGCAACAGGCGATGCAGGCCGCGAGCGGCGATATCGCCCTGCTGTGGGCGAGCAATTTCAGCCTCGGCGTGGCCTTGCTGCACGAACTGGTCGGCCGCGCCGCGCAGGCCCTGCCGCACTGGGACTGCGACATCGTCGAAATGCACCACCGTGGCAAACGTGATGCGCCTTCCGGCACCGCACTGACCCTCGCCGAAGCCGCTGCGCAGGGCGGGGCGCAGGCACGCATCGCGTCATTGCGCGCGGGCGACATCGTCGGCGAGCACTGCGTTCAGTTCAGTGGCCCCGGCGAGCGCCTGGAGCTGGTGCATCGCGCCGGCAACCGTGACGTGTTCGCGCATGGCGCGCTGCAGGCCGCAGCCTGGCTGGCGAGGAAATCACCCGGATCTTATGCCATGCGCGATCTGCTCGGCACGCAATCCGCACTGGCGTCGACGCACGAAGCCCGCTAGAATTCCGGTTCGCCTGACCCCCTTTTCTCCGGTTGCCTCCGCGCAATCCGGCGATTTCCTGCAACCCGTTTTCCGCCACGCCCGGCGTGGCCCCAGATAGGCGAAGCCCGTGACCGAACCTGCAATCCTCGCGCTCGAAGACGGTACCGTCTTCACGGGCGTTTCCTTTGGCGCGCCCGGACTTTCCGTCGGCGAGGCGGTATTCAACACCGCCATGACCGGCTATCAGGAAGTGCTGACCGATCCATCCTATGCGCGGCAAATCGTCACCCTGACCTATCCGCACATCGGCAATACCGGCATGAGCCCGCAGGACGACGAGGCCGCCAAGGTCTGGGCCGCAGGCTTGGTGGTGCGCGACGTGCCCCGTCGCCCGAGCAATTGGCGCAGCCGCCAGTCGCTGCCCGAATGGATGCGCGAACGCGGCATTTGCGGCGTGGCCGGCATCGACACGCGCAAGCTGACCCGCCTGCTGCGCGAGCGCGGCGCGATGGGCGCGGCGCTGATGGCCGGCGAGGGCATCGATGCCGATGCCGCGATCGAAGCCGCACGCAAGTTCCCCGGCCTCAAGGGCATGGATCTGGCGCAAGTGGTCAGCACCGAGGCGTCCTACGTGTGGAACGAGGGCTCGCTGGACCTGGATCGTGATGCCTTCCAGCGCCCCGGAACACGCTTCAAGGTGGTTGCCTACGACTTCGGCATCAAGGCCAACATCCTGCGCCTGTTGGTGGATCACGGCTGCGAAGTGACCGTGGTGCCGGCACGCACCCCGGCCAGCGAGGTGCTGGCGATGCGGCCCGATGGCGTGTTCCTGTCCAATGGCCCGGGTGACCCGGAACCCTGCGACTACGCGGTCGCCGCGATTCGTGAACTGCTTGCCGCGCGCATGCCGCTGTTCGGCATCTGCCTCGGACACCAGCTGCTCGGCCTTGCAGTCGGCGCACGCACGATGAAGATGGCGCACGGCCACCATGGTGCCAACCACCCGGTGCAGGATCTGGAAACCGGACGGGTGATGATCACCTCGCAGAATCACGGCTTCTGCCTCGACGAGGCCAGCCTGCCGGCCAATGCACGCGCCACCCACCGCTCGCTGTTCGATGGCAGCAACCAGGGCCTGGCACTGCAGGATGCACCGGCCTACGGCTTCCAGGGCCACCCGGAAGCCTCGCCCGGCCCGCATGACGTCGGTGCGCTGTTCGAGCGTTTCATCACCATGATGGCCGGCGAAGCGCGGGCATGAGCACGACCGCCCCCGCATCCGGTTGCCGGCAAGTCCGCCGCAGTCGGCACGTGCAACCCTGACCCTTCTCCTCCACGGCCTTCGCGGCCCTGCTTCCTGGCACCCAAGTCCATGCCCAAACGCACCGACATCCAGACCATCCTCATCATCGGCGCCGGTCCGATCGTCATCGGCCAAGCCTGCGAGTTCGACTACTCCGGCGCGCAGGCCTGCAAGGCCCTGCGCGAAGAGGGCTACCGCGTGGTGCTGGTCAATTCCAACCCGGCCACGATCATGACCGACCCGGACATGGCCGACGCGGTCTACATCGAGCCGATCAACTGGAAGTCGGTGGAAAAGATCATCGCCAAGGAAAAGCCCGATGCGCTGCTGCCGACCATGGGCGGGCAGACCGCGCTCAACTGCGCGCTGGACCTGGCCGACCACGGCGTGCTCGAGCAATACGGGGTGGAGCTGATCGGCGCCAGCCGCGATGCGATCCGCATGGCCGAGGACCGCGAACTGTTCCGCGTGGCGATGGAGGAAATCGGTCTTGAATGCCCCAAGGCCGAAGTCGCGCGCAGCTTCGAGCAGGCGCTGGAAATCCAGGCCAAGGTCGGCTATCCCACCATCATCCGGCCCAGCTTCACCCTCGGCGGCAGCGGTGGCGGCATCGCCTACAACCGCGAGGAGTTCGAGGAGATCGCCAAGCGCGGGCTCGAACTCTCGCCGGTCGGCGAGATCCTGGTCGAGGAATCGGTGCTCGGCTGGAAGGAGTTCGAGATGGAGGTGGTGCGCGACTGTGCGGACAACTGCATCATCGTGTGCTCGATCGAGAACCTCGACCCGATGGGCGTGCACACCGGCGACTCGATCACCGTGGCGCCGGCGCAGACCCTGACCGACAAGGAATACCAGCGCCTGCGCAATGCCTCGATTGCGGTGCTGCGCAAGATCGGCGTGGATACCGGCGGCTCCAACGTGCAGTTCGGCATCAATGCCGAAACCGGGCGCGTGGTGGTGATCGAAATGAATCCGCGGGTATCGCGTTCCTCGGCGCTGGCGTCCAAGGCGACCGGCTTCCCGATCGCCAAGATCGCCGCCAAGCTGGCGGTCGGCTACACCCTCGACGAATTGAAGAACGACATCACCGGCGGGCTGACCCCGGCCAGCTTCGAGCCGGCGATCGACTACGTGGTGACCAAGATCCCGCGTTTCGCGTTCGAGAAGTTCCCCGCCGCGGATTCGCGCCTGACCACGCAGATGAAGTCGGTGGGCGAGGTGATGGCGATCGGCCGCACCTTCCAGGAATCGCTGCAGAAGGCGCTGCGCGGGCTGGAAATCGGCAAGGCGGGACTGGATCCGACCGGGCTGGACTGGAACGACGAGCATGATCTGGCGCGCCTCAAGCGCGAGGTCAAGGAGCCCGGCCCCGAGCGCGTGTTCCATCTGGCCGATGCCTTCCGCGCCGGGCTTGACGTGGACGAGGTGCATGCGCTCTCGCGCGTGGATCACTGGTTCCTCGACCAGATCGAGGAATTGATCGATGCCGAGACACGCATCGCCGCAGGCGGGCTGGCCGCGCTGGATGCCGACAGCCTGCGCGGCTACAAGCGCATGGGTTTTTCCGACGCGCGCATCGCCGAGCTGGTCGGCACCAACGAGGCGGCGATCCGCGCCCTGCGCCGCGGTTTCGGCATCCGCCCGGTGTACAAGCGGGTGGACTCGTGCGCCGCCGAATTCGCCACCACCACCGCCTATCTGTATTCGACCTACGAGGACGAGTGCGAGGCCGCCCCGAGCGAGCGCGAAAAGATCATCGTGCTCGGTGGCGGCCCCAATCGCATCGGCCAGGGCATCGAGTTCGACTACTGCTGCGTGCACGCGGCACTGGCGCTGCGCGAGGATGGCTATGAAACCATCATGGTCAACTGCAACCCGGAAACGGTAAGCACCGACTACGACACCTCCGACCGCCTGTATTTCGAGCCGCTGACGCTGGAGGACGTGCTCGAAATCATCGAGCTGGAGAAGCCGCGTGGCGTGATCGTGCAGTACGGCGGGCAGACGCCGCTCAAGCTCGCCCGCGCGCTGGAGGCCGCCGGTGCGCCGATCATCGGCACCTCACCCGATTCGATCGACCTCGCCGAGGATCGCGAGCGCTTCCAGAAGCTGGTCGACGAGCTTGGCCTCAAGCAGCCGCCGAACCGCACCGCGCGCAGTGCCGAGGAAGCCTTGGTGCTGGCGCGCGAGATCGGCTACCCGTTGGTGGTGCGCCCGAGCTACGTGCTCGGCGGGCGCGCGATGGAAGTGGTGCACGCCGATGCCGACCTGGAGCGCTACATGCGCGAGGCGGTCAAGGTGAGCAACGATTCGCCGGTGCTGCTCGATCGCTTCCTCGACAATGCGGTCGAAGTGGACATCGACGTGATTGCCGACCGCGAGGGCGAGGTGCTGATCGGTGGGGTGATGGAGCACATCGAGGAAGCCGGCGTGCACTCGGGTGATTCCTCCTGCTCGCTGCCACCGTATTCGCTCTCGCCCAAGGTGCAGCAGGCGCTGCGCGAGCAGGTGGTGGCACTGGCCCGTGCACTCAAGGTGGTGGGCCTGATGAACACCCAGTTCGCGATCCAGATGGACGATGACGGCGGCCACGTGGTCTACCTGCTGGAGGTCAACCCGCGCGCCTCGCGCACGGTGCCGTTCGTGTCCAAGGCGATCGGCCGCCCGCTGGCCAAGATCGCCGCGCGCTGCATGGCCGGGCGCACGCTGGCCGAGCAGGGCGCCAGCGAGGAAATCGTGCCCGACTATTACTCGGTGAAGGAGGCGGTGTTCCCGTTCGCCAAGTTCCAGGGCGTGGACCCGATCCTGGGGCCGGAAATGCGTTCCACCGGTGAAGTGATGGGCGTGGGGCGCAGCTTCGGTGCCGCCTTCGCACGCGCCGAGGAAGCGGCCAACATCCGCGCGCCCAAGCCCGGCCGTGCCTTCGTTTCGGTGCGCGATCCGGACAAGCAACGACTGAAGCCGGTGGCGCAGGAACTCCTGCGGCGCGGCTTCGAGCTGGTCGCCACCCGCGGCACCGCCAAATGGCTGCAGGAAAACGGCATCGAGTGTGCGGTCATCAACAAGGTGATCGAGGGCCGCCCGCATGTCGTCGACCTGATCAAGAACGGCGAGATCACCTATATCGTCAACACCACCGAGGGCAAGCAGGCGATCAGTGATTCGTTCTCGATCCGCCGCGAAGCCCTGCAACAACGCATCACCTATTCGACCACCATCGCCGGGGCCAAGGCGCTGCTGCATTCGCTGGATTTCCGCGACAGCGGCCCAGTCTGGTCCCTGCAGGAATTGCACAAGGAGCTGCACCAGGCATGAGCCATCCCCCCATGACCGCCGCCGGCGCCGCGCGCCTGCGCGCCGAACTGGAAGAATTGAAATCGGTCCAGCGCCCCGCGGTGATCGCGGCCATCGCCGAGGCGCGCAGCCACGGCGATCTCAAGGAGAACGCCGAGTACCATGCCGCGCGCGAGCAGCAGGGCTTCATCGAGGGCCGCATCCGGCAGCTCGAGGGCGAACTCTCGCATGCACAGATCATCGACGTCAGCCGGCTCGCCGCCGGCGACAAGGTGGTGTTCGGTGCCACCGTGGAGTTGATCGACCTCGATACCGATGAGGTCAGCCACTACCAGATCGTGGGTGACCTGGAAGCGGACATCAAGCAGCGCCGCATCGCCATCTCGTCGCCGATGGCGCGCGCCCTGATCGGCAAGCACGAGGGCGACGAAGTGACGCTCGAAGCGCCGGGCGGCACGCGCGAGTTCGAGATCGTCGGCGTGCGCTACGTCTGATCGCCTAGTCTTGAACGCGTCCCGCGCCACCGTGCTGCTGCCCGCGTCGGCCAGCTTCGGCGCACAACGCCTGCTGCCCGCGGTTGCACGCCGGCTGGGGCAGGCGCTGCCGGCGGTGGTCGAGCCGGGACGCCGCGCGCAGTTGCGTCGCCGGTTCAAGCTGGCCGATACGCAGTGGCCGCTGGCCGCGCTGTCGCGTCAGGGCGAGCATGGCGATGCCGGTGATGCGCCGTGGCTGCGTGCCGACCCGGCGTGGATGCTGGCCGACATCAACGGCGTGCGCCTGATGACGGTGGGCGAGGGGCTGGGCCTGGACGCCGCCGAAGTGGAAGAACTGGCGCCGATGCTGGCGGAAATGTTCGCCCAGGCCGGCATGCAGTTCGACTGGCCGCACCCTGCGCGGGCCTGGCTACGCCTGCCGGGCGATGCCGCATTGCCGCAGTTCAGCGATCCTGCCGATGCCCTCGGTGCCGACGTGTTCGATCACACCGATACCGGCGATGCCGCGCGCCAGTGGCGCACGCTGGCCGGCGAGGCGCAGATGCTGCTGCATGCGCATCCACTCAACCGGCGACGCACGGCACGCGGCTTGCCACCGGTCAATGCACTGTGGTTCTGGGGCGCGGGCCGGTTGCCGCACGATGAAGTGCAGACAGCACATGCGGTATTCGATGCCGTGTCCGGCAACGACCCCAGCCTGGCTGCACTGGCGGCGGCCGCGGGCACGCCGGTGACGGCGCTTGCGGATGCCTACACGGTTGGTTCCGGCCGGCAGTTGATCGATCTTGCCGCCATCCGCGATTTGCGCCAGTTGCAGCAGGCCTGGCTGCAACCGGCGCTGCAGGCGCTCGATCGCGGCGTGCTGGATGCACTCACCCTCGATTTCGCCGATGGCCATGTGCTCGAACTTCGCCGTGGCCAGCGCTGGCGCTTCTGGCGGGCGCCGCTGCCATGGCCGTGGCCGGAATGACGCCGCGCATCGTTCGTCGTCAGGTCGAAACCGAAGGCGAGTGGCCGGCGTCGCTGCCGCCGCTGCTGCGCCGCATTTTCGCCGCACGCGGCGCACTCGATCTCGACAGCGCGCAGCCGCGCCTGGCCACCTTGCCGCCGCCCGACGACCTCGCCGGCGTCGATGCCGCCTGCCACCTGTTGGCCGATGCCATCGCGCGCGATGCACGGATCATGGTGGTCGCCGATTTCGATTGCGATGGCGCCACCGGCTGCGCCGTGGCGATGCGCGGGCTCGCGATGCTCGGCGCGCGCAACCTCGGCTTCGCGGTGCCCGACCGGCAGCGCCACGGCTACGGCCTGTCGCCGGCACTGGTCGAGGAGCTTGCCGCGCAATCACCCGATCTGCTGCTCACGGTCGATCATGGCATCGCCTGCCTGCGCGGCGTGGCTGCGGCACGCCAGCGCGGCTGGCAAGTGGTGGTCAGCGACCATCACCTGCCCGGCGAGGAGCTGCCGCCGGCCGATGCCATCGTCAATCCCAACCAGCCCGGTTGCGCGTTCCCGTCCAAGGCGTTGGCCGGTGTCGGCGTGGTGTTCTACCTGCTGCTGGCACTGCGCGCCCACTTGCGCGGTCAGGGCAGTGCCGTCGCGGCCACTGCGGATCTTTCCACGCTGCTTGACCTGGTCGCGGTGGGCAGCGTGGCCGACATGGTGCCGATGGATGTCGCCAACCGCGCGCTGGTCGGTGCCGGCCTGCGCCGCATCCGCAATGGCCAGGCCTGCGCCGGCATCAATGCCCTGATCGACGTCTCTGGCCGGCGCCGCGAAACCCTCGGCACCGCCGATATCGGGTTCGCCATCGCACCGCGCATCAATGCCGCGGGCCGGCTCGAGGACATGACCCTCGGCATCGCCTGCCTGCTCAGCGATGCACCGGAGACGGCTGGTGAACTGGCGGCGATGCTGGATGGGATCAACCGCGAGCGGCGCGGCCTGCAGGACGACATGCTCGAGGATGCCGAACGCATCGTGGCCGGACTCGAGCTTGGCACCGCCACATCGCGTCCCGCGCTGTGCCTGCACCAGCCGCATTGGCATCCGGGCGTGGTCGGACTGGTTGCCTCGCGGCTCAAGGACCGGCTGCACCGGCCGGTGATCGCCTTCGCGCCGAGTGAACCCGGCAGCGACGAGCTGCGCGGCTCGGCGCGCTCGATCCCCGGCTTCCATGTGCGCGACGCGCTGGCCCGCGTCGATGCCCTGCATCCGGGCCTCATCACCCGTTTCGGCGGCCACGCCATGGCCGCCGGCCTCAGCCTGCCCGTGGCGCGGCTCGCGGCCTTCGATGCCGCCTTCCTCGCCTGTGCCGAAGCCGCGCTGCAGCCGCACCAGCTGCAGCAGGAAATCCTCAGCGACGGCGAGCTGGCCGCCGACGAATTCGACATCCGCTACGCGTTGTTGCTGCGCGATGCCGCGGCCTGGGGCCAGCATTTCCCCGAGCCCGTGTTCGATGGCGAGTTCGAGCTGCTGTCCTGGCGCCCGGTGGGACAGAACCACCTCAAGCTGGAGCTGGTGGCGCATGGCCGCAGGCTCAATGCGATCCAGTTCGGCGGCTGGCAGGGCGAGGAACCGCCCGCCCGCCTGCACATCGCCTATCGCCTGGTACCCGACGACTGGCGTGGCGGCGACGCGGTGCAGCTGATCGTGCTGCACCGGCAAGCGGCCTGACCTGCGGGCGGCAAGCCTGCTTGCCATCGCCGCCGTTTCAGCTGCGCAACCCACGCGATGAGTGATCATCGCGCACGCCGCGCTGCCACCACGAGCTTGATCGCGCGGCATCGGGCAGGGGGCCGAGCCCGAACAAGGGCCGCAGCCACCGCGAGCGCCGAATCACCAGCGCGTGCAGCGCCAGACAGCCGGCAAAGGTCGCGATCACGACCAGCAACGGTTCCAGCACGGGGCCGAGTTGATGCGGGATCAGCCACCAGGCGACCAGCACCAGCAGGCTCTGGTGCAGGATGTAGCAGGGATAGACCGCTTCGCTCGCCCATGGCAGCCAGCGGAACGGTCGATCCAGATGCACGCTGGCCCAGCCGAAGATCGCCAGCAGTGCGGTACAGGTGTAGACCGCACGGGCGGCGCGTTCGATCAATGTCCACGGCACCTGCCACGCCCAAGCGGGCACCTCACCCGGTGGCAGCAGGCGTGCGGCGGCACGCAAGCCCAGTTCGAGGCTGATCGCCAGCACGGCCAGTGCCAGCAGCGCCCAGCGCCAGCGACGCAGCGCTTGCCGGAAGCGGGGTTCGCAGGCCACCCGCCAGCCGGCCAGGAAACAGGCGAAGTAGATGGCGTGCGCCGCCCAGTCGCCGAGCAGCGCATGGGTTTCCGGGAACAGCGGCTGCAGCCACCACAGGCATGCCAGCAACCAGCCGCTGCCGAGCACCAGCCACAGCACCAGCGGGCGCGCCAGCAACCCGTCGCGCAGGCGCAGCAGCGGGGCGGTGTCCAGCAACGGACGCAGCAGCAGCAACAGCATCGTGTAGCACCACAGGTACGGCAGGTACCACAGGTGATTCCAGGTGATGCCGTAACGCGCGCCGCTGAAGGCATCATCCGGCCATGGCTGCAACTGCAGGTAGCGCCACCAGAAGCGCAGGTAACCCGGTTCGATCGCGCCACGCGTCAGCGCCTCCAGATACGGCTGCACCGGCACGATCACCAGCATGCCGAACAACAGCGGCAGCAGCAGGCGCCAGCTGCGGCGTGCCGCCCAGTGCCAGGCGGAGGCATGCCGCGCCTGCATCGCCAGCGCGATGGCGATGCCGGAAATCATGAACAGCAATGGCATCCGCCAGCGGTTGAGCACGATGCGCGCCCACTCGATCCAGCCGAACTGCTGGCCGCTGACGATGTGGAAGTCCGAATCACGCTGCCACACGCCACTGGCGTGGTAGAGGATCAGCAAGGCGAATGCGATGACGCGCAATGCATCGATGTCATGGCGACGCGGGTCTTGCGGAGGATTGTGGATCGACATGGTTGCAGCATCCGCCGCAACGGCGGGCGAAGCCATGCCGATGTGTGCATCCGCGCCGGAAAAGTGACCGGCCGCGGGCCTGCAGTGACGAATCGCCGCACGAACGCCACCGGTTTTCCTAAACTTCTGCCGAATGGAGCATCCAGCGACCCCATCCACGCAGCGGCAGCGGATCATGGCGGCAGCCTTGTGGGTCGCCGTGTTCGTGCTGGGTGCATCGAGCAATGTGCTGACCGCTGCCGTCGACGCCTGGCGCAACGGCAGGCCGTTCGATTGGGGCACCGCGGTCATCGGTCAGGCCACCAGCATTGCCGCCTCGCTGGCCTTGCTGCCGCTGCTGTTGCGGGCGCTGCGCCGCTGGCCGTTGCAATCGGACAACTGGCTGCGCCGGCTGCTGGCGTACCTGCCGGCCAGCATGCTGTGGTCGCTGTTGCACGTGATGGCGATGGTGGCCCTGCGCAAATGGGCGTACGCCGCGATGGGCGGCCATTACGACTATGGTCCCTGGGGTGCCAACCTGCTGTACGAATACGGCAAGGATGCCCGCGACTTCTTCCTGATCGTGACCGCGGTGCATGCGTTCGACTGGTTCCAGCGGCGCCGCCAGGGCGAGGCACGCGTGCTGGACGACCCGGATCCGGGCGTGCCGGCGGTGCCGGAAGCGGCATCCGGGCACCCGACACGCTTCCTGGTGCGCAAGCTCAATCGCGAGTTTCTGCTCGCCGTGGATGACATCGAGTGGCTGCGGGCGAACGGCAATTACGTCAACCTGCACGTCGCCGGGCGCGAGTATCCGTTGCGCAGCACCATGGCCGCCATCGAGAAGCAACTGGATCCGGCGCACTTCATGCGCGTGCATCGCGGAGTGATCGTGCACCTGCGCTTTCTCGCCTCGATCGAACCCACCGACGCCGGCGATGCACGGCTGCACATGCACGATGGCACCGTGTTGCCGTGCAGCCGCAGCCATCGTGAGGCGCTGCGCGCCGCCGCCGCTCAGTCGACCCGGGTCAACGCTTCGCCGTAATGCGCAGCGACATGATCGGTCTTGTCGGACTTGATCTCGTACTGCGGCTTGTCGGGGCTGGCGTGATGGGTGTGGCCCTTGTAGTCGAAGTCGGCGGTATGCACCTTGATGATGCGGCCGCTGACATGACCGGCTTCGGAGTTCCAGCGCACATGGTCGCCGACCTTGAACTTGTGTGTCTTGCCCATGTTGTCTCCCGGTTGCGGATCAACACCGGCAGGATCGCAAGGCAGGCGCGATGACAGGGTCAAACAGCGGCAAGGCATGCCTGCGGCGATGACGCAGGGCAGGGTGGGGGCTACAATATGCGGTCATTTTTCTGTTGCAGCCGAGATCATGGAACTCAATCCTGTCCGAGCACGCATCGACGAGCTGATCGGCCGTCTGGATGCGCTCCGGGGGTTTCTTTGACTACGACGCCAAGAAGGAGCGTCTGGAAGAAGTCGAACGGGAACTGGAAAACCCGGATGTGTGGAACGATGCCGAGCGCGCGCAGGCGCTGGGCCGCGAGCGTGCCTCGCTGGACCGCAACGTCAACGGCATCCGTGAACTGACCGAGGGCCTGACCGGCGCCGGCGAGTTGCTGGAGCTGGCGGAGATGGAAGACGACGAGGAAACCGCCGAGGCGGTGGTCGCCGACATCGACCGCTACCAGAAGGACGTGGAAAAGCTGGAGTTCCAGCGCATGTTCTCCGGCAAGATGGATGCCAACAACGCCTTCGTCGATATCCAGGCCGGTGCCGGCGGTACCGAGGCGCAGGATTGGGCCGAGATGCTGTTGCGCATGTACCTGCGCTGGGCCGAGGATCGCGGCTGGAAGGTGGAGCTGATGGAAGCCTCCGGCGGCGACGTCGCGGGCATCAAATCAGCCACGTTCCGCGTCGAGGGCGAATATGCCTACGGCTGGCTGAAGACCGAAACCGGCGTGCACCGCCTGGTGCGCAAATCGCCGTTCGATTCCGACAACCGCCGCCACACCAGCTTCACCAGCGTGTTCGTCTCGCCCGAAGTCGATGACAGCATCGACATCGTGATCAATCCGGCCGACCTCAAGACCGACGTGTACCGCTCCTCCGGCGCCGGTGGTCAGCACGTCAACAAGACCGAATCGGCGGTGCGCATCACGCACATGCCGACCGGCATCGTGGTGGCCTGCCAGAACGGCCGCAGCCAGCATCAGAACCGCGACACCGCGATGAAGATGCTGGCCGCCAAGCTCTACGAGTTCGAGCTGCAGAAGCGCAATGCCGAGCGCGATGCGGTCGAATCCGGCAAGTCCGACATCGGCTGGGGCAACCAGATCCGCAACTACGTGCTGGATCAGTCGCGGATCAAGGACCTGCGCACCGGCGTGGAGCGCAGCGACACGCAGAACGTGCTCGACGGCGACCTCGACGAGTTCATCGAGGCGAGTCTGAAGTCCGGTCTGGATGCCGGCGCCAAGCGCAGCGACATGGCCTGAGCCTGTCGCCACCGACCTGCCGCATGCGCCGGCACCCCCTTGCATCTGTCTCCGACAATGACCGATACCGCACCCGCCCAAGACGAAAACAGCCTGATCGCCGAACGCCGCGGCAAGCTGGCAGCATTGCGCGCGCAGGGCCCGGCGTTCCCCAATGACTTCCGCCGCAGCGACTATGCCGGCGACCTGCAGGCCGAATACGCCGACGCCGGGAAATGGACCGGCGAGGCACTGGAAGCGCAGGGCCGCCGCGTCGCCATCGCCGGGCGCATGGTCGCCAAGCGGCTGATGGGCAAGGCCGCGTTCGGCCGGCTGCGCGATGTCAGCGGCGACATCCAGCTGTTCCTGCAGGCATCCGCACTGGGCGAGAGCTTCGATGCATTCAAGGGCTGGGACGTGGGCGACATCGTCGCCGCCGAAGGCGTGCTGATGCGCACCCGCACCGGCGAGCTGTCGGTGCGCGTCGAAAACCTGCGGCTGCTGACCAAGTCGCTGCGCCCGCTGCCGGACAAGTGGCACGGGCTGGCCGATGTCGAGCAGCGCTATCGTCAGCGCTACGTCGATCTGATCGTCAATCCCGAAGCGCGCGAGGTATTCCTGGCGCGCTCGCGGATCATCAGCGCGATGCGCCGCTGGCTGGACGCGCGCCGTTTCCTGGAAGTGGAAACGCCGATGATGCATTACATCGCCGGCGGTGCCACCGCGCGTCCGTTCGTCACCCATCACAATGCGCTGGATCTGGACCTGTACCTGCGCGTGGCGCCGGAGCTGTACCTGAAGCGGCTGGTGGTCGGCGGTTTCGAGCGGGTCTACGAAATCAACCGCAACTTCCGCAACGAAGGCGTCTCCACCCGCCACAACCCCGAGTTCACCATGCTCGAGCTGTACGAGGCGCATGTCGCCTACGGCGAGATCATGAACCTGACCGAGGCGCTGATCCGCCACGTCGCCGAGGACGCGATGGGCCGCACCCGCTTCGAGTGGGATGGCCACGAGATCGACCTCGCGCCTGCATTCCGCCGCTGGAAGATGGAAGACGCGGTGCGCGAGTTGAACCCGGAAATCAGCGCCGCCGACTGCCGCGACCGCGACGCGCTGGCCGCGCATTGCGCGCGCCTGAAGATCCCGGTCAAGCCGGACTGGGGCTGGGGCAAGCTGCTGCTGGAAATCTTCGAAGCCACGGTGGAAGAGGGCCTGATCCAGCCGACCTTCATCACCCATTACCCGGTCGAAGTCTCGCCGCTGGCCCGCGAATCCGACGACGCCCCCGGCATCACCGACCGCTTCGAGCTGTTCATCGGCGGCAAGGAAATGGCCAACGGCTTCTCCGAACTGAACGACGCCGAAGACCAGGCCGCCCGCTTCCGCGCCCAGGCCGCCGCCAAGGATTCCGGCGACCTCGAAGCCATGCACTACGACGCCGACTACATCCGCGCACTGGAAGTCGGCCTGCCCCCCACCGGCGGCCTCGGCATCGGCATCGACCGCCTGGTCATGCTGCTGACCGGCAGCAGTTCGATCCGGGATGTGCTGTTGTTTCCTTATATGAAACCGAAAGGCGAGTAGTGAGGGGAGAGGAGTGAGGAGTGAGAGGTGGTTGATTCAGCAACGCGGCTGGCTGACACGAACTTGGAATGCTTACCCGCCGGATGAAATCCGACCGTTCTCACTCTGCTTGAAAGCAGGACACATCCCTGCTTTCTCTCACTTCTCACTTCTCTGCACTCACTCCTCGCTCTTCCCGCACATGAGCCCACTAGAGGCTACGAGTGCCGCACACCTAAACGAAGCCGCACCCGCTCTCTCTCACTCCTCACTCCTCTGCACTCACTCCTCGCTCCTCGCTCCCTCATCCTCGCAACTCGCGCCGCAAAATCTTCCCCACATTGGTCTTCGGCAGTTCGTCGCGGAATTCGACGAAGTGGGGGCGTTTGTAGCCGGTGAGGTTTTCGCGGGCGTAGGCCTTGATTTCGTCTTCGGTCAGGGAGGGGTCTTTCTTGACCACGACCACCTTGACCAGTTCGCCGGATTTTTCGTCGGGGACGCCGACGGCGGCGACTTCGGCGATCTTGGCCATGGCCGAGAGCACGTCTTCGACTTCGTTGGGGTACACGTTGAAGCCGGAGACCAGGATCATGTCCTTCTTGCGGTCGACGATGTAGACGTAGCCAGTGGCTTCGATCCGCGCCATGTCGCCGGTGTGCAGCCAGCCTTCGGCGTCCATGACCTTGGCGGTTTCGTCATCGCGCTGCCAGTAGCCCTTCATTACCTGCGGGCCCTTGACGCACAGCTCGCCCACGGCCTCGCCGTCCATCGGCAGCGTGGTGCCATCCTCGTCCTTGATGCACACGTCGGTGGACGGGATCGGCAGGCCGATCGAGCCGTTGTATTCGGGCAGGTCCAGCGGGTTGATGCACACCGCCGGCGAGGTTTCGGTCAGGCCGTAGGCTTCGGCCAGGGTGCAGCCGGTCAGCTTCTTCCAGCGTTCGGCGACCGAGCGCTGCACCGCCATGCCGCCGCCCAGGGTGAGCTTCAGTGCGGAGAAATCCACCTGCTCGAAACCCGGCGTGTTGAGCAGGCCGTTGAACAGGGTATTGACCCCGGTGATCGCGGTGAAGCGGTGCTTTTTCAGCTCCTTGACGAAGCCGGGCATGTCGCGCGGGTTGGTGATCAGCACGTTCTTTGCGCCCAGCTCCATGAACACCAGACCGTTCGCGGTCAGCGCGAAGATGTGATACAGCGGCAGCGCGGTGATGATGGTTTCCTTGCCGTCCTGCGCGTTGTCGGCGATCCACGCGCGCGCTTGCATCATGTTCGCCACCAGATTGCGGTGGGTCAGCATCGCGCCCTTGGCCACGCCCGTGGTGCCGCCGGTGTACTGCAGGAAGGCGAGGTCATCGCCCTTGACTTCGACCTTGGGCGGCGGCGCCTGATTGCCGCGTGCCAGTGCATCGCGGAAACGGATCGCACCGTCGATGTGATAGGCCGGTACCATCTTCTTCACGTGCTTGACCACGAAATTGACCAGTGCGCCCTTGAGTCCGCCCAGCAGGTCGCCAAGGCCGGTGGTGACGACGTGCTTGACCGAGGTGTCCTTGATCACCTCGGCCAGGGTGTGGCCGAAGTTGTCGATGATGACGATGGCGGTGGTGCCCGAATCGATCAGCTGGTGGCGCAGCTCGCGCGCGGTGTACAGCGGATTGACGTTGACCACGGTCAGGCCGGCACGCAGCACGCCGAAGGTGGCGATCGGCTGCTGCAGGCAGTTGGGCATCATGATCGCCACGCGATCGCCCTTGGCCAGGCCCAGGTCATTGCGCAGGAAGGAGGCGAACTGATCGGCCATGCGATCCAGCTCGTCATAGGACAGGTCGCGACCCATGCAATGGAACGCGGTCTGGCCGCGGAAGCGATCGATCGAACGGCCGACCACGGCATTGATCGAGTCGTAGCTGTCCGGGTCGATGGTGGCGGGAACGCCTTTGGGATAGTGCTCAAGCCAAGGACGTTCAATGCTCATCAGGTTCCCCTTTCAGTATGCGGTACATGGATGGAAAACACGGTCACGACAGCGACCATACCCGAGGGATTGGAGCATGTTGCGGCAAGCCAGGGCAAGGCATGTCGTTCTTGCATTGCAGCATCGCAGGCACGAATGCGGCTTCCCAAGTGGCCGGTGAGCACGCAGACTCGGGCTTCCAGGGATGCCACGGGAGATGCGAGGCAATGATGCGACGGGCGTTGATGGCGCTGCTGGCGGCAGGCGTGCTCATGCTGGCTGCGGGCTGCCGCAAGCCGGACGAAGAGCAGCGCCTGCGGCAACAGGTCGCCGTGTTGCAGGAGGCGATCACCACGCGCGAGGCCGGCACGCTGAACGAGGTGTTGGCGGAGAACTTCGTCGGTCCGGACGGCATGGATCGGCGCGAAGCACGGCGCCTCGCCGCCGCGATGTTCCTGCGCCATCGCGACATCACGCTGCGCAGCGGGCCGCTGGACGTTGAGATGCAGGGCGAGGACAGCGCCCGGGTCGCCACCACGGTCTGGGTCAGCGGGGGCAGCGGCGGTCTGCTGCCGGAACAGGCCCAGCTGTATCGCTTCGACAGTGGCTGGCGATTGCAGAAGGGTCAGTGGCGCCTGGTCAGTGCGCAGTGGCAGCGGGCCGGCGACGGCGAATAGCCACGATCAAACTGCTGCAACGACAACGCGGGCCGGATGGCCCGTTCAATCGCGGACTCCACACCACGCCCGCGACCGCCTCCTTGGCGGCAGTCGCGGGCAATCGCATCAGGCCGTGCCGGCGGCGAGCTCGCGCAGCACGTATTGCAGCAGGCCGCCATGGCGGAAGAAATCGACTTCCTTCGGCGTCAGCAGCAGCACATCGACCTCGAAACTCGTGCCCGAGCCATCACCGCGGCGTGCAGTGACGGTCGCGCTGCGCGCCTTGCCATCGTCGAGTCCACTGATGTCGATCACTTCGCTGCCATCCAGGCCATGGGTCTGCGCGTTTTCGCCGGTCTTGAACTGCAGCGGCAGCACGCCCATGCCGACGAGGTTGGAGCGGTGGATGCGTTCGAAGCTTTCGGCAATCACCGCCTTGACCCCGAGCAGGTTGGTGCCTTTGGCCGCCCAGTCGCGGCTGGAGCCGGTGCCGTATTCCTTGCCGGCCATCACCACCAGCGGCACGCCGTCGGCCTTGTATTTCATCGCCGCATCGTAGATCGCCAGTTCCTCGCTGCCGCCATCGGCATCGAAATGCCGCGTGTAGCCGCCTTCGGTGCCGTCCAGCATCAGGTTCTTGATGCGGATGTTGGCGAAGGTGCCGCGCACCATCACGTCGTCATTGCCGCGGCGCGAACCGTAGCTGTTGAAGTCGGCCGGCTGCACGCCGCGCGAGATCAGGTAACGGCCCGCCGGCGAGTCGGGCTTGATGCTGCCGGCCGGGCTGATGTGGTCGGTGGTGATGGAATCACCGAACAGGCCGAGGATGCGCGCGCCCTTGATGTCTTCGATCGCCGCGACGTCCATCGTCATGCCGTCGAAGTAGGGCGGGTTCTTGATGTAGGTGGAATCATCGCTCCAGGCGAACAACTGGCCCTGCGGCACCTCGATGCTGTTCCAGCGGGTATCGCCCTGGAACACGTCGGCATAGTTTTGCTCGAACATCTCCGGACCCAGGGTCGATGCGATCAGATCACCGATTTCCTTGTTGCTCGGCCAGATGTCGCGCAGGAACACCTCGTTGCCGTCCGCATCCTTGCCGATCGGCTCGCGGGTGAGGTCGATGTCCACGCTGCCGGCGATGGCATAGGCCACCACCAGCGGCGGGCTGGCGAGGTAGTTCATCTTCACCTCGGCGTGGATGCGGCCCTCGAAGTTGCGGTTGCCCGAGAGCACCGCGGCGACGGCGAGGTCGTTTTCGGCGATGCCCGCACTGACCGCCTGCGGCAGCGGCCCGGAGTTGCCGATGCAGGTGGTGCAGCCATAACCGACCACGTAGAAGCCGAGCTTTTCCAGATCGTCCAGCAGGCCGGCCTTCTTCAGGTAATCGGTGACCACCAGCGAACCGGGGCCGAGTGACGTCTTCACCCACGGCGCGGCCTTGAGCCCCTTGGCGGCGGCCTTGCGTGCCAGCAGGCCTGCGCCGATCATCACCGCCGGGTTCGAGGTGTTGGTGCAGGAGGTGATCGCGGCGATCACCACCGAACCGTCGCTGAGGTGGTGCTCGCCATCGTCGAGGCGGATCTTCGAAATCGGCTTGGCGGCCAGCTGCTCGGCCTGTTCCTGGTCGCCGCCTTCGCTGTCGAGCTCGTTCACCGCGCAGCCCACGCCCTTGCGGTTGCTGGTGAAACTTTCGACGTTGTCGCGGAAGTTGCGCTGCATGTCGGCCAGCAGCACGCGATCCTGCGGCCGGCGCGGGCCGGCCAGCGAGGGCTGCACACTGCCCATGTCCAGGTGCAACTCGGCGCTGTAGCGCGCCACGGGACTGTCGGCGTCATGCCACAGGCCCTGCGCGCGGGCATAGGCTTCGACCAGTTCGATCTGCTCGGCCGGGCGGCCGGACAGGCGCAGGTAGTTCAACGCTTCGGCATCGATCGGGAAGATGCCGCAGGTGGCGCCGTATTCCGGCGACATGTTGGCGATGGTGGCGCGGTCGGCCAGCGGCAGATGCTGCAGGCCCTCGCCGAAGAATTCGACGAACTTGCCGACCACGCCATGCTTGCGCAGCATCTGGGTCACGGTCAGCACCAGGTCGGTGGCGGTGGCGCCTTCGGGCAGCCGGCCGCTCAGCTTGAAGCCGACCACCTCCGGGATCAGCATGGAAGAGGGCTGGCCCAGCATCGCCGCCTCGGCCTCGATGCCGCCCACACCCCAGCCGAGCACGCCCAGGCCGTTGATCATGGTGGTGTGGCTGTCGGTGCCGAACACGGTATCGGGGAAGGCGAACAGCTCGCCCTCGAGTTCGCGTTGCATCACCACCCGCGCCAGGTACTCCAGGTTGACCTGATGCACGATGCCGGTGTTCGGCGGCACCACCTTGAAGTTCTCGAATGCGCTCTGGCCCCAGCGCAGGAAGCCGTAGCGCTCGCGGTTGCGCTCGAATTCGATCTGCCCGTTGAGGTCCAGCGCGTCACGGCGGCCGAACACGTCGACCTGCACCGAGTGGTCGATGACCAGTTCGGAAGGAATCAGCGGGTTGATCCGCGCCGGGTCGCCGCCGAGCTGCCTGACCGCATCACGCATCGCGGCAAGATCGACCACGCAGGGAACGCCGGTGAAGTCCTGCAGCACCACGCGCGCCGGCATGAAGGCGATCTCGGTCTGCGACTCGGAGCCGGGCTGCCATTCGGCCAGCGCCTGGATATGCCCGGCATCCACGCTGCGCCCGCCATCCTCGTGGCGCAGCAGGTTTTCCAGCAGGATCTTCATCGAGAAGGGCAGGTCGGCGACCCCGGGGAAACGCTCGGCCAGCCTGGGCAGGCTGAAGAAATGGACCTCCCGTCCGTTGACGTTCAGGCGGTCGCGGGTGGCGAAGGAATCCTGCATGACATGCTCCTCTGGGCTGGGCCGGCGCGGGCCGTGGCGAATGCCTGCCAGTGTGCGCCAAGCCCTGTTACGCCAGCGTGTTCAGCGCGGTGAAGGCAGCGCGTGCGCGGCTGCCTGAATTCGCAGTCCCGCTTGGGTATGGGTCATCAAGTATGTATAATTGATGCATACCTTTTGAGGCCGACACCATGGAAGCCATCGTTGCCGAACGCGGCCAGATCACCCTGCCCAAGCCGGTGCGTGACGCGCTGGGCTTGACCAAGGGCACCGTGCTCAAGGTCGAGCTGGATGGTGGCAGGATCGTGCTGCGCAAGGATGTCAGCGAGGCGCTGCGCAAGGTGCGCGGCAAGTTCCGCCTGGTCGATGGCCTGAGCAGCACCGACGAGGCCATGCGCGAGCTGCGTGGCCGCGCCCCGGACGATCCGGTGGAGCCATGATCGCGCTTGATTCCTCGGTGCTGCTGGACATCCTGATCGACGATCCGCGGCATTCGGCCAGTTCCGAGCGCTGCATCGCCGACGCGCTGGCGCACAACGAAGTGGTGGTCTGCGAAGTGGTGGTGGCCGAAGTGCAGGCAATGCTGGATACCTCGACCAGCCTGGTCGAGGTGCTCGCCGGCACCGGCATCCGCTTCGATGCCATCAGCGATACCGCGGCCATGCGCGCCGGTCACATGAACAAGCGATTCCGCAGCCGCGGCGGCCGCCGCGAGCGCGCGGTGCCCGATTTTCTGATCGGCGCCCATGCCCTGTTGCAGTGCAAGGGCCTGATCACCCGCGACGCGGGCTTTTACCGCGACTACTTCAAGGGGTTGAAAGTGATCAGCCCCGCAAGCCCCTGATACCCGCAACACCGCATGTCCAAGGAGAACACCATGCTTGCCAGTTACCGCCAACACGCCGCCGAGCGCGAAGCCCTCGGCATCCCGCCGCTGCCGCTGGACGCCGAGCAGACCGCGGCGCTGATCGAGCTGATCAAGAACCCGCCGCAGGGCGAGGGCGAGTTCCTGCTGGAGCTGCTCAGCCAGCGCGTGCCGGCCGGCGTCGACGAGGCGGCCATGGTCAAGGCGTCGTATCTGGCCGCGGTCGCCTTCGGCAAGGAATCCACCCCGCTGATCTCGCGCAAGCAGGCGGTGGAGCTGCTCGGCACCATGCTCGGCGGCTACAACATCCAGCCGCTGATCGAGCTGCTGGACGATGCCGAGCTCGGCCCGGTGGCCGCCGATGCGCTCAAGCACACCCTGCTGATGTTCGACGCCTTCCATGACGTCAAGGCCAAGGCCGATGCCGGCAACGCCAACGCCAGGGCGGTGCTGCAGAGCTGGGCCGACGGTGAATGGTTCACCAGCCGCCCCGAGCTGCCCGAGTCGCTGACCATCACCGTGTTCAAGGTGCCGGGCGAAACCAATACCGACGACCTGTCGCCGGCGCCGGATGCGACCACGCGCCCGGACATCCCGCTGCACGCGCTGGCGATGCTGAAGAACAAGCGCGACAACGCGCCGTTCGTGCCGGAGGAAGACGGCAAGCGCGGCCCGATCCAGCTGATCCGCGAGCTCAAGGAAAAGGGCCACCTGGTCGCCTATGTCGGTGACGTGGTCGGCACCGGCTCCAGCCGCAAGTCGGCCACCAACTCGGTGCTGTGGTGGACCGGCGAGGACATCCCGTTCATCCCCAACAAGCGCTTCGGCGGCGTGTGCCTGGGCGGCAAGATCGCGCCGATCTTCTACAACACCATGGAAGACGCCGGCGCGCTGCCGCTGGAAATCGACGTCTCCGACATGAACATGGGCGACGTGGTGGAACTGAAGATCGACCACGCCAGCGGCAAGGTCACCGCATTCAAGGACGGCCAGCCGATTGCCGAATCGCAGCTCAAGTCCGACGTGCTGCTGGACGAGGTGCGCGCCGGCGGCCGCATCCCGCTGATCATCGGCCGCGGCCTCACCGCCAAGGCGCGTGAAGCGCTGGGGCTGGAACCTTCGACCCTGTTCCGCCTGCCGCAGAACCCGGCCGACAGCGGCAAGGGCTACACCCTGGCGCAGAAGATGGTCGGCCGCGCCTGCGGCCTGCCGGAAGGGCAGGGCATCCGTCCGGGCACCTATTGCGAGCCGAAGATGACCTCGGTCGGTTCGCAGGACACCACCGGGCCGATGACCCGCGACGAACTGAAGGACCTGGCCTGCCTCGGCTTCTCGGCCGATCTGGTGATGCAGTCGTTCTGCCACACCGCGGCCTATCCCAAGCCGGTCGACGTCAAGACCCACCACACCCTGCCGGACTTCATCTCCACCCGCGGCGGCATCTCGCTGCGTCCGGGCGACGGCATCATCCACAGCTGGCTCAACCGCATGCTGCTGCCGGATACCGTCGGCACCGGCGGCGACTCGCATACCCGCTTCCCGGTCGGCATTTCCTTCCCCGCCGGCTCCGGCCTGGTGGCCTTTGCCGCCGCCACCGGGGTGATGCCGCTGGACATGCCCGAATCGGTGCTGGTGCGCTTCAAGGGCAAGCTGCAGCCGGGCGTGACCCTGCGTGACCTGGTCCACGCGATCCCGCTGTACGCGATCAAGCAGGGCCTGCTGACGGTGGAGAAGCAGGGCAAGAAGAACGTGTTCTCCGGCCGCATCCTCGAAATCGAGGGCCTGCCGCAGCTCAAGGTGGAACAGGCCTTCGAACTGGCCGATGCCTCCGCCGAGCGTTCCGCCGCCGGCTGCACGGTGAAGCTGGACAAGGAACCGATCATCGAATACCTCAACAGCAACATCACCCTGCTCAAGTGGATGATTGCCGAGGGCTATGCCGACGCGCGTTCGCTGCAGCGTCGGATCGAGAAGATGGAAGCCTGGCTGGCCGACCCGCAGTTGCTGGAAGCCGATGCCGACGCCGAATACGCGGCGGTCATCGAGATCGACCTGGACGAGATCGTCGAGCCGATCGTGTGCTGCCCGAACGACCCGGACGATGCCAAGACCCTGTCCGACGTGGCCGGTGCCGCGATCGACGAGGTGTTCATCGGCTCGTGCATGACCAACATCGGCCACTTCCGTGCCGCGGCCAAGTTGCTGGAAGGCAAGCGCGACATCCCGACCCGCCTGTGGGTCGCCCCGCCGACCAAGATGGACGAAGCCGAACTGACCAAGGAAGGCCATTACGCCACCTTCGGCACCGCCGGCGCGCGCATGGAAATGCCCGGCTGCTCGCTGTGCATGGGCAACCAGGCGCAGGTTCGCGAAGGCGCCACGGTGATGAGCACCAGCACCCGCAACTTCCCCAACCGCCTGGGCCGCAACAGCAACGTGTACCTGGGCTCGGCGGAACTTGCCGCGATCTGCTCGCGCCTTGGCCGCATCCCGACCCGGGAGGAATACCTGGCCGACATCGGCGTGGTCAACGAGAAGGGCGAGGAGATCTACCGCTACATGAACTTCGACCAGATTCCCGAGTACCGCGAAGTCGCCGACAAGGTGCAGGCCGCCTGATCGGGCGCACCCGGCTTGGCCCCCACACGCCCCGCCTTTGCGGGGCGTGTGCGTTTGCTGGCGTCTGCCGACATCAGGGGCGCGACCGCGGCAAGCACCGCAGCCACGCGTTCATCCATTGCGGCTACACTGAGGGT
The DNA here is from genome assembly GCF_054031035.1 of Luteimonas sp. e5. Lineage (NCBI taxonomy): Bacteria > Pseudomonadati > Pseudomonadota > Gammaproteobacteria > Lysobacterales > Lysobacteraceae > Luteimonas > Luteimonas sp. e5. The sequence continues at coordinate 624,163 of NZ_JBSTRX010000001.1, forward strand.
TGCTGAATACGGATAGGGGGGATACATGGCACTGCTGGTCTGGACACCGGATCTCGACACCGGCATCGAGAAAATCGATACGCAGCACAAGAAAATCGTCGAATACATCAACCAATTGCATGACGTGCAGCAAACCGGGGATCGCGCCGAAGTGCTGGAAGTGATGGAAGGCCTGGTCAATTACACGGCCACCCATTTCGCCGAGGAAGAGGCGATGCTGGTCGAAGCCGGTTACGAGCTGACCGAGACCCACAAGGGCGTGCATGAACGGTTCGTGGACAAGGTCAGCAAGCTGTTCGCCGATCATGCCGCCGGCAAGGACACTGCGGAGGAGCTGCTCAACCTGCTCGAGGGCTGGCTGTTCACCCATATCCGCATCAACGACATGGCCTACGTCGAGACGGTCAAGGCCAAGGGCTTCTGAGCCACTGCCGCTGCCGGCGCGGCGGACTCACTCCACCGTCGCCAGCAGCTCGGCAATCGCGCGGCGCATGTCGCGGCGCTTGAGCAGCAGGTCCCACTGGCTGCCACCCATCTGCCGCCACAACACCACCGAGCGCAGTCCGGCCAGCAGCAGGGCGCGGATTTCCGCCACCACATCCTCGCGGCCGAGGTAGTGCGGATTGCCCTGGATCATCACCTTGGGCTTGAGCGGGCTCAGATGGCGCGCATAGATCGCGCCCAGCTCGCGCAGGATGTCGGGATGGGTGGAGCCATCCGTGCGTGCATGCGTCGCCAGCCGCTCGATGGCATCGCGCACACCGTCCACTGCATCCGGCGCACGGTCGAAATGCCGCTCCAACTGCATCAGCGCCAAGGTCAGTTTGGGCACCTGCGCATCGGGTGCGGCACCGCCAAGGTAACCATTGAGCGCACGCAGGCCATCGGCCAGCGGTTCGACACCGCCATAGACATCGGCAACGGAAGCGGCATCGGTACGGAACACGCTGTCGATCGCGGTCTGCAGGCGGCGCTGATCGACGCGGCCGTTCTCGGCGAGGTGACGCACCTCCTGCAGGGCCAGCACCAGGCCGGCCAGTGGCATCACGCGTTGTGGCATCGATTGCGCATTCATTCGCTTGCGGAGACTCCTTGCGGGGTTTGAAGCAGGGCCTGGAAGTGGGGGCGTTGCAACGGCGCATCGCAGCTTGCGATGACCGCACCGCCCAGACATTCATCGCCACGATAGAGCACCAGCGATTGCCCCGGCGTGACCGCGCGTTGCGCTCGCGCAAACTCCACCAGCACGCTGCCATCGGCACGCACGCTGACCTGGCAGGGCTCCTCGTGCTGGCGATAGCGGGTCTGCGCGGTGCACTCGAATTGCGCTGCCGGCGCACTGTCGGCGATCCAGTGCATCGGCTCGGAGAGCAGGCGAGTGGAGTACAGCCATGGGCTGTCCGCGCCCTGGTCGACGATCAACACGTTGCGCGCCACATCCTTGCCCACCACGTACCAGGGCGCCGCGGCACGGCCACGCACGCCGCCGATGGCGAGGCCACCGCGCTGACCGAGGGTATGGAAGAACACGCCGTCGTGCTCGCCGAGCACGACGCCTTGCGGGTCGCGGATCTCACCCGGCTGCATCGGCAGGTACTGGGCGAGGAAGGTCTTGAAATCGCGCTCGCCGATGAAGCAGATGCCGGTCGAATCCTTCTTTTCCGCGGTCGCGAAGCCGGCTTCGGCGGCCAACGCGCGCACCCGCGACTTGGGCAGATCTCCCAGCGGAAAGCGCGTGGCCGCCAATTGCTGCTGGCCGAGCTGGTGCAGGAAGTAGCTCTGGTCCTTGTCCCGGTCCACGCCGCGCAGCAGGCGCTGGCGTCCATCCTGCTCGTCACGCCGGGCGTAGTGCCCGGTGGCGATGAACTGCGCGCCCAGCTCCTGCGCGGCATCGAGAAAATGCTTGAACTTGATCTCGCGATTGCACAGCACATCGGGATTCGGCGTGCGCCCGGCGGCGTATTCGTCGAGGAAATGGCGGAACACGCCATCCCAGTATTCCTGCGAGAAGTCGCGGAAGTGGATCGGGATGCCGAGGCGGCCACACACCGCGACCGCGTCACGCCGGTCCTCCTCGGCGCGGCATTCGCCACTGCCGTCATCGGCCCAGTTGTGCATGAACAGGCCGGCGATCGGCTCACCGGCCTGCTGCAACAGCAGCGCGGCGACCGACGAATCCACGCCGCCGGACATGCCGACGATGGTGCGTGCCGGCTTCACGCCAATTGCCGCACCAGATCCAGCGGATGCTGGTGTCCGCACAGCCAGTCCTCGACCACCTGCCATACCAGCGGGCTGCGGTGGCGCGCCGCTTCGGCCTTCAGTTCTTCCGGACTCAGCCATAGCGCACGCACGATGCCGGTATCCAGCTCGCGCTCCGCATCGAAGCCCTCGGGCTCGCCGCAGAAAGTGAAGCGCAGGTAATGTCGCCCCCCGCTGCCGTCCGGGTTGAGCGGTGCACGCCACTGGTAGGCACCGACAAAGCCGGTCAGGCGCACGTCCCAGCCGGTCTCCTCGCGCGCCTCGCGCACGGCGGCCTGCTGCAGGCTCTCGTCGGGCTCGAGGTGTCCGGCGGGCTGGTTGATCACCAGCTGCCCGCCGGCCTTCTCCTCGACGCACAGCAGGCGACCATCACGCACCACCACGGTGGCGACGGTCACATCCGGCTGCCAGAAACGTCCTTCGCGGTAGCTCACTCAGAACTCATCCTTGCCGGGGGTCAGCTCGGCCTCGATCGCATCGGCCGAAGCCACCGCTGCGGCAAGGGCGGCCTCCAGTACCGCCTTGTCGGCATCGGCCGGGATGCGGATGACATAGATCGCGTGGCCCTGACTGATGCTCCAGCCGCCAAGCTTGTCCATCCAGCTGGCCTCGAGCAGGCGCCGGCCCACCGCGGCCGGCAGCTCGCCGTCGACCAGCCGGTAACCGGGCGACCAGATTTCACGCACCTGGTAGTCCATGAACTTCTCGACGGCGGAGCGTATGAATACCAGCTGCGTGCGTTCACCTGCGTCGTCCACGCTGAACACCAGGCGGTAGTCGCCATCGTCATCCACCTGGTGCTTGTAATCGAGCACTTTCAACTGGGCGGCGATGGCGGGATCGGCGCCGGACTTGGCGTCATCCTGGCTGGCCACTGCGGGCAGTGCCACAGCCACGCCAAGCAACAGCCCGACAATGCAGCGCATATAGGTATTCATCGAGTGCTCCGGTGAGGGGTTGCCGGCCATTATCGATTGCGGCGGCGGCAGGCGTCCATCGTTGCGCGATCTATAATGAGGGGATGAATCCGCATCCTTGCGTCCGGCTGCACGGTGCCCTGCCGGGTGATGAGCATCCCGCGCACGAGGAAGGTCATGGCGTGGCAGTGGAAGTGGCCAGGCCGCGCCTCGCGCGACCGCCGCTGTACACCGTTCTGCTGCTCAATGACGATTACACCCCGATGGATTTCGTAGTCGAGGTGCTGATGCAATTCTTCGCCATGGGCGAAGAGCAGGCCACCCAGGTCATGCTGCACATCCACACCCGCGGGCGCGGCGTATGCGGCGTGTTCACCCGTGAAGTGGCCGAATCCAAGGTCGCGCAGGTGAACGAATTCTCGCGCATGCACCAACATCCGCTTCTATGCACGATGGAAAAGGCCTAATCTCGACCCCATAACGGTTGCAGTACCGCTTTTTGGGGCATGCCCATGTTTTCCAGGGATCTCGAACACTCGATCCATCGTTCCTACCAGCTGGCCCGCCAGGCACGGCATGAGTACATGACCGTGGAACATCTGCTGCTGGCGCTGCTGGACGACCCTGCGGCGCAGGAAGTGCTGCATGCCTGCGGTGCCGACCGCGACCGCCTGCGTGCCGACCTCGAACAGGGTATTGCCGAGTCGGTCAACGTGCTGGCCGAGGACGATGGCCGCGATACCCAGCCGACCATCGGTTTCCAGCGCGTGCTGCAGCGCGCGGTCTACAACGTGCAGGCTTCCGGGCGCAAGGAAGTCACCGGGGCCAATGTGCTGGTGGCGATCTTCGGCGAGAAGGACTCGCTGGCGGCGTATTTCCTCGGCCAGCAGGACGTGACCCGGCTCGATGTCGTCAACTACATCTCGCACGGCATTTCCAAGCTGGCCGATGGCGAGGCTGCCGCGCAGCCGGTGGCGGGCGAGGGCAGCGAGGAAGCTGGCGGCGAATCCGGCAAGGGCGATCCGCTGGCCGAATACACCACCGATCTCAACGCCGCCGCGCGCGAGGGCCGCATCGACCCGCTGGTCGGCCGCGGCGAGGAAATCGAGCGCACCATCCAGGTGCTGTGCCGCCGACGCAAGAACAACCCGCTGTACGTGGGCGAAGCCGGTGTGGGCAAGACCGCGCTGGCCGAGGGTCTGGCCAAGCGCATCGTCGATGGCGAGGTGCCGCAGGTGCTGGCCGATGCGACGATCTATTCGCTTGACCTCGGTGCGCTGGTCGCCGGCACCAAGTACCGCGGCGATTTCGAAAAGCGCCTGAAGGCGGTGCTCAAGCGGCTGGGCGAGGTTCCGCATTCGATCCTGTTCATCGACGAAATCCACACCATCATCGGTGCCGGCTCGGCTTCGGGCGGAGCGATGGATGCCAGCAACCTGATCAAGCCGATGCTGGCCTCGGGCGAGTTGCGTTGCATCGGCTCGACCACGTTCCAGGAATACCGCGGCATCTTCGAGAAGGACCGCGCGCTGGCGCGCCGCTTCCAGAAGATCGACGTCACCGAGCCGACCGTCGGCGAGGCGGTGGAGATCCTGCGCGGGCTCAAGCCCAAGTACGAGGAGCACCATGCGGTGCGCTATGCGGATGACGCGATCCAGGCCGCGGTCGATCTCTCGGTCAAGCACATCCACGACCGCCTGCTGCCGGACAAGGCGATCGACGTGATCGACGAGGCCGGCGCACGCCAGCGCCTGCTGGAGGAAGACCAGCGCAAGTCGCTGATCGACGTCGAGGAAATCCAGACCATCGTGGCGAAGATGGCGCGCATCCCGGCCAAGCAGGTCAGCCATTCGGACAAGGACGTGCTGCAGCACCTGGAGCGCAACCTGAAGATGGTGATCTTCGGTCAGGATCCGGCGATCGAAACCCTGGCCGGGGCGATCAAGCTGGCGCGCTCGGGGCTGGCCAACCCGGACAAGCCGATCGGCAGCTTCCTGTTCGCCGGCCCCACCGGCGTGGGCAAGACCGAAGTCACCCGCCAGCTGGCGATGCAGCTGGGCATCGAGCTGGTGCGCTTCGACATGAGCGAATACATGGAGCCGCACTCGATCAGCCGACTGATCGGCGCGCCGCCGGGTTACGTCGGCTTCGACCAGGGCGGCCTGCTGACCGAGAAGGTGGTCAAGACCCCGCACTGCGTGCTGCTGCTGGACGAAGTGGAAAAGGCGCATCCGGACATCTTCAACATCCTGCTGCAGGTGATGGATCGCGGCGTGCTGACCGATACCAATGGCCGCGAAGCCAACTTCCGCAACGTGATCCTGGTGATGACCACCAATGCGGGCGCCACGCTGGCCTCGCGACGCAGCATCGGTTTCACCCGCCAGGACCACAGCACCGACGCGATGGAAGTCATCCGCAAGTCGTTCACGCCGGAGTTCCGCAACCGCCTGGACGCGGTGGTGCAGTTCCAGCCGCTGGCGATGGAGCACATCCTGCGCGTGGTGGACAAGTTCATGATCGAGCTGGAAACCCAGCTGCAGGACAAGCAGGTCACCCTGACTGCGAGCAGCGAGGCGCGCGAATGGCTGGCACGCCACGGCTTCGATCCGCAGATGGGCGCGCGCCCGATGGCTCGCGTGATCCAGGAACAGATCAAGCGCCCGCTGGCCGACGAACTGCTGTTCGGCGAGCTGAGCGAGGGCGGTCACGTGCAGGTGGAGGTGGTGGACGATGCCCTGCGTCTGGACGTGCAACCGGCCGCGTCCAGCCCGGCCGAGCCGGCGCTGGCGGAGCAGGATTGAGGCCCGCGCGGTGCGGCCTTGCAGGAACGAAAAAGGCGGCCCGAGGGTCGCCTTTTTCAGTGTGCGGGATGTGCGCTGAGCCGCACCGTGCAGTGCGCTCGCGCCAACCTCAGCGGTGGCGGTAGGTGATGCGGCCCTTGGTCAGGTCGTAGGGCGTCATTTCCACCTTGACCCGGTCACCGGTCAGGATGCGGATGTAATTCTTGCGCATGCGCCCGGAAATGTGCGCAATGATCTCGTGCCCGTTCTCGAGCTTCACCCGGAACATGGTGTTGGGAAGGGTTTCGCTGATGGTCCCTTCGAACTCGATGACGTCGTCTTTTGCCATAACCACTTCTTCAAGCGCGTTGCGCGCGGTAACGGGATATTGTACCGCTTGCGGACAGCCACAAGCAAAATGCGCGCGCGTGTTCAGGCCGGGTTGGCAAGCTCCGAAGCCGGCATCTCGTCGAACGCGGCACGCCAGGGGCCCTGTGGCCCGGGCAAGGCGCACAGTCGCCGCACCTCGCCGATGAAGGCCTCGCGCGGCATCGTGCCGCCGCCCATCGACAGCAGATGCGGGTTTTCCACCTGCGCATCGATCAACGGCATGCCCTGTCGCTGCAACCAGCGGCCGAGGCCCGCCAGCGCCACCTTGGAGCCGCCGGATTCGGCCGAGAACATCGACTCGCCGAAGAACATGCGGCCGATCGCCACGCCGTAGATGCCCCCGACCAGGCGTTCGCCATCGAACACTTCCAGCGAATGGGCATGGCCGAGCGCATGCAGGCGCGAATAGGCATCGCGCATCTGCGCGCTGATCCAGGTGCCGTCCTGGCCAGGGCGCGGCGCTTCGGCGCAGGCGGCGATCACCGCGTCGAAGGCGGTATCGGCGCGCAGCCGCCAGCGACTGGAGCGCAAGCGGCGGCGGAAGCGGGTGGACAGGCGGATGCCGTCGCTGGGCAGCACCATGCGCGGATTCGGCGACCACCACAGGATCGGCTCGCCCTCGGAAAACCACGGGAACACGCCATGCGCATAGGCATTGAGCAGGCGCACGGGCGAGAGATCACCGCCGACCGCGAGCAGTCCGTTGGGCCGTCGCAGCGCCTGCTGCACGGACGGGAACGGCGCGGCCGGATCATCCGGCAACCAGGGCAGGGCAATGTTCATGACGGCGGCGTGCCAGCCGCATCGACCGCAAGCGGGTCGGCATCCGCCTTGAATGGCGAGCGCCCGGCCAGATGTCCGGCGTAACGCCGCACCGCGCCGCGTTCCTCGGCGCACCAGGCTGCCAGGGCGGGGCGGAAGCGCGGATCGGCGATCCAGTGCCGGCTGCGCACGATTCGCGGCAGGAAGCCGCGGGCCAGCTTGTGCTCGCCCTGTGCACCCGGCTCGAAATGGTGCAGCCCATGGCTCAGGCAGTAATCGATGGCCTGGTAGTAGCAGGTTTCGAAATGCAGCCCCGGCAGCCGCAGATCACTGCCCCAGTAGCGCCCGTACAGGCGATCGCCGCCGCGCAGGAACAGCGCGCCGGCAACGGTGCGACCTTCCATCTCGGCAAGGATCAGCAACAGATTGCGCGGCATCGAGCGTGCCAGCCGCCGCAGGAACTCCAGGGTCAACGCCGGCGAATTGCCGTACTCGGCAAAGGTGCGCAGGTAGAAGCGGTGCATCGCGGCAAGCTCCTCGTCACTCGCCTCGTCACCGTGCAGGTGGCGGAAGCGCACGCCGGCCTGCGCCACCTTGCGCCGCTCGGCGCGGATGTTCTTGCGATGCTTGTGGTCCATGGCGGCGAGGAAGTCATCGAAGCAGTGCCATCCGGCTGCGTTGTGCCAGTGGTACTGCACGTCCTCGCGCAACATCCAGTCGTCACCGAAGGCGGCATCCTCGGCCTCGGCATGGAAGTTGACGTGCACCGAGGACAGCGCCTGCTGCCCGGCAAGTCGCGTCATCGCCTGCGCCAGCAATGCACGCAGGGCAAGGTCGGACGCGAGCAGGCGCGGGCCGGTGACCGGCGAGTAGGGCACCGCGCACAGCCATTTCGGGTAGTAGTCCAGCCCGTGTTCGGCATAGGCCCGTGCCCAGGCATGGTCGAACACGAACTCGCCATGCGAATTGGCCTTGAGGTACATCGGCGCTGCGGCCAGCAACGTGTCGCCGTGGCAAAGCAGCAGGTGATGCGGCGTCCAGCCCCAGTCCTCGCGCAGGCTGCCGCTGGCTTCCAGCGCATCGAGAAAGGCATGGGCAAGGAACGGGTTGTTGCCATCGTGCAACGCATCCCATTGCGCGGCCGGCACCTCGGCGATGTTCCCGAGCAGGCGCAGCCTCAGGTCATTTGCGGGCGCGTCGAGTGGGTCGGCGGCGCTCACAGCAGGCGCAGCAGGGCGTGCAGCAGCAGGCCGGCAAGGCCGCCGATCATGGTGCCGTTGAGGCGGATGAACTGCAGGTCGCGGCCGACCGAGATCTCGATCTCGCGCACCATCTCGCGGGTATCCCAGGCTTCCACGGTCTGGCGGATATAGCCCGGCGCGACCTTGCGCAACTGTTCGGCCAGGTGCTCGGCGGCGATGCGCATTTGCGCGTTGGCCGCCTGCTGCCACACCGGGTCTTCGCGCAGGCGGCGGCCAAGACGTTCGGCATAGCTGCGGAAATAGGCGAAGGTGCGCGAATCGGCGCTGGCCAGATCCGCGTGCAGCCACGCGAGCATCCGCGTCCACAGGTCGCGCGCATAGTCCTGCACCAGCGGGCTGTGCACGAAACGCTGCTTCCAGGCATCGACCTGGGCACGGAACTCGGCATCGTCTTCCAGCCGTTCCAGCAGGCGCATCGCTTCGCGGCTGTAACGCTGGCGCAGCGGGTGCTCGGGGGTGTTCAGCACCGCCTGCACTTCTTCCAGGATCGCCCGCGCCAGCTTTTCCGACAGCGCCACGCCCAGCTCGTCGGTGTAGTTGAGCTTGTCGGTCAGCCAGGTGATCTTGGGGAATTCGCGCCGCGCCATCGCCACCAGCTTGTCGGTGATGAAGGCGCGCACCTCGGGCTTGTCCAGCCACTGCGCGATCTGCTCAAGGCCGGCGTTGAGCACCTTCTGGTGATGCTGGCCGCCGGTCAGCGCGCGGGTCAGGCGTGCGGCGGTGGAGGCGGCGTCCCATCGCAGCAGTTGCCGGTGCACCAGCGCCAGCACTTCGCGTTCGAGCACCGGCGAATCCAGCGACTTCATCGATTCCGCGGCCCAGCCCTGCAATTGCCGGGCAAGCTGGTCACGGCGCTCAGCATCGCCGAGGAACTCGCCCAAGTGCCGCGCCGGGTTCCACGCATCCAGACGTCTGAGCAATTGCTCGCGCGACAGGAAGTTGTTGACCAGAAACTCGCCCAGCGCGTCGGCCAGGCGCGCCTTGTTGTTGGGAATGATCGCGGTATGCGGGATCGGCAGACCCAGCGGGTGGCGGAACAGCGCCACCACCGCGAACCAGTCGGCCAACGCGCCGATGGTGGCGGCCTCGGCGAACGCCGCCACCCAGGCCCACGCGCCTTCGCGGCCATGCCATTGCGCCAGCACCAGCAGCGCCACCGCGCCGAGCAGGAAGCCCAGCGCGATCGCCTTCATCCGTTTCAGGCGGCGGATGCGGTGCTGATGGTTCATCGGCCCGCAGCATGCCTGCGGGCAGGTTCAGCCCGCGTCATTGCTCAGCCCTGCGACTCCAGCCAGCGCTCGGCGTCCAGCGCGGCCATGCAGCCGAAGCCTGCCGAGGTGATCGCCTGGCGATAATGCTGGTCGGTCACGTCGCCGGCGGCGAACACGCCCGGCACCGAGGTCATGGTGGCATTGCCTTCCAGACCGGAGCGGATTTCCAGATAGCCGTGATCCATCTTCAGCTGGCCATCGAAGATCTGCGTGTTGGGGTGGTGGCCGATGGCGACGAACATGCCGTGCACGGCGATTTCCCGGCTGCCGCCGTCCTGCGTCGATTGCAGGCGCAGGCCGGTGACGCCGGCCTCGTCGCCGAGCACTTCCTCGACCGTGTGATGCCAGATCGGCACGATCTTGCCGGCCTCGACCTTGGCGAACAGCTTGTCCTGCATGATCTTTTCCGCGCGCAGGGTGTCGCGGCGGTGCACCAGGTACACCTTGCTGGCGAGGTTGGACAGGTACAGGGCCTCCTCGACCGCGGTATTGCCGCCGCCGATCACCGCCACCTCCTTGTCCTTGTAGAAAAAGCCGTCGCAGGTGGCGCAGGCGGACACGCCGCGGCCCTTGTAGTGCTCTTCCGAGGGCAGGCCGAGGTACTTGGCGGTGGCGCCGGTGGCGATGACCAGTGCGTCGGCGGTGTATTCGCCGGCATCGCCCTTGAGCCGGAACGGACGCTGCGACAGGTCCGCGGTGTGGATCTGGTCGATCACCACCTCGGTATCGAAGCGCTCGGCATGCGCCTGCATGCGCTCCATCAGCGCCGGGCCCATCAAGCCGTGGGCATCTCCGGGCCAGTTGTCCACCTCGGTGGTGGTCATCAATTGACCGCCGATGGCCATGCCGGTGATCACCACCGGCTTGAGGTTGGCACGCGCGGCATACACCGCGGCGGTCCAGCCGGCCGGACCGGAACCGAGGATGAGCAGGCGACAATGCTTGGGAGTGGGGCTGGTCATGGTGGCTATACTTCAACCGTTGCGGGAGAACGAAGCCTCATAGTGTACGGCGCGGAGCGGATCGGGCGGGTATCGCCGCCTGTGCGTGGTCGGGTGGCCGGGCAGGGCATGACGCCAGCCCGTTTCCTGCACTGCAGCGGCATGGCGCAATGGAACTCGCAGCGAAGTTGTTTATAATCAACAAATTACAAGATTCACTTAAGGTAAAACCACACGGTGGCAATCCCCAAGCCGGATATCCGCAAGCGGCGCAGCCGCAGTACCGCCAAGGCCGCGCGCGCGGCCAACCCGCGTCGCACGCAGCTGATGCGCGATCTGATCATGATCGCGCTGGCGCCGTTCCTGCTCTACCTGCTGGCCGCGCTGATCAGCTATTCGCCGCAGGATCCGGGCTGGTCGCGTGCCGGCAGCGTGACCGCGCCGCTGCACAATTTCGGTGGCCCGGTCGGCGCATGGCTGGCCGACATGCTGATCTATCTGTGCGGCTATGTCGCCTTCGTGCTGCCGTTCCTGCTCGGCGCGGTGGCGTGGATTGCCCTGTTCAAGATGGACACTGACGGCGACGGCCAGGCCGATCTCGGCCCCGCGCTGCGCCTGCTCGGCCTGTTCGCCTTTCTTATCGCCAGCGTCGGCCTGCTGCAGCTGCATTTCCCGCAGGTTGCCGACTTCTCCGCCGGCGGCGGCGGCATCCTCGGCCGCCTGGTCGGCGATTCGCTGAGCCGGCTGTTCGGGCCGATGGGCGGACATCTGTTCCTGCTGGCCCTGCTGATGATCGCGGTGACCCTGGCGACTGGCCTGTCGTGGTTCGCGGTGATGGACTGGATCGGCGCGCAGGTGCTGAAACTGCCCGAGCTGATGCGTCGCGGACAGAAGCAGGCAGCGGACTGGAACGAAGCGCGCAATCTGCGCGAGCAACGCAACGAAGCGCGCAAGATCGACAGCCAATTGCGTGCCCGCCGCGAGCCGGTGAAGATCGAGCCGCCCGCGGCGCCGGTGGTGGAGAAGAGCGAACGCGCCAAGCGCGACCAGCAGATTCCGCTGTTCAGTGGTGGCGAGCCGGGCGCTTTGCCGCCGCTGGCGCTGCTGGACGATCCCAAGCCGCAGCCGAAGGGCTATGACGAGAAGACGCTGGAGGCACTGAGCCGGCAAATCGAGTTCAAGCTGCGGGATTTCCGCATCGAAACGCAGGTGGTCGGTGCCTATCCGGGCCCGGTCATCACCCGTTTCGAAATCGATCCCGCTCCGGGAGTCAAGGTCAGCCAGATTGCCTCGCTGGACAAGGACATCGCCCGCGGCCTGTCGGTGAAATCGGTGCGCGTGGTCGACGTGATTCCCGGCAAGTCGGTGATCGGACTGGAAATCCCCAATACCAGCCGCGAGATGATCTACCTCTCAGAGTTGCTGCGCTCGCGCGAGTACGACAAGGCCGGCAGTGCACTGACCCTGGCTTTGGGCAAGGACATCGCCGGACGACCCACGGTGGCCGACCTCGCACGCATGCCGCACCTGCTGGTGGCCGGCACCACCGGCTCGGGCAAGTCGGTGGCGATCAACGCGATGGTGCTGTCGCTGCTGTACAAGGCCAGCCCCAAGGACGTGCGCATGTTGATGATCGACCCGAAGATGCTCGAATTGAGCGTCTACGAGGGCATCCCGCATCTGCTGGCGCCGGTGGTCACCGACATGGCGGAAGCCGCCAACGGCCTGCGCTGGTGCGTGGTCGAGATGGAGCGCCGCTACAAGCTGATGAGCGCGGTCGGCGTGCGCAACCTGGCCGGGTTCAACAAGAAGGTGCGCGAGGCCGCCGACAGCGGCCAGCCGATCCTCGACCCGCTGTTCAAGCCCTCGGGAGTGCCCGACGAAGCGCCACAGCCGCTGGAGCCGCTGCCGTACATCGTGGTGTTCATCGACGAATTCGCCGACATGATGATGATCGTCGGCAAGAAGGTCGAGGAACTCATCGCCCGCCTGGCGCAGAAGGCGCGTGCCGCCGGCATCCATCTGATCCTTGCCACCCAGCGCCCCTCGGTGGACGTGATCACCGGCCTGATCAAGGCCAACATCCCGACCCGCATCGCGTTCCAGGTTTCCAGCAAGATCGACTCACGCACCATCCTCGACCAGGGCGGCGCGGAAACCCTGCTCGGCCACGGCGACATGCTGTACATGCCACCGGGCACCTCGATGCCCGAACGCGTGCATGGCGCCTTCGTCAGCGATGACGAGGTGCACCGCGTGGTCGAGCACCTCAAGGCCGGGGCAGGGGAGCCGGAATACATCGAGGGTGTGCTGGAAGAAGTGCAGACCATGCACGATGGCACCGTGATCGGCGCCACCGGCCTGCCCGAAGCGCCAGCCGCCTCGGGCGACGAATCCGACCCGTTGTATGACGAGGCGGTGCGTGTGGTCACCGAAACCCGGCGCGCTTCGATTTCCAGCGTGCAGCGACGGCTCAAGGTCGGCTACAACCGTGCCGCCCGGCTGGTCGAAGCGATGGAGGCCGCGGGCGTGGTGTCGCCGCCGGAGCACAATGGCGACCGCACCGTGCTGGCGCCGCCACCGCCGCGCGACTGAGCCGCCTCCAGGCTGAACGGGCGAGGCGGGCAGAGCCGCTTTCAATCCCCCATTCATCATCCTCATCGCAGACTCGAGCCATCGCCCCAGACGTTCCGGGAGAGCCGCATGAAAACCCGCATCACCGTCCTTGCCATGGCCCTCGCGGCCGCCAGCCCGATGGCCTTCGGCCAGGAGGCCCGCGCCCAGCTCGATGCCTTCACCGCCGGGCTCAAGTCGCTCGAAGGCGGCTTCACCCAGCAGGTGTTCGACCAGAAGGGACGACTCAAGGAATCGTCCTCGGGCAAGGTGTCGATGTCCGCGCCCAACCTGTTCCGCTGGCAGTACGTCAGTCCGTACCAGCAGCTGATCGTCGCCGATGGCAGCAGCGTGTGGATCTACGAGCCGGATCTGGAACAGGTCAGCCGTCGGCCGCAGGGGGCGGAAGAGGAATCCAGCCCGCTGGCGGCACTGATCGACCGCAGCCGGCTGGATCGTCAATTCAACGTGGCCGAAGCCGGCAGCGAGAACGGCATGCACTGGCTGCAGCTGACGCCCAAGGCGCAGGCCGGCGCCAGCTTCGACGAGGCGCGGCTGGGCTTCAACCAGCGCGGCCTGGCCAAGGTGGTGATCACCGATGGCCTGGGCCAGCGCACGGAAATGAACTTCGGCACCTGGAAGCGCAATACCCGCATCGCCGCTTCGCAATTCCGCTTCACCCCGCCCAAGGGCGTGGACGTGATCGGCCAGTGAGCGCCATCGCGCACGTGGATTGACCCCAGGGGCGGCTTAGGCCGCCCTTGTTGCATCGGGGTTCAGCCCCAGCGGCTTGCGCTCACGCCTCCTAGACGAGCTGCCGCCGAGACTCGATGCAACACCAGCAATTCGTTTCTCCACGCCCAATCCGCCCATGGATCGCTTCGCACCGCTGCTTACCACGGCCCTTGGCCTTGCCGCGCTCAGCCTCGGCATGGGGCAGGGCAGTGCACCGGTGGCGGGTGTGGACCGCAACGACGGCATCGAAGTGGTCAGTGCCCAGCCGATCCGCGCCCATGCGCAGCCGCTGAGCCGTGAACAGGGCCTGGAAGCGGCGGAAATCTCCATCGCCGGTGCGGTGCTCGGCATGTTGCGCGAGCAGTTCGATGATTCGCGCGTGGAGATCCGCATCCAGACCCTGGTGCTTGAAGAGGTCAGCGCGCGTGATCGCGAAGCTGAAGGCAGTGGCCTGCTGAAGATCGGCGACGATGTGGACTGGCTGCCGTTCCGCTATGTCAGCCTGTACGACACCCAGACCGGCAGTGCCAGCTGGGCCCGCGTCACCCTGGGCGCCCACGACCGTACCGCCTCTCGACTGGACGAGAATGATCCGCTGGCCGAAGAACTGCGCCGCGAGGCCGAAGCGCGCTTGGCGCGCGAGTTCCCGCAGCAGCACGTGGCACTGAACCTGGCCGACGTGCGCCTGAGCTCGACCGGCACGCGTTACCAGCGCGTGCTGGCCGAAGGCAGTGCACGCTTCGACCGCGATCAGCATGCCGCCGCCGCCGTGGACGGGCTGTACGACCCGGCCAGTCGCCGCTGGCTGCGCGTGGATTGCGAACTCGGCGCCGCCGCGATGCCGGCCCCTTGAGCGGCTTCGCAGGACGGCAGCGATCGCCGATACTTGACGCGTGGCCAGACGTCCCGACTCCCCACCGTTGACCGCCGATCTGCTCGCCACCGGCGATGCCGATGCCATGCGCCCGCTGGCCGAGCGCATGCGACCGCGCAGCCTTGACGAGATGGTCGGCCAGCGCCGCTTGCTGGGGCAGGGCAGTGCGCTGCGCCGGGCGATCGAGGCCGGCCGCGTGCATTCGATGGTGCTGTGGGGCCCGCCCGGTTGCGGCAAGACCACGCTGGCGCTGTTGCTGGCGCAGTATGCCGATGCCGAGTTCATCGCGATCTCCGCGGTGATGTCCGGCCTGCCCGAAGTGCGCAAGGTGCTGGCCGAAGCCGAGCAGCGTTTCCATTCCGGTCGCCGCACCGTGCTGTTCGTGGACGAGGTGCATCGCTTCAACAAGGTGCAACAGGATGCCTTCCTGCCGCATATCGAGCGCGGCACCATCCTGTTCATCGGCGCGACCACGGAAAACCCGTCGTTCGAGCTCAATTCGGCCTTGCTCTCGCGCTGCCGCGTGCACGTGATGGAAGCGGTCGCCGCCGAGGACATCCGCCAGGCCTTGCAGCGCGCACTGGAAGACGCGGAACGTGGCCACGGCGGGCGCGGCATCCGGATTGCCGACGAGGATCTGCAGGCGATTGCCGCGGCTGCCGATGGCGATGTGCGTCGCGCGCTGACCCTGCTGGAAATCGCCGCCCAACTGGTGGGCGAGGGCAGCGTGGATGCAGACCGGCCGGTCGGGCGCGAGCTTATCGAGCAGGTGCTGGCCGACCGCAGCCGCCGCTTCGACAAGGGTGGCGAGCAGTTCTATGACCAGATCAGCGCGCTGCACAAGTCCGTGCGCAGTTCCAACCCGGATGCCGCGCTGTACTGGTTCGCACGCATGCTCGACGGCGGCTGCGACCCGATCTACCTGGCCCGGCGCCTGACCCGCATGGCGGTCGAGGACATTGGCCTGGCCGATCCGCGCGCGCTGGCGATGGCGACCGAAGCCTGGGATGCCTACGACCGGCTCGGCTCGCCCGAGGGCGAGCTGGCCTTGGCCCAGGTGGTGATCTATCTCGCCAGTACCGCCAAATCCAATGCCGCCTACATGGCCTACAAGCAGGCCGTGCGCGATGTGCGCGAATATGGCACCCAGGAGGTGCCGATGCATATCCGCAACGCACCGACCCGGCTGATGAAGGACCTGGGCTACGGCAAGGGCTACCAGTACGACCATGACGCCGACGGCGGCATCGCACTGGAGCAGACCGGCTTTCCCGATGCCATGGGCGAGCGCGTGTACTACCAGCCCGTCGCGCGTGGGATGGAGATCAAGCTGAAGGAAAAACTCGATGCCCTGCGCAGCGCGCGCGAAGCCGCGCGCAACCAAGGCACGACGGACTGACAGCCGCCACGGAGCTGGGGACGCCTTCGGCGCAACTCACGCTTCATACCTCATGCCAAGAGACGGCTCAATAGCCGCAGCGCTCGCCGCTCGATTCGAGCATGTTCCCATTGCGTCGGAAGATCACGCCGCCACGACACTCTTCACCGGCGATCGGCTGGCGCATGCCGCGCCGCGCATTTGCCGACACGGGAGCCTGCCGTGGACCGGAGCGCAACTGCGGCATGACATCGATGCTCGCCACCATGTCCGCGCGTTCCCGCGCATGCTCGCGACGTAGCGCTTCGACCTCCTCGTGGTGAGCCACTGCGCGAACCCGCCAGTTGTAGAACCACAGCGAATTGGAAAGGATCACCACCGCGACCAGCGCCAGAACCGCGGCAAGCCATTTGTCATGGCTTGTGCTGGAACGCACGCGACGCAATGGCGGATGGGAACCGTAGCGGTCGGGCATGAGTCTCGAATTCGTGGTCGCGGCATGCGACCGCAGTCATGCTGGCACTGATACCCGCAACCGGCCATGATGTGCAAGCCGCGCCCGTCGGCGGCGTACAGGGGTGTTGCATGAAAGCACTGATCATCACCGGTTTGCTGGTCGTAAGTCCGCTGGCATGGGCTCAGCACAAGCCGGCCGATATCAAGCATTACGGTCGCCAGCCACGCACGACCACGCCGCTGCAATGCGAGCAGAACCCGCATCCGGGTTTGCGCCATTTCTGCGAAAGCATCGAAGTCGTGGCGATTTCACGGCGCGACCGCGTGCCGATGTCACGCAGGATCCTGCTGTTGCCGGATCTGCTCACCCGCGAGTCGGGACAACTCGGCTATGCGTGCTCGGAGGGTTATGCCATCGAAAAGACACGAAACGGATGGCAGCAGGTCAATGACAGCGAGCACCAGCCGGTACGCTGCCGGGTTCCACGCTGAGAGAAGGGCAGATTTGCCGGAGGAGAGACATGCCAGCCAGAAGACCAGTTCAGAACACCCTCCATGGGGAAACTTCACTTCGCATAATGTTTATTATGTAAAGTTTACAAGTGCCTGCCGCGGGGTGTCACCAGCGCGCACTGAGGCGGAAATCGGCGCGGATGCTGTCCTGGTCTCGCAGCACGGTATCCAGCGGATGGCCGATGTCCAGGCTGTAGCTGTAGCGACGCGCAAACTGGCCTGTCAGACCCAGCCCGATGCTGCTGATGCTGGCCGACTCCGGATAGTCGCCACGAACCGATCCGTGATCGTAAAACGCATAGATGTCATGGTTGCCCCGGTAAGGCCGGTGCAGCTCGATGCTTCCGAAATAGCCTTTCACGCCAGACAAGGCGCCGCGCACGTAGCCGCGAACGCTGCCAATTCCGCCCACCTGGAACAGATTGCTGGACGGCAGGAAGTCGCCGCTGGAGAACTGCCAGCCCAGTTGTGCGCGTGCCAGCAAACCGGTGCCACCCAATCGCTGGGTCCAGCTGGTGGCGCCATTGGCGGTGGTGAATCTGCTGCCCTCGGCAAGGGTTTCATCGGCGTTGATGTTGGAGAAGCCCTGGTAGAAGGTCCATTCGTAACCGTCTGCGCGGTAGCTCGTGTTCAGCCCGACCGAAATTGTGGTGGAAGTGATGTCCGAGACACGCTGACCGGCAATGTCCGTGGTCGACGTGCCGCGGGAAACGCTGGCCACGGTGGAAAACAGCCAATTCTGGCTGGCGATCCAGGGTTGCACGTAATCGAAGCCGTATGAAGTCGATTGGCCGGTGATTTCCAGGTCAACATAGGCACCGTCGATGATGTTGATCTGGTTGCGGATGATGTTCACCCCGAGACGGCCGTTGCGGCGGTTGATCAGGCCCGAGTAGGACACCCTGCCCTCCAGTCCGCCACGGGAATGCGCAATCGATCCGGACAGCAAATCATTGACTCCGGCCAGGCCCCAGAACTGCCCCTGCACGCCGAGGCGCTCGCGCCCGGTGGACTCGATACCGGCGTTGTCGATGAACACGCCCCAGCTGCGACGGGCCGGCACTTCCGCCAGCAAGGTGATGTCGGTCTGCCCGGGCTGCTGACCCGGACTGAGCAATGCCCGGACCTGCAGGTCACTGGTTCGATTCAGGTAAACCAGGTCATCCCGCAAGCGATCGGCCTGCACGATTTCGCCTTCGCGCTGATGGATGCGTCGCTGCACGAAGGCGATGGGGACGTGAGTCTCGCCGGTCACTTCCATTTTCCCCAGGCGCCCTTCCACCAAGGTCAATTCGACCACGCCATCCTCGATGGATTGCTCGCGCAGCAAGGCCCTTGCGGTGTTGATGCCGCGCGCTTCGTACAGCGCATTGACTTCATCCACGATGGTGTTCAGGTCCGCCAATGACACATCGCGACCGACATGCCGTGTGCGGATCTCCTCCAGGGCGTCGGGAGGGAGCAGTTCGGACGCGGTGAATCGCACATCGTTGAGCCGAAAGCGGGTACTCGCCTCCGCTGGCAGCGTGGCCGGGTCCGGTGGCGCGGGTTGCTGTACCGGATCCGCTTCGGCCGGCTGAGGCTGGATCTGCCGACGTTGCTCGTAGTACTCGTCGATGCGCTGCACGCCCTGCCCTTGCTGGGTAGCGGCGGACTGTGCCACGGCCAGTACCGGGAACAGTCCGCAGCCAAGCACCAGCTGCCGGCATCGTTTCAATTGCACCTCACGCATCAGTTGTTTGCTCCGGTATTGACGGCACCAGGTTTGCTGGTAATCACTTCGATATCCTTTTCTTTCAGCAGCTTGCGCTTCTCTTCACGCTCATCCGGCTCGGTCTGCAACATCCGGCCGGTGTAGCGCACGGCGCTTTCGCCCAGGTAGTCCAGCGCACTGTCGGCATGGTCGCGGTTGTAGTTGGGGCTGGTCACCCGGAAGCCGTCTGCAAAGCGCACGACGTAGGCATCGGTATCCATGTACACGCCGTTGATGCTGAGTCGGAAATCCTTGTCCAGCTGCGTCAGCTGCACGTCGACCGGCTTCAGCAACGGACTGGTGTTGTCCATCAACACACGCATCTGCGGGGTGTTCAGGGTCATGGTTTCACCGATATGACCTTCGACGACATCCACCTTGCCAACGCTGGAAACCAGCTCGGCTTCCACCGCCTTCAGGCGTTCCAGCAGCCACGCGTCGCGCGGGTCCACTTCCACCACCACTCGACGCGCGATGCCGTCCTGATAGCCGGTCAGCTCCATGGTCAATGGGCCATCGCCCTGTTCGGACTGGGTCACATGCGCCTGCACGGTGTCCGCAGCCAGCGTCAGGCGCGTATCCACCTCACCGCTGCCCAGTTGCAAATGATCGCGTGCTGCCAGGTCGCCGGATACCGCCTTGAATGCAGTGCCCGACAGCGAGCCACCCTGCGCGTCCATCGTCGCCGTGGATCCGGCCTGCACGCGGTCAAAGCGGATGCTGCCACCACTGATGATCGATTGTGCGCCACCGGTGATGCCGCTTCCGATGTCGACGTCGCCACCCGCCAGCAGTTCGGCATCCGCGCCAACCTGGTAACGGCCCCACGACTGGCTGCCGCCACTGTCGCCGCGCAGGTCATGTCCTGCGTCTGCCTGCTCGATGGCAATGTTGCGCGCCGCATCCACGGTGATCGAGGCGCCGGCATCGGCGCTGCCACCCAGGACATCCTTGCGACGGGAGATCAGGACGATATCGCCACCGGCCACCAGTGCCCTGAACGAGAGCGTGTCTCCGGATGCCAGGCGGATTCCACAACCCGCCTGCAAGTCACCGATACGAATCCGGCCACCGGCATCGCCCTTGAAGTTGCAGCCGGCGCTAACCGTTTCGGCCTCCAGGTCGGTGCCCGCAACCCAATCGCCATCGACTCCGATATCCGCCTGTTCGACTCGAATGGCCTGCGCCGCCGTCAAGCGCATGTCGGTACCCGACGTGGCCTGTCCAAGGGTGATATCGCGGCCACTGTCGATGATGGCCAGGGTGCCTGCATCCAGCACCTTCACACTCACGTCTCCGTTCGAATGCAAGGTCATGTCGGTACCCGAGCGCAAGTCGTCGGCGGTGATTGCGACCACTGCGTCGGCGTCCAACTGCTCGCCGGTGGACACCGAGCCCGCAGTCAGCGCACCTGCACTGTCCAGCTTCGCATTGCGGGTGACTTGCAACGTGCCAATGCCCATGTCGCCGCTGGCGTCCAGCGTGGCATTGCCGCCGACGGTGCCCTGGGTCAGGTCCAGTGTGCTGCCGCTGTTCAGACCCGCATCGCCCGTCACCGCCAGCGTGCCGACGGTCATGGCATCGCGGCTGTCCAGCGTGGCATTGCCACCGACAGTGCCCTGGGTCAGATCCAGGGTGCCGAGGCTGGTCAGGGTCGCATCAGCGCCGACCTTGGCCGTGGTCACAGCCATCGCCGCGCCGCTGTCCATCTCCAGCTGACCATCGATGGTCAGGGTTTCGGCCGCCAGACGGGTGCCGGCATCCAACTTGGCATCACCCGTCACCGCCAGCGTACCGACGGTCATGGCATCGCTGGCGTCCAGCGTGGCATTGCCGCCGACGGTGCCCTGAGTCAGGTCCAGGGTGCTGCCGCTGTTCAGACCCGCATCGCCCGTCACCGCCAGCGTACCGACGGTCATGGCATCGCGGCTGTCCAGCGTGGCATTGCCGCCGACGGTGCCTTGGGTCAGATCCAGTGTGCTGCCGCTGTTCAGGCCCGCATCGCCCGTCACCGCCAGCGTGCCGACGCTCATGGCATCGCGACTGTCCAGCGTGGCATTGCCACCGATGGTGCCCTGGGTCAGATCCAGGGTGCCGAGGCTGGTCAGGGTCGCATCAGCGCGGACCTTGGCCGTGGTCACGGCCATCGCCGCGCCGCTGTCCATCACCAACTGACCATCGATGGTCAGGGTTTCGGCCGCCAGACGGGTGCCGGAATCCAACTTGGCATCACCCGTCACCGCCAGCGTACCGACGGTCATGGCATCGCTGGCGTCCAGCGTGGCATTGCCGCCGACGGTGCCCTGGGTCAGGTCCAGGGTGCTGCCGCTGTTCAGACCCGCATCGCCCGTCACCGCCAGCGTACCGACGGTCATGGCATCGCGGCTGTCCAGCGTGGCATTGCCACCGACAGTGCCCTGGGTCAGGTCCAGGGTGCTGCCGCTGTTCAGGCCCGCATCGCCCGTCACCACCAGCGTATCGACGGTCATGGCATCGCGGCTGTCCAGCGTGGCATTGCCGCCGATGGTGCCTTGGGTCAGGTCCAGGGTGCCGAGGCTGGTCAGGGTCGCATCGCCGCCGACCTCGGCCGTGGTCACGACCATCGCCGCGCCGCTGTCCATCACCAGCTGACCATCGATGGTCAGGGTGTCGGCCGTCAGACGGGTGCCGGCATCCAACTTGGCATCACCCGTCACCGCCAGCGTACCGACGGTCATGGCATCGCGGCTGTCCAGCGTGGCATTGCCACCGACAGTGCCCTGGGTCAGGTCCAGGGTGCTGCCGCTGTTCAGGCCCGCATCGCCCGTCACCACCAGCGTATCGACGGTCATGGCATCGCGGCTGTCCAGCGTGGCATTGCCGCCGACAGTGCCCTGGGTCAGGTCCAGGGTGCTGCCGCTGTTCAGGCCCGCATCGCCCGTCACCGCCAGCGTATCGACGGTCATGGCATCGCGGCTGTCCAGCGTGGCATTGCCGCCGATGGCGCCCTGGGTCAGGCTCAGGGTTGCACCACTGCTCAACAGCGCGTCGCCGCCGCTGCTGATCGTACCCAAGGTCATGGCACCGTTCGTGGTCGCATGCAAGCTGTCGCCGGCGGTGGCGGTATTGCCTTGCAGGCTGTCGGCCTCAATGCGCACATGGCCGGTGGCATTGACGCGATCGAAGACGAGCAGCGCATCGGAACTCAGGGTGACGTCGCCGTCCTGCGCATCGATGTCGTCAGCCTCACCGCCATTGGGCAGATGCAGGAACAAGTCGCCTTGGGTGGTGCGGGCAAGCGTCAGCTTGCCGACATCGACCTGCAGCGGCTGGGCTGCGCTGCCGATACCGGTACCGGCTTGCAGGCTGGCCTGCACGTTGCTGCCACCGTTGATGTGGATGGTGTCATCACCGTTGCCGTGGATGCCGCCACCGGCATCGAGTGTGATCCTGGCGTCGACGGCGTTGCCGGTGATCGTCAGGTTGCCCAGCTCGATGTCGTCATCGACATTGACTGCAATGTCATGCCCCGCAAGCAGCTGGCTCCTGTTGCCCATCGCCAGCGATGCGCCGCGAGCACTGACGCTGTTGCCGACATCGACGACGGCGTCATCGCGCAGTTTGATGGCATCGACCGCGAACAGGTTCAGGTGATCATCCACCTTGGCATTGCCAAGGGACAGATTGGCGCCGGCGACCAGATTCACGTTGGCCGCGTCCAGCAACGCTTCGATGGCGATATCGCCCATGGGGGCATTGAGGTCGGCTTTGCCACCCGCCAACACGCGCTGCACGGTGATGCCCTCGCGCGCCAGCACCTTCACATCGCCACCGGCCTGCAGGGTGTCGCCACTCAGGCTGCCATTGGCGACCAGCACGTCCAGGTCACGCCCGGCGGCCAGCTTGTCCACCGGCAGGTCACCATCGCTGGAAATCCTGATGTCACGACCCGCCTCGGCATCAAGCTGGCCATTGTCGAGAATGCGCAGTGCCAGGCGCCCACCGTCTTCGCTGCGAATGTCGTCGCGCACATCCAGGCGCAGATTGCGGCCGGTCACCGCCACCACCTCGTCCAGGTACGACAGCAGGCTGCCGGAGCCCACTTTGAGGGTGACCTCCTCGTTGCCGCTGGCGATACCTACGCGCAGGTCGCCGCTGGCTTGCGAAAGCGCCAGGTTCTGGCCGGCATTGGCCAGCAGCAGCGTGCGGTTGATCTGTACCAGCAACGGCCGGTTGTCGTAGCCGCTGATGTTGCCACCGGCACTGATGCTGAGATCACCGCCCACGCTGATCGCCGGGGTGCCACTGCTGCGACCGGTGATGTCGGCGTCGCTGCCGATGCGAGCGTTACCGGTGCCACGGAACACGTCGATCTCCAGACCGGTCGTGCCGTGCAGGTAGGTGTCACCCCCGATGTCGCCGTTCAGCTTGCCCAGGGCCTCCACCACCACCGGGGAGGTGCTGTTGATGCGCAGGGAAACCACCACCGCGCCGTTTTCAATCTGTTCCCGGCTGAGCGGTTTGCCGGCGGCGTCGAGCAGCTCCACATCACCCGGCGTGGTGGCCAGCAGCATGGCCAGCGCGGTTTCGGGGTCCACATTGCCTGCCAGCAGGTCGGCCAATGACAGGTCGAAGGTCTTGTCCAGGCGACCCAGATCACCCTTGGCCACCAGCGTCACGTTGCGACCGGAAATCACCGGATCGATGTCGATGGAGACACCGGAAGACGGCTCCAGTGCATTGGCATTGAGCACGTAGCGCAGTTGTGCATCAGTCCATACCGCATCGTCGCTCATTGACCCGACCAGCTCGGTCTTGCGTGCGGCAAGGGCGGCACTGTCGCCGCTGGTGTCGCGCAGCTGATAGCGATAGGTCGGATTGAAGGCGGCAGCAAACACCGCTTCGTTGGCCCAGTTCTCACCGAAGGCCTCGGTGAACACTTCGCCGGTCAGCTGCTGGTAACGGCCAGCCAGCCAGGCGGCCACACCGGCATCATCCAGGGGTTCCCCACCGGCAGCCTCGGCGGTGGCGCGGAACAGGGTGATGGCGTCGCCATCGGGCTGATACACGCCATCGACCACCGTGCCCATTTCCAGCAACTGGAAGTATTCCGCATAAGCCGAGTTGACCCGGTTTTCGTAGCTGCGGATGGATTGCTCGGCGCCGCCGCCTTGCAACTTCAGGTTCTGGCGCAGGCTTTGCAGCTGTTCTTCGCTGAGACTGCTGGTGGCGCCGCGCTGGGCGGCACTGAAGATCGCGCCATCACGTGCTTCTAGACGCACGTCGCCATGTTCGGACTTCACCCGCTGCACCCACAAATCGCCGGCGGTATCGGTCAGCGCCACGTCGAAAGCCGCACGCGCATGCACCAACCCACCTTCCAACACTCCGTCGGAACGCGGCGCCTCGCGGCCGGCCACCACCAGCGGCTTGCTCAGGCTGCCGATGGCGCCCGACTCGCTGTACAGGGTCAGGTCGCGACCGTCAATGGATACCGCATCGCCGGCGATACCGGTGATGTCGTACTTGGACTTCAGCCAGACATTGCCACGGCTGCCTGCGGACAGGCGCACCTGCAACGGGGCATTGTCGGTGGTTTCCACGTTCAGCGCGATATCACCGGCGCGGACGCGACCGGAAGTCGCGATGAGCGTGCCGGGCAGCACCAGTGCGTTGTTACTGCCGGTATAGCTCACCAGTTGCACGTCCAGCGGACGCAGCGCCTCGCCCTGCCCTGCCCCGGCCAGTTCGCCGATCTTGCCGGCGGCATCCAGATTCAGGCTGTTGGTGATGATTTTCGCGTTCTTGGACGACGCCAGGATGTCACCGGATCGACTGGTGAGGTTGGTGGTGCCGGCACGGTTGCGCAACGCGCCATTGAGCAGCAGGTCACCGTCACTGGTCACTTCCAGCACGCCGAGATTGTTGCTTTGGAAGTTGATGGCGATGGCGTTGTCGGCTTTGACCGTATTCGTGACGATCAGCGTGCCGCGCAACGGAGTGCTGTACTGCCACACGGTACGGCTTGCATTGGCTGAACCATCCCAGAACACACCATTGGCCGGGAAGCCGAAACGGAATTTCGCGCAGGTCTGGCTCTGCTTGTGTGTGCCCTCGCATCGATACCCGGGGCTCGTGCTACGGAAGAAGCTGAATTCCGCGCTCGTGATTTCGGATTCGAACTGCGCACTCGCACCCTCCTCATAGCGAACCTGGCTGGTTGTCCACTGTTGACCATCACCCAGCTGGTTGCCGTTGGCATCGGCCCAGTACCAATTCTGGTTGGCGTCGGCACGGCGAATTCTGGCGGTCTGGGTCCATGTCGCACGCCAGTCTTTTTCAGGGTTGTACGTGGCTGTATTTCTGCCCAAATCCACGGGATTGACCGCATCGCCATTGTCCGTCAAGACCCATCGGGTGCCAGTGACCTTCCCGGTGATCGCATTGCTCACGTACTTGGTGCGCGTATTCTGGAGTCGGTCGGTGATTTCGATCACTCCGGGCGCGGCATTGCCCACGGTGATGTCGTGCAACACCAGTGATTTGCCGTTGATGGCGCTTGTATCGATCTTCACCGAGCCGCGCCCGGAGATCACGTTGAGCGAGCCGCTGGTGGTGGTGCTGACGATCTTGCCATCGAGGTAGATCGCGCCGCCGCCATTGGCATCGATTTTGTCGGGAGTCTCGAACTGACCGGTGGCTGCGTTGTACTGCAGCACGATCTTGCGTGCGGTTGCCCCCCCGGAGATCACCTCAAGGTATTCGTCTGACACTGTGTACAGACCCGAACCTTGCGCGTTCCAGATGTCCACCTGCTCTTCGAGCGTGCGCAGGTTACCGGAGCGGCTTTCCGAGAGCAGACGCACCGACCAATCCACGCCCTTGCCGGCGCGCAGTGGCACGTTGACGTCGAGGAACCCTCCGGCGGTGATCTTGATGCCACTGCCGGCCTCGATGCCTGGCCCGGTGCCCGGATTGCTGCCCGCGCTGTTGCGTGTCACATCCCCGGGTTGATAAGTCAGGGAGCGACGGATCGTGCGCTCATACACGATCGGCCACCAGTTTTCGCTTTTGTGGGCATACTTCGACTGCACGCCATTATCGTAGTAAAGGTGTTGCAAGTCGCTCAGGTTGCAGTTGTTCTCGTCGACACGATAGAAGCAACCGCCGTACACGAAAATCGAACCGGTGCCATTGTTGTTGCTGCTGTCCGAGTTCTGGTACAGCAGCCAGTTGGTCAGCGAAGGTTTGTTTGGATCGACGTCCGTTTTGTCGGTAGTTTCTACGTATTCGCCGCTGTTTATGTACAGCCAGCTGGCGATGTATGCGGCGGCATCGTTGGCATTGCGAATGTCGCTGGCCAGACTGTACCTGGCCCACAGCGTGGCCGGGCTGTTGCCCCACCAGTTGCCGCGGACCTTGTAGCCAACCTCGCCGTTGGGCGCGCTGATGCTGACGGTTTCGCCCGAGGTGTCACCCCAGCCATAGATGCTTCCCTGGGCATTGTGGATGCGCACCGCACCATCCGGATTGGAGATGGTGCCACCGGTGGCAATCGAGGAGCCCATGCCACCAAGGTTGTCGATCGTGATCTTTCCCCCGTCCTCGTTGGAGGCCTCATGCAAGGCGATGTCCCCGACATCGGTGGTGCCACCGGTGAACAGGATCCGGCCACCGCTGTAGTCGGGAATCAGCATGTCGCCGAACAGCACATGATCGTTGCTGTGGTTGGTGACGGTGATCTGCGGCTTGCCGCGGGCGGTGATGCTGCCGGATCCGCTGAATGTGTCGGCGTTGAGGGTTACGTCGCCACCGGAGGCGTACAGGGTACCGAACTGCCAGGTGTCGCCGGAATGAGTCTTGGCTGCTGCCGCATCAAATTCATAGTTGCCCTGTGCATGCAGTGCGGCAAGCAGGGTGCCGGTTTCCCAACGCCGGCTGTCGAACTCGATCGTGTCGCTGCCATTGCCGCTCGAGGTCATCCTGCCGGCGGCATCGATGGTGATGTCGAGCTTGTTGTAGCGACCGGCCAGCACTGTGCCGTCCAGATGCACATGGCCAGCGCCCTTGCTGATGCCCTTGCTGTCATTGCGCGTGACCGGAATGAGGCCAACTTCGTAGCCGGTGGCGGTACCGGTGGCATTGCGCTGCAGATGCCCGGCCTGCGCGCCCAGCCATACGAAACGGGCACCAAGCAGCTTGCTGTCACTGTCAAGCGAGGTCTTTGCGTTGCTGTTGATGTTGGATTCCGCCGTGGCCTTCGGTATCGCGATCGTGCCCTTGATGTACCCCAGCGCGATCGCATTGCCGGTGACGCGGCTGCTTTGGCCTCGGCGCCCATCTTCACCGGCGAGCACGAACATGTTGTCCAGCGATTCCAGCGTGGCATCTTTTTTCAGCGTGACATTCTGCTCCAGGCCGATGTCGACCTTGGCGTCGGCTTCGCCCGCCGCGGCCAGCACGCCCCAGGTGTTGACCAATGCATTGGCCTGGATGTTGAGGTCGGCAAGCGTGCCGACGTTGAGCATGTAGGTGCTTTCCAGCGTGGCTTTCTCGCCGATACCCACCGCGTTCTCGAACGCGGTGGTCGTCGAAGCATGCACCTTGGCAACGCTGAGGCCACCGCCGGTGCTCAGACCGGCGCGGTCATCGGTTTTGGCGTGGGTGCTGGCCAGGATGTTGAGCAGGCCGGAGTTGCCGTGGTCGGGTGCCAGGCCGGTATTGATGTTCGCATCGTTTGCCAGATCAATCTTGCTGTGACCTTTCAGCGTGGTCACAACACTGGAGGCGTTGCCGGTGGCCACGCCGCCACCGGCGGCGCTGGCAGCCAGCTCGTCGACGAGCAGGCTGTTGAAGGCATTGTCGGTGACCAACCAGACGTCGCCATCGGCTGAAATCCTGGTCCCCGCGCCCAGCTTCAGGTCCACATTCGAGTTGGCGGCGTTTTCGGCCAGTGCACCGCTGGCATTGAGCACGCCGGCACTGCTGCTGTTGGCACGGCTGCCATAGCCGGTGTCATGGCGGGCACTGGCCAGCAGTTTGCCCACCTTGAATACACCACCACTGCCGATATCCAGCTTGGTTTTGTTGCCGGCATGGGTGCTGGCGATGGTGGCATTGCCGGCCACCGCGCCACCGCTGCCGGCGATCGCATCGGCATGGTTGGCATCGGCCCCGGAGGCACTGAGTACCACTGTGCCGGTATTCCAATTGGCCTTGTTGCCGACGTTCAAGTTGGTCTTGGCATCGGACTGCGCATGTGACTTCATGAGGCCGACGGCCAGTACACCGCCCAGGCTCACGCCGCTCGCCTGCGCACGCTGGCTGCTGTCGTTGCGCGCGTTGATGGTCACGCCGGTCTTGCGCGAAGACAGCAGGCTGCCCTCATCCGCATCGAGCTGCAGCCGAAGCGGGCTGACGATCTTCGACTCCGCGCCAATGCCGGCAGCCACCACGTTGTTGCCCTGTGCCGTGGCAAACGCACCTGCACCGCTGAGGAACAGTCCGCCGGAGCCGCTGATGGCCTTGGCCAGGACATCGCCGCCATGTACATCGGCGCTGATCGTGATCTCGCCGACATTGTTGAAATTCGCCTTGTCGCCGATCTTTGCATTGACCTTGGTGGAGGCCGTGGCGTTGGCCACGGCTGCACCCACGGCAACGCCCTTCGACACGCTGGCGCCGGTGGCGCTGGCGTCCACGTTCGGCTGTGCCTCGGCCAGCACCTGGATGCCGTCGACGGCGAGAGTTACCTTCGCCTTGTCGCCGATTTCAGCGTCGACGGTGCTGGCATCATCCGCCGTTGCGATGGCTGCACTGGCGCCGGCAAGCACGCCACCGGCTGCACCCACGGCATCGGCGCGCGTGCCGCCCAAGGATTGCGCCTTGATGACGATACCGCTCAAGCCCGTGACATCGGCATCGTCATCCAGACGCGCGGCCACGGCCGATGCTCGCCGTGCATCGGCCACCACCACGCCCACCGCCGCGGCACCTGCTGCCATGCCGTTGGCGCGGGCGCCGATGTTGCTGCCATCCAGCGCGCTGATACGCAAACCCTCACGGTGCGCCACGCCGGCAACGTCGGCACGCACCTTCGCCTTGACATCCTGTTGCTGGCGCGCCACGGCCACCGCCGCACCCACGCCAACCGTGCCAAGGGCACCGGCGTAGGCATCGACATCGAGCGCATCGCCCGCACTGCCATTGCCGGCCTGCGCGGACACCTCGACGCGGTCGGCCACCACCGGCACATCGCTGTTCAATTCGGCCAAGGTGCTTCCGTACAGTGCACTCATGCCGAACGAACCGCCTATGCCCACGATGCCACCTGCGCCGGATCCACCGACGATGTTGCGGCTGCTCATCAAGCTGCTGGAGGCGATCTCGAGAGCGTTGGCATGCAGGGCTCCGCCACTGACACTGGCTTTTACCAGGTCGCCACGGCCCTCCAACTGTCCGGGATCAACCTTTCCACGACCATTCAAAGCGGCAATGGCATCCGCATCGAGGGTGCCGCCGAGCGTGGCGGCATCGATCTTCTCGCTGTTGCCGATCTCGTTCAGCTTGCCGAATGTCCTGCCCAGCTCTTTCTGGCTGTTCTCATTGTTTTCATCGTCATTTGCTTTGTCCAAGCCGGCCAGCAACAGACCGGCTGCACCGCCGATGCCGGTGCTTCCACCCGCACCGGCGGTCATGGTGACCATGTCCACCGCACGGTCGGAGTTGGCACTGACCCGAGTCGTACCGGTGCTTCGTGTATTGCTGTCGACGATGTCGGCGCGCACCGTGCTGCCAAGGAGCGCCACCGAGGCACCGGCACCGATGCCGATGCCTGCCGACACGCCCACACCCAGTGCGCCGGAATAGGCATTCAGGCGCAACACGTCGTGTGCGTTGACCGCCAGCGAGCCGCTGCGCGCCACGCTGTTGGTCAGCAGCGCACGGGTGTCGTTCTCCACCACATGCACCTGTGCCATGCCGGCGAGGCCTACGGCACCCGCACCGGCACCGCTGATGACCGTGCCCTGGAAGCGCGAGGCACTGCCTGCATCCACCTGCAGCGCGCCGTGCACCGAAACATTGGTGCCGCGGCTGGCATCATCATCCCGACCAATGCGGGCCTGCGTCCTGGAGCGGGACACATTGACCAGTGCCGCGCCACCAATACCGACCAGACCGCCTGCGGCGCCGGTACCCGCGACCATCGCACCGGCATTGTCGCTGCTGGCGATCACGTCAAGGCTGTTGGCCCGGAGCTTGCCGCCCAGCAGGCTGGCCTCGGTGTTGCTGTCGAACTGGTTGACCACGCCTGTGCCGGCAAATCCGACGCCCAGCGCAGCGGAGGCACCCACCACGATGGCCAACGCATTGTGGCTGGCTGCAGCATTGATGTGGACCGCGTCGGCGGCATCGATGGTGGCGTTTTCCACACGCGCCTGGGTATTGCCGTCGAACAGATTGGTCGAGACCGCCCCGGCCCCGGAGAACACACCCGGAGCGCCAGCCACGCCAAATACATAGCTGTTGCTGGCCACATGCTGGCTGGCACGCACGTCCACGCTCTGGAACAGCGACGCCCGATTGTGGGAGACACCTTGGTTATCCAGGTACAGCCCGGACTGGTTGATCTGCGCATCTTGAATCAGCGCCTTGGTGCTTCCGGCCACACGATTGACCGCCGCCATCACCGACAGCGAGCCACTGAAGATCGGTGAGGCACTGACCGCTGCGCTGAAGCCCAGCGTATCGACCTGTTGCTTGGTGCTGGCATTGACCGCCAAGCCCTGAACCTGATGCAGGCCGGTCTTCAGGTCGGCAGAGTCAAAGGCCAGATCTTCGGCGGAATCGCGGGTGCTGAGTGCATTGGCATGAAGACGCTTGCCGCTGTCGATGTTCAGCGAGACCGGCTCCAGCGCCAGTGCAGTGACCCGGGTATCGGCGCCGGTGATGCTGGCCTCGGTGCTGCCCTCGATCAGGTTGACCACGGTACCGGCACCGACGCCGGCTGCGAAGCCCCCGCCGATGCTGCCGGCCAGCACCTGTACGTGCTGCTGCTGCGCAGCCAGTACGCCGATATTGCCCTGCGCCACCACGTCGGCACCATCGGCAATGGTCGCCTTGACCTGGCCTTGCATGCGGTTGACCGCCACTGAAGCGGCACCACCGACCTGACCGCCGAGGCCGATACCGGTCGCGGCGGTGCGGATGCGATTGCCGCCGTCGGTACCGGCGGCATCGGCGCTGACCAGCAGGTGGCGCACGTCGAGGGCGCGTTTCTTGGAACCTCCGGCAACGCGCGCCGTGGTGTGTCCGGCAATGTCGTTGTACGCCACCGCCGCACCCAAACCGGCAGTGCCACCACCGGCGGCACCACCGGCCAGGGAATCGATGTGGCGCTTGTCGCGGGCCTGCACCGAGACATCGGCCTCCGTCAGCACGTTGTCATCGCTGTCCGTGCTGCGGGTGATGCTGGTATCAACCAGCTCGGCCAGGGTGTCGGAGTTGATCAGATTGGTGGTGACGCTGGCGGCTCCACCGATGGAGCCACCGCTGGCACCACCGATTGCGGCACTGCGGATCAGACTGCTGGATGCCGCGGAAATTGCCAGCGAACTCACGTTGTCCAGTTGCGAATCAACCACGACCGCACGTGTCTTGTCGCCCGTGTTGAACGGGTTGTCGTTGCGATCGTCCAGACAGCTTTGGGTGCCGATGCAATTCACGCTGCTGGCCGCGCCCACGCCGGCGCTGCCGCTTGCCGCGAGGCTGCCGGCCAATGAATAGGTCTTGCCGGTATTTTCTGCGCGCACGCGCACATCACCGGTCGCGCCTTTGCCAAGCATGCGCAGGCCAGCGATGCGCGCTTCGGTGGTGGTGTTGAGCAGATTGGTGCTGTTGCTGACGGTGATCGCCGCGTTGCCGGCATGGGTGCCGGCAATGGCGAGTGTTTTGATGACCGAGTCGGCGGTTGCCGCCACATCCACACTGCCGCTGGCGTGCACCTGTGCATCGTCAATTCCGGCGACTGTTTTGTCGCCGATGGTCGCGATGTTGACCGCTGCTCCAACCGCGGACTGCCCCACGGCAACGCCGCCGGTCAGGGTCTGGATGCGCGAGGTGTTGTCCGCCTCGACCATCAGATCGCCCGCATCCACACTGCCCCCGCGGAGGATGGCCTCGGCGTTGTTGCCGATGCGGCTCCATGCCACCGAACCCTGTACCGCCACGTTGCCGGCCATGCCGGCAGCCACTGCGCCGGAAAGGATGCGGGCGCGGTTTGCCGCATGCAGCTTGACGTCACCTTCGGCAACGGTCAGTTCCGCGTCATCGGCTACTGCCTGCGTGTCGTTGCCGATCTCGTTGATGGTCAACGCGGCACCCACCGCGGTGCTTTGGCCAACGGTGACGGCACCGGAGAGCGAACCGATGTACGCATCGTCGCTGGCGTCCAGCGCCAGCGAACGTGCATCGATGCTGGTCGGCGCCTGCTGCACCGCGCCGCTGGCATCGGGAAGCGAGGTACCCACCAGCACTGCGGTGTTGTTCCTTATCGCGTTGTACGAGGCACTGCCGACGCCGGCGAAGTTGCCGGTGGCCACGCCGATACCGGCACTGAACGCGAGTATGTCCGACCTGTCGTTGGCAACAAGATTGACCTGGCCCTGGCCGCCGTCGGTCGATGTCGCGGTCAGCGTCGCGCCGTTGACTTCGACCACGTGCGTGTTGTCGATGGTGTTGTAGCCGAACGCGATGCCGGCATTGCTGTCGGCGGCCTGCAGCATGCCGGCGACGGCGATGATCGAGCTCTTGGCGTGGTTGCGCTCGAGCGCCTGAACTTCATTCTCGCGGTTGGCTTTGCCATCAGCCTCGGGCTTGGCTTCGATGTTGGCATCGATCGCTACAGCGCCAATGCCGCTGCCGCAATAGTCGACATGCGCCTGCGAATCGCAATCACCGGCTGTTCCGGGCACTTGCCTGATCGTGGCGGTGCCTGCAAACGCTTCCAGATTGCCACTGAAGCTGACCTGCGCCCCGTCAGCAATGCGCGCGACCGTATCGTTGGCAACCTGGTTGACCACCACCGATCCGGCCAGGCCGATGCTGCCCGTCTGGCCGGAATAGCCACCGCTGGCAGCCGCCGCGACGATCCGCGAAGCATCCGCGGCGCTGACCGTCACATCGTTCACATCGCTGATGCTGCCGCCGAGGATCGAAGCGTTCGCGGTGTCACGAATGTCGGCATAGGTAACCGCCGCGCCGACACCCTGCTTGCCGCCGAAATACAGGGCACCACCGCCATTGGCGATGCGTGAACGATTGACCGCATGCAGCGACAGGTCGGCATCGGTGCCGCCCTTGCCGGTGATGGTCGAATCCTGCAACCGTGCCTCGGTGCGATTGCGCGACATGCCCAGGGTGACCGACGCGGCAACCGCCGCACTCACACTGGTTTCCTTCGACTTGTTGACACCCACGCCCAGGCCCACGTTGACCTGCTCGTTTTCATTGCGCGCGGTGATGTCCACGCCCGCGGTGTCGCTGATCGTGCTGTCCTGCACCTCGGCAACGGTATCGTTGCGCACGTCGCCATAGGCAAGCCCGGCGGCAATCGCGGCGCTGGCCTGGGAGTTGTCGGATTGTGCGTTGACGATCGAAATCGCGCCGCTGATGCTGATCAGCAGCGCCTTGTTGATGGCGGCGACATCCACCGCCGCGGGCGCGCCGCTCAATGCCCCGATGGTGGCACCGGCGATGCTGGCCCGGGTGTTCTGGCGCACCCGATTGACCGTGGCGCTGCCGGCCACACCGATGCTCACGGCTGGCTGCGGCAGCTCCTTGCCGGAGCCCCCTTGGCCCCCGCCTGCTCCGAGCAGGCCTTTGGCCTTGTCGAAATAGCCACCCAGGCTGCTGCTGCCGCCCTCGGAGGCTGCCGCTCCCATTTGGTCCAGATGCTTGCTGTTGTCTTGTGCACGCTTGAGCAGGCCGGCATGGAAGCTCGGATTTTCGGCATTCTGCTTCTCGGTCAACTGATCCTGCTGCTGTTGCTCGCTGGCCGACTTGCTGCGGACCATCGCGCCCGCCGCTGCCACCGCGCCACTGAGGCCGCCGGTGGTCGCATGCACGTTCAACTCGCTGGTGTTGACATGACCGACAGTGCCGCCAGCCGATCCGGTACGCAGATCCTGCGGAATGTCACCGATGAACGCGGCCGTATCCGAGTCCATCTGCTGATAAGCGACGCTGGCGCCGACGGAGATGCTGTCGGTCATGGTGACGGCCCCTGCCACCGACCACACGAACAGGTCTTCCTCGGCAGACAGATCGACGCTGCCAGAGTCGACGCGCGCCCGGTTGCTCAGGCCGGCGACCGTGCGGCTGTCCAGATCCAGCGCCGAGGCGGTACCGTTGACGCCGATGCTGCCGCCCTGCCCCGACTGCAGGGCCAGCGAAACGATGAACTCCTTGTTGTGTGCATCGATGGCGAGATCACCGCCGTTGGTATCGATGCTGACGCCATCATTGACGATGGCGGTGGCGGAGTTCTGATAGTCGAGATAGCCGACACTGCCGCCGACCGCGGCGCCGCCATCGGCCACGCTGACCCGCTTCAGGGTCAGGCCCAGGTCGCCCGCGGCATGCAATGCCGTGATGTCGGTGCTGGCCTGGATCGCCGTCGCGGCGGCAAATTGACGCACGCGGTCGTTGCCGCCCTGGTCTGCGCCGTCCAGGTTTGCACTCCACGCGCCCCCGGAGTTGTTGCTGGTGCTGAGCGAAGCACCGCTGGCAACGTCGGTGCGCGCACTGTTGCGTGCCTTGAAGTAGCTGACCACGCCACCGATGGCCAGCTTGTCGGCCGAGCCCTTGGCCGAGCCGTACGTGGTGAACAGGTCGGAGGGGTCCGAAATCAGGCTCTTCGCCGCAGAAATGGAGTCCTTGAACGCATCGAAGCTGCTGAAGTTCGGCTTCGCCGCATGCAGTTTGCTGAAGTCACGCGGCAGGGTGACATTCGAGTTCAGGCCGATCCGTGCGGCGCCCAGTTCGGCATCTTCGCCGATGGTCGTCTCCGCTTCGTGGTCCAGCAGGGCGATGGAAACGGCGCCGGACAGGCTGAACTCGGTGCCGTCCTGGCCCTTGCCCTTGCCCTGGATGTTGCTCAGCGCGTGGTTGGCGATCTGCGCATCGATGACTTGCGAATCGACGACAATGTCGCCAACGCTGCTGATCTTGACGTTATTGCCAATGCGTGCATTGGCGCCATGATTGCCGTGCACGAAGCTGATCGCGCCACCCAGGCGGAATGGCGAGGGTGCGTCGTCGGTACCACCCCCATTTCCGCCACTTCCGCTGCCGCTTCCGCTGCCGGAGAGCTTGCTGCTGGCCTTGCCGATACCCTTGCCGGCAAGGCCTTGCACCAGGTCCATCAGTCCACCGCCCGAAGCGCCGCTGTCTTCGACCTCGTCGGGGTCCTTCTCGCCCTTCTTCGGTGCATCCACCAGCGAGGTCGTGCTGTTGCTGCGTGCGATGCTGGCGGCTTGCACGGTCACGTCGCCAGTGGACATGCCGCTGCTGCCGACCACGCCGCGATCCAGCACCGCATTGGCCTGGATGTCCTGCAGGCTGACTGCGCCGGCCAAGCCGACCTTGCCGTTCTGGTCGGAACGTGCAGTGGCCGAGGTGGACAGTTCCGCGCTGTTGACTGCCGATACATTGACTGCACCCGCGACCACGGCTTGCGACGAAGCCTCCACCAGCGCATTGGTGTTGACGTTGACATTGCTGATTGCC
Source organism: Luteimonas sp. e5 (assembly GCF_054031035.1). Classification (NCBI taxonomy): domain Bacteria; kingdom Pseudomonadati; phylum Pseudomonadota; class Gammaproteobacteria; order Lysobacterales; family Lysobacteraceae; genus Luteimonas; species Luteimonas sp. e5. The sequence goes on from NZ_JBSTRX010000001.1 coordinate 659,840, forward strand.
GCGGTAAAGCCCAATGCGGTGTTGTTGGTGGCAAAGGATTCCGCAGCCACGTCCACCTTGGTATCGGCATCGGCCTTGACCGTCAGCGCGCCCGCGCCGGCATCCACCTGCGCACCGCTGCGAATGATCGCCTCGGTGGTGGCATCGACCTGCGCATACGCCGCGCCCAGGCTGAGCGTGTGCTTTTTGGGCCTGGTGACCGGCTTGCCATCCTTGTCGACGACCTGGTTGCCATCCTCATCCAGCTCGGGCACTTCCCCTTTTTCGTACGCCTTGCCGGCCGCCGAGGTATCGATGACCTGGCGCGTCGCCGCATGCAGCGCGACATCACCGGCGTAGGCCTGCAGCTGGCTGTTGCCCTTGACTTCGACCCGCGCGGTGGTATCCACGTGCAGGAAGGCAACCTGGCCGCTCAATCCCTGCTCCAGCCCCAGCTCGGCAGCGGCATTGAGCAGCCCGGTGATCTGGCTGGCATCCTCCAGCGTGGCGCGCACGTTGTTGGCGATGCCTTCCGGCGTCATGTCCGGATTTTCATAGCTGGAATCGGCCACGGCCAGCGCGGAGAGCTCGATGGCGTCGGCACGCAACGTGCTCGGCCCGCATGTGATGCCGCCATCGCAACCGACGGTGACAGTGGCGGTGGCATTGCGCAGTCCGGCGCCGGTGTCACTGATCGCAGCCGCACGCAGCTGGATCTTGCCGCCATCGTCGACCAGCTCCATGCCGTCCGGCGTGGCGCCGGGATTGACCGCCGGTTGCAGACGCTGCAGGCTGGAAGCGGAATCGCGGCCCGTCGCCGGTGCCTGCGCCACCAGAATGGTACCGGTGACATCCACCACCCTCGCCTGCACGCGCACGCCGTTGCTGGCATTGACGGTGCCGGCGATGCTGACCACGCCGTCGCGACTGATCTGATCGGGGGTGAGCGTACCGGTCATCAGCCCGGTCAGTGCGGCACCGTCGGTGAGCATGTCCTCCATCACCTTCGAAGTCGGCGTGGCAATGGACAGCGAGCCGACGTTCAATACACCCTGACTTCCGACCACCACGCCATGCGGATCGACGAAGAACACGCGCCCGCCGACCGTCTTTTCATCGGCCAGGAAACCGTTGAGAGTGCCGTTGATGTAAGCCTTCGAATCCCACACCAGATTGACCAGGTTGTTGACCTGCTTGCCATCGGTGTTGTTCGGCAGGATCAGGTCGACGGTTTGACCGGCTTCCACCCCGAACTCCCGGAACGAGTTGAATGCGACCTGCCCTGCGCGTGCATCGCGGATGGTCTTGGTGGTGACCTTCCAGCGATTTGCGCTGCCGACACGCTCAACCTTGCTGTCGGTCCGCCCATCACGCGTGATCGAGCTGCCGTCCTCACCCGCTCGCGTGTCAACCGGCACCACCACGAGCCCCAGTGCGGAACCGATGGCGAGGGCCAGACTTGCCGGACGCAGGCGTCGCTTGCTGTTGGCGGCGCCATCACGGGTGGCGCGCGGACGGATCTGCGAATCAATGCGGTTCATGACGAACTCCGAGGGTTGCCAGCCGATACGGCTGGCGGATTGATGGCATGGGCTTCGGCCGCCGGATGGCAGCTGTCGATGCGGATGCAGCGGAAAGGGGTGTGTTGACGTCAGTGCGTGGCTTCGGACGCAGGACGTTCATCCAGCGCGCGACTCAGCAACTCGACGTTGCCCAGCGACAGCAGGTGCGCGTAAATCCAGCCCAGGTGGCCGGACTTGAGCAAATCCAGCGCGGGTTTGCCCTTCAGTTCGCGCAACTTGTCTTCATCGACCACGAAGAAGCCGTCCAGAGACGATGTTTCGCCATTGGCACTCTGGATGTTCACCTGGCGCGAAACCAGCAAATCGCGGTCTGACAGCACCTTGCAAAACTCGGTGGTGCGGGCCAGATGCGTTTGATACTCCTGCAGGAACTGCAGTGCGTTGGTCAGCAGCGGGCTGTCCTGACCGTCTTCGTCGAACAACGGCGCACCCTCTTCACCGCCTTCGCGGAAGCCGTCGAATGCGGCGTCCAGACAGACGGTGAAATCGGTTTCGTCATCCTGCTGATGCTCGGCCAGCACGAACGGATAGCGACGCAGAAAAGCCGGAATGTACGCATTCTCGCGCCAGGCACCGGACGCATCGACCATCAGGTTCTGACCTGCACGCAGCCCCAACAATGCGGCAGGCACGACGGCATCGGCACTGGCACCGGCGAACACGATGGGATATTCACGCGCTGCGCGGGCAAACTCCACACAGGCCAGCGGCACCGAGTTGAGCTCGGCGGCAAAGGAGTAGTCGGCCTCACGGGCGACGATGCGGTGGTTTCGGTGCGCGACGCGGTTCAGCTGAACCGGGCGCTCGTAGATCAGCAATTGCTTCATGATGCCCCCCTGTGGCAGTGACTGGGGGACGTCGGAATTTGCTCCCCCTACACTTACAACCGGGAACCGTTGCGAAAAACAATCATGCCGCGTTGCCGATGGCGCCGCGGGCCATCCGGACAACCCGGGCCGGGCCTAGCGCGCGCCCTGACGCGTGAGCACGTCCTGCGCGGCATTGGCTTGCTCCAGGTCGCGCAACTGTCGCAAGCTGGGCGCCGTGGCCACCAGATGGGTGCGCAGTATCGGGCCGGCCAGGCGCAACTGGGCCCCTGCCTCCGCGCGGGAGCCGGCATCGATCAGCACTTGCGCCAACGCCAGACGCATGCGCGCGGTGTCCGGGCTGTCGTTGCCGTAATGCGCGGTCGACAACATCAAGGCCCGCTGCATGGCGCTGACTGCCGCTGCGTGCTGGCCTTTAGCCGCCGCCAGCAGCCCATGCAGATGCCAGCGGATGATGTCGAACTCCCCTTCGCCGACATGCGGATCGACTTCGGCCAATGTGGCTCCGGCCTGCGCCACCTGGCCCATCGCCAATTGCCATCGCGCGAAGACCAGGCGCGATTCGAGTCGCCCCGGCGCATCGTCTGGCAATTGCCGCGTCAGACCGGCATCGGCCGCGCTCAGCATCTCCCCGGCCTGCTGCAAGCGCCCCATCTTCAGCAACACCTCGCCCAGCCCTGTCTGCGCGCGAAGCGTGGTGGTGGCGTCCTCGCCAAGTTGTTGCATGCGGATGGCCCAGGCCTGCCGATAGAGGGCTTCGGCCCCGGCCAGGTCTTCGCGCGCCTCCAGCAACGCCCCGAAATTGAACAGGCCCATGCTGTGACCGATGCTGTCCGGCCCCTGGACTTTTTCACTCAATGCCAGCCGTTGGCGATACTGCGCCTCGGAGGCGGGATAGTCACCCATGTCCAGATAGAGGTCGGCCAACGCGTCGTGCTGCAGGATCAGCATGCCGCTGTCCGGCCCGTAGATGGCCTGTGCTTCGGCCAGCGCCTGCTGCAGCAGCGGCAAGGCCTCGGACAACTGTCCCTGCCAACGCAGCACCTGGCCGAGCCGGGTCTCGGTCGCCAGGTGCAGCACGGGCGAACGCCCGCCGAGCTGGGCCAGCACGCTGCGGAACTCGCGTTCGGCATCCTGCTGCCTGCCCCAAAGGGCAAAGGCATGACCCAATTGATAGCGTGCGCGCAGCGCATCCAGGCCAACCGATGCCGCTGGCAAGTCCGCATACAGATCCAGTGCCTTGTGGTAGGCCGCAACCGACTCATCGAATGCCTGCAGGTTGCTCAGCGCAAACCCCCGTGCGGCGTACAGTCGCGCACGTTCCGGCTCCGTGTTCTTGCGCGGCAGCCTGGCCAGCGCCTGATCGGCCAAATCACGCCCGGCCCTGCCGTCGCCATTGAGCGTTTCCTGCACCGACAACACGGCCATCAAGCGCGCCCACTCGCGCGAATGCGTGCCGGACAGTTGGCGGAACACCGGCAAGGCGCCACGAAGCTGCGCTTCGGCAGCACCGGGAATGCCGAGGTTCTGATAGGCCTCGCCCAGCACCAACTGCATTCGCGCCCGTTGCACGGGGGCATCCTGCAAATCGGTCGTCACGCGTTGCGCGGCTCTGTCCAGCAGTTGCCGGGCGCTGAGCTCGCTGACGCCGTGCTCGCCACGCTTCAGCGGATCAGCCACTTCGAAAGTATCGATCAGGAAGTTGCTGACTTGCTCGGCGATGGCCGCATCCTGTTCGGCGCGTTGTCGCGCTTGCTGCACGTTGGCGAACATCAGCGCAGTCAGGATCGCCACCGAGAACAAGCTGGCCAACACTTTCCAGTTGCGGCGCACCGCCTTGCGCGTGCGGTAAGGCAGTCCGCCTGGATGTGCGGTCACCGGAAAATGCCGCTGGTGCAGGCGAATGTCGGCAATGAATGCTTCTACCGAGTGATAGCGATCTGCGGCCCGCAATGCGGTGGCTCGGCCGGCAATCGCGTCCAGATCGCCCTGCAACTGGCGTTTCCATGGCACCGATGCCGCTGCCAGTTGGCTGGGCAAGGCCACCGGCCTGGAGGCGTCATCCAGTTCACGGTCACAGCGCGTGTCCGCAAGCATCTCCACGAACAGCACGCCCAGACTGAAGATGTCGGTGGACACGCCTTCGTCCTGACCGGACAAGCGCTCCGGACTGGCGTAAGCCGGCGTGCAATAGCGGGTCTGCCTGGACATCGCGTCGGTGGTTACCTGAGCCAGGCCGAAATCGAGCAATACCGGACGCCCATCGGCACGTACCAGGATGTTTTCCGGCTTCAGGTCACGATGCAGTACCAGCCGTTCATGCGCCGCCTGCACCGTCGTGCAGATGGCCAGGAACAAGGTCAGCCGCGCCTCAAGATCCAGTGCCTGGCCCTGGTACCAGCGATCCAGGGCCACACCATCCACCAGTTCCATCACCAGATACGGCTGCCCGGCCGGGGTCAGACCACCGTCGTACAGCCGCGCGACATTGGGCAGCTGCAGGTCGGCCAGCATCTGCCGCTCCACGATCAGATGCTCGATCTCGACACGACTGGCAAATCCGCTCAGCAACTTGATCGCGACCTGCTGCTGGTAACTGCCATCTGCACGTTCGGCGCGGAATACCACTCCCATGCCGCCGGCACCGATGCGCTCGCACAGGCGCCAAGGCCCGAGCCGGTCGCCTTCACCCAGCTCGGCGCCGCCATGGGCCTTGAGAATCTCGCCTACCCGATCCAGTTTGACGGTTTGAGCGCGCAACAGTTGACGTACTTCGGCCACGATTTCGGGATCGTCGCCGCATGCATCCAGCACGTGGTCCCATTGCTCTGGCGGGAGTTCACAGGCTTTTTCGAACAGATCGCGTACGCGTTGCCAGCGTGTCGATTCCATGTCAGCCATCGCACACCGTGCCGTGGCTAGGCCGCCAGCTGACGGTTCAACCAGGCTCGGGCAAAGCGCAGATCCCGGTCAACCGTGGGCAGCGACACATCCAGCACCATGGCGATCTCTTCGCGCGTCAGGCCACCGAAATAACTCAAGTCGATCATGCTCGCGGCCCGCGGATCCTGTTCCGAGAGCTGGGTCAGCGCCTGGTGCAGCGCCATGACATCGATGCCATCATCCATGTGATCGGGCAGTTCATCGACATGCGAGAGGGTCAATCGCTGCATCTGCGCGCCGCGCTTGTCCGCCATCCGTGCACGCATGTGGTCGACGAGCACCGAACGCATCTTCAATGCGGCCACCGCGATGAAATGGGTGCGATCCTGATAATCGGCGGCCGTGCCGAGCAGCCGCAGCATCGACTCGTTGACCAGTTCACCCGGCTCCAGGGTGCCGCCTGCATCACGCGCCAGACGGCCGCGGGCCACCCGCATCAGATCCTCGTACAACGCATCGAACAACGCTTCGCGCGCGTCGTTGTCGCGCTCTCGCCACTTGCGCAGAAGCAGGGTGATGTTGTTGCTCTTCAACGTCGTCGAGTGACTGTGCGGCGGGGTGACAATGATACGGCACTGCCCGGCCAACAGACGCTGCCGCCGTATCGGGCGATGCAGTCCCGGGCGCACATTCACCGGTGAGGCAACGCCGACGATGCCGTTCCTGTGGCACGTGACCATGGCACTCCGGCAGTTGCCACGCTTCCTGCCATGCCTGGCAGCCGAACACTGCGGCAGTGCAGCAGGCCTGCCCCACACGACCTGCATCGTGTTGCATGTGCGTGCGGCTGTCGACGATCGTGCCGGCCCCGCGTCATGCCTGTGCCGCTTCACGCAGGCAGCAGGATGCGGGGCGTGCATCCGGCCTCGCCTTCCGGGCTGCCGTTGCCAAATCGATACTTTTCAATCCAGCACGGGAGGCATTGGCGAAGCCCGGACACGCCAGAGCGCCGGCGCCCGGAACACATCGCTCAGCACTCGACAAATGCCATCACTGTATCGAAGGCAAAGAAAAACCCCTGACGAATCAGGGGTTTCAAGTTGGCGTCCCCACGGGGATTCGAACCCCGGTCGCAACCGTGAAAGGGTTGTGTCCTAGGCCTCTAGACGATGGGGACGTCGTTCTTGCTGGCGGGTCGGGAGGCTGCCGACATCGCCGAATTTTGGTGGAGCCAAGCGGGATCGAACCGCTGACCTCCTGCATGCCATGCAGGCGCTCTCCCAGCTGAGCTATGGCCCCACGATGTGGAAGCCCGGCATTTTATAAGGCCAGCGGGGCCCCGTCAACACTTTCCACCTTGCGCGGTGCCACGCGCCGCAGGGTGGCCACGCCATGCCCCTGGCCGGCGAGGTAATCCAGCCATTTGCCCAGGAACGTATTCATGCGCAGGCGATGGTCGACCAGTGCCGCCGGTGGCGGATACATGCCGATCACGTCCTGCCAGCGACGCCCGACATAGCAGTGCGTGGCCTCGGTCTGGCGCGCGTCATGGTAGTGGCGCAGATGCGCGGAGGGGTCGGGCTGGCCGGTCAGCGGATCGAGCAGATCGTAAGTCAGGCGCAACTCGGTGGTGAAGCGGTGTTGCTCGATGACTTCCAGCCGCAGCGGCAGGCTGTCGCCCGCCTGCGAGCGATAGTCGCCGACCGCCAGCGCCGCCGGTGCGAACAGGCGCGAGAGCTTGCGGTGGTTTTCCGCATACAGCGCCATCAACCACACGAAACGGTTGAGGCGAGGCAGGCGCGCAACAGGGGCCAGGACGGCGGACATGACCCGATGCTACACGCAGCCGCCGCGGCGGGCAGCGTATTGACGCCGCCGGGATGCGCCGCTACGTTGGAATGCCCGGCCCGCCACGTGCGGGCCGTGGCCCTTGCGGCGTTCAGTACATGCCGCGATTGATGCCCAGGGTTTCCAGCACGCGACTGGAAATCTCCTCGATCGAGGCATGGGTGGTCGACAGCACCGGGATGCGCTCGTTGCGGAAGATCACGTCGGCCGCGGCGACTTCGCGGCGACAGGTGTCCAGCCGCGCATAATTCGAGTTCGGCCGGCGCTCCTCGCGAATCTGGTGCAGGCGTACCGGGTCGATGGTCAGGCCGAAGATCTTGTGCCGGTGCGGGCGCAGCTTGGCCGGCAGCGTGTCGCGGTCGAGGTCTTCCTCGGTCAGCGGATAGTTCGCCGCACGCACGCCGTGGTGCAGCGCGAGGTACACGCAGGTCGGCGTCTTGCCCGCGCGCGAAACGCCGACCAGGATCAGGTCGGCATCGTCGTATTCCACGCGCATGCCATCGTCATGCGTCAGCGCGTAGTTCATCGCGTTGATGCGTTGGTGGTAGACATCGAAATCGACGATGCCATGCGCCTTGCCGATGCGCGGCTGACGCTTGGCACCGAGCTCTTCCTCCAGCGGCGCGATGAAGGGGGCGAACACGTCCAGCATCAAGGCGCCGCTGCCGGCGATGATTTCGCTCAGCTCGTTGTCGACGCAGGTGTTGATCACGATGGCACGGTGCCCGCTGCGTTCGCTGGCGAGACGGATTTCCGCCGCCGCCTCGCGCGCACGCTCCTTCGAATCGATGAACGGCAGGCGATCGGTGAAGAACTCCTGTCGGGTGAACTGGGTCAGCAGGCTGTGGCCGATGGTTTCGGCGGTGATGCCGGTGCCATCGGAAACGAAAAAAACCGGGCGGGGTGCGCTCATGGGCAGTGCGGCTGGGTCAACGGGCGTCGGGAGGGCTAAAATAGCGCGTTGACGGTGTGTCGTCCTTTCCAATCGAAAACTTCCGGAGCCTGCCTTGAGCGCCAACGTCCTGTGGCTGAAAGACCTTCGCCTGTCCGATCTCGCCCAGGTGGGCGGCAAGAACTCCTCGCTCGGCGAAATGATCGGGCAACTGGCCGACCTCGGCGTCTCCGTGCCCGGCGGCTTCGCCACCACCGCCGATGCGTTCAAGGACTTCATCGCGCACAACGACCTGGAGCAACGCATTTTCGATCGCTTGGCGACGCTGGACGTGGAAGACGTGCCTGCGCTGACCGAAGCCGGGGCCGAGATTCGCGGCTGGGTGATCGATGCCCCGCTGCAGCCGCAGCTGGAAGCCGACATCCGCGACGCGTATGCGCAAATGTGCAAGGAAGCCGGCAGCGATGCGCTCGCGGTGGCGGTGCGTTCCTCGGCCACCGCCGAGGACCTGCCCGATGCCAGCTTCGCCGGCCAGCAGGAAACCTTCCTCAACGTGACCGGCGCCGATGACGTGGTGCGCAAGGTCAAGGAAGTCTTCGCCAGCCTGTACAACGACCGCGCCATCGCCTACCGCGTGCACCACGGCTTCAAGCACGAGGACGTGTTCCTCTCCGCCGGCGTGCAGCAGATGGTGCGCTCGGACATCGGCGCCTCGGGCGTGCTGTTCACCCTCGATACCGAATCCGGTTTCCGCGACGTGGTGTTCGTCACCTCCAGCTATGGCCTCGGCGAGATGGTGGTACAGGGCGCGGTCAACCCGGACGAGTTCTACGTCTACAAGCCGACGCTGAAGGCCGGCAAGCCGGCGATCCTGCGCCGCTCGCTGGGCAGCAAGCAGCTGCGCATGGTGTATTCGGATGTGCCCGGCGAGCGCGTGCGCACCGAGGACACGCCGCAAGACCTGCGTGGCAAGTTCTCGATCAGCGACGCCGACGTGGCCGAGCTGGCCAAGCAGGCGCTGGTCATCGAACAGCACTATGGCCGGCCGATGGACGTGGAATGGGGCAAGGATGGCGCCACCGGCAAGCTGTACATCCTGCAGGCACGCCCGGAAACGGTGAAGTCGCGTGCCAAGGCCACTCAGATCGAGCGCTATACCCTGCAGCAACGCGGCGACGTGTTGTGCGAAGGCCGCGCCATCGGGCAGAAGATCGGCGCCGGCGTGGCGCGCGTGGTGCGCACGCTGGAGGACATGAACCGGGTGCAGCCGGGCGACGTGCTGGTCGCCGACATGACCGATCCGGACTGGGAGCCGGTGATGAAGCGCGCCGCCGCCATCGTCACCAACCGCGGCGGGCGCACCTGCCACGCCGCGATCATCGCCCGCGAGCTGGGCGTGCCGGCGGTGGTCGGCACCGGCAATGCGCTGGATGCGATCTCCGATGGCGCCGAAGTCACGGTGAGCTGTGCCGAAGGCGATACCGGCTACATCTATGCGAAGTCGCTGCCGTTCGAGCGCACCACCACCGACCTCGACAACATGCCGCCGGCGCCGCTGAAAATCATGATGAACGTGGCCAACCCGGAGCGCGCCTTCGACTTCGGCCAATTGCCCAACGCCGGCATTGGCCTGGCGCGTCTGGAAATGATCATCGCCAGCCACATCGGCGTGCACCCCAAGGCACTGCTGGAATACGACCGCCAGGATGCCGAAACCAGGGCGAAGATCGATGCCAAGATCGCCGGTTACGACTCGCCGGTGGACTTCTATGTCGATCGCCTCGCCGAAGGCATCGCCACCATCACCGCCTCGGTCGCGCCCAACCCGGTGATCGTGCGGCTGTCGGACTTCAAGTCCAACGAGTACGCCAACCTCATCGGCGGCAGCCGCTACGAGCCGCATGAAGAGAACCCGATGATCGGCTTCCGCGGTGCCAGCCGCTACATCGATCCGAGCTTCAGCGAAGCGTTCGCGCTGGAATGCCGCGCGGTCAAGCGCGTGCGCGAGGAAATGGGCCTGGACAACCTGTGGGTGATGATCCCGTTCGTGCGCACGCTGGACGAAGGCCGCAAGGTGATCGAGGTGCTGGCGCGCAATGGCCTCAAGCAGGGCGAGCACGGGCTGAAGATCATCATGATGTGCGAAGTGCCGTCCAACGCGCTGCTGGCGGAGGAGTTCCTCGACATCTTCGACGGCTTCTCCATCGGCTCCAACGACATGACCCAGCTCACCCTGGGCCTGGACCGCGACTCGTCCATCGTCGCCGAGCTGTTCGACGAGCGCGACCCGGCGGTCAAGAAGATGCTGTCGATGGCGATTTCCGCGGCGCGCGCCCAGGGCAAATACGTCGGCATCTGCGGGCAAGGCCCGTCCGATCACCCGGATCTTGCGCAGTGGCTGATGGAGCAAGGCATCGAATCGGTCTCGCTCAATCCCGATACCGTGGTCGACACCTGGCTCGCGCTGGCCAAGTCCAAGCACCAATAAGCCCGACGGCCCGCCTGCAATCAGCGGGCCGTGTCCGCACCCGGGCAAGGCCAGCAAACCCGGCCCTTCACCCGGCCGGGTTTCGTTTCATGCCTGCGATGCGAGTGATTCGGCGTGCCCGGCCAACGGGCCCATGAAGCGGCGGTAGTACGCCAGTTCGGCGATCGAATCGCGCACGTCCGACAACGCGGTGTGCGCGCTTTCCTTGTCGAAGCCGGCCATGATCTCCGGCGCCCAGCGTCGCGCCAGTTCCTTGATGCTGGACACGTCGAGGTTGCGGTAATGGAAATACCGCTCCAGCGTCGGCATCTGCCGATGCAGGAAACGCCGGTCCTGGCAGATCGAGTTGCCGCACATCGGCGAAACGCCCTCCGGCACCCACTGGCGCAGGAACTCCAGCGTGCGCTGCTCGGCTTCGGCGAGTTCAACGCCCTCTTCCAGCACCCGCCGCCACAGGCCGGACTGACCGTGCTGGGTGCGGTTCCAGTCATCCATCGCCTCCAGTACCGGCAACGGATGGGCGATGGCGAACTCCGGGCCTTCGGCAAGCACGTTGAGCTGCGCATCGGTGACCACGCAGGCGATCTCGAGAATGGAGTCGCGGCGGGTATCCAGGCCGGTCATCTCGAGGTCGATCCAGATCAGGCGTTGCTCGGTGGCGTCGGGCATGTTCACGCATCGCGTCAGTGGCGGAAGCTTGGCATGATAACGACTGCCCCCTGCCCCGCTTCGTGCGATGTTCGAATCCGCCCTCAGCAGCCATTACGCGATCCTCGCCGCGATGGTGACGCCGGCGCTGTTGATCACCGCCACCTCGTCGCTGCTTATTTCCGCCAACAATCGCCTGGCGCGGGTGGTGGATCGGCTGCGCACCCTGCTGCGCGAATGGGAACGCCTGCCGGCGGATGCACGCGAGCGTGCCGATGCGCAGATCAAGCGCCATCGCCGCCGCGCACACCTGGTGCTGCAGGCCTGCAGCATGCTCTACCTTGCCCTCGGCGCCTTCGTCGGCACCAGCCTGACGCTCGCGCTGGATGCCTTCAGCGGCTTCCGCATGGGCGCGGGCCCGACCCTGCTGGCGGTGCTCGGCGTGCTGATGCTGCTGCTCGCCAGTCTGTGGCTGTGGCGCGAGGTCAGCCTCGCGGTGCAGAGCTTCGACCTGGAAATGGACGAAGAGCTCAACCGCCTGCGCGGTCCGCTGCCTCCGGCGGCGTGATCGGCGACTTGCCGCGTTTGCGACGGAAGTAGTTGCTCAACATCGTCCCGGCTTCATCGGCGAGCACGCCATCGCTGAGCGCGATGCGGTGGTTGTGACGTGGATCGGTGAGCAGGTCGAACACGCTGCCGGCGGCGCCGGTCTTGGGATCACGCGCGGCGAACACCACCCGCGCCAGACGCGCATGCACCATCGCCATCGCGCACATCGCGCACGGCTCCAGCGTCACGTACAGCGTGCAACCGGTCAGCCGATGGTTGCCCAGCGCCTGCCCGGCGCGGCGCATGGCGACGATCTCGGCATGCGCGGCCGGGTCGTGTTCGGCGATGTTGCGGTTCCAGCCCTCGCCCAGCAGCCTGCCATCGGCGGTGACCACCAACGCGCCGACCGGGATCTCGTCATCCTCGCGTGCGGCGCGTTCGGCCAACGCCAGCGCCTGGCGCATCCAGCGCAGGTCGGCCTCGTTACCGGTCGCGGATTGAGCGGGATCAAGCGTCGTCGTCATGCAGTGGGCACCATCGCGAGTCTGGCAGACTATACCGCCGCCGCTTCCCCGCCCGACCTCGCGCCACGCCGCCGATGCCTCCATCCGCCTTGAATCCCCTGCCCATCGACGTGGTGTCGATCCAGTCCCAGGTCGTGTATGGCCGGGTGGGCAACAATGTCGCGCTGCCGGTGTTCGCTCACCACAGCCTGTGTGCGGCGGCGGTGCCGACGGTGCTGCTCAGCAATACCCCGCACTACCCCACCTGCAACGGCGGGCCGATGCCGGATGCGTGGTTCGCCGCGTGGCTGGACGACCTGCTGCTGCGCGGTGTGGGCGAGCACGTGCGCGCGGTGCAACTGGGCTATCTTGGCTCGCCCGGGCAGGTGCGCATCCTCGAAGCCTGGCTGCGCAAGCTGCGTGGCTTGCGCCCGCGCCTGCAGGTGCTGATCGACCCGGTGATCGGCGACAGCGACACCGGCATCTACGTCGATCCGGCGCTGGTCGACGCCTACCGCGGCGGCCTGCTGCAACTGGCCGATGGGCTGACGCCGAACACCTTCGAACTCGGCGCGTTGGCCGGCATGGCGGTCGACAGCCTGGACGGCATCGTCGCCGCCGCGCGACGCATGCTGCATGGCGAGCTGAAATGGATCATCGCCACCAGCGCCCTGCCCGACACTTGGCCGGACGGGCGCATGCGTATGGTGCGGGTCAGCGCCGACGAAGTCGAGGTGCTGGAACACGAGCGCATCGATGCCCAACCCAAGGGCACCGGCGACCTGTTCAGTGCCTGGCTCAACGCGGCCCTGCTGCGCGGCCATGCCATGCCCGACGCCATCCGCCTCGCCAGCGACGCGGTGATCCGCGCCCTGCACGCCACCCGCCAGGCCGCCAGCGCCGAACTGCTGCTGGAACACGCGTTCACCGCTGCGGATTGAGCGCGGCCACAGGGCCATGCGAACAACCGGAACGGCGTGCGTCCATGGTGATGACTGCGATCTCAGGGCCGCGGCTGTTCGCGCAGGCGTTGATACAGATTCATCGGCCCGACCAGCAGGCGCAGCATGCCGGCTCGCACAGTTTCCGAATCCAGCGCCTGTCGGCTCATGATCTGGTGCGCGTCGAAGACGTCGATGAGCGCATCCACCAAGCTGTGCGGCAAGTCCGGTGAGGCGCGAAACTGGGCTTCGGAGTTGTTGTGCGCCTGTTCGATCAGCCGCGGCGACTCGATCAACTTGTCGTTGACGGTGTGGAGAAAGTTCAGCATGTCGCCGTCGCTCAAGTCGCCTTCGAACAGCTCGTTGACCTTCTCCAGAATCTCCGACAGCAGACGCTTCTGCTTGTCCTGCACCTGGCCGGTTCCGGTTTCGCCCATCGGCTGCAGCAGGTACTTTTCGCCCTCATCGCCCAGGCCAAGCCGACGCTGGCCCTTGTCGATCAGGCGGTGGTGGGTCAGCACCACCTTGCTCAGGTCGATGCCTTCGCGCTCGCTACCGAAATCCAGCAACGGCAGCAGGCGACGGTAGAAGATCGCGCGTTTTTCGATGCCGGTGTTGCCGTAGTCGAACAGCTGGCCGAGGAAGGCATACACGCGACCGAAACTGTCCAGGTCGCGGCGGAACAGCAGCAACGCGTCCAGCTCGTCCTTGGCCGCAGCGGCTTCCGGACTGCCTTCAACGGCGCCTTCCAGGCGCGTTCGGGCGGCACGGTATTGCTTCAATAGCCGGTCGGCGACTGGTTCGATCGCTGCCACCAGATCCGCCTGGGTCGCATTCGGGTCCAGTTCCACCCGGACCACGCGTTCGACTTCAAACTCGTCGTAATGGCCACTGCCGTCCAGCTTGGCCTTGAGGTCGTAGACCAGATGCGGATCGGTGACGCCAGACAACTCCGCTGTTTCGTAATAGACGCGGAAGGCGGCCAGTACTTCTTCCGGGTCGTTGACGAAATCCAGCACGTAGGTGGCGTCCTTCTTGCCATGCGCACCGTTGTAGGCACGGTTCAAACGGCTCAGGGTCTGCACCGCCTGGATGCCGGCCAGGCGCTTGTCCACGTACATGCCGCACAGCAGCGGCTGGTCGAAACCGGTCTGGAACTTGTTGGCCACCAGCAAAATACGGAAACCATCGGTGTCGAAGGCGCCGCGGATGTCCTTGCCGGCAAGGCCGGGATTGAGCTCATCGGAACGCTCGCTGACCGCCTCGCCGCTGCTCTCGTCCTGCACTTCACCGGAAAACGCCACCAAGGTGCCGATCGCATAGCCCTGATCCTTGATGTAGGCATCCATGGCCCGCTTCCAGCGCACCGCTTCCAACCGGCTGGCGGTCACCACCATGGCCTTGGCATGACCGGACAGCAGCGGCTGCACGGTACTGCGGAAGTGCTCGACGACGATCGCCACCTTCTGCGCGATGTTGTACGGATGCAGCCGCACCCAGCGCATCAGGCCCTTCACCGCGGCGCTCTGCTCCACCTCGGTGTCGTCCCAGTCGCGGCCTTCGTGGGTCAGGCGGAAGGCCAGCTTGTAGGGCGTGTAGTTCTGCAGCACGTCGAGGATGAACGCCTCCTCGATCGCCTGGCGCATCGAATACACATGGAACGGCTGCGGCAGGTTGTCAGCGCCGGCCGGACGCGTTGGATCCGGGCGACGGCCGAACAGCTCCAGGGTCTTGGCCTTGGGCGTGGCGGTGAAGGCGATATAGGTGATGTGGTCATCGCTCCCGGCGCGTGCGGCCATCTGCGCGGCGAGGATGTCCTCGTTGCTGATCTCGCCGCCGTCGGCCAGAGCTTGCAGCTCGTCCGCACCGAGCAGTTCCTTGAGCTTGCTCGCCGCCTCGCCGGTCTGGCTGGAATGCGCCTCGTCCGCGATCACCGCAAAGCGTTTGCCTTCGGTGGCGGCCAGCTCGCGCACCGCTTCCAGCGCGAAGGGAAAGGTCTGGATGGTGCACACCACGATCTTCTTGTCGCCGGACAGCGCCTCGGCCAATTCGCGGCTCTTGCTGCCGCCCCTGCCGGTGATGCTGGCGACCACGCCGGTGGTGCGTTCGAAGTCGAAGATGGCATCGCGCAATTGCGAATCCAGCACGTTGCGGTCGCTGACCACCAATACGGTGGAGAACACCTTGCGGTCCTCGGCATCGTGCAGGTCGCTCAGAAAATGCGCGGTCCAGGCGATGGATTTGGTCTTGCCCGAGCCGGCGCTGTGCTGGATCAGGTATTTGCCGCCGGCGCCTTTCTCGCGCACCGCCTGCACCAGCTTGCGGGTGGCATCGAGCTGGTGATAACGCGGAAAGATCACCGCCTTGATGCGCTTTTTCTCGTCGCGTTCGGTAACCAGGTAGCGACCGATGATGTCCAGCCACGATTCGCGCTGCCAGACCTGTTTCCACAGGTAGTCGGTGCGATGCCCGTCCGGGTTGGGCGGGTTGCCGGCGCCACCGCCGTCGCCCAGGTTGAACGGCAAAAAATACGTCGCCGGCCCGGCCAGCCGTGTGGTCATGAACACGCTGCGGTTGCTGATCGCGAAATGCACCAGCGCCCCGCGCGGAAAGTCCAGCAGCGGCTCGGCACTGGCGCGGCCCTTGGGGCGCGGATGGCGCTCGTCGCGGTACTGGTCAACCGCGCGGTTCACGTCCTGGGTGAAGTCGGTCTTGATTTCGCTGGTCGCCACCGGCACGCCATTGAGCAGCAGCACCAGGTCGATGATGTCGTCATGATTGGTCGGCACCTGGCGCAGCACGCGCAGCCGGTTGGCGGCGTAACGCGCCTGCAGCGTCTCGTTCATGCCCAGCGCCGGCTTGAACTGCGCCATGCGGATCGGTGCGCGCAAGCCGATCATGTCGAAGCCTTGGCGCAGCACTTCCAGCGTGCCGCGCTCGTCCAGCACCTTGCGCAGCCGGTTCAGCAGCATCTCGCCGGCGGCTTCGCCGTGCGCCTTGCTCAAGGCCTGCCAGGCATCCGGCTGGGTTTGTTGCACCCAAGCCAGCACGTCGGCCGGGTACAGCGCACCCGGTACGTCGTAGCTGCGTGCATCGCCCTCGCTGCCCGGCGCGGCGTAGTCCCAGCCATGCGCCGCCAGGTGGTGGCAGATATCTTTTTCCAGCTCGATTTCGTGATGCAATGCCACGTACCTGCCCTCCCTTGCGCGGATCACCTGTCCTGCATGGCGTCTTTGATCCGGGTAGACAGTCCCTCCGGATTCACCAGCAAATCTTGCACGGGCACTTGCCAACCGCGCACTTCAAGGTGCTCACCACAAGCCTTCCACTCATCAATATTCGACTCGACACTACGCACATCATTCCAGAGCTCGGCGAGTTCATGCCCACTGGGAACCCGGCAACGGTGAAGCGCCACATCGATGACAGCTGCACCTGTCGGCAATTCAACCGGATCGGGTTGGCCACGCACGCCCCTGTTCGCCCGATTGGACTTTCGGAAGCTGTCTTCCAGATACACATGGAACGTCAGGGAAGAATCACCAACCACTGCCGGACCGGGGGCCGAATTCTGAAACGTGAATGCGGGGGCATACATGGGCAGCAAGTCCCATGCCCAATAGCGTCCCGGCCACGCCCTCCTGGATGCCGGGCGCGATGTCTCTGACGGCCGCCATTCCCGGAAGAAGTCGAAGCCTGCATCCTCGGCGATGCGTTCCAAGGCGGGCAGGAAGCGCTGGTAGAAGCCTGCGCAAAGCCGATGCGCGGTTTGCACCTGCAGCAGCAGTTCAGCGGCCTCATTTTCGGAAATGTCGTTCATCGCAACTCCAAAGGATGGCTCTTGGAAAACTTCAGAAGGTCACGCCAGTCAATCGCTTCCACCATGCTGCTTGGCTGCGATGTGCGCTGTTGTCTGGGCCTGTGCAAGTGCGGCAAACAATCCAGTCGCAATGCACGCAACCGCGAAAGCCGCAGCAGTGGCGACCAAGGTGGCGGTGGCGCAATGGGCTGCGCCACGCCATAAAGCTCAAGCAGATCCAGCAAGTCATCAATGATGGCGGTATCGCTGGGTGGCAAGTCCAGCACACGCAATTGCAGCAAACCCGCCGAGACCTCCTCCCACTCGCGTTGAGTGATGGCCAATTCGGCAAGCTCCTCGGGCAGCTGGAGTTCATCGGCTTGGATACCTGCACGGAGGTTTCCGCCCAATGCCAGGAACCGAACGGTCTCAAAATCCAGCTCCCGCGAGACATCCGGGTCGTGAATCAGTGCCCGCAATTGTTCGCCCCACTGAAACAACGACTGCACACCCCAATGCGGCGGCTTCACCTCCACCATCAACGTCCCCTCAGTGAAGCGCATCATCACGTCGGGCTCAACCCGCAGGCGGCCCGGCGCCTTCAGGCTCGGCCAGAGCTCGATCTGCTCAAGTTCTCCAAGGTTTTCCGCATCCGTGCCAATCAGCACCGTCATCAGCTGCGACAAGGCTTGCGGGGAGAAATAGCCCAAACGGCCGAAGAACGCACCGGTCAGCAGGTCCTCGTTGCTCCGAAATGCATCGCGCCAGGAAACGGAAAACTCCGAACTCCCGATCCGCAGCCTGCCCGCCTTGCCCGATACCACGGCCTTCAGCATGCCATTGCCCCCGTCACGCCCTCAGCCGTCGATGGCCTGGCGCTTGACGGCGTCCAAGGTGCGGCCGCTGTCGTCGCGCCATTCGACCCAGCCGTTGGCGCTGCGGCCCAACACCACGGCGGCGGCCATGCTGGGGGATTTGAACAGGTGATCCTTGCTGAACACCAGTTTGTCGCCGTCCTTGCGCAACACGCCATCGGCCTGCAGGCGTTGGCGCAGCGCGGTGACGCCGGTGCCTTCCACCGATGGCACGTGTCCAAGGCGGGCCAGCGAGCCGGCCAGCACCACGAAGCCTTCGCTGGTGTACTGACCGCGGCCATGGGCATCACTGCTGCGGCAATGAAACAGGTGCGCTTCGTCGCCGTCCTGCGCGGAGGCCGCCACCGCATCGAAAAGCGGATGCCCCAGCGTGGCCAGCAGGGTCTTGCCGGTCTCGAAGATTTCCTCGCAATCGGCCTGCATCGGTGCCGGGGTGTGCGGGCGGCTGCCGGCATTGCCGTTGACATGCACATAGCGCCCGGCTTCCTGCACGCATTGCAGCGCCCGCCATTCCAGGAACAGTGCATGGGTCTGGGTCAGTGAGTTGGTGCGCGAGATCAGCACCAGCACACGCTCCCAGAAGTCCTTGCTGGCGTCGTGGCCGCGCAGCCGTCCGCGCAGGTCGCCGCTTTGGCCCACGTACACCTGCGGCGGCTCGCCGTCCTCGGGCTCGGCCACCAGGAAATACACGCCCACCTGGGCGCTTTCCGGCATCTTCAGAAAGTCCGGCAGGCGTTTGCGCGGCACGTCGATGACCTGGACGATGCGGGTGGTGATTTCGGCCACGCGGATGCCGACCGGATCCCCGCCCGGCAGGAAAATCTGGATGGTCTTGGGTGTGGCAGCCGTGTTCATGCGATCTCCCTGGCGACAAGCCCGCGCACATCGATCTGGCCGGTGACGGCGGCGGAGATCAGGGCGGCACGGCGCTCTTGGAGGAATGTCAGTGTTTGCAGCATCTCCTCCTCCAATTCAGAAAACCTCGAAATCGTATCGTGAACGTATTCCCCGATTTTCTCCTGCTCAACGCTAGGCGGCAACGGAAGTCGCATGTTGGAAATTTGCTGACATGTGATTGCACCTTTGGTGCTACCAGCGCCTTCACTATCAAAGCGCATACGCTCATACGCCATATCGAAGAACAAGCGAAGAAATTCAACCCGCACCCTTTCAGCATCCGGCTTCACGTAAGCAATATGTTGATTAATCGTCGCCTGAATTCCCAACGTCGCCGCCATCCCGCGAGTTCTGCCTTCCCCCGTAATCCCAATAAGCACTACCGGAGGTTGGAGAACAGGTAGGTGGCACTCCTCCAGCGCTGTCCGTGTGACGAAATAATCCGCCGACAAAACCTTATCAAGATTGACAACAGAGCTTGTTAACCACGGAAAATCACCGTCAGTCCAATATTTCAATGTAGCCTTGTTGGGCGTTGAGCCGTTACCGACACTCGCAACGTATTTGATCGCCGAAACCTCCCAATGCGCTGGCACCTCGCCCAGCCACTCCACCCCGGAATCCTTCATCGACGCGTCGGGGTTCAGGCCCTTGGTGACGGCGTGAGAGATGACGGCCTGGCGCTTTTCCTTCAGCAGCGCGATCAGCCGCTGCTGCTCGGCCACCAGCGCATCGATCCTGGCCGTCTTGCGGTCGAGGAAATTGGCAATGGCGGTTTGTTCTGGCACGGGTGGCAGCGGCAGACCTATGCTTCCGAACTGGTCGTAGCTGATGTTCTTGCCGTCTCGAATACCATCGGTAGCGCTTTGTAGCGCTGAAATATAACTACTCGATTTGAGCGCGAAAGCCATGTAGCTGGGGTCGATCTCCTGTTGCGCACGAAGCACTGTGTATGCAGGACTGACACACCCGCTGTAGGCGCTGTGCTCGATACCACCTTGAAAACTCCGAAGACTGATTACGAAGTCATTCTTTTCTACGTGCTTGAAGTTGTCCAAGCCTTTGAGAGCCAACATGACCTTTTGGTCTTCGGCTTCCATGAACTCCGACTGTGGAATGACCCCATACTTTTGTGTCGCCGAAAGTTGAACATCGCCTGCGTGAGCTTGCTCTCGGACTTGGCGATAAACGCGTCGGCCAGCAGCGACATCCCAATGCTCCGGCACCTCCCCCAGCCATTCCACGCCGGAGTCCTTGTAGGCCGGATAGCGCGCAAAGCTCATGCCGACAGCTCCTGGATCATCTGCAGGATGCGATCGGTGCTGGCCTTGAGGTCGGCATCGATCTCGGCGAGCGGGCGCGGTGGCTTGAACACGTAGAAGTGGCGGTTGAAGGGGATTTCGTAGCCGACGCGGGTCTTGTCCAGGTCGATCCAGGCATCCGGCGCGTGAGGCAGCACTTCACGCATGAAGTAGTCGGCCACGTCCTGCTTCAGCGGCACGTTTTCGGTGTCGCGCAGCTTGCTGTCGGCTTGCGGCAAGCCCTTGTGCTTGCCGCGGGTGCCCAGCACGATGCTGCCGTCCTGGTCGCGCAGCGGGCGCTCGACGGTGATGCTGTGGTAGCCGAAGTCCTGGTTGTCGAAGATGCGGCTGATCGGCGTGCCGTCTTCGTCCCTGGCTTCCGCAAATGCG
Source organism: Luteimonas sp. e5 (assembly GCF_054031035.1). Taxonomy (NCBI): domain Bacteria; kingdom Pseudomonadati; phylum Pseudomonadota; class Gammaproteobacteria; order Lysobacterales; family Lysobacteraceae; genus Luteimonas; species Luteimonas sp. e5. The sequence continues at coordinate 680,243 of NZ_JBSTRX010000001.1, forward strand.
CCGAACAGCCGGGTGATGTGTTCGATGTGCGCGTCGGACAGTTCCTTGCGCTTGGAGCCCAGGCTCTTGCGCATCTTCTGCCACATGCCGCTGGCGTCGATCAGTTGCACCTTGCCCTTGCGCTCGGGCGGTTTCTTGTTCGACAGGATCCACACATAGGTGGCGATGCCGGTGTTGTAGAACATGTCGGTGGGCAGGCCGACGATGGCTTCGAGCAGGTCGTTTTCCAGCACGTAGCGGCGGATTTCGCTTTCGCCGGAGCCGGCGCCGCCGGTGAACAGCGGTGAGCCGTTGAGCACGATGCCGAAGCGGCTGCCGCCATCGGCGGCCGGGCGCATCTTGCTGATCAGGTGCAACAGGAACAGCATCGAGCCATCGGAGATGCGCGGCAGGCCGGGGCCGAAGCGGCCGGCATGGCCCAGGGTTTCGTGTTCGCGGCGCACCTGCTTTTGCACCTTCTTCCATTCCACGCCAAACGGCGGGTTGGACAGCATGTAGTCGAAGTGCTCGCCGTGGTGGCCGTCATCGGACAGGGTGTTGCCGAACACGATGTTGTCGACGTTCTGGCCCTTGATCAGCATGTCGGCCTTGCAGATGGCGTAGGACTCGGGATTGAGTTCCTGGCCGAACACGTTGAGGCTGGCGCGCGGGTTGAGTTCGGCCAGGTATTCGCCGGCCACACTGAGCATGCCGCCGGTGCCGGCCGTGGGGTCGTACAGGGTGCGCACCACGCCGGGCCTGGACAACGCCTGGCTGTCCTCGATGAAGATCAGGTTGACCATCAACCGGATCACTTCACGCGGGGTGAAGTGCTCACCGGCGGTTTCGTTGGACAGCTCGGCAAACTTTCGGATCAACTCCTCGAACAGCGTGCCCATGTCGGCATTGCTGATGCGGTTCGGGTGCAGGTCGATCTGGCAGAACTTCCCGGTGACCTGGTACAGCAGGTCGGCCTTGGACAGGCGCTCGATCTGCGCGTGGAATTCGAAGTGCTCGAAGATGTCGCGCACCTCGGGCGAAAAGCCCTGGATGTAGCTGAACAGGTTTTGCGCGATGTGCGCGGGGTCACCGAGCAGGGTCTTCATGTCCAGCGGCGACTGGTTGAAGAAAGGCACCTTGGACTTGCGCTTGAGGAACGGCTCGGGATTGATGCCCTGCTGTTTCTTGGCGTCAAGTTCGGCCAGCACCGCCTGCTTGGTGGGTGCCAGCACGCAGTCCAGCCTGCGCAGCACGGTGAACGGCAGGATGACCTTGCCGTAATCGGACTGCTTGAAGTCGCCGCGCAGCAGATCGGCAACGGACCAGAGAAAAGCGGACAGTTCGGCTTGCGGCATGGGCGGGCGTGATCCTGAGCGTTGATTGCAGGCTGATTGCCCGATTGTCCCATGCGGTGGGATGCGGGCAGCCGCGTGCTGCCGGCCAGCGCCGAACTGCTGCTGGAACACGCGTTCACCGCTGCGGATTGAGCGGCCTGCGGCATCGCGCCACTGCGCGCGATCAATCCTCCGCCTGCATCGCCTTCGCGGCGCGGCGTTCGTCGCGCACGATGCAACCATCCACCAGTTCGATGGTGCGATCGCAGCGCTCGGACAGCTTCGGGTCATGGGTGACCACCAGCACCGCGCAGCCGTGGCTTTCGTTGAAGCGTCGCAGCAGGTCGAAGACACCGGAAGCGGTTCGGGTATCGAGATTGCCGGTGGGCTCGTCGGCCAGCAACAGTGCCGGCCGCGTGATGAGGGCGCGTGCAATCGCCACCCGTTGCTGCTGGCCGCCGGACAGTTCGTCCGGCTTGCGCTCGGTGAACGCCTCCAGGCCGACGGCGCTCAGCAGCTCGCGGGCCATGTCCTGCGTTTCCCGGTCTGGTTTTCCATTCGCCACCATCCACGGCATCAGCACGTTTTCCAGCGCACTGAAGGCTCCGATCAGGTGGTGGAACTGGAAGACGAAGCCGATGTGCCGGCCGCGCAGCGCGGTGCGCTGTTCATCGTCCATGGCCGAGGTGGGCTTGCCAAGCAGGTGCAGTTCGCCGCCGGTGGGCGAATCCAGCAGGCCGATCAGGTTCAGCAAGGTGCTCTTGCCCGAGCCCGAAGGGCCAACCAGGGCGGCAAAGTCGGAACGCTCCAGGCACAAATCAATGCCATGCAGCACTTCGACCTCATTCGGCTTGCCGAGGTTGTAGGACTTGCGCAGCCCTTCAAGGCGCAGGACTTCGTTGTCCTCAGCCACTGATCGCCTCCACCGGATCCATGCGCGAGGCGCGCGAAGCCGGCACCAGTGCCGCACCGATCCCGGCCAGCGTGGCCAGCGCCATGGCCGCCGGCACCAGTGCAGCCGGCAGCGGGATGCGGAACAAGGCCTGCCCGAAGCTGTTGAATGCGGCGATCATGCCGAGACCGGCCACACCACCGACGATCGAACCGGCCAGGCCCAGCACCGCGCCCTGCACCAGGAACACCAGCAGCATCTGCCGCCTGCGCGTGCCCATTGCCCGCAGGATGCCGATTTCGCGGGTGCGCTGGGCGACGCTGACGGCAAGCACGCTGGCGATGCCGAGCGCGACCGAGACCGCGACGAAGAAACTGATCATGCGCGTGGCCATGCTCTGCGAGGTCAACGCGTTCATCAGCTGGGCATTGCTTTCCATCCAGCTTTCGGCCTGCAATCCGGTCAAGCCGCGCACGCGCGCAGCCATGCGATCGGCGGCAAACAGATCCTCCACGGTCATGTCGATCACGGTGACGCCACCGGGCAAGGCCAACAGCGATTGCGCCTGTTTGAGGTCGAGATAGACGTAGCGGGCATCGAGTTCGCGCACGCCCAGTTCGAAGATGCCGGCGACATTGACAATCGCCTCACGATCCTCGCCGGTGTACAGACGAAGCTTCCCTCCCAGGTTCAGGCCGAGGTCTTCGGCCAGCTTCCTGCCGACCACCGCGTTGCCCGAGCCAACTTCAAGCCGACCCTGGATCAGGTTCTCGCGCAACGGGATGATGCGCAGGTAACGCTCAAGATCGATGCCCAGCAACGCCACCGATTGCACGGCATCACCGCGCCGGCCGAAGGCCGGGCCCGATACCACCGGAGACACGGCCGTCACCCCGGGCAGGCGTTCGAGCACGTCACGCGCCTGTGGCCAGTTGTTGATCGGTCGCAGCGCCTGTGCGCGCCGATCCTCCAGCAGCAATTGCAGGCTGCCAGCCGGCGGCCGGGCAATGCGGTTGGCCTCGCGCGGCGCTTCCACGCGCACGTGTGCCTGGGTGCCCAGGGTGCGCTGGATGATGTTCTCCTGCAGCCCGGTGATGAGCCCGGTGACGAACACGATCACCGCCACGCCCACGGCGATGCCGAACAGGATCAGCAGGGTCTGCGTGCGCCCCTGGCGCAGGAACCGCATCGCGATGAGCGATTCGACCCACATGGCTCAGTCGAGTCCGGCCGGGAGTTCGCGACTGCTGGCGCTGCTTGCGTCGTCCGGTGGTGGCTGGCCGTCGAGCCGCACGCGGCTGCCGTCGGCGGGAATCCGCTCGGGCTCCAGCGCGCCGGCCGCAAGCACCTGATCACCCTCCTCCAGGCCCTCGAGCACTTCGCTCATGGCAAGGCCGCGCAATCCCAGGCGGACCGCGGTGCGCTTGACCCGACCGTCGCGCACGCGCAGGACATAGGCGGCATCGGAACCAGGGCTGGCGTCAAGCAAGGCATCATTAGGCACCGCCAGCGCGTGGTCGCGCTGGCCGGTGAGGATGGTCGCGGTCACCGTCATGTCATCGCGCACGAAGTCGACATCCGGGTCGATGCGCAGGCGCACGTCGACGGTACCGCGTGCCGGGTCGATGCCGGGCGCGACATGGTGCACGGTGGCGGCGAATGGACGGTCCGGGAACGCATCGGCGATGCAGGTCGCCGATTGCCCGACCTGCAACCGTGCGAGATTCTTTTCATCCAGTGGCAGCAGGATTTCGCCGGGCGCATCACGCGCGATCTCCAGCAGCACCTGGCCGGGACTGACCGTGTCGCCCGGCTCAACACTGCGCGTGAGCACCACGCCATTGACGCCGGAGCGGATCAGCGCACGCTCAAGCATGGCCTCGGCGGCATCAAGGCGCTCACGTGCCTGCGCCTCCAGCGAGCCACCGGGCACCAGTGCCTGCAACGCAACCCGGGCCTGGCGCTCGGCGGCGCGTGCTGCGACTTCGGCCTGGGCCGCCTGTTCGACGCTCTCGCGTGACACCAGCTGCCGTGCACCTAGGTCGCGCCGGCGTGCATGTTCCCGCGCGGCCTGCGCCAGCTGTGCCCGGGCCTGCTGCAAGCGGGCCTGCGCATCCGGGCGATTGGTATCGCGCAGCGCCTGCAGCGCGGCACGGGCTTCGTCGCGGCGTGCTTCCAGATCATGCGCGCGCAGCACCACCAGCACGTCGCCCGCGGCGACACGGTCGCCCTCCTGCACGCGACGTTCCAGCACCAGCCCCGCGATCTCCGTCCCCACCTGCACGCGGGACAGTGCGGCAGCGCGCCCGGTGGCGACGACGTTCTGCACCATCGGCCCGGCCTGAAGCGTGTATCCGGGCAGCCGCGGGCCACGCATCGCCAGCAGCGCCCACGCCAGCAGCAGCGCGAGGAAAACCACCACGGCCACGAGCAACCACTTCTTTCGCACCGGTACCGTTGTCCTGATCGCTACGGGCAAGCGCCCATCCTCCCGCAGTCGGCGTGAAAACGTCAAAAACGAGCAAGAACTGTCAAGAAAAAGCCCCGCCGTTTCCGGCGGGGCTGGGTCACTGGCGTTGACGCGGCGGGTCAGGCCTTGTCGCTGCGCGGGCCGACCTGGATGCGGCGCGGAGTGGTTTCCGGGCGCTTGGGGATCACGATCTCCAGCACGCCGTGTTCACCGTGCGCGGTGATGCCCTCGGCGTCGGCGCTGTCGGGCAACGCGAAACGACGGTGGAACACGCCGTGGCTGCGCTCGATGCGCGAATAGTTCTCGCCCTCGTCGTGCTTCACGCTGCTGCGCTCACCCTTGATGGTCAGCAGGCCCTTGTCCATCTGGATGTCGATGTCCGCGGGATCCACGCCGGGGATATCGGCATAGAGCACGAAGCGGTCGGGTTCTTCCTTGATGTCCACGCGCGGCGCCCACTGGCTGGTCACCACCGAAGACTCGTCGTTGGAGTCGCCCAGCAGGCTGCCTTCGAACAGGCGTTCGAACAGCTGGCCCATGGGATCCTGGGAGTGGGGCCACCGGCCCCGGCTGCGGCTGATCTGGCTCATCTTCAATCTCCTGGAAGTTGCCGGCGTGATGTCCGGCGCTGTCACTGAAATGGGCGCGCCACGCGGGATTTCAAGGGCCGTGCCGAAGCAGGCATCGCGCTGAGGCGTTGCCGCGAGCGGATCGACCGCGTTGCCGCAACGTTTTGGCGATTGCGGCGTCCAGTCTCACCTCGTGAGACGGGGGCGGGCCAGGCTGGCGGCATGAACGCTCTGCTTCCCCTGTCACTGGATGCGGCCGGCAGTTCGGCCGATGCGCTGGCGCCGCGGTTGGCGCGCAAGTTTTCCGATCGCATCAGCGGTGCGTTCGTGCTGCCGGCGCAGGCGGCGCGGTTCGCGCCGTTGCCGTCGGCGCTGCCCGAGGCCTTGGGCAAGGCGCTGCGGGCGCGCGGCATCGAGCAGCTGTACCTGCATCAGGCCGAGGCTTGGGAGGCGGCGGCGCGTGGCGAGGATCTGGTGGTGGTGACGCCGACCGCTTCGGGCAAGTCGCTGTGCTACACGCTGCCGGTGGTGGCCGCGGCGATGCGCGAGCGCGGCAAGGCGCTGTATCTGTTCCCGACCAAGGCGCTGGCGCAGGATCAGGTGGCGGAACTGCTGGAGCTGTCGCGGGCCGGCGATCTGGGCGTGCGCGCGGCGACCTTCGATGGCGATACGCCGGGCGATCAGCGCCAGGCGATCCGGCTCAATGGCGACATCGTGGTGTCGAACCCGGACATGCTGCATCAGGCGATTCTGCCGCATCACACCAAGTGGGCGCAGTTCTTCGAGAACCTGAAGTTCGTGGTGATCGACGAGGTGCACAGCTATCGCGGCGTGTTCGGCTCGCATCTGGCCAACGTGATCCGCCGGCTCAAGCGCATCTGCGCGTTCTACGGCAGCCGGCCGCAATTCATCCTGTGCTCGGCCACCATCGGCAATCCGCGCGAACATGCCGAGGCGCTGCTCGGCCAGCGCGTCACCGCGATCACCGAATCCGGTGCACCCTCGGGCGAGAAGCATGTGCTGCTGTGGAACCCGCCGGTGGTCAATCCCGACCTCGGCCTGCGTGCCTCGGCGCGCTCGCAGTCCAACCGCATCGCCCGCACCGCGATCAAGGCCGGGCTGAAGACGCTGGTGTTCGCGCAGTCGCGGACCATGGTCGAGGTGCTGACCAAGTACCTCAAGGACGTGTTCGACCACGACCCGCGCAAGCCGGCGCGGATTCGCGCCTATCGGGGCGGCTACCTGCCCACCGAGCGCCGCGAGGCGGAACGGGCGATGCGCGATGGCCGCATCGACGGCATCGTCTCGACCTCGGCACTGGAACTGGGCGTGGATATCGGCGCGCTGGACGTGGTGGTGCTGAATGGCTATCCCGGCTCGATCGCCGCCTGCTGGCAGCGCATCGGCCGCGCCGGGCGGCGCCAGCAGGCCTCGCTGGGCGTGCTGGTGGCGACATCCGATCCGCTGGACCAGTACATCGTGCGCAATCCGCAGTTTTTCTCCAGCGCACCGCCGGAACACGCGCGCATCGCCGCCGACCAGCCGGTGATCGTGCTCGACCATGTGCGCTGCGCGGCGTTCGAACTGCCTTTCTCCGAAGGCGAGGCGTTCGGCCCGATCGACCCCGCCCCCTATCTGCAGCTGCTGGCCGAAGATGGCGTGCTGCACGCGGAAAACGGACGCTGGGAATGGATCGCCGACAGCTATCCGGCGGCGGCGGTGAGCCTGCGCTCGGTGGCCGATGGCAACTTCGTGGTGGTCGATCGCAGCGATGGCCGGCAGACGATCATTGCCGAGGTCGATTTTTCCTCGGCGCCGCTGCTGCTGTACGAAGGCGCGATCCACATGGTGCAGTCCACGCCCTATCAGGTGGAGCGGCTGGACTGGGACGGGCGCAAGGCCTTCGTCACCCGCACCCATGTCGATTACTACACCGACGCCATCGATTACACCCGGCTGAAAGTGCTGGAGAGCTTCGAGCAGTGCGTGGCCGGGGCCGGCTTCAGCCATCACGGCGAGGTGCACGTGGTGCGGCGCGTAGCCGGCTACAAGAAGATCCGCTATTACAGCCACGAAAACGTCGGCTACGGGCCGGTCAACCTGCCGGATCAGGAGATGCATACCAGCGCGCTGTGGTGGCAATTGCCGCAGGCGCTGCTGGACGGATTGTTCGATTCGCGCCAGGACGCGCTGGACGGCTTTCTGGGCGCGGCGCACGCACTGCACGTGGTGGCACGGATCGCGGTGATGGCCGAGGGCCGCGACCTGCACCGCGCGGTCGGCAGCGGCGATGGCGCGTGGTCGGCGCAGTCCGACCGCTCCGGTCGTGGCCAGTTGCGCAGCGCGCAGGGCGAGGACACCGCGCCGGCGATGCTGGAGACGTTCTGCCCGACCGTGTTCCTGTACGACAACTACCCGGGCGGGGTCGGCCTGTCCGAACCGCTGTGGCAGCGGCAGGCGGAACTGGTGACCCAGGCGATCGGGCTGGTGCAGGGCTGTGCCTGTCGCGGCGGCTGCCCCAGTTGCATCGGCCCGGTGCTGGACGAGGACATCGCCATCGAGCGCTCGCCCAAAGCCCACGCCCTGCGCGTGCTGCACGCATTGAGTGCGGCATGAGCGTGAGCCTGGCCCGTTTGCAGGCGCTGCAACGCCAGGCCGGTGGCGGCCGGCGCAAGGCGGGGGTTGCCCCTGCCCCGTTGGTGGAAGCCGCCAGCACGGCGGGCCGGAACGATGCGCGGCCTGCCGCGGACATGACCGGCACCGCCAAGGCCGATGAACTGGCGCGCCTGCGCACCCTGCTGCGGATCCGCACGCCCGCCGCGCCGCCGCGCAAGGCCGCCAGCGCTCGCGACCGCAGCCTGCCCGGCGAGGAAATCGCGCCCGGTCTGCGCTGCATCCACACCAGTCTGCCGGCCGATGCACTGCCGCCGTATTTCGATGGTGCCTTCGACCGCCGCGGCGACGTCGACCCCGCGCAACTGCTGTTCTTCGACACCGAAACTACCGGCCTTGCCGGCGGCACCGGCACCCGCGCCTTCATGATCGGTGCCGCGCACTGGCAGGACGGCCATCTGCTGATCCGCCAGCTGCTGATCACCAGCTTGTCGGCCGAAGCCGCGATGCTGGCCGAATTCGCCCGCTGGCTGCGCCCGGACACCGTGCTGGCCAGTTACAACGGCAAAAGCTACGACGCTCCGCTGCTGCGCACCCGCTACCGCCTCGCGCGCCAGCCCGACCCGCTGGCCGGTCTTGCCCACATCGACCTGCTGTATCCCTCGCGCCGACGCTGGCGCAGCGTATATGAAAACTGCCGCCTCGCCACCATTGAACGCCACGCCCTGGGCATCGTCCGCGAAGACGACCTGCCCGGCAGCCAGGCCCCCGCCGCGTGGCTTGGCTACCTGCGCGGCGGCCCCGCCCGCAACCTGCGCCGCGTCGCGCAACACAACCACCAGGACGTGGTCACGCTTTCAAGACTGATCGGGGTGTTGAGCGGCGCGCAAGGAGTGTGACTTCAGCGCAGCCCACGCAGCCTTCCATGGCTTGCCTGTCCAGCAAAGCGGGCTTCAGAACCACAGGCGCAGACCGGCAACCCAGCTGGTGTCGCGGACAGCCTCGTCGTGCGCGCGGCGCAAGTCGGCGGTAGTGCCGAAGCTGCGTGCATGTTCGATGCCGACATAGGGAGCGAACTGGCGCCTGATCTCGTAGCGCAGGCGCAGTCCGATTTCCACCGATGACAGCCCGCGGCCAATGCCACGCGTGGGGTCATCCTTGCCATGCGCATCGGCTTCGGCATGCCATTGAAGAATCAGGCGGTTGGTCAGCAAGGTGTCGTAGCCGGCCTCGGCACGCAACGCTGCGCGCCCTCCCTGCCCGACATAGAGCGTGGTGGCGACATCGAACTTGTATGGCGCGAAGCCTTGCACTCCGATGCCGAGCCAGGTGCGGTCCGCCCCTTGGCCAAAATCGTGGCGTACACCGGCAACCACGTCCCACCACGCACGAACGCCGCGCCCGTACATCAATTCGACGCTGGCATCCTCGATCCGTCCTTCCCATGCATGGCCTTCGCTTCGCCACCACAGTTTGCGGATGTCGCCACCAACCCAGCCCGATGCACTCCAGGCAAGCTTGTCGCCGTCCTCGGCACCGACGTATTCCATCCGATCGAGCAACGAGAAGCTGTGGATGCTGGTGCCATGCTTGTGATGCTCCCCCACCGGCGGAAAGGCAGCTGCACGATCGGCGGCCGTCACGGCCGGAATCGGCTCATGTGGGGTCGCGTGGACGGGCAGATCGGCATCATGCCGATGTTCACGATGGTCCTGGTGATCCTGCGCATGCATCTGCTGCACAGGCTGGGCGGGCTCGGATTGGGTCGTTGCGTGCGGCGTGGCGTGCTCCACATGCTGTGCCAGCGTTGCTGCGGCCGTACCCGGCAGCAACACGGTCAGGACCAGGAAGATCGAGCAGCGATTCATGCGCGCTCCTCCACCCGCACCTCGCGAAACATGCCGGACTCCATATGGAAGAACAGATGGCAGTGGTAGGCCCAGCGGCCCAGGGCATCGGCGCGCACCCGGTAGCTGCGGCGGGTGCCCGGCGGCATGTCGATGGTGTGCTTGCGCAGGTGGAAGGCGCCGGATTCGTCCTCCAGGTCGCTCCACAAACCGTGCAGATGTATCGGGTGGCTCATCATGGTGTCATTGACCAGCACGATGCGCACCCGCTCACCGTAGTTCAGCCGCAGCGGTTCGGCCTGGGCAAACTTGATGCCGTCAAAGGACCAGGCGAACTTCTCCATGTGCCCGGTCAGGTGCAATTCGATGGTGCGGCCCGGCTCACGGCCGTCGGGATCCGGGAAGGCGCTCCTGAGGTCGGCATAGGTGGCGACTTTGCGGCCATTGCCGCGCAGGCCGATGCCGGGGTCGGCAAGCTTCGGCTCGGGACTCATCGTCTGCATGTCCACCAGCGGGTTGTTGGTTTCGCTGGCGGGATGCTGCTGCATCCCGGCACCGGTATCGTCCATGCCCGCATGCCCCATGTTGGCACCGCAGGCCATCTCGCCGGAATGCATCATCGACGCGCCACACTTCATCTCGCCGGCACCGTGCTGCATGTGGCCGTGGCCCATGTCCTCCATCGTCAGCAACGGACGCGGATCCAGGGCCGGCACCGGCGCACGCAAGCCTTCACGCACTGCCAGCGTACCCGACACCCAGCCGGTGCGCGCGCTGTCCTGGGCAAAGATGGTGTAGGCATCCTGCCCTGACGGCTCGACGATCACGTCATAAGTCTCCGCAGTGGCGATGCGCAGCTCGTCCACCGTCAGCGGATGCACGTATTGCCCATCCACCGCCACCACGGTCATCTTGAGGCCGGGGATGCGCAGGTCGAAATAGGTCATCGCCGAGCCATTGATCAGCCGCAGCCGCACCTTTTCACCAGGTTTGAACAGTGCCGTCCAGTTGCCGAGCGCGGTATGTCCGTTGAGCAGGAAGGTGTAAGTCAGCGCATTGACGTCGGACAAATCGGCGGGCGTCATGCGCATCTGGCCCCAGGCCTTGCGATCCTCGATGGTGGCGGCCAGCCCGTGCGTGCGGGCATCGCGCAGAAAATCACCGACCGTGCGCTGGTACAGGTTGTCGTGGGCCGACATCTTCTTGAGCCGTGCGAACAGCTTTGCCGGATCCATGTCGGTCCAGTCGGACAGGAACACCACGTAGTCGCGCTCGTAGTGGAAGGGTTCGGGCGCGATCGGATCGATGATCAGCGGCCCGTACAGGCCGCCCTGCTCCTGGAAGCCGGAGTGGCTGTGGTACCAGTAGGTGCCGGCTTGCTTGACCTGAAAGCGGTACAGATAACTCTCGCCGGGCCGGATGCCATCGAAGCTCATCCCGGGCACGCCATCCATGTTGGCCGGCAGCAGAATGCCGTGCCAGTGGATCGAGGTGTCCGGGCCGTGGATGGAGCCACGCGGCAGATCATTGCGCACGCGGAGGCTGACCGTGGTGCCTTCCTTCCAGCGCAGGATCGGCGCAGGCAGGCTGCCGTTGACGGTAATCGCGGGGCGCGTCTTGCCGGTGTAGTTGACCAGGGTTTCCCCGACGCTGAGGTCGAACTCGGTCCCGGACAGCACTTCCAGCTGGCCATGGGAACGCAGTGCCCAGGCTGATCCGGGCCAGAACCCGGACACCGACACGGCCCCTGCTGCGGCAAGCCCTTGCACGAAGCGACGCCGGGACAGCGACAGTGCGCTGCCGGGATCGCAGGGACGAAACACGGACATGATGACTCCCGATGCTTGAAGCGGCTGTCGCAACAGCCCGTAGCCCGCGAATCAACGCGGGCACGACAAGTGGCGCACACACGCGCCGAAGGGCATCAGGCGATGGGAGGTCGTGTGCTCTGGGCAGGTGGTGGGGCGTCGTGTCCGCGCGTACCTGTCTTCGGCACGTCGCCATGTCCGTCCTGCGCGTTCAATGTCTGCGCTCCCCCGGCAACGGCGTGCAGGTGGTGCAGGCACGGGCATTGACACGCACCGCTTGCGTCGCAGCAGTCGTTGCTGCACTTGGTGTCATCGCCCGCCATCGCGAGATCCGTGGCATGCCCCGGATCAACGTGGTCGCTGACTCCGGGATCGGGAGCCATCTGCACCGCAACACCCATGTGCAGCCGGCCATGCATATCGTGCATGCCCGCCATGCGCATCGATGACGCGGCCGCGCCACCAAGCCCGTTGAGCAGCAAGGACAGCAACAACAGCCATTGGAATGCACGTTGCAGCATCGGCCGGATCGTAGCACGCGGCATGTACGCCGCCGAGGCACGGTCCATGAGTCGAACCCGTCCCGCATTCATGAAACTGACATGGCGGCGTCAAGCCCGCGCAATCCGTGCCCGGCAGCATGGCCGGCTTACCCGGAAGTCTGGACTGCCCCATGAAACACGCTGTGCTGGCTCGTTGCATCGCCTTGACTCTGAGTGCTTCGGTGCTCCCCGCCGCAATGGCGAACGACACGGATGACGCGTCGGTTGCAACCGACGCGCAGGAGCCGAATGGCAGCCGTCCTGCCTCGGCGACCAGTCTGGACAGCGTGATCGTCACCGGCACCCGTGGCAGCCAGCGCACCCAGTTCGACACCATGGCGCCGGTGGACGTGTTCTCGGCGGAGGAAATCCGCGCGGTGGAATCGGCCGATCTCAACAACGTGCTGGCACAGCTGGTGCCCTCGTTCGTGGTGCAGCGCCTGCCGATGAACGACGGCCTGGTGTTCGTGCGCCCGGCGACGCTGCGCGGGCTGTCGCCGGACCAGACCCTGGTGCTGGTCAATGGCCGGCGCTTCCATCGTTCGGCCTTCCTCGGCGCGCGTGGTTCGCAGGGTGCGGATCTGGCGCGCATCCCGGTCAGCGCGGTGAAGCGCATCGAGGTGCTGCGCGACGGCGCCTCGGCGCAGTACGGGTCGGATGCCATCGCCGGGGTGATCAACATCATCCTCGACGACAGCATCGGCACCGATATCTCGGCACGCTGGTCGCAGTATGCCGAAGGCGATGGCACCGCGTTCCGCCTCGGCGCGCGCACCGGTTTTGCGCTGGGTGAGATGGGCCATCTCAACCTGTTTGCCGAAGGCGAGAACAGCGATGCCACCTCGCGCAGCCGCCAGCGTGCCGATGCCATCGCTTTCCAGGAGGCCCATCCCGACGTGCAGGTGCCCAACCCCGTGCAGCGCTGGGGTCAGCCGGATCTGGACAATCGCTACCTCGGCTACAACCTGACGCTGCCGCTGGCCGGCTACACCGAGCTGTACAGCCACGGCCTGCATTCGACCAGCAAGGGCGTGTCCGACTTCAACTGGCGCAACCCGGACGGCACGCCTTCGGTGTACAGGCCGGTGCCGCAATTCCCGGGCTGGGACGTGCGCAGCCGCTACCCGGCGGGCTTCTCGCCCAAGTACGGCAGCCGCCAGCGTGACAGCCAGTGGGTGGGCGGCGTGCGTGGCGAGTTCAGCGATAACTTGCGCTGGGACGTCAGCGCCAGCTGGGGGCGCAACGCCATCCGCTACACCCTGGGCAATACCATCAATGCCTCGCTGGGGCCGGACAGCCCGAGCTTCTTCCAGCTCGGTCAGCTGGCGCAGACCGAACGCAACCTCAACGCCGACTTCGTCTACACCTGGGACGTGGCCAGCCTGCCGGATGCGGTGAACCTGGCCTTCGGCGTCGAACACCGCCAGGAAACCTTCGAAGTCACGGCCGGTGACCCGGCGTCGTACGCGATCGGCCCCGGCGCGGCCAGCGGGCTGGCCCCCAATTCCAACGGCGCACCGGGCTTCAGCGATACCCAAGCCGGGCGCTGGCGGCAGAGCAGCCGCGCCGCCTACGTGGACGTGGAAGTCCCGCTGACCGCGCGCTGGAACCTCGGCGGCGCGCTGCGGCACGAGAACTTCTCGACCTTCGGCAGCACCCTCAACGGCAAACTGTCCTCGCGCCTGGAGCTGAGCCCGGCGGTGGCCTTGCGTGGCGCCTGGTCGACCGGCTTCCGTGCACCGACGCCGGGCCAGGTCAACTCGACCAATACCTTCCAGGGCCTGGATACGGTAACTCTGCAGGTGTTCACCGCCGGCCGGCTCTCGCCCAATGACCCGATCGCGATAGCCCTGGGCGCCAAGCCGCTGGGACCGGAAAAGTCGCGCACGCTGTCGCTGGGCATGGCCTGGCAGACCGATGCCGGGCTTTCCGGCTCGATCGACGTGTACGACATCAAGGTGAAGGACCGCTTCAGCCAATCGCCGGCACTCGCGATTCCCGCGGGCATCCCCAACCCGATGCACTACACCTCGGTCAGCTACTTCACCAACGACTTCGACACCACCACCCGCGGCATCGACGTGGTCGCCGGCTGGCTGCAACGGTTGCAGTCGGGCAAGCTCAACCTGACCGCAGCCTGGAACTACAACCAGACCAAGGTGGACCGCGGCAGCACCGGGGTGGCCACCAACCAGACCCAGCGCATCCTGTTCGAAGAACGCCTGCCGCGGCAGAAGGCCACCTTCAGCGCCGATTACGACGCCGGCCAATGGGGCATCAATGCGCGCCTGCGCCATTACGGCTCGTGGACCGATTCCTCCGGCAACGCGCAGGGCGACATCTTCCAGCGCTTCGGTGACATCCAGCTGTTCGATGTGGCGCTGCGCTACCGGCTCGGCAGCCACCAGTTCCGCCTCGGCGCGGACAACCTGTTCAACACCTATCCGGACGAAGCCACCTTCCAGGCCAGCCGCGGCCTGATCTATTCGCGCAATGCGCCCTACGACACCGACGGGCGCAACCTGTACCTGGAATACCGGGTGACGTTCTGAACATGGATCCGCAACGTCGCACCCTGCTCAAATCCGGCACCCTGCTCGGCATGGGCGTGGCCGGTTGGCTGCCCGCATTGCCGGCCTCGGCCAGCGTCCTGCCCGCCGGCGGCGGCCCCGAGGACAGCCGCTACTGGTCGGCGGTAGCCGATCTGTACGACATCACCGATGACGTGGTGATGCTGGAAAACGGCTATTGGGGATCGATGGCCAGGCCGGTGCTGACCGCCTATCAGGCGGCCACCGCCGAGGCCAATCGGGACAATGCCTGGTACGGGCGCCGGCTGTTCCCGCAGGCCTACGAACAGGCGCGTGCGCGGCTGGCGCAGTTCCTCGGCGTGGGCGTGGACGAAATCATGCTCACCCGCGGCGCGACCGAGGCGTTGCAGGTCCTGATCGGTGGCTATCACCGGCTGCGCCCCGGCGATGCCGTGCTGTACGCCGATGTCGATTACGACAGCATGATCACCGCCATGCGCTGGCTGCAGCAGCGACGCGGCGTCGAGGTGATCAGGCTGGACCTGCCCGAGCCATTCACCCACCAGAGCCTGCTCGACGCCTACGCACGGGCGTTCGAGCGCCACCCGCGGCTGCGCATGATCCTGCTGACCCAGGTCAGCCATCGCCATGGCCTGCAACTGCCGGTGGCGGAGATCGCGCAGATGGCGCGTGCCCGCGGCATCGACGTGATCCTGGACGCGGCACACGGGATCGGGCAGATCGATTGCAGCCTGCCCGCGCTGGGCGCCGACTTCGCCGGCATCAACCTGCACAAGTGGATCGGCGCGCCGGTGGGGCTGGGCGCGTTCTACATCCGCCGCGGACGGGTGGACGCGATCGAGCCGTACATGGGCGAGCCGGGCAAGGACGACGACATCCGCACCCGCATCCACACCGGCACCACCAATTTCGCTGCCATCGCCGCCCTGCCCGCCGCGCTGGAACTGCATGAGCGCATCGGCAGCGCACGCAAGCAGGCACGCCTGCAGCACCTGCGCAACCGCTGGCTGCGCGCCGCGCAGGACATGCCGGCATTGCAGGTCCTGGCCAGCATCGACGATCCGCGGCTGGCCTCGGCCATCGCCTCGTTCCGCCTGCGCGGCAAGACCGCACTGGCCGACAACATCGCCCTGTCCAGACACCTGCTGGACAGCGCCAAGGTGTTCACCGTGCATCGCGACGGCCTCGCCTCCGGCGCCTGCGTCCGCGTGACCCCGTCGCTGTTCACCCGCGAATCGGACATCGACCGGCTGATCGACGCATTGGCGACGCTGCGCGGCTGATCAGCCCGCACGTGCATCGCCATCGCGGGCGAAAACCGGGGCCGAAAGCGTCGCGTCAGCGCAGCCGGAGGCATGCACCCCTTGCCAGAAGCGCTTGCAGGGACTACGATTTCGCCTCTTCGGGCGGTTAGCTCAGCGGTAGAGCACTACCTTGACATGGTAGGGGTCACAAGTTCGAACCTTGTACCGCCCACCACCTAAACCACTGAAAAACAACGGTTTTTGTGGAATCTGAACAACCCGGCCAGCGAGCCGGGTTTTTCGTAACTGCACGGTAACTGCAAAAAGATGGCCCCCACCGGACGAATCCGGCAGGGGCCGTGCTGGCGCATTGCCAACGCCAGCGTGCTACCCCAACAGGGGCCTGCGGGTTGCAGGTGCCCAGTTGTAATCCGCAACCGTCACCTGCTGCTGCGGTTTTTGGAGGGCCGGCACTCACAGCTAATCCGGCGGCGGTGGGGAATGAAGTCGCGGCAGCCCCCATCCGCCTTGAGCTGCCGCGCTACTCGATGCGCTCACTTTCCGGCGCTTCCACCATCAGCAAAAGCTCCCGGTTCCTGTTCTTGATGTTCATCGTGCTCACGATGTTCCACGGCAGCCCGTTGAACACCACGCGATGCTTGGGCCGGATGTCGTCGCGCCAACGCAACGTCACCTTGGCCTTGTGGTTGTTGTTGATGAGGTTGCCTTGGAAATACTCGTTCCCCACCAGCGGTTCCACCTTGGCCACGTCGGTGCCGAACGTCTCCCATTCGTACGTCACCCCGCCACGCTCGCCAATGACTTCCACGTAGTCTTGGAACTCGACGCGGGTGTTCAACTCTTGCGCGGTGAAGCTCATACGAACAACAGCCCCCTGTCTGCGTACGGGTTCGGTGCAGGCGCTTCAGCAGTGGCCGCCACGCCCATGGCCATGCACAGCGCCACCATGCCGTCAATGCGGCCCGTGGTGCGCGACTTGTCCAGCTTGCGACTGCCTGCCGGGTCTTTCAGCGTGACGGCGTTGGCCGCACACATGGACAGCACCGGGTGCATGCCGTGCGCAACGCGCTCGTTCAGCAGCTCGGCTTCCAGCGCATCCACAGCCGGCCCCATGTCCTTGAACCCCTGCCCGAACGGCACCAGCGGCAGCGACAGCCCCAGCCGGTCCAGCTCGTGTTTCAGGATATCCATGCGCCACCTGTCATACGCCACGGCCACCACGTCCAGGTCGCCCAGGATGTCGGCCATGTCGGCAGCAACGTGCGCATAGTCCACCGTCGCGCCCGGCGTGGTGCGCAAGTAGCCCTGCCGCACCCAAGTGTCATACGGCGCACGGTCGCGCCTGCCGCGGTCTGCCACGCCTTGCTGCGGCGTCCAGAAATGCGGCACCACCTGCCACACGCCATCAACCTGCCCCACCAGCACCAGCGCAGTCAGGTCAGTGCGGGCCGACAGGTCCAAGCCGGCGAACACCGGGCCATCGAACGGTTGCGGAACCCGTCCGCACGCCTTCCAAACGTCCATGGACACGAACGGCGCGTCCGTTGACACCCGTTGGTTCAGCAGCAGGTTGCGGGCCGCATTCTCCATGCTCGGCATGCGCTGCGCCTGCCGCATCTGCTCGGCAAGGTCATCATGCGAACGGAACAACCCAAGGGCCGGGTTGGCAGCTTTCCATGCATCTTCGTCCGACAACTCCGCACCCTCCGGCGCGGCATACAGGTGGCAGACAATGCGCGGGTCATTGCTGGCCTGCGCGTCATCCAGCCACACACTCAACAGGTCGGCGTCCGTCGCGGCCTGCGTGCTAATCACCAGCAGCAGCGGCGCTTCGTGCGCACCCTGCGACGTGGTAATGGCATCAATGAAGTCAGACTGCGGCCCACGCACCTGCCCGACTTCATCCAGAATCGCCAGCACGGGACTCAGGCCGTGCGCGGTCTTGCCCTCAGCCGCCAGCGCCCGGAACTCGGTGTTCAGCGGCAACCCGATCAGGCGCTTGCCACTCGGCACCACGCGCACCACCTGCATCAGCTCCGGCGACAGAATCACCATCTTGGATGCCAGGTTGAACACCAGCGCGGCTTGCTCGCGGCTCATCGCACCGGAAACAATCTGCGCGTTGCGCTTGGCCTCCGGCCCGACAAGGTGCGCCAGCAGCAGGGCCGCAATCGTTCCTGTCTTGCCATTCTTTCTTGCGCACGAAAGGAACGCCCGGCGCGTGCCGTGCGGGTTGTCGTACACGGCGCGGATAAAGTCTTTCTGGAAGTCGGCCAGCACCATCGGCTTGCCCACGCCAGCACCGTCCGGCACCCGGCACAGGGTTTCAATGAACTCGATGATGCGCTCGGCCCGCGTCACTTACGCCACCGGAATCAGGTGATGCACCTTGGCCGCCTGCCGCTCCAATTGCAGCTTGTTGGCCTGCGCCTCGGCACGCCCTTGCGTGGCCTCCGGGTGCACGTGCAGCAGCCGCGACAACGCAATGATGCGGCGGGTCAGCTTGTCCACCAGCACCACTTGGTCAATGTCGCCAATCAGGTGATGCACCTGCGCCTGCGTCACGGCCAGAATGGCCGCATTGCCCAGGTCCGCTTCGTTCCAACGGTCACGCGGACGGTTGGCCATCAGCGCGTCCCAGAATGGCCGCGCTTCATCCGGCAAGGGGGTGTGCGCAGGCGGCTCAGGCGGCGCTTGTGCGGCGTTCTGCTGCGCCACAACGGCGCTTTCAGCCGAATCACTCCGGCGGGCACGGGGTCGGGTCATTGCAACCTCCGGTTAGCACCAAAAGAAAAGGGGGCGCGCGTGCTGGCGGCTCTCGGTTGCTGGCGATTTTTGTCCGCGTTCCACGGATGATTCGGGTCCAGCGGCCAGCCGGTCACGTCGCAACCCGGAATCACGGCCACCTTGCCGGCCTGTTCCTGCGCGGTCTTCCTGCTATGGCAGGACTTGCACAGCGGCATCAGGTTGGTCAGGTGGTTGTTGAACGTGTCGCCGTCGATGTGGTCCACGTCAGTGGCCGCCTCGCCACAGTGGCGGCACAGCGGCTCCATGGTCAGCACGGCCTTGCGGATGGTGCGCCATGCCTTGCTGCCGGTGTTCAATCCACGCTTAGCTTGCCGGTCGGCCATGGTCGATCCCCTCAATCACAGGCAGGTTTTCCAGTCGGCGGGCCTCACTTGGCAGCAGCCAACCGGCGTCAATGCCGGACTTGTAAAACTCGGCGCGGTGGTTGGAGTCACCCCGCAGCAATCCTTCGGCGTTGTGTTCGATCAGGTAGCGGGAACGTGCAATCGGCCCCATCAGTGCGCGGCTCAGTGCCTGTTCCCACATGACCAGGTGGCGGCGCAACGAATGGACAACGAAGTGCCGGGCCAGCTCGCTGGTGTTGCTGTAGTTGCCATGGCGCAAGTCGCCCACCATGGTGGGTGGCACGCGGAAGATGCGGCAGACCTGTTCAACGCTGAACTGCATGCTGGCCAGCCACTCGGCGTCTTCCAGCGACATGGACATTTGCCGGTAGCTCAAGCCGTTTTCCAAAATTGCGGTTTTGCCGGCATTGGACTGGCCCCCGAACTGGCCCTGCCAGCTTTCCCGGATCCGGTCCAGTTGATCGGTGGTCATGACGTGCGGGGTTTCCAGCACGCCAGACAGCCGGGTGCCGGTGGTGAACGTCCGCGCACCATGCTCTTGCTGCGCCATGGCCAGCCCAAGGGACTCACGCGCCACGGTGATGCGGCTGCGGCCCGTCAAGCCGTTCTCGCTGCGGTCCTTCAGGTGCAGCACTTCTTCGGCCAGCAGGCGCTTGGCCTTGCCGTCTTCGTTGGCCACGTCATAGGCGTGCCGTCCGTTGCCCAGCTTCACCACGGTGACAGTGCGCGGGTGCAGCGGCGTCAGGCTCCGCACGGTGCCGTCACCAGCCCAGTCAATCGCGGCATAGGCGTTGCCGTGCAGCAGCACAGCGGCCTGCATTTGCTCGCGGAATTCCAAGCTTGTCTGGTTGCCGTTCGGCGCATCGTGCAGGATCGAATACAGCGGGTGTTCGGGTGCACGCTCGCGGCCACCATCAGCAGCGCGGCGGTACACCAGCAACGGCAGACTGGCCACTGTCTCCGCAATCGCTTGCACGCACGCATAGACGGTCGCCAAGCTCTCGGCATTGTCCGGCCCGATCCAGCGCCCGGACATGGTGGCGTCGGGCACCAGCGCCTGCATGTGCGCCCATGACGGATCAGTGCTTGCCTCGCGCTTCTCGCGCTTGAACGGCCACCAGCTCATCGCACAGTCTCCAGCCACAGGCGCAACGCTCCGAGCCGGTCGCGCTCATTCGGTCGGCTGCGTAGTGCCACGGTGGTGTCCGGGTAGGCCGGCCATGCGGACACGATGGACACCTCGTGCAGCTCCACTTCGTGCAGGGTGCGCAGCTCGCCTTGCCACTGGTCACGCACGGCACGGAAGCCAAACGACATGCCGCCCAGGTCGCCACGCTCGGCCAATGCGCGGATGTCGTTGCCGGCGGAAGTGTTCGGCAGCGTCAAGGTGAAGTGCAGCCCGTCTTGGCGTTCTTCCAGCGCCAACGTGCCGCTGCGCGTGCGGGCCAGCACTCGGGTGGGGTCATGATCGGCCAGCGCCAGAATGTCCCGGCCTGCCGCCAGCGTGCCAGCGAACGCGCCCGGCGCAATCACCTCGCGGAACTCGCCAATGCGGGTTTCCTGCCCGTAGGGGGCCGCCAGCCCGGACAACTGGCGGCCCTGCACATTGGCGACGGCATAGCGGCGCTCAAGCTCCATCGGCTCAGCTCGCCACCACGAACGCTTCCGGGTGGCGCACCACGGTGTCCGCAGTCATCAGCGCCCGAATCAAAATGTTGCCGCGGCGGTAGGCGTCGGCTTCGTACGGGTTCACCAGCACGTCCAGCGTGCCCCAAGTGCCCAGAATGATTTGGCTCCAATCGCCCAGAATCGCGGTGTCAGCCGGCGCGGCGTTCGAAGTCTTGGCCGGCAGTGCGCCGATGCTCGATGCGGTGGCGATGTAGTCGGCGCCCGCAACGGAATCCTTCAGCGTCGCACGCAAGGGCCGCAGCACGGATGCACGGGCAAACCATGCGTTCGGCGTCACGTTGGCGTCTTCCAGCATGCCTTCGATGGCCAACACGTCTTCCCACGTGGTCGGCAGGTCGGCAGCTTGCACGCCCGTCACGTTGACGATGCCCAGCGGCTCCTTGTCGCCATCGCCCGCGATGATGGCGCGGTCCACTTCAGCGCCCACGGCATAGGCCAGGTCATCGCGCAGCAGTGCTTCAATGCTCGGGTTCGATTGCAGCGCCAGTTGGCGGCTCCACGACGTGATGGCCCCGACATGGCGCGGCTTCAGGCTCACGGATTCGAACGCCATCTGCGATTCGGGCAGCGCCTCGTTCTCGTTCACCCAACCGGCAGACAGGCCGCTTGCGAACTTCGGAATCTCGACGTTTCCGGTCAGGCCGGACAGCACGCGCACGCCAAGGGAACGCACCACCAGCGAGTCACGCAACGGGCCAATGTACTGGTCGCCCCGGTGGTCGGTCGGCACCAGCTCCGGCGCGGTGGTGGTCAGGTTCGGGTTGCGCTTTTCCAACACGGACAGCGGCAGGAACACGCCCTGCGCCTTGCGGCCACTGCGGCGCTCGGCCTCGGCGTGGAACTCGGCTTCGGCACCCGTCAGGGGCCGGCCCTCGATGCCGGCCTGCACAGCCGCCAGCAGCGACACACGGCGCTCCAGCGACTCCAGCGAGTCGTTGCCGGTCACAGGCGTGCCGGCCATGCGGCGTTCGGCGTCGGCCACGAACGTGGCGCGGGCCTCGTCGGCTTCCAGTTTCTCCACCTTGGCCTTCAATGCGTCGAAGGTGGCGGACTCGTCGGCAGTCAGTGCGCGGCGCTCGGCGTCGGCCAGGTTGGCCAGCTTGCGCAGCTCGGCCACGGCCTCGGCCTTGGCTTCGCGGGTAGCTTGAAGGTTCACGTGAATAGCTCCGGGTTGAATGGAATTCCACCTGCGAAGCTAGACACGTAGTGTCTGCCGTCAAGTTATGACGCTATGGCACTCAACTGAATACAAAACAGCGGGCAAACAGGGAAAAGTGCGCGAACCTTTCGCCAAGTTTGGAGAAATGTGACGCGCCCGAAAGCCGAATCTGTTTTTCCAAAATTGGACAAACAGACGCGCCACGCGAACGGGTGCAACTTCGTCCGGCCATCGGACAAAGTGACGCGCATGCGAGTGAAGCGGGTTCGATACGTGTCCCATCATCGGACGCGTAGGGTTCCCCACGCGCAGCAGGTTCGCAAGCCGGTGGATTCTGTTCGTCCGAATTCAGACGAACAGGGTTCCCCACGCACATGCGGGTGCAACCGGAAATCAAATGTCCCACCATCGGACGCTTGATGGGTTCCTCCACGCGCACGCGGGTGCAGTCCCCAGCTTCGTCCGAATTCAGACGAAGCTGGCGGGTTCCCCGCGCGCACGCGGGTGCAGCTCCGGTGATTTGTCTCCGATTGGAGACATTTGCGCCTGCGG
>NZ_JBSTRX010000001.1:702763-1147899 GCF_054031035.1 Luteimonas sp. e5
GGGTTCCCCGCGCGCACGCGGGTGCAGCTCCTAACCGATTTCAGGTGGGTCAAGTTGACCCACCTGAACGGGTTCCCCGCGCGCACGCGGGTGCAGCTCCGGTGATTTGTCTCCGATTGGAGACATTTGCGCCTGCGGGTTCCCCGCGCGCACGCGGGTGCAGCTCCTAACCGATTTCAGGTGGGTCAAGTTGACCCACCTGAACGGGTTCCCCGCGCGCACGCGGGTGCAGCTCCCGACGTCCGCAGGCGGGACACCGGGGATTCGGGTTCCCCACGCGAACGGGTGCACCAAAACCCAGCGGGTTCTTTCTGGGTTTCACTTGGGTTTCGCCCGAGTGGCTGGCGGGCGGTGTCCGGCGGCTGGATGCCGCCCATGCCCGGACGGGTGCGGGAAACGCGTCCGACGCCAGGACGTGTTTTGCATCGGCGCTCAGGTGTCCCATGCGCGGACGCCTGAACCGTGCAGCTAGCCCATGCCCGAACGGGTGCAGGTTGTGTCAGCCTCGCGGACGCAACCTAGGCCAGGTCGCCAGCTAGGAAGCATCCGAGTGCAGCATCAGGCTTGCCCTATGCTCGCCCTAGGAATTTTCCGGCAGCAGGGTAGGCGGTTTGCTTCGTCTGAATTCGGACAAAGCAACGGGCCGCTATCGGTTTGTCCAATTTTGGAGAAACCGGTTCTGCCGCCAGCTTTCTCCAATTTTGGGCAAAGCTGCCAGCAGGCCGGCAGGTGGCCGTCACTTGACTGCCAAGTGGCCGCCAGCAGGAACGCGAACCGTCACGGCCCGCTAATCGTGGTGCCGCCCACGGTGTAGGCAACCCGAACGTCCAGCGCCCCGCACAGCTTGCGGATCGTCGTCGTCCGCAGCTCACGGTTGCCGGTTTCGTACTCGGAAATGGCGTTCTGGCTCACACCAGCAGCCGCAGCAAGTTGCGCTTGCGACATGCCGCGAATGGCGCGGATGGCCTTCAGGGTCTTTCCGGTCAACATGGCTTTCCTCTCGGGCAAATTTGGCCGCCGTGCTCCAAACGGCCTGAAACAACGTCAAAAGCAACGGCCCAACAGCAGGGCCTATGGCTAGATCTAATAAGGCACGCTGAAAAGTGGAGTGTTAAAACTCGGCGGCTTTACGCAACGGGACGCAACGGGACAGGCTTGCGCTCCAGTTTTTGGAGTCTGAGCCTCTTGCACTCCATTTTTTGGTGCCTTCGCACTCCAGTTTTTAGAGTACCAATCGCGTTTTTCCATGCATGGCTTGGCTTGTGCTGTGCCGGGTGCGTGTGCTTCTCGGATTCGTCGATTGGCCACCACGTCACGGCGTACAGGTTGCACCCAATGTGCCGGCCACCTTGGCGCGTGCGGACGATCCAGCCGCCTTCTTCCAGCAGGGCCAGGTGCTTCCAAAACGTCTGCTCGCTGGCAAAGCCGCGCTCGCGCAACGTGCTAGGCGTCACGCTCAAGTCGCCGTTGTTGTGTCCCCGGTACAGCCGCGCAATCTCCAGCAGCAACTTCAGGCTGTACGGCGCTAGTGCCGCCCACTGTGGCGAGTCAGTCACGAACTCGGGCAGGGCCATGAACCGCCCACTCTCTTTTCTCCCCTTGAATTTTTCCCTTGAACGTCGGCTCAATGGTTGGCTCCTACAGGGGCCAGTGCTAAACTGGCCCCGTTCACTCCGCTCGACTGAACATCTAGGCCCGGACGGTTCCACCCCCGTCTGGGCCTTCCCTTATCTGGCCTTGGCCAATGCCGTGCGCGTGTCGGCGCATGTGTGCTCGATCGCTTCCAACGCCTCGGCAATGAACTGGACGGCCCAAACGACTGGCGGGGCCATCTGGCCATCGCCGGCCATCGCGTCCAATGCCGCGTTGCGCAGGAAGTCAGCCGCACAGACTCGGAAGCCTTCGGCCATGTCATCGGTCAAGCCCGGCAGCACTGCGAACATGGCCTGTTCGGGTGCCCGCAAGGTGAAGGTGCGCAGGTCTTTGGTGTTCATGCCGCACGCACCCCCGTTTCCCGGCGGTAGGGCCGCAGCATCCGTTCGGCCATACCTTCCAGCTCCGGCCCGGACTCGTTCCCCCTGCCGTCGAAGTTGGCTTCGGCAAACAAATAAATTGCCTGCACAATCGGATGCGGCAGCGTGCCCTCGAACTCGTGCAGCGGCATGCAAATGAACGCCTCGGCGCGGCTGGTGGCAGCGGCCAGCATCTCGGCAATCAGTGCATCGTCGTAGTCATGCGTGACGCGCAGGTGCGTCTTCAGCATCTCCAGGTTGGGCATGGTCATCAGTTGAACCCTCCGCGCAGCTTCCGCAGCTTCGCTTGTGCGGCCTTCAGGTCGCGGCGTGTATCGCCCACCGGCTTCAGGCTCTGGCCGTCGATGGCGTCTTGCAACTGTTCTTGCAGCCGCTCAACAACTTCTTCCTGCCGCATGACGGCGGTGTTGGCGTTGGTGGTGTCCCTGCGGTTCATCGCGCCACCCCCTTCAGGCTCTCGCGCTCGCGCTTGGCGATGAAGTCGCGCAGTGCCTGTTGCGACACGATGCGGCGGCGCCCGTCTTTGAAGCTCCGCAGCTCGCCCTTGTTGATGGCTTGGAAGATGCGAGTGCGCGACACGCCAATGGCGGCGGCGGCCTCGTCAACGTTGAAGGCAAGTTTGCCCGGCATGGTCATTGCAGTCTCCTGTTGTGTTTCGATAGCCGCGCAGTGCGTACAGTTGCGGCATGTGTGACTGTGCCACACGCCTATAGACAATGCAACACATGGCCGCTAATGTCTGTCGCGGGAGAAACGGACACACACAATGGCCACCAAAAAGAAGGCAGCACCTGCGCCCGCACGCAAGTCGAAAACGGACGCGCTATCGATTCGGATTGATCCTCGGATGCGCTACGGCTTGGAGCTACTGGCGCGGTTGCAACGGCGTTCCGTGACCGGTGTAGTGGAATGGATCATCGAATGCGCACTGCGAAGCGAGACGATCATGGTTCACCCGGACGGTGACCCGGTTCCAATTGAAATGGCCATTGCACAGACATGGAGCCCTTTCCCCATGGAGCGGGTCGCGAACCTCGGGCGCTACTTCCCCGCACTGCTCACATACGACGAATCGCTCTATTGGCACGTCATCGAACACACAACGTCGTTCTGGGATGGCAATGAGCTATCGCCATTGCTCACGGAACACTGGGAGGAGCTCACCCCTTTGATCGAAGCAAGCGCCGAAGATGGTTTCCCGAGTGGGTTGCGCGACAATGAAGTTGCCGAAGCGATAGGGATTCCGTTCTAACCCCCTAGCAGCTCCACGGCGGCGGCCAGCTTGGCAGGGGCCAGGTGCGCATAGCGCAGCGTCATCGCCAAGTCGGAATGGCCCAACAGCTCGCGCACGGTGTTCAGGTCAACGCCCGCCATTACCAGCCGGCTGGCAAAGTGGTGGCGCAAGTCATGGAACCGGAAGTCTGTCAGCTCGGCGTCCGCCATCAGCCGTTCCCAACTGCGGTTCACGTTGTCCATGCGCCCGCCTGTCTTGGGTGACGGGAACACCAGCCGGTTGCGCCCGCGTTGCTTCTTCCAGCGCGTCAGCACGTCCATGGCCTCGGCGTTCAGCGGCAGGTGCCGGGCCTTGCGTGACTTGGCGTTGCCTGCGGTGATCGTCAGCAACCGGGTTTTCAGGTTGACGTTGCTCCATTCCAGCCCCAGCAGCTCGCCACGGCGCATGCCGGTGTTCATGGCCAGCAGCACCATGGGCATCAGGTGATCGGTGAAGCCGTCTTCGGGCCATTCTGGTTGCCCCTCGCTGCCGCGCTCGGCGTGCCACTGGTTGTGACTGTCCCGGCTTGCCCTGCGGCGGGCCTCACGGGCCGCCAGTGCGCCCCGCAGCGCCTGTTCTTCTTCGTCGCTCAGGTAGCGTGCCCGGCTATCGTCCGCGCCCCTCACAGGCTTCACCGTGCGCAACGGGTGCACCTCCAGGAATCCCCAGTCAATCGCCCGAGACAACACGGCACGGATGCGGGCCAAATCGCGGTTGACGGTTGACGGCATGATGCCGGCCTTCAGCCTTGCAGACTTCACCCGCTCCACGTCCAGCGCGGTCAGCTCGCGCAACTCCACGTCATACAGGTGCGCGAACACCACCTGCAATGACGCCAGCGTGGCCGTGGCGGCCTTCTGTTCGCTCTTGGCCCATGGCGCGTAGTGGTTGGCGATGAAGTCGCCCAGGGTGATGGCACGGGCCTCTAGCGGCTTCTGTGCCTCGATGACGGCCACAGGTGCCCCGTGTTCCTCGGCCTCCACCAGCACCGTCTTGGCGCGGGTGCGGGCCGCCTCCACCGTCACAGCCGGCCACTTGCCCAGTGAACGCGAACGGGTGCGGCACCATTGCACGTTCCATGACT
Organism: Luteimonas sp. e5; assembly: GCF_054031035.1. Taxonomy (NCBI): domain Bacteria; kingdom Pseudomonadati; phylum Pseudomonadota; class Gammaproteobacteria; order Lysobacterales; family Lysobacteraceae; genus Luteimonas; species Luteimonas sp. e5. The sequence continues at coordinate 707,154 of NZ_JBSTRX010000001.1, forward strand.
TGATGCCCGAAGGTTGGATGCGCAGGTGCATTTGTGGCACCACGGTGTCCCAAATCCGGTACGGGACGGCTTCCGGCTTGGCCGCCTCAACGATGGCAGGTGATAGTCTCTTGGCAAGCTTCATTTGGCCCCGTAACTGCACCGTAACTGCAAATTGCCCGAAATGGTAACACCCAACGGGACGCAATGGGACGCAAAATCAAAGACTTAGCGGCAAGTGCTTGATTCGAAAGGGCCAGAAATAAATTTGACATGGTAGGGGTCACAAGTTCGAACCTTGTACCGCCCACCACTTGAACCCCTGAGATGGAAGGTTCTCGTGGGACTTCAGAACAACCCGGCCGGCGTGCCGGGTTTTTCGTGCCTGCACGGCAGGGGTGTCGAGGTCGCAGCGCTCATGCCCGCGCATGTCGACGGCATCGGCAATCACGCAACATCTGGCATCCTCAGCACGCACACGTGTGCCCAGGCCGTTCTGCATGGATGATTTGCGCACGCCACCCCGTCCGGGTCGCTGGCCTGCATGCGCCTGCCTCGTGACCGGGTCGCATTTCGGGATGCCCTGTTGCACAAGTCCCATTATGGGACTATCATTCCTGCAAGTGCCAAATCGGGATTCGCCATGAATGCCACTGCTCCGCTCGCTGCCGATGCACGCCGTGACCTGGCGGGGCCGGGCCTGCGCACGTTCTTCCGCATCACCGATGCCTGGGGCTTGAGCGCGGAGCAGGAGCGGCGGCTGCTGGGCAGCCCGGGGCGCTCCACCTTCTTCCGCTGGAAGGCGAACCAGAGCGGGCCGCTGAGCCATGATGTGCTCGAACGCATCAGCTATGTGCTTGGCATCTACAAGGCGCTGCACATCCTGCTCCCCTCGCCGGCGCAAGCCGATGGCTGGATCAGGCGAGAGAACAGCGCGCCACTGTTTGGCGGCGGGACCGCGCTGGAGCGCATGCTCGGCGGACAGGTGGCCGACCTGTTCGTGGTGCGGCAGTACCTGGATGCACAACGGGGCTGGGGTTGATGGCGACCCCGCTGCGCGAGGTCGTCTGGCGTCCGTCATACCGCATCGTTTCCAGCCGCTATCCGCCGGTCGGCTTGTTTGACCGCGTTGCCGACCCGGCGGATCTGGACGCGGTTTTCCTGCTCGAAGGGCTGACCAATCCGCGCCTGCGCAAATCGGCGGGCGAGCTTTCGCTGGTGCCGCAGGCGCGACGCATCAGCGGGCCGGGTACCACGCCGATCATGGCCGCGTTCACCCACCTCAACCCGATGGGCTCGCGCTTCAGCCCCGGCAGCTTCGGTGTGTATTACGCCGCGCGCGAGCGCGAAACCGCGGTGGCGGAAACGGTGTACCACCAGCAACGCTTCCTCGCCGCCACGCGCGAGGCGCCGATCAAGCTGGAGATGCGCTGCCTGCTGGCGGACATGCGCGGCTGCCTGCACGACATCCGCGGCGGCTGGCCGGAACTGCACGATCCCGACAGCTATGCGGCCAGCCAGCGCGCAGGCCTGGAATTGCGCCAGTCAGGCAGCGACGGCCTGGTCTATGACAGCGTGCGCGCCGCGGGCGGCGAATGCGTGGCGCTGTTCCATCCCGACCTCGTCGCGCCGGTGCGCCAGGCCGAGCATTACCACTATCACTGGGATGGCACGGCGATCGCCCACGTCACCATCGCCGGCAAGGAAATCCCGTTGCCGGAGCCGGTCAGGCGCGCTTGATGAGCGGCGCCGCCCTGTCCGTTTGAGCGCACACGGACAAAGGAAAACCGCCCGGCGGGCGGGCGGTTTCCATGTGTTGCGGCATTCCCGGTGAATGACCGGGAACGCCGGCTCACTGCGCGGGGATGCGCAGCACCTGACCCGGGTAGATCTTGTCCGGATCCTTCAGCATCGGCTTGTTGGCCTCGAAGATCACCGGGTACTTATTGGCATCGCCATACATTTCCTTGGCGATCTTGGACAGCGTGTCGCCCTTGACCACGGTGTAGGTGCGCGAGCTCCACTCGCCGGTGCCACCGGCACCGACCGCGGCGGAGGAACCGCCGGTCACGCCGCTGAAATCGGCACCACCGCCGCCAGCCGCAGCGGTCGCCTTGACCGTCATGCGGTCGTCCACCTTGTCGATGCCGTCCACGTTGCCGGCGATCAGCACGATGCGCTCGCGGGTGGCGATGTCGGCGGCTTCACCCTCGATGCGGGCGGTGCTGCCGTCCACTTCCACCTTCAGCCCGTTGACGCCGAGGCCGTAGCTGTTGATGTGGTCGATGATGGCCTTTTCGGCCTTGGCTTCGCCGGGCTTGAAGATTTTCTCGCCAGCGTCCTTGATGAAATCGAAGATGCCCATGGGTTCCTCCTGTGTGGGGGCGCCAGCTTGGCAGGCCGCGTGTTATGCCGCGGTCAAGGCGACAGGCCCGGGTCGAAGTTGCGGCGGAACCGCGTGTGTGCGGGCCGCGCCTTGCCCGGCTGGCGCCGCATGCCATCATCATGCGGCGTGATTGACGCGCTGCGGATGCATGGCATGCCGGTGCACGGGCATGAACCCTACGACTGCGACTATGCGGTGATCGGCTCGGGCTTCGGCGGCAGTGTCGCGGCGCTGCGCCTGGCCGAGAAAGGCTACCGGGTGCAGGTGATCGAACAGGGACGGCGCTGGAATGCGCAGGACATGCCGCACAGCAGCTGGAACCTGCGCCGCTGGCTGTGGCGGCCCGCGCTCGGCCTGCGCGGATTCTTCGGCCTGCGCATCTTCGGCCATGTCGCGGTGCTGCACGGCAATGCGGTGGGCGGCGGATCGATCGTGTATGCCAACACCCTGCTGCAGCCGCCCGATTCGGTGTGGCACGAGGGCAGCTGGGCGGGGCTGGCCGACTGGCCGGCGATCATGCCGCCGCACTACGCGCGGGTGCGGCGCATGCTCGGCGTGGAGGTCAACCGACGCATGGCCGAAGCCGACTTCCGCCTGCAGGCGATGGCGCGGGAGCTGGGCCTCGAGGCCGGCTTCCATGCCACCGAGGTGGGCGTCTACTTCGGCGCCGAGGGTGAAGCACAAGGCACGCCACATGCCGACCCCTATTTCGCTGGCGAAGGACCGCCACGGCGCAGCTGCATCGGCTGCGGCGCGTGCATGGTCGGCTGCCGGCACGGGGCCAAGAACACGCTCGATCTGAATTACCTGTACCTGGCCGAGCGCCGTGGCGTCCAGGTGCTGGCCGAAACCCGGGTCGATGACCTCCGCCCGCTCGGCGCGGAGGATGGCCGCGACGGCTATCGGCTGCGCCTGCGTCCGACCTTCTCGCCGCTGGCGGCGGGGCGCGAGTTGCGCTGCCGCGGGGTGGTGCTGGCGGCATCCTCGCTGGGCACCCAGGAGCTGCTGCTGCGCATGCGGCACAAAGGCCGGCTGCCGCGCCTGTCGCCGGCATTGGGGCAGCGCGTGCGCACCAATGCCGAATCGCTGATCGGAGTGCGCTTTCCCGGCAGCGAGGCGGACCTTTCGCGCGGCATCGCCATCGGTTCGGGCTTGTGGCTGGACGCGCATACGCATGTCGAGGCAACGCGCTATCCGGCGGGCTCGGATGCGATCGGCATGATCGCGACCCTGATGGCACGTGGCCGGCATCGCCGCCTGAGCTGGCTGCAGGCAATGCTGAGCGAAGTGCTGCGCCGTCCGCGCCATCTTTGGCGGCTGCTGAAGCCACGCGGCTTCGCACGCGAATCGATGATCCTGCTGTGCATGCAGACGCTGGATGGCTGGCTCGACATGCGCCTCAAACGGCGCTGGTGGTGGCCGTTCTCGCTGCATCTTGCGAGCCATGGCGCGCGCATCCCCACCTTCATCCCCGAGGCCAATGCATTCGCCGAAAAACTGGCGCGGCGCTTTGGCGGCCAGGCACTGACCAGCCTGCCGGAAATCCTGCTCGACATCCCGCTGACCGCGCATTGCATGGGCGGCGCCTGCATCGGCGCCGATGCCACGCAGGGAGTCTGCGATGCCAACGGCCGCGTGCATGGCTATCGCCATCTGCTGGTCTGTGATGGTTCGCTGATCTCGGCCAACCTTGGGGTCAATCCGAGCCTGACCATCGCCGCCCTCGCCGAGCATGTGATGCATCATCTGCCGCATGCCGATGCCGCCGACTGGCATGCCGACACCCCCGGAAGTCCTGATGCCCCAAACTGACGCCACCGCCGATCTTGCCGCCCTGCTGCAGCGCCAGCGTGCCGCCTGGCGGGCGCGTGACTGGCGCGATGCCGGGCGCCGCATCGCCGCACTGGATGCGCTGGAAAAGGTCGTGCGGGCGAACGAGCAGGCGCTGGTCGAGGCGATCGCGGCGGACTTCGGCCAACGTCCGGCGACCGAGACGCGGCTGCTGGAGTGGATGCCCCTGCTCGACGAGATCGCGCACCTGCGCCGCCACCTGCGACGCTGGATGCGGCCGCGCCGGGTGCGGGTGAACTGGAACTTCCTGCCCAGCCGCGCGCGCATCGTGCCGCAACCGCTGGGCGTGGTCGGCATCATCGGCGCGTGGAACTATCCGCTGTTGCTGACCCTCTCGCCGCTGGCCAATGCACTGGCCGCCGGCAACCACGCCATGATCAAGCCCTCCGAGCACGCCCCGGCCACCGCCGCCTTGCTCGAACGCATGCTGGACGAGGCATTCGCCGCGGAGGAGGTCGCGGTCTGCCCGGGTGACGCGAAGGTGTCGGCCGCGTTCGCCGCCCTGCCCTTCGACCATCTGCTGTTCACCGGCTCCACCCGCATCGGTCGCGAGGTGATGCGTGCCGCTGCCGACAACCTGACCCCGGTGACGCTGGAATTGGGCGGCAAGTCACCGGCACTGGTGCATGGCGACTTCGACCTGGCCAAGGCCGCCGAACGCATCTGCACCGCCAAGTTCTGGAACGCGGGCCAGACCTGCATCGCACCGGACCATGTGCTGCTGCCGCAGGCGCGCATGGAGGAATTTGCGCGCCACTGCGAAGCGGTGATCGCACGGCATTGGCCACAGCCGTTGCGCAATCCGGACTATGCGCACATGGCGAGCGAGGCCGGCCATGAGCGCATGCAGGCGTTGCTGGAGGATGCGCGGACGCAGGGTGCGCGCATCCTGCAGCCGGGTGACGACGCGGTACCCGAGAGCGGGACCGCCGGTCGCGCGTTCCCGCCGACACTGGTGCTGGATGCGCACCGCGACATGCGCCTGATGCAGGAGGAGATCTTCGGCCCCGTGCTGCCGCTGGTCGGCTATCGCGATCTCGACCAGGCACTGGAGTTCATCGCCGCCGACGAGCGCCCGCTGTCGCTGTACTACTTCGACCATGACCGGCATCGCATCGACGAAGTGCTGGCACGCAGCCATGCCGGCGGAGTCACCGTCAACGATTGCATGTACCACTTCGTGCAGTTGCGCCTGCCCTTCGGCGGCGTCGGCGCCAGCGGCATCGGCGCCTACCACGGCAAGGCGGGCTTCGAGCGTTTCTCGCACATGAAACCGGTGCTGCTGCAGGCCGGCGCGGTGGCACGCCTGCTGACCTGGCTGACCAAGCCGCCCTACGGCGCGCGCAGCCGGCGCCTGCTGCGCTGGCTGGCCGGCAGCAAGGCCGATGACTGAAGACGCCACACCAGGCCGGCAGCGTAAAATAAGCGGTTGCCCCAAGCCGATGCATCCATGACCCAGGATTTCGCCCGCGCCGCTTTCCACGGTTTTGAACAGATCCCGCTGCGCGAATACGCCGAACGCGCCTACCTCGACTATTCGATGTACGTGGTGCTCGATCGCGCCCTGCCCTTCATCGGCGATGGCCTGAAGCCGGTGCAGCGGCGCATCGTGTATGCGATGAGCGAGCTGGGCCTGTCGGCCAGCGCCAAGCCGAAGAAGTCGGCGCGCACGGTGGGTGACGTGATCGGCAAGTACCACCCGCATGGCGATTTCGCCTGCTACGAGGCGATGGTGCTGATGGCACAGCCGTTCTCCTGGCGCTATCCCTTGGTCGACGGCCAGGGCAATTTCGGCTCCAGCGACGACCCCAAGTCGTTCGCCGCGATGCGCTACACCGAATCGCGGCTGACCCCGATCGCCGAGGTGCTGCTGGCCGAGCTGGGCCAGGGCACGGTGGACTGGGATCCGAACTTCGACGGCACCCTGGAAGAGCCGAGCTGGCTGCCGGCGCGCCTGCCGCACCTGCTGCTCAATGGCGCCACCGGAATTGCCGTGGGCATGGCCACCGACGTGCCGCCGCACAACCTCAATGAAGTGGTCAGCGCCTGCATCCGCCTGCTCGACGACCCCGATGCCAGCGTCGAAGACCTGTGCGAACACGTGCTCGGCCCGGACTACCCGACCCGGGCCGAGATCATCACCCCCGCCGCCGATCTGCGCGCGATCTACGAAACCGGCAGCGGTGGCGTGCGTGCACGTGCGACCTGGGTGCGCGAGGGCGGGCAGATCATCATCACCGCACTTCCCTACCAGGTTTCGCCGTCCAAGGTGATCGAGCAGATCGCCGCGCAGATGCGCGCCAAGAAGCTGCCCTGGATCGAGGACCTGCGCGACGAATCCGACCATGCCAATCCGGTGCGCATCGCGCTGATGCCACGCAGCAACCGGGTCGATGTCGAACAGTTGATGGGCCACCTGTTCGCGACGACCGATCTGGAAAAGAGCTTCCGCGTCAATCTCAACGTGATTGGCCTGGATGGCCGTCCGCAGGTGAAAAACCTGAAGATGCTGCTGGCCGAATGGCTGACCTTCCGCCAGGACACGGTGGTCCGCCGCCTGCGCCACCGCCTGGAGCGGGTCGAGCGCCGCCTGCACCTGCTGGAAGGCCTGCTGATCGCCTTCCTCAATCTGGATGAAGTGATCCACATCATCCGCACCGAGGACGAACCCCGCGCGGTGCTGATCGCGCGCTTCGAACTCAGCGAGGAACAGGCCGACTACATCCTCGACACCCGCCTCAAGCAGCTGGCGCGGCTGGAGGAAATGAAGATCCGCGGCGAGCAGGACGACCTCGACAGCGAGCGCGACCGCCTGATCGCCACCCTCGGCAGCAAGGCCAAGCTGAAGAAACTGATCAAGGACGAGTTGCTGGCCGATGCGCGAAAGTTCGGCGACGAGCGCCGCTCGCCGCTGGTGCCGCGCGCGGCGGCACAGGCGCTGGCCGAAACCGACCTCGTCGCCAGCGAACCGGTCACCGTGGTGCTCAGCCGCAAGGGCTGGGTGCGCGCGGCCAAGGGGCACGACATCGATGCCGCCGGCCTGTCCTATCGCGATGGCGATGCGCTGCTCGCCGCGGTGCGCTCACGCAGCAACATGCAAGTCGCGTTCCTCGATTCGGCCGGCCGCAGCTACTCCACGCTGGCGCACACCCTGCCCAGCGCGCGCGGCAATGGCGAGCCGCTGACCGGGCGCTTCACGCCGGCCGCCGGGGCCAGCTTCCAGGCGCTTGCCAGCGGCGACAACGAGGCACGCTTCGTGCTGGCCTCCAGCGCCGGCTACGGCTTCGTCACCCGCTTCGAGAACCTGACCAGCCGCAACAAGGCGGGCAAGGCGATGCTTTCGCTGGCAGCCGACGCCCGGGTTCTGGCCCCGGCGCCGGTGGGCGATGTCGCCAGCGACCGCATCGTCATCGCCACCAGTGCCGGCCATGTGCTGGCCTTTCCGCTGGCCGAGCTGCCGGAACTGGACAAGGGCAAGGGCAACAAGCTGATCGAGATTCCCAAGGCCAAACGCGGCACGGAAAAGGTGGTCGCGGTGGCGGTGGTGCCTGAAGGCGGAAAGCTGCTGGTGCGCTCGGGTGCGCGCACCATGACCCTGGGCTGGAAGGAACTGGACGCCTATCTGGGTGCACGGGCCAGCCGTGGCAGCCTGCTGCCGCGCGGCTGGCAGAAGGTCGATGCGCTGGAAAGCGAGGCATGAGCCGCGCCGACGGAGCCGCCTGAGATGGAGATCGATTACTGGCAGGGCCGCTGGACACGCGGCGAAACCGGCTGGCATCGCGAGGAAGTGATGCCGTTGCTGGCCAGGCACTGGTCGGCATTGCAGCCGCGCCAAGGCGAACAGGTGCTGGTGCCGCTGTGCGGCAAGACCCTCGACATGCCGTGGCTGGCGGCCCAGGGCCAGCGCGTGCTGGGCATCGAGATCTCGCGCACCGGCATCGATGCGTTCTTCCACGAACAAGGTCTGTACGCGCAGTGCCAGCCACAGCCCGATGGCCGGCTGCACCGCGCAGGTGATATCGCCATCCTCGAGGCCGATGCCTTCGCGCTGGACGGATCCACCCTCGCCGACTGCAGCCTGGTGTACGACCGTGCCGCGTTGATCGCGCTGCCACCCGGGATGCGCCAGCGCTACGCCAACGAGCTGTATGCGCGGCTGCCGGCCGGTTGCCGCGCGCTGCTGATCACCCTCGAATACCCGCAGTCGCAGAAGGCCGGCCCGCCGTTCGCGGTGCATGAGGACGAGGTGCGCGCGCTGTTCTCGCCGCGGTGGGAGGTGGAACTGCTGGAGCGTCGCGACATCCTCGCCCAGCAGCCCTCCTTCATCGCCGAAGGCGTCAGTGCACTGGCCACCGCGGTGTACCGGATGACGCGTCAGGCCTGAGCACTTCGGCAAACCTGCAGCCGCGAAGCCCGCTCAGCTCGCCAGCGCGGCCCGGTGCACACCCTGCACCGCACGCCCTGACGGGTCGGCACTGGCGGCGAATGCCGCATCCCAGGCAATGGCTGCCGGCGAAGAACAGGCGATCGACTTGCCCGCGGGTACGGTGCGTGCACAGGCCTCACCGGGAAACGCCTGCTCGAACAAGCGCCGATACAGATACGCCTCCTTGCTTTGCGGCGGGTCGTGCGGGAAGCGCTGCGCGGCCGCGGCAAGCTCGGCATCGCTGACCTCAGCCTCGGCATGTGCCTTCAGGCTGTCGATCCAGGCATAGCCCACACCATCGGAAAACTGCTCCTTCTGTCGCCACAGGATCGATTCGGGCAGCACGCCGGCAAAGGCTTCGCGCAGCACGTGCTTCTCGATCCGCCCCGGTGCGACCATCTTCGCGCTGGCATCGATGCCCATCACCAGATCGACGAATTCGTGGTCGAGGAACGGCACCCGCGGCTCCACGCCCCAGGCCATCATCGACTTGTTCGCGCGCAGGCAGTCGTACTGGTGCAGGGCATCGAGTTTGCGCACCAGTTCGCGGTGGAACTCGTCGGCATCCGGTGCCTTGTGGAAATACAGGTAGCCCCCGAACAGCTCGTCACTGCCCTCGCCCGACAGCACCATCTTCACCCCCATCGCCTTGATGCGTCGCGCCAGCAGGTACATCGGCGTGGAGGCACGCACGGTGGTGACGTCATGGGTTTCGATGTGGCGGATCACCTCGGGCAAGGCATCCAGCCCTTCCTGCACGCTGTAGGTGAAGCCGTGGTGCACGGTGCCGATGGCATCGGCGACCACCTGCGCCGCGGCGAGATCCGGCGCACCTTCCAGGCCGATGGCGAACGAGTGCAGGCGCGGCCACCAAGCTTCGCTGCGGTCATCATCCTCGATCCGCTGCCGCGCGAAGCGCGCGACGCAGGCGGCGATCAGCGACGAATCCAGCCCGCCGGACAGCAGCACGCCATAGGGCACGTCGCTCATCAGTTGGCGGTGCACCGCCTCCTCCAGGCCCTGACGCAGCACCGCAGGCGTGACTTCGACGCCATGCGTGGCCTCGACCTCGCGCCAGGCCGGCTGGTAATAACGCTGCAGCTCGCCACTGGCGCTATCGAACACATGTCCGGGCGGAAACTGCGCGACATCGTCGCAGTGGCCAACAAGCGCTTTCATCTCCGATGCGACCCACACGCGGCCTTCGCCATCGCGGCCCCAGTACAGCGGCACGATGCCGATCGGGTCGCGCGCGATCAGTGCCCGGCCCTGCTGCGCATCCCACAGCACGAAGGCGAACATGCCATTGAGGCGGCGCAACCAGTCTCCGGCCCGCTCACCGCCCGCGGCGCGGTACAGCGCATTGATCACCTCGCAGTCCGAACCGCTTTGCCAAGCGTAATCGTCGGCGATCTCCCCGCGCAGTTCGCGATGGTTGTAGATCTCGCCATTCACTGCCAGCGCCAGCTGTCCGTCCGCCGAACACAGCGGTTGTGCGCCGCCGCCGACATCGACGATCGCCAGACGCTCGTGCACCAGCAGCGCATTGGCATGCGCATGCACTCCGCTCCAGTCCGGGCCGCGATGGCGCTGGCGCGCGGAACAGGCCAGCGCCAACGGCCGCAGCGGACGCAGGTCGGCGCCGGGGCGCGGGTCGATGATCGAAAGGATGGAACACATCGCGGAACTCCTGGGCTTGATGATGTCGGTGGACTGAAACGAAAAAGCCCGCCTGGGAGGCGGGCTTCAGAGAGGTTGGACGTGATGTACGCGCGTCAACCGCTGGCCCGCGGGCGGCAGGAGTTGGCGTTGCGATTGTTGATCATGGCCACGGCACGGCCCACCGGCACCGGATGGCGGCGGCAGATCGACAGCGGTGGGCGCGGAAGGCTCATGCCCCGAGTGTGCCCATGTTTCGTGCCGTTGCGCAAGTGCCTCGCTGCAAGGCGGGAATCAGGCACCCAGCGTGCTGCAATCGATCACGAAGCGGTATTTGACCTCGCCGCGCAGCATGCGTTCGTAGGCCTGGTCGATCTCGTCGGCACGGATCAGTTCGACTTCCGAGACGATGTCGTTCTCGGCGCAGAAATCCAGCATCTGCTGGGTTTCGGCGATGCCGCCGATCAGCGAGCCGGCAATCGCCCGACGTGCGCCGATCAAACGGCCGATGTTCGGCGCCGGGTGCGGATGCTCGGGCAGGCCGACCAGCACCAGGGTGCCGTCGCGGCGCAGCAGCGCGCTGTAATCGTCCAGATTGTGGCTGGCGGCCACGGTGTCGATGATCAGATCCAGACTGCCGCGGTGCGCCTTCATTTGCGCGCGATCGCGCGAGATCACTACCTCGTCCGCGCCCAGGGCCAGCGCATCGGCGCGCTTGCCCTCGGAGGTGGTGAATGCCACCACCTCGGCGCCCAGCGCCTTGGCCAGACGAATGCCCATGTGGCCGAGGCCGCCGATGCCGACCACGCCGACGCGCTTGCCCGGCCCGGCCTGCCAGTGCCGCAGCGGCGACCAGGTGGTGATGCCGGCGCACAGCAGCGGCGCGACCGCGGCCAGTTGTTCGGGCCGGTGGCGGATCGCCAGCACGAAATCCTGATCGACCACGATGCGCTGCGAATAGCCGCCCAGCGTATGCCCGGGCGCATCGTCGCTGCGGCCGTTGTAGGTGCCGACCATGCCGGCATCGCAATACTGCTCCAGCCCTTCGGCGCAGGACGGGCATTGGCGGCAGCTGTCGACCATGCAGCCGACGCCGACCACGTCGCCCGGCGCAAAGCGCGTCACTTCATTGCCCACCGCCGACACCCGGCCGACGATCTCGTGGCCGGGCACGCAGGGATACAGGGTGCCGGCCCACTCCGAGCGCACCGTGTGCAGGTCGGAATGGCAGACCCCGCACCAGTCGATCTCGATCTGCACGTCGCGCGGCCCCGGCTCGCGGCGCCGGATCTGCATCGCGGTCAGTGGCGCATCGGCGCCGGTGGCGCCCCAGGCATGCACGTTCATTCATCGATCTCCTGGCGAGTCGTCGGTCACGGATGCTGCGTCAGCGGCCTCATCGTCACCCAGCAGCAGGCGCTGGATCAATTGCAGGTACAGCGCCGGCAAGGCTTCCAAGTCGGCCACGCGCACGTGCTCGTCCACCTTGTGGATCGAGGCATTGACCGGGCCGACTTCGATGCACTGCGCCCCCAGCGGTGCGATGAAACGCGCATCGGAGGTGCCGCCGCCGGTGCTTTCCTCGGGCGCGGCGCCGGCAAAGCCGGCCAGAACCTCGCGGGCGACACTGCGCAGACGCCCTTCCGGGGTGTGGAACGGCGCTCCGCTGTGGTGCCAGTCGATGCGGTAGTCCAGGCCATGGCGGGTGAGGATCGCCTCGCATTCGGCCTGCAGCCGCGATGCCTCCCAGTTCGGGTTGTAGCGCAGGTTGAACAGCACCTCCAGCTGCCCCGGGATCACGTTGTTGGCGTGCTCGCCGGCATGGGTATCGGTGATCTGCAGGCTGGTCGGTGGAAAGCTGTCGAAGCCCTCGTCCCACTGCTGCGCGGCCAGTTCCGCCAGCGCCGGCAGCGCCTGATGGATCGGGTTGCGTGCCTTGTCCGGATAGGCGACATGGCCCTGCACGCCGAGCACCTGCAGCCGCGCCGAGAGCGAACCACGGCGGCCCACCCGCAGCAGATCGCCAAGCCGCGTCTTCGACGAAGGCTCGCCGGTGATGCACCAATCGATGCGCTGGCCACGCTCGCGGAACAGCTCGGCGACCTTGCGCACGCCGTCGATGGCCGCGCCCTCCTCGTCCGAGGTCAGCAGCAGCGCCACGGTTCCGGCATGCCCCGGATGCGCGGCGACGAACTGTTCCAGCGCGACCACGAACGCCGCCACGCTGCCCTTCATGTCGGCCGCGCCACGGCCGTACAGCACGCCATCGCGGATCTCGGGTACGAACGGATCGCTGGTCCAGGCTTCGCGCGGGCCGGGCGGCACCACGTCGGTATGCCCCAGCAGCACCAACACCGGGCCGCCGCTGCCATGCGTCGCCCACAGATTGTCGACTTCGCCAAAGCGCAGATGCTCGATGGCAAAGCCGGCACGCGCCAGGCGCTCGGCGATCAACGGCTGGCAGCCGGCATCGTCCGGAGTGATCGAGGCCCGTGAAATCAGCTCGCGGGTCAGTTGCAGTACCGGACTCGTCATGGCCCGCTCAGGCATCGACGCCGAACAGCTTCTTGTAGCCGTTGTCACTGAAGCCTTGCTGCACGCGGCCATCGTCCAGCACCAGCAGCGGGCGCTTGATCAGGGCCGGGTATTCGCGCAGCAGCAGTTTCCACTCGGCATCCGAACCCGGCGCCTTGCGATTGGGCGGCAACTGCCGCCAGGTGGTCGAAGCGCGATTGACCAGCGCGTCCCAACCGCCGACCGCCTGCTTCCATTCGAGCAGTTGTTGCGGCGCGGGCAGCGTCTCGCGCACATCGACGAAGTCATGGGTGATGTCGAATCGCTGCAGCCATTTGCGCGCCTTGCGGCAGCTGTCGCAATTCTTCAGTCCGTAAACGGTGGGCATGGCTGGGCTCGAGATGGACCAGTGCTCATGATGACGGATGCGCGGGCGCGGTGGTCGAACGCAGTATGATCTCGGTGATTTCCGCGGGACGACCGATGCGGATCGCATAGCCCGGCCACAGGCCGGCACCGTTGCTGACGTACAGCGTGCCTCCGCCTACCCTGTACAGGCCGGATACGAACCCGGCGTTGAAGCGCGCCACCAGCCAGTGCAGCCCGATGACGTGGCCGCCATGGGTATGCCCGGAAAGCTGCAGATCCACGCCGCGGGCAAGGTTCTCGCGGGCACTGGCCGGGCGATGTTCGAGCAGGATCACCCGACTGTCCGGCTCGACGCCGGCCAGCGCCTGCGCCAGGTCCGGCGCCGGCAGGCCGAAATCCCTGGCGGTGTCATCGGTGAGGCCGGCGATGACCAGCGACTGGCCATCGCGCACGATGCGCACATGGTCGTTCTGCAGCATGGTTATCCCGATGCGCTGGAAGGTCGGCATCCATTCGGCATGGCCGGAGTAATACTCGTGGTTGCCGGGCACCGCGATCACGCCATCGGGCGCCGCGAGCCCGGCCAGCGGCGGGTAATCATCGGCACGCGCGGCCACGCTGCCATCGACGATGTCGCCCGATATCAGGATCACGTCGGCACCGATGGCATTGCTGCGCGCCACCACCTGCTCGACCCGCTTGCGCGGCAGCAGCCGGCTGGCATGGATGTCGGTGAGGTGGGCGATGCGGTAGCCGTCGAATGCCGCCGGCAGTCCGGCGATCCCGATCTCCACCCGGCGCAGCGATGGCACCTTGATCGCCTGCCACACGCCAAAAACCGACAGCGCGAGCGCGCCCACGGCCAGCCCTGCAACCAGCTTGCGCGATGCCCACCACGCACGTGCACGCGCACGCGCCGGCAGCGCGATCACGATGCCGACGACATCGCGCAGCAACAGCAACACGGCGAGGATCATCAGCGCATGCATGCCGATGGCAAGCACGACCTGTATCCAGCGCGGCACTTCGGGCGAGGCGAAGCTGCCGGAGATCATGCTGATCAGCGGGTACTGCAGCAACAGCAGCCAGACCAGCAGCGCTGCCGCCAGCCATGCCAGCCGCGGCAGGCGCCATGGCCGCAGCCCGCGCCAGGCCACGTACAGCCCGATCAGCAACATCACCGACAACAACACCGACACCTGTGACTCCCGTCCGGCGCCCCTGTCGGGCGCGATGGCGCGCCATGCTACCGGCGAGCCATCTGCGCGTCACCCTCGCACCGCTGCCGGCGCATCGGTGCGATTCAGTCGGTGAGCACGCCGACTTCGATCGCGCTGGGATGGCGTGCGTCCTGATACACGCGATGGGTCGCCTTGATGAAGTCCTCGTCGCGCGCAAGGTAGATGTTCGGCACGTATTTCTGCGGGTTGCGGTCGATGTAGGGGAACCAGGTCGACTGCACCTGGACCATGATGCGGTGCCCCTTTTTGAAGGTATGCAGCACGTCGTTCATGCGGAAGTTGACCGCGGTCGGCCGGTTCGGCACGAACGGTTCGGGATGCTCGAAGCTGTTGCGGTAGCGCCCGCGCATCGGTTCACCGCGCACCAGCGTCTGTTGCCCGCCGCGATTGGTCATGCCGCCGTCGAAATCGTCCTGCCCCGGCATGTCCGGCGGGTACTCGTCGATCAGCTTGACGATCCAGTCGGCATCGCCGGCGCTGGTCGAGACCCACAGCTTGACCGCCAGCGGGCCGGCCAGGGTGATGTCCTCGGCCAGCGGCTCGCTGCGGTAGACCACGACGTCGGGGCGACGCCCGGCGAAGCGCTGGTCCGCACCCATGTAGTCGCGGCTCCAGTTGGGCATGATCTCCTCGCTGTAGGGCACCGGCTTCATCGGGTCGCTGGGGAATTCGGCGAAGGACGAGCGTGCCTGCGGGCGCCGATCCAGCGCCAGACCGCCCTCGGGCTGGAAATACAGCACCCGTGTTTGCAGCTGCCGCGGCGGCCATTGCTCGAATCGGCGCCACTGGTTGCGCCCGGTCTGGAACGCCAGCACCTCGGGCAGGTCCGGCGCCGGTCCGCCCTTGAGGTGGTGCTTGAAGAAGGCGAACTCGAGCGGCTGGTAATGGCGCGCGGTATCGCTGCCGAAATCGCTGTCGCCGACATGGCGGCCCTCGCCGCGCAACCAGCCGCCATGCGTCCACGGCCCCATCACCAGGGTATTGCGGATGCCCGGGTTGCGCTCCTCCATCGCGCGGTACACATGCAGCGGGCCGTACAGATCCTCGGTGTCGTACCAGCCGCCCACGGTCAGCACCGCGGCGCGCACGTTGTCGAGCCTGGAAGGCAGGTCGCGCGACTGCCAGAACTCGTCGTAATCCGGATGCGCGACGATTTCGTCCCAGAACGGGATCGGCTCGCGGAAGCGCGAGGGGGCATTGGCCAGCCCGCCGAGGTCGAGGTAGTACTGGTAACCGTCCGGGGTGCCCATCGGCACGCCCTTCGGCGCGTCGGGCGTCGGCTGCGGACGCGGATAACCGAAGCCGAAGCCATTGAAGAAGCCCAGCGACAGGTTGAGGTTGAAGGCGCCGTTGCGATGCATGTCATCGCCGAGGAACCAGTTGGCGATCGGCGCCTGCGGCGACACCGCGACCAGCGCCGGGTGCCCGTTGATCGCGCCGGCCGCGGCATAGAAGCCGGGATAAGAGATGCCCCACAGGCCGACACGGCCATTGTTGTGCGGCAGGTTCTTCACCAGCCAGTCCACCGTGTCCCAGGTGTCGGTGGTTTCGTCCACCTCGCCGCCCACCGGGCGCATGTTGACGAATTCCCCTTCCGACATGTATTTGCCGCGCACGTCCTGGAACACGAAGATGTAGCCCTCGCGGTCCATCTCCATGGTCTGGCCCAGACCGCGGCGGTACTTGGCCGGCTCAAGGCCGTACGGGCCCGCCGAATACGGCGTGCGTTGCATCAGGATCGGATAGGTATTGCCGGGTGCGGCATCGTTGGGCGTGTACACCGTGGCGAACAACTGCACGCCATCGCGCATCGGGATTCGTACTTCGCTCTTGCGGTAATTGGCGCGCACGTACTCGCCACGCGCCGCGCTCTCCTGCATCGCGCGGCGCATGCGCTCGGCGCGGGTCAGCGGCGCCGTGGCCGTATCCGCCGCCTTGGCGGTCGACGTATCGACCCGCCGCGCCTGCTGCGCCTCCAGCGGGGCCGCCAGCAGCAGCGACAAGGCCAGCAGGGGGACGGAAAGGCGAATCATGGCGCGCATGGCAGGATTTCCGGGTGCAGGTTCCCTGCTTGTCGCATGCCACGCGCGATCATGCCCCTGCCGGAAGTCATGCCGCCGGCCCGCACCCTGCCCGGCGCGGGGACATTGCCGGCTCAGCCGGCCAATCCGCGCAACAGTTCATTGACCGAGGTCTTGGCGCGGGTCTTTTCGTCGACCTGCTTGACGATGACCGCGCAATACAGCGAGTGCGAGCCGTCCTCGGCCGGCAGCGAGCCGGACACCACCACGCTGCCCGGCGGCACCACGCCATAGGAAATCTCGCCGGTGGCGCGGTTGTAGATGCGCGTGGACTGGCCCAGGAACACGCCCATGCCGATCACGCTGTGATGGCCGACGATGACGCCTTCGACCACTTCCGAGCGCGCGCCGATGAAGCAGTGGTCCTCGATGATGGTCGGCGCCGCCTGCAGCGGCTCCAGCACGCCGCCGATGCCGGCACCACCGGAAATGTGGCAATGCCGGCCGACCTGGGCGCAGGAGCCGACCGTAGCCCAGGTGTCGACCATGGTGCCTTCGCCGACGTGCGCGCCGATGTTGATGAAGCTCGGCATCAGCACCACGTCGCGGCCGATGTGGCAGCCACGGCGGGCCACCGTGCCCGGCACCACGCGCACGCCCTCGCGGCGGAACGCCTCGGCATCATGCCCGGCATAGCGCAGCGGCACCTTGTCCCAGAACGGCGCCGGCGCACCGGACATCACCTGCATTTCGTGGGTGCGGAAGAACAGAAGCACCGCCATCTTCAGCCACTGGTTGACCTGCCAGCCGCCCTGCCCGTCCGGCTCGGCCACGCGCAGCTGGCCGGACTCCAGCCCGGCCATGCACGCCTCGATGTCCGGGTGCAGCGCGGCCAGCGCCTCGTCCGACAACTCCGCGCGGCGGGCAAAGGCGTCCTCGATGCGGGATTTCAGGGCAGGATCGAACGTCGACATTTCTCAACTCTCCATGGAAGCGGTGAGCAGCGCGGCGCGCAGAGCTTCCTGACGCTCCGCATCGAGCGCCTGGTCGCGCTCGTCGCTCAACAGGAACACGTCTTCGGCACGCACGCCGAAGGTGGCGATGCGCGCATCATGCACGCGCAGGCGTTGCTCGCGCAGGATCCGCGCAACATCGGCCAACAGGCCGGGCCGGTCGCTGCCGACCAGGCTCATCAGGGTGCGCCGGCCATGGCTGCCGGGCACGAACTCGACCTGCGGGGTGATGCGGAAATGCTGCAGGTGGCGCGGCTGCACGCGCCGCGGCGGACGCAGCTGCGACAGGTCCTCGCGCGCCAGCGCCTGCCGCAGGCGCGCTTCGACCTCGGCCGGCCCCGGTGGCCGCTGCGGGTCGATCGGCAGCACCTGAAAAGTGTCGAACACCCGGCCCTGCGGCCCGTGCAGCAGCCGCGCCTGCTGGATGGCGAGGCCGGCGCGATCCAGCGTCGCCGCGATCGCGGCAAACAGCCCGTCGCGGTCGGGCGAGCACACGAACACCTCCAGCACCCCGCCAGCATCCTCGCCGACCCGGCGCACCGCGACCTGCAGTTCCTGCCCGGCCTGCCGTGCCAGCACCCCGGCCTGCCACGCCACCTGGTCCGGGTGCCCGCGCAGGAAGCTGTCCTCGGGCATGGTCAGGAACAGCGCGTCGGCGGCTTCTTCGGTGACCCCGTGCACGCGCAGCAGTTCGCGGGTCGAGGCGCGGGTTTCGGCAATGCGCTCGGCCGCCGCCTGCGGGTTCTCCAGCCCGCGCCGCAGCGCCAGCCGGGTGGCGACGTACAGATCGCTGAGCAGCCGGTCCTTCCACGCATTCCACAGCTTGGGCGAGGTCGCGTCGATGTCGGCGCAGGTCAGCAGGTACAGATGGTCGAGGCGTTCGCGGTCGGCCACCGCGGCGGCGAAGCGCTGCACCACCTCGGGATCGGAAATGTCCTGCTTCTGCGCGGTGATCGACATCAGCAGGTGCTGGCGCACCAGCCAGGCCACCAGTTCGGTGTCGGCGGCGGACAGGCCATGCGCCTGGCAGAACTCGCGCGCGTCGATTTCGCCGAGCAGCGAATGATCGCCGCCGCGGCCCTTGGCGATGTCATGGAACAGCCCGGCCAGACGCAGCAGCTGCGGCTTGCGCAACCGCGGCCAGACCTCGTGGGCCATGGAAAAACGCTCGCCGGCGCTGCCCTCGCGGAAGCGGTCGAGGTTCGCCAGCAACGCCAGCGTGTGCTGGTCGACGGTGTAGACGTGGAACAGATCGAACTGCATGCGCCCGGTGACCCGTGCAAAGGCCGGAATCCAGCGCGCCAGCACGCCCAGTTGCGACATCCGCCGCAGGCTGGTGACCGCGCTGTCGGCGCGCAGCAGGTCGATGAAACGCTCGCGTAGCGCCTGCGGTGCGCTGGCATAGTCCGGCACCAAGGGCAGGCTTTCGGCCAGCGCCCGCGCGGTCTGCGAATGCAGGCCGATGCCCGGTGGCTGCTGCGCCCAGGTTTCGAACAGGGCGAAGATCGCGCCCGGATCGCCATGCGGCCACTGCGCATCGCTCGCCGCCAGCCAGCGCCCGCGCAGCTCGAAGCCCGCGCCCAGCGGCTGCGGCGTGGCCTCGCCTTCCAGTTCCTCCTCGAAGCGCTGCAACAGGCGCTCGCCGATGCGCAGCACCAGCCCGGCACTGCGGTAGAAGCCCTGCATCATGCGCTCGACATCGGCATTGTCGGCCTCGTCCAGCCCGTACAGGCGTGTCGCCAGCTGGCGCTGATGATCGAAGCGCAGGCGCTCCTCGCGGCGGCCGGCGATCAGATGCAGGCCCCAGCGCAGGGTCTGCAGATGCGCGGCGGCGCGGCGCAGGGTCGCGTTCTCGTCGGCGCCGATGCGGTCCATCGCCTGCAGCGTGTCCAGATCGGACACGCCATGCACGCGCATCGCCATCCAGCGCAGGGTCTGCAGATCGCGCAGCCCGCCGGGGCCTTCCTTGATGTTGGGTTCGAGGTTGTCGGCGGTATCGCCGAAACGCGCGTGGCGCTGGCGCAGCTCCTCACGCTTGGCGAGGAAATACTCGCGCGCCGGCCAAGCCGAATCCACCGCCTCGGCCAGGGCGCGTGCCTGCGCCGGGTCCGCTGCCAGCGCGCGCGCATCCATCAGCGCGGTGTGCACGGTGATGTCGGCAGCAGCAGCCTCGCGGCATTGCGCCAGCGAACGCACCGCATGCGAGACCTCGATCCCGGCATCCCAGAGCATGGCGATGAAGCTGGCGATCGCCTCGCGCCGGGCGTCCTGCTGCGCCTCGCTGCCGAGGATCAACAGGTCCACGTCGGACTGCGGGTACAGGCTGCGCCGGCCGTAACCGCCGACGCCGAACAGGCCCAGATCCGCGTCCTGCGGCAGCGCCTGCTGCCAGGCTTGCAGGATCAGGGCATCAACCCCCTCGGCACGCGCCGCCGCCAGTTGCGCGGCCGCCTCGCCGGCGTCGAAACGCTTCGACAGCTCGGCGTCCAGCGCCTGGATGCGCCCGCGCGCGGCCTGTGCCCACGCCTGGGTGGACGCGGCCGGGTTCACGCCGGCGGCGGCGAGCCGGCGGACAGGGTCAGCACGTCGAAGCCGTCGTCGGTGACCGCGATCATGTGCTCCCACTGCGCCGACAGCTTGCGGTCGCGGGTGACCACGGTCCAGCCATCGGGCAGCAGCTTGGAGTGGCGCGCGCCCTCGTTGATCATCGGCTCGATGGTGAAGGTCATGCCCGGCTCCAGCACCAGACCCTCGCCGGCACGGCCGTAGTGCAGCACCTGCGGGTCCTCGTGGTACACGCGGCCGATGCCGTGGCCGCAGTATTCGCGCACCACGCTGAAACGCTCGGCCTCGGCCAGCTTCTGGATCGCCTCGCCGATGTCGCCCAAGGTCGCGCCGGGGCGCACCTGGCGGATGCCCGCCCACATCGCGCGATAGGTGGTCTCGACCAGCCGCCGCGCCATCACCGACGGGCTGCCGACGAAATACATGCGGCTGGTGTCGCCATGCCAGCCGTCCTTGATCACGGTGACATCGATGTTGATGATGTCGCCATCCTTCAACACCTTGGATTCATTGGGAATCCCGTGGCAGATCACGTTGTTGACCGAGGTGCACAGGGTCTTCGGATAGCCGCGGTAACCGACGTTGGCCGGGGTCGCCTGCTGCACGTTGACGATGTGCTCGTGGGCGATGCGGTCCAGCTCTTCGGTGCTGATGCCCGGACGCACGTGCCCGGTCATCAGGTCCAGCACCTCGGCCGCCAAGCGGCCGGCCTCGCGCATCTTCTCGATCTCTTCGCGGCTTTTCAGGGAAATGCTCATCCGCGCATTATCGCCGATGCGCATCGCCGCGGGCGCGCCACCAAGCAGAAACGACGAAGGCCGGTTGCCCGGCCTTCGCTGCATCAACCCTGCCAAGCACGATTGACTATTGGATGGCATAACCTGCGACACGCCAGATGCCGTTGCTCTCGAGGCGAAACGTGACCAACTCGGCGACCGTGTTCCCACCGGAAAAGCGCGTAGCGAAGCGCACGCTGATGTAATCACCCTGCGGTGGCCCTCCATTGCTGCCCGGTTCGGGTGCACTCTGGCGGATCACGGAAAGCCAGACCCGCGAAACCGGCTGACCGAGCGGCGCACGCGTCGCGGTCACTTGTTGCACGAACGCGTTCCTGCTCAATGCGCGCTTCGACACCTCGGCACTGCCATCCCAGACTTCCGCACTCCTGCCGGCATCCACCAGCTGAACCGCCTGCAACGCCGCCATCACCATGCTGTTGGGGTCCACGCTCTGAGGAGATCGTTGTTGTGCGGCCTGCGCACTCACCACGGCATTCTGTGCCGACTGCTGCCTCGCCTGCTGCGCGTAAGCCGTGCCTGCCATGCCGGCTGCAACAACCAAGCCGACAACAATCTTTTTCATTGACATGTGAAATCCCCAAGCGATCAAGGAGCCGTGCCCACTGCGCGAACCTCCACGCGACGGTTCGGGGCCAGACAAGCGATCAGGTTGGAACGGTTACCGCCATCATCGCAAGTTTTTACCGGATTGGCCGAGCCCATTCCGACCGCACGAATACGCGCGGGCGAGACGCCGGCATCGATCAACAACGCACGCACGGTCTCCGCACGCGCCTGGGACAGTCCCAGGTTGTAGGCAGATGAACCCAAGCGATCGGTATAGGCCAATACTTCCACGCTGTGGGGAGGTGCCGGCATGGCGGCGATCTGCGAAGCCACATCGCGTACGCGGGCACGTCCTTCCGCACTCATGTCGTCGATGCCGGAGCGATCAAAAGCGAACAAGGCGTCGGTTTCCAGCAAAAAGGGCTCCGCAGCAATGCCGGGGGCTTCGGCGAGGGCGAAGCGCTTGCAGTCTTCGGGCTGCCAATGGAAGCTGCGTCCAAGGTATTTCCGATCGAAAATCACCTTGAACTGGCAGACTCGAACCACATCGCCCTCGCGGAAATTGAACAGATAGTCCCATTCGCGCACACGTGCAAAACCTTCGCGAAAATGCGGGCGTCCCAGCAGCTCATAAAGCTGATCCTTGCTGACGCCGGATTTCACCAAACGCACATGGTTCGGGTCCGGGAAGGTGCCCCCTGACAGGGTTGCACCCTCGGCCTGCGGGAATACAACCTCGCCTGCCACACCGTCGGGCGAGATGTCGCGGCTGACATGCGTTGCGCATCCGGCAAGCAACAGCGTGGTGGCGACGGCAAGCAGCGAAGTGTTGATTTTCATGCTCATTTCCTTGGTTCTCCCTTGCTTGCTCACCACTGGATGCCGATGCCGGCAGAGAAGCCCCAATCACTCGCGGTGTTTCCACTGGCCTGCGCCTTGTACACCCACTTGCCGTTCTCCGTGATCCCCGACAAACCGACCGCTATGCCGTATTGACCCTGGTAGCCACCCACGCCTGCCGCCAGCATGCTCTTGCCGGGCAGGTACGCCTGCGGCAGGCCAGCCATCGCCATCGCCGAGGCGGTGGCGCCGCGGAAATCCTTGCGCATGGTCCAGATGTCGTTGTTGATGTCGATCAGGCGCGCATCCGTATAGGCGTTGGCCTCGTTCAGCGTGTTGGTCAGGCCGGCATTCAACTGGCCGACATTGACCGCATCGGTCGGCGCTACGCCGGCCGCCACGTTGTGGATCGTGGCGGGTCCGGAACCACCCGGGTTGAGCGTGACGCTGTTGTAGTTGACGCTGCCGTCCGCATTCTTGTCGTACTGCACGCCACCGGCGCTCATGCCTTGCAACTGGTTGAGGTTGACCGCGTCGGTGCCATTGACACCGGGAGCAACGTTGGTGATCCGGCGCTCGGCGCCAATGCTGCCCACCGAGACGACGTTGTCCTCCACCGCCGTCGAACCGGCACCGATCGCGATGCTGCTGTTGCCACTGGCCACCGCACCCTGACCCAGCGCCGTACTGTTGTTGCCGCTGGCGACGGACTGGTTGCCGACCGCGGTGCTGTTGTCGCCACTTGCCACCGCATCGCTGCCGCCGGCAGCCGAATTGGTCCCGGTCGGCGCCGGCGCAGCGCCACCGGGCTGGTTGACCTGGAACATGCCGGCCGCGCCCTGCTGTATGGCCGAGATGTTGATTTCGTTGGCATCCACGCGACTGCCCAGATTGCTCACGTCGCCCGCCAGGTTGGTGACCCGGTCGTCGACGGCTTGCACCGCCTGGTTGGTCTGGTAGAGCTGGCTGCCGTTGACTGCATCCGTGCTGGTGGCACTGACGTCACCGGCACCGACATTGCGAATCACATTGCCGCCCATGTCGACAAGCTGGTTGGCACCCACCACGAACCCACCATTCATGGTGACCTGACCGGCGAAGGTCGGCGCATCCACCACATCCACCTTCAACTCGTTGCCATTGAGGGTGACGCGGGTATTGCTGCCATCCACGACATTGACCGAGCTGCCTGGCTGAATATCAGTTGCCGCTCCGCCATTGGCTTGCAGGTGCCAACCCGCGCCGGCCAAGGCGTTGATCGCGTTCAAAGCCGAATTCACGTCGTTGTACGTGGTACCGCCGACCGTGAGCGCCGTAGTGACCGAACCAGTCACCGGGTCGTACGTGGAACTGCCACCCAGGCCCGCCGCCACCGAAGCACCCAGCACGTTGGTCTGCTGATTGTTCGCGACGAGTGCATCGCCCACGTTGGAGTACGTGCCGGTGGTGGTGACGTAACTCGGGGCGGACAAGCTGCCATCCGGATTCACCACGACGCCACCACCGAAGTTGTCGGCACTGGATTGCGCCAGGTTGCCGATCGCGGTTTGGGTGGCAAACAACTGGCTGCCGTTGATGGCGTCAGTGCTGGTGGCACTGACCTGGCCGGCGGCCACCTTTTGCAACTGGCGTTCCGCGCCTGCACTGCCGATCGACACGGTGCTGCCTGGGTTGGTGCCGGCGTAGGCGTAGTCGATGCCACCAACACTGCCACCGGCGGTGGCGACCGGCGCCGAAGTGCTGGAGCCACTTCCCAACGCCACGTCATTGGCATTGTTGGCCTGGCTTGCGGAGCCAAGCGCAACGGTATCGCTGGCACCCACATGCGCCGCCTGGCCAACGGCAATGGCGTTGTTGATCGCCACCCGGCCTTGGTAGGTCGGCACGAAGTAGCGCAGGTCGTTGGCACTGCCACCGGACTTGGTTTGCTGGACGAAACTGACGCCGGTGGTGCCGATCAGGATGTCATTGCCGATGGCCAGGTTGTTGTTGGAGGTATCGCCGATGGCATTGTGGTTGCCGATGGAGAAGTTGTTTCTGCCGCCGATCACGCTGAAGGCGGTGTTGTCCTTGGGATCGTCGTAAAAACGGGCATTCAGCGGACTGTTGGATGACAACGAGGCAGAGCCTTGGCCGAAGACGATGGATCCTGCGCCCAGCGCGGTGGACGCGCGTCCCTGGGCCACGGCGCCAGCGCCTACTGCGGTGGCGGACATGACACCATTGCCATTCTGGTATCGACCGGCCGTGGCGTGTGGACCCAGCGCGATACTGTCAAAGCCGTCGGTCTGCGCTCCGGCGCCAATTGCCATAGCGGTATCCCCGCCGCCACGGGAGTTGATGCCCATGGCGATGCTCAACGTGCCAATGCCACGCGCGCCGGAGCCGATCGCAATGTTGGGATTTCCAGAGTCGACCCCGGCCCCGTTTCCGATCGCGATCCCGCCGTTCGCCAGATACGCGACATACGCGTTGTGTCCAATCGCGATGCTGGAGGCGTTCCTGTCCAGCGTGGGAGTACCGTCCCAATCAACGCGGGCGCCGGAGCCAATGGCGATGCCAAAACGTTGATTGGCGCGTGCGCTGAAGCCGATGGCGGTGGAAAAGTTGTTCCCGGCGCGGCTGTTTTGACCGATGGCGATGGCATCGCGGCCGGCAAGCGGCTGACCGTTTTCGGCAATGGGTGCCCAAACGGTGGTATCGGCATTGGTACCGATGGCGATGGTGTTCGGGCCTGGCGCCTTGGCGCCTCGGCCAATGGCATTGCTGCCCACGCCGGATGCAGCAGCGGAAGTGCCAATGGCGGTGGCATGGTCGGCCGTAGCCGATGCTTGCTGACCCACGGCGATGGCACCTTCCCCGCTGGCAATGGCGCCATCACCACAAATCACCTGGTTGCCGGCCGCGGCAGCTGCCGCCGCCTGCTGCGCCGGGATGGGCGCGCCGGTTGCTGCATCCACACAGACCACGTCCGCCGCCCAGGCACTGCTTGCACCCAAGCCAAACAGGATCGCCAATGCCAATCCTGCGCGATATGGCATCGGACGATGAGTGCCGATCCGACCGCCCGCGACTGTGCCTGCCCTTGCCAACTCTGATGCGACTACCAGTTGACCCAATTCCCGGTTCCAGATCAGGCGATAAATCTTGTTCATGTACGAAGCCCCTTTGAAATCATTGCAATGACCGACAGCCCACGGATGGATGCCGGATACTTGCAAAAAAAATGTGAAGGGCGCGCAAAAAAACCGTGCACACGGTCACATGAACAGCTCAGCTTCACTTGCGGCACACCCTGCTCGATTTGGGTGCTTGCCGCGAATCCGCATGCTCCCTATACTTGTATGCTTGCCCTCACCGGCAACGCCCACGTCAAGCGTCATTGGCGAATCCACACCTGTCGACAATCCCTGCTCCGGGGTGCCCGCGCAAGCGGGTTCGGTGGCAGTGACGGCGGGGAGGCCCAACCCCGGAGCATCAAGGCGAGTCCCCGTCCCGCGCGCATTGCGCCACGGCGTCGGGAAAAGCACCCCACCCTCGATGGTGCGGCGCGCCACGTGCTCCACATCCAAGGAAATCAAGCAATGCCCCAGATCACCATGCGCCAGATGCTGGAAGCCGGCGTCCACTTCGGCCACCAGACCCGCTACTGGAACCCCAAGATGGGCCCGTACATCTTCGGCGCCCGCGGCAAGATCCACATCATCAACCTGGAAAAGACCGTCCCGCTGCTGGACGACGCGATGAACTTCCTGTCGAAGATCGCGCAGAAGCGCGGCATCGTGCTGTTCGTCGGCACCAAGCGCAGCGCGCGTGACGCGATCAAGGAAGAAGCCGAGCGTTGCGGCATGCCGTTCATGACCCAGCGCTGGCTGGGCGGCACGCTGACCAACTTCGCCACCATCAAGAAGTCGATCGGCCGCCTCAAGGAACTGGAAGCCGCTGAAACCGACGGCACCTTCGAAAAGCTGGTCAAGCACGAGGTGCTGGGTCTGCGCCGCGAGCGCGACAAGCTGGAAGCGAGCCTGGGCGGCATCAAGGACATGCCGCGTCTGCCGGACGCGCTGTTCGTGATCGACATCGGCCACGAGAACATCGCGATCAAGGAAGCCAAGACCCTCGGCATCCCGGTGGTGGCGGTGGTGGACACC
Organism: Luteimonas sp. e5; assembly: GCF_054031035.1. Taxonomy (NCBI): domain Bacteria; kingdom Pseudomonadati; phylum Pseudomonadota; class Gammaproteobacteria; order Lysobacterales; family Lysobacteraceae; genus Luteimonas; species Luteimonas sp. e5. The sequence continues at coordinate 733,515 of NZ_JBSTRX010000001.1, forward strand.
AACTACGACCCGAATCTGGTCGATTACGCGATCCCCGGCAACGATGACGCGATCCGTGCCGTGCAGCTGTATGCCCGCGTCGCCGCCGACGCGGTGCTCGAGGGCAAGGCCGCCGCGCCGAACGCCGCGGTGGTGAGCGAGGAGGACTTCGTCGCCGAGGCCGGTGAGGCCAAGCCGGCGAAGAAGTCCGCGCGCAAGGCCGCCAAGGCGGACGCCCCGGCCAAGGCCGATGACGCCGCCAAGCCCGATGAGCCTGCAGAAGCCGACGACGCCCCCAAGGCCGAATCGGAAGCGGCCGAGTAACCGGCGCGTCACCGGGCCATGTCAGCGTGCATGGCCCCTCTCCCCCCGCAGGCGACCCGCCTGCCCCGTGTCGTTGGCGCGCGCCTGACGCCGCCGCGACACGCCACCCGTGAAACCCAAGGAATTTCCAATGGCTGAAATCACCGCATCCCAGGTCAAGGAACTGCGCGAGCGCACCGGCGCCGGCATGATGGAGTGCAAGAAGGCGCTGGTCGAGAACAACGGCGACATCGAAACGGCCGCCGACTGGCTGCGCAAGTCCGGCCTTGCCAAGGCCGACAAGAAGGCCGACCGCGTCACCGCCGAAGGCCGCATCGGCATGGCCCAGACTGACGGCAAGGCCGTGCTGGTCGAAGTCAACTCCGAAACCGACTTCGTGGCCAAGGACGAGAACTTCACCAATTTCGTCGACCAGGTCGCGCAGGCCGCACTCGAGGCCAGCGACATCGAGGCGCTGAAGTCGCAGAAGATCGGCGCCGACAGCGTGGAAGACGCGCGTGCGGCCGTGGTCGCCAAGGTCGGTGAGAACGTGCAGGTGCGGCGCATGGCGCGCATCGACAGCGGCAACACCATCGGTGCCTACGTGCACGGCGGCCGCATCGGCGTGCTGGTCGACGTCAAGGGCGGCGATGCCGAACTGGCGCGCGGCCTGGCCATGCACATCGCGGCGATGAACCCCCCGTACATCTCGCCCGCGCACGTGCCGGCCGAGTTCGTCGAGCGCGAGAAGGAAATCGCCATGGCCCAGGTCAAGGACTCGGGCAAGCCGGCCGAAATCCTCGAGAAGATGGTCTCCGGCAAGGTCGCCAAGACGGTCAACGAAATGTGTCTGACCGGCCAGCCCTACGTGCTCAACACCGAGCAGACGGTGGAAGCTGCACTCAAGGCCGCCGGCGCCGAAGTGCTCGGCTTCGAGCGCATGGCGGTCGGCGAAGGCATCGAGAAGGTGCAGGAAGATTACGCTGCCGAAGTGATGAAGCAGGCTGGCCTGGCCTGATCCATCGTCCTCGCGCAACACCCCGGAAACCCGCCGCAAGGCGGGTTTTCCGCTTTTCGGGCCACGGCGGCCGGGCACTGTCCCGCCCCGGTGCACGGCGCATCACGCACGCGCTGCACAGGCGCCACCACGCATGGCCGGGACGCTAGAATGAACCCTCCCCCGCCATCCTGCCGGAGCCGCCATGTCCCAGCTCGCCCTTCGTCGTGTCCTGCTCAAACTTTCCGGCGAGGCGCTGATGGGTGACGAGGACTACGGGATCGATCCCAAGGTGCTGGCACGCATCGCCGACGAAGTGATGGAAGCACACGCGGCCGGGGCCGAAATCGCGCTGGTCATCGGCGGCGGCAACATCTTCCGCGGTGCGGGCCTGGCCGCCAGCGGCATGGATCGCGTCACCGGCGACCAGATGGGCATGCTGGCCACCGTGATCAACGCGCTGGCGATGCAGGACGCGCTGGAAAAGCGCGGCGGCAAGGCGCGGGTGATGAGCGCGATCAAGATCAATGACGTGTGCGAGGACTACATCCGCCGCCGCGCGGTACGCCACCTTGAAAAAGGCCGCATCACCATCTTCGCCGCCGGCGTGGGCAGCCCGTTCTTCACCACCGATTCCGGCGCCGCGCTGCGCGCGATCGAGATCGGCGCCGATCTGCTGCTCAAGGCGACCAAGGTCGACGGGGTGTACGACAAGGATCCGAAGAAACATGCCGATGCCAAGCGCTTCGAACAGCTCGATTACGACGAGGTGATCGCGCGCAACCTGCAGGTGATGGATACCACCGCGTTCGCGCTGTGCCGCGATGCCGGCATGTCGATGCGCGTGTTCGACATGGACCGCCCCGGCGCGCTGCTGGGCATCCTGCGCGGCGAGGACATCGGCACCCTGGTGCACGCCGGGCGCGACTGATCACGCGACCGGCCTCACCCGCGCAGCGGGCGCGGGCCGCATCCGTTTCTGCCAGACTGCACTGATGCACGGACATTCCCACGATCATTCGCATGGCCCCGGCCATGCACACGGGCCGGAAGCCTTTTCCAGCGTCCGCACCTTCGCGATCGTGACCCTGCTCAACCTCGCCTTCACCGTGGTGGAGGCGGTGTACGGGTTCCTGAGCAATTCGCTGGCCCTGCTCACCGACGCCCTGCACAACCTGGGTGACGTGCTCGGCCTGGCGCTGGCCTGGGGCGCCGCCGCGCTGGCGCGCCGCCCGCCGCGTGGACGCCATACCTACGGCTGGCGCCGTGCCACGCTGCTCTCGCCGCTGGGCAATGCATTGCTGCTGGTGGTGTTCTCCGGCGCGCTGGCCTGGGAGGCGATGCGACGCTTCGCGCAGCCACCGGAAATCCCCGCGACCGTGGTGATGGTGGTCGCCGCCATCGGCATCGCGGTGAACCTCGTCGGCGCGTGGATGGTGCGCGGCGGCCACGAGCACGACCTCAATCGCCGCGGCGCCTACCTGCACCTGCTCGCCGATGCGGCCGTTTCGGTGGCGGCGGTGCTGGCCGGCCTTGGCATGTGGAAGTTCGGCTGGGCCTGGCTCGACCCGGCCACCGCGCTGCTGATTTCGGTGGTGATCGCGTTGGGCGCCTGGGCCCTGCTGCGCGACAGCTTCGATGCGGCGATGGACGCGGTGCCGCGCCACATCGACCGTCACCAAGTCGAGACATTCCTGGCCGGCCGGCCGGGCGTGCAGGAAGTGCATCACGTGCATATCTGGGCACTGGGCGCGGGCGAGGTGGCGATGACCGCGCATCTGGTGCGACCACGTACCGACGACCATGACGCGTTCATCGACGCGGTGGTGCATGAACTCGACGAGCGTTTCGGCATCAATCATCCCACTTTGCAGATCGAGCGCGCGCCCGACAGCGAACACGACCTGCACGAGCGCGCGCCGCACGGCGGCTGAAGCGGCGGGTGGTCGCTGCCAGGCACGCCCCGCTGGCCGCACGAGCGGCTTGAAAACGCCTTGCATGCGGCCGCGCGGGCTCGCTTCGCCCTATACTTTCAACCTTGTTTTTCGCCAAGGGCCCGGCCACATGATCAAGGACATCCAGAAAGATGCGCAGACGCGCATGCAAAAGAGCATCGAATCGTTGCGCCACGATCTGTCCAAGGTCCGCACCGGTCGTGCCAGCACCGCGCTGGTCGATCACATCAAGGTCGACAGCTACGGCTCGGAGATGCCGCTGTCGCAGGTTGCCAGCGTCGCGGTCAGCGATGCGCGCTCGCTGACCATCACCCCGTGGGACAAGCAGCTGGTGGCCGCGGTGGAAAAGGCGATCATCAATTCCGACCTCGGCCTGACCCCGAACACCGCGGGCCTGACCATTCGCATCAACATCCCGCCGCTGACCGAAGAGCGCCGCCGCGAACTGAGCAAGGTGGTGCATGGCGAGGGCGAGAACGCCAAGGTGGCGATCCGCAACATCCGCCGCGACGCCAACCAGCAGGTCAAGGACCTGCTCAAGGAAAAGGAGATTTCCGAGGACGAGGCGCGGCGTGGCGAAGAGGACATCCAGAAGTTGACCGACAAGGCGATCAAGGACGTCGACGAGGTGGTCAAGGTCAAGGAACAGGAACTGATGGCGGTTTGAGCCGCTTGCTGCGGCTGCCTGCGGCCCACGCACACGACGTGCCCGGGCCTGTCCCCTGCCATGAGTGAACCGACCCCGCCATCCGCACCGCGCCACCTTGCCGTGATCATGGACGGCAACGGGCGCTGGGCCGAACAACGCCGCCGACCGCGCCTGATCGGTCACCGCGTCGGTGCCCGCGCGGTGCAGCAATGTGTCGAATTCTGTCTCGACCGCGGCGTCGAGGCACTGACCCTGTTCGCGTTTTCCAGCGAGAACTGGGGGCGCCCGGAAGACGAAGTGCGCGGGCTGATGAAGCTGTTCGCCGGCGTGATCGACCGCGAAGCCGGTGAACTGCACCGCCGCGGTGTGCGCCTGCGTTTCATCGGCGAGCGTGCGCGTTTCTCGTCGGACATCCAGCGTCGCATGGGCGAGGCCGAAGCCCTGACCGCCGGCAATCGCGGCATGACCCTGTCCATCGCCGCCAGCTATGGCGGGCGCCAGGACATCGTGCAGGCGGCACGCGCGTTGGCGCGCGAGGCCGTTGCCGGGCGTCTGCAACCCGAAGACATCGACGAAGCCGCGTTTGCACGCCAGCTGGCCCTCGCCGACCTGCCGCCGCCGGACCTGATGATCCGCACCGGTGGCGACCAGCGCATCAGCAATTTCCTGCTGTGGCAGCTGGCCTATGCCGAATTGTGGTTCACCCCGAAGTTGTGGCCCGAACTGGATCGGGCGACACTGGCCGATGCTTTCGCCGATTACGCGAGCCGCCAGCGCCGTTTCGGATTGACCGGGGCGCAGGTGAGCTCCCGCCCCACTCCCGACCAGGATCCGCCGCACGCATGACCCGAACCCGAATTCTTGCCGCCCTGGTGATGGGGCCGCTGGCGATTGCCGCGGTGCTGTTCCTGCCCACGCCGTGGATGATGGTGCTTGCCGCCATCGTGTTCCTCGGCGGGCTGTGGGAATGGTTCAAGCTGGCCGGGGTCGAGGACACCCTTCCGCGGACCTTCCTGCTCGCCGCCAATCTGTTGTGGATGGCGATGCTGGTATGGGGCTCGCGTACCGAGCGTGGCGGCTCCACTGCGCTGTTCGAATTGATGGTGGTGCTCGGCGTGGTGTGGTGGCTGTTGGCCGTGCTGTGGCTGCGCGCCTGGCGCTTCGGCGCCAACCACAGCGGCGTGTCCCGCGGGCTCAAACTGCTGGCCGGCAGCCTCGCGGTGGTGCCGGCCTGGTGTGCACTGGCCATCATCCATGGCGATCCTGATGACAACGGCCTGATCGGGCCCATCGCGCGCAACCACCTTTGGCTGCTGGCTGCCTTGATGGTGGTGTGGATGGCGGACTCCGGTGCCTATTTCGCCGGACGCAAGTTCGGCCGCCACAAGCTCTCGCCCAGGATCAGCCCGAACAAGACCGTGGAAGGCCTCGTTGGCGGGCTGCTGGCGGCGCTGGTGTTCGGGCTCGGCTTCGCCATGCTGGCCGGGGCAGGCGGTGTGGCGCTGGGCTGGGTGGCCCTCGCGATCGTGCTGACCGTGCTGGCCTCGCTGGTCGGCGATCTGTTCGAAAGCCTGCTCAAGCGCCAGGCGGGAGTGAAGGATTCCGGTGCCCTGATCCCCGGCCACGGCGGCATTCTCGACCGCATCGACAGCGTGCTCGCGGCCTTGCCGGTGTTCGCGCTGTGCAAGGCCGTGTTCGGGTTCTGAGCATGCCGGCGGCACAGCGCATCGCGATATTCGGGGCAACCGGTTCGATCGGCACCTCGGCGCTGGATGTGATCACGCGCCATCCCGAGCTGTACCGCGCCACCGTGCTGGCCGCCGGCAGCCGCGTGGATGCCTTGCTCGAACTGTGCCGCCAACACCGCCCCGAGGATGCGGTGATCGCCGACGAGGCGGCGTACCCGGCGCTGCGCGATGGCCTGCGCGCGGCCGGTCTGCCGACCCGTGCCCACGCGGGCACCGCGGCGCTGGATGCACTGGCGGCCGACGCCGGCAACGACTGCGTGATTGCGGCCATCGTCGGCGCCGCCGGCCTGTCATCGACCCTGGCGGCGGCACGCGCCGGCAAGCGCTTGCTGCTGGCGAACAAGGAATCGCTGGTCATGGCCGGCGACCTGCTGATGCGTGAAATCGAGGCCTCGGGCGCACGCCTGATCCCGATCGACAGCGAGCACAACGCGATCTTCCAGTGCCTGCCGGAGGGCCGCGTCGACGATTCCCTGGCACGCCTGGTGCTGACCGCTTCGGGCGGCCCGTTCCGCGGCCGCCGCCGCGACGAGCTGGCCAACGTCACGCCCGAACAGGCGGTGGCGCACCCGAAGTGGTCGATGGGGCCGAAGATCTCGGTCGATTCGGCGACGCTGATGAACAAGGGCCTGGAGGTGATCGAGGCGCATCACCTGTTCGGCCTGCCCGGAGCACGCATCGAAGTGCTGGTGCACCCGCAATCGCTGGTGCATTCGCTGGTCGAGTTCATCGACGGTTCCACCCTCGCCCAGCTCGGCTTGCCGGACATGCGCACCAGCCTGGCGGTTGGCCTGGCGTGGCCGCGTCGCATCCACTCCGGCGTGGCCGGACTCGACCTGCTGGCACAGGGCGGTCGGCTCGAATTCGAAGCGCCCGACCATGAGGCATTCCCGTGCCTGCGGCTCGCTTACGCGGCATTGGAGGCCGGCGGCAGCGCTCCAGCGCAGCTCAACGCGCTCAACGAAGAAGCCGTTTCAGCCTTTCTTCAGGGCCGAATTGCTTTCTTGGACATTCCCGCGCTGGTCGAATCCGGATTGGCCGCGCTCCCTTCCACCCCTGCGCAATCGCTCGAGGCACTGCTGGCCGCCGATGCACAGGCACGCGCCCAGGCCCGTGCCGCGATTTCGCGCATGAACCGATGACCTCTGCGTGATGGGCGATTTTGCGGGTTCGCTGTTCTGGCTGATCGTCAGCCTCGGCATCCTGGTGACTTTCCACGAGTTCGGCCATTTCTGGGTCGCACGTCGCTGCGGGGTCAAGGTGCTGCGCTTCTCGGTCGGCTTCGGGCGCCCGCTGTGGCTGCGCCGTGGCCGCGACGGCGTGGAATACATGGTCGCCGCGATCCCGCTGGGTGGCTACGTGAAGATGCTCGACGAGCGCGAAGGCGAGGTGGACGCGAGCGAAGCGCCGCAGGCCTTCAATCGGCAATCGGTGTGGAAGCGCATCGTCATCGTTGCCGCCGGCCCGGTGGCCAACCTGTTGCTGTGCCTGGCCCTGCTGTGGGCGATGTTCGTCGTCGGTCGGCCCGACTATGCCGCCGAAGTCGGACGGGTGCAGGGCATCGCCGCCGAATCGGGCTTCCGCAATGGCGACCGCCTGCTGCGCATCGGTGGTCAGGAGACGCCGACCTGGAGCGAAGCCGGATTGGCGCTGGTCGCCGGCGCGCTCGACCGCGAACCACTGCCGATCGAGGTGCGCGATGCCGATGGCGTGAGCCGGCAGCGCGTGCTGCACCTGGAGCGCCTGCCCGAAGGCGTGCGCGAGCGCCAGGCACTGGCGGCCAGCGGCCTGCTGCCGGCGCACCTGCTTGCCCCGCCGGTGGTCGGCGAAGTGGCTGCGGACGGCCCCGCGGCGGGTCGCCTCCAGCCCGGTGACCGCATTCTTGCCGTCGACGGAATCGAGGTCGACGCCTTCGACCGCCTTTCCGCCCTGTTCGAAGCCGCCGGCCAGGCCGGCGAGCCGGCGCGGATGCGCATCGAGCGCGAAGGCCGCACCCTCGAGGTCGAACTCATGCCGCGGCGCCTGCATGCGCCCGAGCGTGGCGATTACTGGGGCATCGGCATTGTCGCCGCGGCGGTGGAAATGCCGCCCCCGGACGCGATCCTGCGCCACGGTCCGTTGCAGGCGGTTCCGGCGGCGTTCAGGGAAATGTCACGCCTGACACGTGAATCGCTGGCCATGATCGGACGCATGATCAGCGGTCGCGCCTCGGTGGAAAACATCTCCGGGCCGATCACCATCGCCCGCTACGCCAATGCCTCCGCCGACATGGGGCCGGCCTGGTTCCTGAGTTTCCTCGCGCTGATCTCGCTCAGCCTTGCGATCATCAACCTGATGCCGATCCCGATTCTGGATGGCGGGCACTTGCTGTATTACCTTATCGAACTGGTGCGTGGTCGCCCGTTGAGCGAACGCGCCACCGCCATCGGCCAGTACATCGGCCTGGCTGCGCTGGCCGGCTTGATGGGCCTGGCGTTCTACAATGACATCCTCGGGCTGTTGCGATGAGCCATCGCGTACAGCCCTTTCCTTGTGACAACCGGAACCACCCCATGACGCGTAGCCCTCATCGTCGCCGCCTGCTTGCCCTCGCCCTCGCCGCCACGCTCAGCACACCGGCCGCGCTGGCGCAGACGCTGTCGCCGTTCACCGTCAGCGACATCCGGGTCGATGGTCTGCAGCGCATCTCCGCCGGCACCGTGTTCACCTACCTGCCGGTGGAACGTGGCGACGTGGTCGACCAGGCACGCGCCGGCGATGCCATCCGCGCGCTGTACCGCACCGGCTTCTTCGAGGACATCCGCCTCGACCGCCAGGGCGACATCCTGGTGGTCACCGTGGTCGAGCGCCCGGCCATCAACCGCCTCACCGTCAGCGGCAACAAGGACATCCAGACCGAGCAGTTGATGCAGAGCCTGAAGGAAATCGGTCTTTCCGAAGGCGAAACCTACGACCGCATGAGCTTGGACCGGGTGCAGCAGGAATTGACCCGCGCCTATCAGAACCGCGGCAAGTACAACGTCGAGATCGAACCCACGGTCAGCCGCCTGGACCGCAATCGCATCGACATTGCGATCGAGGTCAAGGAAGGCAAGGCCGCGAAGATCCGCCATGTCAACGTGATCGGCAACGAGATCTTCAGCGACAAGGAACTGCTGCGCGGCTGGGAATCGCGCCCCTCGAACTGGCTCAGCTGGTACCGCCGCGACGACCAGTATTCCAAGGAAAAACTCTCCGGCGACCTTGAAAAGCTGCAATCCTGGTACCTCGACCGCGGCTACATCGATGCCGAGGTCGGCCCGGACAACACCCAGGTCAGCATCAGCCCGGACAAGCGCGACATCTACATCACCGCCGGCATCAGCGAGGGCGAGCAGTACACCGTGTCCTCGGTCAGCGTCAGCGGCGATACCGTGCTGCCGAAGGAAGAGGTCGAGCAACGCCTGGCGCTGTTCGTGCGCCCGGAACAGGTGTTCTCCCGCGCGCGCCTGGAAATGGCCAGCGAGAGCATCGTCGCCTCGCTCAGCAACGTCGGTTACGCCTTCGCCCAGGTCACGCCCAACCCCAGCGTGGACCGCGATGCACGCACCATCGCGATCGACATGCAGGTGGTGCCAGGGCCGCGCGTCAACGTGCGCCGCATCGTGTTCAAGGACAACAACCGCACCAAGGACGAGGTGCTGCGCCGCGAGATGCGCCAGTTCGAGGGTGCCTGGTACTCGCAAGCGGCGATCGATCGCTCCAAGATCCGCCTGCAGCAGCTTGGCTACTTCGAGACCGTGGACATCGAAAGCACCCCGGTGCCGGGAAGCAATGATCAGGTCGATCTCGAGGTCAAGGTCAAGGAAACCAATTCCGGCCAGGTGATGCTGGCGCTGGGCTATTCGCAGCTCTCCGGCATGCAGATCAGCGGCCAGCTGTCCGAGTCGAACTTCCTCGGCAGCGGCAACCGGGTATCGGTCGCGGCGATGCGCAGCACCTACCAGAAGCGCTACGACTTCTCCTTCGTGAACCCGTACTTCACCGACAACGGGGTGTCGCTCGGCTACAACCTGTTCTGGAACGAGTTCGACTACTCGAACTTCAACGTCGCGCAGTACTCGACCAGTTCCGGCGCGGCGCAGATGTTCCTCGGCCTGCCGATCACCGAGGTGGACACGCTGAGCTGGATGCTCGGCATCGACAGCAAGAAGGTGCTGGCGATCCCCGGCTCCACCCCGGATGTCATCGTCGACTACATCGACGCGGTGGGCCGTCGCACCTTCCACTCCTGGCGCACCCAGCTGGCATTCGCTCGCGATACCCGTGACCACGCGCTCACCCCCACCCGCGGCACCTACCAGCGCATCGGCCTTGAGGCGACGCTGCCCGGCTCCACCGTGGAGTACTGGAAGCTGGACTACCAGATCTCGAAGTTCTGGCCGATCAGCCCCGCACTGGTGCTCAATACCAGTGCCTCCATCGGCTATGGCGATGCCTACGGCAAGGACTTCGTGCGCAACATCTGCTGGACCGCGCCGACCGAGGACAACCCCAATCCGCCACCGCCGACCGAGCCCTGCCTGCCGGATTCGCCCGACTACGTGAAGACGGTGAACGCGAACGGCCTGCCGTTCTTCGAGAATTTCTACGCCGGCGGCGTGATGTCCTCGGGCAAGGTGCGCGGTTTCGTCGACAACACGCTCGGTCCGCGCGTGCCCAATGCCTACGGCTACCTGCAGCCCTTGGGCGGTGCGTTCAAGACCACCGGCACCATCGAGATGTTCTTCCCGCAGCTGATCAAGAGTCCGGCGGCGCGTGCTTCCGCGTTCATCGATTTCGGCAACGTGTTCAAGGACTACGACTCGTGGCAGACCAAGGAACTGCGCGCCTCCGCCGGCGTGGCGTTGATGTGGCGCTCGCCGATGGGTCCGATCACCATCAGCTACGCGCTGCCGCTGCGCAAGCAGCCCGACGACCGCATCGAGCGCCTGCAGTTCACCTTTGCCGGCGGCTTCTGATTCGGCCATGGCCACGATGTTCACCGCCGCGCAACTGGCGGAGAAGTTCGGGCTGCAGCTGGTCGGCGATGCAGATGCGCAGGTGCACGGGGTGGCCACGCTGGCCGCCGCGGCGCCGGGCCAGCTCGCGTTCCTTGCCAACCCGCGCTATCGCGCGCAATTGGCCGCGAGCACGGCATCGGTGGTGGTGATGCGCGCTGCAGATGCCGAGGATGCACCGATGACCGCCCTCATCGCGGCGGATCCGTATGCGGCATTCGCGCGCATCGCCGCCCTGTTCGAACCGCGCAGCACGCATGCGCCCGGCATCCATCCAAGTGCCGACATCGCGGCCGACGCGGTGATCGATCCGTCGGCGCACATCGCTGCCTTCGTCAGCATCGGCGCGCGCTCGCGGATCGGCGCCGGCGCGGTGATCGGCCCGGGTTCGGTGATCGGCGAGGATTGCGTGGTCGGTGCCGGCTGCGAACTCGTTGCACGCGTCACCCTGGTCACCCGGGTGCGCCTTGGCGAGCGCGTGCGCATCCATCCCGGCGCGGTACTCGGTGCGGACGGCTTCGGCCTGGCGATGGCCGAAGGCCGCTGGATCAAGGTGCCGCAACTGGGCGGCGTGGTGGTCGGCGACGACTGCGAGATCGGCGCCAATACCTGCATCGACCGCGGCGCATTGGACGATACCGTGCTGGAAGAGGATGTACGTCTGGACAACCTCATCCAGATCGGCCACAACGTGCATATCGGCGCGCATACCGCGATGGCCGGCTGCTCGGCAGCCGCAGGCAGCGCACGCATCGGCCGCTATTGCCTGATCGGCGGCGGTGCCGGCGTGCTCGGCCATCTGGAGGTCTGCGATCAGGCGGTGATCACTGCGATGAGCCTGGTCACCCACTCCATCCGCGAGCCGGGCGAGTATTCTTCGGGGACACCCCTGATGGACAACCGCGCATGGCGCAGAAGCGCCGCGCGATTCAAGCAACTGGACAGGCTGTTCCGCGACGTGCGCGGTGGCCACAACAAGGATCGGGAATGAGTACCAGCCAAACAATGCCGATGGATGTGGAACACATCCGCGCCCTGCTGCCCCACCGCTATCCGTTTCTGCTGGTGGATCGGCTGATCGAGTTCGAGGCCGGCAAGCGGGTGCTGGCGTGGAAGAACGTCAGCATCAACGAACCGTATTTCAACGGCCATTTCCCGACGCATGCGGTGATGCCAGGGGTATTGGTGATCGAGGCAATGGCCCAGGCCGGCGGCCTGCTCAGCCACCTCAGCCGTGGCGGCGCGGATGCCGGCAAGATTTCCTATCTGGTCAAGGTCGACGCAGCCAAGTTCTCGCGCATGGTGGTGCCGGGCGACCGGCTGGAGCTGGAAGTCGAGATCAAGCGCGAAATCCGCAACATGACGCTGTACGCCTGCCAGGCGCGGGTGGACGGCCAGCAAGTGGCCTGTGCCGAAATCCTGTGCGCCGAGGTGGACGCCTGAGCATGGCGCACATCCACCCCACCGCGGTGGTCGCGGCAGACGCCAGGCTGGCCGATGACGTCCAGATCGGCCCCTTCTGCGTGATCGGCGACGGGGTGGAAATCGGTGCCGGCAGCGTGGTCGGCGCGCATTGCAGCATCCTCGGACCCACCCGCATCGGACGCGACAACCGCATCCACGGACATGCCGCCATCGGCGGTGATCCGCAGGACAAGAAGTTCGGCGGCGAAGACGTGCGTCTGGAAATCGGCGACGGCAACGTGATCCGCGAGTTCGTCACCATCAACCGCGGCACCACCGGCGGTGGTGGCGTGACCCGCATCGGCGACGACAACTGGCTGCTGGCCTACGTGCACATCGCCCACGACTGCGATGTCGGCAGCCATTGCGTGTTCTCCAACAACGCCACGCTGGCCGGCCACGTCACCATCGGCGACCACGTGATCCTGTCCGGCTTCGCCGGCGTGCACCAGTTCTGCCGCATCGGCGCGCACGCCTTCATCGGCATGGGCGCGTTCGTCAACGGCGACGTGCCGCCGTTCCTGATGGTGGCGCAGGACAAGTACGCGCGCGCACGCGGCATCAACAGCGAAGGGCTCAAGCGCCGCGGTTTCGACGGCACGCGTATCGGCGCGATCAAACGCGCGTATCGCGCGCTCTACCTTGGCGAGGCACGGCTGGACGAGGCCAAGGCGGAATTGGCCGAGATCGCGCACGACAGCGACGACGTTCGCGCCTTCCTAGACTTCATCGAGGCCGGCGAACGGCCCCTGCTGCGGTGAATCCCGCGCCTGCCGCGCCCGCCGATCCTTCAGCGCCGGCGGCGCCGCGGATCGTGCTGTGTGCCGGCGAGGCCTCCGGCGACCTGCTCGGTGCCGGCCTGATCCATGCCCTGCGCCGGCACTTCCCCGATGCGTGTTTCGCCGGCATCGGCGGCCCGTCGATGCAGGCGGCGGGGATGGAACTCTGGCACGAGGCGCAGGAACTGGCGGTGATGGGCCTGACCGAAGTGCTCGCGCACCTGCCGCGTTTGCTGCGCCTGCGCCGCGCATTCCGCCAGCGCAGTCTGGACTGGCGGCCGCAGATTTACATCGGCATCGACGCACCCGACTTCAACCTCGGCGTCGAACGCTGGCTCAGGCAGCGCGGCGTCTCCACCGTGCATTACGTCAGCCCGAGCGTGTGGGCCTGGCGCGAATCGCGTGCGGCGAAGATGGGCGAAAGCGCCGATCGTGTGCTGTGCCTGTTCCCGATGGAACCACCGATCTACGGCCGGCATGGCGTGGACGCGGTATTCGTCGGCCATCCGCTGGCCGATGCGATCGCGCTCGAGCCCGACCGCGCGGCCGCGCGCACGGAACTGCAATTGCCGGCGCAGGGGCCAGTGCTGGCAGTCCTGCCCGGCTCCCGCCTGGGCGAAATCGAGCGCATGTTGCCGCTGTTCCTCGACGCCGCACAGCGCTTGCGCCAACGCCTGCCACGGCTGCACGTGCTGATTCCGGCAGCCAATCCGGACTGTCGCCGCGCCATCGAGCAGACGCTGGCACAGCATCCGCTGGCTTCCGCGGAGGCCGGCGCCAGTCCGCCACGGATACTCGATGGCCGTGCGCAGGCGGCGATGATCGCCAGCGATGCGGTCCTGCTCGCCTCCGGCACCGCCGCACTGGAGGCGATGCTGTGCAAGCGGCCGATGGTGATCGGCCACCGCATCGCACCGCTTACGCATGCCATCGTGCGCGGCCTGGGCCTGCTCAAGAGCGAGCACGTCAGTCTGCCGAACGTGCTTGCCGGCGAAACCCTGGTGCCCGAACTGCTGCAGGATGCCTGCACCGCGGATGCCCTTGCCGAAGCCCTGTGGCACTGGTTTTCCGATTCCGCCGCACGTGACGCGCTGCTGCCGCGCTTCCGTGCCCTCCACCAGGAACTGCGTCGCGATGCCTCGGCGCGCGCGGCGGAGGCGGTGGCCGCGCTGATCACGCACGCGGACGGCCGACGATGAGAGCCATGGACCTGTTCCACGCGCCTGCCGGCCTCGTCGCCGGGGTGGACGAGGCCGGGCGCGGGCCGCTGGCCGGCCCGGTGGCGGTGGCCGCGGTGATCCTTGATCCGGCACGGCCGGTACCGGGGCTGGATGACTCCAAGAAGCTCACCGAAGTGCGGCGTGAGGCGCTCGCACCGCGCATCCGCGAACAGGCGCTGGCATGGCGCGTGGTATTCGTCGAGGCCGAGGAAATCGACCGCCTCAACATCCTGCAGGCGACCCTCGCCGGCATGGCACGTGCGTTGTGCGAATTGCAGCCGGCGCCGGCATTCGCCCGCATCGACGGCAACCGCCTGCCACCGGGCCTGCCCTGCCCGGCCGAAGCGCTGGTCGGCGGCGATGCGCGCGATGCCGCGATCATGGCCGCCTCGGTCCTGGCCAAGACCGCGCGTGATGCGCGCATGCGCGAGCTGGACCTGCGCCATCCCGAATACGGCTTTGCCCGCCACAAGGGCTATCCCAGCGCCGCGCACCTGGCGGCGCTGCAGCAGCACGGCCCGTGCGCGGAACATCGCCGCAGCTTCGCCCCGGTGCAACGGGCATTGCAGGCCCGCGCGCCTGCGCAGGCCGCTGTCAAGCCTTGCCCGCATCGCGCCCCGACCCTACCCTGAAGCCACACGTCCCGCGCGACGCCCCACGGGAACGCATGTCCGATCGTTTCGCCCACCTGCAGCTGCACAGCGAGTACTCGCTGGCCGATTCCACCGTGCGCATCAGGGAATTGACCGCGGCCGCGGCGGCGCGTGGCATCCCGGCGCTCGCGGTCACCGACCGCAACAATCTGTTCGCGCTGGTCAAGTTCTTCCGTGCCGCGGAAGCCGCCGGCATCAAGCCGATCGCCGGCGCCGACCTTGCCATCGGACTGCCCGGTGAACCCCTGCACTGGCTGACCCTGCTGTGCCGCGACCATGCCGGCTACAAGGCATTGTCGCGTCTGGTGTCACGGGCATGGCTGGAAGGCCATCGCCAGGAAGGCGTGGCGCTGCACCCGCACTGGCTGGACGAGGAATCGCTGGATGGCCTGATCGCCATCGCCGGGCGGGCCAGCGCCGCCGGCCAGTTGCTGGCGATGAACCGCGCCGACCACGCCCAGGCCCACCTGCAGGATCTCCTCGGCCGCTTCGGCGACCGCCTCAACCTTGCCATCACCCGCACCGGGCGCGAGGGCGAGGAGCCGTTCAACCGCTTCGCCATGGCCATGTCCAGCGAACTCGGCATCCCGCTGGTGGCGAGCAATGACGTGCGCTTCGTCGATGCCGAAGGCTTCGACGCACACGAGGCCCGGGTGTGCATCGCCGCCGGTCGCGTGCTGGATGATCCCAAGCGCCCGCGCGATTACAGCGCGCAGCAGTACCTGCGTTCGGCCAGCGAGATGCACGAGCTGTTCGCCGACGTGCCGGACGCGCTCGACAACAGCCTGGCACTGGCCGAGCGCTGCAACGTCAGCCTGCGCCTGGGCACCTACTACCTGCCCGAGTTTCCGGTGCCGGACGAGCACACGCTGTCCAGCTGGATCCGCCAACAGGCCGCGGCAGGACTCGAGGCGCGCCTGGCCAGGCAGCCGATGGCCGAAGGCAGGACGCTCGAGGACTACCAGCAGCGGCTGCAGCGCGAGCTGGACGTGATCATCCAGATGGGCTTCCCCGGCTACTTCCTGATCGTGGCCGACTTCATCAACTGGGGCAAGGCCCAGGGCATCCCGGTCGGCCCCGGTCGCGGCTCGGGTGCCGGCTCGCTGGTGGCCTGGGCACTGGGCATCACCGACCTCGACCCGCTGCCCTACGACCTGCTGTTCGAGCGCTTCCTCAACCCCGAACGCGTGTCGATGCCGGACTTCGACATCGACTTCTGCATGGACCGCCGCGACGAGGTGATCGAATACGTCGCGCGCAAGTATGGCCGCGACCGGGTCAGCCAGATCATCACCTACGGCACCATGGCCGCCAAGGCGGTGGTGCGTGACGCCGGGCGCGTGCTCGGCCATCCCTACGGTTTCGTCGACGGCGTCGCCAAGCTGGTGCCGATGACGCTCGGCATCAGCCTGTCCGATGCGCTTGGCCGCACCGAAAAATCGAAGAAGGACGAGGCCTGGCGCAGCGACGAGCTGATCGCGCGCTACCGCGACGAGGAGGACGTGCGCGAGCTGATCGATCTCGCGTTGCAGCTGGAAAACCTCACTCGCAACGCCGGCAAGCATGCCGGCGGCGTGGTCATCGCGCCCGAACCGCTGGCCGAGTTCTGCCCGCTGTTCGCCGAACACGACAGCGAGGGCCTTGGCAAGAATCCGGTCACCCAGTTCGACAAGGATGACGTCGAAGCGATCGGCCTGGTCAAGTTCGACTTCCTCGGCCTGCGCACATTGACCATCATCGACTGGGCGGTGAAGGCGATCAATGCGGCCGCCGAGCCGGGCCAGGCGCCGCTGGACATCGCCGCGATCGCGCTGGATGACGCGCGCACGTACGAACTCTTCGCCCGCGGCGACACGGTGGCGGTGTTCCAGTTCGAATCGCGCGGCATGCGCGAGCTGCTGCGCCGCGCCCTGCCCGATCGCTTCGAGGACCTGATCGCGCTGGTATCGCTGTACCGGCCCGGGCCGATGGACCTGATTCCCGACTTCGTCGCGCGCAAGCATGGCGAGGCCGAGGTCAGTTACCCGCATCCGCTGCTGGAGCCGGTGCTGGAACCGACCTATGGCGTGGTGGTGTATCAGGAACAGGTGATGCAGACCGCGCAGATCCTCGCCGGCTATTCACTCGGCGGCGCCGACCTGCTGCGCCGTGCGATGGGCAAGAAGAAGGTCGAGGAAATGGCCCGCGAACGGGCCAAGTTCGAAGCCGGTGCGCTGGCCACGCATGGCATCGAGGCGCGCGTGTCCGGGCCGATCTTCGACCTGCTGGAAAAGTTCGCCGGCTACGGCTTCAACAAGTCGCATGCCGCCGCGTATGCATTGGTCAGCTACCAGACCGCCTGGCTGAAAACGCATTACCCGGCGCAATTCATGGCCGCGGTGCTGTCCTCGGACATGGATTCCACCGACAAGGTGGTGGCCTTCCTCGACGAGGCACGCGCACTCGGGCTGGAAGTGCGCCCGCCCGACGTCAATGCCTCCGGCTACCTGTTCGAGGCCGCCGACGCGCAAACGCTGGTCTATGGCCTGGGCGCGGTCAAGGGCGTGGGTCGCGGTGCCTGCGAAGCGATCATCGCAGCGCGCATGCAGGGTGGCACGTTTTCCGATCTGCTCGATTTCTGCCGGCGGGTGGAATCGAGCAAGCTCAACCGGCGCACGCTGGAAGCACTGGTGCATGCCGGCGCGCTGGACGCACTCGGCACCAACCGCCCCTCACTGCTGCTGCAGGTGCCCGAAGCGTTGAAGGCCACCGACCAGCTGGCGCGCGAACGCGAAGCCGGGCAGTCGTCGCTGTTCGGTCTTGCCGGACCGGATGACGCTGCCGGCCCGGCACTGCACATCGAGTTGCCCGAGACCGACGACTGGCCTCTGGCGGAAAAGCTGCGCCACGAGCGCGACACGCTGGGCTTCTACCTGTCCGGCCACCCGATGGACCCTTACCGCGACGATCTGGTCGAGGTGATCGGCTTCCACCTAGGCCAACTGGAAAAAGTCTGGGGCGAGCGCGCCGAAGACCGCAAGGGTGGCTGGCGGCCGGAGAAGACGGTGGTGTTGGCCGGCCAGGTGACCGCGATGCGGCGCAAGGGCGAATCACAGGCCTTCGTGACGCTGGAAGACGGCCGCGGCCGCATCGAATGCGCCTTCTTCGCCGAGACATTCACCGAGTACGCCGCCCTGCTCGCTCGCGAACGCATCCTGATCATCGAAGGTGGCCTGCGCGAGGACGAGTTTTCCGGCGGCTTCAGCCTGCGTGCGCGACGCTGCTGGGATTACCAGCAAGTCTGCTCGACGCATGCGCTGCACCTTGGCCTGCGCCTGGACCTGCGCGTGCCCGGTGCACTGGAAAAAGTCGATGAGGTGCTCGATGCGCACCGCCCGGGTGCGACGCCGATCCGCTTCGAGCTGCTGCGCGAAGGCGCCAGCGGGCAACTCGACCTCAATGGCAAGCAGGGCGTGCGCATCGATCAGGACCTCGCCGCCACCTTGCGTGCCACGCCCGGCGTGCGCACGGTGAAGCTGGCGCTGGGCAAGCCCTGGGCACAAGGCTGAGCGCCCGGCACGCGCATTGATTGTCTATGCCGACTGCAGTCGGCCTCAGGGCAGGTTGGCGATGCCGTGCAGCACGTGTCCGGCGGCGACGTGATGGCGCGCCGAATCGATGTTGTGCAACGAATCGTCGAAGAAGATGTCGGCGCCGAACGCACGCAGGAACTCGCCCTTGTCGCGGCCGCCAAGGAACAATGCCTCGTCCAGGCGCACCCCCCATTCGCGCAGGGTGCGGATCACCCGCTCGTGTGCCGGTGCCGAGCGCGCGGTGACCAGCGCGGTGCGGATCGGTGGCGGTGCATCCGCCGGCCAACTCTCCTGCAGATCATGCAGTGATTGCAGGAAACCGCGGAACGGGCCGCCGGAAAGCGGCTCGTGCGCCTTCTCGCGCTCGTGCGCACCGAATGCCTCCAGCCCGCGCTCGCGCGACACGCGCTCGCCTTCGTCTCCGAAGATCACCGCATCACCGTCGAACGCGATGCGGATGTCCTCATGCGGACTTTCGCTGGCACCACCGGGCAGGATCATCGCCGCGCCGATGCCGGCCTCCAGCGCCTGCTTCACCGATTCGGGGTTGGCGGAAAGGAACAGTTGCGCACCGAACGGCTTGATGTAGGGCCATACTGGCGCACCGGAGGTGAACGTGGCGCGGCTGATGTCCAGGCCATGGTGCTGGATCGAATTGAACACGCGCAGGCCGGTGTCGGCGGAATTGCGCGAGAGCAGGATCACCTCGACATGCGGCGCGTGGTCGGGCGTCAACTGGTTCAGTGCCAGCAGCTTGCGCACCAGCGGAAAGGCGATGCCGGGCGCCAGCGGCTGGTCCTCGCGCGCACGCTGGTAGGCACGGAATGCGACCAGCCCTTCGCGCTCGAACAACTGATGGCTTTCTTCCATGTCGAACAGGGCACGCGCGGTGATCGCGATCACCAGCGGTGGCGGATGGCGGGGGCTTGGCGGGCTCATGCCACCAGCATCGCAGATCGGTGTCGCAGCAGGCGAGACGGCCACATGTGCCCCGGCTTCAGGCGACGAACTGCTCGGCGAGGATGCGCTCTTCCAGATTGTGCTCGGGATCGAACAGCAGGGTCACCGTGCGCGAGTCGGATTCACGAATGGTGACTTCGACCACGTCCCGCACTTCATGCGAGTCGGCGGTGGCACTGACCGGCCGCTTGTACGGGTCGAGCACGCGAAAACGCACCTCGGTGCCGGCCTTGAGCACCGCCCCGCGCCAGCGCCGTGGCCGGAATGGCGCGATCGGCGTCAGCGCCAGCACATTGGCGCCAAGCGGCAGGATCGGCCCGCCGGCGGAGAAGTTGTAGGCGGTGCTGCCGGCAGCAGTGGAAACCATCACCCCGTCGCAGATCAGCTCATCCAGGCGCTCCTCGGCACTGAGATCGATCGCGATGTGCGCGGCCTGACGGGTCTGCCGCAGCAGCGAGACTTCGTTGTAGGCAAGCGAACTGACGCTGGCGCCCGATTCGGTCTGCGCCTGCATTTCCAGCGGACGCAATACCGCCGGCTCGGCCTTGGCCAGGCGCTCGACGAGCGCGTCCACGCGGTGCTGGTTCATCAGGAAACCGATGGTGCCGAGCTTCATGCCGTACACCGGTCGGCCCAATGCGCCCAGCCGGTGCAGGGTCTGCAGCATGAAACCGTCACCACCCAGCGCCACCAGCACATCCGCATCCTCGGCCTCATGCTGCCCGTGGCGTGCACTCAGTGTCTGCAATGCCGCCTGGGCATCGGGGGCTGGGCTGGCGAGAAAGGCAATGCGGGGCATGCACTGAGCCTTGAGCGAGTGGATGAGTCGGGGAACGGACAAGCTACGGCCTCACGGCCCTACTGTACCCGTTCCCCGTCTCCCGCTGCGCTGCCCTGTTGCCGCCCTCAGCCGCGCGAGGCCAGCTGCGCCAGGCGCTGCACCGCCACCGACACCGTCGGGTAGTCCAGGCTCTTCTGCGTGGCCAGCTCGTGCAGCATGCCCAGGGTGAAGCGCAGCGCGGGATCGTCACGCCGCAGCCAGGCATCCACCTTGGCTTCGGCATCCTTGCCCGGCATCGCCAGCACCTGCTCGGTCAGCTTGCTCATCTGCGTGGCCAGTTCGTCGCGCAACACGCCGCGCGCGACCGCATGCCAGCGGCCTTCGACGTTGAGCGCGGCGATCTGCTCGCGCAGCCACGGCTCGTGCAAGGCATCGCCCAGACGGAAGTAGACCTTGGCCACTTCGACCGCGCGCAGCTTGCGCTCGCGCGCCAGTTCGATGATGTTCGGGCTCGGCTCGAGGTAGGGCAGCGCCGCCAGCTGGTCGGCCAGTGCGGCGGGTACGCCCTTGGCACGCCATTGCTTGCGGCTGGCCTCGTAGGCCGGCCGTTGCGAGGCCGGCAGGATGCCCTCGCCGGCGCGCACGTCGCGGAAACCATCGTGGTAGCGCTCGACCGCCTGCTGGATGCCGGGGATCGCGCCCGGGCGCGACAGCAGCCAGCGGGTGAAGCCGCGCTGCGCTTCCCAGATCACTTCCAGCGCGTCGATCTGCACCGAATCGGGCACCTTGCCATCGAGTGCATCGATCTGCGTCCACAGCTCGCGCGCATCCAGCGTCTCGCGGGTGATGGTGTAGGCCTTGGCGATTTCACCCAGGCTGCGCCCGCTGTCTTCCTCCATGCGCATCAGGAAAGTGGCACCCATGCGGTTGATGGTGGAATTGGTCACCGCAGTGGCGATGATCTCGCGTTTCAGACGGTGGTCTTCCATCGCCTTGGCGTACTTGGCCTGCAGCGGCTGCGGGAAATAGGCGACCAGTTCCCTGGACAGGTACGGGTCTTCCGGCACATCGCTTTCCAGCAACCGCGGATAAGCATCGAGCTTGGCGTAGGACAGCAGCACCGCCAGCTCCGGCCGGGTGAAGCCCTGGCCACGCGACTTGCGCTCGGCCATCTCGGCATCGCTGGGCAGGTCCTCGATCTGGCGATCGAGCTTGCCGGCCTGCTCCAGGGTGTGGATGAAGTGCAGCTTCGAACCCAGGCGCGGCACGTTCATGCGCTCCATCAGCGAAATCGCCTGGTTCTGGCGGTAGTTGTCCTTCAGCACCAGCGCGGCCACTTCGTCGGTCATGTCCGCCAGCAGCTTGTTGCGCGCCGGCGTCTTCAACGTGCCCTTCTGCACCTCGCCATTGAGCAGGATCTTGATGTTGACCTCATGGTCGGAGGTATCCACGCCGGCCGAGTTGTCGATGAAGTCGGTATTGATCAGCACCCCGGCCTGCGCCGCCTCGATGCGGCCGGGCTGGGTGAAACCGAGGTTGCCGCCCTCGCCCACCACCTTGCAGCGCAGCTCGCCGCCATTGACGCGCAGCGCGTTGTTGGCACGGTCGCCGACCTCGGCATGGCTCTGCGCACTGCCCTTGACGTAGGTACCGATGCCGCCGTTCCACAGCAGATCGACCGGTGCGCGCAGGATGGCCGAGATCAGATCGGTCGGGCTGAGCGCATCCACGCCGGCGTCGATGCCGAGCACCTGCTTGACTTCCGGGGTCAGCTTGATCGACTTCTCGGCGCGCGAGTGCACGCCGCCGCCCTTGCTGATCAGCTTGGCGTCGTAGTCCGCCCACGAGGAACGCGGCAGCTTGAACAGGCGCTGGCGTTCCTTGAACGAAGTCGCCGCATCCGGCGATGGATCGAGGAACACGTGGCGATGATCGAACGCGGCAACCAGACGGATGTGCCGGGACAGCAGCATGCCGTTGCCGAACACGTCGCCGGACATGTCGCCGATGCCAGCCACGGTGAAGTCCTGCTTCTGGGTGTCGTGACCGAGCGCACGGAAGTGGCGCTTGACCGATTCCCAGGCGCCGCGCGCGGTGATGCCCATGCCCTTGTGGTCGTAACCGACCGAGCCGCCGGAGGCGAACGCATCGCCGAGCCAGTAGCCATGCGCCTCGGAAATCGCGTTGGCGGTGTCGGAGAAGGTCGCGGTGCCCTTGTCGGCGGCGACCACCATGTACGGGTCGTCGCCGTCATGGCGCACGACACCGGCCGGCGGCAGCACCTTGCCGTTGTCGTCGAGGTTGTCGGTGATGTCGAGCAGGCCGTTGATGAAGCGCTTGTAGCAATCGCGGCCTTCCTCGAACCACGCATCGCGATCCTTGGCCGGATCGGGCAGACGCTTGGCATAGAAGCCGCCCTTGGAGCCGACCGGCACGATCACCGTGTTCTTCACCATCTGCGCCTTGACCAGGCCCAGCACCTCGGTACGGAAGTCCTCGCGGCGATCCGACCAGCGCAGGCCGCCACGCGCCACCGGGCCGTAGCGCAGGTGCACGCCCTCCACCCGCGGCCCGCACACCCAGATTTCGCGGTAGGGGCGCGGCTTGGGCGAATCCGGCACCGCGTTGCAGTCGATCTTGAACGCGAGATAGTCGGCCGGGCCGCCGTCCTTGCGCTTGCCGTCGACGTAGTCGATGAAGTAGTTGGTGCGCAGGGTGGCATCCATCACGCCGATGAAGCTGCGCAGGATGCGGTCCTCGTCAAGGCTCTCGACCGCATCCAGCAGCACGGTGATGGCACCATGCACCGCCTCGACCTGGGTCGCGCGCGCCTTGCCGGCGGCATCGGCGATCGGCTTGAGCGCCGCCTTCGCGGCGGCATTGTCGCCGGCCAGTGCTTCAAGCTCGACCAGCAGCGCCTTGCCCCGTGCCTTGCTGCCGGTCACGGGATCGAATCGTGCCTCGAAATACGCCACCAGGAGGCGCGCCAGCAACGGATAGCGGGTCAGCGTGTCTTCGACGTAGCTCTGCGAGAACGGTGCACAGATCTGGTGCAGATACTTGCTGTAGGCGCGCAGCATGGCGACCTGTCTCCAGCGCAGGCCGGCACCGAGCAGCAGGCGGTTGAAACCGTCGTCCTCCAGCTCGCCGCGCCAGGCCTTCCCGAACGCCTCGATGAAATGTGCGATCGCGTCTTCGCTGGGCACCACGCCACCCAACGGGCGCACTTCCAGATCCTGGATCGACATGCTGCGACCGTCGACGCGGACCTCGTTGGGGTATTCGGTGATCACCTGCAAGCCCATGTTGTCGAGCATCGGCAACACTTCGGACAGCGGCAGGCTGGCTCCATGGCGGAACAGCTTGACTTCGATGCAATCGCTGCAGTGGCTGGCGCGCGGATCGGTGCGCAGGCTGATGCGCAGGTCATCCTCGCCTTCGAGCGCGGCCAGTTGTTCGACGTCATTGGCGGCGGCCTCGGGGCCGGCCTCCTCGACATAGGCCGGGCTCAGCGCACGCGCGAAACTGCGCGCCAGACGCAAGCCGTCTTCCTCGCCGTGGCGTGCCACCAGCACGTCATTGAGGCGGTCGTGCCAGTTGCGCACGATCTCGACCAGTTGCGCTTCCAGCGCGGCGATGTCGGTATCGGCTTCGGCCTCGTCGCGCGGGCGCACGATCATGTGCAGCTGAGCCAGCGGCGAATCGCCCATCAGCACATGGCTTTCGAGGTGGTCGGCAGCCAGCGTCTGCTTCAGCATCTGCTCGATGCGCAGGCGCATGTCGGTGTTGAAGCGCTCGCGTGGCACGTATACCAGCACCGAATAGAAGCGGCCATAGCGGTCACGGCGGATGAACAGGCGGCTTTCCACCCGTTCCTGCAGGCCGAGCACGCCTTCGCCCAGCGCCAGCAGTTCGTCATGGCTGGACTGGAACAGCTCGTCACGCGGCAGCGATTCGAGAATATGCCGCAACGCCTTCGCACTGTGCCCGGCTTCGGGAAGGCCCGAGGCCTGCATCACCCGCTCGAAGCGCGAACGCACCATCGGGATGTCCCACGGACGGCGGCGGTAAGCGCTCGACGTGAACAGGCCGATGAAGCGCTTCTCGCCCAACGGACGGCCCTTGGCGTCATATTCCACCACGCCGATGTAGTCCATGTAGCCGCGACGGTGCACACGCGAACGTGCGTTGGTCTTGGTCACCACCACCGGCTCGCGCAGGCCGGCCTTCTGCACCGCATGCGCATCGAGCGACTTCATCGGCCGCGGCTTGCTGGCATCGTCCTCGCGCAGCAGGCCAAGACCACTGCCCTCGACCGCCACCAGCATGTCTTCCTTGCCGCGCTTCTCGACCTTGTATTCGCGGTAGCCGAGGAAGGTGAAATGATCGTCCGCGGCCCAACGCAGGAACTCCTGCGCCTCGGCCACGCTCTGCGCATCCAATGCGGCGCCGCCGATGGCGGACGCGGCCTGGTCCATGCGCTCGCGCATGCGCGGCCAGTCTTCGACCGCCAGACGCACCTCGCCGAGCACGT
Source organism: Luteimonas sp. e5 (assembly GCF_054031035.1). Lineage (NCBI taxonomy): Bacteria > Pseudomonadati > Pseudomonadota > Gammaproteobacteria > Lysobacterales > Lysobacteraceae > Luteimonas > Luteimonas sp. e5. The sequence continues at coordinate 758,148 of NZ_JBSTRX010000001.1, forward strand.
CGCCCAGCACCTGTTCCAGCGCACGCTGACCGGCCGGATCCTGGCGATCAAGTTCGATGTGAATGAACGATTCGGGCGCACCGCTGCCCAGCTGCTTGAGCTTGCCGGCCTTGTCACGCTCGATCGCCAGCACCGGGTGCATCAGGCCATGCACGCCGATGCCGCGCTCGCCCAGCGCATTGGTGATCGAATCGACCAGGAACGGCATGTCGTCGTTGACCACCTGCAACACGCTGCGCGGTGATTCCCAACCCTGCTTGCCTTCGCTCGGATTGAATACCCGCACCGCCGCCGCTCCCGGCTTGCGGTTGCGGATGAAGGCCAGTGCATCGCGTGCCAGCGCGGCCCAATGCGCCGCCGGCCGCGCCTTGATCTCGTCGGCGCTCAGTCGGCCGAGCAGCGTGGCGGTGAAATTGCGCAGGGCCTCATCCTTGCCCAGCGCCTCCTGCAGGGACTTGGACAGGGTGGCGCGCTTGGAGGAAATCTTGCGGGTCATGGCATCAAACCTCTGGAATGCGGGTGAGCGAGCTGCTCAACGCCCGGTGTTGCGGATGCCGCTGCGGAACGCGGCGTGGGAGTGGAATGACGGACAGGGAAACATGTGGATCGCCCCCGCCCGCGGAACACGGACAGGGGCACGGACATGCGAGGGCATCAGGCTCATGCTGCGGCCCCGCGTCGGCGCGGGCCATGGCCAACGGCGGGCCGATACGCCTGCATCGCGCTTACCGCAATCCGGTCTCGTTGCGGGCAATGACCAGGCGCTGGATCTCGCTGGTGCCTTCGTAGATCTCGGTGATCTTGGCATCGCGGAAGTACCGTTCGATCGGCATTTCCTTGCTGTATCCCATGCCGGCGTGGATCTGCACCGCCTGGTGGGCGATCCACATGCACGCTTCCGAGGCGGTCAGCTTGGCCACCGAGGCTTCGGTGGTGAAACGCTGGCCCTGGCCCTTGAGCCAGGCCGCGCGCAGGGTCAGCAGCAGCGAGGCATCCAGCTTGCACTTCATGTCGGCGATCTTGGCCTGAGTCATCTGGAACGCACCGATCGGCTGGCCGAAGGCCTTGCGCTCCTTGACGTAGTCCAGCGTGGCCTCGTAGGCGGCGCGGGCGATGCCGATGGCCTGGCTGGCGATGCCGATGCGGCCGGCATCGAGCACGCTCATCGCGATCTTGAAGCCCTGCCCTTCGGCGCCCAGCACTTCCTCGGGCTGGACCCGGTAGTCACTGAACTCGATCTCGCAGGTGGCCGAAGCGCGGATGCCGAGCTTGGGCTCGGTCTTGCCACGGTGGAACCCTTCGCGCTCGGTGTCGATCAGGAAGGCGGTGATGCCGCGCGCGCCCTGCTCGGGGTCGGTCATCGCGAACAACACGATGTATTTGGCCACCGGGCCGGAGGTGATCCAGCTCTTCTTGCCGTTGACCAGGTAGCTGCCATCCTCCTGTTTGACCGCGCGGCAACGCATCGCGGTGGCATCGGAGCCGGACTGCGGCTCGGTCAGCGCAAAGGCGCCGATTTCGCGGCCTTCGGCAATCGCGCGCACGTACTTCTGTTTCTGCTCTTCGCTGCCATGGGTCAGGATGCCGTTGCAGAACAGCGAGTTGTTGACCGACATGATGGTGCTGTGCGCGGCATCGGCGGCAGCCACCTCGACCATCGCCAGCACATAGGCAACCGGGTCCATGCCGGCACCGCCGTATTCGGTCGGCACCTCGATACCCATCAGACCGCTTTCGCCCAGCACGCGGATGTTTTCCAACGGGAAATCGCCGCTTTGGTCGAATGCCTCGGCCGACGGCGCGATCTTTTCCCTGGCGATCCGCCGGGCCACATCCTGCAGCATCAACTGCTCTTCACTGAAGCTGAAATCCACGGGGCATGCCTTGCGTTTAAGAAACGCCAATTGTAGCCCGGAGCCGTGTGCGGACTCACGCTGCTTGACCGCATGACGGCAGCCCCTCACACTTATCTTTCAATGCGGATAAAAGGATAAGCATGGACCTGGAAGCCTGGTCGAGCCGGCTCAAGGTATTCGCCGACGTGACCCGCGCGCGTCTGATGGCGCTGCTCGAGCGCGAAGAGCTGACCGTGGCGGAACTGGCCGCGATCACCGGCCTTGCCCAGCCGCGGGTCTCCACCCACCTGGCGCGGCTCAAGGAAGCCGGATTCGTGCGCGACCGGCGCGCCGGTGTATCGGCCTATTACCGCTTCGACGAGGATGCGCTGGAGCCCGGTCAGCGGGCGCTGTGGGCACTGCTGCGCGAGGGCAGTCAGGATCCGCTGCTGGAGCAGGACGCCGCGCGCCTGCCCGAGGTGCTGGCCGCGCGCGAGCGCGAACAGAACTGGGCCGACAGCGTCGCCGGCGACATGGAGCGCCACTATTCGCCCGGCCGCACCTGGGAGGCGCTGGCACGCAGTGCGCTGCCCCTGCTCGATGCCGGCGACGTGCTCGACATCGCCTCCGGCGACGGCGTGCTGGCCGAGTTGCTCGCGCCGCATGCCGGCCGCTACGTGTGCCTGGACGCCAGCCGCCGCGTGGTCAGCGCGGCCTCGGAACGCCTGCGCGGCCTGTCCAACGTGGAAGTGCTCGAGGGCGACATGCATGCGCTCGACTTCCCCGATGCGAGCTTCGACCTGGTGGTGATGATGCATGCGCTGACTTACGCACAGCAGCCGGCGCAGGCCGTGGCCGAAGCGGCGCGGGTACTGCGGCCCGGTGGCCGGCTGCTGCTGTCGAGCCTCGGCAAGCACGCGCACGCCGCGGCGGTGCAGCCCTTCGGCCACGTCAATCTCGGCTTCACGCACAAGGAACTGCAGCGTTTTCTGAGCAAGGCCGGTCTGCAACTGGCCGATGCCGGCAGCGTCACCCGCGAACGCCGCCCGCCGCATTTCGAAGTCATCTCGTTGATCGCGAACAAGCCCGACTGAACGCGTTCATGACGCGCGCGTCGCGCGCGGACATCCCGTGCGGCGATACGCCCACTCCATTCCGGTAACTGATCCATGTCCCTTCCCTGGCACAACCCGACCCGTACCACCGCCCTGCTGGAGGCCCTCGAGCAGCGCATCCTGATCCTCGATGGCGCGATGGGCACCATGATCCAGCGCCATGGGCTGGACGAGGCCGACTACCGCGGCGAGCGTTTCCGCGACGGTTACGACGCCCTGTTCACGCCGCAGGAAGGCCATGCGCACGGTCCCGGCTGTGGCTGCGAGGGCCATGACCAGCGCGGCAACAACGACCTGCTCACCCTGACCCGGCCGGACATCATCGGCGCCATCCATGCCGAGTACCTGGCCGCCGGCGCGGACCTGATCGAAACCAACACCTTCAACTCGACCGCCATTTCGCTGGCCGACTACCACCTGCAGCATCTGGTGCGCGAGTTGAATTGCGAAGGTGCACGACTGGCCCGCGCCGCCTGCGACCAGGCGGAAGCGGCAACACCGGACAAGCCGCGCTTCGTCATCGGCGTGCTGGGGCCGACCAGCAAGACCGCCTCGCTGTCACCGGACGTCAACCGGCCGGGCTTTCGCGCCACTTCCTTCGACGCGCTGCGCGAGGCCTACCGCGAGGCCGCCGACGGGCTGATCGAGGGCGGTGCCGACATCCTGATGATCGAAACCGTGTTCGACACGCTCAACGCCAAGGCTGCGTTGTTCGCCATCGAGGAAGCCTTCGACGCACTCGGTGCACGGCTGCCGGTGATGATCTCCGGCACCATCACCGACGCCTCCGGCCGCACCCTGTCCGGGCAGACCGCCGAGGCGTTCTGGTACTCGCTGCGGCATGCACGGCCGCTGGCGATCGGGCTCAACTGCGCACTCGGGGCGAAGGAGCTGCGCCCGCACGTGGAGGCGCTGTCACTGATCGCCGACACCTACATCAGCGCCCACCCCAACGCCGGCTTGCCCAACGCCTTCGGCGGTTATGACCAGACGCCGGAGGAAATGGCCGCCATCGTCGGCGAGTTCGCCGCATCCGGGCTGGTCAACATCCTCGGCGGCTGCTGCGGCAGCACTCCGGCACACATCACCGCGATCGCCGCCGCGGTGGCGGGCGTCGCCCCGCGCGCGGTGCCTGTCATGGAAGATGCAGCATGAACACCCTGCCCCGCCACACCCGGCTGTGCGGCCTGGAGCCGCTGGTCATCACCCCGCAGACCAACTTCGTCAACGTCGGCGAGCGCACCAACGTCACCGGCAGCGCGCAGTTCAAGAAGATGATCCTGGAAGGCCGCTTCGACGACGCGCTGGCCGTGGCGCGGCAGCAGGTCGAGAACGGTGCGCAGGTGATCGACGTCAACATGGACGAGGGCCTGCTGGATTCCGAAGCGGCGATGGTCACCTTCCTCAACCTGATGGCGGCCGAACCGGACATCGCGCGCATTCCGGTGATGGTGGATTCCTCCAAGTGGAGCGTGATCGAGGCCGGGCTGAAATGCCTGCAGGGCAAGGGCATCGTCAACTCGATCTCGATGAAGGAAGGCGAGGACGAGTTCCTGCGCCAGGCGAAGCTGGTGCGGCGTTACGGTGCCGCGGTGGTGGTGATGGCCTTCGACGAGGTCGGTCAGGCCGATACCGCGCAGCGCAAGATCGAGATCTGTTCGCGTGCCTACCAGCTGCTGACGGAAGAGGTCGGCTTCCCGCCCGAGGACATCATCTTCGACCCCAACTGCTTCGCCATCGCCACCGGCATCGAGGAACACGACAACTACGCGGTGGACTTCATCGAAGCCGCCCGCGAGCTGCGCAAGCGCTTCCCGCACAGCCACATCTCCGGCGGCGTCTCCAACGTGAGCTTCAGCTTCCGCGGCAACGAGCCGGTGCGCCAGGCGATTCACGTGGTGTTCCTGTATCACGCGATCCGCGCCGGCATGGACATGGGCATCGTCAACGCCGGCGCGCTGCCGCTGTATGACGATCTGGACCCGGAGTTGCGTGAACGCGTGGAGGACGTGGTCCTCAACCGCCGCGCCGATGCCACCGAACGGCTGCTGGAGATCGCCGACAACTACAAGGGCAAGAAGGGCCAGAAGAAGGTCGAGGACCTGCGCTGGCGCGAGCAGGCGGTGGAGGCGCGGCTGAGCCACGCGCTGGTCCACGGCATCGACCAGTACGTGGTGGAGGACACCGAGGAGGCACGGCTGGCTGCCGCACGCCCGCTGGACGTGATCGAAGGCCCGCTGATGGACGGCATGAACGTGGTTGGCGACCTGTTCGGCGCCGGCAAGATGTTCCTGCCGCAGGTGGTCAAATCGGCACGGGTGATGAAGAAGGCAGTGGCGCACCTGCTGCCGTTCATCGAGGCGGAGAAACTCAAGACCGGTGATGTCGGCAAGTCCAACGGCAAGATCGTGATGGCCACGGTCAAGGGCGATGTGCACGACATCGGCAAGAACATCGTCGGCGTGGTGCTGGCCTGCAACAACTTCGAGGTGGTGGACCTGGGCGTGATGGTGCCGGCGCAGAAGATCCTCGACACCGCGATCGCGCAGAACGCCGACATGATCGGCCTGTCCGGCCTGATCACGCCTTCGCTGGAGGAAATGAGCCATGTCGCCCGCGAAATGCAGCGCCAGGGCTTCACCATGCCGCTGTTGATCGGCGGCGCAACCACCTCGCGCGCGCATACCGCGCTGAAGATCGACCCGCATTACGACGCCCCGACCATCTGGGTGAAGGACGCCAGCCGCGCGGTCAACGTGGCGCAGTCGCTGGTCTCGCCCGAACTGCGCCCGGCATTCGTCGCCGCCAACGACAGCGACTACGCCGACGTGCGCGAGCGCCACCGGCGCAAGGGCAGCGGCAAGCCGCTGGTGTCGCTGGCGCATGCGCGCAGCCGCGCCTTCGACGGTGGCTGGGACGATTACACGCCGCCCACGCCGGCGCAGCCTGGCATCCATGTATTCGATGACTATCCGCTGGACGAACTGGTCGACCTGATCGACTGGGGTCCGTTCTTCAACGCCTGGGAGTTGATGGGCAAATACCCGCAGATCCTCGATGACGCGGTGGTCGGTACGCAGGCGCGCGAGCTGTTCGCCGACGCACAGGCGATGCTCAAGCGCATTCTTGCCGAGAAGTGGCTGACCGCCAAGGCGGTGATCGGCCTGTGGCCGGCCAATTCCATCGGTGACGACATCCAGGTGCAGACCGACAACGGCACGGTGATGCTCCATCACCTGCGCCAGCAGGCGGACAAGCCGGTGGAGCGGCCCAACCTGTGCCTGGCCGACTTCATCGCCCCGGCCGACAGCGGCAGGCAGGACTGGATCGGTGCGTTCGCCTGCACCGCCGGCATCGGCATCGATGCACACGTGGCGCGCTACGAAGCGGCGCATGACGATTACAACGCCATCCTGCTCAAATCGCTGGCCGACCGCCTTGCCGAAACCCTCGCCGAGCGTCTGCACCAGCGCGTGCGCACCGAGTTCTGGGGCTATGCCGCCGATGAGGCCTTGTCGGTCGAGGCGATCATCGACGAACAGTACCGCGGCATCCGCCCCGCGCCCGGCTATCCCGCCTGCCCCGAGCACAGCGAGAAAGCCACGCTGTTCCGCCTGCTGGACGTCGAGCAAAACACCGGCATGCAGCTGACCGACAACTACGCGATGCTGCCGGCTGCTGCCGTATCCGGCTGGTACTTCAGCCACCCGGGCAGCCAGTATTTCGTGCTCGGCCGGCTCAGCCGCGAACAGGTCGAGGACTACGCGCGACGCAAGGGCGTGAGCCGGGCGGCTGCCGAGCGCCTGCTTGCCCCGAATCTTGATTACGACCCTGAGTAAGAGCGAGGAACGAGTGGAGAGGAACGAGGAACGAGTAAGAGCAAAGGCAGAAGCGGAGCCGGCGTTCCTATTCGTTTCTTGATCTGCTGCCGAAGATCGTCGCCCGGCAGCAGCAGTGCCGAGGAAGTGCCGAGGAAACGAGTGGAGAGGAACGAGGAACGAGTAGGAGCAAAAGCAGAAGCGGAGCCGGCGTTCCCACTCGTTTCTTGATCTGCTGCCGAACTTCATCGCTCGGCACCGGTAATGCCGCAGGAACGAGTGGAGAGAAACGAGGAACCAGTAAGAGCAAAGGCAAAAGCAGAAGTGGACCCCCGCCTTTACTCGTTACTCGTTTCTCGTTACTCGTTTCTTGATCTACCGCCAAACATCGTCACTCGGCACCAGCAATGGCGCGGGAACGAGCAGGAGCAGAAGCCAAGCCGCCCCCGCCTTTACTCGTTCCTCGTTACTCGTTTCTCGTTCCTCGATCTGCTGCCGAAGATCGTCGCCCGGTAGCAGTAATGGTGCAGGAACGAGTGGAGAGGAACGAGGAACGAGTAAGAGCAAAGGCAGAAGCGGAGCCGGCGTTCCTATTCGTTTCTTGATCTGCTGCCGAACTTCGTCGCTCGGCACCGGTAATGCCGCAGGAACGAGTGGAGAGGAACGAGGAACCAGTAAGAGCAAAGGCAGAAGCCGGAGCGTAGCGCCGCCTTTACTCGTTTCTCGTTTCTCGTTTCTCGTTTCTCGTTTCTCGTTTCTCGTTTCTCGTTCCTCGTTACTCGCTTCTCGATCTACCGCCGAACATCGTCACTCGGCACCAGCAATGGCACAGGAACGAGCAGGAGCAGAAGCCAAGCCACCCCGCCTTTACTCGTTTCTCGTTCCTCTCCACTCGTTCCTGGCTCCCCTACCAGACCAGATCATCCGGCACCTGGTATTTCGGGTCGTCGTACGGGTCGTCCGGCACCGGCGCCTCCGGATCGACCTTGAGTGCCACGGCGTCGGCGAAGATCGCTTCGGCTTCGGCGAGCGTCGCCGCGTCCACCAGCAGATAACGTCCGTTGTGCTGGATCACGCCCAGTTCGCCGGCGTTGAGTGCCTTGAGCTGATCGGCGGTGACGTGGATGCGCTTGATCTTGCCGCCGTATTCGAAGTGCCGCGCGATGTCGGCGTCCTCGCGGTTGAGCGCCTTGCCGTCGATGAACTCGGCCAGCCGCGCACGTGCCTCGCGGCGCAGGCGCGCGGCTTCCTGCTTCTCGCGCTCGGCCTGGATGCGTTCTTCCTTTTCCTTCTGCGCGCGGATCGCGTAGGCCTTGGCCAGGTCCATCTCGCCGCGTTCGCGGCCCTTGCCGGCACGGTTCGCGGGTTTGGCCGGCTTCCCGGGATTGCCGGGCTTGCCCTTGGCGCCCTTGCCCGCGGGATGCCCGGCACGCTCCGCGCGCGGCTTGCCACGGCTGGTTTCAGGCTTGGCGGCGGGCTTGAAGCCCAGCCCCATCAATTGCTCACGCAGGGATGACATGGCGACGAATGCTTGTGCTGATCGGCCCGGGCCATGGCCTCACCGCTCCCGGGGTTGGCGGATTTCAATAATGCGGCGGTGGCGGCTCATCGCCCGGATCCACGCTGACCCCGGCCCCGCGCGCGCTGCGGATCTCGTCGACCAAACGCATCAGCAGGCGCTCGTGATGGGCCAGGTCGTTGCGTGCGGCAGCCAGGCCGTCACTCAACTGGATCAGGGCCTGCTCCTGGAAACTGATGCGGGTTTCCAGCTCGGCAATGCGGTCGTTCTCGCTCATGCCGACATTGTGACAGAACGGCCACGCCCGATGCCCCAATAGGCGAGGCCGGCCGCCTCGACCTCGGCCGGGTCGTACAGGTTGCGCCCGTCGAACATCACCGCATCGGCCAGCGTGGCTGCCAGCGCGGCGAAGTCCGGACTGCGGAACGACTTCCATTCGGTCACCACCGCCAGCGCATCGGCCCCGGCCAACGCATCGGCCGCGCTGGCGCACAACACCAGGTCGTCACGCTCGCCGAACAGGCGCCGTGCTTCGTCCATCGCTTCGGGATCGAACGCGCGCACCCGTGCACCCGCCTGCCACAGCTGCTGCAGCAGGCGGCGACTGGCCGCTTCGCGCATGTCGTCGGTTTCGGGTTTGAAGGCCAGCCCCCACAGCGCGATGGTCTTGCCGGCAAGCGCCGCCCGATCGCCGTAATGGCGCAGCATCAGCTCGAACAGATGCCCCTTCTGCGCCTCGTTGACCGCCTCCACCGCGGCGAGGATGCGCGGCTCGACGCCATGCGCCTGCGCGGTGCTGGCCAGTGCGCGCACGTCCTTGGGGAAGCACGACCCGCCGTAGCCGGCACCGGGATAGATGAAGTGCCAGCCGATGCGCGGATCCGAACCGATGCCCTTGCGCACCATCTCGACATCGGCGCCTACCTGTTCGGCAATGTTCGCGACCTCGTTCATGAACGAGATCTTGGTCGCCAGCATCGCGTTCGCCGCGTACTTGGTCAGCTCCGCCGAGCGCACGTCCATCACCACCGTCCGGTCACGGTTGCGGTTGAACGGTGCATACAGCCGGCGCAAGGTGTCGACCGCCTCGGCGTCGTCGGCACCGATGATGATGCGGTCCGGTCGCATGCAGTCATTGACCGCATCGCCTTCCTTGAGAAACTCGGGATTGGAGACCACGCTGAACGCGACGTCGGCGCCACGCGCGGCCAGCACCGCGGCGATTTCGACGCGCACCCGATCGGCGGTGCCCACCGGCACGGTCGATTTGTTGACCACCAGTGCCGGAGCATCCAGGTACTGGCCGATGCTGCGCGCGACCGCGAGCACGTATTGCAGATCGGCACTGCCATCCTCGTCCGAAGGCGTGCCCACCGCGATGAAGATGATTTCGGCCCCGGCAATCGCCGTGGCGGCATCGGTGGTGAAAGCCAGTCGCCCGGCGGCGTGGTTCGCCTTCACCATTGGCGCAAGGCCCGGTTCGTAGATCGGCACCACGCCGCGTTCGAGTCCGGCGATCTTGTCCGCATCCACGTCGATGCACGTGACCTGGTGGCCAACCTCCGCCAGGCAGGTGCCGGTGACAAGGCCCACGTATCCGGTGCCGAAGATAGCAACGCGCATCTGCTTCCTTCCATACGACGACTGCCGCGCAGGCGGCAGTCGAAGTGTGCTTCAGTCCGGTGACGCCCGGGTGACAGGCGTCATCATCGGCGCTCAGCCCTGCGGCGGCTTGACGATGTCGAGCAGTTCGACCTCGAACACCAGGGTCGCGTTGGGCGGGAACGGAGCGCCCGGCGGAACCTGCTCGCCATAGCCGAGCTCGGACGGGATCCAGAACTTGTATGTGCTGCCGACCGGCATCAGGCGCAGGCCCTCGGACCAGCCCGGGATCACCCGGTCCAGCGCGAGGATCGCCGGCTCGCCGCCATGGGCTTCGGTGCTGTCGAATTCGGTGCCATCGAGCAGGGTGCCGGTGTACTTGACCTTGACCGCGTCCTTCTCGCCGGGCTTGGCACCCTTGCCCTCGGTGACGACCTGGTACTGCAGGCCGGAGGCGGTGGTCTTGACGCCCTCCTTCTTGCCATTCTCCTCGAGGAACTTCTTGCCTTCCTCGGCATTCTTGCGCGCCGCCGCCATCTGTTCGGCCAGTTGCTTGGCCTGCATGCGCTCCATGAAACCGGCCAGGATGTCGCGTGCCTGATCCTCGTCGACCAGCTTCTTGCCGTCGCCGAACTCGTCCTTCAGGCCGCGGATCACGGTATCGAGATCAAGCTCGTCCTTGATGTCCGCCATCTGCCGCCCCATGGTCATGCCGACGACGTAACTCGCCTGCTGCTTGTCATCGGGCAGGCCCGGGATCTTCTTGCTGTCGCCGTTGGCGGCTTCCGCCGTGGCCTCGCCCTCGGCCTTGGCAGCCGGCTTGTCGGCGGTCTTGTCGCAGGCGGCCAGGCTGAGCGCGACGGCCAGAGTGGAAATGGCGATGGTGGAACGCAGTTTCATCAGGGAACTCCCGTGGATGTTCGGTGGCTCCGGCCGGGCCGGAATGTGGAATGGGCAGTCGCAACTGCAGGTCGCGGGCAATCAGTTCAGGATATCGTGCAATTCGACATCGAACACCAGGGTCTGGTTCGGGCCGATGTTCGGCGGTGAGCCGCGGGTGCCGTAACCCAGTCCCGAGGGAATCCAGAAGCGGTATTTCGCGCCCGGCGCCATCAGTCCAAGGCCCTCGGTCCAACCCGCTATCACCCTGTTGAGCGCGAATTCGGCCGGTTCACCACGTGCATACGAGCTGTCGAACACGGTGCCATCGAGCAGCCTGCCTTCGTAATCCACGCGTACCTGGCTGGTTGGCAACGGTCGCGCGCCCTTGCCCGGGCGCAGCACCAGGTACTGCAGGCCGGAGCGGGTGCTGACCACGCCCTTCTCTCCGCGGTTGGCGGCAAGGAAGCGCTCGCCTTCGGCGGCGTTGCGCTCGGCCGCGTCGCGCGCCTGCTGCTGCTGGCGTTCGACCAGCCGCTGCCGCACGGCCGCGGTTTCTTCGGCTGACAGCTGCGAAGGCCGCTGCTGCAACACGTCCTGCACGCCACGCATCAGCGCGTCGAGTTCGATCTGCTCCGCCTGCGGTTTGAGGCTGCGGGCAAGATCGCCACCGACCATCAGGCCGACATCCTGCGCCGATACCGCCGGTGCGTCGGCCACACTGCCCGCTGCGCGGGCCTGCATGCGTCGGGACAGCGCGATGCGGGTGGCCTGCACCTTCTCCGCGTCGAGCAACGGCTCGCCAGCGGCCAGGCCGTGCTCGAGCGCGCGGCGCAGTGCCGCAAGATCGAGGTCCGCCACCGCCGGGCGCAGGGACTGGCCGATTTCGCTGCCGACCAGATAGCTGATTTTCTCGCGTTCGCCATCCAGCGGCGCGGTCTGGGCAGCGGCCGTCGCCGTGGCCGGAGCCAGGCACGACAGCAAGAAGAGGACTGCAAGCACGATTCGGATCATGGATTCCCCTGCGTTTTCCGCACGGCAAAGCGCGCCATTGTCGGGCCTGTGCCGCCGCGGGGCAATCGCCGCCGGCAGCGGCTTCAGTTGCGGTTCGCCCGCCTGCATGCCCGCACCGGAGCCGGGCAGGAAGGTGGTTGACAGCATCCGATGTAGTGTTATAGTTGAATACAACACCAGACTCCTTGCCATGGAGTGATGCCATGCGACGCCTCAAGCCACTGCACGTGATCCTGTCGATGCTGGCCCTGCCTCTGCTGTTCATCGGCATTGCCGCACTGCTGCTGCCCGCCACGCGCGGTGCATCGGGCGAGGGCGGCCACGTTCCCCACCTGCCGCGCGGCGCCGCCGCCAGCCAGTTCCACCTGCTGCCGCGAAACCTGCTGCCATGAGCGACTACCCCTGGACGGATGGGATTCCCATCTATCGCCAGCTCAAGGAGCTGGTGATCGCCAAGATCATCGACGGCGAGCTGGGCCCGGGTGATGCCCTGCCCTCGGTACGCACGGTCGCCGCCGAGTACCAGCTCAACCCGATCACCGTCTCGCGCGCCTTCCAGGAACTGGCCGACGAGGAACTGGTGGAGAAGCGCCGTGGCCTCGGCATGTTCGTGATCGAGGGCGCACCGCAGAAACTGCTGGCCAGCGAACGCCGGCTGTTTCTGGAAAAGGAATGGCCATTGGTGCTCGAACGCATCGCGCGCCTCGGCCTCGACCTCGATGAACTGATCGACCCTGCGAAGAAATGGGGAGCCCGATGAACACCACCCATCCCGTCGTGATCCAGGCGCGCGAGCTGGTCAAGGCGTACAAGCAGACCCGCGCACTCGACGGCGCCAGCTTCGACATCCCCGCCGGGCGCATCGTCGGTCTGATCGGCCCCAACGGGGCGGGCAAGACCACGGCGTTGAAAGCCATCCTCGGCCTGATCCCGTTCCAGGGCGAGTTGCGGGTGCTGGGCCTGGACCCGCGCCGCCAGCGCGATGCGCTGATGAACGATGTCTGCTTCATCGCCGATGTCGCCGTGCTGCCACGCTGGATCCGCGTGCGCGAAGTGGCCGCCTTCGTCGAAGGCGTGCACCCGCGTTTCTCGCGCGAACGCTTCGAGCGCTTCATTCACGGCACCCGGCTCGCCCCGGAACTGAAGGTGAAGCAGATGTCCAAGGGCATGATCGTGCAGCTGCACCTGGCACTGGTGATGGCGATCGACGCGCGCCTGCTGGTGCTGGACGAGCCGACCCTCGGTCTGGACATCCTCTATCGCAAGCAGTTCTACCAGCGCCTGCTGGAGGACTATTTCGATGAAGACAAGACCATCCTCATCACCACGCACCAGGTCGAGGAGGTCGAACACATCCTCAGTGACGTGATGTTCATCCGCGACGGCCGCATCGTGCTCGATGCCGGCATGGACGCCATCGGCGAGCGCTTTACCGAAGTGCTGGTCGATGCCGGCAAGCTGGACGCCGCACAGGCACTGGCGCCGATCGACCAGCGCGCACTGGCTTTCGGCAAGACCGTGATGCTGTTCGACGGCGTGCCCGAGGCGCAATTGCGCGAATTCGGCGAAACCCGCGTTCCCGGGCTGGCCGATCTGTTCGTCGCCACCATGAAGGGGACCTACGCATGAATGCCGTTGTCCACGCCAACCCCACTGATCCCGCCCGCACCATCGGCAGCGGACAAAAGCTGCTGTGGCTGCTGCGCCGCGAATACTGGGAGCATCGCGGCAGCTTCCTGTGGGCACCGCTGATCGCCGGTGCGATCTCGCTGCTGTTCTTCATCCTCGCCGCCGGCAGCGGGCAGTGGATGCTGGGCAAACTCAAGCAGGATCCGGCCAACGTCACCATCATCAACGGCCAGAGCATCTCCTCCTCGGAACTGGATATCCGCACCTGGCTGAAGCACGCCTCACCCGAAGACCTGCAGGAACTGGGGCAGCTGGTGCCCGGGCTGACCGCGATGTCCAGTTTCTGGCCGCTTGTGGTATTCGCGGTGGTGGTGTTCTTTTACCTGCTGGGCGCGCTGCACGACGAACGCCGCGACCGCAGCATCCTGTTCTGGAAATCGATGCCCCTCTCCGACGGGCTGACCGTGCTGAGCAAGCTGCTGACCGCACTGGTGGTCGCACCACTGATCGCCAGTCTGGTGTGCATCGCGGTGATGCTCGCCTTCGGACTCATCGTCAGCGTGTTCATCGCCATCAATGGCGGCAATCCGTTCACCCTGTACTGGGCCAACCTCAGGCCCGACGTGGTGTTCGGCGGCCAACTGGTGTGGATCCCGATCTACGCGCTGTGGGCATTGCCGACCGCCGGCTGGCTGCTGCTGTGCTCGGCCTGGGCACGCAGCAAACCGTTCCTGTGGGCGGTCATCCTGCCGCTGTTGATCGGCATCCTGATCAGCTGGTTCGGTCTGTTCGGCGTCGAGCCGCGTGCGTTCTGGGAACACGTGGTGGCGCGCATCCTGACCAGCGCCCTGCCCTACAGCCACATGTTCGATGCCTTTGTCCGGCCCGAGATACCGCTGGAGGACGCACAGCACTGGCTGACGCAATCGCTGCCGCTCAGCGCCGGCCGCGGCGTGATCACGCGCCCCAGCCTGTGGATCGGCGTGCTCGCCGGCAGCGCCATGATCCTGCTCGCCGTGCGCCTGCGCCGCTGGCGCGACGACGCCTGACCTTGCCCAATCCTGCCGGGAGCCTGCCATGAACACACGCATCCTCTTGCCCGCCCTTCTGGCCCTCGGGCTGATGGCCTGCCATGACGAGTCGCCAGCGCCGGCGAGCGACAGCACCTCCATGCCCGCGCAGACCGCGCTCGGGCGCAAGGTGCAGGCGGCGATGGAGGAAGCCCGCGGGAAAATGCTCAGCGAAAACCTGGAGCTGGGCAAAGGCTTCGACATCCCGGGTGCCCGCAGCCCGGGCCCGTCCACCCTGCCCAAGGGCGAAATCACCCCGCAGGGAGATTTCCTGATCGATGGCGAGACGGTTGCAGTCACCCCGGCACAGCGTCGCCTGCTGCTCGAGTACCGCGGCCATGTGATCGACATCGCCAGCCATGGCATGGCCCTGGGCGCACGCGGGGCCGACCTGGGGATGCAGGCGATCGGCGACGTGTTGAAGGGCCTGGTGACCGGCAATGCCGAAGAAATCGGCAAGCAATACGAAGCGGAGGCGGAAAAGATCAAGATCGAAGCCAAGGCGGTATGCAAGCGCCTGCAACCTTTGCTGGCCACCCAGCAGGCGCTGGCGGATACCCTGCAGGAATTCAAGCCCTACGCCAGCCTCACCCAGGCCGACATCGACGAATGCATGGAGCAAGGTGGCACCGAACTTGGCGGGATCGCCGACCAGGTCGGCGAGTCGATCGAAGGCAATGTGCGCGAAACCGTGCGCAGCGCCGTGCAGGCAGCCACCGCGCGCGGTATCACCACTCACATGGGCAGCGGCGGCTCGGTCAAGGTCGACGGCATCGAGTTCCTGCTGCCTGCAGGCTCGGTATCGCTGGAGAGTGAAAACGACGCCACCCGCATCCACGGCGAGGCGCGCACGGTGGAGCTCGACGCGAGGCAGATGCGCATCGACGCGCGTCCTTATCCACGCCCGCCGCGTGGCAGCCAGGTCGATCTGCGCGTGCGCGACGAGGTGCGCATCGACGGTGCCATCGCCGCGCCGCTGCCCTGAACCATCGGCCCACGCCGCGACGGAGGCTCAGATGCCGCCTTCGGTGAGCCGCATCGGGTCGAGCAGCCGGCGCAGCTCGGCTTCATCCAGCCCGCTGTCCTCGATCGCCACTTCCAGCACCGCGCGCCCTTCCGCATAGGCGCGCTTGGCGATTGCCGCGGCCTTTTCGTAACCGATCACCGGGTTGAGCGCGGTCACCAGGATCGGATTGCGCGCCAAGGCGCGTTCGACCACATCCTTGCGCACCTCGAGCCCGGCGATCACCCGGTCGGCCAGCAGGTGCATGCCGCTGGCCAGCCAGCCCATGGCATCGAGCAGGTTGTTGGCGAGCAGCGGCAGCATCACGTTGAGCTGGAAGTTGCCACTGGCCCCGGCCACGCTGTTGGCGCCGTGCAGGCCGATGACCTGCGCACAGACCATCAGCAGCGATTCGCAGATCACCGGGTTGACCTTGCCCGGCATGATCGAGCTGCCGGGCTGCAGCGACGGCAACTCGATCTCGCCCAGCCCCGCCAGCGGCCCGGAGTTCATCCAGCGCAGGTCGTTGGCGATCTTGGTCAGCGCCACCGCCAGCGCGTTCAGCTGACCCGACAGCTCCACCAGATCATCCTGCGCGGCAATGCCTTCGAACTTGTCCGCGGCGGATTCGAACTTCACACCCAGGCGGCGTGACAATGCCTGCGCGGTCATCGCACCGAACTTGGAGTGTGCATTGACGCCGCTGCCGATGGCGGTGCCGCCCAGCGGCAGGCGGCGCACCCGCACCAGGCTGTCCTCGATGCGCGCCTGCGCCGAGTCCAGCTGCGCCGCCCAGGCACCGAACTCCTGCGCGAAGGTCAGCGGCATCGCGTCCATCAGATGCGTGCGCCCGGTCTTGACCACCTTGCCCAGGCGCCTGCCGCGCCGCCGGATCTGCGTGCGCAGGTGCTTGATCGCCGGCAGCAGCTCGTTGCGCGCCGCCAGCACCGCGGCCACGCGCATGGTGCTCGGGATCACGTCATTGGAGCTTTGCCCGAGGTTGACATGATCGTTCGGGTGCACGGCAAGTCGCTTCGCCGAAGCCAGATGCGCGATCACCTCGTTGGCATTCATGTTGGTCGATGTGCCCGAACCGGTCTGGAAGCGATCCAGCGGGAAGTGCTCGTCGAAATCGCCCGCGGCGACCAGTTCGGCCGCGCGCACGATGGCCGCGGCGCGCTTCTCGTCGAGCAGGCCGAGGCGGCCGTTGACCTCGGCGGCGGCGGCCTTGAGCACGCCCAGCGCATGCACGAAGCCGGCATGCATGCCCAGCCCGGAAACCGGGAAGTTCTCCAGCGCACGCTGGGTTTGCGCGCCCCACAGGGCATCGGCGGGTACCTGCAACTCGCCCATGCTGTCGTGTTCGATGCGATGCTGGCTCATGGCGGCTCCCTGCTGATGCGGAAAGCCCCACTCTACGTCGCCGGATGTGCAGGCGGCGCCAGCGCCGCGCCCGATGCGGCGGCTGCACTAAAATGACCCGTTGCTCCATCGTCCACGGATCCGCCATGTCTCATGCCCTGACCGCCCTCTCGCCACTGGATGGCCGCTATGCCGGCAAGGTCGACGCATTGCGCCCGATCTTTTCCGAATACGGGCTGATCAAGGCACGCGTGCAGGTGGAGGTGGAATGGCTGCTGGCGCTGGCGGCCGAGGCCGGCATCGGCGAGCTGTCGCCGTTCCCGGGCGACGCCATCGAGCGCCTGCGCGCACTGGCCGCTGGCTTCGGGGTCGAGGATGCGGCCCAGGTCAAGCAGATCGAAGCCACCACCAACCACGACGTCAAGGCGGTGGAATACTGGATCAAGCAGCGCATGCAGGAAGAGTCAGCTCTGGCCGGCGCGATGGAGTTCGTGCACTTCGCCTGCACCAGCGAGGACATCAACAACCTCAGCTACGCGCTGATGCTGCGCGAGGCGCGCGATGAAGTGATGCTGCCGCGCCTGGATGGCCTGATCGACACCCTGCGCGGCATGGCGCACCAGCACGCGGCGCTGCCGATGCTTTCGCGCACCCACGGCCAGACCGCCTCGCCGACCACCGTCGGCAAGGAGATCGCCAACGTGGTCGCACGCCTGCAACGCCAGCGCGAGGTGCTGGCCGCACTGCCGATGCCGGGCAAGATCAATGGCGCGGTCGGCAACTACAACGCCCACCTGGCCAGCTATCCGGACGTCGACTGGCCGGCGTTTTCGCGTCGTTTCGTCGAATCGCTGGGCCTGGACTGGCAGCCGTACACCACGCAGATCGAACCGCATGACGGCGTGGCCGAGCTGTGCGATGTGATGAAGCGCATCGACACCATCCTGATCGATCTGGCCCGCGACATCTGGGGCTACATCTCGCTGGGCTATTTCAAGCAGAAGCTGAAAGCCGGTGAAGTCGGCAGCAGCACCATGCCGCACAAGGTCAATCCGATCGATTTCGAGAATGCCGAGGGCAATTTCGGCATCGCCAACGCCCTGTTCGAGCATTTTGCCGCCAAGCTGCCGATCAGCCGCTGGCAACGCGACCTCACCGATTCCACCGTGCTGCGTGCGCTGGGCAGCGCGTTCGGCCATGCCCTGATCGGCTTCGACGCGCTGGCCCGCGGCCTCGGCAAGCTGGAAGTGAACCCCGAGCGCCTCGCCGCCGATCTCGATGCCAGCTGGGAAGTGCTGGCCGAGGCGGTGCAAACGGTGATGCGTCGGCATGGCCTGCCCGAGCCCTACGAGCAACTGAAGGCGCTGACCCGCGGCCAGGGCATCACCCCCGAATCGCTGCGCGCCTTCATCCAAGAACTGGAACTGCCGCCGCAGGTACGGACGGAGTTGCTGGCATTGACTCCGGCGCGCTACACCGGTCTTGCCGAATCGCTGGCACGTTCGATCTGAGCGCGCGGGTCGAACCCGCGCCTGCGCGCGTGCCCGCGGACACATGCCAACACCCTTGTGCGACACGCCACCCGGAGCCGGCGCCATGAACACCATCGTTCCCATTGAAGTCGATGCCACCGGCAAGGGCCTGCTCGGCATGCCGCCGGCGCAGTTCCTGCGTGAGTACTGGCAGAAGAAGCCACTGCTGGTGCGCAATGCGTTCACCGACTTCACCTCGCCGATCCAGCCCGAGGATCTGGCCGGGCTGGCCTGCGAGGACGGGGCGCTGGCACGCATCGTGCGCCACGACCCCGTCAACGACAGCTGGCAGCTCGAAAGCGGGCCCTTCCCCGAGGAAAAGTTCCCCGCCATGCCGCACCAGGACTGGACGTTGCTGGTGCAGGACGTGGACAAATGGGATGCGGACGTGCGCGCCCTGCTCGAACATTTCCGCTTCCTGCCGCGCTGGCGCATGGACGACATCATGGTCAGCTTCGCCGCGCCTGGCGGTTCGGTGGGCGCGCACATCGACAACTATGACGTGTTCCTGCTGCAGGGCGTCGGCCACCGCCGCTGGCAGATCGATACCCGCGCCAATCCGGATGAGCGCTGGCGCGACGACGTGCCGCTGCGCCTGCTGCGGCACTTCGACCCCAACCACGATTGGGTGCTGGCCCCGGGCGACATGCTGTACCTGCCCCCGGGCGTGCCGCACCATGGCGTCGCCGAGGACGCTTGCCTGACCATCTCCGTCGGCCTGCGCGCGCCCTCCAGCGCGGAGCTGCTGGAACATTACGCCGACACGCTGGCGTTCGACGCCGACGAGCGCGTGCGCTACGCCGATCCGGATCTGGCCGAGCCACGCGACCCGAACGAGATCGACGAGACGGCTGTGGATCGCGCACTGGCCGCACTCGCCCGCCTGCAACTTGGCGGCCGCGACCAGCTCGGCGAGTGGTTCGGTCGCTTCATCAGCGCCTACCGGGTCGCCGAAGGCCAGGCGCCCGGTCCCGAGGACGCCGCCGGCATCGACATCGCCGAGAGCATCGCCGCGGGTACGCACTGGCAGCGCCACCCCTACAGCCGCATGGCCTGGCGCCGCAACGCCGAGGGCAAGGACGCACTGCTGTTCGCCAACGGCAGCGCCTGGCCGGCGAGCGCGGCCGATGCACGCCTGATCAGCGCCTGCGAAGCGCCGGATGCCGACCTGCTGCAGGCGCTGAGCGCGCGTGGCCGCGAGCTGCTGCAGACGCTGGCCGATGCCGGGCATTACCATCCACTGGATGATGACGCAGACGAGGACGGGGAGCCGGCATGAATACTGGACGCGCCGAGGGCATCGAAGCACAGAACGCGGCGATCAAGGCACTGGCCGATGCCGCCGGCCGGCGCCTGATGCTGTTCGTGCCGCGCGCCGAATCCACCCTGTGGTCGTCGCCGGCGCTGGTGCAGGCCCTGCGCGAGTTCACCACCGCACGTGCGCAGCGTGAGGCGCAATGCCTGTTCATCGATGTCGACGGCCTGGCCCGCGACCACGGCACGCTGATCGCACTTGCCCAGCGCCTGCCCAGCCATGTGCTGCTGCGCCAGGCCGATGCCGATTTCAGCCCACCGGCGAATCAGGCCTTCGTGGTCAACGACCGCGGCGGGCTGCTGCTGTTCGACAGCGGCACCTCCGGCGGCGCCACGCTCACCGACGCCGCCGAGCGCGCGCGGCCGCTGGCTGCCCGCTTCGCCGAAAGCTGGGAGCGCGCACGCGGGCTGCACGAATTGCGCGCGCTGGGCATCTGATCCGGCCTGGACCCTCGGCCCGCGGTACCCCTTCTCACCGCGCCGGCCTATAATTCTGCAGTTGTCGCCACGGTTTGTCGAAAAACCGCCCGGCAGCCACGAAATCCCGAAAAAACACCCACCGACATCAAGCCCAGAGCGAGCGTACTTCCATCATGGCGGACAGCCTCCTGAAGCAGTTTGCGCGGACTTCGCAACTCGGCGCCAATGCCGCGTACATCGAAGACCTCTACGAGCAGTACCTGGTCGCACCCGACAGCGTGGATGCGAAGTGGAAGCGGTACTTCGATGAGTTCAAGGGCCGCGAAAGCGGCGACGTGCCGCACTCGGCGATCGCCGAAGCCGTCGCCAGCGCCGGCCGTCGTGCCGCCCGCGGCCAACTCGATGCTGCCACCAGCGGTGCCGGCGACGAGCGCGAACGCAATGTCGGCCGGCTGATCACCGCCTACCGCTCGCGCGGCCATCTCGCCGCGAAGATCGATCCGCTGGGCATGCTCGAGCCGCACGACGCGCCCGACCTGACGCTCGGCTTCCACCGCCTGTCCGACGCCGACCTCTCCAGCGAGTTCTCCACCGGCGGTGTCGGTGGCAGCGAGCGGATGAAGCTCGGCGACCTGCTGGCCCGGCTCAAGGCCACCTACACCGGCTCCATCGGCGCGGAGTTCATGCACATCGCCGATGCCGAGCAGCGCCGCTTCATGTACGAGCGCCTTGAGGCCGCGGCCGGCGACTACCAGCGCACCCCCGAGCAGAAGCAGCGCATCCTCGAGCGCCTGACCGCGGCCGAGGGCCTGGAGCGCTACCTCGGCACCAAGTACGTGGGCCAGAAGCGCTTCTCGCTGGAAGGCGGCGATTCGCTGATCCCGATGATGGACACGGTGATCGACCGTGCCGGCCGCGACGGCGTCAAGGACGTGGTCATCGGCATGGCCCACCGTGGCCGCCTGAACGTGCTGGTCAACACCCTCGGCAAGCCGCCGCGCATGCTGTTCGACGAGTTCGAAGGCAAGATCGAAGCCGACTCGCGCGCCCACGAGGGTGACGTGAAGTATCACATGGGCTTCTCCGCCGACGTCGTCACCGGCGGCGGCCCGGTGCACCTGGCACTGGCCTTCAACCCGTCCCACCTCGAGATCGTCGACCCGGTGGTCGCCGGTTCGGTGCGCTCGCGCCAGGAGCGCCGTCGCGACGAGGCGCGCAAGCAGGTACTGCCGATCCTGATCCATGGCGATGCCGCCTTCGCCGGCCAGGGCGTGGTGATGGAACTGTTCCAGATGTCGCAGGCACGCGGCTTCACCGTCGGCGGCACCGTGCACATCGTCATCAACAACCAGGTCGGCTTCACCACCAGCGAGCGCCAGGATGCGCGTTCCACGCTGTACTGCACCGACGTCGCCAAGATGGTCGGCGCACCGATCCTGCACGTGAACGGCGACGACCCCGAGGCGGTCGCGTTCTGTGCCGAGCTGGCGCTGGATTTCCGCCAGCGCTTCTCCAAGGACGTGGTCATCGACCTGGTCTGCTACCGCCGCCACGGCCACAACGAGGCCGACGAGCCGTCCATCACCCAGCCGCTGATGTACCAGGTGATCCGCCAGCGCAAGACCACGCGCGAGCTGTACGCCGAGCAACTGGAAGCCGCCGGCGTGATCGAGACCGGTGGCGGCAAGGCACTGGCCGAGGCCTACCGCGACAAGCTCGACCAGGGCCAGATCACCACCGAGCTGGCCGAACTGGAAAAGACCCCGGCAACCAGCCCGATGTATGTCAACTGGCCGAAGTTCCTCGCCGGCGACATCAACGACCCGGTCGATACGCGCCTGCCACTGGCCGGCCTCAAGGCTCTGGCCGAGCGCATCAACAGCGTGCCCGAGGACGTGCAGCTGCACTCGCGCGTGGCCAAGGTCTATCAGGATCGTCTGAAGATGGGCCGTGGCGAGCTGCCCGGTGACTGGGGCTTCGCCGAGAACCTCGCCTACGCCAGCCTGCTGGAGCAGGGCTACGGCCTGCGCCTGGTCGGCCAGGACGTGGGCCGCGGCACCTTCACCCATCGCCACGCGATCCTGCACGACCAGAAGGACGACAGCTACTTCATGCCGCTGCGTCAGCTGGTCGACGAGCCGTCCAAGGCCACCGTGATCGACTCGCTGCTCAGCGAGGAGGCGGTGATGGCGTTCGAATACGGCTTCTCCACCACCGACCCCAACACGCTGTGCATCTGGGAAGGCCAGTTCGGCGACTTCGCCAACGGCGCGCAGGTGGTGATCGACCAGTTCGTGACCTCGGGCGAATCCAAGTGGGGCCGTATCTCCGGCCTCACCCTGCTGCTGCCGCATGGCTACGAGGGCCAGGGGCCGGAGCACAGCTCGGCGCGCCTGGAGCGCTTCCTGCAACTGTGCGCACTCGACAACATCATGGTCTGCGTGCCGACCACCCCGGCACAGGCCTACCACATGCTGCGCCGGCAGATGCTGATGACCACGCGCAAGCCGCTGGTGGTGATGTCGCCCAAGTCGCTGCTGCGCCACAAGCTGGCGGTGTCCAGCCTGGAGGAACTGGCCGAGGGCGAGTTCCAGCACCTGATTCCGGACGGCAATGTCGACGTGAAGAAGGTCGACCGCGTGGTGGTGTGCTCGGGCAAGGTCTACTACGACCTGCTTGAGGAGCAGACCAAGCAGGGCATCGAGAACGTCGCCCTGGTGCGTGTCGAGCAGCTGTATCCGTTCCCGCGCAAGCAGCTGGCGAAGGAGCTGGCGCGCTATCCGAAGGCCCGCGACGTCATCTGGTGCCAGGAAGAGCCGCAGAACCAGGGTGCCTGGTTCCAGATCCGTCATCACCTGGTCGCCTGCCTGTCCACCGGACAATCGCTGTTCTACGCCGGTCGCGTGCGCTCGCCCTCCCCGGCCACCGGCCACTTCAACGACCACGTCGTCGAGCAGCAGAAGCTGGTCGCCGACGCGCTGGTCAACCCGCCGGGTCTGGAACCCGGCGTCGAGTAAGCTCACTCCCAAGTCTTCGCAATTTCAACTGGACCCTTTCTGACATGGCCACCGAAATCAAAGTCCCGGTTCTTCCCGAATCCGTCTCCGACGCCACCATCGCCGGCTGGCACAAGAAGGTCGGCGACAGCGTCCGTCGCGACGAGAACTTGGTCGATCTGGAGACCGACAAGGTCGTGCTGGAAGTGCCCTCCCCGGCCGACGGCGTGCTCAAGGAAATCAAGCATGCCGAAGGCGATACCGTGACCAGCCAGCAGGTGATCGCGGTGATCGAGGAAGGCGCGGTCGCCGATGCGCCGAAGGACGAGAAGGCCAAGGACTCCGCGGACAAGGCCGAAGGCCCCGCCGCCGGTGCGCAGGAAGTCCAGCCCAGGGCCGAGGACAAGGCCGAGCGAGCGAAGGCACCGACCAGCACCACCCCGCAGCCGGTCACCAGCGAACTGCCGCCCGGTGCCGCGTTCACCGCGAAGAAGGAAGGCATCGACCCGTCACAGGTCGAGGGCACCGGCCGCCGCGGCGCGGTGACCAAGGAAGACCTGGTCAACTATGCCGCCGGCCGCAGCGCCGGCGTCTCCGGCGGCGCGCGTCCGGAAGAGCGCGTGCCGATGACCCGCATCCGCAAGCGCATTGCCGAGCGCCTGATGGAGTCGAAGAACTCCATCGCCATGCTGACCTCGTTCAACGAGGTCAACCTGTCCAAGGTCATGGAGATGCGCAAGCAGCTGCAGGACGACTTCGTCAAGGCCAACGGCATCAAGCTCGGCTTCATGAGCTTCTTCGCCAAGGCTGCGGCCAACGCGCTGCAGAAGTACCCGGTGATCAACGCCTCGGTCGATGGCGAAGACATCATCTACCACGGCTATGCGGACATCTCGGTGGCCATCTCCACCGATCGCGGCCTGGTGACCCCGGTGCTGCGCAACGTCGAGCGCATGAACTTCGCCGAGATCGAAACCGGCATCGCCGATTTCGCCAAGGCCGCACGCGAGGGCGGGCTGAAGCTGGAAGACCTGCAGGGTGGCACCTTCACCATCACCAACGGCGGCACCTTCGGCTCGCTGTTCTCCACCCCGATCGTCAACCCGCCGCAGTCCGCGATCCTCGGCATGCACGCGATCAAGGAACGCGCCATCGTCGAGAACGGCCAGGTCATCGCCGCCCCGATGATGTACATCGCCCTGTCCTACGACCACCGCATCATCGACGGCAAGGACGCGGTGCTGTTCCTGGTCGACATCAAGAACCAGCTGGAAAACCCCAACCGCATGCTGCTTGGCATGTAAGAGCGAGAAGTGAGTCAACAGGAGTGAGAAGTGAGAGCCACGGGCTTTCTCTCACTCCTCACTTCTCTCCACTCACTCCTCTCGCGAGCAACTGAAAATGGCAGAACAACATAACTACGACGTCGTCGTCATCGGCGGTGGCCCCGCCGGTTACCACGCTGCGATCCGTGCCGCGCAACTGGGGCTGAAGGTGGCCTGCGTGGATGCCGGCCTGGACAAGGATGACAAGCCGGCGCTTGGTGGCACCTGCCTGCGCGTGGGCTGCATTCCGTCCAAGGCGCTGCTGGATTCGTCGCGCCAGTTCTGGAACATGGGCCACATCTTCGACCAGCACGGCATCGGCTTCGACAACGCGAAGATCGACGTGCCGACCATGATCGGTCGCAAGGACAAGATCGTGAAGCAGTTCACCGGCGGCATCGCCGCGCTGTTCAAGGCCAACAAGATCACCCCGTTCTACGGCTTTGGCCAGCTGCAGCCGGGCAATGTGGTCAAGGTCAAGCAGCACGACGGCAGCACCGTGGAACTGAAAGGCAGCAACGTGATCCTGGCCGCCGGCTCGGATTCCATCGAACTGCCGTTCGCCAAGTACGACGGCAAGCACGTGGTCGATAATGTCGGCGCGCTGGACTTCGAACAAACGCCCGAGACTTTGGGCGTGATCGGCGCCGGCGTGATCGGCCTGGAACTGGGCAGCGTGTGGAACCGCCTCGGCGCCAAGGTCACCGTGCTCGAAGGCATGCCCGACTTCCTCGCTGCGGCCGACAAGGAAGTGGCCAAGGTCGCCGCCCGCGAGTTCAAGAAGCAGGGTCTGGACATCCGCCTCGGCACCAAGTGCACCAATGTCGAGGTCAAGGACGGCAAGGTCCACGTCGCCTACACCGACGTCAAGGGCGAAGAGCAGTCGCTGGTCGTTGACAAGCTGCTGGTGGCGGTGGGCCGCCGCGCCGCGACCAAGGGCCTGCTGGCCGATGGCACTGGTGTGAAACTGGATGATCGCGGCCGCATCGAGGTCGACGAGCATTGTCACACCGGCGTCGACGGCGTGTGGGCAGTCGGTGACTGCGTGCGCGGCCCGATGCTGGCGCACAAGGGCTTCGAGGAAGGCATCGCCGTGGCCGAGCTGATCGCCGGCCTGCCCGGCCACGTCAATTACGACACCATCCCCTGGGTCATCTACACCGAACCGGAAATCGCCTGGGTCGGCAAGACCGAGGAGCAGCTCAAGGATGAGGGCATCGAGTACAAGGCCGGCAGCTTCCCGTTCGCCGCGGTTGGCCGTGCGGTGGCGATGGCCGAGCCGATCGGCTTCGTCAAGGTGCTGGCCGATGCCGAAACCGACCGCATCCTCGGCATGCACCTGGTCGGCCCGAACGTCTCCGAGCTGGTGCACGAAGGCGTGATCTCGATGGAGTTCAAGGGTGCCGCCGACGACCTGGCACGCATCTGCCACGCCCATCCGAGCCTCGCCGAGGCGGTGCACGACGCGGCGATGGCGGTCGACAAGCGCGCCATCCACAAGGCCAACTGACGCCTTGCACGCAGGCAACGCCGGGCCGCAAGCCCGGCGTTTCCGTTCCCGCACAGCTCGATGTCCACGCACCCGACCCCACCCGCCTCGATCTGCGTCTACTGCGGCTCGCGCAGCGGTGTGCGCGCCGAGTACGCGCAACTGGCGGTGCAGCTGGGCCGGCGCATCGCTGGCAACGGGCAGACGCTGGTCTATGGCGGCGGCAACGTCGGCCTGATGGGCGTGCTGGCCGATGCCGCACTCGCCGCCGGGGGCGAGGTGATCGGCATCATCCCGCAGTCCCTGCTCGGCGCGGAAATGGCGCACCCGGGTGTTTCGCGGCTGGAAGTGGTCGAATCCATGCATCTGCGCAAGGCGCGCATGTTCGAGTTGGCCGACGCCTTCATCGCCCTGCCCGGCGGCTTCGGCACGCTGGAAGAAATGTTCGAGATGCTGACCTGGCGGCAGATCGGGCTCGGCAACAAGCCCTGTGCCTTCCTCGACAGCGCCGGCTTCTGGCGCCCGCTGGCGGCGATGCTCGACAACATGTTGGCCGAAGGCTTCATCCACCCGGCACAGCGCGAGGACTTCTGGCTCGGCAACGACATCGACGCCTTGTTCGCGTGGATCGCGGACTACGTGCCTGCCGCCGCCGACACCTGGCAGCGCGACAAGCGTCCGCACAGCCTGCCACGCTGAGAACGCGCACGCTGCAGGCCGCCGTGCGCGTGCCCGGCTATGCTGGTGCCCCCCCCTTTCGCCCGATGAGCACGACCATGTCCACGCCCGCCGATTTCGCCGCCTTCCGCATCCACAACGACGAACAGGGCTACCGCAGCGGCATCGAACGCCTCGGTTTGGACGCGCTGTCGCCCGGTGAAGTGCTGATCCGCACTGCATGGTCGTCGGTCAATTACAAGGACGCACTGGCCGGCACCGGCAAGGGCAAGATCCTGCGCCGCTTCCCGCTCAACGGCGGGATCGACGTGGCCGGGCACGTGGTGCAGTCCTCGGACCCGGCGTTCAAGGAGGGCGATGCCGTCCTCGTCACCGGCTGCGGACTGTCCGAAACCCGCGACGGCGGCTATGCCGAATATGCCCGGCTCGAGTCGAAATGGGTGATCCCGCTGCCGGCGGCGCTTGAGCTGCGCGAAGCGATGATCCTCGGCACCGCCGGCTTCACCGCGGCGCTGGCGCTGTTCCGCATGCAGGAGAACCGCCAGCACCCGGCACTGGGGCCGATCGCGGTGACCGGCGCCAGCGGCGGCGTGGGCTCGCTGGCGGTGGCGATTTTCTCGCGCGCCGGCTACGAGGTGCACGCGATCAGCGGCAAGGCCGAACAGGCCGGCTACCTGCGCTCGCTGGGTGCGCGCGAGGTACTCGGCCGCGAGGTGCTGGCGACCACGCGGCCGATGGAATCGGCGCGTTTCGGCGGTGCGCAGGACAATGTCGGCGGCGCGATGCTCGCCAGCCTGCTGGCGCAGACCGTGCCCTACGGCAACGTGGCCAGCGCCGGGCTTGCCGCCAGTGCCGAGTTCGATGGCAGCGTGATGCCCTTCATCATCCGCGGCGTGTCGCTGCTCGGCGTGGCTTCGGCCGGCACCGCGCGCGACATCCGCGAACAGGTATGGGCACACCTGGCCAGCGACTGGAAACCGGCCATGCTCGATGCCATCTGCACCGACGAGGTGACGCTCGAGGGCCTGCCCGCGGTGTTCGCGCGCATGCTGCAAGGCCAGTCGCTCGGCCGCACCGTGGTGAGACTGTGATCACCCCTGCGCGTGCGGGAAACGGCTAGAATCACGACAACCCCGGGGGGACAACATGGCACGCATCCTGGTCGTCGACGACTCACCTTCGCAATTGATGGGCATCCGCCGCATCGTGGAAAAACTGGAACACGAATGCCTCACCGCCGAAGACGGCGCGGCAGGCGTGGAGTTGGCCAAAGCCGAGTTGCCCGACCTGATCCTGATGGATGTGGTGATGCCCAACCTCAACGGTTTCCAGGCCACGCGCTCGATCACGCGCGGCAAGGAGACGGCACATATCCCGGTGGTGCTGGTGACCACCAAGGATCAGGAAACCGACAGGGTCTGGGGCCTGCGCCAGGGCGCCAGGGCCTACATCACCAAGCCCTTCAGCGAAGCCGAACTGGCCAGCGTGATCGACGAGTTGCTGGCACCGCAGCCCGAACCCGATACCGCGGCCTGATCAGCGCGGCCTGACGACTCAGGCCTCCCCTGAAAACGCTTCGCGCAGGTCTTCGTAGGCGCTCTTCTGCCGCTCGTTGCGCGGCACCGGCGCGAGCACTTCCAACTCCACGATCTGGTCCCCCGGCTGCGCGCCGGGCAGGCCGCGACCACGCAGGCGCAGCTTGCGCCCGGCTTCCGAACCCGGCGGGATCTTCAGCTCGACCGCGCCGCCCAGGGTCGGCACGGTGACGCTGTCGCCCAGTGCCGCCTGCCACGGCATCACCGGCAGCACGTGGATCAGGTTGCGGCCATCGACTTCGAACTGCGGGTGCGCGGCATATTCGATCTCCAGCAGCAGGTCGCCATGCGCGCCCTGGTTCTTCAGCCGGATCGCCTGCCCGGGGCGGATGCCCTTGGGAATCTTCACGTCGAGCGTCTTGCCGCCGACGCCGATGCGCACCGAGTCGCCGCTGTAGACCGCCTCCAGCGGCACGCTCAGGCGGGCGCGGGTATCACCGCGTGGCGCCTGTCGCGGGCCACCCGGAGCGCTGTGGAAGCCGCCACGACCGCGCCCGAAGATCTGCTCGAAGAAGTCACTGAAGCCGCCCCCTGCCCCGCCGCCGGCGAAGATTTCCTCCTCGAAACCGGCCGGGCCATGGCCAGCGCCGAAACCGCCTTGCGGCGGGATCTCGTCGCCGGGTCGGAAGCCACGTGCACGCAACTGGTCATAGGCGGCGCGCTTCTGCGGATCGCGCAGCGCCTCGTAGGCTTCGTTGACCGCCTTGAATTTTTCCTCGGCGCCGGCTTCCTTGCTGACATCGGGATGGTATTTGCGCGCCAGGCGGCGGTAGGCGGTCTTGATTTCCGCCTCGCCCGCCCCCGGCTCCACGCCCAGGGTCTGGTAGTAATCCTTGAACTGCATCGACCGCTCGCATTCGCGCGCATCACCGCGCCATTCGCACAGGATGGTGGCGCAAAGCCCCGGGTTCAAGTACGCACGGCATTGACGCGCTTTTTCCATTTGCCGGCCTACACTGCAATCCGTTTCCTGCGGAAGTCCCCCGATGAGCATCCAATCCGGGCAACGCGTCCCCGAAGCGGTTCTGCAATACATCCGCGACGGTGTGCACAAGATCGATACCCCGCACCTGTTCGAGGGCAAGCGCGTGCTGCTGTTCGCGGTGCCCGGGGCGTTCACCCCGACCTGCTCCGAACGCCACCTGCCCGGCTACATCGAGCACCTCGCCGAATTCCACCGCCGTGGCCTGGAAGTGATGTGCCTGTCGGTGAACGACCCGTTCGTGATGCAGGCATGGGCCGAATCGCAGAATGCACCGGAAGGCCTGATGATGCTGGCCGATGGCAACGCCGACTTCACCCGCGCACTGGGCCTGGAGATGGACGCCAGCAGCTACGGCATGGGCGTGCGCTGCAAGCGCTTCGCCCTGCTGATCGACGATGGCGTGGTGCGCGACGTGCAGGTCGAGGCGCCGGGTGAGTTCAAGGTGTCCAGTGCCGAGCACATGCTCTCGCGCATCACCGACTGACTTCCGCTTCGCTTCCCCCTCCCCCGGAACCCTGGAGCATGCCAATGGCCACAGCCAAGAGCCCGAAATCCGCCAGCAAGAAAGCCGCCAGCCAGAAGAAATCCTCCAAGGCCGCGTTCACCTCGACCAAGGCCCTGCGCGAGCGCGCGCGGCGCAACATCGAGGACGGCGCGGTGACCGAGAGCTACCAGCTCGACCGCGAGCAGGTGATCGAGAAGCTCAACCAGGCGCTGGCCACCGAGTGGGTCTGCGTGCTGCGTTACATGCGCCATTACTTCATGGCCGAAGGCATGCTCTCGGATGCAGTCAAGGCCGAGTTCCTCGAACATGCGCAGCAGGAGCAGGCGCATGCCGACATGATCGCCGAGCGCATCGTGCAGCTCGGTGGCGAGCCCGACCTCGACCCGGTCAACCTCGCGCCGCGTTCGCATGCCGAATACAAGCCGGGCAAGAACCTGAAGGACATGGTGCGCGAGAACCTGATCGCCGAGCGCATCGCGATCGATGCCTACCGCGAACTGATCGACTACATCGGCGACAAGGACACCACCACCAAGCGCATGCTGATGGAAATCCTCGCCGAGGAAGAGCACCACGCCGACGATTTCGCCGACCTGCTCAACGGCTGGATCGGCGACTGAGCACCAGCCTCGTTTTCGTGTCCCGCTGCCGCCTGCTCGCCCTCGCGTGTGCAGGCGGCCGCGTTTTCAGGGCGCCAGTTCGATGCGCTCGAATTCCAGCCGCGTCCACGCGCCGTTGTCGGCCAGCGCGGTCAGGCTGTGCCGCCCCGGCGGCATGTCCAGCCTGAGGCGGAATTCGCCATCGCCGCGGCTGCTGCCGATCCAGCGCCCGTCCAGCAACCAGTGCACCTGACCCTGCGTCCCCGGCGTGGTGAGGCCGACATGGGCTTGGGCGGATTGCGTGCCCGGTGGTGCTGCGATGCGGCTGCCGGCGACGATGCCTTCGATGCGCAGGCCCAGCGCACGCTCGCGACCGTCGTCCTCGCAGTCGGCAGCGAGGGGTGGCAATCGGGCGGCGGCACGGGTCGCAGGGTCCAGCCACGGCTCGGCCAACACCGGCCAGCGCGCGATCTGGATGACCTTTTCCTCGTGCGACTGCCGGCACACCGCGCCAAGCCGCGCCCCGCTGCGTGCATCCACGCGCAGGCGCTGGCGCAATGCATTCCAGCTGCGCGCCTCGCGCTCGGCAAAGGTGGGTGGAATCGCGCCGTCCAGAATCCAGGCGTCGCGTTGTTGCCGGCACAGGGCCTCGGCCCCGGCTTCGGGTGGCGTGCCCAGCGGCCAGCAGATGCGCGCGCGCTCCACTTCCGGCGGCCGTGGCATGGGATCGGGCTGCGTGCCGCGCGGCAGGCTGTCGATCACCTCGAACATCAGCGGCAAGGCGGTCACCGCGCCGTATTGCCCGGGCAAGGGCGTGCCATCGGGACGGCCGACCCACACCCCGACACTGTGATCGGCGGTCGAACCCAGCGCCCAGGCATCGCGGTAGCCGTAACTGGTGCCGGTTTTCCATGCCACCGGCTCGCGACGGGCCGACGCGCCCGGCACCGATCCCGGACGTGGATGGGTGCGCAGGATTTCACGCACGATCCAGGCCGCGCCGGGCGAAGCCATGCGCCGCTCGCGCAAGGGGGCTTCGTCGGTATAGCGCACGCGCGCGGCGATGCCGCCGCGCTGGAACCCCGCCCACGCACCGACCAGCTCATCGAGCTGCGCGCCGACGCCGCCGAGGATGATGGCGAGGTTCGGGCGCGCCCCCGCCGGCAGGCGCAGTTCCAGCCCGGCATTGCCCAGCCTTGCGGCAAAGCGCGCCGGGCCGACTTCCTGCAACACCTCCACCGCCGGCACGTTCAGTGACCGGCGCAGGGCATCGGCGGCGGACACCGGGCCGTGGAAGTCCTCGCCGAAATTCCCCGGCCGATAGCCGCCGAAGGACTGCGGTGCATCGACCAGCAGGCTTTCGGAATGGATCAGGCCATCATCCAGTGCCTGCGCGTACAGGAACGGCTTGAGCGTGGAGCCCGGCGAGCGCACCGCCTGCACCATGTCGATATGCCCGAGCCGCGCCTTGTCGCCATAGGCCACCGAACCGACGTAGGCCAGCGCCTGCATGCTGCGGTTGTCCACCACCAGCAGTGCGGCCGAGGTGCGCGGTGGCAGCCGCGCGAAATACGCCTCCACCCGCGCCTCCAGCACGCGCTGCAGTTCCAGGTCGATGGTCGAGACGATGCGTTCCTGCCCCGGATGTTCGCGGCGCAGGCGTTCGGCCAGCAGCGCTGCCAGCATCGGCGTGCGCAGGCTGCGCGCGACCACCGGCTCGATGCGCGCATCGGCGACGGCATCCGCGCTCCACACCCCGCGCCTGGCCATCCGCGCGAGCACCTTGTCGCGCGCCACCCGCGCCGCCTCCGGCTCGCGATCGGGGCGCAGCCGGCTGGGTGATTGCGGCAGCACCGCCAGCAAGGCGGCTTCGGCATGGGTCAGTTCACTGGCCGGCTTGCCGAGGTAGGCCCAGCTGGCCGCTTCGACCCCTTCGATCACTCCACCATAGGGCGCGCGCTCGAGATAGAGGGTGAGGATTTCGTCTTTCGACAGATGCGCTTCGAGCTGCAACGCGCGCAGGATCTGCTTGAGCTTGCCGGGCAGGCTGCGCGAATGCGGATCGATGATGCGTGCCACCTGCATGGTCAGAGTGGAGCCACCGGAGACGATGCGCCCACTGCGCAGCCATTGCCAGCCGGCGCGGGCCAGCGCCAGCGGATTGACGCCGGGATGGTGGCGGAACCAGCGGTCCTCGTATGTGAGCAGCGCCTCCAGATAGAGCGGCGATACGCTGTGCGGCGTCGCCAGATGGCGCCAGATGCCGCTGCCATCGGGAAACGCGCGCAACGGACGCCCGTCGCGCGCGGTGACCAGCACGCTGAGGTCGTCGCGTGCCGGCAAAGGCGGCGGGAACAGCCGATCCAGAGTCAACAGGCCGAGCAGCATCAAGCACAGCACGATGCCCAGTGCACGCAGCGCCGCACCCGGCGTGAGTGGCGGGCGCTGGCGCAAGGCAGCCAGCCGCGGCCCGCGCAGTTCCCGCCAACCCATCACGCCCCTGCGAATCCACGTCGGGCGCGGCATCCCGGATCAGGCCATACGGGCGGCATGCCGGCTCAGTCGATCCCGGCCATCACGCCGGCCCTCCGCGCCTCATGGCTGCACCACGCGCAGGCTGGACAGACTGGACCTGCCAATTCCGCGCAACGTGGGCCGATACATGTCCTCGACCAGCGGCGGCGGCACCGCGAAGCGTCCCGGGCTGACCGCGCGTACCAGGTAGAACACGCGGGCGCGATCGCCCGGCGGCACGCGCAGCGCCGCCACGTAGCGATCGTCGCGGAACTCCTCGTGCTCGATCTGCGCCGCGCGTCCCCGCTCGTTCAGGCTGACGCCGTCGATCGCCACATCGGCCCAGGTGCGGTTGTCGCCAAGGTTGAGGTTCTCGACTTCCAGCCCGGCCGGCAGCAATTCGGTCAACAGGGCATTGGGCATCTGCACCTTGCTGCGGATCTCCACCATCACCAGCAACGCGTCGCCTTCCTTGAGGGTATCGGCGTTCCATTCGCGGCCGTCGGTGCGGAAGTAGCGCCGCGTCACCTCGAGATCCGGGTTGTTGCCGGCTGGCGCCTGCATGGGTACGCCGGCGACTTCGTAGCTGACGTGGAAGCGGCCATCGCCGGCGGCGATGTCGAAGCCGTCGCCGGCACGCAACGCGGCAAGATCGAAGCGCCGTGCGGTACTGACCCGGGGCGCCACCGCATCGCGCTCGCTGCCGAAGCGCCAGTGGCCGGAGACGCGCCCGTCTTCGCCATCCAGCAGCGCCTTGCCCATGCGCGCCAGCGCATTCTGTTCCTGGGTGGAAAGCCACAGCCAGCCGCCCTGTGCACGACGCTGGTCGATCAACTCGCCCAGACGGGAAAAGCGTGCCTCCTCGCCGCTGCGGGTGATGCCGCGTTCGCGCAGGATCGCCAGCATCATCGCCTGGTCGCGGATCGCACTGCCGTAATCGCTGAACCAGCGCTTGTCCGGGTACGGCTTGGCCAGTCCCTCGGCGATCGCCTTCTGTGCCCGCGCGCGGTCGCCCTGCAGCTGCAGCGCGATGCCCAGCCGCACCAGCGGCAGTCCGGTCAGGCTCTCGCCACGCCGGTTGTCGTACAGCGTGCGCAACACGCCGAGCGGCGCGCGATTGAGCCGCGCCAGCACGTAACCGGCGTAGGCGTGGTAGGCGAAACGCATGTGGTCGCGTTCTTCGCGATCGTACTGGTAGAAATTGCCGGCACCACCGGAAAGCAGGTCCTCGCTCATCCGTTCCAGCGACTTCTGCAGCATCGACTCGGGGATCGCGAAGCCCGCTTCACGCGCGTCCAGCAGGAATTCGGCGGTGTAGGCGGTGAGGAATGGGCTGCTGCGCGAATCCGGGCCGGCCCATTGGGTAAACGCGCCCGACGCGGACTGCATCGATGCCAGACGACCGAAACTGCCTTCCATGTAACGCCGGCGCTCGGCATCGGCAAGCGGCTTGACCCCCAGTGCCTGCGCGGTCGCGGCATCCAGTTGCAGGGCGGCGTAGCCCCGGCTCACGGTCTGTTCGGTGCAGCCATAGGGATACTCCAGCGCGCCCTGCAGCGAGGCGGCGAATGGCAGCGGCGGCAACACGCCGACCACCATGCGCGCATCCACCGAGCCCGGCATCAGGCCTTCGGCCAGCGCCGGATCAAAGCGCAGGCTGGCACCGCCGCTGGCGCTGGCATTGCGCTGGCGCAGCACCGCCGGCCACGCCGCACGTACCGGCAACTCGTATTCGCGGCGCAGACGCTGCCCGCCGCCTTCGGCCGTGACGATCACCTTGCCCACGGCATGACCTGCCGTGGCACTGACCGGGAAGCTGACACTGCGCCGCGCGCCCTGATCCAGACTCACGCTCTGCGCTGCGCCGCTGGCCTGCAGCGGCCCCTGCGTCGCGATCGACACCCTGAACTCGCCGCGGCGGCCGGTGAAATTGGTCAGATCGATGCTGACCTGGCTGGCATCACCCGGCGCCAGCACGCGCGGCATGCCGGCTTCGACCACCAGCGGCGCGCGCACCGTCATCTCGCGTGCGCGCGCGCCGTAACGCTCGGCGGCATACACCACCGCGGACAGGCGCAGGCTGCCGTTGAAGTCCGGCAGCTCGAGCATGATGCGCGCCTGCCCCTTGGCATCCAGCCGCAGCGGCCCGGCATGCAGGTCGGCCATGCGCAGGTGTGCCACCGGGCGCAGCGCGCGCGCCGGTTTGGAGGCCTCCGCATCACCGCCGTAACGCAGGCGTGCCATGCCGCCTTCGAAGCTCTCGATCACCCGCCCGTACACATCCCAGGCATCCACGCCGAGACGGCGCTGGGCGAAGAACCAGCGCCACGGGTCGGGCACCGGATACTCGGTGATGTTGGTGATGCCCACGTCCACCGCGCTCAGCACCACATAGGCCTCCTCGCCGGCCAGTTCCGGCACCGCCACGCTCACCGGCACCCGGGTCTGCGGCCTTGCCAGCTCCGGCGCGACCAGCCCGACCGCGACGCGGCGCGCCGCACGCCCCATCGGCACGTGCACTTCGCCCACCGCACGCGCCGGAGTGACCTGGCTGCGCGCGCTGCCGCCACGGAACACCAGGGCGGTGATGTAGACGTCATGCCGCTCCCATTCCGCGGTCACCGGGATGGTGAACGTGCTACCGGGCCTGGCGTCGATCGGCTGCACGTGCAGCAGCTGGTCGGATTCGACGATCAACAGGCCCTTGCCGGCGGTCGGCGGGGTGACCGTGACCTTGAGCTTGTCGCCCGCGGCGTAAGCGGTCTTGTCCAGCGCCAGCTTGACCTTGTCCGGGCGCGCATCTAGCCCGCGATTGTCGTCGCTCCAGCTCCAGCCGGCGCGGAACGGCAGGCGCGTGGTCAGTTTGGTGGAAGGATCGAACACCTCCAACCGGTACTCGCCCCACTCCACCGGCAGGCTGACCTTGGCCGGTGACGCGCCGGCATCGAGCATGCGCTCGGCCACGGTCTCGAAGCGGCTGGTGTAACGGTAGTTCCAGCCCGATTCCTCGTCATGGCTCCAGTGGTAATCGCGATGCTCGCGTACCAGCTTGAGCTGCAAGCCGGCCTGCGGCTGCGGCTGTCCGTCACGGGCGAAACGCTGGATTTCGAAGCCGATCTCCTGATTGGCCTCACTGCCGTCCTCGAGATCGAACAGCGGACGCACCCCGACCAGTGCCGGCGCCGGCCACAGCACGCGCTGCAACTGGCGATCGACGCTGCGCCCGCCGCTTTCGTACAGACTGCCGCGCACATTGACGCTGACCGGGCTGCTGGCCTCGAGCCCTTCAGGCAGCGCGATGTCCTGGCTCAAGCGCCCGTCCGCATCCAGGCGCGCATCGATCACTTCCTCCTCGGTGTCGGGCAGCTTGAGCGTGGGATCGCCGAAGTACCAGCCGCTCAGCTTCGGCAACGGATGCTGCTCGACGCGGTACTGCACGCTGGCACTGAAGCGGTTGTCCGCCGCCGGCGCACCATATAGATAGCGGCCGGTCACCCGCAGCGCCAGCGGCTCGCCGAAGCGTGCGTCCGCGCGCGCGGTATCCAGCTCCAGCCTCATCCGCTCGGGCAGGAACTCCTCGATGTGCAGCTTCATGCCCTGCACCGCATCCTTAGACTCGGGATCGAGGCGGAACTCGATCGACCATTCGCCGGTGGGTGCATCCACCGGAATCTCGCGCACGAGGACGTGATAACCGAGCGCGCCGCTGTCCATGCGGGTGTCGAGGAAGGTTTTGCCATCGGGCTGCAGGAAGCGCACGAACAGCGGCTGTGCGCCTTCGCCCGCAGCTGCCAGCGGCTTGCCATCGGCATCGCGCAACAGCGCGGAGATGCGCACGCTCTCGCCGGGCCGGTACAGGTCGCGCCCGGACCACGGGAACACCTCGAACGCGCCCTGGCCGCGCCCGCCGACATCGAATTCGGACAGGTCCAGTGCCGGCTGGTTGAACGGCAGCAGGGACACGTTGCCGCCCTTGGAAGCGACCAGCACGTGCGCGGCATCCAATGCATAAGGCATCAGCGCACTGCCGCGGCTGTCGGTACGCGCGGCAAGCACGGCATTGCCCTTGCCATCGAGCACGCGCAGTTCGACGCCGCCGATTGCCGAGCCATCGGCCAGCGAAGCGGTATGCACGAACATGCGTTCGCGGTAGGCGCGCGCATGCAGGCCGATGTCGCTGACGGTGAAGAAGGTGGTGGGGAACTCGTCGCCGAAGCTGCCGGCGCGCTTCATCACCGCGAAATACAGGCCCGGCTCGCGCAGTTCCTTGATGTCATGGATCGGCAGGTAGCTGACCGCGCGCTGGTTGCGCTTGCCCTCGAGCAGGAAGCGGTTGGCATAGACCGACTCGCCGAACTTGCCGATGCCCGAATCGCTGTAATCACTGCCGAGGTTCCACACGCTGCGATTCCCTGGTCGGCGATAGCTGGCGAAGAACGCCGGCAACTGCTTTTCGCCGATGCGGAAGAATTCGACATCCACCTCGCTGACATTGAGCGCCACCACCGGCAGGCCGCGACTGTCGCGCGCCGGCAACACGCTGCCCTGCGAGGCGAAGCCGACCGATGGCTGCATGTCGCCGCTGTAGACGTTTTCCTCGCGATCCTTGCCCAGCAGGCGGCCATCGGCCGCGGCCAGCCGGCCCGACAGCAGCAAGGTGTATTCGGTATCCGGCTCGACGAACTGGTAGCGCAGGGTGCGGCCCTCGCCATCATCGGCCAATACCCAACCGCCATCGTTGGTCAACCTGTCCTTGAAGCGGATCAGCTGGTCGAAATCCTGCGTGGGCGCCAGTGGCTGGCTGAACTCCAGCGACAGCACCACCTGGCCCTGGCGGGTTTCCGGCCACGCGCGCAGCAGCGTGAAGCCCTGCACACGCTCGCCCTCGGCCTTGATCGGCTCACCCGACAACGCCGGCACACCGTTCCTGCCTCCGCAACCCGCCAACGCGGCAAGCATCAGGAGCAGGACGAAAGAGGCAAACCGCACGCGCAGGGTCATGGACGAATCCGCTTCGACGATGCCCCAGTCTAGAACGGAATCATCACCGCGTTATGCCATCCCGCCGCGGATCAGGCCTCGGCTTGCGCGCTCGCTTCCGGCGGCGATGCGCCCCCGCCTGCTTCGGACATGTCGGCATCCGCGTCCTCGGCAGCGTCTTCCAGCGACACGTCCAGACGCTCGATGGCCTGCAGCTTCTCGCCGGCGGCGACCCGCATCAGAGTCACGCCCTGCGCGGCGCGGCCGACCTGGGCGATGTCCGCGGCCGGGGTGCGCACCAAGGTGCCGCCATCGGAAATCAGCAGCACGTCGTGGTGGTCGGTGAGCTGGATGGCGCCGACCAGCGCGCCATTGCGCTCACTGGTGCGCAGCGCGATCACGCCCTGGATGCCGCGGCCCTTGGTGGCGAATTCGCCCACTTCGGTACGCTTGCCGAAGCCGTTTTCGCTGGCGGTGAGGATGTCGCCATCACCATCGATCACGATCAGGCTGCACACGCACTCGCCTTCGGCCAGGCGCATGCCGCGCACGCCGGTCGCGGTGCGGCCCATCGCGCGCACCGCCGATTCGTGGAAGCGCACGGCCTTGCCATTGGAAGCGAACAGCATGATGTCGCGGCTGCCATCGGTCAGTTCGGCGTTGACCAGCGCATCGCCCTCGTCCAGATTGATCGCGATCTTGCCGCGCGCCAAGCGGAAGGCGAAGTCCGGCAGCGGCGTCTTCTTCACCGTGCCGTTGCGGGTGGCGAAGAACACGAACTTGTCTTCCTCGTATTCGCGTACCGGCAATACGGCCTGCACCTTTTCGCCTTCCTCCAGCTGAATCCAGTTGACGATCGGGCGGCCGCGGGCATGCGGGCCGGCGTCCGGCAACTGGTGCACCGGCAGCCAGAACACGCGACCGGCGCTGGTGAAGGTCAACAGCGTGTCATGGGTATTGACCAGCCACAGCTTGTCGATGAAATCCTCGTCCTTGGTCGCCGCCGCGTTGCGCCCCTTGCCGCCGCGGCGCTGCGCACGGTAGCTGGTGGCCGGCTGGCGCTTGGCATAGCCCGCGTGCGAGAGCGTGACCACCACGTCCTCGGGCGCGATCAGGTCGAGGATGTCGAG
Source organism: Luteimonas sp. e5 (assembly GCF_054031035.1). Lineage (NCBI taxonomy): Bacteria > Pseudomonadati > Pseudomonadota > Gammaproteobacteria > Lysobacterales > Lysobacteraceae > Luteimonas > Luteimonas sp. e5. Next base: position 797,056 of record NZ_JBSTRX010000001.1, read on the forward strand.
GTCTTCCTCGCTGACACGGATTTCGCTGCGCCGCGCATCGCCGTATTCGGCCTTGAGGTTTTCCAGCTCGGTGCGGATCACCTGCATCAGCACGTCCGGATCCTGCAGGATCTCGATCAGGCCGCGGATCGCGTCGAGCAGGTCGCGGTATTCCTCGGTCAGCTTTTCCTGCTCCAGCCCGGTCAGGCGGTGCAGGCGCATCTCCAGGATCTGCTGAGCCTGGGTTTCGGTGAGCTGATACTGGCCGTCGATCAGGCCCACGCCCTTGGGCAGCCCCTCGGGGCGTGAGGCCTCGGCACCGGCGGCGGCGAGCAAGGCGCCGACCATGCCCGGCTGCCAGCGCCGCGCCAGCATCTTCAGCCGCGCTTCCTCGGGGTTGGCCGACGACTTGATCAGCTCGATCATCTCGTCGATGTTGGCCAGCGCGACGGTCAGGCCTTCCAGGATGTGTGCGCGGTTGCGCGCCTTGCGCAGCTCGAAGATGGTGCGTCGGGTGACCACCTCGCGGCGGTGGCGCAGGAAGGCTTCGAGGATCTGCTTGAGATTGAGCAGCTGCGGGCGGCCATCGACCAGCGCCACCATGTTGATGCCGAACACCGACTCCATCGGCGTCTGCAGATAGAGGTTGTTGAGCACCACTTCGGCCGAATCGCCGCGCTTGATCTCGATGTAGATGCGCATGCCGTCCTTGTCGGACTCGTCGCGCAGCTCGCTGATGCCCTCGAGCTTCTTTTCCTTGACCAGCTCGGCGATCTTCTCGATCAGCTTGGCCTTGTTGACCTGATACGGGATCTCGCTGACCACGATCGCCTCGCGGCCGTTGTCGGCCACTTCGATCTCGGCCTTGGCGCGCATGCGCACGCGGCCCTTGCCGGTGCGATAGGCCAGGTGGATGCCGCCGACGCCATTGATGATGCCGCCGGTGGGGAAGTCCGGGCCGGGGATGTGTTCCATCAAGCCGTCGATGTCGATCTGCGGCTGTTCGATCATCGCCAGCAGCGCATCCACCACCTCATCAAGGTTGTGCGGCGGGATGTTGGTGGCCATGCCCACGGCGATGCCGGCCGAGCCGTTGACCAGCAGGTTGGGGAACCGGGTCGGCATGACCCTCGGTTCCATTTCCTTCTCGTCGTAGTTGGGCTGGAAGTCGACGGTTTCCTTGTCGATGTCGGCCATCAACTCGTGCGCCATCTTCGACATGCGCGCTTCGGTGTAGCGCATCGCCGCGGCCGGGTCGCCGTCGACCGAACCGAAGTTGCCCTGCCCGTCCACCAGCATGTAACGCAGCGAGAACGGCTGCGCCATGCGCACCAGGGTGTCGTACACCGAGACATCGCCATGCGGATGGTATTTGCCGATCACGTCACCGACGATGCGCGCGGACTTGTAGTACGGCTTGTTGCTGTGCGCGCCCAGCTCGTTCATGGCGAACAGCACGCGGCGATGCACCGGCTTCAGGCCATCTCGCACATCCGGCAGCGCACGCCCCACGATCACGCTCATCGCGTAATCGAGGTAGCTGCGGCGCATTTCGTCTTCGAGGTTGACCGGGATGATTTCGCTGGCAGGATCGGTCGTTGGGGACATCAGGTTTCCGTGATTCGGGTTCGCAAGGACGGCCTCTTCGCAGGCCGCGCGCGGCGCCACGCAGGCGCCTTGCGCGCCCGTTCAGGCCGCATCGGAAAGACGAACAATTCTAGCATTTCCGGGCACTGAAAGACAGCCGGAAACCAGCGTCAAAACAACTACTTGCGCATCACGACGCGCTATGGCGCCACAGTGTCGGCGGCTCGGTCGACAGGGAACAGCGCACGCATCGCATCGGCGTCCGGGTGCAGCACCACGCCGCGTTCGGTGACGATCGCGTCGATCAGCTCATGCGGAGTGACATCGAACACCGGATTCCACGCCTTGACACCTTCGGCCACCGTGCGCGTGCCGCGATGGCTGAGCAGCTCCGCCGCGTCGCGCTCCTCGATTTCGATGCCCTCCCCGCTCGCCGTGGCCATGTCCACGGTGGACGACGGTGCGACCACCATGAAGCGCACGCCGTGGTGGCGCGCGGCGATGGCCAGCGCATAGGTGCCGATCTTGTTGGCGGTATCGCCGTTGGCGCAGATGCGGTCGGCACCGACGATGACCCACTGCACCTGCCCGTTCTTCATCAGATGCGCCGCGGCGGCATCGGCGATCAATGTCGCTTCGATGCCGTCGCGCTGCAATTCCCACACCGTCAACCGCGCGCCCTGGTTCCACGGCCGGGTTTCCCCGGCGAACACCCGCGCGATGCGGCCTTCGGCCACGCCTGCACGGATCACCCCGAGCGCGGTACCGAAGCCGGCAGTGGCCAGCGAGCCGGTATTGCAATGCGTCAGCACGCCGCTGCCAGGCTCGATCAAGGCCGCCCCCGACGAGCCCATGTGGCGGTTGGCGGCCAGGTCCTCATCCTGAATCGCGCGTGCCTCGGCCTCCAGCCGCTGGCGCCAGTCACCCCCTGCCTTCGCCAGCACCGCGCGCATCCGCGCCAGTGCCCAGGACAGATTGACCGCGGTCGGTCGCGCCGCCTCCAGTCGCGCCATCGCCGGCGCAAGCGCGACCAAGGCCTCGTCACCATCGTGCGCCTTGATTCCGCGCGTGGCCAGCACCACACCCCAGGCCGCCGCGATGCCGATCGCCGGCGCCCCGCGCACCACCAGATCACGAATGGCCGCCGCCACTGCATCGCTGTCGCCAGCCTGCAGGTACGCCTGCACGAACGGCAGTTGCCGCTGATCCAGCAACTCCAGCGCCTCGCCACTCCAGCGCAACGGGCGCACCTGGTCATACCGCGCGTAATCGATCTCGCTCATGCACCCAGTTTATCGGCAGCGAGAGGCGCTCCGATGGCGGGCATGCGTGTTCGCGTCGTCGCCCAGGTGACCAAGGCGCGAAAGCAAGAAAAAACCCCGGCCTTGCGGTCGGGGTTTTGTCATTGGTGGTGGAACACGGAACTGAACCCGCGTCCGCTTTCAGAACCAGATAGTAACGCATGGCTCCTGAGTCCTTCGATTCGACGACTTGGCCAAATGCGCGTGGGCATAGAGCAAACCCATGACAACCGGAACTTCAAGCTCGTTCTACCCAAGGGGTAGGCGTGGCGACATGGGCGACTAAGGAGCGCAACTTGGCCACTGCATCGACGGGATCATGGGGCAGCGTGGCGAAGCTGATTTTTTTTACGCCATCAAGGTGCCATGGGCTGTTCTGCTCGGCATGGGGGGTGTCAGGTTTGGATGGGTCGAAGGGATATGCCAAGAGTCCCCAGGTCAACAGTCCTTCAGGAGCTTGAAAGCGTCCCAGATAGGCGGCCATCTGGTACAGGTCGTCGCGCTGCGGCCCATTTGGTGAGCTGGCAGACGGATGAAGGGACTTGTATTTGGCGTCAACAACGCCCCTGATGGTGGAGCCTGAAAGCAGGATGGCGTCGGGTATCAATGTGCCCAAACCTCGGCCCGAGACTTCGCTGTGGAGCAGCTTCTTGGTGGCAGACTTATCTCGGGTGCCGTGAGTCACGGTCAACGGTGCAGCAGCTTTCCGCAAAATACTGAGCACATACATTTCCCACAGCTCGGCAACGTCGAGCAGCACACCTTTCGTTTCGCCACTGGCATCAATATCAGCAGCAAGCCCCCTTCGGTTTGCAATCTGCCGCGACAACTCAGCGATAGGCGCAAAGCCTGCGGTCATCGGCGTATATCGAATCCGATCCAGTTCAGCCTTCGTCGGTACGCGTGGTCGCGCCCCGGTGACAGCCATCAGATGGGGCAGGAGTTCCTTGGCACGCTTCGGAAGCCATTTTTCGCCCGGCACCCCAAGCCACCGCCGCAGCACTTCGTAGGCAGCGACGATGGCGTCAGATGCAGCGTGATCTAGCGTTCGCTCTGAACGGATGGAAACAACCTGCCCACCACCAGCGGCGATCAAGCGCAGAGATGCAGGGACATCAAGCCGTCCCCTGACAGTCGCGCCTTTCGTAGCCACTTCACGGCGAAGCGCAGGCAGCCCATGCCGTGCCGCCTCGATGAAACCATGGGCCCAAACGGACGCGAGGAGTTGGGCAATAAACGATTCGTCCTCCCTGAGCTTCCCGGGCGCGTCGGTCAGCACGACCGACGTTGCTTCAAAAAGCCAATTCCGAAGCGTGGCCAGGCCAAAACGTGGCTCGATGGTCAGGCTGTGCCCCTCGAAGGAAATTGAGCCAACGTACCGGCCAGCCCACCAAGTGCCGTCCCATGCGCAGTAGACGATTGGTTCGTCCTCGTCCCTTTCGCCGGAAATGGGCACGACAAGGCTCGAGGCTTGGACATTGGTTGCAAGCTTACGGAGCCAGTTCGCCTCCGCCGCTGTCGGTGGCGGGACAAGCGGCGAGCAGTCACGCGCAACTAGTTTCACTCTGCCACCGACGGCTTGAGCAAGACCTTGGATAGCCGGTCGAGCTCGGTATTGCGTGCGTTAGCGTCCAGCCCAGCGAGGTACTGCTCCAATAGTGGGCGAAGAGATAGGTTCCACACCTGCACAACGGGCTCCAGCGCTTCACCCTTCTTGTTCCAAAGGTAGTTCTGTTTACGCGAAGGTCGAGCACCGAGGAAATTGCGCAGGAACACGACCACGTCAAGCAGATAGGTGTGCCCGATCTCGTACTGCGAGCCAAGCAGCGGGCTGTCGTGGATCTGCTTGTTCAACGCCGCCGCAGCTGCCGCCAATTTGCGGAAGTCCGGTTCGATACGATCCCACTCCAAGCCCGATTCCAGATCCTTCCACTTCGATTCGGCGGCACCCACCAGAGCCTCGGCGTCAAACGGGCAAAGTAGCCACAGGAAACGGCGGCGCAGCGCGAAGTCGATCTGCTCGATGGACTGGTCAATCAGGTTCATGGTGCCGATCACGTACAGATCGTCGGGGATGCGCAGCTTCATTGCCGCCCCGTCACCATTGCGTGCCGGAAGCTCAATCGTCTGATTGCGATCCTCAAGCAAGGAAAAGCACTCGCCGAGCATCCGACTCAGGTCCGTCCGATTCATTTCATCCAGGATCAGGATGTGCGGCAGACGTTCAGCGCGTGGCTTCTGCTCGATGTCCTCAATCAGCTTTGGAAGGTAGCCAGATCGATATTCCGTGCCACCGCCATTCGAAATGTGGAGTGCGCGAATGAAGTCCTCGTAGCTGTAGGCCGGGTGCAGCTGCAGTCGATGCACGTTGTCGCGGATCGCGGATTCGATAGCAGATTGCGACTGGAAGTAGCGAGCCGGGCCCATTTGGCTCAGTGCCGCAGATCGGATGACACGCTCAGCCAGCTTCTTGGCGCGAAAAGTCTTGCCAGTACCCGGCGGTCCGTAGAGGACGATCTGCTTCTTGTGCTGGATGATCTCCAGCGGCGCACCTTCAGATGCGCCCTCGCTGTCGTCGTACCAAGCCTCGACAAGCGGCGACCAGTAAAAGTCCAGCTCCTGGTTGGGAAGCAGCTTTTCGAGCTCCTGGCGAATGGCCAAGATCGCCCGGTCATCATCCTCTGCTTCGGCAGTGACCAGTCCCGAGAAAGCCTTGATGACTCTGCGCTTGTGATTGCCACTTGCTATGCGCTCGAAGTGCTCGGGAAACAGGAGGTGGAGGAGCATGTGCCGAAGCTGCTTCGACTCGGCATCTTCTATGCTGTCAACAATCTCTTGAAAGAGCCACGGATCGGCGGCCACCTGTGCCTGCCGGTCCTGCGGTAACTTTTTCCATGCGATGGCGAGCTCGATCAGAAAGGCGATTTCGAAGGGACGACGGGTGTTGTAGCCCTGGCCGCCACTGCCGATCCCGTTGGCGAAGGCTGCTGACACAGGGTGTGACTCCGGCAGGCTGTCACCGCCCCACCCGAGCACCTCGCTCACGACCTGTCGCTTGCGTACGCCTCCGACACTGGAGGGGAACAGGAAGTACACGCTCAAGATCTCTGCTGCAAGGCGTGACACATCCTGCCCGGCCTTGCCAACCTGATCTCGGAACTTGTCGATAAACGTGCGATCGCCTTCGTCAGGAGTTGCAACGAAGGCCTTGTGGATGCGATCCAGAACGTCAGGCCGCCAAACGGAAGCGTCGGCGAACAGCAGTGAGCCGTCGTTCAGGAGGCAGTTGGTCCGGAATGCATCAGCCGCTTGGTAGATTTTGGTTGTGTCGTGTTCTGAATAGCGGGCCATAGCATCCTCAATTGACGTTCGTAGGCAGAAAGCGCTGACCGATGCACTTCCCAAGCGTAGGTTGCCAAGCTCCATCGCCAGCAACAGCCAAGATTGGCCTTGGCTTTCGCCTCTCCCTGATGTAATGTAACATCCATCACATTACATTGTCACGAGTTCCCTATGAGCATCGGCAGCAGCGGCAGGATAGTCATCGAGGTTGAGCCCGAGGTCAAAAGACAGCTCTACTCAACCCTCGCACGGGAAGGTATGACCCTGAAGGATTGGTTCTTGCGTGAAGCGCAAAACTACATGAAAACCACGGCACAAATGCCTCTAGATTTGACTTCCGACGTCAAGTCGGCTGATCAGACGAAGAACACACCTTAGGCATGAATATGTTTGCTTCGAATTTAAATCAGCTCCTTGAAGCCACCTCAGGAGTGGAAACTACATACAAAGTTGGAAAAAGCTTGGAGCAGCGATTAACCGGCAGGTTCTATACGCATGCCAGAATTGGAAAGGCAATGGCGATTGATGTCGCCAAGCGCCTTGAGGCTTCTGAAAGCCTAAAGATTATTGACCCGTTTTGTGGTGATGGAAGACTGCTGTGCTGGCTCATTGACGCCCTGCACGAACAAGGAAAAATTCCGTCGAAATCTCTTGAAATCGCTGCCTGGGATTGCGACCAATCGGCGATCAAAACCGCCCAAAAGGCAATCTCACAGAGAATTGAAACCCTTGATATCTCTGTCGCACGCGTAGACGCACAAACAATTGATTCATTCGAGTATGCGTTAAAAAATCAGCAGTCCTTTGATATCTGTGTAACAAACCCACCCTGGGAAACGATTAAGCCCGATAGCAGAGAACTAGCCGAGCTTGAGCAAGAAGACAAAGAAGCATACGTTTCACTCTTAAAAGAGAAAGTATTTCGACTCGAAAAGGCTTATCCATACTCCAAGCCAACTAGGAAGTTTTCTGGTTGGGGCGCCAACTTGGCTCGTTGCGGCATCGAAGCTTCTGTGCGATTGATCGCGCCGGGAGGATACTTTGCCATTGTTGCGCCCGCCACTATTCTCGGTGATCAAATTTCTGCGCCTTTGCGTTCTTGGTTATTTTCACAAAATACCGTAGATACAGTTCATCACTATCCTGCAGAAGCAAGGCTTTTTGAAGGCGTTGACCAGTCAGCAGTATATTTTGTTGGCCACAGGGGCATAGGTCAAAAAAATAAAAGGCCACTCGAGGTGATACAGCACTTTGAGAAAGAGCAGGAGGCGCAGCCACCCATCTTGGAAATATCGATTTCTTCTCTAGTAGAAAATCACTATGCGATTGGGTTTAGTAGCTCGCCAGAAATCGCAAAAGCGATGCCTTTTCTCGCTGATCTGCCAAAGCTAGGTGACTACGAAACCGGAGCGGATATCCTTTTCAAATTGGGGCGAGAGCTAGACGAAACAGGGATTGCGAGCAAGCTATCGGACACAGGTAGTTATCGATTTGCCAAAGGTAGGCAGATCACTCGCTACTCTGCGGTCGGTGGCGAAGCGGCATTTTTGAAAGGGACGATCACACCTCCATCATCTTCAGATTTGCATCGCCTAGTTTGGAGAGACGTTGCAAGACAAAGCTCAGCTCGTCGAGTAATAGCGACAATCATTCCTCCTGGTGTAGTGACAGGGAACTCACTCAATGTCCTTATACCAAAGAGAATGCCCTATGAAGCGTTGCTTGCTGTCCTTGGCGTATTTAACTCAGTCATATTTGAAGCGCAAGTGCGGGCATCAATCAGCACAAATCACTTATCAGTAGGTGCGATCCGACGGATAAGGGTGCCAGATTTATCATCCAGAACGCATGTAGAACGAGTATCAAAACTGGTTGAGAAACAGCTACGAGAACCCTCCGAGTCGTACTCCGCCCAGATAGATGTTGAGGTGGCGAGCTGGTATGGGTTGCCCGATGACATCTATTTGGACTTATTGACAATGCTCGAACGGCACTCCCCCAATGACGTTTCGGAGATTAAAAGAACAATGGCAGTTCGCCAGCAGAAATCAAAAAATGAAACGATACGCATTGAAAATCATTACGCCGCGACACTTAGTGAGCTTGATTTGCGCATCTGTCGTTCCGTTCCACCCGGAGGGAACTGGAAAGATATCCCTGAGGACATTCCTTCCGAGCGAATAAAGAACATCAGAATCAGTTTCGCCAAAGGAGAAGGAAGCCGATCAACATACTATGGACGATTGCACCCGGACAGGCCTTCGTACACGATCAACACCTACTTCACCAGGCCAGGAAATGGGTGCCATATCCACTACGATTACAGCAACGAGCAGCATAGAACCCTTTCTCATCGAGAGGCCGCTCGACTGCAATCCTTTCCTGACAACTTTATATTCAAAGGCAACAAAGGTTCGGTCACTACGCAAATTGGAAATGCCGTCCCTCCCTTGCTGGCATATCAGGTCGCTCGGCATTTGAACATCGTCGGACAAGCCGTAGACCTTTTTGCCGGTGCTGGCGGACTTGGCTTAGGATTTGGATGGGCAGGATGGGAAACGCTTGTCGGAAATGAATTAGAGGCAAGTTTCGCCGAGACTTATCGAACGAATGTTCACTCGAACATCGTAGTGGGGGACGTCACAGATGACAGCATTAAAAAGCAGATTCTGACGGAGGCGAAGGGGGCCAGAAATAAAGATTTGCCTCTTTGTGTTCTTGGAGGTCCGCCATGTCAAGGATTTTCGACCGCAGGTAACAAACGCTCTATGGAGGACGAGAGAAACTGGCTCTTTAGAGATTACTGCGGGCTGCTTGCAGCACTTAAGCCCGATGTCTTTGTATTTGAAAACGTCACAGGCCTACTCAATATGGAGGGCGGGCGCGTTTTCGAAATGGTTAAAGACGAATTGTCAAAGCACGCGAAGAGACTTATCGTGTGGAAGCTGCACTCCGAAAACTATGCAATTCCACAGCGGCGCAGCAGAGTGATCATCGTTGGCGATAACACTGGAAAAGTTCCTGAGTCTCCCCCGCCAATGATTTCGACTCTGTCTGCAAGAGACTTGATTTGCGATTTGCCGCAACCGCCGTCGGTAAAGGAAGCGCTAGACGACCTGCCCGCCCTAAAACCCGGACAGGATGGCGGTGACCTTGGTTATCGCCACGCGCCCACCACGCCATATCAGGCACTAATGCGCGGCGAAATTTCAGCCGCGCAATATTTGGAGAAGGTCACTCGATAACTTCGCCAGGAGCCGACCGCACATAACGGTCGGCACCCCACATGCTGTCTAGTTCCTTGCCAACCTCATACATGCCTCGTGCGAAGTGTTCTCGAACCGCTGCAAATGCGGCATTGTTATCTGAAAGAATATCGGGAAGTGAGTTTGCCAACGCCCGAAGATCCGCCTCGGACACCTTGGATTCACCCACGATTTCGGCAATTTTTTTATCGAGATCGTTTGTCAGGGATTTCAGTCTCTCTAAATCCGTAAACCCTGCCGAGAACTCCGCTTCGGAGCGATCGTTTGATATAACAAATGCGCTTCGATTCTCCTTTCTGTGGTAGTCGATCAGAGATGTGAATGCGATTCGAATCCGCCTAGCTTTCTGTTCTGTCGCGTACTTTGTGGTTCGTGGATTTCTTGTTATGGAATTGAAATGCGTAAGGTGATTGATAGCACTTAATCCAACGAATTCAGGGTCGAAATCCGCTGCTTCCAGATGCAAAAGGCTAGCGAGGAATGTGTAATAGCCACGATCCAAGAGTGCTTTCAGGAGGGACATATATGTATGGCGGTTGTCCCGAAGCAGTTTGCTGAGGCGCAGCGCGGTTTCAGCATCGCCAACAGAATTCTTTCGGCGATCCCAGATCTCTTTGGCAAACCACGAGATGACACTCTCTCCAGCCGCCTCGACGCCAATCAGCAATCTCACATCACTGGCGTACATGCGATTGTTTTTTCCGCTGTTGCAGGTTTTGCACAGAAGTTGAAATTGTGGGCGATGCGTGAATCCGAGTGATATCGGACCGATGTGGTCAGCTTGGCATGGCTTGGGATGAACGCCGCCTTGCACCGCATTAAAGCAATTTTCTTGCTCGAAAATTGGGTTGGATCTCACTTGGCCCATCAGGCGATCTGCGGCAACCCAATCCCCATCTACCCAATATTCAAAAACCCGCCGATCAGTTACATACGACTTTAAATTTTCCTTGGACCGGCCTGTATCAGCTGTAGAACGACAGCAGCGGTTAAATGAGTGAAATCCGTCGAGCCGGTCAGGAGGGTTTGACATCGCACCAGGGCTGAGCATTCGTGGTTCTTGTGGGATGTACGTTTCCCGTAAGAATTGCTCCCAAGCATCAAACGTCTTTGCCAGAGGTGGGATGTTAATAGATGTTGTTGCGAAGAGCTTTGGAAGATCATCGTACAATTTCGACCCAAAGCGCTCATCTAGACGCGCTAAAAGATCGCAGACGTGCTCCACTTCAGATAGCTCAAACGTATCGTCTATGTAGGGCAGCTTGCGAATCCTGGCAAATAGGTGCTCATTCGGATATGCGTACGCGATCTGAAGCTCTTTTCCGCAAGTCTTACAGGGCTTTACCCCGAAAGGGTGAATTGCTTTTGCTGTTTTGCTAATCCACGTGCTATCGGTATTCGGATCAATTCCGATGGAAAGTGCTTTTAGCCTCCACCACTCGCGCCGTTTGTGATGGGTGTCTTTGAATTTTCCGGATTTTCGATTTGATGGAGCTTCCCACTGAATTTCGCCGCGCTCGCCAATCGTGTCAGGCATGCCGGCATAATTTGGGTGGTTGACTATTTTTTGCGCATATTCCAAAAATGTTGCGTCGCCATATTTTGGTTTTTTCTTGGCCATAGGATCCCGAGCTTGAACAGAAAAAGCCCAGATGGGCTTGACAATCACTCTTTATACAAGCAGCGTGTCAGATGGTCAATCAAGCTGGCCTGCCCGACTAGCATGAAAGCATTAGTGTGATCTCAGCTTTCCTACGCGTGACTAGACCAGGCTGCACTCTTCTGCCGCCATAGACCCATCGGCGTAGCTCTGACGCGGCTGCGACCCAGTCCCGCTGATTAATCCGCCGTCGCAGCGTCGACGTCTGCAGCCGCCCGGCCCCGAGGTTGGACGTGCAGTCCACGGTAGCTGCGATCCACCACCGGGCTGGTAGCTGGCACTCGATCCTTACCTGACGTTCGGTGTCATTTCGACGATCCACGTCTGCAACGCCCTCAGTTGCTCGGCGTTTTCGTGGCAGGTCTGGTAGTTGGCGGCAAGGGTTCCGGCGATGGCAGAGAGCGCAATGCCTGCGGCCGCCGCATCAGCATCTCGGGCGGGCTCGGGCAGTTCACCGGCGGCGGCAGCGTCGTGCAGGCGCACAAAGCCACGGTTGATAGTGCAAGCAGCATCGGCTTGAACGGGCACATAGACGGGAACCTCCTTGATGATGGTGTCGCCCTTCTCGCGGACGACGCGGACGCGGTCGACGTACTCGGTGACGACCTTGACGGTGGTTTGCGCCTGCCGCTCGCGGGCGACTGCGGCCTGCAGGGTTTGTTGCTGGACGGCGGCATCCCACTGCGCTTGAACTTGACTCGCGCCCTTGATCCAGCCAGATCCGATCAGGGCTGCGCCGAGCGCCGCGAGGGCCAGCAGCCGGTACGGCCAGGGAATCACGCTCACGACGCCTCCCCGATGCACTGCTGGTATTCGGATTCACGCCGTGTAGCCAGCCCGCCGCACAGCCGTGCGTTGGCAGGCAGCGCGCAGTCCTTGCCCTGGAAGAAGCGCCAGCGCCGCAGTTCGGAGCACGCCCCGGCGTAGTCACCGGCATTGAGTTTCCTGACCAGCGTGGACTGGCAGAACGCCCGGCTGCCGACGTTGTAGGAGAAGCTCACCAGCGCGTCATACTCGTGCTGCGCCAGGGGCACGGTCACGCATTGCTTGAGCGCCCCCTCGAACTGCTGCACATCGGTGAGCGCGCGGGCCAGCGCCTTCGGCGGCGTGGTGGTGTCGCCCAGCTTCACCCCGGTGGTGGTGCCGAAGCCGATGGTTGGCACATCGCCCTTGACGGGGATCACTGCGCGGTCGGTGTAGCCCTCGTGCAGCACGATACCGACCAGGGCGGCGGCGGACAGCGTCAGTCCGGCCACCGTCCTGCGCATCGCTGGTGATGGTGGCCGGGTCATCGGTGCATCTCCGGCTGCGCCACGATGCGCGCGACGGTCGCGCCGATGCTGGCGGCAAAGGCCAGCAGCATAAACGCGCCGCGCGGCAGTACGTCCCCGAACAGCGGCACCACCACTTCCGCTGCCGTGAAGGCAGCGGCCAGCAGCGAGAAGCGAATGCTCCAGGCCCGTCGCAGCACGCGCCGCCAGTCGTCCAGAAGGCAGATCTTCGGCTTGGCGGTCATTGCACGCCTCCCATCAGCTTCAACTTGATGGCGGCCCCCACCAGCAGCGCGGCCAGGATGCCGGTGGTCACGACCTTGATGGTGGTCTGCCACGCCGTGCGGCGGGCATCGCGCCACGCTTCCAGCAGGTCGCGCAGTTCACGGATGTCGCGGGCTGCGTGGCCGTTTTCGAGGCCAAGGTGCGCCAGCACACGCTCGGCTCCGCGTTCTGCGGCGCGGTCGAGTAGTTCGTCGAAGTCCTCGCGTCGCAGCAGGAGCATGTTCTCGACGAGCGCAGGCTGTTGTTCGGGTTCGGTCATAGCAGTCTCCAGAAATGCGAAACCCGCCTCGTGGGCGGGTTTCTGGTGGGTACGAAGATGGGAAATCAGATGGCGATGCCTGCGCTCCAGCCGGTGGACTTGTAGGCTGAGAGCTTGGCCTCGTCTTCGATGTAGCAAAGCCAGCCCACCTTGGGCGGATGGAACTCCCACGTGCCATCGATGCGCACGGCGATCTGGTTGGTCTTGCCTGCCCACACGCCGGTGGCAGCGGTGGGGACGATGTAGCGGTCGCCATTGGCGGGGCTGGTCGGTGGCGTGGTCAGGTCGCGGTCTTTCACGGACAGGCCGACCACTACGCCGAGGCGTTTGAGGTTGGCGTCCATGCCGGTGTCCCAGCCGCTCTCGCCGAGCGTCCAGCCGTAGTTGAGTCCAAGGTTCGGATCGGTTGATGACATGGTTTATCTCCAAGGATTCGATGCTTGGCCGATGGTCTGACGTATGCGTCGGACAGCGCCGGGGTCGCCGATGCGATGGCTTTGCTGCGGGTGCTGTCGCCAATGACGCCCAACGATGGGCAGGTACAGCACGCCGCCACGCTTGGCCACGAGCAGGGTCAGCAGCCAGTCGGCGAAGTTGTTGAGGTCGGTGGTTTCCGCAAGCGCGACTTCCACGGCAGACCGGCGCATCACGATCAAGCCATGCACATGGCTGGCGCTGTTGGCGTGCTGCCAGCGGCTGTAGGCCAGACGCCGCACCGCGATGTCGCGGCCGTTTTCGTCGGTCAACGCTTCGTCGGTGTACGCCATCACGGCCTGCGGGCAGGCATCCAGCGCATCGGCCAGTTGCGTGAAGGCACTGGCTTCGTACAGATCGTCGGGATCGACGAAGGACACCAGCGGCAAATTGCCCTGCGCGTAACCGGCAGCGCGCGCTTCGCCGATGCGGCCCGGGATGCCCGGCAGCATGTGCAACTGGATCGGTGCGCCTTCGAGACTGGCGATGCAGGTCTCGCGCCATTCGGCAGGTTCGTTCAAGGTGAGCAGATGAACATCGATGCGCGGCTCCATCAAACACCTCCCCAATACTGACCCCAGCGCAGGCCGTATCCCGCACGATCCGCAGCGCGCACCTGCGGTTGCCAGCTTTCCAGCCCGTCACGCACGGCGTTGAGCTCCAACGTGATGCGGTCGCCCAGCGCACCGGCATCAGCCGCAGCCGTCGCCACATCCCACACGAAATTCGCTCCGGTGATGCCGGACGCCGTATGCACCAGCGCGTCGTTGCGATCTCGGATGCGCACCGTGTAGCTCACCCCCGGTTCTGGCCCGATGTCGGCTTCGCCCTGCTGCACGAGGTAGGCGGTCTGCTGGGTGCGGTCGCGATGGGCCCACGCGATGCTGAGGTCACCGGCGACCACGGCAGGCTCGGTCTGGCCATTGAGGCGGATGCGCCCCGGTGGATACGGCAAGGCCTGTCGCCCGGTCAGTACCATCGGCTGGCCATTGCTGGCCAGTTCCGCTTCGCCTTGATCGGTTGAGGTGCGCGGGATGGCTCCCACGAACACCGATTCACCCGGGGCGCGCTCCGCGCCTTCCGATGCCAGCCACTCGCCCACGCCAATGAGGCGGGTTCCGACCCGGTGCGATTGCGGTGTGGTGTCGAGCACGCCGCGTGCAAGGTCAACCGTGGGCGCAGCGGTATTGAAGCCCAGGACGGCGACGGCTTCACAGATCTCCCCGCTGGCATCGACCAGATAGGCGTAGTCGCCCACGGTCAGCCTTTCCGGCTGGCTGACGGCGGTCACCGGCACGCTCATGGCATCGGCCTCGCTGGCTGGCAAGCCCGCATCAAGCGTGAGCAGTGGCGCGTAGTCCTCGCTGGCAACGCTGCCGATCTCGCCTGCCGAGGCACCGGTGGCGAGCTGCCAGTTGAGCTGGCCCGCACCGCCCACAGCGGCCAATGCACCCACCGCTGCATCGGTGTCGGTCAGGTAATCCAGTTCGGCACGCGACAAGCTGCGCGCCAGTTCCCAGTACGGAATTTCCATCGCCAGCACCAATGCAGGTGGCAACGGCTCCAGGGTTGGCTCGTCGATGATGGGCGGCGTCGGTGCCAGCACGGCGTTGTCCAGCCCGAACACATCCTCCATCGCTTCGATGCGCCACTCGGCCGCGCCCAAGGTGCCGGTATCGATGCCGGTCACGCGCACCATCATCTGGTCGATACCCAAACGCGGCCAGTTGAGCAGGAATACGTCACCGGGCAGCGGTGCGCGTTCCAGCGTGTCGCGTGCCACGGTCAGGCTCATCCGTGCCAGGGGCGAACCCAGGGCGCGCAGATCCCGCAGCGCCAGACGCGCGGCCAGCGGCCCGTAGTTGACGCCCGGGTAGTCACGGCGCTGGTTGATTACGCCGCCTTGCAACTGAATTGCGGCAAGGTTTTCCACAGTGACGGTGGTGTCGCCGCCGGTTTGCCAGTCGGCGTAGACCACGGTCAGCTCGTTGGGCAGCTCACCCCACTGCGCGCGCTCGAAACGCTCCAGCCGCACGATCTCGTCCGGCCCCAGTTGCGGCAGGTCATTGACCCAGTAGTCGTCGCGCAGCAGCTTCAGCTCGAAGGTGCCTTGCTCCGGATCGGTGTAGAGAATGCCGCCGATGTGGTCGATGACCTGACTGATGAAGCTCTCGATGGGCTGCTGGCGCGTCCAGATCAGATTCAGGCCGAAGCCCTCATCCGACAGGGCCCACGCCGCATTCCAGAAGCTCCAGCCGATGCTGTCCTGCGGGTAGCCCATGCCCCAGTGCGGGTCGGTCAGGCATTGCACCAGGATGTGAGCCGGGTTCATGCCGACACTGATCTCGCGGCCTTGGCTGTCATCCCAGGCGCGGACTTCAGCGTTCCACTCCATCCACGGATAACCGTGCCAGCCCGCCGTGAAACGACGCACGCGCACGGCCCACGGCTTGATGTAAGGGTTGTTGGCCGCAAACAGAATCTTGCGCGCCACCAGTGACAGCACGCCCCGGAAGGCTGGAATGGCTGGTCCAAGGCGGCTCATCAGGTAGTCGTTGCGCCCCTGGCCGGGGCCTCCGGGCAGCACATCGATGTTGCCGACCACACCACCTTCACGCTCGTCACCGCCAAACAGCGTGGGCTTGTGGATACCGAGGGTGGTCAGGCCGTGCCCGCTGGACAGCGGCCCCCGGTCGGCATCGCCCCACGCGGTACGGTCGCCCATCTGGATTTCCTGCACGGCATCCACAGGCCCTTGGCACAGCACCAGGTGCAGTCCCATCCGGTAGCGGTAGCCGACGGTTTGCTTTTTGCTGCTGCCACCCATCAGTGCTGCTCCTGCCGGGTGTGCGCACGGGCGTGCTCGACCACCCGCAAGGCCATCGCGTCGCCGGTGTCCAGCAAGGTGTCGGCAGCGCAGCCGTCACGCAGAAACGCGCGGAAGTCCAGGTCGTGGCGCGCGAACCAGACCCGCGTGCCGTTCACGCACAGGCCAACGGCGCGCACATCGTCGATGGTGACGGTTACATCCGTGCTCATTTCTTGCCTCCTTTTTTGCGGATCGGTTCGGCTTCCAGATCGCCGTACCAGACGACGTTGGCCCCGCGCAGCAGCACGGTGCCGAACACGACTGGAATCGGTCGGCCTTCTTCTGCTGTGGGTGCATCGACGTCGGACAGCGATGCGGGTTTGGGCTCGGGCGGTTTTGGTGCGAGCGCGACCGAAACCAGCGCCGCCACCACGATGACGACGAGGTACCACATGGAAATTCTCCGGAAGGGTCAGAACACGCCCGTCGAAAACGGGTTTTTGCTCGGGATGGCGGGAAAGCCGCCGTAGTTGTCGAGGTTGCCGAAGCGCGAGGCGCACGTTTGCGTGCTGTGATCGCAGCCGACCGTCAACAACACTTGCGTGCCCGGCTCAATGGCCGCTGGATAGAGCAGCTCGACGCCACTGCCGTAGTCGCGGATGATCATGTGGCGTGCTCCATCCGGCGTTTGCAGCCAGCCACCGGCCAAGCTACCGCTGACGCCACCCGGTACACCGCCATCGAGATCGACACTGCGGCCATAAGCTTCATAGACGAAGGCACTCTCGGAAATGGGCGACGCCCCACAGGCACTGGAGTACAGAACGTGGGAACAGTTGCGGCTGTAGAGCCTGCGCAGGCCGATGCGCTTCAAACTGACCTGTGCCGATTCGCAGCGGATGCGGGCGGCATCGGCGTCGATTTCCACACCCAGCACCCGGCCCATCCAGCGGGTGCCCGACAACCACCAGTAATCGCCCCAGGTATCGCGCCGCCCGATGCGCAAGGTGACTGAGGTGGTGTCGCCGGTGAGCGACGTGGCCAGCAGGTGGCGCACAAGTTCACAGTCGGGTGGCAGCTTGAGATCCAGCGCTGACTTGGCCGCTTCGGCCCCCAGCGCCAGTTCGTTGCGCTCGATGGACAGGCTGGTGTACAGCGTGCCGTCGAGATCGACGTCGAATTCGTGCGGGGTCAGGTAGAAATTCGCGCTGCTGCTGGCGAAGGCGTAGAGCTCGACTTCCATCAGCGCTTGCTGGCTCATACGGCGTACTCTCCATACGTTTCTCGGCCGTTGCCGCGTGGCTCGGGCAACTGGCGCGCGGTCAGGGTGATCTCCGCCAACTGCGGGCTGTGCCAGTACACGTCGATGGCGTCGTGGTCGAGGCGGCAGCGCGCAAGGCGAACAATCCGGCTGCCTGCGGGCACCCAGTCGTCGAGGCCCGAGCGCAGCACCAGCACACCGCCCTGATCCAGATGGCAGGTAGCGGTCAGGGCGTACTGCCGATAGCCGTCCGGATGCACGATCAAACAGGCGGCGGGGCGATGCCAGAATGCCGAGAGGTCTTGGCCATCGACGCGCAGGAAACCGTCATCGGGATCAGCTTCGACGCTCACCCACAGGATCGGGGCCAAGCCATCGGGCAGCCAGAAGGCTTCCAGACGGCCTTGAGTGCGCCACAGCCGCGCCCGCCAGATGTCGACTTCATCAAGCGAGCTGGCCAGATAGCGGCGCTGGTAAGTCGTCGTCGCCCACGGATCGTCACGCCGCACCCACGGATCTGCGGGTGAGAAATCCTGGCGCGTGATCGTCGCCTGCGCGCTGGCCGTGGGATCGTCGCGCCAGTTGCCATCGGGCCAGACCGGGATCTCGTCCAGCCACGGGTCATCAAGGACATCCATGTCCGGCGTTTGTTCGGGCGTGACGCTCGCGGTGACGCTGCCGCCGACCATCCCCGGCACCCATTGGGTGAGATCGGCCGGATCAATGGCCTTGCCCCACACCAGCGGCAGCACGGCGCTACCAGCCGCCGCTTTGCGGGCCAGCGGATCGGCCAGCCATAGCAGATCGGCTTCCACGTCGCTGAGTTGGGCAACTTGCCAGCCCTCGGGCGCAATGATCAAAGCCCAGCGTTCGCTGCCCTCCCAGCCTTGCACGCCGTCGTAGGTCAAGCGCAGCGCAGCAGCCGGAGGGGCAAAGCGCCGCCAGGCGGCCTCCGATACCGCCAGGGTCAGCGCGCCCTCCTCAGCGTTTTCGACGAGGTGGACGGCGTACTGTGATAGCGGCCACCATGCGGTTTGGCCCTGATGATCGGCCAGCCAGTCGGCGACCAGTGCGTCGGTCGGGCGGGCATTGCCCACCTTGTAGGTGAGCCAGCGCCGAGGAACGCGGCGGCGTGCTTGCCGGGATTCGTTGCCGCTGGCCAGCCGTGTGACGCTGGTCTGCCACTCCAGCCGTTCGACCAAGGGCTCGGTCCAGTCGTGGCGGAAGGCAAACACACCGCGTTGCGCATCCGGCCAGGGTTGATCCCCGAAGGCGTCCATGCCAGTGGCGACGATGGCGCTGGATGCGGTGTCCCGGCGCAGCACCTCGACGAGGAATACCGGGGCATCGATGGGCGGCCACGGGTGCGCCAGAGACTCAGCAAGCCAAGTCGCAGCCAAGTTGGGCGGAACCGGTGCAATGGCGGTTTCGGGCGTGAAGGTAGCCGCACGGGCTCCGAACGATGCACGCGACAGCACTTCGCCCTGAAATTCCGGCAGTTCACTTCCGGGCGTCGGCCTGCTGGAGACCTCCGCGAGGTTTCGAGCGATGACGCGATCCGTCATGCCGACTCCACGCCGAACTCAGCGGCATTGAAGGCGGCCTCCGTCCATTGCACGTTGCCGTTCGGGTTGCGTTCGAAAAGCGTGCTCTGCCACGCCAGTTGCTCCTGCAGGATGATGTCGGCGCTGGTGGCGGTTTGCGCGCCACTGACCACGAAGCCTTTGACCTTGCCCAGACCCCCATCGGTCTTGCGCGCCAGCATCGTGAGTTGCACGCCGTAGATGGCGGGCGTGGCCATCGCCGGCAGCGGCTCGACATCAAAGGACTGGCGCAGTCCTGCACTGGACGCGCTGATCGCCGTGTCCTCGTCCTCGTCGCTCACGGCTTCCCATGCGGCAGTACCAACCGGACTGGCTGTCCACTGGTTCAGGCTGCCATCGGCCTGTGCCTGCAAAGCATCGACACGCACATCGCCCAGGAAGGTGTTGTTGATCGTGCCGGTGGTGTCGGCGATGTAGAAGTCATCGACGTCGATGGTCAGCGGGCACGACTGGCCCGGAACCGCACCCACGAATGCGGTGACCAGTTGGCCACCACCCTGGAGGGTGTTCTGCGCGGTCATCTGAATGGCCAGGATGCCGTTGATGCGCACCGACAGCACGCCGTTGCTGGTGCCTTGCGTGACCTGCAGCTCGATGTAGTGCCAGCCGCGCGCCGGGGCGCTGGCGACCGAGGTCGAGATCAACTGGTCGTAGCCGTATTGCCAGCGGTAGAGCTTGAGCCGCCCGTCCTCGCCGATTTTGACGAGGTGGGCGACCTGCGCGTTGGCATCGCGCACGCCCAGCAGCAAGGGCTCGGTGTAGGTGTTCTGGTACGGCACCACGCGAATGGACGCCCCCACGATCAGGCTGGTCTTGGTGGCGTCGAGGTTCTTGACGTAGCCACCGCCCGAGCCTTCCGGCAAACGCAGGGCATAGGAGGACGGGCGACGGCCATTGATGCGGGTGGCCTGCGGCGACAGATACGCCGCCTTGCCTCGCGCCAGCCACGGGTCGCCAAAGCTGTCCACAGCCTGCGGGTCGTAGTGGTCGAAACCATCGATGAACAAAAGTGCCATGTGGACTTTCCCCTCAAAATTCAGCTTTGGAGCGCCGAGCGGATGGCCCGCGCGTTGCGCCCGATGATGTTGACGATGACCCGCTCTCCGGCAGGCGACTGCAGGTGGTCGTGGGTCACGCCGGGATCGATGGCGTTGACGATGCGCACCGCTTGATTCATCTGGGGCTGTGCGGGTGGCACTTTGACCTCCGGCACCAGACCACCGGCAGCAAAGGCCAGCTCGCCGCCTTTAAAACGCGGGCCGACGGACAAACCGTTGAGCGAGTCGAGGAAGGCCACGCCGACCTGGCGCACGGCGGCCGCCCGCACCACGTATTCACCTGCGGACAGGCGCGCCGGGATCGAGTCCGAGGTGGCACTACCCGGGCCGGAGACCAAGCCACCACCCGCGAATTTCTTGATACCGCCCAGCAGCGCCATTACAGCGGCCACCATCGCCACCATTGCGGCAATGGCCAGCCCCGGGCCAACGATGGGCACGGAGGCTTGCGACGCTGCGGCACCAGCACCGGCCTTGGCGGCATCCATCGACACCACGGCGGTGGTTTCGGTGGTCTTTTGCGCGACTTTGGCCGCGCTGGCCGCCGCATCGACGGTTTGCTCCTGCTGGATGAAACCGAGCTTGAGCGCCAGCATCCGCGCCTGCATGGCGATCCATTGCTGGAAAGGCTGAATCACGATCTGCTGCAGGAAGGCGTCGGCCACCTGCTGGAACAGGCTGGCCATCGCGCTGCGCCAGGTCTGCGCGCCGGTGATCATCCCGTTGAGCGCGCCTCCAAAACTCTCGCCGATGCGGTTCCACAGCGGGGTCATTTCATCGACCGTGAGCCGGGTGCGCTCCAGTTCATTGCGCCACGCCTGCACGCGGATCACAGCATCCGGCCCGATGGCCTGCGCCGCCTGTTGCATGGTCGGCAGCAGGCGCTCCATCTCGGTGGCCGATTGCTGCTGCAAGGTCACGATCTGTTGGCGCGCCTGTGCTTCGGTTAGCAGCCCGGCCTGCTGCTGGGTCTGAAGGGCCTCCTGCGCATTGCGCAGACGCTCGGTGACCTGCCGCCATTGGGTTTCCAGTGCGGATAGGTTCGCTTGCGCCGCCTTCACGTTGATCAGTCGGTCAACGAGCGACACGCCGTCGGCATCACTTTCTGCAGCGAGACGTGCCCGCAGATCCCGGTAACTGCGCTCGATGGCAGCTTGCCGGTCGGCATCTGTAGCCGTGCCTGTGATCTGTGCCAGTTCCTCACGCGCCTGCGCCAAGGCATCGGCCAGCTCACGCTCGGCTTGCGCGGCCTTGCGCGCATTGGCCTGCTCAATGTCCGTGCGCCGGTTATTGAGCGTGATGAGGTCCGCTTCCGCCTTGGCCACTTCGGCCTTGGCACGCAGGCGGTCGTTTTCCGACTTGCCGTTGGTGGCGATCTGCTGACTGCGGGCCAGCTCCTGCTGCTTGCGGGCGATCTCGGCGTCGACCTCGCGCTGCTCGATGGCCGTTTTCTGCGTGTAGTAGTCGCGCACCGAGATCAGACGATCCTCAAGCGCTGCATCCAGCGCGGTTTGTTGCCGCGCCAGTCCGTCCTTGAGCAGCGCGAACTCGGCGTCCAGCTGCGCTTTCATCAGCGTGGTCTGCGCGCCAGTGGAGTCCTGCGCAGCCTTGCCCGCTTTGGGTTTGGTCAGCCGCTGCAACAGTTCCGGATCGGCCTGAATTCGGGGTGCCTTGACCTCGATGGGTTTGGGGTCGAACAGGCTGTCGCGGAAGGACGCCAGCTCATCGAGCCGCTGGATCAGGCTGCCTTTGAGGTCGGCAATGATGGCCTTGGCCCCGTCGGTGTTGCCCTTGAGCGCTTCGACCGCCGCAGCGACACCGCCACCAATCGCTTCACCCAAGGCGACGAAGGCCTTGCCAACCGTGGCGACACCGAGCGCCAGGGTCTTGAGCACCAGCACCACGCCATCCAGAATCGTGCGCAATGTGCCGCCTTGCTTGGCTGACTCGACCATGCCACCGGCCATGTCGTTCAGGGCGGGCAGCAAGGACGCGATGATCTGGTTGCCAATGCTCTGGGTCGCCAGTTTCAGCTTGTCGAGCGCGTCGTTGAAGTTGCCTGCCTGCGCGGCGGTGTCCGCAGACAACTGCAGCCCGAGTTCAGCGGCTTCCTGCTTCAGCGCACCGATGCCATCCCGTCCTTGGTTGAGGAAGGGGATCATTTCGGCACCGGCCTTGCCGAAGATATCGACCGCCAGCGCCGCCTTCTCCGCGCCATCCGGCATGGCCTTGAAGCGATCGGCCAGATCCAGCAGTACCTGTTCGCTGTCGCGCAAGGTGCCATCCTGGTTCTGGACCGCCACGCCCAGCGCACCGAACTTCTGCGCGGACGTTTCCGAGCCGGTGGCGGCCTCCAGCATGCCGGTGGCCAACCTCTTGAGCGCGGCTTCGAACTTTTCGGTGGAAACCGCCGACAACTCGGCGGCAGGCACCAGCAGCGACAGCGATTCGACGGCGATGCCAGTACGCTGCGCCATCTCGTCCAGTGCATCGGCTGAGTCGATGCTGGACTTGATCATGGCGCCGATGCCCGCCAACGAAACGCCAACGCCAAGGTTGGCCAGCACGCCGTTGACACTCTTGGCGGTGTCAGTGAGGCCGCCCAAGCCCCGCTTGATCGAGTCGAATGCGGTCTTGGTCTGGTCGACAGCGCTGATCAGGATTTGGGCACGATTGCTTGCCATCAGACTTTGTCCAGTTCTTGTTGAATCGCCCGAGCCAGGGCAGGCAGCGCGCGTTGCACGCCACCGGCCAGATTGAGTCGGCGCTTGAGATCGACGCGCTTAACCAGCACGGCAATCGGAATTTCCTGGCCGCGCTTGATCTGCTTGGCCCCGGTACGTCCACGCTCGGCGCGCTTGAAGCGGCCCAGTTGCCCGGCGTTCTCTTTGATGTTCTCGGCCATCAGCAGCACGCGGCCGTTCTTCTCGATAAAGAAGGCATTGCCCGAGCGCATCAGGCCATCGATGACCGCCTTGAAGCGTTTGGGGCCGATGCGACCGGGCAGCAGCGGAATCAGCAGATTGCCGCTCACCGTGCCGCCTTTTTCGTGCATGCCAAGCCACGGAATCTTGCTGCCCACCAGCAAGGCGGGCAGTTGCTCGGGCTTCTTGTCGAACACCTTCACACCCATCGAGGAGATGAAGCTATTGCGCTTGACGGTGAAGGCGCTGCGCACCTCGGATCGCGCCGCATCACGTACCTCGCGCCCACCCGATTGCATGCCTTTGGCGACGGCGGTGTGGATGGCGCGACGCCGCTCGGCGCTCCACGCCGCCAACTGGCGGGGGTCCAGCAGACCGGTGGTGGTGAGCGAGAGACGCATGGATCAGTCCTTGAGCAGATCGCGTTGCAGTTGTTCGATGCCACGCTTCTCGCCCTGGGCTGCCACGGCATGAATGCCGAGCAGCTGGGCAAGTTGCTGCCGTTCGATCTGTCCGTCGGCATCCAGAAAGGCTTGCGCCTGCGTGAGCGTGTAGGCCATCACGTCGCCCAGGCGGTGACCGGCGCGGATCAGGCGGGCGACGGCACAGTCCCATCCGAGTTCGTCAGCGAGCGCAGCGTCGGGGAGAGGCGCTCGGCCGCGCCCTGAACCGCCGGAACGACGTGCGCCACGAAAAAATCCGCGTTCACCTCGAACACGGCAGCGGCCAGAAGAACGGCGTCCTCCAGCGACAAGTCGTTGATCCACGCGCGCTCACGCCGGGTAGTGATCGCCAGCAGATCGAGCACGGCATCACCGTGCCGCCCCAGCAGCGCCATCCAGTCCGGATCGATGGTGATCTCCTCGGCCAGCGGGCGCACCACGGCCAGCAGCCGTGGCAACTCGCCCAGCCGGATCGGCGTCAGTTCCAGCGCGACACCGGACAGCGTCACGACCACCGGTGCGGGTGGGAAGGTTTTGAAGTCATCCATCACAGCAGCACCAGACGGCCGAATTGACCGAGATCACCACCGACCGGCTTGGTCAGATCCGCCAGCACTTGGCCCGATAGCTCAAACTTCAGCAGTTCGTCGGTGATGATCGACAGTTCCTTGGCCGGGTTGATGGCCACGCGGTAGAGGTCGATCACCACCTCGCGGTTGCCATCGGCGGTGTTGAGCCCCTCGAAGCGAATCCAGCGCTCGGGCAGCGGCTGAGTGAACATCGCCGTGCTCTGCGCTGCGCCATAGGCGTAATCGACGGTGAACGGCTCGGTGTACGGGCCACCCGACGTGGCATCCAGCACCACCAGCGAGCCGTGCTTGGCGTTGACGCTGTACTGGCTCGCAGGCAGCGTCTGGGGCGTGGCATCGGAGTCCTGCACCTGCACGGCGGACACGTTTTGCATGGCCAGCGGGTACAGACTGCCCGGCGTGACCGGGTTGGGCAGCAACTCGCCAGTGACGGTGCCAGGGGTGATGGTGGTCGTGGTGCCGTAGAGCGCGAGCGCCAGATTGGTGGCGATCAGTTCTTCCAGCGTGCAGGCGAACTCGCCCTTCTTGGTCTTGATGAGTTGCAGGTCGGTCAGGCGCTGGCCCGACTGCGCTTCCTGGTGCTCGATGGTGTCCACCGACAGCGACACCTTCAGCTCGGGCACGTTACCGACGAAGGTCAGTCCGGCCGGGTTGCCGAGTTCATCACGTGCGCCGATGTAGACGCGGCCTTGTCCGGAAAAGTAAGCCATGTTCAGTCTCCTTGGATGGTGGTGCCGGACGTGGCATCACGGCGGGTGGGTTTGGCATCAGTGGCGGGTGTGGCGGACGCCGTAGCAGCCTTGGCCACGCCCTGCGCGATCAGCCAGCGTCCACTGGCATCGGGAAGATCAAGGCGATCACCCACGGCGAGGCGCTTGCCTGCATGGGTGTGGGGTTTCAGTAGTTCGATGTGCATGGGTTCATCCTGTTTGGGTTAGATCAATGGCGTGGGTGCGGTAGCGGATTTCGTAGCGGGCTGGGAGTGCGACGGCCCCGGCGTCGGCGTCGTCGAACTCCCACTCGCAGTCGATCTCGCGCACGGCGATGGCCAGACCGCCCAGATTCGGGTCGGCCAGCAAGGCTGCGTGCGCCGCCACCAGCGCGAGGTCGGCAACGTCGAAGGCGTCCGCACCGCGCGCCACCACAGCGACTCGGACGATCAACAGCCGGTCGACGAGGTGGTTGGCGTGGGCGGTGATGCTGTCGCCATCGACGAATAGCAGCAGCGCAGGACTGGCCTCGCGGGTGACCGGCACGGCTGGCATGCGTAGCACTGGAACGGGTGCAATCGCAGATGACAGGCGTGCGACGACCTCCCGCAAGACGCGCTCGCGGACGGAGTTCATGGCGATGTCCTTAGAGTTGGGAGAGTGAGGCGCGCCGCTCGGTGCCGTCGCCGATGGCACGCACGTCGCGCACCTGATAGCTGCTGCCCGCAATTTCGACGGTGTCACCCGCAGCGAGCGTCAGCCACACCGCCGGGTAGTCGATCTGGTAGTCGCGTGACAGCGCAAAGCCATCGAGCACGGTTTCGTCCGGGGCGCGGAAGGCGCAATACACGGTGGCAGTGCCCACCGTGACCGCCGTCAGCAGTCCAGATCGTCGCGCCGCTTCGTAGAACGACTCGATGGCCAGCATCAGGTCGCCAGAACCTTCACCAGCACGGCAGGCCGATGGCACATCGGCAGCGGGTTGGATTGGGTGTGGACATCGGTGCCCCGGTCGAACTTGCGCGGCTCCTGCTTGGCGTACAAGGGTTGTCCCAGCGTGTTCGCCGTTTCATTGAAATCGGCGGGCGCAAAGTAGGTGGCGAAGGTGTCCACCGTACCCAGTGGGAAGGCGTGGCCTTCGCCTGCCTCGATGAAGCGACGCACGTTGTCGTCGCCATCACTGGCTTCGCCCGCGTACTCCTCGAAGGTGATGCCTGCGAACGGGAAGCCCGAGCGCATATCGGTGCGCAAGACCTGACCGTCCTGCCAGCGGTGATAAGCCTCGATGACCTTCTCGTGGCTGGTGAACGCGTCGAAGAACTCTGGCGATACCAGACAGTGAACCCCTGTCATCCGCTCGCCCTTGAGGTTCTTCTCCAGGTAGCGCTTGAGGTCGAGACACTTCTTCTTGATATCGGTGCCCGCGCTTCCGAGCTGGAAATTGACGACCTTCGGTGTAATTTCGAACAGATCGAACAGGTTGTAGAGATCCGATCCGTCAGCATCGAGGATGACGCCCTTGAGCGCACCAACACGCAAATGCTCCAGCGTGATGGCGTGCTTGTTGCGCATGGTTTGCAGGTGCTCGGCCATGACCGCTGCAACAGTCTGCACTTCGGTTTCCGAACCGAAGGCGCGGATGCCTTGCACTTCCTCTGGCAGCACCACGTCGTCGTGCGGAATGTGCGGAATGGCAAAGGAGCGCAGCTTGCGTTTGCCGCGTACACCTACCGTACCGGGAGAGCCGACCGGCATCGTTGGCAGCAGCGTCAGGATGCCGTTCTTTTCTTCTACGGCCACCGAACGGAAGCGCACCGGCTTGGGCGGAAACAGCCCCATGCTCTCCATCAGCCCGTAGTTGTTGGGCAGGATGTTGATGGCAGCGGTCAGCGCCGACATCGAGAAAGCGGGATTCTCGAAAACATTGTTCATGGTCAGACTCCTTTGCGAACGAGGATGCCGAGGCTCTTGAGCTGCGCGATGGCAGCTTGCTTCTCGGCGGTGGTGATGGCGGCGGGCCACGCCAGCGCGTGATCGGCGACGATGGCGTGGCGGGCCAGCATCAGTCCGTCATCGCGGTCAATGAGGGTGGCGTCCACGCCTTGCATCAGCACACCAGCGGCGTACTGGCTGCCGTCGGTGGCCGACGGATCGATCTGCTTGAGCTTCGCGGTGGCCGTCACAAGACCGACCACCGTACCGAGCAGGAGGCTCTGGCCTGCGCCGACCGTGACCTGATCACGCGAGTAGAGATTCGGTGCTTCGTACTTCAAGAGGTCGCCGAGATTGAGGCCTTCAGTCATAGCGGGCATGTCATTTCTCCTGTCCGGCGCGGGCGCGAGCCGCCAGCACCAAGGGGTTGTCGTTGAGGGATTGCGTTGCCGACGTGGCGGCGCTCGGAGTGATCAGGCTGCTGATCTCCTGACCGCTGGCGCGAGCGACCAGCAGCTGGCTGCGCACCTTGGTGGCCGGAGTGCGTGCCGCCAGAAAACCGGCAATGCGGTCGGGGCAGCCCGCCAGAGCGCAAAGCTCGGCGACTTCTTGCGCGTCGTCGATGGTCATTGGCGCGGGCGACACAGGATCGCGATCAGGATCAGCGCCAACCCCAGGGTCAGCAGTGGTTCCGGGTTCATTCATGAAATGCTCCAGTCGTGGTTGGTGAAGATTGCCCAGCGCCGCAGCCGCTGCCGACAGCGCAGGTGGTGGTGAAAGTGATGCGACGAGCTCGTTCAGCACATCGTCGAAATTGCCGACGGCATCGGCCAGGCCCGCCGCGACAGCGTCATTGCCAAAGAACACGCCCGCCTCGGTTGCGCGCACTGCTTCGCTGCTCAGGCTGCGGTAGCTGGCGACCGTGTCGACGAACAGTCCGTAAATCCGATCCACCTCGCTTTTGAGAAAGGCGTGTGCCTCGTCCGAGATCGGCTCGTGCGGGTTGAGATCGTTCTTGCGCGCTCCGGCAAAGACGGTCGTGTAGCGGACGCCATCCTGCGCATCACGCACCGATTGGTCGGCGTGCATGGCAATGACGCCAATCGATCCGACACCACCCGTGCGGGTGACAAAGAAGCGGCTGGCGGCCGAACCGATGGCGTAAGCCGCCGAATACGCCATGTCATTGGCCAGCGCCCAGACCGGCTTGACCTGCGCCGCTGCGCGAACGCGGTCGGCCAGATCGAACACACCACCGGACTCGCCGCCCGGGCTGTCGATGTCGAGCACGATGGCGGCCACTGCCGGATCGGCGATGGCGGTATCGATCTGTGCGGCGATGTCCTGGTAACTGGTCAGCCCGGATGCCGCCTCCAACCCCACGGTTCGCCGCACCAAGGTGCCGTAGATCGGCAACACGGCGATGCTGCCGCCTGCGACTGGCGGGCGGCGCGTGGTGGGTGACGGAATCGGCGTGCCGTTCTCAGACAAGCCGATGCGTGGCCCCAGGACGGCGAGGATGACTTCGAGTTTTGGCCGATGGATCAGCAGCGGCGCGCCAAAGATGCGCGCCGCCATATGCGGTAGCAGTGTCATTGGGATTCCTTCAGGCGGACGAAGCGTTGCTGTCGGTGGCCTGCGAGTTGGGTTCAGCGCTGCCGCCATCCTTGGAAGTGCGGCGCGGATCGGAGTCGAAAATCAGGCCGAGGTCATCGGCTCGTTGGTTGTCGGCGGCGATTTCGCGGTCGACGTCCTCGGCGTCGTAGCCGAAGGCCGAAATCGCTTCAGAACGGCTCATCAGACCGGCGCGGATCGCCAGCAACATCGCCTTGAATTCCTTCTCCGGATCGACCCATTGCCAACCCTGCGGAATCCATTTGCAGGCGGCGTACTCGCGGCGGCGGCGGGCATAGCCCGGTGCCGTCAGCGCACCGGCCAGCACTGCCTGATCGAGCCACGCATTCCAGACGGGGCGGCAGAGCTGATGCACCAGCACACCGTGCTGGATGGCTTCGGTGCGACGGCGAAACTCCAGCATCCCGGCCCGGATGGACGAGTAATTGACCCCGGAGAGATCGCCTGTCAGCTGCTCGTAGGTGATTCCGATGGCCGCAGCCACGGCCCGAAATTGCGCACGCAGAAACTCGGCGTAGCTGCCGCCGACATCGGCGGGGTCGGAGAACTTCACGTCCTCGCCGGGCTCCAGGATTTGCATCGTGCCGGGTTCCAGACCAGCCATCGCCACACCGGCGTCATCCGGGATTCCCTCACCGAGCAGGTTGTCCTCGGGTGAGAGTCGCGTGACGAAGCCTGCAAACATCGCGGCGGTTTTCTTGCGCACCAGTTCGGCATCGTCGTACTGATCCAGCTCGTTTAGCTTGACCAAGGCACGGGCCAACCACGGCTCGCCGCGAATCTGTCCGGGGCGCAGGACGCGGTACAGATGGATGATCTCCCGCGCGTCGATGCGCACGGTGTCCATGCCACCTTGCCCGGACATCGGTGCCAGTCGGCCATCCTCGGGGTGCGAGCGGTACAGGTGGTAGGCCACGCGTCGCCCCATCGAATCGAACTCGATGCCCGAGCGCACGACATTGCCGGACGGCAGTTCCGTGTTTAGATTCAGCGGCAGGTGTTCGGCCTCGAGCAACTGCAATTGCAGGGGAACGACCAGACCATCCTCGGGGCGACGGGGACGCAACCGAATCAGACATTCGCCGCCCTCGCACATCGCGCGGGCAGCCAACGCCTGCAAGCCGTAGAAATCGGTCTGCCCGGTGGCGTCAGCCTGTTCCGTCCAGTCGCGCCACAGTGCTTGCACGTCAGCACGAAAGGCTTCGTCCTTGGCCATCGCCTGCGGCTTGATGCCGGTGCCGACCGCGTTGGAGACGAAGGCCTCGATACCGGCATTGGCCCACGCATTGCGGCGAACAAGGTCGCGGGATTTGACGCGCAACTCGTTGGATGTGGCGAGCATGGCCGCCACGGCACCGGGATTGCCCGGCATCCACGCAAGGGATCGCCGTCCGCGACCTGCTGCTTCGTGGATGGGAGATTGGCCGAACAGGCTGCGGATTTTGGAATACCAGGCCATCAGAACCCCTTGCCCGTGGTGACACGGATCTGGCGCGGCGCACCAGGCCATAGGCCGGTGGCGGCGGCCTGTTCAAAGATGTCGCGCTTGACCACCGCGATGGCGGCCTTGAGTTCATCGACGCTGCGGTACTCGACGGTCTTGTCACCAAAGGTCACGCGCTTTTCGCCTTTGACCAGAGCCGCTTCCAATGCATCAAGGTGTGCTTGTGTGTAGGCCATCAGCGGTACACCGTGAGGTTGATTTCGGAGGAGTCGTCGAAGGATGCGGACGTGGTGGCACAACTGATGTCGACGTACTGGGCGGTCTTCTGGTCGGTGGTGGATCGCACGATGGCGATGCGCTGCGTGCCGGTGTTGGTGCTGCTGCGGGCGAGCGCCGTCCAGCAGTAGTTGGCGTCCGGCATGGCAGTGGCGAAGGTCACGCGGTAGCGGCCTGACCCCAATCGGGTGACGCTGGCCACGTTGTGCGATGCGCGCACGACGATTTGCGAGCCGACATAGCCGAAGCACACCCACGCGCGGGCCAAGCCGGGATGGGTAGCGTCGATCTTGGTCTTGACCTCGATTCCGACACGGCTGGCCAGCACACTGATCCGCGATGCGAGGCTCATCAGACCAGCGCACCCACAAAGACCGCGACGAAGTCGGTGTCGGTGTTGCCGACATCGCTGGCTGCGACAGCGCCGATGTTGCTGCGGGCCTGAAGTTGTTCGGCAACCGTCAGCGACTGTGCGGCATCGAAGCGCACGCGGTTGTTGACGGCGGCGAGCAAAGCGTCCAGACCACTGGTGCCGTTCTGCAGCAGTTGTTGGATTTCCACCAGCGTGTCGTAGGCCGCATCGGCACCGCCCAAGATTTCAGTCTTGAGCGCATCAAGCAGCGAGACGATCTTGTTGGACGAGTAAGTGCTGGTCGTTGCGATCTGCGCATCATCAATTACCGCAGAGGACACCACAGCAGCCTGCAGTTCGTTGATGGCCGCGACCAGATTCGACTTGTCGGTGGTGGTGAGGTTGGCAAGGTTGCCTGCCTTGGCGCGGACGTCGTTGAACTCCTGCGCGACGCGAATGACCAGGCTTTCGATACGGGTAGCAAGACTCATAAAAATCTCCTTTGAAGGTCAGGACAGCCAGCGGCTCTTGATGACGCGCCGACGTGGGGTGGTGCCAGAAACAGCGAGGCCACCGCGTTGGGTGGCCTCGTTGCTTGATTCGATTGGTTGTTCTGGAGGTGACGGACTTGCCAACCCCAGTTGTCGCTCCAGTTCCCGCCAGTGGCGTTCCTCGAAACGATCCAGTCCCGCCGCCGAAGCGGCCGCGCGGGCGTAGACGTAACAGTCGAGCGCCTCATTGCGCTCGCGCATCTTTTGCCACTCGCGCACCGGAAAGCCGTTGCGGTCGCGGCGGGTGATCAACTGCTCGGCGCAGAGCTGCTGGATGAACTCGGCGTCGATCTTGGGCAGGTGGACGAACCCGGCTGGAAACACCGTGGTCAGCCCGTCCTCGCCGACATCCGCGCTCTTGCGCAGGTTGTTGTAGAACTCCAGCTTGGCGATGCCACCGGCGACCGAGAACACCTTGATGCCCCGGCGCAGCTTCTTGCCGCCCTGTGAGACATCGATGGCGGTTGGCGTGCCGATCAGCGCCGCGCCACGAGCCACGCCCTTGACCGCCATCACGCGTGGATCGCGGCAGGCCCGCACAAAGGCATAGGCCTCCTGCGTGGCAAAGCCGGTGTCCAGCGCAAAGCGCGCCAGCGGCATCGATGCGCCCGAGGCGTGCGTCCAGTTCTCGGCCACCATTTCAGCGAGGCGTTTCCATACCGTGTCGCGGGCGGTGTCGCCCATCAGCACCCGGTGCTCGACCAACCAGGATTCCTTGCCGCGCCCGAAGGCCCAGACCGACGCCTCGATGCGATCCTTCTGCACGTCGGCTGCGCCCACCAGCAGTAATCCGCCCGGTGGCACGGAGCCAATCCGGTAATCCTCGCGGCGCTCGACCAGCCGTTGCCAGTCCGGTGCTTCGCCTTCCTCGACCCAAGACTCGCCCAATTCGGTGTTCTTGAAGGTTTTGATGGCAGCCGCCGAGCCGGATTCCTTGCTGACTGCGCTCTCCCACGCAGCGGCAATCTCGCGCCAAGCACGCCAGCCCACCGGGCTGTACAGCGACGACAGGTGAAACCCCGCCGTCTTTCCCTGGCCATCGGTGATCATCGCCCGCCACTCACCGTGCTCCAGCATCCAGGTCTTGTGGTGCTCGGCAATCGCGGTATCGCACGACTCGCAGATGTAGGCGGCGGTTTCCGGTTGGCCCTTGTCCCAACGCAGCTGCTCGAAGCGCAGCCACTGCCGATGCGAGCAATGTGGGCACGGCACGAAGTACCGGCGCTGATCGCTGGCTTCGTACTCGCGCTCGATGGCGCTTGCGCCCGAGATCGTCGGCGTCGAGACGATGAAAATCTTGCGTCGCGCGAAGGTGCGCGTGCGCGCCTCGGCCAGCGAGATCGCGTCGCCTTCACCCTCGACGTCCAGCGGGTAGCCGTCGACCTCGTCGAGAAACAGGTAGCGCACCGGCATCGAGCGCAGTCCGACCGCGCTGTTGGCCCCGGTCATCACCAGCACGCCACCCCTGAACTCCTTGGCCAGGATGGTGTTGCCGGAATCCCGGCTGCGCGCCGGTGCAATCAGTTCAGCCAGTGCGGACGACTCCTCAATCAGCGGATCGATGCGCTGCTTGGAGTTGCGCTTAGCCATCTCCACTGTCGGCCACACCGCCATCATTGGCCCGGGTGCGTGATGGATCACATAGCCGATCCAGTTTGATCCCATCTCGGTCGCGCCAAGCTGTGCCGCTTTCATGAACACCACGCGCTCGACCGGCGAGGTCGGCGACAGGCAATCCATGATTGCTTTCAGGTAAGGCGTGCGGCTGGTGCGCCAGCGACCCGGTTCGGCAGAGGCTTTGCTGGAGAGCATCCGGTGGCGATCTGACCATTCGGACACGGTGAGCAGCGGGTCGGGAGTCAGTCCTTCGCGCCACGCGCGTTCAATCTCGGCAGCGCCTTCGTAGTCCATGTCCATCAATCCACCCTCGGGCGCATCTCGCCCAGTTCCTGCAGGTGCTCACGCACCGCCGCCTCCAAGGCGATGTGCATCGTGTGGGGATCGACGCCGAGCTTGGCTGCCATTTGTGCCGAGATGCGTGCGGGCCAGTTCAGCCACGCATCGCGTTCGGAGCGCGCCAGCTTGAAAACATGGGCGATGGCCTGTGGCCGATCCACCAGCTCGCCCTTGAGGCGGGCCAGACGCACCTTGTTGGTTTGCGCCTTGACCACTTCGTTGACCGTCCGCGCTTGGAGCAAGGACGTGCCACCTGCTGCGGATGTTGCCAATGAGGCTGCTTGCCCGTCTCCTGTGGCCCCGCTGGATTCCTGGACGGCGACCTTGACGGCGCGGGTGGCCGTTCCGTTGCGCGGCGCATCGGAATTGCGTGCCCATTCCCGGTCGACGCGCTCGGCATCAATCGTTCCGTCTGCCTCCGGTGTGACGCGCCCCGCAGCGATGGCCTTGCGCACCGCCGCATCGGACACCCCTCGGTGGCGTGCGTAGGCACGAATCGAAATACCCATATTTCCCCTTCGGGGCACCTTCAATCATTTGTTCGTCATTCCTGCGGATTGAGCTTGGCTTCCATCTGGAACAGCGCGTTCATACGTTCGTCATCAACACCATGAAAGGACACGGACATGAGCAAGCTCGAACAACTCCTGACCCAGATCGCGCAAAACAAGCTGGGCATCGAAACCCTGGAAACCCGCCGCTCGGACAGCCTCGATTTCCACGATGTGGCGGTCTGGTGCCTACGCGATGCGCTTGAAGCCGCCTTCAACGCGGGTCTCGAGCAGGGGCGCAATGCCAACCCGTCAGACAAGGCCAACACCTGATTGCGAAGCGAAGAAGCCAAGCAGAAAGCGCTTGGCTTCACTTGAGAACAGCGCGTTCATCACATCACCGTCCACCACATCGAAGGAGCAAAACATGACCACCACTCAACTGACCCCTGCCCAGCAAGCGATCCTGGCCCACGCGGTTGAACACACCAGCGGCAAGATCGACTGGTTCCCCGACAACATCAAAGGCGGCGCACGCAAGAAGGTGCTCGACGGACTTTTCAACCGCGCACTGATCACCACCGATGGCACCGACTGGCTTGTCGCTGCGGAGGGCTACGACGCCCTGGGCATTTCGCGTCCCGACGTGAACAGGAAGGGCATCGGTCAGTTCGAAGCCAATCTCGACCGGATCATCGCCAACGCTGAAGGCGCGCCTGCGGCCGCGAGCGATCCCGAACTGGAAGCGGCCGTAACCGCCGCCGAAGCCACGTGGGTCAAGCCGCGTACCCGCGAGAACAGCAAGCAGGCCGAAGTGATCCGGATGCTGCAACGCCCCGAGGGCGCAACCATCGACCAGATCTGCACCGCCACCGGTTGGCAGGCGCACACGGTGCGCGGCACCTTCGCCGGAGCCTTCAAGAAAAAACTTGGCCTGACCATCGTGTCGGACAAACCGCAGGGCGGTGAGCGGGTGTACCGCATCACCTGAAAAGATGGCGAGAGGAGCCATGAATAGCTTGGCTTCTCTCCCCACCAGCGCGTTCATACAGATGTCGTGATTGACGACGCCATACCAGGAAAACCGCCATGAGCACCATGACCATCACCATCGAACGCACCCCACGCACTCTGCAGTTCGCAGGCCAAAG
Source organism: Luteimonas sp. e5 (assembly GCF_054031035.1). Classification (NCBI taxonomy): domain Bacteria; kingdom Pseudomonadati; phylum Pseudomonadota; class Gammaproteobacteria; order Lysobacterales; family Lysobacteraceae; genus Luteimonas; species Luteimonas sp. e5. Next base: position 831,667 of record NZ_JBSTRX010000001.1, read on the forward strand.
CCTCCAGGTCGAAGAGTTGAGCATCCGCCTGCCGTTTGCACGCAAACCTGCCGACCTCGGCGAACTGGGCGGGAGCGACCAGCACAAGGTCTACGTCACCGAGACCAAGGAGCTCACCCCTGCCGAATTCGACGCCTTTGGGCTCAGCCTGCTGGTTTCACGCGACTGGCTGCGTGGCAAGGGTGGCGGCACTGGCGACGGCTACCTCTGCGTCGAGGTCACTGCTCCCGGACGTCCTTACCTCTACGTCAATCCCGAGGGCGGTGATTACGCCCGCTACGTAGCCCGTCTCGGGTAAGCAAAATTGATCGAGAAAGAAGCCAGGAACAGCTTGGCTTCTCAATCGAACAGCGCGTTACTACAGGTGTCGCAACGATCAACCCGGAGAAGACATCATGACCACCAACCAGATCCCCACCACCCAGAACGAAGCCTGGGGTTTTTGGGGCACGATGAACGAACACGCCAGCGCCGCATGGCCCCTGGCCATGAACGCCATTTCGGACGCCACCCACCAGCCCCTCGAATCGGTGCGGACCTTCCTCGACAGTCGCCACGGACGCCACTTTGCCGACGACGTCCAGAACGGCTTGTACCAAGGCCAAGCCTTGCAGGATGCGATCAACGCCGCCACCCAACGTTGGATGGGCTGGACGATTGGCCGCCAGACCAGTAAGCAGTACGGCACCCCGCGCGGCCTGCCTTACCTGACAGGCTTTGTGATCCACTGCGAAATCTGCGAAGAGATGGCTGCCTGATGAAAGCGCTCGCCACCGAACGGGAGCAGGCACTGCGTTGGCTGATTGCCAACCGGCGTCCAGACATCTCCATCGAGCAGGCTGTGCGCGTCATGTGCATGGCACTGCCGCGCGATCTCACCACCCTGCAAATCCTACGGCGCATCGCCGAGGAAGAAGAGGCCAAGCAGCCCGGCCAGCCATTCAACTGGCGCACAATTCCTGGTCTGCTGCCTCGCGGACAGCCGTCTGGCCGGTGAAGTCCTCCCACCGGCGCACGATCACATCCACGTACTTTGGATCGAGTTCGATCAGCCGCGCGACGCGCCCCGACTTTTCGGCCGCAATCAACGTTGTGCCAGAACCACCGAACGGATCGAGCACCACGTTACCCGGGCGGCTCGAATTGCGGATGGCTCGCTCGACCAGCTCCACCGGCTTCATCGTCGGATGTAGATCGTTCTTCTGCGGCTTCTTGATAGCCCACACATCGCCCTGATCGCGGTCGCCACACCAGTGGCGTTGCGCGCCCTCGGGCCAACCGTACAGGATCGGCTCGTACTGGCGCTGGTAGTCGGCGCGGCCCAGCGTGAAGGTGTTCTTGGCCCAGATGATGAAGGTCGACCACTTGCCACCGGCTGCGCGGAAGGCGGCCTGCAGCACATCCAGTTCGCTGGAAGACATCGCCACGTAGATACCGCCCCGGCAATGCGCCACGGTGGGCGTCAATGCCGCCAGCAGGAAGTCGTAGAACCCGTCGCCCAGGTTGTCGTTGAGGATCGCGCGATCCTTGCCGCGCATCTTGTCCTTGGCGCTGTTGGCGTAGTTCACGTTGTACGGCGGATCGGTGAACACCATGTCCACCGGCGAGCCCTGCAGCAAAACGTCGTAGCTCTCGGCCACGGTCGAGTCGCCGCACAGTAGGCGGTGCGACCCCATGATCCAGACATCACCCGGGCGGGAGATCGGCGTCTCACCAACCTCCGGCACCGCATCCTCGTCGCTCTGGCCATCGTTGTCCGGCTCATCGCCCGCCATCAGTTCGGCCAGCGCATCGACATCGAAGCCGGTGAGCGACACGTCGAAGTCATCGTCCTGCAGGGTTGCAATCTCGATGCGCAGCATGGCGTCGTCCCAGCCCGCGTTCTCGGCGATGCGGTTGTCCGCGATCACCAGCGCCCGGCGCTGCGTGGCGCTCAGATGGTCGAGCACGACCACCGGCACCACATCCAACCCGAGTTTCTGAGCGGCGGCGAGCCGCCCGTGTCCGGCGACGATGATGCCGTCGCTACCGGCCAGGATCGGATTGGTGAATCCAAACTCGGCAATCGATGCTGCAATCTGCGCCACCTGATCATCCGAGTGGGTGCGGGCGTTGCGAGCATAGGGCAGCAGTTTGGCTGTCGGCCATTGCTCGATCTTGTCGGCAAACCACGAGGCGTTCATTGCGCAGCCTCCGTGGTGACCAGACGGTCGTCGGCCACGTCGTCGAAGGACTGACCCGTGGCCAGCAAAGTGACAGGCACACCGGGGTGGTTCTGCTGGAAGCGTTTGATGGCGACGTCCACGTACTCCGGTGCGATCTCGACTGTGCGGCAGACGCGACCAGTGCGCTGCGCGGCCAGCATCGTCGTACCGCTGCCGCCGAAAGGTTCGAACACGAGGTCGCCCGTGTCCGTATAGGCCTCGATCACGAACTCCGGCAGCGCTACCGGGAACACGGCGGGGTGGTCGATGTCCTGACCGATCTTGCCCTTGTGGCGCATCACGCGGATCACCGAGTCTGGAATCCGTGTGTCCTGCGTCGGCTGGCCCTTGTGTGTCCAGCCGCCGACTTCACCGTCCTTGCCACGCATCGCCGTGGACGAGCCATCGGCGCGCAGATGCGATTCCAGCCCCGCGTGCTTGCAGGGCACGATCTTGTTGGGTTTGAGGCTGGCGCGGTTGAAGTGAAAAACAAACTCGAAGCTCGGAGCCAGTCGCCCTTGCCAGTCGCCGGGCATCCCCGGCCCCTGATCCCAGACGTACCACGCGAAGCGCCGCCAGCCTTGGGTGCGCATCCAGTCGAGCCAGCCATCCCAATACGCGATGACTTCGTTGTCGCGATGGATCAGCCCGAGGTTGACCAGTACCTGGCCGTCGTCGGCCATCGGCACAAGGCCGAACACGCCGCGCATCAGGCCATCCCAATCCTTGACGCCGCCGGAGGTGTAGTCGCGCTGGTTGCCGTAAGGCGGTGAGGTGAAGCAGAGCCGTGCCGCGTCGCCTTGCATCAGCGTGGCGACGACGGACGAATCAGTAGCATCGCCGCAGATCAGGCGGTGCTGACCAATGGCCCAGACATCGCCGATGCGCGACACCGGGACGACCGGCGCATCGGGCACGTCATCAGTAGTGTCCGTGTCGTCTGCATCCTGCCCCTGGTCTGCGTCATCGGAAACCACGCCGTCTGCGAGCAATGCATCGATCTCGGCATCCTCGAATCCCGTCAGAGCAAGGTCGTACCCAGCCTCGGACAACTCGGCCAGCTCCAACGCCAGCAGTTCCTCATTCCAACCCGCGTCGAGCGCCAGCCGGTTATCGGAGATGACGTAGGCGCGCTTCTGCGTCGGCGACAGATGGGCCAGTTCGATGATCGGCACCTGATCCAGACCCAGCTTGCGCGCGGCGGCCAGACGACCATGACCCGCGATGATCCCGTTGTCGCCGTCCACCAGTACCGGGTTCGTCCAGCCGTACTCGACGATGCTGGCGGCGATCTTGGCCACCTGAGCCTCGGTATGCGTGCGCGGATTGCGGGCGTAGGGAATCAGCGCCTCGACCTTGCGGTACTCGACGTTGAGTGTGTTCAAAATTGGCGTCCCAGAAATGGAAAACCCGCCGACGGAAAACCGTGGGCGGGTTGGTGTGGTTGGTGCGAACTGACGGGGTGCGAACTGCGAACCGTGCGAACCTTGGTTCGCACCCTGACGCTAAAAAAGCGTCGCGCTGTCGCCCCCCGCATTGGGTTTTGGCCAGGAAGGACCCCTTTTGCCTTGGGCCACTTCCTCAACCGTCACCGCTGTCCAGAAGATAGCTGAAATACTACGCCTGACCGGGGTGATTTGTTGCAGCCTCGGCCAGCGTCAAAAGGGACAAACGCAGGAAACGAAGGACAAACGCGGCAAGCATTACCCTGCTTGGCCTACGATTTTGGAAGGCGCACGGATGCCTTCGCTGTTGAGCTTCTCGGCCACGATTTCCAGCGCCCGCTGCCAGCGACGCCACGCCGTCGTGCGGTCGCAGGCAAAGCGGATCGTGATGTCTCGCCAGCCGTAGCGCTTGGCGCGCATCCACACAAGGTGGCGCTGCTCGATCTCCAACCACTGCACCCACTTCATAGTCTCCAGCATCCGGTCGATGGCGTCGGGTGTCGGTGGGAACGGTCGATAGACGTGCTCGTCGGCTGCGAACGTCTCCCACTCCTTGCGCACGATGACAGGCCACGTGTTGAAGTAGCCCTGCACACGCACAGGGGGCAGGCGTCGTCCGGTGCTGGCGGCCTCCTCGAAGCGGGCCGCCACATCCTCAATCGTCCATTCAGCCATGACGAGCCCCTCCGTACAAACGTTCGCCAATGCGGCGCACGATCTCTCGCTCGATGAAGTCCAGACGTTCATCGGATGCGTTGACCACCAGGATGTGCTGATCACGCCAGCCACGTTCCTTGATGGCGTCCAGATCGGTGGCCTGGGGTTGCAGCCGCCCGAGGGGGCAGCGGTACTGGGGTGTGGGAACTTTCACGTCACACCTCCTGGACGTCGTCGTGATGCTGGATCGCCCAGTGCAGCAGCGCCAGGGCATCGGCCTCGTTGTCGTCGACAGGCGCGTGCCCGCGCGCGGTGACAGAAGCGATCACATCGTCCTTGCCAGCGTTGCCCTTGCCCGTGGCGTGCTTCTTGATTGTGCCGACGGGCACGCCTTGGTACGGGATCTGGTGGTGTTCGCACCAGGCGGTGAGCGTGGCAAGGAAACCGCCGTAGGCGTGGGCAGCATCGGTCGAGACGTGGCGACGTACCTCCTCGAAGTGCAGGTAGTCGATGCCGCTGGTGACGGCCTTCAGTTCGGTGAGCCAGCGTTTGAAGCGCAGGAAGCGCATTCCGCCGCCTTCGAAGCGCTGCGGCCGGAAGCTCTCGGAGCCGCTCGTGATATGGCCGTCGCTGCCGCGCAGTGCCCAGCCGGTGGTGGTGCCCAGATCGAGGGCGAGGATGCTCGTGGTCATGGTGTCAGTCCTTATCCGGTGCAGATCTGACGCAGCTGACACTTCGTGACGAAACTCCCCATGAGGCGCGCGCACACGCGCACGCGTAGGAGTTACGACAAACTGCGTCAGCTGCGTCAGACCGCGTGGTTTTCATGGGGTCAGTCGTCCGCGTAAGGGGTGTAGGCAGGGGTCGGTGGGTGCTTGAGGCCAATGCCCTGAAACCCGCGCACGCCCATTCCGTTGCGCCATTTGTCCAACCCGCGCGTGATGAGCAGATCGGAAAAGCGGCGTTGTGCGCCGACAAACTCGCCAGCGGCTTCCGCCCACTGTTTCCAGTCGTTGAACAACTCGGCGGTCAGCGACTTAGCGTTGGCCTCGCGCACGCAGCGCTCATCGAGCCAGCGGCCCAGGGCGTCCTCGGCTTCGAAATACTCCTCGGTGGCGTCCACCACGCGCTGCGGTGGAGAGAGTCGTCCGTGGCGCTGCCAGTCGAGACAGCCCTGCACGGCCCACGCGAGGATGCCGTCACGTTCGGCCTGGAGCTTCTGTTGCAGGTTCTTGTCGCGGCGCTCGGGCGGCACGGTGATCGTGAAAGGGATCAGGTGCAGCCTGCGTTTCATCGCCTCGTCGATATTGCGAATGGCGGGCTTGTGGTTGCCCGCCACGAACAACTTGAACTGCGGGAAGAACTCGAAGAAGTCCTGGCGCATGAAGCGCGCTGAGATCTTGTCGCCACCGGTGAGGTTCTTGAGCTTGGACTCGGCCCAACGTTTTCCCTGTTCAGTTTCGATGGCCGCCACGAAGCGCGCGCCGCGCAGTGCCGCCATATCGGTCGGGTGCCGGTCGGTGCGCGTTTCCATGAACGTGTCCATCGGCGCGTTGGTCGCGTAATCACCCAGGATGGTGGCCAGCGTGTTGACGAACACCGACTTGCCGTTAGCGCCTGTGCCGTACAGGAAAAACAGCGCGTGCTCTTGCGTCGACCCGGTCAGCGCGTAACCGACCATCCGTTGCAGGTAGGACTGCAGCTCCTTGTCGCCACCAGTGACCTCGTCGATGAACTGCCTCCAGGTCGGGCAGTCGCCGCTGGGCGTGGCTGTGGTGATCTTGGTCATCCGGTCGGCGCGCTCGTGCGGGCGCATCCGGCCTGTCTTGAGATCGACCACACCGCCTGGCGTGTTGAGCAGCCACGGATCTGCATCCCATTCGTCGGTGGTGGCCGCGTGCCTGCGGTCAGCGCGCGCCAGGCGTTCCACACCGCCGACCGTTCCTGCGCTGGCCAATTTGGCAGCAACCTTGGGGTTGTCGGCGCGCACAGCCGTCTGGCGGCAGACGCTACGGATCAAGTCCGTGGCCGCCAGCGTATCCTCGGTGCGCCAGCGTTGCCCGTCCCACACCAGCCACTTTCCCCAGCCAGCCACGTAGCGCCAGTCGCGGTGGTAGCGGCGCGTGAAGGACAGCGCCAGCGCGTCCTCCGTACCCCAGACGGATTCGTCGCTGCTGACGACCGGATCAACGTCATCGGCCACGTCGTGCATCTGCAAACGTGGGCCGTGGGTGAGGAAGGTGGCGACATCGAAGCCCTCGGCGATGGCGTCCGCCACGTCCCAGCCCTCGGCGGCTTCTTCGGGCGGATAGAGGACGCGGCAGGATTTGGCTCCCGCCGACAAGATCGCCTGTGCCGCCTGCGTGGCGTACTCCCAGCCCGGTTTGTCGCGGTCGGGCCAGATCAGCACAGCCTTGCCGGACAGCGGTGACCAGTCGGTTTTATCGACCGGAGCGTTCGCCCCGTGCATTGCCGTGGTGGCCACGATGCCCGCGTCGATCAGGGCCTGCGCGCATTTCTCGCCCTCGACCAGCACCACCTGCGCGGCACTGGTCATCCCTGGCTGGTTGTAGAGCGGACGCGGGTCGGGCGGTGCCATCTTGCGCCGCTTGGCATCCCAGGGCCGGAACTGCTTCTTCTGCCCGGGCGGGTCATAGCGGTAGACAACGGCGATGAGATGGCCTTGGGCGTCGAGATAGTCCCACTTCGCGGTGGCGGGGCCGAGTTCGTCGACCGGCACGTCCTTCTTGCTGGCCTTGCGTACTGGTGCGGAACGCGAGCGTCCGAGCAGATCGGCTGCGGCGTCGAGCACGCGCGGAAAGTCGTTCAGCACGTCGATACCAAGGTGCGCGGCGATCAGTGCATAGATGTCGCCGCCATCGCCAGTGGCTCGATCCGTCCACAGTCCGGCCTTCTCGCCATCGAGCACCACCTCGAGGCTGTCGCCGGGACTGCCCAGCACGTCGCCGATCAGGAACTTGCCCCGGCGCTTCTTGCCCTCAGGAAACAAGGTGATCAGAACGGATTCAAGACGCGCGAGCAGTTCAGCACGCAGTTCTTCGCGTTCGGCATCGCTGAGGGTGCGGCGGTTGGGGTCGGGCAGTGGCGCGACGTCGTTGAAGTCGAGAGTCATTCGGCCTCCTCACCATCGGCGTTACCGGTGCGCCCTTGCGCGGCGGTGCTGCGGGCTGCCCACGCAGACAGTTCGGATGGCCGATAGCGCACCAGACCGCCCATCAGGTAGTGGGGAATCTTGTACTTGCTGCGCATCTGCGGGTCGGCGAACCAGTAGTACGGCAGGCGTAGTGCGGCAGCGGCCTGCTTGGCGTCGATCATTGGTTCGACACATCCGATGAATTGCGTGTCGTTGCTCATGTCGTCCTCCAGCAGCGGTCTTGCCAAGCGCACATCCGGCATTCGAAGTGGGTCGAGTCGTGGAAGGCGCGTGGTAGCAGTTCGCCTGCCTCGGTCGCCGTGATGACCTTCACCGCCCGATCCGACATGCGCTGGGCAAGCGCCGCGTCAAATGGCACGAGCTCGGTGTAGATCTCCATCGTGTCGGCGTTGAGCGCCGTGAAGATCGCCGGGTGCTCGTGCAGTTCGAGATAGGCTTGGTAGATCGCCACTTGCGCGGCGTAGATGGGCTTGGAGATGGCCAAGCCCTTTTTCTCAAGGTCGCTCCAGGACTTGTTGCCAAGGCACTTGCATTCCCAGAGCGCGGGGTAAGCGAAGCCCTCCGGACCCCCTACAATGACGCCGTCGACGTGGCCCTGCAGGCGACCATCGGCCACCGAGAATCCGAACTGCTCGCCGTCGGCCTTTCGGGTGCGCAGGTCAAAACCTGCGTCCCGAAGCCACGTGACCATGCAGTCCTCCATGACGTGGCCACGCTCGAAGATGCGCAGCATCCGGCCCGGAATATCCCGTCCGTAGTCGATAGGCGCCTTGGCGTACTCGAACTGCAGCGCGCGCTCGCAGGCCACGCCGAGACGCGAGGCCCCGAGGTACTGGCGCTCGGACTGCTGGGCGCGAGCCCTGTGCATCCCCGCGTCGACCAGCGCAGTGATCTGACCCGAGATGCTTGAAGTGGAGTTGAAGTCCATCATGGCTTCTTCCCCTTCGGCTCTTCCCAGGGCAGGTCGTCCTCCAGATCCGCGAACGGATTGGCGACGTCGGGTGCCAGCGGATCGGGTGCAGGGGTCATCCCCCGCACCGGCGGGTACTTGGTAGCCTCGTGGTGCGCGACCATCGCGTCCGACCAGCAGGTGACGATGGCATCGATCACCCGCAGGGCCTCGGTTTCTGAGTAGTAGCCCAGCGGCTTGGTGAAACCGATCTCGCCCGCTGCCTCACCGAAGGCTTTGAGGCAATGGCGCATTGCGGCCAGTTCGACATCAGACGGATCGATCATGGCGACCTCCATCTTGTCGATGCGACCTTCCTTGGCCCGTTGCCAGTTGCCGTACAGCGCGTGAAACGCCTCCTGGCAGCGACGCGAACAGAACACCCAGTCGATGGGGTAACGCCGGGGATCGCCCACACCGTGGCGGTTGTCGGTGTGGCCGTAGCCCCGAGCCTGTCGTTTGCAGACCCAGCATTTCACGCCCCCTCCTCGAGTTCATCGAGCAGCAGGCCCAACTGCAGGGCAGCGCCAGCAAAGGCGGCCTCGCAGCGGCGCTTGAAGTCGGGATAGCTCATCGAACTGCGCGCAATCGCCGTGACCGCGTGAATCTGCGATTCCAAATGCGCGAGTCCCTGATCGGACAGCCACTGGTGGTGCTTCTGCGAGATGCCCTTGCGATTGCGGATCTCGCCCAGCAAGTCTTCTGGCAGCACCGGCCCGTAGACCCAGCGCAGTGTGATCTGGCCGACGACGTGCGGAGGGTTCTGGTCGTGGCCCTGGTACTTCCAGCCGAACAACCGATAGATGGCGCGGTAGTAGTCCGGGTGGAAACGGCGCTCCCACGATGCGCAGGACTGGCGCAGCAACTTGGAGATCAGCTCCTGCAGCGCATCCGGTGCGCGGTGGTGCTGGTAGCCAGTGGCCTCGTCGATCAGCGCGACCTCGCCGGTGGTAGCCAGCGCCCGCATGATCTTCATGCAGTTGGGGACGATGCCCCGCCGTGCTTTGTGCAGCGTGCCGTCGATGGCGGCGTTGACGACCGCCGATGCGACGTCGGCAATGATGCCGGCGGGGAAGAACTGAGCCTTTTGGCCCGACGGCAGCAGAATTGTCGCCTCTTGTTTATTCAATGATGACAATGAGTTAGGCGCGATTTCCCGCAGAAAACCGGCAAAACGGTCACCCCTTTGGCGCTCGGCAAAACCCAGCAACTTCATGAGCTGGCGACGGACATAGCCGCGCTCGCCGCCATTCAGGACGACGGCCTCGCATTGCAGGTCGCCGAATCGCACAACGCCGTAGTGGCTGGCAGTGAGGATGGATGCATTCATGGCGACCTCCCTCACTGCGCCCACGACGGTTTGCCCGTCACGGGTGCGCGTTGCTGAGCCGGGGCCTGGTAAGCGGGTGCTGCCTGCGTCGGTGCGCCGGAAGTGCCGCCGCCTGAAGCCTTGGTCGGCACGCCCATCAACTTGGCGTAGTCGGGGTGATCGGGCTCGACCGCCACTTTGACCACGTTGCGGTCCTGGCCCTTGCCGTCCTTCTCGATGTCGACGCGGGCGAGGAACTCAAGGCCATCCAGTTCGTGGAAGCCTTGGATGCGGCGCGCTGCCGCAGCCTGCGGGCTGTTGTCCTGTGGGTGGACGTTGCGAGCGCTGTTGAGCGCGGCGCGGATGAAGCTGCGCCCCATCTGACCCCAGGTCGGGCCCTTCTTGGAGTGCAGGCCAATGTTCGACCACATCTTGCGTTTGGCGTGGTCGCCAGCGGTGACCACGAATTCGGCGGCGAGGTAGACCGAGCCTGTTTCGAAGGACTCAGTGGCGTAGCCGCCGCCCCAGCCCTGCGACGGATCGTCATACCCGCCTGGCTTGAGGGTCATGCGCACCGGAACAACAGTGCCCTTGGGGATCAGATCAAAGCCGGACTGCTGCGATTCGGCGTCGTTGAAGTCGTTCCAGTTGCTGCTGGTGGATTGGCTGTTCATGGCGATTACTCCTGAGATTCGGTTTGTGCGGGGGCGGTCGAGGCGGTGGGCGCGGCGGATGCGCCCGCGCACTTGGCGATGAGCGCGCCGAGATGCGGCGGCTCCAGCAGGTCGAGACGACCGCTGCGGTCTTTGGCCGGAAAGCCGTAGGGGTTGACGGTGTGGGTGACGAAGGCGCGGTAGGTACTGCCGTCCTCGGCCTTGATCTCGGCCAGCGTCACGACCTCATCCACGATGCCGGGCAGCTCCAGGCTGGTTTTGCTGCCTTCGATCTGCGGGACGAACACCTTGCGGTTGTAGTCATCGAGGCGTTCGTCGAGGATCGCCACGAACACCACGTTCTTGCCGCGTGCGTGCTGCAAGTGGGTCAATGCGCTGATCATTTCCTGGCCGAGCAGGCCATAGGCCGCGCGCAGGTCGGGCTTACCGGAGCGGTCGCTGACGGCACCCGGCTGCGTCTTGCACCACGCGAAGCACTGGCGGGACAGCTGGGTGATCGAGTCGAGGAAGAAGGTTTGGTAGCGGTCGAGTTGCGCCGGGTCGCCAAACTTCTCGATGACGTGGTCGTAGTGCGCCTGCGAGAAGGCGCTCTCCGGCGGCAGCGACTTGTCCGGGCCCGCAAGGAACACGAAGAAGTCGCGGCTCTCTGGCCACGAGTCCGGACGGATGGTGTCACCCGGCCAGTCGGCCACCGCCAAGTCACCGGCCTCGATGTCGAGGAACAGCGTGGTGGCAGGGTCGAGGTCTTTGAGTCGCGTGGTCTTGCCGATGCCGGACTTGCCCAGCATCAGCAACTTCACGCCCTTGCGCTCGGCCATCCGCTCGACGGCGGACACAATGGGGAGCATTTTCATGCGGCACCCCCATCGAGCGTCAGGGTGATGGTCGGCTTGCCTTCCTCGACGGTGCGCGCGGCGGCGAACTGCTCCTGCAGCGCGGTGGGCCAATTGGTGTAGCGGGACTCGGATACCGACAACTTGAAGTCGATGTAGTCCTCGACCTTGTCGCCCGAGGCGACAATGCGCTCGGCCATCTCCTTGAGGATGGTCTGGCTCCAGGTCACCTTTTTGGGGAGCTCGTACTTGACGTGCAGCGCACCGTCGCTGACGTGGGCGGTGCCGAAGTCGCGGCCGGAATCCCGTAGCGCGCTACGGGCCTGCTCGCCGTAGCGCTGGAGCTTGGCAGCATCCAGCTTGACGCGCAGCTGCTTGAGGTAAGCAGTGGCCTCGTCGACATTGCGCTCGGCAGCGACGAAATCGTTGATCGGCAGCGCCACCAGCTGGGCGATGCTCATGGCCGCCAGATCGGCGGGGAAGATGGTCAGATCGCTCATGGCCGTCCTCCTCACTGGTACACGCGAGTGAAGGTCGAGTGCCGCGAAACGCGACGCTCGAAGGCTTCGATCTCGGAGATCAGGTAGGTGACGCGGGCACCGAGCTTGCAGAAGACCGGGCCGAGCTGTTCCTGCCGCCAGCGGCGCAGGGTCTTGACGGAAAGTCCCCAGCGGATGGCCAGTTCGTTTTCGTCAAGGGCGATGCGCGTGGCACCGTCCGGTTTGGGCCGGTTGGGATACCGGCTGGATTGAATGGAAGGGACTTCGTTTTGCATGAGGAGCACTCCTTTCGTTGGGGTGCTCCTACTTTCTTGCCGCAAGGCTTGCGATATTTCGCAGCCTTCACGCAGAAATCGCGCGGAAATTACAAGGGCGTGTCCCTCAAGCCATTTCGGATTCCGCTGGCTGGTCGCCAGTGGCTTGCGAGGAGCCCAGATAGTCGGGCGTGCCGATGTTCAGTTCCCAAACTCGGGGTTTGGCATTGCCATCTGCGCCACGGAAATACGTCTGCCATTCCGGTGCGCCTCGGAACAGTTCGGCCATCGTGCGAAATGAAACGCCCGACGCAGACTCGATCTGAGCCTTTGACCACTTGCGCCGCCCGGATGTCCAGCCATTGACGAACACCTCGACCACATCGAGCCACTCCTTCTTGGTCAGCGTCCACGGATCGGGCCACGGCCCGTGCAGCGTGCCGCTGCGTGCGTCGTCCTTGATCAAACGCGGCGTGTCGATCACGGACGCTTCGGATTGCCGACGACGAATCTCAGCATCGACCGGCGCGAGATCAATCGACACCTTCCCGTTGACGTCCTTGGCGAGCGCGTCCAGTGAGACAACGATGCCGGGCCCAAGGTAGCGGCGCGGCTGGCCCGCCGTCGTCGACAACACGATGGTGAGGCCGAGATTCGACTGCCGCAGCTTTGTGTCGAGTTTGTCTGCGTGCTTGGGCTCCCACAGCCGGGACACCAGCGCGACCGGAATGCGCTGATCGCCCAACCGGTAGTTGCCGAGCACATAGGGCTCCTCTTCGTCCACGGTCAACGGCATGTCGACCAGTTGGGGACGGAGCAGCTCGTCGAGACGCTCACGCAGGTAGCCCTTGCTGATGTCGTATCGGCAAAGGTCGCCTTCAGCCAGGTCGAAGCGTTCGCCGGTGACGTCATCAACTGCCGATGTGCTGGTGCTGTTGAACATGACCTTCAGTCGGCGGAACCCCTGCTGGCCGTCGGCATCCTCAACGGGGACGGTGATGTAGTCGCCCGGAGCCTTCTGCTTGAGCAGACCCTTGCTCACCAGATCGGTGGCGGTCAGACCAAGCGCTGTCAGCAGGTGTCCATCCGCCTCGTGGCCCGCAAGATCGAGCAACTTCATCTCGGCTCGGAACAGAGCAAGGTCGGCACCGACCTTCGCCGGTTCGACTCGCTTCATCACGCCCAGCGAAGTCAGGATGTCTTCACCGCATTGGCGCAGGCGTGGATCAGGCAGATTCAGCAGATTGCACGAGCCCCGGTGATCGACCGTGATGTCCAGCGCGCGCGAATCCTGCTCGCCGTCGAAACGGATCGAGAACGAGAGCTTCACCTCGATCACGGAACGGCAGCTGGACAAGGGGTTGTGGTCGCCGAAATGCCTGTCGGACACGCTCCAGACGCTGTCGCTGTTCGCCATCGCAAAAGTGACGCTGTGCCGTGTATGCCCGAGGGTCACGGTGATCGACGAAATCCATGCGTCCAGGATCACCGCACCCTTGGCGGTTGCGGTGCGCAGGTTGACCGAGCTCTTGAACATACCCAGCTCGTAGCTGATGGCCCCGACGGGCTGCTTCGAGAGCGGTTTGTCGAAGCCGACGGCGACGAAGCGATCCGCGAGGCGTTGCGCCGTGCCGCGCTTGTCCGAGAGCACATGCACCTTGTTCGCTGCCGGGTCGTACACCAGCGTCGCTTCCAGTGCGGGTGTGAAGACTAGGAGATCACGGCGACGATCCTTCATCTGCCGCAGCAGCTTCATCTTCCCGGGGTGATAGACGACCAGATAGTGCATGCGTCGCTTGGCGTCCGCATCGCCTTCGTCCATCTCGAAGTGAATCAGCTCGCAGTTCTGCTTGGCCTCGTCGTCCAGCTCGAGGATTTCGCCCACGCCTTCGTGCAGCTTCTTCTCGACTTCCGGCGTCCACTGGAAGTCACGCCCGTCGCCATCGCGCACCGTGAACCCCAGGAACTTCTTGTGCCCGTGGAAATGGTGGGTCAGGTAGATGGTCTCGATCTGGTCGAAAACGCGCGACGCCTTGACGTGCAACCAGATCAGCCGGGTCATCGCATCCGCCGACTTGTCGAAGGTGGCGATCTCCGCGTGCTGCTCGAACTCCAGTTCCCGATAGGCGTGCTCCAGCATCTCCTCGGTACGGAATCGGACGAGCTGGAGAAGTCGCACGGCCTCCTGATCGGCAATGGTGATGTCCTCGCGCCTGATCTTGAGGATGTGCTCGCGCAGCGCCGCGCGCGCCTGATCATCAGGCAGAGACGCATCGATGCCGCCGAGCATGGCGAACTTGTCGACCTGCGCCAGAAGCTGGAGCGCGGTGACGGTTGCCGATTCGATCAGTTCGGCGATGTGCTTGTTGTTCTTGTGAGACTTCTGGGCCACTCGATGCTCCTTGGATTGATGCTGAGTGGCCTCCCTTGCGTCGGCACCGTCAGCGCGGCTCGACATTCACGGGATGATTCCCAACATGATCTTGGTCTTGATGCTGGACAGCCAGTCCTCGCGGTACTGCAAGGCCAAGGCGTCGAGGTTGACGCGACCGACGCCAGCCTTTCGGGCGAGGTCTTCCAGCGAGGTCATGCTGTTGAGCCAGCCCAGTCCATTCGATGCCACCAGGGCCGCCTTGTCGGCAGTGGTCACGACGATGACGTTGCTGGGCAGGAGCTTGCTGGCATGCAGCCACGCGAACAGGTGTTTTTCGCCGTCGTCCAGCGTCATGCAGCCAGGCTGGCTGGTGACCAACGCGGCCAGTTCCTTGCGAGTGACGGGATACCGGGCGGTGAGGCCCGCGTGCAGTTCAGCGGGCGCAACCGCCACATGGCGAGGATCGGTGGGGTCGCCGGTCAGCGTTTCCTCGACGCATTTCTCGACCGTTTCGACGGCGAAGTGCGTTGTGATGGCTGTCCAGCACCGTGAGCGAAATGCTTCGAGGATGACGTTCGTGTCAGCGAATACGCGCACTTGAGGCATACGGTATTCACCTCAAAGCTCGAACGGAGCGGGCAGGTCGTACTGGCCGAACAGTTCGGTCAGTCCGCCAAGGCCAATGCCGATGGCTTTGGCGGCCTTGCGCGCCGAAAGCCGTCCGTTCTCCAGCGCCTCGTGAAGCATCTTCACGAAGGACGCAGAGAACCGCTTGGGTGGCCCGGACACGGAGGGCCGCTGCTTCTCTTGAGAGAGGCTTTGCCGAGTGTCGTCACCGATGAGCTTGAGGTTGAACAGCCGCCACGCCAGCGCCACGGGCGCGACCCGCAGCAAGGCCGCGACCTCGCACAGATGCGCGATGTCGTTGACGCGTTCCTTGTCGATGAGTTTGTCGAGCGAGGCACGCGGCATCAGCAGCGCAGCCGCGAAGCTGTTGGCTAGCTGCTCGACGCGTTTGCCCTTGGTGCGCTCCTCGAAGGAGTTCGACTCCCGATGCTCGGGCTTCATCGCATCCCACGTCAGCGCGTGGAAAAGTTCGTGGGCGAGATCGAAGAAGCGCCGAGCCTCGCTTTCGTTGCGGTTGATGAGGATGACGCCCATCTCCTCCAGATGGCAGGTCGCACCGGAGATCGACTTGCCGTCTGCAGTCTCGACCGTGTCCACGAACAGCACCGGAATGTCCAGTTCGCGCTCGACCTTGTCGATCAGGGTCTCGGCAGGAATGACGCCCAGGTCGAGCTCTGCTGCCAGGCTTTCCGCGCGCTCCTGCGCATCCTCGTAGGACGACTGGGTGGACAGGCGCAGGGCGCGCTTGAGCACGCTGGCCCGGCTGTCGCGCTGTTCGCGCAGCCAGCGCAGCAGCCCGATCCATTGGCCAGCCTTCAGTTCGAAGCCGTCCAGGCTGTCCTCCGACACGCCGGGATCGGCTCGCCAGTTGAATTGCGCCTCGCCCGCGACGGCGAAGGGGTCGATGAAGAACTCGATGTCCCGATCCAGCAGATCGGTCAGGGCGAGCATCTCCTCCGCCCGCAGCATGCGCTTTCCGTTTTCGATGTCGGAAACCGACTGGCGGTCGTTCAGGCCGAGGCCTTCGGTGAGCTGATCCTGCGTCCAGCCCTTGGCCTCGCGCGCCGCCTTCACGCGGAAGCCGATCAGCTTGTGCGAGGTCTTGTCGAGCATGGGTTGGCACCTCCGGAAAACGTCATTCTACTCTTGCTAACGCCTGTGCGCAAGAAAGTCTTGCGAAATGTGGAACGCAACGGAATTGCCCTACGTTGCCATCCGCTTCGGAAGATGAGGCTCACTATCCCTGACGGTTGCTATTCCCCGGAGCCGTCATGAAGAACCTCGAACTCGCATCTCCCTCGGAGATGTCCGCCAGCGCCCGTGCTGGCGAAATTACCGCCATCCTTGCGGCCGCCATCGTCCGCACCGTCGTCGCAGAAGCGCCAAAACAGAGAGAAGTTGGCCTTGGCTTCCTGCCCGACCAGCGCGTTCATCCAACCCCCTATCCACAGGAGAAGTTGTGATGAACGAGAAACAAGCATCCGTCGCCGCGCAGATCGCGGCGCTGTCCAGTCTGCCCATCGCCGAGCTGTGGCCGGTGTGGGATCGGTACTTCAGCAGCCGCCCCATCAACCCCAACCGCGCCTTCATCGAGTCGCGGATCGCCTACAAGATGCAGGAGGAGGTCTTCGGCGGTCTGGCACACAACACCCGCCAGCGACTGGAGGCCATCGGTGCCAAGCACTCCAAGATCAAGCTGCGGGCCCGTCCGCGCGACATCAACTTCGCGCCCGGCACCGTGCTGCTGCGCGAATGGGGCGACCGCGAGCACAAGGTGGCGGTGACCGCCGACGGCCTGTTCGAGTACGAGGGCAGCACGTTCAAGAGCCTGACCGCCGTGGCCCGCCAGATCACCGGCACGCACTGGTCGGGCCCGCTGTTCTTCGGCCTGACCGGCAAGGCAGGTGCGCAATGAGCGACGCTGCACAGATTGCCTCGCCCAAGGCACGCAAGCGCTGCGCGGTCTACTGCCGGGTGTCGTCGGACGAGCGCCTTGACCAGGAGTTCAACTCCATCGATGCCCAGAAGGAGGCTGGCCACGCCTACGTCGCCAGCCAGCGCGCCGAGGGCTGGATTCCGGTGGCCGACGACTACGACGACCCCGGCTTCTCCGGCGGCAACACGGATCGACCCGGGCTGAAACGCCTGATGGCGGACATCGAGCGCGGCCAGATCGACATAGTGGTGGTCTACAAGATCGACCGCCTGACGCGCAGCCTCGCCGACTTCTCCAAGATGGTCGAGGTGTTCGAGCGCCACGGCGTGTCGTTTGTGTCGGTCACGCAGCAGTTCAACACCACCACGTCAATGGGACGGCTGATGCTCAACGTGCTGCTGTCCTTCGCCCAGTTCGAGCGCGAGGTCACCGGCGAGCGCATCCGCGACAAGATCGCCGCCAGCAAACGCAAAGGGATGTGGATGGGCGGCGTACCACCCCTGGGCTACGACGTCGAGAACCGCCTGCTGGTCATCAACGAAACCGAGGCTGCGGTGGTGCGGCGCATCTTCGAGGAGATGCTGACCATCGGCTCGCCCACCCAGATTGCCGCCAACCTGACGCTGGATGGCATCACGACCAAGGCGTGGACGACGCAGGACGGCCAGACGCGGGCGGGCACGCGCATCGACAAGAAGTACCTGCACAAGCTGCTGCGCAACCGCATCTACCTCGGGGAGTTGTCGCACAAGGGCAGCTGGTACCCCGGCGTGCATCAAGCCATCATCGATCCCGGTCTGTGGGGGCGGGTTCACGAGGTGCTGGCCAAGGACGGTCACACCCGGTCGGTCGAAACCAAGATCAGGTCGCGCACCGACGCCTTGCTGCGCGGCCTGCTATACGCGCCATCGGGCGAGCGGATGTACCCGACCTACTCGCGCAAGAACGGGCGCAAGTACCACTACTACGTGTCCAAGTCGGAAGCGCGGTTCGGCGCGCCGGGCAAAGGCTACGAGCGCCTGCCCGCGCCGGAGATCGAGGGGGCGGTGGTGGCCCAGATCCGAACGGTGCTGACCAGCCCGGAAACGGTGGCGTCGGTGGTGCGGCACATCCAACGCAACGGGGCCCAGATCGACGAGGCCACCACCGTGATGGCGATGGGACGCCTCAACAACGTGTGGGATCAGCTGTTCCCGGTCGAGCGCCACCGCATCGCCAATCTGATGATCGAGCGCATCGACCTCGTCCACGCGGGCGAGGTGCAGGGGATCAAGGTGAAGTGGCGTGACGTAGGTTGGAACGCGCTCATCGCGGAGTTCGCCCCGGACAGCATTGGTGCTGAACTGCTGGAGGTCGAAGCCTGATGGACGAGTCGATGGAAACCTTTGTGCCCCTGACGTTTCGCCGCCGAGGCGTCCAACGCGTGGCTGCCGACGAGCGCAGCGTCCACGACGTGACCCTGCTCGACGGTGTGGCACGGGCCTTCTACTGGCAGCACCTGCTGGACACCGGCGCGATGCAGAGCGGGTCGGCTATCGCTCGCGCCGAAAAGCTGCACCACTCGGTAGTCAACGAACTGCTGCGCCTGACCCTGCTGGCCCCGGACATCATCGAGCAGTTCATGGCGGGCAAGCAGCCACGGCGGTTGACGCTGATGTGGTTTCAGCGAAACCGCCTGATGGTCGACTGGCAGGCCCAGCGCCAGCTCATGGCCAGTTTTGAGGAGGATGTGTGAGCAAGAAGCATCGCGGCCACGCCAAGGGCGACCCAGTGACGTATCAGACGCCGCTGCCTGCTGGCGGCGTGCAGATGGAAACCTTCCTGCCCTGGACGTTGGTGCGCAGGGGTTTGAAGAAGCAGGTCATCACGCCGCTGGACGCGCCGCAGGAGTTCCTGGACGAGGCCCGCCGTGAGCGGCAGGTGCGCGAGATGGCGCAGGACACGTCCCTGATGCGGGCGCTCGGCCTCGCGCACCACTGGCAGCGCCTGCTGGACGAAGGACGGTTCAGTTCGATGACCGAGATCGCAGCGGCCGAAGGCATCGACCTCGGTCAAGCCAGCAAGATGAGCCGACTGGCGCAACTGGCCCCCGACCTGATCGAAGCCATCGCCCTGGGACGCCTCGAGGTGGGCGTCAGCCAGTTGCTGCGCGGCAAGTTGTCGGCGTCCTGGCAGGCGCAACGCGAGGCGCTGGTGGCAGGCTCGCGCTGACGTCCGTGCGCAGCGACACGCCGCCGCAAGGCGGTTTTTTTGGGCCTTTCGCTGTCTCGGTCGCGCGCTCCCGAGCAAGCGAAGAAGCAAACCAATGGCCCGCAAACCCGCGCCAACACTCGACATCAGGCCTTGAATGCTCAAGAGGGCAGCAGAGAACAGAGAGAGAAAAACGACGGAAAGCGCGCCTGGAACGGCGACTTCCGGAGGGACGTGCTCAAGAGGCCGAGGCGCGAAACCGCGCCAACACGGGGGGAACGGGCAAAAAAAATCCCAACCGGATAAGGGTTGGGATTTCACATTATGGTGGAGGTGGGCGGAGTCGAACCGCCGTCCGAAGGCGCTCCATGCCCGGCACTACATGCTTAGCTCGCCGTTCGTTCTCGGCCTGCGGCAACACGACGTGCGAAGCACACCGCAGGACACACCCGCTTGATTTGAGCCGCGGTTGGCGGGTCGCCGCCACGGCCGATCCCGTGATGATGACCCTACGGCGCGAGCACGGGCACAAGCGCTTTCGGGGCTAGGCCTTAAGCGGCCAGAGCGTAGTTGTCGTCGTTGGCAACTATGGTTTTTGCCGCTGGATTAACGAGGAAAGCTGCCCCCTCGGCATGCGCCAGACGATTTCGCTACCCCCGTCGAAGCCAGTGCACCCCCGGGAATCTCGTTGTCATCCGACGCGCCCAGTATAGGCGCTGATGCGCGCCGTGGCGCAGGCGCGGGCATGGCCGATGCCCTGCGTTCATCCACGCCCCGGCTGCACGGGCGATCCCAAGCCTGGGCAAAGCCTTCCTGCCTACACTGTGCGGTGCCGCTGACTGCGCGGCAAGCACGGAGTGCGTGGCATGCGCCTGTTGATCGTCGAGGACTCGCCGGTACTGGCCGATGCGCTCAAGGCCAGCCTGAGCCGCGAGGGCTACAGCTGCGACCATGCCGCCGACGGCCTGCATGCCGCCGCGTTCCTGCGTGACCACGACTATGACCTGGTGGTGCTGGACTGGATGCTGCCGCGTCGCGACGGCATCGATCTGCTGCGCGAGCTGCGCCGCAACGGCGGACATGCCCGCGTGCTGATGCTCTCGGCCCGCGATCAGGTGGAGGATCGCGTCAGTGCGCTGGATGCCGGCGCCGACGATTATCTGGTCAAGCCGTTCGCGCTCAGCGAGTTGCTGGCCCGCCTGCGCGCACTGGCGCGGCGTCCGCATGACTCGGGCGATGCACGGCTGGAGCATGGCGAACTGGTGGTGGATCTGCATGCGCGCCGTGCACTGTGGCAGGGTCGCGACCTGATGCTGACGCCGAAGGAATACGCCCTGCTCGAACTGCTGCTGCGTGAACGTGGCCGCGTGCTGTCGCGGCCGCAGATCTTCGCGCGCCTGTACCACAGCGAAAGCGAGGCTTCGGACAAGGTGGTCGAGGTCATCGTCAGCACCCTGCGCAGCAAGCTGGCTGCTGCCGGCGCGAACGATGTCATCCAGACCCGGCGCGGGTTCGGCTATGTCATCGACTGAGTCGCCCACCCGTGCCTGGTCGATGCAGCGGCGCCTGGCCTGGCGCCTGACGCTCGGCATTGGCCTGTTGCTCGGCGCGCTGTTCGTCCTGCTCGACGTGCTGGTGGATCGCGCGATGTACGAGCGTCTGGATCAGTTCCTGCTGGCACGCGCCCAGGCTTTTGCCGAGCAGTTGGCCGAGCATGACCATGAGCACGTGCGTGCCCTGCTCCCGGCCTATGACCTGGCCGGGCATACCGAGTTCTTCGCGCTCTACGACCGGCATGGCCGCCTGCGCCTGGCCTCCGCCAACAGCGAGGCCGGCGCATTGCCCTTGCCGCCCGGCGGCGCCTCACCCGATCTGCATGACACGCGCCTGCCCGATGGCCACCGCGGGCGCGCGGTGGCATTGCGCCTGCAGGGCGAGTTCGAGGGCTGGCTGGTGATGGCCACCGAGCGTGAAAGCTGGGACCGCACCGAGCGCGTGATGCACGGCGTGCTCGCCGGCGGCATCCTGCTCACCATCGTGCTGGCCGTGCTGCTGTGCCTGTGGCTGTTGCGCCAGGTGTTCGCACGCATGCGCATCGAGCGCCAGCGCCTGTTGCAACTGCAGCCCGATGCACACGCCACGCCACCGACCGCGCACCTGCCGCTGGAACTGCAGCCCTATGCGCGTGCAGTGAGCCAGGCCCTGCAACGTTTGCTGGATGCGGCCGAGCGCGAGCGCCGTTTCTCGCGCAACGTCGCCCACGAGTTGCGCACTCCGGTCAGCGAGGTGCGCGCGAGCGCGGAATCCGCTTTGCAGGCCGATGACCCGGCGGCCTTGCGCACGGGGCTGGAAACAGTATTGGCCGCCAATTCACGCATGGAGCGCGGCATCCATGCGCTGCTGGCATTGGCACGCCATGAGTCCGGACAGATCGCCCCCGAGCCCGATCCGCTGGATCTGGTGGCACTTGTACGACAGCAGGCGATGAGCCTGGCCCAGGTCGAGGGCTTCGCGCTCGAAACACGCTTCCGCTTCGCGTTGCCCGATGCATTGTGGGTGCATTCGGACATCGCCATGCTCGAGCGCATCGCCGCCAACCTGCTGCACAACGCCTGCGAATACAGCCCGCGCGAGACGCCCATCGAGGTCGGCATCGACACGGCCGCGGACGGGGTCTGGCTGGAGATCATCAACCACGCCGGGCAACTGCGTGATGACGATGTGGCACGCTTGGGCGAACGCTACTGGCGCGCCGGCGGCGAAGATGCCGATGCCCGCCATGCCGGTCTCGGTCTCGCGCTGTCGCTGGCCCTGGCCGACGCCCTCGGGCTGCACTTGCGCTTTGAACTGGCGAACGAGCGCCTGCATGCGCGGCTGGGGCCATTCGTGCCCTTGTAATGCCGCTGCAACCGCGGCTTAAGCCAGCCCCAAGGCTGGCAGGGCAGAATGGGTTCATACCGCCACGGAGCGCACAGGATCCGCATGTCCAGCATTCGAGCCAAGCCCGTCATCATCAGCGGCCTCGCGGCCGTGGTCTTGGCATTGGCCGCGTGGTGGTTCCTGCGCGGCAACGGTGGTGAGGAAACTACAGCCGAGCCCACCCCGGTGGCCGATGCCGAGGGACGCCTGCGGCTGGATGCCGGGCAACGTCGTGCACTGGGTATCCGCAGCGTCGAAGCGCAGGCCACCGGGGTGATCCCGCTGGTCGGCCTGCCCGCCGAAGCGGTGGCGCCGCTGGATGCCAGCAGCCAGGTCAGCGTGCCCTACCCCGCCGTGGTCACCCGCCTGTGGGTGGATGAAGGCCAGCAGGTACGTCGTGGCCAGCCGTTGCTGCGCTTGCAAAGCCGCGAGCTGATCGCGGTGCAGGGCGAGCTGGCGCGTGCGCGTGCCGAAGCCGGCGCGGCGCAGCAACAGGCACGACGCGACCGGCAACTGGTGAGCGAGGGGTTGATCCCGCGCGCGCGCCAGGAGGAAAGCGCGGCGCGCGCGGCGACGGCCAGCGCCAGTCTGGGCGAGGCCACGGCCCTGCTGTCGCAACTGCGCCGGGCGCCGGGTGGTGCACCGGGTGAATTCGACCTGCTGGCTCCGCGCAGCGGACGCGTCCTGCGCCGCCAGGCCAGCACCGGGCAGGCACTGGACGCGCTGGCGCCGGTGTTCATGATCGTCGAGGGCGAAGCGGTGGATATCCGCTTCGACGTGCCGTTGGCGCTGCGTGCACAACTGCGCCCCGGGCTCGCCATCGAATTGCCCGATGGTGCGCGCGGCGAGGTGGTGGCGGTGGGCGCCGACACCGACACTCTCAGCCAGACCCTGCGCGTGCGTGCGCGCAGCGAGGACGCCAGCCTGATCGCCGGGCAGCAGTTCGAACTGACCCTGCACCTGCCGGCGCCAGCCGACGCGGTGGCGGTGCCGGCCAGCGCACTGGTCAATCAGGACGGGCACGGCGTGCTCTACCTTGATGACGGCGAGGCGCTGCGAGCGGTGCGCGTCGAGCACCTCGGCGGTGATGCCGACAACGCGGTGGTGCGCGGCCCCGGGCTGCAGGCCGGCACACGCGTGGTGGACAGCGGCACCAGCATCCTGCGCACGCTGCTGCCGCCGGTGGAGTAAGCGATGCTGGCTCGCCTGATCGAGTTTTCCCTGCGCCAGCGCCTGCTGGTGCTGCTGGCCAGCATCGGCATCGCCGGCGCCGGCCTGCTCGCCTTCAACCGCCTGCCGGTGGATGCCTACCCGGAGATTTCCCCGGCCCAGGTCAAGATGATCCTCAAGGCGCCGGGCATGACGCCGGAGGAAGTCGAGGCGCGGGTGATCGCACCCCTGGAGATGGAACTGCTCGGGGTGCCGAATGCGGTGATGCTGCGCTCCACCGCCAAATACGCCATCGCCGACATCACCCTGGATTTCAGCGAAGGCACCGACATCTACTGGGCGCGGCAGCAGGTCGGCGAGCGCTTCGCCGCGGTGATGCCCGACCTGCCCGAGGGCGTCAGTGGCGGCCTGGCGCCGATCTCGACTCCGCTTTCGGACGTCTTCATGTTCACCATCGAAGGCGGCGGCCTGGACCTGACCGAACGCCGCACCCTGCTCGACTGGACCCTGCGCCCGGCACTGCGCACCGTGCCCGGGGTGGCCGACGTCAACGTGCTTGGCGGTCACGTGCGCAGCCTGGTGGTGATCCCCGACCGCGCGCGCCTGGCCGTCAACGGCCTGCAATTGCACGACCTTGCCGAAGCCCTGGAACGCAACAACCGCAACGACGGTGCCGGCCGCCTGCGCAGCGGCGAATCCGCATTGATCGTGCGCGTCGAGGGCGCGCTGGCGACCGCCGCGGACATCGGCGAGGTGGTGATCCGTCCGGGCATGCCACCGCTGCGCGTCCGCGATGTCGCCGAAGTGCGCACCGAAGGCCTGACCCGCTATGGCGCGGTCAGTCGCGACGGTGAAGGCGAGGCCGTGCAGGGCATCGTGGTCGCGCTGCGCGGCGCCGACGCGGCGCGGCTGGTGCACGAGGTCGAGGCGCGTCTGCAGGAACTGGCCACCACGCTGCCTCCCGGGGTGCGCATCGAGCCGTTCTACAACCGCAGCCAGTTGATCGAGCGCGCGGTGGGCACAGTGCGCAATGCGCTGCTGGAAGCCACCGTGCTGGTGCTGCTGCTGTTGCTGCTGTTCCTCGGCGAGGTGCGCGCGGCGCTGGTGGTCGCGCTGATGCTGCCGTTCGCGGTGCTGGCCACGTTCCTGATGATGCGCATCAGTGGGCAGAGCGCGAACCTGATGAGCCTGGGCGGGCTCGCCATCGCCATCGGCCTGCTGGTCGATGCCGCGGTGGTGGTGGTGGAAAACGCCGTCACCCGGCTCGACCCCGAAGCCCCCGGCGCACAGATGCCGCGCCTGCACCGGATCTATGCCGCCACCCGCGAAGTGGCGACCCCGGTCGCCTCGGGCATGCTGATCATCGCCCTCACCTTCCTCCCCCTGCTCACCCTCGAAGGGCTGGAAGGCAAGCTGTTTTCGCCGGTGGCGCTGACCATGGTGTTCGCACTTGGCGCGTCCCTGCTGTTGTCGCTGACCTTCGTGCCGGTGGCGAGCTCCTATTTGCTGAAGGAGTCGAGCCACGGCGAGCCATGGCTGCTGCGCCAGATCGGCAAGCGCTACCGGCCGCTGCTGGAACACACGCTGGCCCGCCCGCGTACCGCGCTGGTCGCGGCCGGCATCGTGCTGGTGCTCGGGTTCACCGCCTACCTCGGCGTCGGCAAGAGCTTCATGCCGACCATGGACGAGGGCGACGTGCTGATCCAGCTGATGAAATCCCCCTCCATTTCACTGGATCAATCGCTGCAATCGGATCTGGCGGTGGAACGCGCGATCCTGCGCGAGGTGCCGGAAGTCGAACACATCGTGTCGCGGGTCGGCTCCGACGAACTTGGCCTCGATCCGATGGGGCTGAACGAGAGCGACATGTTCCTCAAGCTCAAGCCCAAGCGCGAATGGCGGCGCGCGGACAAGGAATGGCTGGTGGCCGAACTGCGCACGGTGCTGCAGCAGTTCCCCGGCCTGGACTACGGCTTCACCCAGCCGATCGAGATGCGCGTGGATGAAATGCTCACCGGCAGCCGCGGCGACCTGGCGATCAAGCTGTTCGGCCCCGACCTGCAGCAACTGGGTGATCTGGCGCAACGCATCGCCGAGCGCGTGGAGGCCATCGACGGCGCGCAGGACGTGCTGACGCAGACCGCGGAAGGCGTGGATTACCTGCAGGTACGCATCAACGCGGTCGCCGCCGGACGCCATGGCCTGTCGGTGGCCGAGGTGCAGGACGAGTTGCGCGCGCAGCTGGAAGGCATCGAGGCCGGGCTGGTGATCGAGGCCGAGCGGCGCACGCCGATCCTGGTGCGTGGCGGCGAGGCCATCCGCCTGTCCGCGGAGCGCTTCGCGCGCATTTCCATTCCGCTTGCAGACGGGGGTTCGGTGCCGCTGGCCAGCATCGCCCGCCTGCAGCCGGGCCAGGGCCCGGTCAAGGTGGATCGCGAGAACGGCGCACGTCATGCGCTGATCCAGGCCAATGTCGAGGGGCGTGATCTGGTCGGCTTCGTCGCCGAAGCACGCGAGGTGATCGAGCGCGAGATCGCGTTGCCAGCCGGTTATCGCCTGCAATGGGGTGGCCAGTTCGAGAACCAGCAACGCGCCGCCGCACGCCTCGCGCTGGTGGTGCCGGTGGCGCTGGCGCTGATCTTCATCGTCCTGTTCATGACCTTCGGCTCGCTGCGCCAGGCGCTGCTGATCCTGTGCAACATCCCGTTCGCACTGGTCGGCGGCACCATCGCGCTGTGGCTGTCCGGGCAGTACCTGTCGGTGCCGGCCTCGGTCGGCTTCATCGCCCTGCTCGGCATCGCCCTGCTCAACGGTCTGGTGCTGGTCACCCGGTTCAACCAGTTGCATGACCAGGGGCTGGACATCGAACAGGTGGTGCGTGCCGGCGCCCACGCGCGCATGCGCCCGGTGCTGATGACCGCAAGCATCGCCGCACTCGGCCTGCTGCCCTTGCTGCTCGCCAGCGGGCCGGGCTCGGAAATCCAGCGCCCGCTGGCTACCGTGGTGATCGGCGGGCTGGTCACTGCCACCGCCCTGACCCTGCTGCTGATGCCGCTGCTGTACCGGCGCTGGGGCGTGGCGCCATCCGCGCGGAGAGCACGGCAATGAGCGACTGGCTGCGCATCAATCTGTCCTTTCCGGCGCATCTGGAAACCACGGTATGCGAGGCGCTGAGCAGCGATCCGCGCATGCCCGGCTTCACCCTGCTCAGGGCCGAGGGCCACAGCAGTGATTTCGCCCTGGCTTCGGCAGGGGAACAGGTACGCGGCCGGGTCGAGCGGCGACTGATCTGGATGCTGGTTCCGCTCGAACTCAAGCAGGCGGTGCTGGACGTGCTCGCCACCGGGGTCGACTCGCGCGAACTGCACTGGTGGACCGAGCCGGTGCTTGAAATGGGGAGGATGGGATGATCCGCGCAGGCATGCTCGCGCTGGCCTTGATGCTGGCCACGCCCTTCGCACGGGCCGACGCGTGGCTGCCGCCAGCGGAGGCGGTGGAGCGCGCGATCAACGCCCAACCGCAGGTCGCCGCCGCGCGCAGCCGGCTGCAGCTGGCGCAGGCGCAGGCCGCGGCGCGCGAGGCCGGGCCGCACGAATGGCGGCTGCAGGGCATCGCGCAGCAGCGGCGCATGGACGAAGCCGGCTTTGCGCAGCGGTACCGCGAATACGAGATGCAGATCAATCGCGGCCTGCGCTTGCCGGGCAAGGCGGCGCTGGATCGGGAAATCGGCATGCACGGCATCGAAGCCGCGCAATTGCGGCTCGACGATGCACGCCATGCCGCCGCGCGCCTGTTGCTGCAGCGCTGGATGGACTGGTTGCGTGCTGCCGGCGAGGCCGATGCCGCACGCCTGCAGGGCGATTCCTACGCGCGCGAACGCCAGGCCATGCAGCGGCGCGTGCAACTGGGTGATGCCGCGCTCAAGGATCTGGAATTGCTGGACGTGGAGCTGGCGCAGGCACAGGCTGCCACCGTGTCCGCGCAAGGCGCCGCCGTGAATGCACGCGCCGCACTTGCCCGCGACTTTCCCGAGCTGCCGTTGCCGCAGACGCCACCGCCATTGCCCGAACCGCAAGCGCTGCCGGGCACGGCACAGGAGTGGATCGGGCTGATCGAAGGGCGCAGCCACGAAATCGGTGCGGCCCGGGCGGATGCACGGCAGGCCGACGCCCTCGCCGCGCGCGCGCGGGCCGAGCGCCGCGCCGATCCCAGCTTCGGCCTGCGCTGGATCAGTGATCGCGATGGCGTGGAAAAGGCGCTCGGCCTGGTGGTGGAACTGCCATTGGGTGGACGCCATCGCGCCGCCTTGGCCGATGCCGAAGCGGCCAATGCCGCCGCATTGCATGCCGAGGCGTTGGGAATCGTGCGCCAGACACGCCAGGAAGCCGAGCTCGCGGTGCATCAGGCCGAGGTCAGTCGTGCGCATTGGCAGGCACAACGTGAGGCACTGGAAGCCAGCACCCGCGCCAGCCAGCGCATCCATCGCGGCTGGCAACTGGGCGAACTCGCACTGGCGGATTGGCTGCTGGCCGAGCGCACGCGTGCCGCGATTGCGCTGGCCGAGACGCAGGCGCGCATCGCTGCCGAGGAAGCCCGCCTGCGTGTGCTGGTCGACAGCCACGAACTGTGGCACGCGCACGATTGAGCCGTATCCGCACGTGTTCCGATGCGGCTTTGCCGGGCATCGCCGCCGCGTCCGCATCCGCCCATTCCGGCCTCGATATCCATCGGTTCGCTCACCTGACGGAATCAACAAGGGCCGCATATGCGGCCCTTGTCGTGTGCATGCCTGACGCAGCAGTGCAGGCTGGCCGGGGATCAGCCCTCGGCGCGCAGCGGGATCAGGCGGATCTCCACGCGGCGGTTGAGCGCACGGCCCTGCTCGGTGTCATTGCTGGCCACCGGGTACTGGTAGTTGTAGCCGTGCATTTCCATGCGCACCGCCTGCACGCCCTGCCCCTGCAGGTAGGCGCCGACCGAGCGCGCACGCTCCTCGGAGATGCGCTGATTCACCGCCAGCGTGCCCTTGTTGTCGGTATGACCGTTGATCTCGACGATGGTCTGGTCGTACTGGCGGATGGTCGCGGCGATGTTGTTGAGTGCCGGGTAGAACTGCGGCTTGACCTCGGTACGGTTGAAGTCGAAGGTCACGCCATCAGGCAGGTTGAGCTTGATGATGTCGCCCTCGCGCTCCACTTCCACGCCGGTGCCGGCGGTCTGGCGGCGCAGTTCGGCCTCCTGGCGATCCTGGTAGGCACCGATGCCGGCGCCGGCAAGCCCGCCGATGCCGGCGCCCACCATCGCCTTCTGCCGGCGATCGGTGGCGTCCTTGCCGGCGAGCAGGCCGGCCACCGCGCCGATGCCGGCACCGATCAGCGCGCCCTGACGGGTGCGGTTGGGATCATTCGGGTCGGTGGTCTGGCCGGTGTAGGTGGCGCAGCCGGCCAGCATGGCGCCGGCGATGGCTGCGGAAAGGCCGATCTTGAGTCCGGGATTCATCTGTTTGCTCCGTGATGGGGAAGACACGCTGCCAAGTTTGGCGGCGCACGGGTGCAGGAAAGATGAATGGGTGAATCCACGTTCAGTCGACGGCGGTGGAAATCACCGCGGCGTGATGGCGCTGCCGCCGATGTAACGCCGCGGCAGGCGTGCGCTCAAGCCGACCAGCAATTCGTAGCCGATGGTGCCGGCCAGCCCGGCCACCTCCTCGGCGCGGATGGCGTCATCGCCCTGTTGGCCGATCAGCACCACTTCGTCCTCGTCCCAGGCACTGCCTTCGCCGATGTCGACCATGAACTGGTCCATGCACACGCGCCCGGCGATGCGATGGCGTCGTCCGCCGATCAGCACTTCGCCGCGCGATGACAGCGCACGCGACCAGCCATCGCCATAACCGATCGGCACGGTGACGATGCGGGTTTCGCGTTCGGCGCGCCAGGTCGCGCCATAGCTGACCGTGGCCCCGGCGGGAATGACCTTGAAGAACACCACCCGCGATTTCAGCGACAGCACCGGACGCACGCCCGGCAACGGCGGCGTCGCCGGGCCCGGCGACACGCCATAAAGCAGGATGCCCGGCCGCACCATGTCGAGCCAGGTGTCAGGGAAGTTGACCACCCCGGCCGAGTTCGCCAGGTGCCGGATCGGCATCGGTGCACCGATGCGCTCGAAATGCGCACAGGCCTGGTGGAAGCGCTCCACCTGCTGCGCGGTCATTGGTGCATCCGGCTCATCGGCGCAGGCCAGGTGCGAGAACACGCCCTTGACCTCGATCCAGGGCGAGGCGCAGGCGGCTTCGATCAGCGCACCGGCCTGCGCGCTGTCCACGCCCAGGCGCTGCATGCCGGTGTCGATCTTCAGGTGCACCACCGCGCGCCTGCCATGCGCTTCGGCCGCAGCCACCACCAGGCGCAGCTTGTCCAGCGAGGGCACGGTGATTTCGAGGTCGTTGGCGAAGTAGCGCACCAGCTGGTCGGAAAACAAGCCGCCCAGCACCAGGATCGGAATGCGGATGCCGGCCTGGCGCAGTGCCACGCCCTCTTCGACGAACGCAACACCCAATTGCGCGGCGCCGCTCAGCACCGCCTGCCAGGCCATCGGCACCAGGCCGTGGCCGTAGGCATTGGCCTTGACGATGGCCATCACCGGCACGCCGGCATGCGCACGGATTGCCGCCAGGTTGCCGGCGAAGGCATCCAGGTCGACTTCGATATGCGAGGGGCGCAGGCAGGCGGAACGGGTCATCGGCAGCGATTCTACGTCGCCGCGGGCAGCCTGCGGCTACTCGAAGCTGCCCAGGCTGTCATTGGCGAGGTTGTCGAAGCGGGTGTACTCGCCGAAGAACTTCAGCTTGAAGCTGCCGGTGGGGCCGTTGCGCTGCTTGCCGATGATGATTTCGGCCAAGCCTTTGTCCGGCGAGTTCTCCTTGTTGTAGTACTCGTCGCGGTAGATGAACACGATCACGTCGGCGTCCTGCTCGATGGCGCCGGATTCACGCAGGTCGGCCATCACCGGACGCTTGTCGGTGCGCGTTTCCAGCGAGCGGTTGAGCTGCGAGAGCGCGATCACCGGCACGTTGAGCTCCTTGGCCAGCGCCTTGAGCGAGCGCGAGATTTCGGAAATCTCGGTAGCGCGGTTCTCGTTGTTGCCGGGCACCTGCATCAGCTGCAGATAGTCGATCACGATGAGGCCAAGGTCGTGCTCGCGCTTGAGCCGGCGCGACTTGGAGCGCAGCGCGTCGGGCGAGAGCGCCGGCGTGTCGTCGATGAAGATCTTGACGTCGCGCAGCATGCGCACCGCGCTCGACACCCGGCTCCAGTCCTCCTCCTCCAGCTGGCCGGTGCGCAGGCGCCCGGCATTGACCCGACCGACCGAGGAAATCAGGCGCAGCGCCAGCTGGCTGGCCGACATTTCCATGGAGAACACCGCCACCGCCTTCTTCGACTTCAGCGCGGCGTATTCGGCCATGTTGACCGCCAGCGTGGTCTTGCCCATCGACGGGCGCGCGGCGAGGATCAGCAGATCCGTCGGCTGCAGACCGGCGGTCATCTCGTCGAACTCGGTGTAGCCGGTGGGCAGGCCGGTGATGGTGCCGCCGGCATCGAAGCGATCCTGCAGCACCGCCACCGCCTCGCGCATCGCCTCGGTCACGGCGACGAAGTCCTGACGCCCGCGCGCGCCGGCTTCGGCGATCGCGAACACCTCCTTCTCCGCCTTCTGCAGCAATTCGCCGGAACTGCGCCCCTCGGGCTGGAAGGCATCGTTGACGATGCCGGTGCCGACGTCGATCAACTGCCGCATCACCGCCTTGTCGCGCACGATCTCGGCATAGGCACGGATGTTGGCGGCCGAGGGCGTGGTGCTGGCGAGCTCGATCAGATAGGCGCCGCCGGCGACCTCGTCGGCTTTGCCCTGCGACTCGAACCACTCGCCCAGGGTCACCGCATCGAACGGCCGGTTGCGCTCGGCCAGTTCACGGATCGCGCGGAAGATCAGCTGGTGGTCGTGGCGATAGAAATCGCCTTCATTGACGATGTCGGAAACCAGGTCGAACGCATCCGGTGCCAGCATCAGGCCACCCAGCACCGCCTGTTCGGCCTCCACCGACTGCGGCGGCAGGCGCAACTGCTGCACCCGGCTGTCGCCGAAACGCTCCGCGCTGCGGGCATGGGCGGGGAAATCGGCGGGGATGCTCGACATCGTCGGGTGGCCTCCTTTGGCGGGGTGCGCAATGCGCGCGAATGGCGGACGAGTTCCATGCTACGGCCTCGGCCTGTGGAGCCGCGATGGCATAGCCTGGGGATTGCCTGTGGACAACTCTGCCGCGGGCGCGTCTCACCGCCTGCGACGCGGCTGAATGCGCACTGGCCGCGAAAACGACACGGGCGCCCCGAAGGACGCCCGTGCAGCAGCCATGGCGGGCGCGGCAAGCCGCGCCGGCGTGATCAGGGCTGTTCGGCTTCGATGATCACCTTGAGCGGGGTTTCCACTTCCGCGGCCAGGTGCGCCATCACCTCGAACTCGCCGGTGTTGCGCAGCGGGCCTTCGCCCATCACCACCTCGCTCTTGTTGAGCGGGAAGCCGGCGGCGGTGAACGCCTCGGCGATGTCGCGCGGGCTGACCGAGCCGTACAGCTTGCCTTCGCCCGAGGCGTGCGCGCGGATGGTCACGCTGGCGCCTTCGAGCTTGGCGCGACGGGCCTCGGCCTCGTCATGCAGCGCCTTGGCCTTGGCTTCGTACTCGGCGCGGCGCGCTTCGAACTCGGCCAGGTTGGCGGCGGTGGCCGGCACCGCCTTGCCCTGCGGCACCAGATAGTTGCGACCGTAGCCGGGCTTCACCGTCACGGTGTCGCCGAGGCCGCCGAGGTTCTGCACTTTCTGCAGCAGGATCAGTTTCATGGTGTGTCTCCGTTAGCGGGCGGACCCGCAGCTGATGAGTTGTCCGGATGGACGGGGAATCGGATCCGCGACGCGGACTGCATGACCGGCGAGGCGTGGCGGAAGCGCCACGCCCGGCCAGCGACGCAATCAGATGTCGTGGTTGTCGGTGTACGGCAGCAGCGCGAGGTAGCGCGCGCGCTTGACCGCGGTCGCCAGCTGGCGCTGGTAGCGCGACTTGGTGCCGGTGATGCGGCTGGGCACGATCTTGCCGGTCTCGGTGATGTACTGGCGCAGGGTGTTGAGATCCTTGTAATCGATCTCGGTCACGCCCTCGGCGGTGAACTTGCAGAACTTGCGACGACGGAAGAACTTGGACATGGGGCGGCTCCTCAGGCGGCTTCGGCGTTGTCGTCGCCGGCGTCGTTGTCGGTGGTGTCGCTGGACGCGTCTTCGGCGGACTCGTCGTCATCGCGGCGGCGGCGCTCGCTGCGCTCGGGCTTGTCGCCCTTCTCGTCCTTGTTCTTCATGATCAGGGACTGTTCGGTGACCGCCTCGTCACGCTTGATGATCAGGTGGCGCAGGATCGCATCGTTGAAACGGAAGCTGTCGACCAGCTCGTCCAGCGCGGCCTGGCCGCACTCCATGTTGAACATGGCGTAGTGGGCCTTGACCAGATCATTGATCGGATAGGCCAGCATGCGACGGCCCCAATCCTCGACCCGGTGCAGCTTGCCACCGGCATTTTCGATCAGGCCCTGGTAGCGCTCGAGCATGCCCGGCACCTGTTCGCTCTGGTCCGGGTGGACCAGGAACACGACTTCATAATGACGCATCGGATTTTCCTTGTGGATATCGACCCGGCGGGATTGCCTGGCCCGACAGCCCCCGGACACCGCAGGCGGCGCCGTGGAGCAAGCACTCCCCACCGGACGGCAGGGAGCCGGAAATTATGCCCTGCCGGGGATCGCGCCGCAAGCGCAGGGCGCGGGCTCAGCCTCGACGCGCGGCAATCCACGCGTCGATATGCGCCTCCAGCACCTGCAGCGGCACGGCGCCGGTTTCGAGCACCGCGTCGTTGAAGTCGCGGATGTCGAAGCGCTCGCCCAGCGCCTGCTCGGCACGCTGGCGCAGCTCGGAAATCTTCAGCTGGCCGATCTTGTAGGCCAGCGCCTGCCCCGGGTTGCCGATGTAGCGGTCGATCTCGTTGGTGATGTCGGCCTCGGTCTTGGGCGCATTGGCCATGAAGAAATCGATCGCCTGCTGCCGGCTCCAGCCCTTGGCATGCAGGCCGGTATCCACCACCAGCCGCACCGCGCGCCACATGTCGTAGGCCAGCTGGCCCATGCGGTCGTAGGGATCGTCGTACAGGCCCATGTCGTAGCCCAGACGCTCGGCGTACAGGCCCCATCCTTCGACATAGGCGGTGAAGCCGCCGATGCGGCGGAACTTCGGCAGATCGCCCAGCTCCTGCGCGCGGGCGATCTGGAAGTGGTGGCCGGGCACCGCCTCGTGCAGGCTCAGCGCCATCATTTCCCAGCTCGGCCGCACCTCGGGCCGGTACAGGTTGACGTAATAGAAGCCGGCGCGGCTGCCATCCAGCGCCGGCGACTGGTAGTAGGCGGTGGTGGTGTCCGGGGCGATGTTGTCCGGAATCGGGCGCACGCCGTAGGGCATGCGCGGCAGGGTGCGGGCGATCTTGACCACTTCCGGGTCGATCCGCTTGGAAATCGCCAGATACGCCTGCAGCAGGTCTTCGGGACTGTCGTGGAAGAACTTCGGATCGGTGCGCAGGTGTTCGAAGAACGCCGCCAGATCCCCCTGGAAGCCGACTTCCTCGCGGATCTTTTCCATCTCCGCGCGAATCCGCGCCACTTCACGCAGGCCGATCTGGTGGATCTGCTCGGCGTCCAGATCGGTGGTGGTGAAGGTTTCGGCGAGGAAGTCGTAATAGGCCTTGCCCTCGGGCAGCTCGGCCGCGGCGGTGCCGGTACGGGTGGCGGGCAGGTATTCGTCGTTGAAGAATGCGGCGAAGCGGCGGTAGGCGGGCACGATCGACTCTGCGATGAGCTGCCGCGCCTCGGCCTGCAGGCGTTGCTGCTGGGCGGCGGGGATCGATTCGGGCATGCGCTGGAAGGGTCGGTAGAACTGGCTTTGCTCCGGATCATCGACCACCTGCAGCGCCAGCTGCGCCGGCACCCGCTGCATCAACACCCGTGGCGGCACGTGGCCGTTGGCCATGCCCTGGCGCATCAGCGCGGTGGTCTGCTCAAGCCGCGTGGGCACCGCGCGCATCCGCGCCAGCCAGTCCTGGTAATCGCGAAGCTCCCGGAATTGCAGGCTTTCGGCGATCTGGCCCAGGGTCTGCGGCCCGCCGCGATGGCTGACCGGCTGCAGGTGCTCGCCGAAACGATGCCGCTGGATGCTGCGCTGCAGTTGCCACTGCATCACGTCGTAATTGAGCTTGTCGGCGGCCGACAGCGCATCGCGGTCGATCGCGTCCAGCTCGGTCAATGCCTGCTGGTTGGCCTGATGGCGTGCGGCGATGGCCTCGGCGCTGAGGTCGCTCCAGCGGTCGTTGAAGCGGCGGTCACCATTGAGGCTGGCGCGCTCCGGGCGTTCGGCAAGGCCGCGCTCCCACTGCGCATCGAAGAACGCATGCAAACGCCGGGTTTGTTCGGTTCGTTCCGGATTGGCGGCTTGCGCCAAGGCCGTGCCGGCCGTGGCCAGCAACAGGATCATGGCCGGCAGGCGCAGGCCCGACAGAAGACGACGCGACATCACCGCACTCCGCAATTGGGGCAGTGGTCAGTGTCGGCGCTGGGCGCCGCTGCCGGCCTGTGCCGGAAGTCCTGCCGCTTTGGTGGCTCAGTCCGCGTGTTCGGGATCGGTGGTGAAGCTTTCGCCGCAGCCGCACTCGCCCTTGACGTTGGGGTTGCGGAACACGAACTGCTCGCCGAGGCCCTGCTTGATGAAGTCGATCTCGGTGCCGTCCACCAGCGACAGGCTGTCGGCATCGACCAGTACGCGCACGCCGTCCTGCTCGAACACGCTGTCGCCTTCATCGGTGTCGTCGGCCAAGCCGATGACATAGCCCCAGCCCGAACAGCCGGTGCGTTTCACGCCGAAGCGCAGGCCGGCCTTGTCCGGTTCGGCAGCAAGGTAGTGGCGGACGCGCTCGAGCGCAGCGGGAGCAAGGGTGACGGCCATTCGTGAATGATACCCGGTCGATTAAACTTGCTCTTCCATATGGATGCGCGAAGCGCAGGATTCAAGATGACCACCACTTCCGTGGCCGCCGCTCTGGCCGGCCATTTTCCCGAAGGCGGCCGGGTAACGGTCAAGGGCTGGGTGCGCACCGTGCGCGGTTCGGCGGCACTGGCCTTCGTCAATGTCAGCGACGGTTCGGGCTTTGCGCCGATCCAGGTGGTGGCCGGCAAGGACCTGGCCAATTTCGACGAGGTCAAGCGCCTGACTCCCGGTTGCGCAGTGATCGCCAGCGGGGAACTGGTGAAATCGCAGGGCAAGGGGCAAAGCTTCGAGATCCAAGCCGACGCGATCGAGGTGGTCGGCTGGGTGGAAGACCCGCTGACCTATCCGATCCAGCCCAAGCCGATGTCACCGGAGTTCCTGCGCGAGGTCGCGCACCTGCGTCCGCGCACCAATCTGTTCGGCGCGGTCACGCGCATTCGTCATTGTCTGGCGATGGCGGTGCACCGCTTCTTCCACGAGCGCGGCTTCTACTGGATCTCGACCCCGATCATCACCACGAGTGATGCCGAGGGCGCGGGGCAGATGTTCCGCGTCTCCACCCTCGACATGGCCAACCTGCCGCGCGGCGCCGATGGCGAGATCGATTTCAGCCGCGACTTCTTCGGCCGCGAAACCTTCCTCACCGTGTCCGGCCAGCTCAACGTCGAGGCCTATGCGCTGGCACTGTCCAAGGTCTACACCTTCGGCCCCACCTTCCGCGCCGAGAACAGCCACACCACGCGCCACCTGGCCGAGTTCTGGATGGTGGAGCCGGAAGTGGCCTTCGCCGATCTCGACGACATCGCCACCCTGGCCGAGGAGTTCCTCAAGTACCTGTTCCGCGCGGTGCTGGACGAGCGCGCCGACGACATGGCGTTCATCGCCGAGCGCGTCGAGAAACAGGCCATCAGCCGGCTGGAAAACTTCGTCAATGCCCCGTTCGAGCGCATCGATTACGGCGAGGCGGTGCGTCTGCTGCAGGCCAGCGGGCGCAAGTTCGAGTTCCCCGCCGAATGGGGCCTGGACCTGCAGACCGAGCACGAGCGCTGGCTGACCGAGCAGCACGTCGGCCGCCCGGTGGTGGTGGTCAACTACCCGGAGGCGATCAAGGCCTTCTACATGCGCCTCAACGAGGATGGCCGCACGGTGGCGGCGATGGACGTGCTGGCGCCGGGCATCGGCGAGATCATCGGCGGCAGCCAGCGCGAAGAGCGGCTGGACATGCTCGATACGCGCATGGCGCAATTCGGCCTCGACCCCGAACTGTACGCCTGGTACCGCGATTTCCGCCGCTACGGCACGGTGCCGCATGCCGGCTTCGGTCTCGGCTTCGAGCGCCTGGTGGTGTATGTCTGCGGCCTGACCAACATCCGCGACGCCATCGCCTACCCGCGCGCACCGGGCAACGCTGAATTCTAGGAACGAGTGGAGAGGAACGAGGAACGAGTAGGGGAAAAGCGAGGAACGAGTGCGACGTGCCATCATCTGCATGGTGACACCGCCCGTCATCCGCTCTTCTCTCGTTCCTCGTTCCTCTCCACTCGTTCCTCGCTCTCATGATCCTGTTCCTCGCCCTCTGCTTCGTCGGTATCGCCATCGCCGGTGCCTGCGCGTTCCTGATCTTCTGGCCGCTGGCGCTGGTGCATCTGCGCGACCGCCATCCCGAGGTGCGCGCACGCCTGGGTGATGCCGCCTTTTTCGATCCGCGGGTGACCTGGTGGCTGCTCAGCCTGCGCTATCGCGAAGTGCGCGATCGCGCCTTCACCGGCCTTGCCAGCCCGGCCTGGGTGGCGCTGGTCACGATCCTGGTCGCGCTGGCGCTCTCTGGCCTGCTGTGGCTGTGGTCGATCCTGTTCCCGGAGATTGGCGCATGAATGACGAATACGCGAACGACGCCCCGCGCGAGGAATGGTGGCTGGCCACGCTTGGCGACACCGTGATCTGGGCGCGGCTGCGCGTGCGTCCGGCCGGCACCGCCGAGGTCTTCGATGCCGATGGCGCCACCCTGCCCTATGACAGCCCGGACAGCGCGCGGGCGGCGCTGATGGATGCCGAATTCGTGGCTTTTGACGGCCTTGACGAAGACGATGCGCTGGCGCGCGGCTTTTCCCTTGCCGAACTCGCGCCGCCCGAGGGCAGCGATGCGCAACTGCTCGCACGCATGGTGCAGAAACCGGGAGCACGTCAATGATGAACCTTGATCTTTCCGGCCGGCACGCACTGGTCTGTGGCGCCTCCGAAGGCATCGGGCGTGCCGCCGCCATCCAGTTGGCCGGGCTCGGCGCACGCGTCACCGTGCTGGCACGGCGCGAAGCCGTGCTGCGCGAACTGATCGCGTCGTTGCCGGCCGCGCACGGCCAGCCGCACGGCGTGCTTGCCGTGGACGCCGGCGACAGCGACGCCCTGCGCGACGCAGTCACCGCACTGGCGGCCTCCGCGCCGGTGCAGGTACTGATCAACAACTCCGGCGGCCCACCCGGTGGCCGCGCGATCGATGCCGGGCTCGACGATTACCTCGCCGCCCTGCGCCAGCACCTGCTGGCCAACCAGGTGCTGGCACAGACGCTGGTACCGGGCATGCGCGAAGCCGGTTACGGGCGCATCGTCAACGTGATCTCGACTTCGGTGTACGAGCCGATCCCCAACCTCGGCGTGTCCAACACCACCCGTGGCGCGGTCGCCAGCTGGGCCAAGACCCTGTCCCGCGAGCTGGCCGCCGACGGCATCACCGTCAACAACGTGCTGCCGGGCTTCACCGAAACCGGTCGCATCGAGGCCATCGTCGCCGATCGCAGCCAGAAGGAAGGCAAGACGCCGGAGCAAGTCCGCGCAGCGATGCTGGCCACGGTGCCGGCCGGACGCTTTGCGAGGCCGGAGGAAACCGCGGCCCTGATCGGCTTCCTGTGCAGTCCCGCGGCCGGCTACATCACCGGGCAGTCGATCGCGGTCGATGGCGGGCGCATGCAGTCGATCTGAGCACGCTCCAGCCGCACGCAGTGGCTAAACTGGGGCGATGAAGCGCCTGTCCCACTGGATCGATGGCGAGGCCCGCGCGCCGCTTGGCGGCCGCTGGCTGCCGGTACACGCGCCGGCCAGCGGCGATGTCCATGCCGAAGTCGCCGCCGGCGATGCCGATGACGTGCAGGCCGCGATCGCCGCCGCGCAGGCCGCGTTCCCCGCCTGGTCGAGCCTGCCGGCGAGTACGCGCGCGCATTGGCTGGAGAAGCTCGCCAGCGCGCTGGAAGCACGCATCGAAACCTTCGCCGAGGCCGAGGCGCTCGATGGCGGCAAGCCGATCGGCCTCGCAGCGAAGGCGGAAGTTCCGCGTGCGGTGCAGAATCTGCGCTTCTTCGCTCACGCCGCGACCCAGTTCAGCAGCGAGTTCCACCACGGCGAAGCCGGCCTGCACTACACCCTGCGCCAGCCGCTGGGCGTGGTCGGCACCATCTCGCCATGGAATCTGCCGCTGTACCTGTTCACCTGGAAGATCGCGCCGGCACTGGCTGCCGGCAACACGGTGGTAGCCAAGCCCTCCGAAGTGACGCCGTTGACCGCGACGATGCTGGCGCAGCTCGCCGGCGAAATCGGCCTGCCCGCCGGTGTGCTCAACGTGGTGCACGGCCTCGGCCCCGAGGTCGGCGAGCCACTGGTGAACGCGCCCGAGGTGCGCGCGATCTCGTTTACCGGCTCCACTTCGGTCGGTCGTCACATCCACCGCCAGGCCGCGCCGATGTTGAAAAAGGTGTCGCTGGAGCTGGGCGGCAAGAACGCCTCGCTGGTGTTCGCCGACAGCGATTGGCGCGCACAACTCGATACCCTGCTGCGCAGCGCGTTTCAGAACAGTGGCCAGATCTGCCTGTGCGGCTCGCGCATGCTGATCGAGCGCCGGATTTACGCCGAGGTGCGCGATGCACTGGTCGAAGCCACGCAGGCGCTGCCGGTCGGCGACCCGATGGACCCGGCCACCCGCGTCGGCCCGCTGGTTTCGCAGGCACATTTCGACAAGGTGATGGCGGCGATCGCGCGTGCCCGCACCGAAGGCGGCCGCGTACTCACCGGCGGCCACGCGCTGGAGCCGCCGGGCTGGTACGTGGCACCGACGATCATCGAGGGCCTCGGCCCGGACTGCGCCACCAACCGTGAGGAAATCTTCGGCCCGGTACTGACCCTGCAACCGTTCGACGACGAGGCACATGCCCTCGCGCTCGCCAATGCCGGCGACTACGGTCTCGCCGCCTCGGTCTGGACCGGCGACTTCGCCCGCGCGCATCGGCTGGCGGCGTGCCTCAGGGTCGGCATGGTGTGGATCAACACCTGGCTGCTGCGCGACCTGCGCACCCCGTTCGGCGGCACCGGCCAGTCCGGCCATGGCCGCGAAGGCGGACTGGAAGCGATGCGCTTCTTCACCGAAGCGAAATCGGTGGGGTTTCCATGCTGACCGGAGTGAACCGATGAAGCTGCCGCACACGTCTTTGTCCGCTGCCCGGCGGACGACATCCGATGCACGGCGAGCCATCCGGTCGCTCAACGCTCGACACCAACCGCGGCCCGAGCCGGTATGCTTCGGGCCCGCGGCGGGCACGCCGCCCGCGCAAGGAGTCCCATGACCAGCATCGCCGATCTGCTGCGCAACAACAGTGCCTGGGCCGAGCGCGTCCAGGCCGAGGACCCGACCTTCTTCGAGCGCCTGTCGGCGCAGCAATCGCCGGAATACCTGTGGATCGGCTGCTCGGATTCGCGGGTGCCGGCCAACCAGGTGGTGGACCTCGCCCCGGGCGAGGTGTTCGTGCATCGCAATATCGCCAACCTGGTGGTGCATACCGACCTCAACTGCCTGTCGGTGATCCAGTTCGCGGTGGACGTGCTCAAGGTCAAGCACATCCTGGTGGTCGGCCACTACGGCTGCGGCGGCGTGCTCGCCGGCCTCGACAAGATGCGCCTGGGGCTGGTCGACAACTGGATCCGCCACGTCACCGACGTCGCCTTCAAGCACGAGGCGATCCTGCAGCGGATGGAAAACCACACCCTGAAGCACGACCGCCTGTGCGAGTTGAACGTGCTGGAGCAGGTCGCCAACATCTGCAAGACCACGGTGGTGCGCGATGCCTGGGAACGCGGCCAGGAACTCGCGGTGCATGGCTGGGTGTACAGCCTGCGCGATGGCCGCGTGCATGACCTGGGCATGGACGTGACCCGTGGCGATGAGTTCGCGCCGCAATACAGCGCCGCGCTGACCCGCATCGGCGCCGACCACGAGGACCGCTGAGATGACGCAGGACGACGCGATCAAGGCCGAACGCGCCCCCAGACCGGTGGGGCGCTATCCGCATGCGCGCCGGGTCGGCGAGCTGCTGTTCCTGTCCGGCGTCGGTCCGCGCGATGCCAGCGGCAATCAGGTGCCGGGCAACGTTCACGATGCCGACGGAAACCTGATCGACTACGACATCGCCGCGCAGACCCATGCCGTGTTCGCCAATGTGCGCGCCGTGCTGGAAGCCTGCGGCGCGCGCTGGGAAGACCTGATCGACGTCACCGTGTACCTGACCGACATGGCGCGCGACTTCGCCACCTACAACGCGATCTGGGCCGAGTATTTCCCCGACATCAACCACGCGCCCTGCCGCACCACCCTGGGTATCAGCGCCCTGCCCACCCCGATCGCGATCGAACTCAAATGCGTGGCACGGTTGCGCGGCAACGACTGACCGTCGCCAGCAACCTGCAACGCCCGGAGGACTTCACGCCATGCCGCTACCCGCCGCGTTCAACCTGCAAGCCTGGATCGACGAGCACCGCCACCTGCTGAAGCCGCCGGTGGGCAACAAGTGCATCGTGCAGGAGGACTTCATCGTGATGATCGTCGGCGGGCCCAACAGCCGCACCGATTACCACTGGGAAGAAGGCCCGGAGTGGTTCTACCAGCTCGAGGGCGAAATGGTGCTGCGCATCCAGGAGGACGGTGCCGCGCGCGATATCCCGATCCGCGCCGGCGAAACCTTCTATCTGCCGCCACGCGTGCCGCATTCGCCGCAGCGCATGGAAAACTCGGTCGGGCTGGTGATCGAACGCAAGCGCCTGCCGCACGAGGAGGATGCGCTGATGTGGTATTGCATCGAATGCAACCACAAGCTGTACGAGGAATACTTCCACCTCAAGGACATCGAACAGGACTTCTTCCGCGTGTTCGAAACCTTCTACCGCGACGACAGCCTGCGCACCTGCAAGCGCTGCGGCACGCTCAACCCGCGCCCGTCGCATTATGAAATGCAGGCCGACAGCCGCGCCGACATCACCTGACCGCCGTGCTCAAGATCGACATCCACGCCCATTACCTGCCGCGCGACTGGCCCGATCTGGCCGCGAAGTACGGTGATGCGCGCTTTCCGGTGATCCACCATGGCGAGGACGGGCGCAGCCGCATCTATCGCGATGGCCGCTTCTTCCGCGAAATCTGGCCCAAGACCTGGGACCCGGAGCTGCGCATCCGCGAGTACGCCGAGTTCGGCGTGCAGGTGCAGGTGCTGTCGACGGTGCCGGTGATGTTCAGCTACTGGGCGCGCGCCAACCATGCGCTGGAGCTGCACCAGGCGCTGAACGACCACATGGCCGAGGCGGTGCGGCGCTATCCGCGGCATTACGCCGGCATCGGCACGGTGCCGCTGCAGTCGCCGCAACTGGCGATCCGCGAGCTGGAACGCTGCATGGACGAGTTGGGCCTGCAGGGTGTGCAGATCGGCTCGCATCTGCATCTGTCCGATGGCGGCCACTGGAATCTCGACGCACCCGAGCTGTTCCCGTTCTTCGAAGCCGCGGCCGAGCTGGGGGCCGCGATTCTGGTGCATCCCTGGGACATGATGGGCACCGAATCGATGCCCAAATACTGGCTGCCATGGCTGGTCGGCATGCCCGCCGAGCAGTCGCGCGCTGCCTGCTGCCTGATCTTCGGCGGCGTGCTGGAGCGGCTGCCGAAGCTGAAGGTGTGCATGGCCCATGGCGGCGGCAGCTTCCCCTACACCATCGGCCGCATCGAGCATGGCTTCCGCATGCGCCCGGATCTGGTGGCGACCGACAACTTCCGCAATCCGCGCGAGTACCTCAAACGCCTGTATTTCGATTCCTGGGTCGCCGATGACGCCGCGCTGCGCTACCTGCTGGAAGCCTGCGGCAGTGACCGGGTGATGCTCGGTACCGACTACCCCTTCCCCCTGGGCGAGCAGGAACCTGGCGAAGGCATCCGCCGCCTCGGGCTGAGTCCGTCCGAGGAAGCCCGCCTGTACCACGGCACCGCGCTGGAATGGCTCGGCCTGCCGGCCTCGAGGTTTGCATGAGCGACGACATTTTCTCCATGGCGCATGCGCGCGCACTTGATGCCGCCTGCCCGCTGCGCGACTTCCGCGACGAGTTCCTGATCCCGCGCCATGGCGAGGGTGAGCAAGCCTATTTCTGCGGCAATTCGCTCGGCCTGCAGCCGCGCGGCGCGCGTGCGCAGGTGGAGGAAGTGCTGGACAAGTGGGCACATGAGGCGGTCGAAGGCCACTTCAGCGGACAGGCGCAATGGATGTCCTACCACGAGCTGGTGCGCAAGCCGCTCGCCGCCGTGGTCGGCGCCGAGCCGTCCGAAGTGGTGGCCATGAACTCGCTCACCGCCAACCTGCATCTGATGATGGTCAGCTTCTACCAGCCGACCATCGAGCGCACCGCAATCCTGATCGAGGTCGGCAGCTTTCCGTCCGACCGTTATGCCGCGGCTTCACAGCTGCAATACCGCGGTCTGCCGCCCGAACTGACCCTGATCGAGGTCGAGCCGGACCTGCCCGGTGGCGTGTTCTCGATGGAGGCCATCGCCCGCGCCATCCACGACAACCGCAAGCGTCTGGCGCTGGTGCTGTGGCCGGGCGTGCAGTACCGCAGCGGTCAGGCCTTCGATCTGGCCGAGATCACCCGCCTGGGGCATGCCGCCGGCGCGATCGTCGGCTTCGACCTCGCGCATGCGGTGGGCAACCTGCCGCTGGCGCTGCACGACTGCGGCGCCGACTTCGCGGTGTGGTGCCATTACAAGTACATGAACTCGGGCCCCGGCGCGGTGGC
The DNA here is from genome assembly GCF_054031035.1 of Luteimonas sp. e5. Taxonomy (NCBI): domain Bacteria; kingdom Pseudomonadati; phylum Pseudomonadota; class Gammaproteobacteria; order Lysobacterales; family Lysobacteraceae; genus Luteimonas; species Luteimonas sp. e5. The sequence goes on from NZ_JBSTRX010000001.1 coordinate 875,099, forward strand.
CGGCTGCTTCGTGCATGAGCGGCATGCGCGCACCGAGCGTCCGCGCTTCGCCGGCTGGTGGGGCAACGATCCCGCCGTGCGCTTCAAGATGGGCCCGGAGTTCAGCCCGACGCCCGGCGCGGATGGCTGGCAGCTGTCCAATCCGCCGATCCTCGGCCTTGCTCCGCTGCGTGCGGCACTGGATCAGTTCCAGCGCGCGGGCATGCAGGCCTTGCGCGAGAAATCGCGCCGGCTGACCGGGTATCTCGAAAAATTGATCGATGCCAGGCTGGGCGACGTGATCGAGGTCGTCACCCCGCGTGATGCGGCACAACGCGGTGCGCAGCTTTCCCTGCGCGTGCGCGCAGGCCGCGATGCCGGGCGCAGCCTGTTCACTCACCTGCAGTCACAGGGCGTGCTGGGCGATTGGCGTGAGCCGGACGTGATCCGCATCTCGCCGGCGCCGCTGTACAACCACCACCAGGACGTGCTGCGCTTCGCGCAGGCGGCAAGGGCTTGGGCCGATGCACGCTGAGCGCCATCTGAGCATCGTCGGCGCCGGCCTGGCCGGTGCCCTGCTGGCGGCATTGCTGGCACAGCGCGGCTTCCGCGTCGAGGTGTTCGAGCGCCGTGGCGACCCGCGCGTGCATGGCTATGCCGGCGGCCGCTCGATCAATCTGGCACTGGCCGAACGCGGCCTGCATGCGCTGCGTCAGGCCGAAGCCGACCAAGCGGTGCTGGCGCAGGCGGTGATGATGCGCGGGCGCATGGTGCATCCGCTGGGCGAGGCGCCGAACCTGCAACGCTATGGCCGCGACGACTCGGAAGTGAACTGGTCGGTCAGCCGCGGCGAACTCAACATCACCCTGCTCGACATCGCCGAAGCCTCCGGCGCGACGCTGCACTTCGACTGCGGGCTGGAGGAGGTCGATTTCGATGCCGGCATCGCCCTCTTCGATGGCCCCGCCGGGCCGCGCCGGCATGCTTTCAATGCCCTGATCGGCTGCGATGGCGCCGGCTCCACCCTGCGCGCGGAAATGGAAAAGGTGCAGTCGCTGGGGGCGCACAGCGAATGGCTCGGGCATGGCTACAAGGAGCTGGAAATCCCCCCCGGGTTCGACGGCGGCTTCCAGATCGAACCCAATGCACTGCACATCTGGCCGCGCGGCCGCTACATGTGCATCGCCCTGCCCAATGACGAGCGCACCTTCACCGTCACCCTGTTCATGCCCAACGAAGGCGGTCATCCGAGCTTTGCCACGGTGCGCAACGGCGCCGAGGCGCAGCAACTGTTCGAGCAGCAATTTCCCGATGCGCTGCCCTTCATCCCCGAACTCAAGCGTGACTTCGAGCGCAACCCCATCGGCACCCTGGGCACGCTCTACCTCGAGCGCTGGCGGCTGGGCGGGCAGGCGGTGCTGGTCGGCGATGCCGCACATGCCATGGTGCCGTTCCACGGTCAGGGCATGAATTGCGCATTCGAGGATTGCGCCGCGCTGGCCGAACACCTGTTGGCCGCGCCCGACCTCGCCACCGCGTTCGAGGACTACGAGCGCGAGCGCCGGCCCAATGCACTCGCTATCCAGGCGATGGCGCTGGAAAACTATCTGGAAATGCGCGACCACGTGGACGATGCCGACTACATCCTGCAGCGCGAACTGGAGCTGCTGCTGGAACAGCGCCACCCCGGCCGTTTCATCCCGCGCTACGCAATGGTCACCTTCACCCACATCCCCTATGCGCTGGCCTTCGAGCGCGGGCACATCCAGCGCGAGCTGCTGGTGGAAGCCACCGCCGGCAAGACCCGGCTGGACGAGGTCGATCTCGCCGAACTCGACGCGCGCATCACGCAATTGCTGCCGCCACTCTGATCCGGCCCTACACGCAGCGCCGACGCCTGCGGCGACACACTGCGGCGCATGTCTTCGACCTGCCCCGACACCCATCCCTGGTGGCACCTGCAATTCAACGGCGAGGATCCGGTCATCGCCACCGCCATCCACGACGGCCACGGCCTGTCCGCGGCCAGTGCGGCGCGGATGGCGCTGGATGATGCCGGACGCCTGCGCGAGGAGGACCCGCATACCGGCCAGGCGATCCGCGGCCTGCCCTCGCACGTGGTGGTGCGGCGCTCGCGCTTCGAATGTGACCTCAACCGCGAACTGGACGCGGCCGTCTATCTGACGCCCGAGCAAAGCTGGGGCCTGGAGGTCTGGCGTCAGCCGCCGGACGCGGCATTGCTGCAGCAGTTGCACGGCTACCACCGCGCCTTCTACGCCAGCATGCGCGCACAGCTGGACGAGCTGGCCGCACGCCACACGCGGTTCGTGCTGCTGGACGTGCACAGCTACAACCATCGCCGCGACGGGCCGGACGCCGCGCCGACGCCGCAGGACGATGCCCCGGACATCAACATCGGCACCTTCTCGATGCCGCGCGATCACTGGGCCTTCCTGCTCGATCCCTTGATCGAGGCGATGCGCGGTTTCGACTTCAACGGCCGCCGTCTGGACGTGCGCGAGAACATCGCCTTCCAGGGCAAGGGGGCATTGACCCGCTTCGTGCACGAGCACTGGCCGCGGCAGGGCTGTGCCATCGCCATCGAGTTCAAGAAGTTCTACATGGACGAATGGCGCGGCGAGCCCTACCCGGAAGAACTGGCCGCGATGCGCGGCTTCATCGAACACGTGGCCGACACTTGCCGACGGTTGCTCGGCGAAGCGGCATGAGCGCCGACACCTCCCCGACCACGCTGGCACCGAGTTTCGAGCCGGGCAAGGCTTGGCGCCGGCGCCTGCAGCATGGTGGCCGCGTGCATCTGGACCGCGCCCTGCCCTTCGTGGTGCTGGCCCACCACGGCGGCGAAGCCTTCAGCCTGGCGCGGCGGGTGGCCTCGATCAGCGCCGCCAGCGTGATCTGGCCGCGCGCCGGTGGCGACAAGGCCGATGCCGAAGCCGAAGCGCTGCTGACGCAACTGCGCAGCATGCTGGCCGACGAGTTCCCGCGGCTGCTGCTGATCGACCTGCACGATTTGCCGCGCGATGCCAGCCTGGACGAGGAAAGCCCGCGGCTGGAGCCGTTCCGCTTCACCCTGGCCCATTCCGACGACGCAGCGGCCGAAGCTGCCGCCGCCGACCTGCGCGAGGCGCTTGATGAGTTGTGCATCGACCTGCGCGAAGCCGACATCGATGATGCCGAACTGGACGCCAGCTCGCCCTGGCTGCAGCAGCTGGGCGAAGACGACAGCGCCTGCATTTCGCGCATTTCGCTGGGTATCCCGCAGATCCACCGCATCCCCGGGCATGGCGATCGGCAGCTGTATCCGATGATCTATCAGCAGATGGAGCGCTCGGTGTTCGATGCGCTGCTGCGTGCGGTGGCCGCGTTCGTCGGGGCGCAGGACGAGGGCGACGACTCGGCCGAGGCGGCGGCCTCGCATCATCGTGCCTATGGCCGCAGCCATTTCCTGCGCGCCGCGCTGCGTGCGGACAAGGCGCTGGCCGGGATCAGCGCCAGCTTCGACTTCCTGCTGGCGCTGTCGCCGATCAACACCATGCAGGCGTTCGAGCAGTTCGAATCCGGCGGGCGCAAGCAGATGCCGGACTTCCATTACCGCCCGCTCAGCGTCAGCCCCGACCTGCTCAAACGCCGCCTGTACCGGATCAACCTGCGTGCAGTGGAAGACCCGGTGCTGGAAACCCTGTTCCGCGAAAAACGCGAGGAACTGGACCAGCAGCTGATGATGCTGCAGCGTCGCAACGAGCCGGGTTTCCGCGAGCTGAGCGTGCTGCAGTACGGTGGCGTCGAGCATGGCCTGCTGGAGCAGGCGCAGGTGATCCTGGACAAGGTTCCGGCCAAGGCCTGCGATGCGCCGCGCATCGGCGCCGAACAGGTGCTGGCAGGGGCGCGAAAGATGATCGCCCGCTACCACGAGGCCACGCCCGCCTTCGCCAGCGCCGAGGCCTGCCTGCGTGCCGACATCGGCCCGGGGATGATGGTCAGCGGCGACGAGCTGCTGATTTCCGAGGCCACGCGCATGTCCTCGGCACGGCTCGATGCGCTGCTGCAGCACGAGATCAGCGTGCACCTGCTGACCTACATCAACGGCAGCCAGCAGGGTCTGGGCATCTTCGCCGCCGGGCTTGCCGATTACGAAGGCATCCAGGAAGGCTTGGGCGTGTTCGCGGAATTCGCCGTCGGCGGGCTCAACGCCGCGCGCCTGCGCCTGCTGGCGGCGCGGGTGCTGATCGTCGATGCGATGTTGTCCGGTGCCGACTTCGTCGAATGCCACCGACTGCTGCGTTCGACACATGGTTTCAGCTCGCGCGCGGCATTCAACATCTGCGCGCGCATCTTCCGTTCCGGCGGCCTGAGCAAGGACGCGATCTACCTGCGCGGCTTCCAGGAAGTGCTGGACTGGGTCGCCGCCGGCAAGTCGCTGGATCCGTTCTGGCATGGCAAGTTCGCCGCCCGCCACGTGCCGGTGGTCGAAGAGCTGCGACTGCGCGGCATGCTGCGCCCACCCTGCGTCACCCCCGAGTTCCTCGAGCGCCCGATCGCCCGTGCCACGCTGGCACGGTTGCGCGCGGGCGAGCATTTCGTCGACCTGCTGCGGAGCCCACCGACATGATGATCGCCTTCTTCGTCAATTCCATCGAAACCGAATACCCGCGCTACACCACCACCGTGCTGGCGCACGAGGCCTCGCGCCGCGGCCACGAGGTCTGCTACCTGACCCCGGGCGACTTCGTGGTCAGCCCGGACGACACGCTGGAGGTGCATGCGCGCATCATCCCGCCGGCGGGCAAGCGCGGGCGCAGCCGCGAGGAGTTCTTCAAGCGCCTGAAGAGCGCCGGCAAGAAGAGCAAGCGCATTCCGCTTTCCGACATCGACGTGCTGATGCTGCGCAACGACCCGTCCAACGATGCCGGCGAGCGGCCGTGGGCGGAAAGCGTCGGCGTGCAGTTCGGCCGGCGCGCGATCGAGGCCGGCGTGCTGGTGCTGAACGACCCGGATTCGCTGTCGCTGGCGATCAACAAGCTGTATTTCCAGTCGTTCCCGCGCGAAGTGCGCGCCGACACCCTGATCACCCGCCACCCGGCCGACATCAAGGCCTTCGCCAAGGCGCACGGCGACCGCATCGTGCTCAAGCCGCTGCAGGGCTCAGGCGGCCAGGGCGTGTTCCTGCTCAACCCGCGCGCCCGCGGCAACCTCAACCAGATGACCGAGGCGATCAGCCGCGACGGCTACATCATCGCGCAGAGCTACGTGCCCGAAGCCGACAAGGGCGACATCCGCCTGTTCCTGATGAACGGCGTGCCACTGCAACAGGACGGCAAGTTCGCGGCGATGCGCCGGGTCGGTGCCGATGACGACATGCGCAGCAACATCCACGCCGGCGGCGAAGCCAAGCCGGTGAAGATCACCGAGCGCCAGCTGCGTCTGGCCGAGCTGATCCGGCCCAAGCTGCTGGCCGATGGCATGTTCCTGGTCGGCATCGACATCATCGGCGACACCATCCTCGAGGTGAACGTGTTCAGCCCCGGCAACCTGTTCACCTGCAGCGAGATGGCCGGGATCAACTTCGCCGGCATGATCATGCAGTCGATCGAACGCAAGCTGGAAATCCGCGACCAGTACCCGGGCCAGTTCACCAACGGCCAGCTGGCGGTGATGTAAGCGCCCTGCCCGCGCCCGCGGCGCTGCGGGCGTGGCCGAACAATCTTCACGAGTTGCACGAGCCGCACGGACTGCACAGGCTGCGATTCGGCGCGGCTTTGACGTACCCTTGGGCGCTTGCCTTGTCGGGAAGTTTCCATGCACGCATCGCCACCGCCCGCCCGTCGCCGCATCGGCCTGGTTCCGCAGATCGCCATCGCACTGGTGCTCGGCCTTCTGATCGGATGGCTGTGGCCGGCGGCCGGCAATGCGTTGGCGCTGCTGGGCACGCTGTTCGTGCAGGCGCTGAAAGCGGTGGCGCCGGTGCTGGTGTTCGTGCTGGTGCTGGCCGCGATCTGCCGCTTCCGTGCCAACTCGCAGCTGTACATCCGCCCGGTGCTGCTGATGTACCTGGCCGGCACCTTCCTCGCCGCCCTGACCGCGGTGGTGGCGAGCTTCCTGTTCCCCACCCGGCTGGTGCTGATGGACATCGCCGGCACCGAGGCCGCGGCGCCCACCGGGCTGCAGGAAGTGCTGACCAACTTGCTGATGAACGTGGTCGCCAACCCGGTCGCGGCCATCGCCGAAGCCAATTACATCGGCATCCTCGCCTGGGCGGTGCTGCTGGGCATCGCCCTGCGCAGCGCCGGCGAGCGCAGCAAGGAATTCGTCGGCGACGCCGCCGACGCGGTGTCGCAGGTGGTCAAGTGGGTGATCGCGACCGCGCCGCTGGGCATCCTGGGCCTGGTCGCCGGCACGGTGGCGCAGACCGGCTTTGAATCGCTGGCCGGCTATGCGCGGCTGCTGGCGGTGCTGGTCGGGGCGATGCTGTTCATCGCGCTGGTGGTCAATCCGCTGATCGTGTTCGTGCGCACCCGGCGCAATCCCTACCCGCTGGTGTTCACCTGCCTGCGCGAATCCGGCCTGACCGCGTTCTTCACCCGCAGCTCGGCGGCCAACATCCCGGTCAACATGAACCTGGCGCGCAAGCTGGGCCTGCACGAGGACACCTATTCGGTGACCATCCCGCTGGGTGCGACCATCAACATGGCCGGTGCGGCGATCACCATCAACGTGATGACCCTGGCCGCCGCGCATACCCTCGGCATCCCGGTGGACTTCGGTTCGGCGCTGCTGTTGAGCGTGGTCGCCACCCTCGGCGCCTGCGGTGCCTCCGGCGTCGCCGGCGGCTCGCTGCTGCTGATTCCGTTGGCCGCGAGCCTGTTCAACATCCCCGGTGACGTGGCCATGCAGGTGGTGGCGATCGGCTTCATCATCGGCGTGGTCCAGGACTCGGTGGAAACCGCGCTCAATTCCTCCACCGACATCCTGTTCACCGCCGCGGCGGACCCGAAGTATTCGGCCTGAACGGCCTGCCCGCGATCAGCCGGCAAACACCGGGGACAGCAGGCGGAAGCTGCCGTCGTCGGCATCCATTTCCACCTCGCCGCCGACCGGCACGATGAACTGCTCGCGGATGTGTCCGATCATCGCGCCGCGATAGGCGGGGATGCCCAGCGGCTTGATGTGGTCATCGAAGATCTGCGGCAGGTTCAGCGAGCCATAGCCGTTGCCCGGCGTGCAGTCGGTGCATTCGCCGAAGATGAAACCGGCGATGCGATCCAGCGCACCCATCAGCTTGAGCGTGCTGAGCATGCGGTCGATGCGGTACGGCGCCTCGGACACGTCTTCGAGGAACAGGATGCTGCCGTCGAAGTCCGGCAGATAGGGCGAGCCGGCCAGCGCGGTCAGCACCGTCAGGTTGCCGCCCAGCAGGCGACCGCGCGCCTTGCCGCCATGCAGGGTGTGGATTCGATTGCGCCTGGATACCAGCTCGTCACCGCCATCGGCCTTGTTGCGATATTCCATCAGCTCGCGCTCGAAGAACACGCGGCGGAACTGATCGACGTTGAAGCGGTTCCAGCTGGCTGCGGCGATCGGGCCATGGAAGGTGACCAGCCCGGTCTTGGCCTGGATCGCGCAGTGCAGTGCGGTGATGTCCGAATAGCCGAGCAACACCTTGGGATTGCGCGCGATGCTGCGGTAATCCAGCAGCGGCAGCAGCCGCGCCGCGCCGGAGCCGCCACGCACGCAGACGATGCCCTTGACCTCACGGTCGGCGAACATCGCATTGAGATCGCCAGCACGCTCGGCATCGGTACCGGCCAGATGCCCGTAGCGACTGCCGTAGTGCCGCCCCAGCTTGACCTTGAAGCCAAGCGCTTCGAGCACTTCGCGGGAATAATCGAGGCTGTCGCCATCATCCACCGCACCCGAGGGGCTGACCAGACCCACGGTGTCACCCGGATTCAGCGCCGGCGGCAATGCCTGTCGCACTGCACCGCGGCGCGCTTGGGCAAGGGCACTGCCGGTGCCGAGCAAGGGCAGCGATGCCGCGGCCAGCGCACTGCCAATCAGGAAACTGCGACGCTCCATCGATGCACCTGTCAAGTTGGGATCGCCACAGACTAGCAATCGCTCCCTGCCACGACAACGCTGACCCGCGATGATTGCCGGGCTTCACATGCCTGCACCGATGACGATGCGCAGACGATATGCTTTGCACCCCACAAACGCGGTAACACCATGCGCAACTTCATCACCACTGCCCTCTTTGCCGCCTGCCTGATTTCCGCCCCGCGGGTCCACGCTGGCGAAACCTTCGTCAATGCAGGCATCGGCCACATCACGCAGGACAACGAGGCGCTGGACAAGGACAGCAGCACCCTGCTGCAACTCGGCGGCGGCCATCGCTGGGGCATCGGCCCGTTCAAGGCCGGGATCGAAGCCGGCATCGGCCGCATCGGCGAGACCCGCGGCCATCGCGATGAGGCCACCAGCGGGCCGGCCTTCACCGCCAGCGCCGACCACCTCAGCATCGGCGCCAACGCCCGCATCAAGCCGCCGTTGCTGCCGGTGCAGTTCATCGCCCGCGCCGGTTACATCGGCGTGCGCCATCGCCTGGAACAAGGTGGCGTGGACGCCGATTCGGCATGGGTGCGCAGCAGCCATCGCAGCGGCGGCGACTACCTCGGCGCCGGCATCGGCACCACCGTCCTGCCGCTGCTGGACGTCAGCCTGATGGTCAACCGCTACCGCATCGGCCACATCGCCCGCGACGACACCAGCGGCCGCTACCGCATCTCCAGTGACAAACGCAGCGCCCACAGCGTGGACCTGGTGGCGGAGTATCGGTTTTGAGCTGAAAAACCGCCTTTTTCGGGCCAATCAACCTGTGACATGCCCCTGACCCAGCGACTCGGTTCCGCGAGTATCGCTGCTTCCGGCCGCCTGCTCACAAACATCCACCATCCGGCTTTCCCCATACAGCGACGACAGCGCCAAGCTGCTCGTGCGGAACTGGCTCCGCTTCTTCCAGGTCGGATTCGGAGTCGAAGCGTTCTCCAGTTTGATGCCGGGGTCGTAATAGACCTTCCCCTCATGGAAGGCGTTCAAGAGCAACTTGAATTCGGCTCCTTCACCCAGAAAAACACTGCGCCCGTACCGATACTGCAACTGTGGATCACGTCGCATCTGGCACGGAACGAAAGCAGCTTGAGCATGCTTGACCTTCCAATGGTTCAGCAGCTTCGCGAACGGCCACCCGGCAGCGACATTGTCCTTCCGGTCGATCAGCAGCACACCACCGGTGGCTGCATATGCCATCGTTTCCGGGTCGAAGCCGTCCAACACGAGTCGAAGACCGGTATCGGCGTGCGCCCCTTTCGTGGTGCTGTAGGTGCCACCGAAATTCAAGCGATCCGGCCGCCCCTTCTTGTCCACATACCCGTACCTCCGAATGTAGGCCTCGATGCCGACGTCAACGTAGTAACCAAGCGCCGGCTCCGGTGTGAAAAGCGTCACCACCGACGCGCCGGGTTTCTCGATATTCGGCACCTGCCTGGCCTTGACCTCCCAACCCATGAAGTCAGGCAACGAGTATCCGTTGGAGCGGATGCCCAACAATGCCTCCAAGGTGTTTCCGTTGCAGTTGCTGGCCCTGCACGGCACCACGGCGCCTGTGGAATCGAGCCGCCGAGAGTCCACCCAATCAAGACGGTGGATGTTGCACAACGCAGCCATCAACTGGTCGAAGCCATTGACCCGATGCTGGCCCGGCATTGCCAGGATGCTCATGACCTCGTATGCGGGGTGCGGGCCAGTCGCGATGATTTCTCTGGCGGCAGGTGCTTCCGGCGGCAGCGTCAAGCCGATCACCTTGCTGCCGTTGCCCAGCCCCAACAACAGAATTCGACCCGGCTCGGTCCCGCGCTTCTCCCGCGACCAAAGCGTTGCAGGCGCGTCTCTGCAACCTCTCAAGAAACCCGAGAATCTTACCTCCGGGTACTGCGGATAAAAGATCATCTTGGCGTGGGGTGCATGGGTCAAGCCGCCCTGCTCCGTCAACCAATGGAAGTCCAGCGCGGCATGGAAAACGGCTTCCTGCACTCCACTCTTCATGGACGTGGATGCATGCGCAATCATCTCACCCGTCGGAATCTTGGCGAACTCTGACGGATCCTTGCCACCCAGATAGACCTGATTCTTGCTGTTCGCGTTTTGCGGCAATACCTTGAACAGGATTTCGCTCACACCGTTGTCGCGGAACATGGAGAAGACCGTTTCCAGATCGATCTGCGTCAACCACTGATCCCTGCCACTCCCCTCGCACATCATTCCGCCCCCTCGTGATGACTGCCGCGTATCTCTGCAACCAATTGATCAAGCTCGGCCGCGCTCGTCCGGCATGACCACACTACCAGGACTCGCCAGCCAGCGTCCTGCAACTGTCGGGTGACGCGCACATCCCGCTGAACGTTGGCTTCGAACTTCTCCTGCCAGAAAAGTGCATTGTTGGCTGGCGTCGTTGCATAACGACATCCCGAATGCCGATGCCAGAAACATCCATGCACGAACACGACGGCCCGGTACTTCGGGAATACCAAGTCCGGCCTGCCTGGCAATCCGGCATGCAGTCGGAACCGAAGCCCGGCACGGTGCAGATGCTTGCGGACGACGAGTTCCGGCTTCGTGTTCTTGCCACGAATGCCGGACATCATCCTGCTGCGTGTGGCCGGATCAACGACGTCCACGGGAAATCAGGCAGCCAGCAGCGACTTCTGCTTTGCCCTCTCAGGGTCCATGACCTCGAGAATTCGCGGCTTCATGACGCGGGCCACCTCCTCCATCATCGGCACGACCACGCTGTTGCCGAACTGCTTGTAGGCCTGCGTATCACTGACCGGAATGACGAAGTCATCGGGGAAACCCATGAGACGGGCGCACTCGCGAGGGGTCAACCGGCGAGGACGCTTGCGGCTGCCTTGTGACACCAGAATCTCCGACCCGTCCTTGTAATACCGTGCCGACAGCGTGCGAGCGACGCTGTCCGGCCCTACCAGACCATACCCGAACCCGTTGCCTGCCGCGCGGTGCTTCGCGGCATAGGCCTGCAGATACGCCCACAGCTTCGGGGTCAGCGTGTAACGCGCATCGACCTTGGCTTTCGGGCCGGTGGTGTAGTGCGCTTCAGACGCTTCACTGCCGTCCTGCGGATGCAGGATGGTCGCCATTGTCGGCTTGTCCACGGGAAGATGCAGGTCGTCGAAGTCGAAGTCGGTCGGTTCGCGGAAACCGACGATCAGGATGCGTTGCCGGCCTTGCGGGACGAAGTGCGAGCCGTCCACCACCCGATAGCTGATGTGATATCCGAGATCGTCCTGCAGCACCTTCTTGATGACACGGAAAGTATTGCCCTTGTCGTGACTGACCAGGTTCTTGACGTTCTCCAACAGAAAGGCGGCCGGACGCTTGGCCGCGATGATCCGCGCAACGTCGAAGAACAACGTGCCTTGGGTCTCGTCCGCAAAGCCGTGAGCAAGGCCAAGTGCGTTCTTCTTCGACACACCGGCGATGGAGAACGGCTGACACGGAAAGCCGGCCAGCAACACGTCATGATCGGGAATGTCGTTTTCGTCAACCCGAGTTATGTCGCCAGTCAACGTGTGGGCAGATTGCGGGAAGTTGGCAAGATATGTCTTCTGAGCGAAGGCGTCCCACTCGCTGGTGAACACGCACTGCCCGCCATGTGCCTCGAAAGCCATTCGGATGCCACCGATGCCCGCGAACAGGTCTATGAAACGGAAATCGGTGGCCGCGTCGTCAGTGCTCGCCAAGGGCAGCAGCCGCTGACGGATAGCGTCTGCCGCGTAGGGCGGCGGCTCGGTTTCCCCGATCTGCCAGCGGCGCAAAGTGCGTGTCGTCACTCCCAGGGCGTAGGCCAGTTCGCGCTGGTTGTAGCGCCCACGCAGGGTCGAAAGCAGTTGGCGGGCATCTTCCATGGCAGTCATCTCGGCGGGACGGAATGCGGACAGTATGTCCTACTTCTGTCTCACGTGTTGAGACCCTTGCAACCGAACCATGGTGCGCATTCACCCCCGAGCCTGCGTGGAGTGCTTGGGCCGTCCCGATGATGACGAGTCCCGCGCCCGACACATTTCCCGACAAGGGGCCATGCTCCCTCAGGCAGCTCAAACTAGCGTTTCATTGCCGTTACCGGACGCCGCTCGGCAAGTCGCACAGCCGCGACCTGCAGATCATCGAACCTGCGCGACGTTTTCTGGCCGATCGAGGATCACCCGATCGAAACGCCCGAACGCTTCCTGCCCAGACCCGAGTTCGTGCAGCAGCACCGAGCGCAAATGCTGGCGCAGCAGTAAGCTGCGTCCGCGCAGGCGACTACTGGCGCGATCGGCGCCGACAGCGCCTTACATGTTCCTCCGATACTCCCCACCCACGTCATACAGGGCGTGGCTGATCTGGCCGAGGCTGTGGGTCTTGACCGCTTCGACCAGTGCTTCGAACACGTTGCGGCGTTCGCGGGCGGTGCGTTGCAGGAAGGCCAGGCCGTGGCCGTCGTGGGCTTCGGCGGCGGCTTCGGCTTCGGCGTCGCCGTCGATGACGTGGCTGTGGTCGGTTTCGCCGCGCGGTGCCAGGGCGTTGCGGGCGTCCTGGAAGCGGCGCACGTTGTCGATCTGCTGCTGCTTTTCCTCCGGCGTGGAGCGGATCAGTTCGATCTCGGTGGCGACGTCGGAATGACCGTCCTTGCCGAGGAAGGTGTTGACGCCGACCAGTGGCAGGCTGCCGTCGTGCTTCTTCTGTTCGTAGTACAACGATTCTTCTTGGATCTTGCCGCGCTGGTACATGGTGTCCATCGCGCCGAGCACGCCGCCGCGATTGCTGATCGCTTCGAATTCCTGGTACACGGCTTCTTCCACCAGGTCGGTCAGCTTGTCGACGATGAAGCTGCCCTGCCACGGGTTTTCGCAGAAGTTCAGCCCCAGCTCCTTGTTGATGATCATCTGGATCGCCACCGCGCGGCGCACCGATTCCTCGGTCGGCGTGGTGATCGCTTCGTCATAGGCATTGGTGTGCAGGCTGTTGCAGTTGTCGAACAGCGCGTACAGCGCCTGCAGCGTGGTGCGGATGTCGTTGAACTGGATTTCCTGCGCGTGCAGCGAACGGCCGCTGGTCTGGATGTGGTACTTCATCATCTGCGAGCGGCTTGAGGCGCCGTAGCGCTCGCGCATGGCGCGCGCCCAGATGCGACGGGCGACGCGGCCGATCACGGTGTATTCCGGGTCCATGCCGTTGGAGAAGAAGAACGACAGGTTGGGCGCAAAGTCGTCGATCTTCATCCCGCGCGCGAGGTAATACTCGACGATGGTGAAGCCGTTGGACAGGGTGAAGGCCAGCTGCGAGATCGGGTTGGCCCCGGCTTCGGCGATGTGATAACCGGAAATCGACACCGAGTAGAAGTTGCGCACGCCGTGGTCGACGAAATACTGCTGGATGTCGCCCATCATGCGCAGCGCGAACTCGGTGCTGAAGATGCAGGTATTCTGCGCCTGGTCTTCCTTCAGGATGTCGGCCTGCACCGTGCCACGCACGGTTTTCAGCGTTTCGGCCTTGATCCGCGCATAGGTGTCCGCATCCACCACCTGGTCGCCGGTTACGCCAAGCAGGCCAAGGCCGAGGCCGTCGTTGCCTTCGGGCAGTTCACCGCCGTAGCACGGCCGTTCGCGGCCTTCGAACAGCTCGTTGATGGTGGCTTCGGCCTGTTTCCAGCGTGCCTCGTCGGCCTTCAGGTACTTCTCCACCTGCTGGTCGATGGCGGTGTTCATGAACATCGCCAGGATGATCGGCGCCGGGCCGTTGATGGTCATCGACACGCTGGTGGTCGGCGCGCACAGGTCGAAGCCGGAATACAGCTTCTTCATGTCGTCGAGGCTGGCGATGTTGACCCCGGAGTTGCCGATCTTGCCGTAGATGTCCGGGCGCGGCGCCGGGTCTTCGCCGTACAGGGTCACGCTGTCGAAGGCGGTGGACAGGCGCGCCGCCGGCTGGCCGAGGCTCAGGTAGTGGAAGCGGCGGTTGGTGCGTTCGGGCGTGCCTTCTCCGGCGAACATGCGGATCGGGTCCTCGCCGGTGCGCCGGTACGGATACACGCCGCCGGTGTACGGATAGGAGCCGGGCAGGTTTTCCTTCTGCAGGAAGGTCAGCAGCTCGCCCCAGCTCTTGTAGGTGGGCGCGGCGATCTTCGGGATCAGCTGGTGGCTGAGCGATTCGCGGTAGTTCTCGACGCGGATGGTCTTGCCGCGCACCTCGTATTCGTTGACTTCGTCGGTGATCGACTTCAGCCGCGCCGGCCAGTCGCGCAGCAGCTTCAGCGCATCCGAATCCAGCGACTGCACCGCGTCGTTGTAGCGTTGGCGCAGGGTGGTCAGCGACTTGTCGCCCGCCTCGGTCAGCGCTTCGCCGGCGTACAGCGCCAGCTGTTCCGGCAACTTGGTATCGCCCAGTTCGTGCAGCGCCTGCCACAGCGACTGCGCGCGGTCGGCGATCTCGGCCTGCGATTCGATCCGCGCATTGATGGCGCGGCCAGCTTCAGCGATTTCGGCCAGATAACGCACCCGCGCACCGGGGATCAGCACCGTGGCCCGTGGCGATTTCAGTGTGGTGTCGATGTCCGGCGTCCACTGCGCGGCCGGCAGCGACAGCTTCTCGCGCAGCAGGCGGGTCAGGTTGGCGAACATCCAGCTGATGCCGGGGTCGTTGAACTGGCTGGCGATGGTCGGGTACACCGGTACGTCTTCGTCCGGCGTCTGGAACGCGACCCGGTTGCGCTTCCACTGCTTGCGCACGTCGCGCAGCGCGTCCTCGGCGCCACGCTTGTCGAACTTGTTCAGCACCACCAGTTCGGCGAAGTCGAGCATGTCGATCTTCTCCAGCTGGCTGGCCGCGCCGTAATCGCTGGTCATCACGTACATCGGGAAATCGACCAGATCGACGATTTCCGAATCGCTCTGACCGATGCCGGCGGTTTCCACGATCACCAGGTCATAGCCCAGCGACTTCAGGAAGCCGATGGAATCCTTCAGCACCAGATTGGTCGCGGCGTGCTGGCGGCGGGTCGCCATCGAACGCATGAACACGCGTTTGGAGCGCAGCGAATTCATGCGGATGCGGTCGCCCAGCAGCGCACCGCCGGTGCGGCGGCGGGTGGGGTCGACCGAAACCACGGCGATGCGCATCTCCGGGAAATGGGCAAGGAAGCGATTGAGCAGCTCATCGGTGACCGAGGATTTGCCGGCGCCGCCGGTGCCGGTGATGCCGATCACCGGGGTCTTGCCGCCGGCCAGCTGCCACTGCTTGCGCAGCTTCGACAGTTCGGCCTCGTCCAGCAGGCCGTCCTCGATCGCCGAGAGCATGCGCCCGACCGCGATCTCGTCATCGGCGGTGACCTCCTGCGGCGCTTGGACCGGCTGCCGCGCCGCTTCGGCGCGCTTGACCACGTCCTCGATCATCTCCACCAAGCCCATCTTCATGCCGTCGTTGGGGTGGTAGATGCGCTCGACGCCGTAGTCCTGCAGCTCGCGGATTTCCTCCGGGGTGATGGTGCCGCCGCCGCCGCCGAACACGCGCACATGCCCCGCGCCACGCTCGGCGAGCATGTCCACCATGTATTTGAAGTATTCGACGTGCCCGCCCTGATAGCTGGAAAGTGCGATGGCGTCGGCATCCTCCTGCAGCGCGGCGCGAACCACGTCCTCCACGCTGCGGTTGTGACCGAGGTGGATCACTTCCGCGCCTTGGCCCTGGATCAGGCGGCGCATGATGTTGATCGCCGCGTCGTGGCCGTCGAACAGGCTGGCGGCGGTGACGAAACGCAGCGGCGAGCGCTCCGGCTGGCTCGCGGGGACGTTGGCGGCAGGCGTGCTCATGGGCGATTTCCGGCAGGAATTGCGATTCCTCATTGTATCGCCTGCTCCTGCGACGGGCTGTGCCCGCGCTATGCTGGACGCTGACCTCGGGAGGACATGCCATGGCGGGAACCCGCTTGCTGCCGCGCTTCATCCGCATGGCGTCGGGCACGGCGCTGGCCGCACTGCTGCTGGCCTGCGCCAGCGCGCCGCCCGCCGCATCCACTGCACGGGAAATCCTGCTGCTGGGTGAGGTTCACGACAACCCCGCGGTGCATGAGGCGCGCCTCGCCTTGCTGCGCGAGCGCATCGAGGCCGGCTGGCGGCCGGCCATCGCCATGGAGCAGTTCGATGTGGGGCAGCAGGCGACATTGACCGCGGCACAGGCCCGCTGCGCGGATGCCGACTGCGTGATCGAACAGGCCGGTGCCGGCAGCGGCTGGCAATGGCCCTTGTATCGGCCACTGATCGAGCTCGCCCTGCAGCATCGCCTGCCCCTGCTCGCCGCCAATCTTTCGCGCAACGACGCCGCAGTGGTGATGAAGGACGGGTTCGCCGCGGTGCTGGACGAGGAGCAGATCCTGCTCTTCGGCCTGGATCGCGCGCTGCCCGCCGACGTGCTGGCCGCACAAGCACATGAGGTGCGCGAGGGTCACTGCGGAATGCTGCCCGAGGCGATGGTCGAACCGATGGCACGCGCGCAGGTCGCCCGCGACGTGGTGATGGCCGATGTGCTGCTCGCACATGCCGGAGACGTGGTGCTGATCGCCGGCAACGGTCACGTGCGGCGCGACATCGGCGTGCCGTTCTGGCTGCGCACGCGGACGGACGCGCGCGTGCGGAGCATCGGCTTCGGCGAGTCGCCGGCAACGCAGTTCGACCAGCAGCAGGTGCTCCCGGCGCACCCCCGACCCGACCCCTGCGCGGCCTTTCGCTGAATGCGCACCTGCCTTTCACGTTGCGCCGCGGTACGGCTGCAGGCAGGGGATGGACTAAACTAGCGGACTTTCCCAACCCAGCGGGGCCTGCCGGCCCTGCCCCATCCGCAGCGGCAGTCGATGCCGTCGCGCAACGGAGTTTTCGCATGGTTTTCGAGCAGATCGAGCAGAGCAACCACGAGCAGGTGGTGTATTGCCACAACAAGGACGCCGGGCTGAAGGCGATCATCGCCATCCACAGCACCGTGCTCGGCCCGGCGCTGGGCGGCACCCGCATGTGGCCGTATGAGAACGAAAACGAAGCGCTGACCGACGTGCTGCGCCTGTCGCGCGGCATGACCTACAAGAGCGCGGTGGCCGGCCTCAACCTGGGCGGCGGCAAGGCGGTGATCATCGGCGATCCGGCCAAGGACAAGTCCGAGGCGCTGTTCCGCGCATTCGGCCAGTTCGTCGAATCGCTCGGCGGCCGCTACATCACCGCCGAAGACGTCGGCATCGACGTCAACGACATGGAATATGTCTATCGCGAGACCGAATACGTGACCGGCGTGCATCAGGTGCACGGCGGCTCGGGCGACCCCTCGCCGTTCACCGCTTACGGCACGCTGCAGGCGCTGATGGCCACCCTCAACCGCAAGTTCGGCGACGAGGAAGTGGGCAAGTATTCGTTCGCGGTGCAGGGTCTCGGCCACGTCGGCATGGAATTCGTCAAGCTGCTGCACGAGCGCGGCGCCAAGGTGTTCGTCACCGACATCAACCAGAAGCTGGTCGAGCGCGCGGTCGAGGAGTTCGGTGCCGAAGCGGTGGGCCTGGACGAAATCTACGATGTCGAGGCCGACGTCTATTCGCCTTGCGCACTGGGCGGCACGCTGAACGAGAAGACCATCGACCGGATCAAGGCCAAGGTCATCTGTGGCGCCGCCAACAACCAGCTCGCCACCAATGCCATCGGTGATGAGCTGACCCGCCGCGGCGTGCTGTATGCGCCGGACTACGCGGTCAACGCCGGCGGCGTGATGAACGTGGCGCTGGAGCTGGATGGCTACAACCGCGAGCGCGCCATGCGCATGATGCGCACGATCTACCACAACCTGACGCGCATCTACGAGATCGCCGAGCGCGATTCGATCCCCACCTACCAGGCAGCCGACCGCATGGCCGAGGAGCGCATCGACAAGATGGGCAAGCTCAAGCTGTCCATGGGCCGCGGCGCGCCGCGCTTCCAGGGCCGCATCCGCGGCAACTGAGCCATCCATGTTCCACCGGGGGCGAGGCCGGATCGACCTCGCCCTTTTCATTTGCGCAGGGGTGAACCATGCACATGCCGAAGATCAACGAGGAAATCGACGCGCTGCGTGATGCCGTGCGCCGTTTCGCCGAGGCCGAGATCGCGCCGCGTGCCGAACGCGCCGACCATGACAACGAGTTTCCGCAGGAACTGTGGCCCAAGCTCGGCGAAATGGGCCTGTTGGGCATGACCGTGTCGGCCGAGTTCGGCGGCAGCGAAATGGGCTACCTCGCGCATCTGGTGGCGATGGAGGAAATCTCCCGCGCTTCCGGCTCGATCGGCCTGTCCTACGGCGCGCACTCCAACCTCTGCCTCAACAACCTGCATGCGAGCGGCAACCCGGCGCAACGCGAGAAATACCTGCCGAAGTTGTGCAGTGGCGAGCACGTCGGCGCATTGGCGATGAGTGAGCCGGGTGCCGGCTCCGACGTGGTCGGTTCGATGAGCTGTCGCGCCGAATTGCGCGGCGACGTGTGGATCGCCAACGGCAACAAGATGTGGATCACCAACGGCCCGGAGGCCGATGTGCTGGTGGTGTACATGCGCACCGCGCCGAAGGAAGCCGGCAGCCGCGGCATGACCGCCTTCATCGTCGAGCGCGGAATGAAAGGCTTTTCCACCGCGCAGAAACTCGACAAGCTGGGCATGCGTGGCTCCAACACTTGCGAACTGGTGTTCGAAGACTGCGAAATCCCCGCGGAGAACGTGCTCGGCGAGGTCAACCAGGGGGTCAAGGTGCTGATGGCCGGGCTCAATACCGAACGTCTGGTGCTGTCCGGCGGCCCGATCGGCCTGATGCAGGCCGCACTCGACATCGCCCTGCCCTATGTCCGCGAACGCAAGCAGTTCGACGTGCCGATCGGCACCTTCCAGCTGATGCAGGCGAAGATCGCCGACATGTACACCGCGCTGGCATCCAGCCGCGCATTCGCCTATCAGGTGGCGCGTGATTACGATGCCGGCCGCAACAGCCGCGTGGATGCCGCCGCATGTCTGATGCACGCCAGCGAAGCGGCGGTGCAGGTCACGCTGGAGGCGATCCAGGCGCTTGGCGGCAACGGTTACATCAACGAGTTCCCGACCGGCCGCCTGCTGCGTGATGCCAAACTGTATGCGATCGGTGCGGGCACCAACGAGATCCGCCGCATGCTGATCGGCCGCGAATTGTTCGCCGGCCACGGCTGAGCCGCGGCGCGGCGAACATGCATCACCGCGTCGGCGTGCACTCGGCGACGCGCTCGAAGTCGAGATCCTCGAAGTCGTCGCTGAAATCGCCCGCCGGGTCGAACTTGGCCATCAACAGCCGCGCGGGCTGCCCCTCGCGACGCGGCTGCGGACGCAGCCAGGCATCACCCGCCGGGCTGCCTTCCCAGGCCACCAGCCAGCCCTCGCCGCTGCGCATCACCGGCCCCTTCAGACGTGGCGACTTGCTGGAGGCGAAGTGCACGCCCTGGCCCTGCGGGCAAATCCGCACCTCGCCGAACCAGGCATCGCGCCACACCCCGAGTACCTCGGCAAGCTCGCCCGCACGCGCCGGACGTCGCGCATCGCGCGCTGCGGCGCCACTGGTGGCGGGCTTGCCTTCGGCCGCCGCCGCGCGCTCCTCGGCCAGCAGTCGCGCATAACCGGCCACGCCGGGATTGGCCTCGGGCCGGGTGAAGTGCTTGGTCAGGCTTTGCATCAGCACGGTGCGCGCTTCACCGGCATTGCCGTTGATCAGCAGCACGATGCCGACATTGCGTTCCGGCAGCAGGGTCAGTGCCGAATACATGCCCGACAGGGTGCCGGTATGTGCCACCCGTTGCGTGCCATCGACGTCGGACAACCGCCAGCCGTAGCCGTAGGCACTGTAATGACTGCCATCCCAGCGCCGCATGCGCGCCGTCAACGGCATCGGTTGCTGCGCGGCCCAGACCGCCTCGCGTTGCGTCGCGGACAGCCACGGCCGGCCATCGGCCTGCACGCCCACGTGCTCGGGATCGAGCCACATCGAGGCCCAACGCAGCATGTCGTTGAGGCTGCAGCGCACTCCCCCGGCCGCGGCCATGGTGGTTTCCGGCACCTGTTCCGGATCGGCATTGACCACGACATTCCTGTCGTCACGGCGCCGATGCGGCTGCGCCACGTTGCCGACCTCGTCGCGTGCGAAACCGCCGGCATGGCACCGCGTGAGTCCCAGAGGCTGGAACACCTCGCGCTGCATCAGGGTTTCGTAGCTGGCACCCGCTGCCGCCGCTGCCACTTCACCGGCCACGATGTACAGCGTGTTGTCGTAGGCATAGCGCGAACGGAAGCTCCACTTCGGCCGCAGGTAGCGCATGCCGTGCAACACGTCGGCACGGGTGAAGTGATTCGGCTCGGGCCACAGCATCAGATCGCCCGCCCCCGCCGGCAGACCACTGTTGTGGATCAGCAGGTCGCGCACCTGGATTTCGCGGCTGACCCAGTCCTCGTGCATGCGGAAGTCCGGCAGGTGCCGGATCACCGGGTCATCCCAGTTCAATTTGCCCTGGTCGACCAGACGCGCAAGCATCGCACCGGTCATCGCCTTGGAATTGGAGGCGATCTTGAACAGGCTGTCGGCATCGATCGCGCGGCCACTTCCGGCCACCAGCTCGCCACGCGTGGCGCGATGGATCACTTCACCATCGCGCACCACGCCCACGGCAATGCCCGGCAGGGAATAGCGCTCCACTGCGGCATCCACTTCGCGATCGATGAAGCTGGCAGTTGCGTCCGCCGCCTGCGCCAGCAGGGGTAACGGCGACACCAGCCCGAAAAGGGCCAGTGTCGTCGTCAGGCGCAGGCGACGGACGCGGTCAGTGCTCGACACTGCTCAGAAGCTCCAGCTCACGACCAGCTCGCTCCAGCGCGGCCCCTGCCAGCGCGTGCCCTGACCCCAGGTCTCGCGATACACGCCCGGACCCGCTTCGTAGCGCGAGTGCACGTTGATCACGCGCTGGTTGTTGGTCAGGTTGTGCACCGAGAAGCGCGCGCGCAGATCCGAGCTGCCGAGCGACTTGTGCCAGTTGAGGCTGGCACCCAGGGTCCAGGTCCACGGCAGACGGCCCTTGGAGCCACGTGGGGTCCACTCCAGCACGCGGTTCAGCGGATCGCTGCAGTTGGCCACGCAGATCCACGCGGAACCACCACCCGAACCCTCGGTGACGAAGCTGCCGGCACCGATGGTGTCGTTGGGCCAGGTCACGCCGAGCGCGGTGAGCGGGCCGCCGGACTGGCCGGTCAGGCTGCCGCCAACGCTCCACTGCTCGTTGAACGCATAGCTGCCGCGCAGCTTGATCTGGTGGCGGCGGTCATTGAACAGGAAGCCGTAGCTTTCGTTGTTGGCCGGGTGGTCCCAGTGCTGGACCATGCCGGTGTCACCGTAGTTGGTGTCGGAGTTGACCGGGCCCTCGTGGTTGCCTTCCAACTTCGACCACAGGTAGGAAGCGTTGAACGACCACTTCTCGTCCCAGGCACGGTCGATCTGGAACTCCACCGCCTTGTAGGTGCGCTTGGGCGTGGCGTAGCCGACGATCTCGTTGCTGCCGCCCTTCATGTAGCCCTCTTTCGAGGTGTCGATGGTGACCCAGCCATCCTGCGCACAACCCATGTCGGTAGTGCCCCACAGGGTGACTTCCTTGCCGGGGTTGGCGATCGGCCACAGATTGCCGTGGCGCACGCCGCACAGCGCGTTGATGCGCATGTCGTCAAGCGCGTTCTTCATCCGGCGATAGGTGCCGTTGACGCCCCAGGACCACGCCGGGCTGAGCATGGCCTGGTAGCCGAGGATCATTTCATCCTGATACACCGCATCCAGATCGCGGCTGACGCTCTGCCGCAGGTCGTCGACGCCGATGTTGTAGCTGTCGTCCACCGGCCCGATCTGTGCGCCGATGATCGGCGCCATGTACGGCGCACCGGTCACCGGATGCACTTGCTGGGTCCAGCCTTCGAGCACGTGGAAGGTGCGCTCGTCGGTCAGCCCGCCGGCAAAGGTGTAGTTGATGTTGTTGGTGACCGGCAGGTAGTAGCGACCCAGATTGCCGAACAGCTTGCTGCTGCCATCACCCTTCATGTCCCAGGAGAAACCCAGACGCGGCGACACCAGATTGTCCATCTTGATGAAGCTGCCGCCCGCTGCGGTCTTGTTGTCGAATGCATCGACACGAACGCCGAGGTTGATCAGCAGATTCGGCGTGACGTTCCAGTTGTCTTCCAGGTACCAGGCATTGGCGGTGGTTTCGAACACGCCGCCGTCGATGCGTCGGCGCCCCATCAGAAAGGCGTCAACGCCCGGCGGCAGCAGCGTGCCGTTGTCGAGCTCCTGGTTCGGGCTGGTGCGGCCATAGGCCACGTACTGCACGCCGCTGCCCGGGTAGAACGAACTGCGATCGGTGCTCATCACTTCACGATCCAGGCCGAAACGCAGCAGGTGATTGCCCAGCTGCCATTCGAAGTCGAGGCGTGCGGCCTTGCGTTCGTCGGCATGGCTGAGCACGCTGCCGCCGGTATGGCAGCCCAGCGATGGCGAGCCCATGGCGGCGTACGCCGCGCCATAGCTGGCCACGTTGTAGGTCACCCAGTCACAGATGCCATCCACCGGCGAACGCCCGAACGCCTGGCTCTGGTTGACGCCGTACAACGCGCGGGCGGTGAAGTTGTCGCCGAAGTGGCCGGTATAGGTGACCGACCAGTTCTTGCCGCCACTTTCGCTGTAGCTGTTGCTGCCATCGCCGGTACGGGTGCGGGTATCGAAGTCGTAGTTCCATGCGGTGGTCACCGACTTGGCTTCGTCGGAGAACGCCAGCAGTTCCAGCAGGTGGTTATCGGTGATCTGCCAATCGAGCTTGGCACCCCAGAAGCCGTCCCCGTCGTCCTTGCCCTTGTAGAACGTGGTGCCGCTGTTGTTGGTATAGGTGCTGCGGCTGTCGCGATCCTCGTACATGGCGAAGAAGAACAGCCGGTCCTTGACGATCGGACCCGAGGCCCAGACGTTGGTCTTCAGGAAATGCGACTTGTCGTGGCTGCCGCGCTGGCGCAGGGTCCCGTCGTTGTACCAGCGGTCACGCGGCGCTTCGCGCCCCCATTCCGGCTGCCAGGTGACTTCCACGCCACCATGGAATTCGTTGCTGCCCGAGCGGGTCACCGCGTTGATCACGCCACCGGTGCTGCGGCCGAACTCGACCGAGTAGCCGCCGGTCTTGACCTGGAACTCCTGGAAGAACGCAAACGGCGCGGCCGACCAGCTCTGCCGGCGATAGAAGTCGGTGACGTTCAAGCCGTTGATGAACACCGAGTTCTCGGCCACCGACGAACCACCGAAGGAAATGCCGCCGAAGCTCGAGTTGCCGCCGATCACGCCCGGCGCGAGCATCGCCACCGAACCCAGGCTCTGGCCGACCGGGATGCGCGCGATCTCCTCGCGATTCATCACCGTGGCCGACTCGATCGAATGCACGTCCACACGGTTGATGATGCGGCTGCCGACCACGTTGACCCGGTCCAGCGCACCGCTGGGTTCCAGGTTGGCGGTGGTGGTGCCGCCGACGGTGACGTTGATCTGGTAGGTCTGATCACCGGACTGGATGGTGTAGTCACCGATTGGCAACTGGCTCAGGCGATAGCTGCCATCGCTGCCGGCGGTGACCGTACGCTGGAAGCCGGTGGCCGGGTTGATGATGGTGACCTGCGCACCGGGCGCGGCGCGTCCGGTCACTGCGCCGGTCGCTCCCTGCGCCAGCAGCGGCTGCGTGCCGACCATGGCGTAGAGGCAAGCGCCTACCATCGCCGACAACACTGAACGCTTGATCGTCTTCATGCCCTGTCCTCCCGATCACTTGCTGAAAGCCGGCGCCACGGGCGCGACGACGGCATGGAATGTTGCTTTCGGCCTTCCCCGGGCCGGGTGGTGCCACATTGCGGAAAAGTTGCAGACCATGTCGATTTCGCACTTGTTCCAGACTGTGGATGTGCTCTGTGTAGCATGCACAGTGCAGCCGGTCAATAATTTATTCCATGAATGCGTGATATAAGAATACCTATTCCACACCACGAGCCGCCATCGTGAAGACCCCAAGCATCCGACCCGCCGTTCCCTCTTTCATGTCCCGCGCGGCGCGCGCCGGCTTGCTGCCGATGCTGCTGCTGGCGGCCGCCTGCGCCAGTGCCACGCCGCGCAGCCAGGACGCCCCGAGCGTACCTGCCGCACAAGCCAGCGCGCAGGAGCAGATCATTCCGCATGTCAGCCGTGCGCAACTGACACCCGAGTACTGGGCCCGGCGCAGCCAGGCGCCGGACTCGGCACTGCTCGATGCCGAGGCCATCGCCGCGCAGAATGCGCGCCTGTATGCCGAAGACCCGAGCATGCATGACCTGCGCGCGGTGCCCGCGCGCCTGCCCGGCAGCGACGTGCGCAAGCGCATCGAGTCCCTGTCCAAGGCGCCTTCGCGCACGCTGTACGACATCGACGGCAAGCCGATCCCCGCTGCACGCATCGAGGCATGGGTGCGCGATGCCAACATCGCCGCGATCCCGACCGAAGTGAGCGTGCGCCATGCACTGGTGACGCGCCGTGCGGACCTGCGTACCTTTCCCACCGCCACCCGCGTCTTCAGCCGCGTCGGTGATACCGACATCGACCGCTTCCAGGAAAGCGCCGTGTTCCCCGGTACCCCGGTGTTGCCGCTGCATCACAGCCGCGATGGCGAGTGGGTGTTCGTGATTTCGCCGCGCTATGCCGCGTGGATGCGCAGCGACCACCTCGCCGAGGGTGTGGCCGCCGACGTGTTCGGCTATGCCGAACGCAGGCCATGGCTGATCGTGACCGGCGCGCGTGCGGAAACCGTGTACGCACCGGAACAGCCGCAGCTTTCGCGCCTTTCGCTGGACATGGGCACCCGCGTCCCGCTGCTGACCGACTGGCCGGCGAACCGTGCGGTCAACGGCCAGCTGCCAGCGGGCGCGTGGGTGATCGAACTGCCGGTGCGCGATGCCGACGGTCGCCTGCGGCTCTCGCCCGCGTTGCTGCCCAGGTCCTCGGACGTGTCCACTCACTACCTGCCGCTGACCACCCGCACCCTGCTGACCCAGGGCTTCAAGTTCCTCGGCGAGCGTTATGGCTGGGGCCACAGCTACGACGCGCGCGACTGCAGCGGCTTCGTCTCCGAGGTCTATGCCGGCTTCGGTGTGCAGATGCCACGCAACACCTCCGATCAGGGCAAAAGCCCGGCCTTCAACACGCTGGAAGTGCCCGAGTCGATGTCACGCGAAGAACGCATCGAACTGATGAAGACACTGCAGGCCGGCGACCTGATCTACATTCCCGGCCACGTGATGATGGTGCTCGGCCACGAGGATGGTCTGACCTACGTCATCCACGATACCCCGGGGGTGCGCTACCGCGACGAGCACGGCAACAGCACCCGCTATCCGCTCAACGCGGTGTCGGTGACGCCGCTTGAACCGCTGCAACTGGGCGAGGACGGTTACTACATCGACAGCATCTACAGCGTGCAGCGCATGCGTCGCTGATGCCACTCGACACCCTTCATTCGCAACTTCGGCCACGCCCATGAAAATCACCGCCATCGAACTCGGCCTGCTGCGGGTCCCGCTGAAAACCCCGTTCAAGACCGCCCTGCGCAGCGTCGACCATGTGGAAGACATCATCGTGCGCATGCGCACCGACCGTGAAGACGCCATCGGCTGGGGCGGCGCGCCGGCCACGGCGGTCATCACCGGCGACACGCACGGCTCGATCGTCGCCGCGATCCGCGACTACATCGCGCCACGGCTGATCGGCCGTCCGATCGCCGAACACAATCGCAACATCGCGCTGATCCAGGGGGCGCTGGAGCGCAACACCTCGGCCAAGGCGGCGGTCGAGATCGCGCTGTATGACCTGTTCGGCCAGCTACATGGCGCGCCGGCCTACCAACTGCTCGGCGGTGGCGATCCGGTGGTCAATACCGACATCACCATCAGCGTCGATTACATCGACAAGATGGTCGCCGATTCGATCAGTGCAGTGGAGCGTGGCTTCTCCTCGCTCAAGATCAAGGTCGGCAAGGACATCGGCGTGGACATCGACCGCGTGCGCGCGATCCATGCCGCGGTCGAAGGGCGCGCGCTGCTGCGGCTGGATGCCAACCAGGGCTGGACCGCCAAACAGGCGGTCTACGCGCTGCGCAAGCTCGAGGACAGCGGCGTGCACCTGGAGCTGGTCGAGCAGCCGGTACCGGCGCGCGACCTGATGGGCCTGAAGTTCGTTTCCGACCGCGTCAACACCCCGGTGATGGCCGACGAGTCGGTGTTCGGCCCGCCCGAGGTGATCGAGTTGATCCGTCTGCGCGCTGCCGACATCATCAACATCAAGCTGATGAAGACCGGAGGACTGTCCAATGCGATCCGCATCGCCGACATTGCTGCCGAACACGGCATCGATTGCATGATGGGCTGCATGCTGGAATCGTCGGTCAGCGTGGCTGCCGCGGCGCACCTGGTGGCCGCGATGTCGCAGGTCATCACCAAGGTCGATCTGGATGGTCCGTCGCTGTGCCTGCATGACCCGGTGCTCGCCGACACCCAGTTCAACGAGTCCGAAATCACCCTGGGCACGCGTCCGGGCTTCGGCGTCATCGACGTGCCCGACCTGCTGCCGGTGGCAGGCGGCTGACGCATGCCGCTGCTGCGCATTCGCGCCGCGCGTGACCAGATGTCGGCGATGGATCGGCGCATCGCCGATTACATCGTCGACAACGCGCACTACCTGCGTGACTACTCTTCGCAGCAACTTGCCGACGCGCTGGGCATCAGCCAGTCATCGATCATCAAGTTCGCACAGCGCCTGGGCTTCAAGGGCTACCCCGACCTCAAGTACTCGATCGGTCAGGCGTTGGCGCGCGAAGCCGGCAACGGCGATGGCGATGCCACCACCCAGGCACCCGATGAAAGCGTGCCATTGCATCCGCATGCGCAGACCGCGGACGCGCTGTGGCGGCTGAAGGCACAGGCCGAACAGGAAACCCGCCTGCTGAACCCGCCGGAAAGCCTGGATGCGGTCGCGCGCGCGATCCACCGTGCCAACGCGGTATTCGTGATCGGGCTTGGCGAGGACGGCATCCCGGCGCGTGCGTTCGCGATGAAACTCTCGCTGCTCGGCATCCTCGCGGTGCATCACTTCGACCCGGCATTGATGGCCGCCGGGCTGTCCGGCGCCGGGCGCAACGACGTGCTGCTGCTGTTCTCAGAACAAGGCCAGCAGCCGATGCTGAGCCGCATGCTGGACGACTTCCAGCCGCGCATCGGCCATGTGGTCAGCGTCACCCGGCATACGCCCAACCCGTTGCGCGCGCAGGCCGACCTGTCACTGCTGGTCGCCGCGCATGACGAGCGTCCGCACATCGAGCCGCTGCTGTACCAGGCCGCGCTGCAGCACCTGCTCGATGTGATCTTCGTGCTGCTTTGCGAGGCGCGCAAGCAGTCCAAGGCGGCGGTCGGCGCCAACCTCGAACGCATGCACGAGATCCTTTCGCCATGAGCAGGTGGCAGGACCGCGCCGGTTCGCCGGTGCACGCCATCCTTGCCCCGCTGCATCCTCCTTCCACCGATTCCACGTCGAGCATCCAACGATGAAGTTGC
Organism: Luteimonas sp. e5; assembly: GCF_054031035.1. Taxonomy (NCBI): domain Bacteria; kingdom Pseudomonadati; phylum Pseudomonadota; class Gammaproteobacteria; order Lysobacterales; family Lysobacteraceae; genus Luteimonas; species Luteimonas sp. e5. The sequence goes on from NZ_JBSTRX010000001.1 coordinate 902,866, forward strand.
CGTTCTCCACCACCACCCGCGTTCTGCTTGCTCTCGCCTCCGCCGCCGTGGTCGGCCTCGCCCTGGCCTGGCTCGCTCCGGCCGCCGCCGAGCGCGCGGTGGCCATCGCCCAGCCGGTCGGCAAGGTCTGGCTCAATGCCTTGCAGATGACCGTGGTGCCGCTGGTCGGTGCGCTGGTCATCCTCGGCGTCGCCACCGCCAGCGATGCCGCCGCTTCGGGGCGCATTGCGCGCCGCGCGATCGTGATCTTCCTCGTCCTGCTGACCCTGGCGGCGACCTTTGCCGCCTTCGCCGCGCCCGCCCTGCTCGGCCTGATCCCGCCCAGTCCGGAGCTGACCGCCGCGCTCAAGGGTGCCGCCGGCGTGCCCGCGAACGTGGAACCGCCGCGCCTGTCGGACTGGCTGACCGGAATGGTGCCGAGCAATGCCATCGCCGCGGCCGCGGCCAGCGCGATGCTGCCGCTGGTGGTGTTCTCCCTGTTCTTCGGCTTCGCACTGGTGCAGATCGATGCACAGCGCCGCGAACGCCTGCTGGAACTGGTGCAGGGGATCGCCGACGTGATGATCGTGATTGTGCGCTGGGTGCTGCTGGTGGCGCCGATCGGCGTGTTCGCGCTGGTGCTGGCGGTAACGGCCCAGGCCGGCGCCTCCACGCTCAAGGCGCTGGGCATCTACATCGGCCTGCTGTGCGTGCTGTACCTGGTGGTGACGGCGATGGTCTATCCGCTGGTGCGGGTGTGGACCGGCCGCGGCATCCGCGAGTTCGCCAATGCCATCTTCCCGGCGCAGGCGGTGGCGATGAGCACGCAATCCTCGCTCGCCTCGACCCCGGCGATGATCGAGGCCGGCAGTCGCCGCCTCGGCATCCCGATGGCAACGGTGTCGCTGGTGATTCCGATGGCGGTATCACTGTTCCGCCTGACCAGCCCGGTGCAATACATCGGCGTCGCCGCCTTCGTCGCCTGGGCCTACGGCATCGAAATCAGTGCGCTGCAATGGCTGGCCGCGGTCGCACTGGCGGTGGTGGTGAGCCTGGGTTCGGTCGGCCTGCCCGGCCAGGTCAGCTTCATGGCCACCAACATGCCGGTGACCCAGGCGCTCGGGTTGCCGGTCGAGCCACTCGGCCTGCTGCTGGCGGTGGACACCATCCCCGACGTGTTCGCCACCCTCGGCAACGTCACCGCCGACGTCAGTGCCGCCGAACTGGTGGATGGCCGCGAACGGCCACGCACCGCGCCGGTCGCCTGACAAACTTCCCCTTGCATATGAACGGAGGCCGCGCAATTGCGCGGCCTCCGACTGTTGCTCCTTTGGTCGTGAGCGGCGTGCTCAGAAGAACGTGTACTCGAACATGAGGGTGTAGGCACGCCCGCGCGGATCGGCGATGCGCGGCTCCCACGCGGCACCGGCGGCAAAGTCGTTCTGGTGCGCGGTGAACGGCGGATCGGTATCGAACAGGTTCTTGATGCCGAAGCCCAGACGCATGTTGCGGAAGCCGGTGTACTGCAGGCTGTAGTTGTAGGTGGTGTAGCTGTCCACCCGCTGTGACCACTCCGGCGGCAGGTAGCTGTCATTGCGCACGCTCACCGGGCGCTCGTCGTAGTAGCCGTCGCGGTACAACTGCGACAGGGTGTGCGTCCACGCGCCGCGGTTCCAGCTGAAGTTGAGGCTGTGCTTCCAGCGGATCGGCAGGTTGTAGTAGCGCACGTAGTCGCCGACCAGGTTCGAGGTGTACGGCAGGGTTTCCAGCGCCTTGGTGCGGAAGGTATCGATGTAGCTGCCGTTCCAGCCCAGGTGCCAGCGCCCGCCGGCCATGTCGCCGCGCAGGTTGACGTCCAGCTCGATGCCGCGCATCAGGCTGCCACCGGAGTTGATGTAACGACGGTCGAGCTGCACCACTTCGCCGCTGGCATCGCGGATCCAGTTGTCGCGGAACAGGTCGTAGTACTCGATCAGCACGTCGCGCGGCGCCGAGCGGATGGTGTTCTCGCGCTCGATCTCCCACCAGTCCAGCGCGATGTTGAAGTAGGCGTTGGGCGAAAACACCATGCCCAGGCTCTTCTGCTTCGCGGTTTCGGGCAGCAGCGTGTCCTTGCCACCGAACAACTCCACCGGGCGGATGCTCTCGCAGCCCGGAACCCCCGGCTGCACATGGCCGCCCGGGCAGCTTCCCGGATCGGCCAGGTCAAGCCCGGTGTACAGCACCTCGCTGACCCCATTGTAGAGCTGGTTGAACGAGGGCACCTTGAAGCCGGTGCTGTACGCGCCGCGGAACAGCAGGCTGTCGTTGGGCTGGTACTTGAACGAATACTTCGGATTGGTGGTACTGCCGAAGCCGTCATAGCGGTCATGGCGTCCGGCCAGGTTGAGGTCGAAGCCCTTGAACAGCGGCAAGGCGAACTCGACGAACACCGCGCGCACGTTGCGGCTGACATCGTCCAGCGCATTGGCATCGTCGAACGGCGCGTTGAACACCGGGCGACGTTCGCCGCGCTGGTCGCCCTCGAAGCGGAACTCCTCGCGGCGCAGGTCCACGCCCGCGGCCATGGCCACCGGGCCACCCCACAGGTTGAAGCCCAGCTCACCGGAAATCGAGGCATCCAGCTGGGTAACCAGCGATTCACCGCCGTACAGGCGCACGCCGCGGGCCGAGGCGGCCTCCAGCGCGGCCAGGCCTTCCGCACTCTGGCTCTCGCCCGGCAGCAGGAAGGGATTGATCAGGCCACTGCCGAGCACCTGCTTGAGGGCATCGGTGTAGTGGTAGCCGCTGCCAAGGGTCGAATGCGAGCGACTGGATGCGCGCGAAAGGCCGACGTCGTAATCCCAGTTGCCGAATGCACCGTTCATGCCGACCAGGAAGCGGTAGGCCTTGGTGTCGGTCTGGATCTGGCGCGGACCGCAATCCACGCAGCGCCAGCGGTAGGCGATGGGCGCACCGTAGTTGAGCCCGTCGGTACCGAAGTAATCGGCGATCGCACCGTAGATGCGGTCGTACGTTGCCCGGGTGATGTCATTCAACGGATACCAGGTGCTCGGCCCGAGCGAGGTCTCCGCCAACGAGCTGCTGGACGAAATCTGCTGCGGCTCGAAGGTCTTGGCCACCTCGACCCGCGAGCCGGTCAGCTCCACGTACGCCTGATGCTGTTCGCCGACGCGGAACGTGGCACGACCGATGAAATCGATGCTGTCCTGCGGCTGGATGATGACCGCCGCGGCCGGGTAGTCCCAGGCGCAGGCATAGCGCGAGCCCGCCACGCCCCACAGGCGGTACGCATACGGACCCATGTCGGGGCCGGCGGCTTCGCAGCCGATGCCGCCGGGCAGGTTGGCGGTGTTGATCGCGGTCATGCGCACGCCATCGCCGGAAGGATCGAGCAGGCCGGTACCGAGCATGCTGCTGGAGCCGATCGCGCTGGTGCCGAGGCTGAACACGGTGGCATGGGGCGTGCCACGGGTATCCGGCGACAGGCCGCGCGCGGGCTGGAACGTGTTGGAGAAGTCGCGATCCGAGCCGCGCAGGATGCCGACCTTGCGGTAGCTCAGCGTACCGAAGGCATTCCAGCGATCGGTATCCAGATCGCCATGGCCGAACAGCAGGCTGCCGCGGTACATGTTGCCGCCACCCGCCTCGGTCATGTCGACGAACGCGTTGGCCTGCAAGCCCTGGTAATCGCTGCGGGTGATGAAGTTGATCACGCCACCGATGGCATCGGTGCCGTAGATCGCCGAAGCGCCGTCACGCAGCACTTCCACGCGTTCGATGGCGGCGAACGGGATCGCGTTCAGGTCGACCGCACGGCCCTTGAGGCCATGGGTGGCGACGCGCCGCCCGTTCAGCAGCACCAGGGTGGCATCCGCACCCTGCCCGCGCAGGTTGGCGCCGGACACGCCGTTGTTGCCGCGCTGCTCCTCATGCACGATGCCGGCATTGCTCGACAGGTTGTCCGACCCGTTGCCGGCGATGTTGAGCGCCATCAGCAGCTGCTCGGCCGAGGTGATGCCCTGCTGTTCCATCTGCTCCTTGCGGATGGTGGTGATCGGCAGTGCCTCCTCCTGCTGCGTGCGCTGGATGCGCGAGCCGGTGACGGTGACCCGGTCCAGGGCGCCGCTGCTGCTGTCCTGACTGCTGCCGGCATCCTGTGCGAATGCGGCAGGCGTGGCCAGCGCCGCCAACAGCGCGACGGACAGGCGGTGAAGACGGATCGTGCTCTTTCTTGACATGAAGTTCCCCGATGACGATGTGGTGTGATGCCGGGCGTGTTCCCGTCACGCAACTGCAATAGCCGGCAGCAGCATCGAATCTAGCGCACCCGGAGGCGGCCTGTCATGCTGCCCTGCAGGCCCTCCGGTGCGTTCTGCCGCGGGCCATCGCGCGCGCTGGCACCGGCCGCGTGATGGCGCTACACTTCCCCTCCCGATTGCATGGGGCCATAGCTCAGCTGGGAGAGCGCGTCGTTCGCAATGACGAGGTCGGGAGTTCGATCCTCCCTGGCTCCACCATTTCACGCAAAGCCCGCCTCGTGCGGGCTTTGTCGTTGCTGGCCGGCACATGCATCACGGCGGGCATCACGCAAGACTGGCTAGACTGCGCGCATGAAGGATCCGCGCGCCCTCCCGCCGATGCCCGCCTGGGATGGCGACGTGCGCGCCGCACGCTCGCTGCAATCGGAGCTGGCGCAGCGCGTGTGCATGCGCGACGACTTCCCGCAGCCAGTGCGGACCGTGGCGGGCTTCGATGTCGGTTTCGAGGACGCCGGCGCCACCACCCGTGCCGCGGCGGTGCTGCTGGATGCCGATTCACTGCAACCACTGGCCAGCCATGTTGCACGCCTGCCGACGCGGATGCCGTACATTCCCGGGCTGTTGTCCTTCCGCGAACTGCCGGCATTAATCGAGGCGCTGCGCGGACTGCCGCGACTGCCGGATCTCGTCTTCATCGATGGCCATGGCATCGCCCATCCGCGCGGCCTTGGCATCGCGGCGCACTTCGGGGTGAGCACCGGACTGGCCAGCATCGGCGTGGCGAAGAAAAAGCTGGTCGGCGAATTCGCTTCGTTGCACGAAATGCGTGGCGCATTCACGCCGCTGCGGCTGGCTGCGGACGGCGCCGCGCCCGGCCCGCAAATCGGTTGGGCGCTGCGCAGCAAGCCTGGCTGCCTGCCGCTGTTCGTCTCACCGGGACACAAGGTGGCGATGGCTTCCTGCGCCGAACTGGTGATGCGCTTCGTCACCCGCTATCGCCTGCCCGAGCCAACCCGTCTGGCCGACCGCCTGGCCTCGCGGCGCGGGCCGATGCCACCACTGGCGGAGTCACCTGCTTCGGGTATCGTGGACGCATGAAAACGCGTGAGCTCCTCCTCGTGACCCTCGCCGCGCTGGTGCTTGGCGGCTGCCAAAGCATGGCGCCACGCAACGCCAGCGCAGCGGGCGAATACCCGTTGCGTCTGGGCCAGAGCCTGCAACTTCCCGATGGCAGCCGATTGCAGTATCTGCGCGTGCTGGATGATTCGCGTTGCCCGCTCAACGTGCAGTGCATCCGCGCCGGGGATGCCGAGATCGAACTGCGCTGGAGCGTGGCCGACGAAGCGCCTCGCGCAGTCCGCATCAATACCGACCGCAACAACCTGCATGGTTCGCCGCAGACCGTGACGCTCGGCGAATGGCGACTGAGCCTGACCTCGCTGAGCCGGCACAAGGCACCGCGGGCACGCTTCTGCCTGCAACCGGTGCAGGCCACTGGCGCCACCGGCGGTTGCCGCATCCACTGAGCACCCCGGTCCACGAGCTGGACAAACGTGATGTGCATCACGTAATCGCGCTCTGCGCTTGACACGGTTCCGCGGGAACGATAGGCATTGGGCAGCGTCCGGGGACGCATGCATCGCTTGGGGAAAACACGCTTGTGAGACGCATCAGGAAATTTTTCGCCGGCAGCACGCTGCTGGCTTTGCTGTGCCTGCCCGCCGTGGCAGGGGCGCAATCCGCCGCGCAGTGCCCGCAGCTGCCACGCGGCAGCGGCCTGACCTGGGAGGTGATCTCCCATCCGGGGCTGCTGTTCTGCAAGGCGGTGGATGACGCCGGCCAGCAGGCCTTCACCGTTTCGATCAGTCCCAGCTCGCCATTCCGGCGCAGCCGCAGCATGCGTGCCGAGCGCATCACCATCAATGGCCAGGAAGTGTTCTGGTATCGCACCGAGATCGCCACGCAGCCGGATCTGCTGGCGCGCGAAACCAGCATCGACCTGTCCGGCGGCGAGGTGGCCTACTTCAACGTGCAGGCGGATACCGGCGAGGAACTGCAACGCGCCTACGAGCAGATTTCAGCGCTCGACTTCGGCCGCCATTGAGGCATCGCCCCGCCGGCGCGGGGTCAGCCGCCATGCACGGTGGATGCGCGGATTGCGCTCGAAATCCGGCGGGATCGTGCTGCGACTGATGTCCTCGACCTCGGCGAACTCGACCAATGTGGACTGGTCCAGGCGGAAGCGGCGGAAGTTGTTGGAGAAATACAACACCCCGCCGGGTGCCAGGCGCGCCATCGCCGCGCGCAGCAGGCGTACATGGTCCTGCTGCACATCGAAATCCCCCGCCCGCTTCGAGTTGGAGAAGGTGGGCGGGTCGCAGAAGATCAGATCGAAGCGCTCGCGCTCGGCTTCCAGCCAGGCCAGCACGTCGGCCTGCACCAGTTGGTGCGCACTGCCACCCAGTCCATTGCAACGCAGGTTGTCCGCCAGCCATTGCAGATAAGTCGCCGACAGATCCACGCTGGTGGTGTGCGCCGCGCCGCCCAGCGCGGCCTGCACCGTGGCCACGCCGGTGTAGCAGAACAGGTTGAGGAAGCGCTTGCCGGCGGCTTCGGCAGCCATTCGCCGACGCAGCGGGCGGTGGTCGAGGAACAGTCCCGTATCGAGATAATCGAACAGGTTGACGCGCAGCCGCGCCGGCCCCTCGCGCACCTCGAGCATGGCTCCGCTATCGGCGAAGCGGCCGTATTTGCTGCCGCCCTTGCCGGTTTCCCGGGTCTTCAGCGCGACCCGTTCACGCGGCACTTCCAGCACCTCGCGTGCCGCGGCCAGCAGCTCGCCCAGACGCCGGCGTGCCAGTGCCGGTGGCACGCTCGAGGGCGCGGCATATTCCTGCACGTGCAGCCAACGCTGGCCACCATCGGCCTCGCTGTAGACATCGATGGCCGCCGCATATTCCGGGATGTCCGCGTCGTAGGCACGAAAACAACTCACCGCTTCGCGATCACGCCAACGTGCAAGCCGGCGCAGGTTTTTCTCGATGCGGTTGGCGACCATGCGCGCGCCGTCGGACAGGGGCTTGGGCTGCGCGGGATCATCACGCTCGCCGCTCAGCGGCGCATCCACCGCGATCAGGGCACACTCCAGCGCGCCGTTGAACACGCGATAGCGCTTGCGCGCATGCAGGCCAGTCGCACGCGCCAGCTCGTCGTTGCCGCACAACAGGCTCGCCGACCAGTGCGGCAATTCCCGGCGCAGGGCATCGCCCAGTTCGCGGTACAGCCGTGGATCGGCCGCCAGCCGCGCATCGTAGGGCGGGTTGCAGGCCACCAGACCCGGCAATTCCGCGGGCTGCGGTGCATCGACCTCGGACGTGGTAAAGAAGCCACCATCGAGCGCACCGACTTCGAAGCGGATCCACTCGCCGACGCCGGCCGCCTGCGCATTGCGCCGCGCTGCCGCGATCATGCGCGGATCAATGTCGCGGCCGAAGAGCACCGGACGCAAGGCGGCGAGGCCGGCCACGGCGCGCTGCCCGGCGTCGGCATGCAGCTGCCGCCAGGCTTCGCCATCGAAACCTTTCCAGCGGCTCGGCAGTTCATTGCCATGGCGCTGCAGACCCGGCGCCACGTCCGCCGCCATCAACGCACCTTCGATCAGCAACGTGCCGCTGCCGCACATCGGATCCAGCAAGGCGCCGCCTTCGCGATAACGCGCCGGCCAGCCGCCACGCGCCAGCACCGCGGCGGCCAGGTTCTCCTTCAAGGGGGCTTCGCCCTGCGCTTCACGCCAGCCGCGGCGATGCATCGGCCCGCCGGACAGATCGACCGAGACGATCGCGCGACCGCGGCGCAGCACCAGATTGAGGCGCAGGTCGGGGTGCTCGGCATCCACCGACGGGCGTTCCCCGCTGGCCTCGCGCAGCACATCGACCACCGCATCCTTGACCCGCTGCGCGGCAAAACGGGCGTGGGTGATCGCGGCTCCGGAGACATGCGCATCCACCGCCAGGGTCATCCCGGCATCGAGGTGGCGTGCCCAGTCCAGCGCACGCGTCTGTGCATACAGCATGGCTTCGTCCGGGCAGTCGAACCCGGCCAGCGGCCACAGGATGCGGCTGGCAAAGCGCGAATGCAGCACCGCGCGCTGCGCATCGCGCAACGTGCCTTCGGCATTGACGCCGGCGGTGGTCGCCTTCGCCGAGGCACAGCCGAGCGCCAGCAGCTCGTCGGCCAGCAGGTATTCCAGACCCTTGCCGCAACTGGCGAAAAAACGGGGCATGACGGGCTCCTCGACGATCGCCGGCGGTGGCTTACAGTTCCGCGAGCAGGGCGGCGAACGCCAGTTTTCCGGTTTCCACGTGGGCACTCAGCCGATGCGAGTCGTCCACCAGCAGCAGGCGGTCGCGACGCATCTGCGCCCACATGATCACCTCGTCGGCAGGGATCAATTCATCACGCCAACCATGCACGATCGAGGTCGGCACGTCCGCTGCCTGCAGTGGTGCGGCTTCGCCCATGCGCACCGGCGGCGCCAGCAGGAACAGCCCGGCCACCGGCACCTCGAGCGAAACCTGCGCCGAAATCCACGCGCCGAGGCTGGAACCGGCCAGCACCAGCGGCCCGCGCGCGGCCGCCTCGCGCGCGCGCTGCAGCAGGCGTTGCAGCCGCTGCGGCACGTTGCCGAGCTGGCTGACCTCGTGCTGTGCATCCAGATCGGTGTAGTCCGGGCGCTCGTGGCTCCAGCCCAAGGCTTGCGCGGCCTCGGCCAGCGCACTGACCTTGGTCGCGTCCGGTCCGCTTTCAAAGCCGTGGGAGAGGATGCAATGACCTTTCATGCCGCCATTGTAGGCGCCTGCCGATGTCCGTCCCGCGATAGCATGGGTCCATGCCTGCCCCCGGCCTGCCCTTCGACGACCGTCCGCTGCCCTATGCGCCCCGGCTTGCGCGGCGCGATGCCGGCGATATCCGGCTGCTGGTGATCCACTGCACCGAATTGCCCGACCTCGCCACCGCGCGCGAGTTCGGCGAGCGCGTGCTGTACGCGGCGTCGGGCACCGGCAACAGCGGCCACTGGTACATCGACCGTGACGGACACTGCGAGCGCTGGGTCGAGGAAACCCGCATCGCACACCATGTGCGTGGCTGCAATGCGCATTCGATCGGCATCGAGCTGGTCAATACCGGACGCTGGCCGGACTGGCTGGATTCGCGCCGGCAGGCGATGGCCGAGCCCTACCCCGCGCCGCAGATTGCCGCCCTGCTCCGGTTGCTGGCCGATCTGCGCCGCCGCTTCCCCTCCTTGCAGCAGATTGCCGGCCACGAGGACCTGGATCGCGAGGACGTCGCCGCCAGCGACGATCCCGCCGTGCGCGTGCGCCGCAAGCGCGACCCGGGGCCGCACTTCCCGTGGCCGCAGGTGCTCGCGGCATGCGGCCTGGAGCGCATCGGCACGCCACCGGATCCGGCATGAAGCCCGGGCGTGGCCACGGCCTTGCCGCCGTGGCCCGATACAATGAGCGCCCGTCCGTCTGCACCGCCACCATGACGCCTCCCGTCGCCGAACTGGTCCAGCTGCTTGCGCTGGAACGCCTGGAAAACAACCTGTTCCGCGGCCAGAGCCGCGACATCGGCACCAAGTACGTGTTCGGCGGCCAGGTGCTGGGCCAGGCGCTGTCGGCGGCACAGGCCACCATCGACCGCGAGCCGCTGCGCGAAGCGCATTCGCTGCACGCCTACTTCCTGCGCGCGGGCGACATCGATGCGCCGATCGTGTACCAGGTCGATCGCACCCGCGATGGCGGCAGCTTCTCGGTGCGCCGGGTGACCGCGATCCAGCATGGTCAGGTGATCTTCTTCGCCGCGGCCTCGTTCCACCGCCATGAGGCCGGCGCCACGCATCAACTGTCGATGCCGGAAGTGCCGCGTCCCGAAGACCTCGCCCCTGCCGAGCCGGTGCCCGAGGCGGTGCTCGAACATCTGCCGATCAAGATCCAGCGCTGGCTGGACCGCACCGGCCCGTTCGAATTTCGCCATGTCTATCCGCGCGACGAACTCAACCCGCCCAAGCGCCCGCCGTTCCAGCAGGTCTGGTTCCGCCTCGCGGACAAGGTCGGCGATGCACCGGAACTGCATCGCGCGCTGCTCGCCTATGCCAGTGACTTCCACCTGCTCGGCACCGCCAACTTCCCGCATGGCATCAGCTATTACCAGCCCGGCGTGCAGATGGCTTCGCTCGATCATGCGCTGTGGTTCCATCGTCCGTTCCGCGCCGACGAATGGCTGCTGTATTCGATCGACAGCCCCAGTGCGCAGGAATCGCGCGGCCTGGCGCGCGGGCAGATCTTCGACCTCGCCGGCCGCCTGGTGGCATCCAGCGCACAGGAAGGCATGATCCGCGTCAAGCAGGACGACGCCTGATGCGCCTGGTGTTTTCCAGCGCCCGACTCGAGAACGCCGAGGGTGTGTCGCGGATGCTGGCCGAGGCCGGCATCGAAACCGTGTTGCGCAACGGGCGCTCGTACAAGGGAGGCTACCGGCGCAACGTCAGCTACAGCCAGGGCACGGCGGACGCGTCGTCGCGGCCTTCGGTCTGGGTGGTGCATGCCGACGACCTGCCCGAGGCGCGCCGACTGCTGCGCGAGGCCGGGCTGATCGACAGCGAACGGCCCGCCGCCGGCGACAGCTATCTGCCGATGCACCTGCGTCCCTCCGCACAGCCATCGCCACGTCGCGGCAGCGGCCCCGGGCGCGTGCGCGTGCTGTTGCTGGTGGGGATCGGCGCACTGATCGCGGCGATGGTGTTGCGCCCGACACCGCGCGAGGCGCCATCGCCGCTGCGCCGCGCCACGCTTCCGACGGCCGCCGACACCGTTCCCGCGCCGACCATCTACCGCGCCGACATGCCCTCGGCACTGGCCGCCCTGCTGGCTGCACGCATCGCCGCCGAACATGGCGTGCACGAGGCCTGCCTGCGCGTCGATGGCGCCGCACCCGGTGACACCGTGCTGGCCGCACTGGCGCAGCTCGAGCAGGCGCCGCGCATCCTCCCGCCAACGGACTGCTCGGCCGCGGACAGCCCGCCGGCACGCATCGACGCCGGTGATTACCGCACCGATGGCTCCGGCAGCGGTCAGGCACGGGTACGGTTGCAGGTCGACGTGGCCGAACACGAACAGGACCTGCAGGTGCGGCGCGAGGGCTTCGACTGGCATGTCGAAGGGCCGGCAGGCTGAGCAGCAGACAAAAAAGAGCCCCGCGATGCCGTGCACCGCGGGGCAACCCCCGACAAACGATCGATTCGAGACTTATTTGACCGGCGGACCACCGGCCCCGCCGCGTTGCCTCATGCCCTGCCGGCGATCCGCGGCCCGCTTGGCATGGAAGGCATCGAACTCGGCGCGCGAAATCTGGCCATCCTTGTTGCTGTCCATGGCCTCGAACATCTGCGTCTGGCGCGCCTGCATGCGCAGCTCGCGATCCTTGGCATCGATGTAGCCGTCCTTGTTCACGTCGAGCTGATCGAAGCGTGCGGCGAATTGCGGCCGCTGTGCGGCTTCGGCACGGCTGATGCGGCCATCCTTGTCGGTATCGAGCTGGCTGTAGTCGCCACGCATGCCCATGCCGGCAGCCTTGCCGGGGCCACGCATCCCTGTACCGCGCATGGCGCGCAATTCATCGGCGGACAGACGGCCATCCTTGTTCGCATCGAGCTGGTCGAAGCGCTGCAACAGCATCGGGTGGCCAGCGGCCTCGTTGCGGTCGATGAAGCCGTCATTGTTGGTATCCGCACGCAGCATCGGGCGCGGCGTGCCGGCGTCGGTCTGCGCCGCCTGCGGTGCGGCGATGGCGATGCCGGCCACAGCGGCAAGGCCGGTGGCAAGGGCGAGATGGAGCGGCTTGATGCGCATGGTGATCTCCTTGGGAGTCGGCCTTGTGGCCGTGGAAGTGACATGTCCATCAACGCCCACTGCGCGGTCGGGTTGACGCTGTCCACGGCGTGTTCAGCTTGCGTGCGGTCTCGCCAGCTGCGACCGCACGGCGATATGCTGGCGACATGAGCGCGGCTTCGCACACGCGGACATCCCCGGATATCCGCCTGTTCCACACCACCGACCACGCCTGTGGCTATTGGCCGCAACGGGTGGCACGCGATCTGGTGCTGGAGCCGGGTGACCCGCGTCTGGCGGCGGCCTATCCACGCATGCTGGAACTGGGCTTCCGCCGCTCCGGCGATCTGCTGTACCGGCCGCATTGCCACGGCTGCCGCCAATGCATGCCGGTGCGCCTGCCAGTACGGGAGTTCCACCCCACACGCAGTCAGCGCCGCAACCTCAAGCGCAACACCGACCTGGTCGCGCGTGTGCTGCCGGCGCGGCGTACCGACGAGCAATTCGAGCTGTATCGGCGCTACCTGCGCGGACGCCATGCCGGCGGTGGCATGGACGATCACGGCCCGACGCAATTCGACCAGTTTCTCTCCGGCGACTGGTCGGATACCCGCTTCCTCGAAATCCGTCGCAAACACGCCGGCGAATGCGGCCCGCTGCTGGCGCTGGCGGTCACCGACCTTGTGCCGGACGCGCTGTCGGCGGTGTACACCTTTTATGACCCGCAGCATGCCGAACGCGGCCTCGGCGTGTTCGCGCTGCTGCAACAGATCGCCTGGGCGCAGCGCGAAGGTCGACGCCACCTGTATCTGGGTTACTGGATCGCCGGCCATCCCAAGATGGACTACAAGCGGCGCCTGCAACCCTTGCAGGGCTACGATGGCCACTCCTGGCAATTGCTGGATCCACGCTGATGAGCTTGATGTTGCGCTTGCCGGCCCTGCTCGGTCTGCTGCTCGCCACCGCAGCCTGCGTGCGCGTCAACGTGCAGGGGGAGCCCGACCCGCAGGCGCTCGAACGCTTACCCGGCCCCATGCAGCGGGTGATCCACGATTCGCTGCCACCCGTGCGCTTCGCCAGCTACAACGTCTCGCTGTACAGCGACGAGGCCGGCGGCCTTGCCCGGCGCCTGGCTGCGGGTGACGAGGACGCGCGCAAGGTGGCCGCGGTGCTGCAGCGGGTGCGCGCCGACGTGCTGCTGCTCAACGAGTTCGACTACGACCCCGAAGGCCATGCCGCCGATCTGTTCCAGCGCGACTACCTCGGTGTTTCGCAGTACGGCGGCACCCCGCTGCACTACCCGTATCGTTACTTCGCCGAGGTCAATACCGGCGTCGCCAGCGGCCTGGATCTGGACGGCGATGGCCGTGTTGGGGGCAGCGGCCGCGCATACGGCAATGATGCCTGGGGCTATGGCCTGCACCCGGGCCAGTACGGCATGCTGGTGCTGTCGCGCTATCCGCTGGACCGTGCGCGGGTGCGCAGTTTCCGCCTGTTCAAATGGGCGTCGATGCCGGATGCGCGCATGCCGCGCGATCCGCTCAGCGGACAAGCGTTTTATCCCGACGTGGTCTGGAAGCAACTGCGGCTTTCGTCCAAATCGCATTGGGACGTGCCGGTACGCACGCCGCAGGGCGAGATCCACTTCCTCGTTTCACACCCGACGCCGCCCACCTTCGATGGCCCGGAAGACCGCAACGGTGCGCGCAATGCGGACGAAATCCGGCTGTGGGCCGAATACGTTTCCGCTGCCGAGGTGCCATGGCTGTGCGATGACGACGGTCGCTGCGGCGGCCTGCCCGATGGCGCCGCGTTCGTGATCGCCGGCGACCTCAATGCCGACCCGCTGGATGGGGATTCGCAGCCGGGGGCGATCCGGCAGCTGCTCGAGCATCCGCGTATCCGCGCCGAGCCGATCCCGCGTGCCGCGGGTGGCCGCGCACGGGCGCGGAGCTACGGCTTGCCGCGCAGCGGTGACCCGTCCACCCATACCGGTGACTTCGGCCCGCGCGTGGGCACCCTGCGCATCGACTACGTGCTGCCATCACGTTCGCTGCGCGTGCGCGAGGCCGGCGTGTACTGGCCGGCTCCCGGCAGCGAGGCGGCACGCCATGCCGATGGCAGCGACCATCATGCGGTGTGGGTGGACGTGCTGGGACGGTGACCGGACCGGACAGGCCGGATATCAATACGCCAGGTTGCCACCCGTCCTGCGTGCGAAGCCGAACACGCCGTCGGTGCGCACCGAGGCGATCAGCCGCACCATGTTGGCCGGCACCATCAGATCGACCTGCTGCGGCACGCCGTCCTCGCCCTCCACCGCCAGCGTCAGCTCGATGAACGCGCCAGCGGTATCGACCTCGCGGCAAAGCAGATGCGGCTCGCCGTTGTCGAGTACCAGGTACGGCGTGACCACGGCGCCCAATGCTTCGATCGCCTGCGGGAAGAAGAACACCGCATAGCCGCTGTTGGGCATGACGCGAGTGGCCGGCAGCGCAGCCGGCGCCACGGCAGCCTCGGCTTCAGGCGCCGCTTCCGGCGCCGCACGTGGTTCGATCGGCGCCGGCGGCTGCAGGGTCTGCTTGACTTCGGCACCCGCACCGGGACGTCCGCGCCAATCGGCCGACGCCTGTGCCTCCTCGTGCCCGTCGTCCTGCGTGTCGCCGATTTCCTGACTCATCACTCATTCCTCCTGCAGGCGGATGCCAAGTGCCGCCGCGGCAGCCGTTGCTGCCTGTCGTGCGGCATCCACCGAGTCTGCACGTGCAAGGGTGACCGCGACGCGACGCGTGCCGGCCACGCGCGGCTTGCCGAACAGACGCAGTGCGACATCCCGGCCTTGCAGCGCGGCGGCGACATCATCGAACACCGGCACACCCTCGCCGCGCGCCAGCACCGCGCAGGAGGCCGAAGGCGCCCGGTTGGCAATCCGTCCCTGCTCGTCCTCGCCCAGCGGCAGGCCGAGGATTGCACGCGCATGCAGGGCGAACTCGGACAGATCCTGCGACACCAGGGTGACCAGACCGGTATCGTGCGGTCGCGGACTGACCTCGGAAAACCAGACCTGGTCGCCCTTGACGAAGAATTCCATGCCGAACACGCCCCAGCCACCGAGGTTGTCGGCGACCTTGGCCGCCATCTCCTGCGCACGCGCCAACGCGGTCGGCGACATCGGCTGCGGTTGCCAGCTCTCGCGGTAGTCACCGTCTTCCTGGGTATGCCCGATCGGCGCACAGAAGGCGATGCCGCCGGCATGACGCACGGTCAGCAGGGTGATCTCGTAATCGAAATCGATGAACCCCTCGACGATCACCCGCCCCTTGCCCGCACGGCCACCGGTTTGCGCGTAGTTCCAGGCCGGATCGATGTCGTCCTCGCCACGCAGCAGCGACTGGCCCTTGCCCGACGAGGACATCACCGGCTTGACCACGCACGGAAAGCCGATGTCCCGCACCGCGGCGCGGTAGTCCTGGTATTCGTCGACGAAACGGTAAGGCGAGGTCGGGACAGCCAGCTCCTCTGCGGCAAGCCGGCGGATGCCCTCGCGGTCCATGGTCAGCCACGCCGCACGCGCGGTCGGCACCACCCGCAAGCCGGCATCGCGCTCCAGTTCGACCAGGGTCGGGGTGTGGATCGCCTCGATCTCGGGCACCACCAGATGCGGCTTCTCGGCCTCGATCAATGCGCGCAAGGCCGCGCCATCGAGCATGTCCAGCACATGCGAGCGGTGCGCGACCTGCATCGCCGGTGCATCGGCATAGCGGTCGGCGGCGATCACCTCGACGCCGAAGCGTTGCAGTTCGATGGCGACTTCCTTGCCCAGCTCGCCCGAGCCAAGCAGCAGCACGCGCATCGCGTGCGGGGAAAGCGGGGTGCCCAGTGTGGTCATGCCTGAATCATGGCTCTCGGCGGGAGAAAGCGACCAGTGTATGCGCTGGGCATGATCTGTCATCCTTTGCGCATGCCCGGCCCCGCCCCCCGCCTGTTGCTCGCCGTCCTGACGTGCCTGCTCGTGCTGGCCGGCTGCGGACAGCCGCCGGAACTGCCGGACGTGCAGATCGCCGGGCTGGTGACCGACCAGGAACTGGACGAAATCAGCGGCATCGCCGCTTCACGGCGGGCGCCGGACCTGCTCTGGGCGATCCAGGACAGCGGCAATCCCGCGCGCCTGTACGCGCTCAGCCGGCGCGGGCGCGTGCTTGGCACCTTCGACATCGAAGGTGCCATCAACCAGGATTGGGAGGATATCGCCAGCTTCGAGCTGGACGGCGAGCCGTGGCTGTTGATCGCCGATACCGGTGACAACGGCGGCATCCGCAAGACCCTGCACCTGCATTTCCTGCGCGAACCGGAGGATGTTGGGGCCGGTGGCGTGCTGCGGCCCGAGCGCAGCATCGAATTCCGCTGGCCGGATGGCGCTCGCGACTGCGAGGCGGTGGCCGTGGATGCCGTGCGCGACGAAATCCTGCTGATCAGCAAGAAGCGCCAGCCGCCGCAGTTGTTCATTCTGCCGCTGCGCCCGCGCGCGGACGCCCCGCGCACGCTGACCGCGCGCCTTGCCGGCACCCTCGTCGGCGTCCCCCAGGCCAGTGCCGCGGAGCGTCGTGACAATCCGCAAATGGCACGCCTGCGCAGCCAGGTCACCGCCGCCGACATCGCACCGGAACGCGATGCGATCGCCGTGCTGACCTATGACAACCTGCTGGTGTACCGCCGCGATGCGGAACTCGATTGGCCACGTGCCCTGGCCAGCCCGCCACTGGTGGTGCGCCTGCACCTGCTGCCGCAACCCGAGGCCGTGGCCTGGTCACATGGCGGACACGGCATCTTCGCCAGCGGTGAATTCAGCCCGGCACCGATCCTGTACCTGCCCTACGTGCGTTGAGCGGCGCTCACGCAGACACGCCGAAGGGCCGACAGGCCCACGTCGTGAATCCGGAAAATAGTGCACAGGAGCCGGAATAGTAGACAGCCCGGGGGAGCGAAACCGCTGCAACCCCTTGAAAAATGGCGCCCGAAGTTGGACTCGAACCAACGACCCCCTGATTAACAGTCAAGTGCTCTAACCAGCTGAGCTATTCGGGCGGGGTGGCCGCACATCTTAGTGGCGCCACCGGACAGGGTCAAGCGGAAAGGGGCCATTGCAGCGCTCCCAAGGCGCCACCCAGTGCCCGCTGGCGGATGGACCCCTGACTGTACGGCGGGACAAGGCCCGGCGGCTTGCAATGAGCGGTTTCCAACGCTCGGCAGCCATTGGCATTCAACCCCACCCTGCCCGTTGGCATCGGCCGCGGTGGCCGATGCAGGCAGCCACTTCCGCATTCGAGCCGCATCACCAGATCACCACATCACGTCGCAACCCGCCGTGCGCTCCCATCAGCACACGGCGACCTGACGGCATGCCTCATGCCGGGCAATCCCGCGCCGGCCGGACCTGTTCGCTGCGCACGCGGCCGACGTTGTTGACGATCACCCGCGCATGCAGGCGCCCGCCTTCACAGATGCTCACGGTCAGGTTGCTGCCATGACTGCGCCCGCTAGGCAGATAACGCAACTGCCGGCGGCCCTGGCTGCTGACCACGCGCAGGCGGTCGCTGCGCGGCTGGTGCACGCTGAGGATGTCTTCGAGCCGATTCGGCTGCAGGTCGCGGTCCGGGTCATGGAACACCATCCAGCCGCGACTCCAGTCGCTGTCGTCCTGGCAGCGCAGCCCGTCGCCCGGACAGGCCACCACCGCGATGTTGCGGCTGACCGCAGCCAGCCGCGCCGAGGCAAAGCCGGCGCTGAGTTCGTGGCTGGCCGCGCGCACCCGGTTGGCTGCGAGCAGCTGCTGGAATCCGGGCAGGCCGATGCCCGTGATCAGTGCGAGCACGGCGAGGCTGATGCAGGCTTCCACCAAGGTGAAACCGGAGCAGCGAGGGATGAACCTGGCCATGGCCGCACTCCATTGAGGGTTGCCGACAGCCTGCCTGCCGCAAGCGTTGACGGGCATCGGCCGCAGCCGCAGCCGGACATCGGAAAACCCTGAAAAGCCGCAGCGGATTTCGCCCGACTACGCCCGCGCGCCTGCCGAGGCCGGCATGCAACACAAGCGCAGCCACCGCGGGTTCATCGCCGCGGCGCCGGTATCCGTATCATTGTGCGGATGCGTGACCACGATTCCGATGCCGGCTTCCGCCTCGTTTCGCCCTACGCACCGGCCGGCGACCAGCCGCAGGCGATCCGCCAGCTGGTGGCCGGCTTCGAGGACGGCCTCGCCCACCAGACCCTGCTCGGTGTCACCGGTTCGGGCAAGACCTTCACCATCGCCAACGTGATCGAACAGGTGCAGCGCCCGACCCTGGTCATGGCGCACAACAAGACGCTGGCGGCGCAGTTGTATGGCGAATTCAAGAGCTTCTTCCCGCACAACGCGGTGGAATATTTCGTCAGCTATTACGACTACTACCAGCCCGAAGCCTACGTGCCCTCCTCGGACACCTACATCGAGAAGGACAGCTCGACCAATGAACACATCGAGCAGATGCGGCTGTCGGCGACCAAGGCCCTGCTCTCGCGGCGCGACGCGATCATCGTCGCCACCGTGTCCGCGATCTACGGCCTCGGCGATCCCGAGGATTATCTGAAGCTGCGCCTGATCCTGGCGCGTGGCGAACGCATCGGCCAGCGCGAGCTGATCCGCCACCTGACCGAACTGCAGTATGTGCGCAACGACGTCGAACTGCGCCGCGGCAGCTATCGCGTGCGCGGCGAGGTGATCGACGTGCACCCCGCCGAATCCGAAAGCGAAGCCCTGCGCATCGAGCTGTTCGATGGCGAGATCGAGCAACTCGCCCTGTTCGACCCGCTGACCGGCGAAGTGCAGCGACGCATCCCGCGCTACACCGTCTATCCGAAGACGCATTACGCCAGCACCCGCGAGAGCGTGCTCAACGCGATCGAAAGCATCAAGGTGGAGCTCGCCGAACGACTGGAGTATCTGTACGCGCAGAACAAGCTGGTCGAGGCGCAGCGCCTGCAGCAACGCACCCGCTTCGACCTGGAAATGATGGCCGAAGTGGGCTTCTGCACCGGCATCGAGAACTATTCCCGCCACCTCACCCGGCGCGAACCGGGCGAGCCGCCGCCGACGCTGTTCGATTACCTGCCCGGCGACGCGCTGCTGGTGGTCGATGAATCACACGTCACCGTGCCGCAGATCGGCGCGATGTACCGCGGCGACCGCGCGCGCAAGGAAACCCTGGTCGAGTTCGGCTTCCGCCTGCCCTCGGCACTGGACAACCGCCCGCTGCGCTTCGAGGAATGGGAGGAACGCTCGCCGCGCACCATCTTCGTCTCCGCCACGCCCGGCCCTTACGAGCTGGACAAGACCGAACACCAGGTGGTGGAACTGGTGGTGCGCCCGACCGGCCTCGTCGACCCGCCGGTGGAAATCCGCCCGGTGGCAACCCAGGTCGATGACCTGCTCTCCGAGATCCACGAGCGCGTGGCGATGGGCGACCGCGTGCTGGTCACCACGCTGACCAAGCGCATGGCCGAGAACCTCACCGAATACCTCGCCGAGCACGACGTGCGCGTGCGCTATCTGCACTCGGACATCGACACCGTGGAGCGGGTCGAGATCATCCGCGACCTGCGTCTGGGCAAGTTCGACGTGCTGGTCGGCATCAACCTGCTGCGCGAGGGGCTGGACATGCCGGAAGTCTCGCTGGTGGCGATCCTCGATGCCGACAAGGAGGGCTTCCTGCGCTCCACCGGCTCGCTGATCCAGACCATCGGCCGCGCCGCGCGCAACGTGCGCGGCAAGGCGATCCTGTATGCCGACCGCATCACCCGCTCGATGCAGGCGGCGCTGGACGAAACCGGGCGTCGCCGCGAGAAGCAGCTCGAGCACAATGCCGAGCACGGCATCACCCCGCAATCGGTGGTGCGCGAAATCGCCGACATCATGGAAGGCGCACGCGAGGATGCCGCCGAAGCCCGTGCCGGCCGCGGACGCGGCGGCAGCCGACGCGTGGCCGATGCCGCCGAGGACTACCGCCGCATGAGCCCGCAGCAGCAGGCGGCGAAGATCAGGGAACTGGAAGACGCCATGTATCGCCACGCCCGCGACCTCGAATTCGAGGACGCCGCGCGCGTGCGCGACGAACTGCAGCGCCTGCGCGAAGCGGCGAGGTGAACGGCTGCCTGCGTACGGGTGCAGGCAGCGCGGACCCATGGATCAACTCGCCATGTCCGGCCCGTGCGGGTGACTGGGCAACCGTCCGTACAGTGAACCCGGTACGGGTCGCGGTTCAGCCTTCGAATCGGACCGGCTGCGGACCACGGTTCTTGTTGCGAATCACCACGGTGCCGGCGATATGGTCGTGCCAGCCTTGTTTCCGCGCATCGAAACCGACCCAGATGCATCCGAGGAACAAGACGATCGCACTCGGGAAATAACCCAGATAGCGGGCTGCCGCTTTGCCGAGCGAGATGTCCTTGCCTGTCGCCGCGTCCACGATGCGCGCGCCGATCACCATCTTGCCCGGCGTCGCGCCCTTGGCGACCCAGAACCACACCACTGCGATGGCAGGCAGGACCCAACTGAGCAGGAAGTCGGCCGGACCATGAACCAATGCGTTGCTGCTCCAATAGTCCGCACCGTAGATCAAGGTGAGCGGCGGGTAGATGATGATCCCCATCAATAGCGCGTCCACCACGCTGGCGACCACCCGTGGCCAGAAGCCGACGTACTCCATTTGCTGCTGCTCCATCAGAGCCCCCTCCCCCGAGGTTGATAGTGAAACTCGCTTCCGCACGATTCCGACTTGAGCGCTTGGCGCCAGCGACACGTCGTGCGCCCATTCGATTGTAATGTTCGAACAGCCCGGCTGCGTGCGGCTTCCTGCTTGCGACGCTCGCCGATGCGGGTACGGCCGGCACCGTCGCCTTGCGTTCCGGCTCCACATGCATCTTCCGATGCGCATGACCGTGGAATTCGGCACGCAGCACGCGCGAACTGGAAAACGGGCCACTGCATAGCCGCGCGCGATCGCGCCTCGGTCCGCGACGTGATCGGACGACGCGCGCCGGTCAGCGCCTCATTCCCACTCGATCGTCGCCGGGGGTTTTCCGCTGATGTCGTAGACCACGCGCGAGACGCCGCGCAGTTCATTGATGATGCGGTTGGAGACCTTGCCGAGAAAGTCGTACGGCAGATGCGCCCAGTGCGCGGTCATGAAGTCGATGGTTTCCACCGCGCGCAGGGCGATGACCCATTCGTAGGCGCGGGCGTCGCCGACCACGCCGACCGACTTCACCGGCAGGAACACGGCAAAGGCCTGGCTGGTCTTGTCGTACAGGCCGGCCTTGCGCAGCTCGTCGATGTAGATGTGGTCGGCCTGCGCCAGCAGTTCGGCGTATTCGCGCTTGACCTCGCCGAGGATGCGCACGCCCAGGCCCGGGCCGGGGAACGGGTGGCGGTAAACCATTTCGCGCGGCAGGCCAAGCTCCACGCCGAGCCGGCGCACTTCGTCCTTGAACAGTTCGCGCAAGGGCTCGACCAGGCCCAGCTTCATGTCCTCGGGCAGGCCGCCGACGTTGTGGTGGCTCTTGATCACATGCGCCTTGCCGGTGCCACTGCCGGCCGATTCGATCACGTCCGGGTAGATGGTGCCCTGCGCCAGCCACTTGGCGTTGTCCAGCCTGGCCGATTCTTCATCGAAGATTTCGACGAACAGGTTGCCGATGATCTTGCGCTTGGCCTCGGGATCGGTGACGCCGGCCAGTGCCTGGAAATAACGTTCGGCGGCATCCACGCGGATCACCTTGACGCCGAGGTGTTCGGCGAAGGTGGCCATCACCTGGTCGCCTTCCTGCCAGCGCAGCAGGCCGGTATCGACGAACACGCAGGTCAGCTGCTCGCCGATGGCGCGGTGCAGCAGGGCCGCCACCACCGAGGAATCGACGCCACCGGACAGGCCGAGGATGACATGGTCGCTGCCGACCGTCTCGCGCACGCGGGCGATCTGGTCCTCGATGATCTGTGCCGGCGTCCACAGCGTGCGGCATTCGCAGATGTCGGTGACGAACTGGCGCAGCAGCGCCTCGCCACCGCGGGTATGGGTGACTTCCGGATGGAACTGCACGCCCCAGATGCGGCGCGTCTCGTCGGCGAAGGCGGCGATGTCCAGACGCTCGGTGCGCGCGGTGACGGCAAAGCCGGGCGGCGCCTGCGCGACATGGTCGCCATGGCTCATCCACACATTGGCGCCATCGGGCACGCTGCGCAGCACCGAGAGCAGGCGATCCTCACCCACCAGTTCCAGCTCGGCATGGCCGAACTCGCGCTGGTTGCCGGCCTCGGTGGCACCGCCCAACTGGCGCGCCAGCGCCTGCATGCCGTAGCAGATGCCGAGCAGCGGCACGCCGGCATCGAACACCTGCTGCGGGATGCTAGGGCAGTTCGCCGCCAGCGTGGACTCGGGGCCACCGGAAAGCACGATGCCCTTCGGCGCGAACGCGGCGATGTCGTCCGGGTCATGATCCCAGGCCCAGATTTCGCAATACACGCCGATCTCGCGGATGCGGCGCGCGATCAGCTGGGTGTACTGCGCGCCGTAATCGAGGATCAGGATCCTGTCGCGATGGATGTCGATCGGCTGGGACATGTCGGGGTTCCGGAAAGGCCGCGGACCCGGCGCCGGATCCGCGATGGCGGGGCAACGCGCCGCGCGTGGCGGCAGGCGGTTCAGCCGGCGCGGTAGTTCGGCGGTTCCTTGGTGATCTGCACGTCGTGCACGTGCGATTCGCGCATGCCGGCACCGGTGACCTTGACCATCTGCGGCTTGCGGCGCATTTCTTCCACGGTGGCGCAGCCGACATAGCCCATGGTGGCGCGCAGGCCACCGGCCAGCTGGTGCACCACCCCGGCCAGCGGACCACGGTACGGCACGCGGCCTTCGATGCCTTCGGGCACCAGCTTGTCGGCCTCGGCGCTGTCCTGGAAGTAACGGTCCTTGCTGCCCTTCTCCATCGCACCGAGCGAACCCATGCCGCGATAGCTCTTGTAGCTGCGGCCCTGGTACAGCTCGTATTCGCCGGGACTTTCCTCGGTACCGGCGAACAGGCCGCCGATCATGATCGTGGACGCGCCGGCGGCGAGGGCCTTGCCGAGGTCACCGGAATAGCGAATGCCGCCATCGGCGATCAGCGGGATGCGGTCCTGCAGCGCCTCGGCCACCATCGAGATCGCGGTGATCTGCGGCACGCCGACGCCGGCCACCACGCGCGTGGTGCAGATCGAGCCGGGGCCGACGCCGACCTTGACCGCATCCGCGCCGGCATCGAGCAGCGCCAGCGCCGCTTCGGCGGTGACGATGTTGCCGCCGATCACCTGCAGCTTCGGGTAACGCTTCTTGGCCCAGGCCACGCGTTCGATCACGCCCTGCGAATGGCCGTGCGCGGTATCGACGATGATCGCGTCCACTTCCGCCGCCACCAGCGCCTCGATGCGCTGCTCGGTGTCGCCACCGACGCCGACTGCGGCGCCGACCAGCAACTGCTCGTCCACATCGTAGGCGGCGTTCGGATTGTCCAGCTTCTTCTGGATGTCCTTCACCGTGATCAGCCCGCGCAGCGCGAAGTCATCGTTGACCACCAGCACCTTCTCGATGCGGTGCTTGTGCAGCAGCGCCATCACTTCTTCGTCGCTGGCGTCTTCCTTCACCGTGACCAGCTTTTCCTTGCGCGTCATGATGTTGTAGACCGGATCGTCGAGCTTCTTCTCGAAGCGCATGTCGCGGCTGGTGACGATGCCGACCAGCTGCCCGTCGCGATCCACCACCGGCACGCCGGAGATGTTGCGCGCACGGGTCAGCTTGAGCACCTCGCCGATGGTGGTATCGGGGGTAACGGTGAACGGCTCGCGGATGATGCCGGATTCGAAGTTCTTGACCTGACGCACGCTGTCGGCCTGGTCCTGCCAGCTCATGTTCTTGTGCAGGATGCCGATGCCGCCGAGCTGGGCCATGGCGATCGCGAGGCGCGCATCGGTCACCGTGTCCATCGCCGCGGATACCAGCGGCAGGTTCAACTTCAGGGAATTGGTCAGCTTGCTGGCCAGCGAAACCTCGTTGGGCAGCACCGTGGAATGGGCGGGAACCAGCGAGACGTCGTCGTAGGTGAGCGCTTCGGCCAGGATGCGGAGCATGGTGTGTCCGGCGGCATTGGGAAGCGCGTCATTCTACCGCAAAGCGCTGCCTGCAAGCGGCCCCGGTGGGTGATTCGTGCCGGGCGCGGGCTCAGTCCGCGTCGCCGAGTTCGGCCGCTTCCAGCGTGTTGCGCATCAGCGTGGCCACGGTCATCGGCCCGACGCCACCGGGCACCGGGGTGATCCAGCCGGCGCGTTCGACCGCGGCGTCGAAGCCGACATCGCCGACCAGACGCCCATCATCGGTGCGGTTGATGCCGACATCGATCACCACCGCGCCGGGCTTGACCCACTCGCCCGGCACCAGCGCCGGCTTGCCGACCGCGACCACCAGGATGTCGGCGTTGCGCACCGAGGCTTCCAGCACTTCGGGCGGGGTGAAGCGGTGGCAGCAGGTCACCGTGCAACCGGCGATCAGCAGTTCCATCGCCATCGGCCGGCCGACATGGTTGGAGACGCCGACGATGGTGGCGTTGGCGCCGCGGATCGGCTCGCCGGTCGCCTTGAGCAGGTGCATGATCCCGCGCGGGGTGCACGGGCGCAGACCGAACTGGCGCAGCGCCAGGTGGCCGACGTTCTGCGGATGGAAGCCGTCGACGTCCTTGCGCGGGTCGATGCGCTCGATCAGCCGCGAAGCATCCGGGATGCCCGGCAACGGCAGCTGCACCAGGATGCCGTCCACCTCGGGGTCGGCGTTGAGCTGGTCGATCAGCGCAAGCAGGTCGGCTTCGGTGGTGCTGTCGAGGTTGTAATCGAGGGTGCGGATGCCGACGATGCCGGCAGCGCGGCGCTTGTTGCGCACGTAGGACTGCGAGGCCGGATCATCGCCGACCAGGATCACCGCCAGCCCCGGACGTGGCTTGCCGGCGGCGACACGGGCATCGACCTCGGCTTTCATTTCCAGCAGGGCTTCATCGGCGATGCGTTTGCCGTCAAGGATGCGGGCGTGGCTCATGGGCTCGGGGCCGGTGGCGAAAACACCGCGCTATTATCACCGATCCCCTGCCGGGGCCAGACCACATGGGGCATCCTGCCGTGCCAGCGACCGCGCGCTTCATCCTCGTCGCACTCGCCGTGCTCGCGGCCCTGTACGCCCTCGCCTGCACCTGGATGTTCCTGCGCCAGCGGCAACTGCTGTATTTCCCGCAGCACACACGGGTGCCGACGGAGCAGACCGATTTCGCCCTGCAGCGGCCCGATGCGGTGCTGCGCGGCTGGCAGCTGCGCACACATGCGCGCGACCCGATCCTGTATTTCGGCGGCAATGCCGAATCGGTGCAGCATGCGCGCCACGCGTTCGCGGTGTGCTGCGGCACGCGGCCATTGTACTTGCCGGCCTATCGCGGCTATGGCGCCAGCGATGGCGAGCCGGCGCGCGATGCCTTGCTGGCCGACGCCCTGGCCCTGCATGACGAGGTGGCGCGACGCCATCCGGGCCAGCGCATCAGCGTGGTCGGGCGCAGTCTGGGCAGCGGCATCGCCGCGCATGTGGCCAGCCAGCGCCCGATCGACCGCCTGGTGCTGGTCACGCCGTATGACCGCATGCGCCACCTTGCCCGCCTGCACATGCCCTGGCTGCCGGTGCGCTGGCTGCTGCGCGAGGATTACGACAGCGCCGGCTGGTTGCACGACGCGCGCATGCCGATTCTGGTGATCCGCGCCGAGCACGATCACGTGGTGCCAGCCGCCAGCACCGACGCCTTGCTGCACGCGCTGCCGAAGGCGCAGCTGACCGAGGTCACCGTGCCGGGCAGCGACCATGACAGCGTTTCCGAACACCCGGTCTGGCATGCGGCATTGAGCGAGTTCCTGCGCTGAACCAAGGCTCATGCCCCCGCGGGGCGCAGTCATCGCCTGCGCGCCGTGGCTCAGCCTTCGAGCAACGGGCGGAAACCACCCCAGAACATGCGCCGCCCGTCGAACGGCATCTCGTTTGCCTCCGTCTCGGGGTCGGCCATCAGCGCCTGCCAGGCATCGTCGCGGGTGGCCTTGTCCGGCCACTGGATGAACGAGAACACCACCGCTTCCCCGGGCTCGGCCAGTACGGCGCGACGGAAGTCGGTGACGCGGCCCTCCGGCACGTCATCGGACCAGGTCTCGACCACGCGCAAGGCGCCCGCTGCCGCGAACGTGTCCGCGGTTTTCTTCGCAAGGTCGAGGTAGGCCGCGCGGTTGTCCTGCGGCACCGGCAGCACCATGCCGTCGACATAACCGGCCTCCGCCGTGCCATCGCCCACGTCGAGGATCGCGGCGAAACCGCCGAAGATCATGCGCTGGCCGTCGAATGGCATCGATTCCCCCAGCGCGCGCATCTGCGGGTCATCCGCCAGCGCGCGATTGGCCGCATCACGTGCCGCACGGTCGGGATACTCGAACCAGCCGAGCACGATGCGCTCATCCGGCCTGGCCTGCACCGCACGACGGAAATCCGTGCGCGAGCCGTCGGCGATCTCGTCTTCCCAGTTTTCCACCATGCGCACGACGCCGTGCTGCCTCACCAGCTGCAACGCTTGGCGTGCATGTTGCAGGTACGCCGCCTTGTCGTCACCGACGACGGCGCTGACGAAGCCTTCGAAATAACTCATCGGCGGGCTTCCGGTACGGAGGCTCGACTATGCGCCCGGCCCCATGATTCGCTGGTGAAGGTGCGGCTGCCGGCTCAGCGACGTGCCGCGCTGCCGCAGGCGGGGCAGTCCGGATCGGCATGCAGCCGCGCTTCGCGCCAGCGCATGGCGAGGGCGTCGAACTGCAGCAGGCGTCCGACCAGCGACTCGCCGATGTCGAGAATCAGCTTGATCGCTTCGGTGGCCTGGATCAGGCCGATGATGCCCGGCACCACGCCCAGCACGCCGGCTTCGGCGCAATTGGGGGCGTCCACCGGCGCCTCCGGGAACAGGCAGCGGTAACAGGGCGAGACGCCAGGCTGGCGGCCGGCATCGAACACGCTGGCCTGGCCACGAAAGCGCTCGACCGCACCATAAACCAGCGGTTTGCGCAGGCGCAGGCAGGCATCGTTGGCGAGGTGGCGCACGCGGAAGTTGTCAGCGCCATCGATCACCACGTCGGCATCGGCCAGCAACGCATCGATATTGTCCTGCTCGATGCGCTGCTGCACCGCTTCGATCCGAATCTGCGGGTTGAGCGCCAACAGGCGTTCCCGCGCCGAGGCCACCTTGGCCTGCCCGATCGCCGCATCGGTGTGCAGGATCTGCCGGTGCAGATTGCTGCGCTCGACGCTGTCGTCATCCACCACGCGCAGCTGGCCGACTCCGGCCGCGGCGAGATAGAACGCCGCAGGCGAGCCCAACCCTCCGGCACCGACCAGCATCACCCGCGCTGCGGCGAGGCGCTGCTGGCCCTCGATGCCGACATCGGGCAGGCGCATCTGGCGCGAATAGCGATCGAGGAAATCCGCCGGCAATGTCGATTCTTCCATGGGCAGATCGGCATCGGCCCACGCCTGCGCGCCGCCCTCGACGCTGGCGACATCGACGTACCCCTGCTCCAGCAGCCGCTGTGCCAACGCCAGCGAACGCACGCCACGCTGGCACAGGATCAGTAACTCGCCTTCACGCGGCAGGTGTGCGCCGGCGTCTTCGAGCAGCTCGTCCTGCGCCAATGCGCGTGCGCCCTGCGGCATGCCGGCGGCGCGTTCGCTCGCGTCGCGGATATCGATCAGCCGGGCGCCTTCGCATACGCGCTGCCAGGCCTGTCGTGGACTGATGCGGCGCGGCTGCATCCTCAATCCTTGCGCTTGACGTGGCGCAGCAGACGGCGCTTGCGTGCGCGCTGGCGTTCGCTCAGCGGGTTCTTGCGATCCTTGTACGGGTTCTCGCCTTCCTTGAACACGAAACGCACCGGCGTGCCGACCAGCTTGAAACGCTTGCGGAAGAAGTTTTCCAGATAGCGCCGGTAACTGTCGGGCAGCGTGCGCAGGCGGTTGCCGTGCACGATGAAGGTCGGTGGATTGCTGCCGCCGGGATGGGCAAAGCGCAGCTTGGGCGAATGGCCACGCACGCTCGGGGGCGGGTTGGCCTCGACCGCCGCTTCCATCGCCCGGGTGACCTCGCTGGTACCGAACTCGCGATTGGCCGAAGCATGCGCGCGATGCACCGCACGGAACAGTTCGCGCAGACCGGAGCCGTGCAGCGCGGAAATGCGCACCGCCTCGGCCCAGTCGACGAAACCGAGCTTGCGGGCGAGCAGCGCCTCGGCCTGCTCGCGCTGGTACTGGCTGAGGCCATCCCATTTGTTGACCGCGATCACCAGGGCGCGCCCGGCATCGAGGATCGCGCCGAGCACGCTGGCATCCTGGTCGGTCACGCCCTCGCTGGCATCGAGCATCAGCACCGCGACCTGGCACTGCTCGATCGCCTGCAGTGTCTTCACTGCGGAGAACTTTTCCACCGCCTCGTCCACCCGCGAGCGGCGGCGCAGACCGGCGGTATCGATCAGCCGGTACTTGCGTCCGTCGCGCTCCAGATCCACCGCGATCGAGTCGCGCGTGGTGCCGGGCACATCGGAGGCGATCATGCGTTCCTCGCCGAGGATGCGGTTGACCAGGGTCGACTTGCCGACGTTGGGCCGACCAATGAAAGCGATGCGGATGCGCTGCGGATCGTCATCCGGATCCTCGGCCTGCCCTGCCTGCGGCAGGCGTGGCAGGATTTCCTCGACCAGTTCCTCGACGCCGGAACGGTGCGCGGCGGCGGTCGGCACCATGTCGGCGAATCCGTAACGGGCGAACTCGCCCAGCGCCTGACGGCTGTCGATGCCGTCGGTCTTGTTCACCGCCAGCAGCACCGGGCGCCCGGACTTGCGCAGCCAGGCGAGGATTTCGTCATCCAGTGCCGAGGGCCCTTCGCGGCCATCGACCACGAACACCACCAGATCCGCCTCGGCGGCGGCGGCGCGCGCCTGCCGCGCGGTGGCGCCGGCCAGGCCGGCTTCATCGCCGGCGATGCCACCGGTGTCCACCAGCACGAAAGGCTGCCCTTCATGCAGGCGGCAGACGCCGTACTGGCGGTCGCGGGTGACGCCGGGCTGGTCGTGTACCAGCGCGTCGCGGCTGCGCGTCAGGGCATTGAACAGCGTGGACTTGCCGACATTCGGCCGTCCCACCAGCGCGACGGTCGGCAACATGGCGTCATTGCCCCAGGCGCCAGGCGCTCAGTCCGCCCTCGATGTCCTGCACCAGCACCAGATCGCCGGCGGTCACCGGCTGCGCGCGGATCGGCTTGCGCCCGGCGCGGCTGCGTGCGCTCATGCGCCCGTCCTCGAGGCTGAACCAGTGCAGATAGCCCTCGGCATCGCCCACCACCACGTGGCTGCCCTGCACCGCGGGTGCGGTCAGTTGGCGGCGCGGATAGGAAGGCTGCTTCCACATCGGCGCACCGGATTGCGCATCCAGCGCCCACACCACGTCCTGGGCATCGGTCAGCGCAAGGCGACCATGGCCAAGGCCGAGGCCACCGCCACCGCCCTGCATCTGCGCCCACAACGGCCGTCCGGTCGGCGCTTCGAAGGCCATGGTCTGACCCTTGAAGCTGGAGGCGTACAGCGTGGCGTCGTTCAGCAGGGGCGCGCCATCGACATCGTTCATGCGATCCAGTTCGCTGCGGCCTTCGGCCTGCGCCACGGTGAACTCCCACAGCTCGGCACCTTCGTTGGCAGACAACGCGACCGCCTTGCCGCCATCGGTGCCGAGGAACAGATAGCCCGGGCCGAGCGTCATCGCCGAATTGCCGCGCACGGTCAGTGCCGGCATGTCCGCCTGCCAGGTCCAGCGCGGCTGGCCGCTGGCGGCATCGAAGGCAGTCACCCGGCCATCGTTGGAACGCACGAACACCAGCCCGCCGCCCACCGCCGGCGCGGCGATGACTTCGTTCTGCACCCGCGCGCGCCAGCGCTCGCTGCCGCTGTCGGCATCCAGCGCGACCACTTCACCATCGAGGTCACCGACCACGACGAGGCCGTCTCCGGCACCGGGGCCACCGGCGTAGCGCGCGTTTTTATCGCCGCTCCAGCTCCACAGTGTCTGCCCGCTGGCGAGGTCGATCGCACGCACCGTGGCACCTGCGGCCGCGGCATACACCCGACCATCCACCACCACCGGGTGCTGGCGTGCACCACTGCGGCCCTCGCCCTTGCCCAGATTGACACTCCATACCCGCTGCGCCTGCACCGTGGGGCTGAACTCGACCAGCGCCGCGGGCTTGGTTTCGGCCGTCTTCTTGCTGGTGAACCAGCCCTTGACCGTGCTGCAACCAGCCAGTGCAAGCACGCAGGCAGCGATGCCGAGCATGCGGAGGATGGGACGGTGTTGACGCATTGGTGAGTTCCTTGGGTTAAGGGGTGCGGGGGTGGCAACGGGCACGATCAGGGCGAGCCGGCCTGCCCACCCGCATCCGCCAGCTTGATTTCCACCACTTGACGCGCAGGTGAACCTTCTTCCAGCAGACGCAGGGCCTGGCGGTAGGCGTCACTCGCTTCCCCGGGCTTGCCCAGGCGCAATTGGGCATCGCCCAGCGTTTCGAGTGAAGCGGCATCTTCGGCGTCGCCGATCAGTTGCACCGCATCGGCCGCGCGATCGAGGGAAACCAGCAACTCGGCGCGGCGCTGGCGCAGCACCGCGGCCAGCGCGGGATCCTTGCTGTTGGCGCCTTCCAGGGTGGCAAGCGCGGCGGCTTCGTCGCCGGCATCGACCTGCGCGCGCGCCAACTCCAGCGCGCCCATCGCCGCATAGGGCGTCTTGGCAAGATCGCCCGCCAGCAGCTTCGCGGCCTGCTCCAGGTTGCCGGGCTCGGCCAGCACCGCCTCGAACTCGTGGTAACGCGCGGCTTCGGCGTCCCGGCCGTGCAAGCGGTGCTCCTGCCACTGCCCCCAGCCCCAGATCAGGGCGAAGCCGAGGCCCAGGCCACCGATCAGGCCAAGTGCGTTTTTCTGCAGCCAGGAACGGACGCGTTCGCCCTGTTCGTGTTCGTTGAGAAGCTCATCCATGGGAAATGCAATTCAGGGCCGCGCGATCGCGGCATCGGGAGGGGCCGCGCTGCGGCATCGGGACAGGTGCCGGCACATGGGCCGGCGGCACCCGCATCAACGGGATTCCACCGCCGGGGAGCCGTCAGAGGATACCGCAAAGCGGGCCACGTTCGACTTCGCCCACGGACTCATGTCCATGGCCTGGCCGGCGCGTGAAACATGCACCGCCGCGGCATTGCCGACCACCGCGCGCCCAAGGCGCCCGGCGGCGAACTCGCGCACTTCACCGGGTTTGATCAGGCCCTGCTCCAGCAGCTCGCCATCGCGGTCGAAGAACTGAACCCAGCTCTCACCCTCGAAGCGGAACACCAGCGGCGCCGCGACCGGTGCCGCCGGCTGGCGTGGCAAAGCCGCCATTGAAGCGGCCACCGCCTCGCGACGCTCGCTCACCGGCGGTGCACCGGTGCTGGTGGCCTCGACCTCATCCAGGTTGGCCACCACGGTGTCCGGCACCAGCGAGCGGGTCGCCACCATGTACACCGGGATGGCAAGGCCAAGCGTCATCACCGCATACACCACCTTGCTGCCAAGCTGGTTGAAGAAACGCTCCCAGGCAGAGCTGTGCTCATGGCTGATCAGCTGCACCGGCTGTGCGGGCGGCAGTTGCGCATGCGCCAGCAGCGGTTCGGGGTCGAGTTCAAGCAAGCGCGCATAGGTGCGCACCTGACCACGCACGAACACCGGCGCGCCAAGCCGATCCCACTCGCCCGATTCCAGCGCCTGCAGCGCGCGGATCGGCAGATGCGAGCGCGCGGCGGCCTGCTCCAGACTCATCCCGGCCCGGGTTCGCGCTTCGGCCAGGCGCTGGCCGCAGCTTGACTGGTTCTCGACCGCCGTCGAAAGGCTGTTTTCGCTCATGGGCTGGAACTCGGGGAAGCGTGATTCGGGAACTCCGTCGCCAGGCGCTGACGGTAGCGTTGCGCCGCCTGGTTGTCACCGAGGCGGGCTTCGACCTGTGACGCGATCGACAAAGCTTCGGCGCTGGGCCGTGCCGCTGCCAGGCGACGCTCGACGAAGGCACGCGCCTCCATCGCCTGCCCCTTGCGCAGCATCAAGCCGGCCAGGGTTTCCAGCGCCAGCGGGTTCTGCGCGTCGAGCGCAATCGCCTGACGCAGGTAGCGTTCGCCGCGCTCGGGCTGGTTGGCACGCAGCGCGCAGGCACCGGCATTGGCCAACGCATCGGCCCGCGCCTGGCCACCCAGGCCTGCCTGCGCGTAATCGAAGTACTCGAGCGAACCGGCCGCATCGCCGTTGGCACACAGCCAGGCCCCGTAATTGCCGGTTTCCGCCGCGCCGCCGCCGGACAGTTCCGCGGCCTTCTTGAACAGGCCACCGGCCTCATCGCTGCGCCCGCGCCGGCTCGCCACCACCGCCAGCAGGGTGTGTGCATCCACCGACGCGGAAGACTTGCGCAGGGCGGCGCGTGCGTGCTTTTCCGTGGTGGCCAGATCATCCACCGCCAGCGCGGCACTGGCCAGGCGGATGTCCTCGGCGGCGTCCGCACGCGCCTTGACTTCCGGACCGTCGCGCGCGATCACCGGACGCCGCACCTGTTCGACGCGCGTCTTCTTCATGTTCGGCTTGACGAAGGTCAGCCGGTTGCACGCCGGCAGCGTGGCCAGCAACAACAGCGCCAAGCCCAGGGTGAGGATGCGTTCAGGCGTCATGTCGCCTCCCGCTGGCCGCAAGGCGGCGTGCATGTTCGGCCTGGCGCCGGGTGCGGTCGAGCACCTGGCCCTTGAGCTGGCCGCAGGCGGCATCGATGTCATCACCACGGGTGCGTCGCAACGGTGCGACCAGGCCGGCATTGTTCAGCACCTTCTGGAAAGCACGGATGTCGGCATCCGGCGAACGCGTGTAGCGCGTGCCGGGGAACGGGTTGAACGGGATCAGATTGACCTTGGCCGCGTCCTTCATCTGCACCCGGCGATCGAACTCGCGCATCAACCCGGCCAGCGCGCGCGCATGCTCGGGCTGATCGTTGACGCCCTGCATCAGGGTGTATTCGAAGGTCACCGACTCGCCCTTCTTGCGCAGCGCGTAACGCACGCAGGCGTCCATCAACGTGGCGATGTCGTATTTGCGGTTGAGCGGCACCAGCTCGTTGCGCAACTCGTCGAACGGCGCATGCAGCGACACCGCGAGCGAAACGTCGCTGGCTTCGGCCAGGCGATCGATCATCGGCACCAGGCCCGCGGTCGACAGCGTCACCCGCTTGTTGGCCAGGCCATAGCCGAGGTCGTCGCGCATCACGCTCATCGCGGTGACCACGTTGTCGAAGTTCATGAGCGGCTCGCCCATGCCCATCATCACCACGTTGGTGACGCGGCGCTGGCGGTGCGGCACATTGCCCAGCTCGCGTGCCGCGACCCAGACCTGGCCGATGATCTCGGCCGCCGACAGGTTGCGGTTGAAGCCCTGGGTGGCGGTGGAGCAGAAGGAGCAGTTGAGCGCGCAACCGACCTGCGAGGACACGCAAAGCGTGCCGCGGCCCTTGTCCGGGATGTAGACGGTTTCGATGGCGTTGCCGCCATCCATGCCCAGCAGCCACTTGTGCGTGCCGTCGGCGGAGCCCTTGTCGAACAGGGTATTGGGCACCACGATCTCGGCGCGATCCTCCAGCTTGGCGCGCAACGCCTTGCCGAGGTCGGTCATCTCTTCGAACGAGGTGGCGTGGCGATGGTGCAGCCACTTCATCACCTGCGCGGCGCGGAAGCGCTTCTCGCCCAGTTCCTCGACGAAGAAACGCTCCAGCCCGGCCCGGTCCAGGTCCAGCAGGTTGCGCCGTTGCACGGCCGCCTGCGCACCCGGGCTTGTCCGGGTGTCAGGCTGCATCGGCACGGAGGGCTCGATCTGGTTCACGTGATCCTGTTGCTGCCGCGCGTGGCGGGCCGTGGTGGCCGGCGATCAGCGCGGGCACACCTCGTCGTTGGTGAAGAAATAGGCGATCTCGGTCGCCGCGTTTTCCAGCGAATCCGAACCGTGCACGGCGTTGGCATCGATGGATTCGGCGAAGTCGGCACGGATCGTGCCCGGTGCGGCTTCCTTGGGGTTGGTGGCGCCCATCAGCTCACGGTTCTTCGCCATCGCGCCCTCGCCTTCCAGCACCTGGATCATCACCGGGCCGGACACCATGAAGTCCACCAGCGCGTTGAAGAACGGACGCTCGCGATGCACCGCGTAGAAGCCCTCGGCTTCGTCGCGGCTGAGCTGCTTCATCTTCGCGGCCACGACCTTGAGGCCGTTGTCCTCGAAGCGTGAATAAATCTTGCCGATCACGTTCTTGGCGACCGCGTCGGGCTTGATGATGGACAGGGTGCGCTCCAGCGCCATGGGTGTTCTCCGTTTTGAAGGCGGTCGCGGCAACCTCCCGCGACCGGGTTTGAGGGGCAAAGCCTCGCGGATTCGCGGACTTAGGCAACTTATCGCGAACAGTCTAACGAATGCTTGACGCCGCGTACACAGCAAATCCCGCCGTATTCACGGGTTTCGATGCTGCGTCGCAGCATGCGCAGGCCCGCGCGGGCGGCTAAAGTCAATCAGTCGTTTGAATCGATCGTTGCAACATGGCCTCCGCCCAGTTCAGCACCAAGGACCGCATCCTCGACGCGGCCGAACGCCTGTTTGCCCGCCAGGGTTTCGCCGCGACCTCGCTGCGCGAAGTCACCGGCGACGCCGATGTCAACATCGCCGCAGTCAATTACCACTTCGGCAGCAAGGACAACCTGATCAACGAAGTGTTCCGCCGGCGCATGGATCAGATGAGCCAGGCACGCAGCCAGCAGTTGAAGCAGGCGGTGAAGGATTCGCCAGGCTCGATCGAGGCGATCCTGCGCGCCTTCGTCGGCCCGGCGCTGGCGGTCAGCCACGAGCGTAATGGCGTCGCCTTCATCCGCGTCATCGCGCGTGCCTATGCCGAACGCAATGACGGACTGCGCGCCTTCCTCTCCTCGCGCTACGGCCATGTGCAGCGTGAATTCGCGCAGGCGCTGGCCGCCTGCCTGCCGCAGCTGGGCAAGGAACAACTCTATTGGCGTCTGGATTTCGTCGCCGGTGCGCTGACCTATGCGATGGCCGACTTCGGCGCCATCAAGCGCCCGTCCGGGGTGAGTGAAGCCGAACACCGGCAACGCGCCGCCGACGAATTGATCGCCTTCGCCGCCGCAGGACTCAAGGCCGACGGCTGAGCACGCATCTGCCATTTTCTTCCACCCACGGCACGCCACGATGGCCTGCCATTCCCGGAGACCGACATGACCGACAAACTCCTGATCCGCCGCGTTGCCGTGCTGGGGGCCGGCGTGATGGGCGCCCAGATCGCGGCCCAACTCGTCAACGCCGGCATCGACACCGTGCTGTTCGACCTCGCCGCCAAGGAAGGCGACAAGAACGGCATCGTCAACAAGGCCATCGCCAACCTGGGCAAGCTCTCGCCGGCACCGCTCGGCGTGAAGTCGCTGGCCGATGCCATCGTGCCGGCGAATTACGATGACGACCTGGAACAGCTGCAGGGCTGCGACCTGATCATCGAAGCGATCGCCGAGCGCATGGACTGGAAGCAGGACCTGTATCGGCGCATCGCGCCGCACGTGCCGGCGCATGCGGTGCTGGCCTCCAACACCTCGGGCCTGGGCATCCATGCGCTGGCCGACGTGCTGCCCGAGCAGTTGCGGCCGCGCTTCTGCGGCGTACATTTCTTCAACCCGCCGCGTTACATGTACCTGGTCGAACTGATCCCGACCCGCCACACCGATGACGCGGTGCTGCGCGGGCTGGAGACCTTCCTCACCAGCCAGGTCGGCAAGGGCGTGGTCATCGCGCGCGACACGCCGAACTTCATCGGCAATCGCATCGGCGTGTTCTCGATCCTCGCCACCATGCACCACACGCGCGAGTTCGGTCTCGGCTTCGATACCGTCGATGCATTGACCGGGCCGTTGCTCGGCCGCCCCAAGTCCGCGACCTACCGCACCGCCGACGTGGTCGGCCTGGACACCATGGGGCATGTGATCCGCACCATGGCCGAGACCCTGCCGGACGACCCCTGGCACCGCCATTTCAAGGCCCCTGACTGGTTGCAGGCGCTGGTGGACAAGGGCGCGCTCGGGCAGAAGACCGGCGCCGGGATCTACCGCAAGGACGGCAAGGCGATCAAGGTGCTCGACCTCGCCGGCGGCGAGTACGTCGATTCGAACATGCAGGCCGATGCGGACGTGGTCGCCATCCTCAAGCAGCACGACCCGGCGAAGAAGTTCGCCGAGCTGCGCGCCAGCCCGCACCCGCAGGCGCAGTTCCTGTGGGCGATCTTCCGCGACCTGTTCCATTACAGCGCCTTCCACCTGGCCGACATCGCCGAGACCGCGCGCGACGTCGACCTCGCCATCCGCTGGGGCTATGGCTGGAAACTCGGCCCGTTCGAAACCTGGCAGGCCGCCGGCTGGAAGCAGGTCGCGCAGTGGATCGCCGAGGACATCGCCGCGGGCAAGGCGATGAGCGATGCGCCGCTGCCCGACTGGGTGCTGGCGCGCGACGGCGTGTACGGCGCCGAAGGCAGCTTCAGCCCGGAGCGCGACGCACTGGTTCCGCGTTCCGACCTGCCGGTGTATGCACGCCAGCGCTTCCCCGACCCGGTGCTGGGCGAAGTGGCGACCGCGGGACGCACGGTATGGGAGAACGAGGGCGTGCGCCTGTGGGTGGATGAAGGCGAGGACATCGCCGTGCTCGGCTTCAAGACCAAGCTCAACACCGTCAACGACCATGTGCTCGACGGCGTGCAGGAAGCCATCCGCATCGCCGAGCGCGACTTCCGCGGCCTGGTGATGTGGCAGGATGCCGAACCGTTCTCCGCCGGCGCCGATCTCGCCGGTGCGCTGGGCCTGCTCAAGGACGGCAAGGTCGACCAGTTCGAGGCGATGGTCGCCAACTTCCAGAAAACCAGTCAGGCGATCAAGTATTCGCTGGTGCCGGTGGTGGCCGCGGTGCGCGGCCTCGCGTTGGGTGGTGGCTGCGAGTTCCAGATGCACAGCGCACGCACGGTGGCGCATCTGGAAAGCTACATCGGCTTGGTCGAAGCCGGCGTCGGCCTGCTGCCCGCCGGTGGTGGACTCAAGGAGTTCGCCCTGCGCGCGTCGCAGGCCGCCGGTCCCGCGGGCGACGTGTTCGCCGAACTGAAGAAGGGCTTCGAGGCCGCGGCCATGGCCAAGGTGTCGACCTCGGCACTGGAGGCGAAGGAACTCGGCCTGCTGCGTGCGGACGACCGCGTGGTGATGAATGCGTTCGAACTGCTCACCGTGGCCAAGTCCGAGGCGCGCGCGCTGGCTGACGCCGGCTGGCGTCCGCCGCTGCCGGCGCGGCGCATCCGCGTTGCCGGCGATGTCGGCATCGCCACCTTCCGCATGATGCTGGTCAACATGCTGGAGGGTCGCTTCATCAGCCCGTACGACGACGAGATCGCCACCCGTATCGCCACCATCCTGTGCGGTGGCGAGGTCGAGCGCAATTCGCTGGTCGACGAGGACTGGCTGATCCGCCTCGAGCGCCGCCACTTCGTCGAACTGGCGCAGCAGGAAAAGACCCAGGCCCGCATCGCGCACATGCTCGAAACCGGCAAGCCGCTGCGCAACTGATCGCCGTGACGACAAGGAAACAAGACATGAGCAAACAAGTACAGGACGCCTACATCGTCGCCGCCACCCGTACTCCGGTTGGCAAGGCGCCCAAGGGCATGTTCCGCAATACCCGCCCCGACGACATGCTGGCGCATGTGCTGAAGGCGGTCATCGCCCAGGCGCCGGGCATCGATGTCTCGCGCATCGACGACGCCATCATCGGCTGCGCCATGCCCGAGGCCGAGCAAGGCATGAACGTGGCGCGCATCGGCGTGCTGCTGGCCGGCCTGCCCAATACCATCGCCGCGCAGACGGTCAACCGCTTCTGCTCGTCCGGGCTGCAGGCGGTGGCGATGGCCGCCGACCAGATCCGCCTGGGCAATGCCGATCTGATGCTGGCCGGTGGCACCGAGTCGATGTCGATGGTGCCGATGATGGGCAACAAGATCGCTCTCTCGCCGCAGGTGTTCGCACGCGACGAGAACGTGGCGATCGCCTATGGCATGGGCATCACCGCGGAAAAGGTGGCCGAAGAATGGAAGGTCAGTCGCGAAGCGCAGGACGCATTCGCCGCGGCCTCGCATGACAAGGCGCTGGCGGCGATCGCGGCGGGCGAGTTCAAGGACGAGATCACGTCGTACGAGATCGTCAGCCGCGTGCCCGACCTTGCCACGGATCGCATCCTGACCCGCAGCCACACGGTGGACACCGACGAAGGCCCGCGCCCGGGCACCACGCCGGAAACGCTCGCCAGGCTGCGTCCGGTGTTCCGCAACGGTCAGTTCGGCGGCACCGTCACCGCCGGCAACGCCTCGCAGATGAGCGATGGCGCGGCCGCGATCCTGCTGGCTTCCGAACAGGCGATCAAGGACCACGGTCTGACTCCGCTGGCGCGCTTCGTCAGCTTCTCGGTCGCCGGCGTGCGCCCGGAAGTGATGGGCATCGGCCCGGTCGCGGCCATTCCCAAGGCACTGGCCCAGGCCGGCCTGAGCCAGGATCAGCTGGACTGGATCGAACTGAACGAAGCCTTCGCCGCACAGGCGCTGGCGGTGATCGGCGACAGCCAGCTGGATCCGGCCAAGGTCAACCCGCTGGGCGGCGCCATCGCGCTGGGCCATCCGCTGGGCGCGACCGGCGCGATCCGCACCGCGACGATCGTCCATGGCCTGCGCCGGCGCCAGCAGAAGTACGGCATGGTCACCATGTGCATCGGCACCGGCATGGGTGCAGCGGGGATTTTCGAAGCGTTGTGAACCGACCGCCGAAACGCATGGGGCCGCGCTGGATGCGCGGCCCCGTGAGGCGGCACGAGATTGTCGCGCGCAAGGTCAGTCCCCTGCTTCGCCGCCGGGCAGCGGCGTGACCTGCAGCAGGCGGAAGCTCCCCTGGGCCGCCTCCCGCTCGAGGTTTCTGCCCCGGACACTGCGACAAACGATATGCGCCATGCGCGTGCCGACCGGACGTTCGCGCCGGCACACGACCTGATCGTCTTCGCTCTTCTGCTTCACCATCGCGGCGATGGCCTCCAGCGCGTTGTGTGCGCGGATGCGGCCTTCCATCGGCAACTCGCCGACCAGTTGCCTGCCACTGAGCAGTTCGACGACCAAATGGCGATGCTGCTCGAATTCGCGCTTCT
The DNA here is from genome assembly GCF_054031035.1 of Luteimonas sp. e5. Lineage (NCBI taxonomy): Bacteria > Pseudomonadati > Pseudomonadota > Gammaproteobacteria > Lysobacterales > Lysobacteraceae > Luteimonas > Luteimonas sp. e5. Next base: position 942,474 of record NZ_JBSTRX010000001.1, read on the forward strand.
GCGCCGCGCTCAATTGTGCCAGCGCGGCATCGCCGGATTTGATCCGCTGGCCCATGGCATCAAGGTCCGCGAGGATCAAAGCCGCGTCGTTTGTATCGGTGCGAATGCAGGTGTCGCCCTATGCCTGGGCCACCTGCGGCACGGCCGACATGGCGACGGCGAATGCCGAGGAAATGACGGAAACCGCAATCAGTCGACGCATGGCCGTGAGACTCTGGGTGTGATGTTGATCAACTCAAGCATGGCCTGCGCCGCGGTTGCAAACTGCCACGGCGATCACTGCGATTCGACCACACCCAACTCGTCCAGTGCGCGCTGCATCAGGCCGCGCGCTTCCTGGCTGAGCTTCTCGTGATCCAGCGCGTAGCGGATGGTGGCTTCGATCAGGCCCAGATGGGTGCCGCAGTCGAAGCGCGTGCCATGGAAGCGGAATGCATCGACCCGCTCGTGCTCGAGCAGCGTGGCGATGGCATCGGTCAACTGGATTTCGCCACCGGCGCCGCGCCCGGTGTGTTCGAGCAGGCGGAATATCGTCGGTGACAGCACATAGCGACCGACCACCGCCAGGGTACTCGGTGCCTCGGCCGGATCGGGCTTTTCGACAATGCCACGGATACGTCCGGCCTGGCCGTCGAAGTCCGGCGCATCGACGATGCCGTAACTGCGTGTCTGCTCGCGTGGCACGTCCTGCACCGCGATCGCGCTGCCGCCGTTGCGCGCGGCATGCTCGGCCATCTGCTTGAGCGCTCCATCGCCGCGGCTCCAGATCAGGTCATCGGGCAGCAGCACGGCGAATGGTTCGTCGCCGACCACTTCCCGCGCGCACAGAACGGCATGCCCCAGTCCCAGCGCCTCGGGCTGGGTGACGAAAATCGCGCGCACACCCTCGGGCAGCACGTGGCGGATCATGTCCAACTGCGCCTGCTTGCCGGCCTTCTCCAGCTTCTGTTCGAGCTCGTAGGCCTTGTCGAAATAATCCGCCACCGCGTGCTTGTAGCGATTGGTGATGAATATCAGGGTGTCGCAGCCGGCGTCGATGGCCTCGTCCACCGCGTACTGGATCAGCGGCTTGTCGACGATCGGCAGCATTTCCTTGGGCACGGTCTTGGTGGCGGGAAGAAAACGCGTGCCGAGGCCGGCGACCGGGAAGACCGCCTTGCGGATGCGTGGATGCGGCATGTCAACTCCTGCGACTGCGGCGCCCGGGGAACGGCACCACGATGGTCTGGGTATGAGGGGCAGCGTGCTCGGCCGGCACGAACTCCGGCAACGAAGCCTTGAGCAACGTGACCAGGGCGGCTTCGTCGTATTCCGCCACCGCCTCGCGCATCGCCTGCACCGTCTGCATCAGGGTCGACACGCTGAAACTGCGGTTCTGGCCCTGCAGGATCTTCGGATGCGCGGTGGGCCGGTAGCCCTCATCGGCGTGGAACAGGTTTTCGTGCAGCTTCTCGCCACCACGCAGGCCGGTATACACGATCGCGATGTCGCGTCCCGGTTGCTTGCCGGCAAGCCGGATCATCTGCTCGGCCAGGTCGCGGATTGCCACCGGCTCACCCATGTCCAGGGTGTAGATGGCATCGTTGCCACCGCGCATCGCCGCCGCCTGCACGATCAGCTGGCAGGCCTCGGAAATGGTCATGAAGTAACGGGTCACGTCCGGATCGGTCACCGTCACCGGCCCGCCCATGCGGATCTGTTCGCGGAACAGCGGCACCACGCTGCCGGCCGAGTCGAGCACATTGCCGAAACGCACGGTGACGAACTGCGTGTTGCCCTGCGCCGCATGTGCCTGGCAGACAAGCTCGGCCATGCGCTTGCTGGCACCCAGGGCATTGACCGGATCCACCGCCTTGTCGGTGGAAATCAGCACGAAGGCATCCACCCCATGCGCCACCGCGCATGCGGCCAGGGTGTCGGTGGCGAGCGCATTGTTGCGTACTGCCTCGCGCAGCTGGTCCTCCAGCACCGGCACCTGCTTGTACGCCGCGGCATGGAAGATCGCCTGCACCGGCGCCTTCTGCAGGGCATGCCGGACCACCGCCGGGTCGCCGCAATCACCCAGTACCGGCAGGCAAGGCAGGTTCGGGAAGTCGCGCTTGAGCTCCTGCTGGATGCGCATCAGCGACAGTTCGTCCTGCTCGAGCAGGGTCAGGTGTGCGGCGCCGTTGCGCGCGCATTGGCGGCACAGCTCCGATCCGATCGAGCCGCCGGCACCGGTGATCAGCACACTGCGGCTGCCCAGCCAGCTGCGGATGGCCTGCCAGTCCGGCGGCACCGGGTCGCGCCCGAGGAGGTCTTCGATCGCGACTTCCTTGAGCTCGCCGGGCAGGAAGCGACCACTGAGCACGTCCTGCAGCTTGGGCACCATGCGGAACGGCAGACCGGTCGATTCGCATACCGCGATCACCCGCTGCATCTGTGCCGGGGTCAGCGATGGCATCGCGATCACGATCAGGCGCGCCGCGGTTTCGCGGGCGATGGTCGCGGCGTCCTCGATGGCGCCCAATACCGGCACGCCATGGATCAGGGTGCCACGCAGGCTGGCCGCGTCATCCAGCACCCCGATCGGGCTGTAGCCCTCGCTGCGCTTGAGGTCGCGGATCAAGGCTTCCCCGGCCCGTCCCGCACCGAGGATCAGGATGCGGGTACCGGCGCTGTCACGGCGGAAGGCGGCACTGTCCTTGATCGCGCGATACAGCAAGCGCGGCAAGCCCAGCAACGCGGTCAATGTCACCGGGTACAGCACCAGCACCGCGCGCGGCACGCCGTGCATGCGGTTGTAGAAGAACAATCCGATCACGATCGCCAGCAGCCCGAACAGGCTGGCCTTGAGCAGGTTGGCAAGGTCGGGGACGCTGGCGAAGCGCCACAGGCCGCGGTACAGGCCGACGCGCTGGAATACCAGCGCCTGCAAGACCAGTACCAGCAACAGGGCACCCTGATCGAGCGAGGGCAGCACGCCATCGGCTTCGAGGCTGTAACGCAGCCAATGCAGGCCCAGCCAGGTCACTGCCACCATCAGCAGGTCATGCGCCGCGATCAGCAGCCGCGGCGCCGCGGCACTCCATCGCTCCCGCAATTGCAACTTCATCCGCAATCCGCTCCTTTGGGCACGAATCTGCGTCCTGCCACGGCCCCTATGGTAATCAGCAACACGTACCAGAGCAGCACCACCACCCCTTGAGTACCGGCCGAAATGCGATCCACTTCCGTCTTGTACAGGGCATGGGCGAGTAAAACGCCGGTGAAAGTGAATAGTGCGTAACCGAAGGTGACTCCCACGTGAGCGCCGCGGTGGCGCGCCCAGCGCTGGTAGAAATGCCGAGAGTGCGCCTGCCACCAGCGCTCGCCGCGCCACATGCGCGCCAGCAGGGTCAGGCCCGCATCCAGCAGGAACGGTGCCAGTGGCAGCAGCAGCCAGCCACCGGCTCGCAGATCATGCGCGGCCAGCGCCGCCCACAACCAGGCCAGTGCCAGGCCCAGGCTGCCACTGCCGACATCGCCCATGAAAATGCGCGCCCTGGGGAAGTTCCACGGCAGAAAGCCGGCGCAGATGGCCGCCAGCGCCAGCGCGAACGGCTGCCACGGCCCGGCCAGCAACCCGGCCGCGGCCAGTGCGACCAGCAAGGCCTGCGACGCCGCGATGCCATTGATGCCGTCCATGAAGTTCCAGAAATTGACCAGCACCAGGCTCAACGGGAACAGGCCCAGCCACAGCCACCATGGCCAGCCCAGGCGCGCACCGGCCCAGCACAGGCTGGCCGCCGCCACCGCCTGCACCAGCAGTCGCAACCTCGCCGACAGCGGGTGGTGGTCGTCCCACCAGCCGATGCCACCGACCAGCACGAGCGCCAGGATCAACCCGGGGGCCGCCGGGCGCACGGCGGAACATCGCCATGCCATCGCCAGCACCACGCCGAGCAGCACCAGCAGCATGGCGATGCCACCGCCGCGCGGCGTGGGCAGGCGGTGATTGCGACGCGCTTCGCCGGGATGATCGATCAGTTGCCGGTGCAGCGCGTAGCGCCGCGCCAGGGCAACGCCTGCCAATGTCGCCAGTGCCGGCAGCCACAGCCATGCCGCACTCATGGCTTCAGACCACCGCGATGTTGAGCAACGGTTTGACCGTCCCCCACGAGCGGCAGCTCGGGCACTGCCAGTGGTGCGAGCGTGCGCCGAACCCGCATTGGCTGCAGCGGTAGCTGGGGTTGCGCGCCAGCAATTGCTCGGTGATGTGGCCGAGATCGCGCAGCGTGGTGGCCGGGTCGGTGCCCTCCTCCATTGCCAGCTCGATCAACGCGGCTTCGCCACGCACCGAGGGCCGCTCCTTCAATTGCGTGCTCAAGTAGCGCCGCGCTGCCGGCACGCCCTCGTCACGTTCGATCAAACGTGCCAACGCCAGTACCGGGGCGATACCGCGGTAATGCTCGCTCATCTCGGCAAGGAAGCGCCGTGCGCCGGGCAGATCGCCCACCTCCTCGTAGCTGACCAGCAGCAGCGGCAGGATGTCGGGCAGGTAATCCGGATCGTGCCGCGCGGCACGCTCGAAGGCCTTGATCGCCGCGGCGTGGTTGCCGGCCAGGGTTTCGATGCGGCCTTCGATGATGCCGGGGCGGACCGCATTGGAGTCGGCGGCATAGGCACGCGCGATCGCTTCGCGCGCGGCCTGGATGTCACCCGCGGCACGGTGGCGCTCGGCCAGCTCGCATTCGTACATCGCGATGCGCTCGCCCATCGGCTCGCCACTGACATCCTCGTAGCGGCGGGCATTCTCGATCGCCCGATCCCAGTCGCGCTCGGACTGGAAGATCTCGATCAGATGACGCAGCGCCTGCGGCGCGCGCTGGTCGATCGCGGCCAGTTCGCTGAACACGGTTTCGGCACGATCCAGCAGGCCGGACTTCATGTAGTCCTCGCCCAGTGCCAGCAGCGCCTGCACCCGCTGCGCATCGCTCAGGTCGGTGCGCTCGACCAGCGCCTGGTGCAGGCGGATGGCGCGATCGACCTCGCCGCGGCGACGGAACAGGTGGCCCAGCGCGACCTGGGTTTCGAAGGTTTCCTTGTCCAGCTCGGCGATATGCAGGAACAGCTCGATCGCCTTGTCCGGCTGCTCGTTGAGCAGATAGTTCAGGCCGCGGAAATAGGTGGTGGACAGCTTGCTGACCTGGCTGTCGCTGTGGCGTTCGCCGCCCCTGCGGCCCACGACCCAGCCCATCACCGCCGCGGCCGGCAGCAACAGGACGAACCAGAACCATTGTTCGATGAACGCCATTGGGGAAACCCGGATGTCCTGCCGCGTTCGGCGACGCGTCGTGCGCGCATGATGCCATGCCGCCCGGCGGCCGCCGCGACAAGGCCTTACGGGCGCGGCATCACGTCACACACGCGCTCGCGCAATTCCTTGCCCGGCTTGAAGTGCGGCACGTGCTTGCCGGGCAAGGCCACGGCTTCGCCGCTGCGCGGATTGCGTCCGGTGCGCGGTGCACGATAGGTGAGCGAAAAACTGCCGAAACCCCGCACCTCGATGCGACCGCCGCTGGCCAGCGCGGCCGCCATCATCTCCAGCAGGCCCTTGACCGCCATGTCCACGTCCTCCTGCTTGAGGTGGGGCTGGCGTCGGGCGAGGATTTCAATCAGTTCCGATTTGGTCATTCCGCTGACTCGAGGACCGTGCGCGCCCTTCCCGACGCGCACGGGTCGTGGCCGATGGCCCGCGATGCGGGCCATCGTGCCGGGGCCGGCTTATTCCGACTTGCCCAGCTGCTCACGCAGCAGCGCACCCAGCTGGGTGGTGCCGCTGGCGGCTTCGGCCTGGCTGCGGTTGTACTCGGCCAGGCTCTCGTTCATCTCGTCCTGGTCCTTGGCGCGGATCGAGAGTTGCATCACGCGGCTCTTGCGATCGGTGCCGATGATCTTGGCTTCGATCTCTTCGCCGACCTTGAGCACGTGCGAGGCGTCCTCGACGCGGTCCTGGGCAATGTCGCGGGCGGCCAGATAGCCTTCCACGCCATCGGCCAGCTCGATCACCGCGCCCTTGGTGTCGACTTCCTTCACCGTGCCCTTGACCACCGAGCCGCGGGTGTTGGAGGCCACGTACTGGCCCATCGGATCCTGCTCGAGCTGCTTGACGCCCAGCGAGATGCGCTCGCGCTCCGGGTCCACCGCCAGCACCACCGCTTCCATGTTGTCGCCCTTCTTGTAATTGCGGGCGAGGTCCTCGACGTTGCTGTTCCAGCTGAGGTCGGAGAGATGCACCAGACCGTCGATGCCACCGTCCAGGCCGATGAAGATGCCGAAGTCGGTGATCGACTTGATCTGGCCTTCCACCTTGTCGCCCTTGCGATGGATCGCGGCGAAGGTTTCCCACGGGTTGGAGGTGACCTGCTTCATGCCCAGCGAGACGCGGCGACGCTCCTCGTCCACGTCCAGCACCATGACCTCGACCTCGTCACCGACCTGCACCACCTTGGACGGGTTGACGTTCTTGTTGGTCCAGTCCATTTCCGAGACGTGCACCAGGCCTTCCACGCCCGGCTCGATCTCCACGAACGCGCCGTAATCGGTGACGTTGGAAACCTTGCCGAAGGAACGGGTATTGGCCGGGTAGCGGCGCGAGATGTTGTCCCACGGATCCTCGCCCAGCTGCTTGAGGCCGAGGCTGACGCGGTTGCGCTCGCGATCGTACTTGAGCACGCGCACTTCCAGCTCCTGGCCGACTTCAACCACTTCGGACGGATGGCGCACGCGCTTCCATGCCATGTCGGTGATGTGCAGCAGGCCGTCGATGCCGCCGAGGTCCACGAACGCGCCGTAGTCGGTCAGGTTCTTGACCACGCCCGGCAGGCGCGCGCCCTCGACCAGCTTCTCCATCAGCGCCTCGCGCTCCTCGCTGTGCTCGGACTCGACCACCGCGCGGCGGCTGACCACCACGTTGTTGCGCCGGCGATCGAGCTTGATCAGCTTGAACTCCAGCTCCTTGCCTTCCAGATACACCGGGTCGCGCACCGGGCGCACGTCCACCAGCGAGCCGGGCAGGAACGCACGCACGTCCTTGATGTCGACGGTGAAACCGCCCTTGACCTTGCCGCTGATGCGGCCGGTGATGATGTCGCCCTTCTCCAGGGCTTCCTCGAGCTCGTCCCACACCATCGCGCGCTTGGCCTTCTCGCGCGAGAGCACGGTTTCGCCGAAGCCGTTTTCGATCGCGTCCAGCGCGACCTTCACTTCGTCGCCGATGCCGACGTCGATTTCCCCGGCTTCGTTCCGGAACTGTTCGATCGGCACGATGCCTTCGGACTTGAGGCCGGCGTTGATCACCACCACGTCGTTGCGCACGTCGACGACGGTACCGGTGACGATGGCGCCCGGCTTCAGCTTGGCCAGGTGCTGCTGGCTCTGTTCAAACAGTTCGGCAAATGATTCGGTCATTGGAAAATTACTCTGGTTGATATCCGGAACCGCGTGTTGCATGGTGACGGTTCCACCCGTTGGTCGGCACAGGCGGGATTGCCCAATTCGGCCGTTGAGTGTTGGATGGCAAAAACCACCGGGCATGTGTCCGGTGGGGCGGCGGGTTCTGCCGGTCGGGACGGTTTGGCGGCGGACGCGTGGCTCAGGCGGCGTGGATGCCGCTTTCGCGCAGGAATTCCAATATGCGTGCGACCACGTCGTCGATGCCGGTACCGGTGGTGTCGATCAGCAATGCACCGGCTGCCGGCCTCAAAGGCGCGACCGCGCGATTGGCATCGCGCTCGTCGCGGGCGACGATCTCGCCCAGCAGACTGTCCAGATTAACCGAAACCCCTTTGTCCATCAACTGTTTATGCCGCCTCTGTGCGCGCTCTTCGGCACTGGCGGTGAGGAACACCTTGCAGCCGGCGTCCGGGAAGATCACCGTGCCCATGTCGCGGCCATCGGCGACCAGCCCCGGAGGCTGGCGAAAACCATGCTGCAGCTCGACCAGCGCGGCACGCACGCCGGGCATCGCGGCAATGGCGGAAGCCGCCGCACCGCTGGTTTCCAGGCGCAGGCGGTCGGTCGCGTCCTGCTCGTTGACGATCACCCGCGGCTCGCCCGCGGCATCATCGGCAAAGCGGATGCGCGTGCGCCGGGCGCAGGCTTCGACCGCGTCCGCATCGGACAGATCCACGCCATCCCAGGCCGCGGCCACCCCGACCGCACGGTAGAGTGCGCCGGAATCGAGGTAATGCCAGCCCAGATGCGCCGCCACGCGGCGGCTGACGGTGCCCTTGCCGGAACCGGAAGGCCCATCGATGGTGAGTACGGGAGGTGCAGCGGACATGCGCCCAGTATCCCGCAACTGTCCGCCGCGGTCAGCACCATGGCGACCATCCGCGCCGGATAACCACAAACACTTGAAGCCGCGGGGATTTTGCGCTAATCTTGTGGGCTGACATTTTTCCCGCATCGCCAACCGAGGTTCCATCATGAAGGTCCTGTCCTCCCTGAAGTCGGCGAAGACCCGTCACCGCGACTGCAAGGTCGTGCGCCGTCGTGGCAAGGTCTTCGTGATCTGCAAGTCCAATCCGCGGTTCAAGGCGCGCCAGCGCTGATCCGCAGCGGGCGCCTGCCCGAGGATGTGGAAGCCGCCTGCGGGCGGCTTCTTCGTTTGCGCGCGGTGCCGGGCGCCTTCCCGTCGATCGGATCCATGGTGCCTGCCGCGGACTGGACGTAGAATCCCGGCAACCGTGGCGCGCGCATGCGATGCTGTGGTCTTTCCAGAATCGCTACCGGAGCCGCCGATGATCCGTCCCTGCCTCACCGCCCTCGCCTGTGGCCTGCTGTTCGCCGCTCCGCTGACCAACGCCGATACCCTGCTGGTGGATCGCGTCAAGCGCGAGGCCGCGATTCCGACGCCGCAACGCGGCATGAGCATGGCCCAGGTCGAGCGTGGTTTCGGTCCGCCGCAATCGCGCCTCGAGCCGCGTGGCGGACAGAAGCGGCAGTGGCCGACCATCAATCGCTGGGTGTACCCGGCCTACATCGTGTACTTCGAACGCGACAAGGTCATCGACGTGGTGCTGACCCAGGCCAACGCGGCCGAAGTCGGCCCGCGCCCGGTGCCGGCACCGCGCTGAAACACGCGAACGCCCCCTGCCGCCCGACCCGATGCACGCAACACTCCGCTTCCCCGCCGAATGGGAGCCGCAGTCGGCGATCCTGATCGCCTGGCCGCACCAGGACACCGACTGGGCCGAGCGCCTGGGCGAGGTCGAGGACGTCTACATCCGCCTGGTCGATGCCATCACCCGCTTCCAGCCGGTGCTGATCGTGGTCGCCGACGAGGATGTCGAAGCCTATGCCGATGCGCGGCTGCGCAGCAATCGCGTGGACATGCAACGGGTGCGCTTCGTCACCGCCGAGTACGACGATACCTGGCTGCGCGATACCGGGCCGATCACGCTTGCACGCGCCGACGGCGGCTTCGAGCTGCTTGATTTCCGCTTCACCGGCTGGGGTGGCAAGTTCGAGGCCACCGCCGACGACGCACTGGCGGCGGCACTGCACCGGCAAGGGCTGTTCGCTGCGGCGAAGCTGCACGACATCGACTTCGCGCTGGAAGGCGGTGCCATCGAAACCGATGGCCAGGGCACCCTGCTGACCACCTGGCGCTGCCTGCACCAGCGCCACCCCGGTGCCAGCCGCGAGACGCTGACGGCACAACTGGCCGCACATCTGCGACAGCAGCGGGTGCTGTGGCTGGAGCATGGCTATCTGGAAGGCGACGACACCGACGCCCACATCGACACCCTCGCCCGCTTCGCCGCGCCGGACGCGATCGTGTTCCAGGGCTGCGATGACCCGGATGACCCGCACCACGCCGAGCTGCAGGCGATGGCCGCCGAGCTGGCCGCGCTGCGCACCGCAGACGGCCGCCCGTACCGGTTGTTCGCGCTGCCTTGGGCCCGGCCAGTACGGGATGGCGAGCGCCGGCTGCCGGCCAGTTACGCCAACTTCCTGATCCTCAACGGTGCGGTGCTGATGCCCGGTTATGGCGATGCCGAAGCCGATACCAAGGCCGTCGCGGTGATGCAGGCGGCGTTCCCCGACCGCGAGATCGTGCAGATCGACTGCCGTCCGATCATCTGGCAGAACGGCAGCCTGCATTGCCTGACCATGCAACTGCCGGCCGGCCTGCTGGCGGATACCGCGCCTGTGCAGTAACGCCGGCTCGGCGACGACGGCTCAGTAACGGTTGTCCGCGCAGGGCGCGTTGGCGGCACGTGCCGCCGCCTCGCGTGCCAGACGATTTTGCTCCGCAGCCGGCGCAATCACCTCGGTGACGCAACTGCCGCTGCCGGCGAGTTTGACCACCACCAGAGACGAGGTCACGCGCTCGGGCTGATCCGGCTCGTCCTGCGCGTTGAAGCGCACGATCAGGGCGGTTGGCGCCACCTCTTCCATCGGCCACCACTCCACGGTGTCGCCCAGCTCGCTGAAACCGATGCTGACCTTGCGACCCAACTCCAGCGACTGCGGCTCGCCCTCGCCTTCGATCAGTTCCAGTTCCTGCCGCCCATCGCTGTCGGTCACCGCCAGCCGATACGGCGACACACCGTCGCACACGGTGCGGGTGCTGCTGATCTCGTCGCCCGCCGACTGGCTGCGGCAGTGTGCACCGCTCAAGGTCGTGTAGCGGCCTTGCGCAGGCACTGCCGGAGCTGCCGGCTGCTCATCCGGGGACGGATCGGCTGGCTCGACGCGCGCTGTTTCGGCTGCCGGAGCACCGGCGCCTGACTCCGCTGGCGGGGACGCCGGCACGCAGCCGACCAGCAGCACCCCCAGCAACACCCAGATCGGTTTGCTCATCGCGCTCCTTCCGCTCACGCCATTGACCATGCGGCCATCTTGGGCAAGCGCGGGCAAGCCCGTGTGAAAACACCCCGCGCCGCGCGCACCCTCGGCCAACGGACGCATGCTCCACCCCGCGCCTGGGCATGTTGGGCTGCACATGCACGGCATGCCGCCCCATCAAGGCATGAATCAGCGGATATCAGCAAATTTGCTGACATTGGCAGCATTTTCGTGCATTTTGCATGCATTTGTTGTATAATCAACGACTTGCGCGCCGCTGGCCGATGATCCCGGCCGCGGGAGCGTCGCGACTTGCGGTACGTCGCCTGGTGCCAGCGCGCAGTTCCCATGTCGAACGGCTCGTCCATTCGATGGCCTGTTCGGCGTCCACCGCAGGATGCGGTTCACGCAAGTCAAAAGGAGACCCATGTCCACAGCAGCCCAGCCCGGCGCCCCGCTTCGCCAGTCTTCCCCCATGATCACCCCGCGCCGCGGCCGCACGCCGGCTGCCAGCCTGGATAGCGAAACCATCGCCGCGGACATCGCCGCGTTCAAGAAGCGCGGTGGACGCATCGATGTTCTCGGCAACACCCCGCTGCGACCCAATATTTCGCCCTACCGCAGCCGCGCCAGCGAAGCGCGCGCTGCTGCTGCGGCCAAGAAGACCGCAAGCAAGGCCGCGAACAAGGCTGCCACCAAGCGCAGCTGACTTTCCCTGCGCACGATTCCCGCCCGTCCACCCATGCCGACGGGCGGGTAACCCTGTGCGAATCCTGAACCCAGGCCCCATCGTCCGCCAGCGCACCACGCCATGCCCGGCACGGTGTGGCGGTATCGCTAAAATGGACGGTCGCTCAACCGGTAGATCCGCATGTCCACGTGCAAGCGCACCCTTCCCGTCGCCCTGATCCAGGAACGCAACCACGGCGATGCCAAGGCCAACCTGGCGGTGATCGACGCGCGCGTGGCCGAGGCCGCGGCACAGGGCGCCAAGCTGGTGCTGCTGCAGGAACTGCACAACGGCCCGTATTTCTGCCAGCACGAATGCGTGGATGAGTTCGACCTGGCCGAGACCATTCCCGGCCCGTCCACCGAGCACCTTGGCAAGCTCGCCAAACAGCACGGCGTGGTGCTGGTCAGCTCGCTGTTCGAAAAGCGCGCCACCGGCCTGTACCACAACACCGCGGTGGTGTTCGACGCCGATGGCAGCACTGCGGGCAAGTACCGCAAGATGCACATCCCCGACGATCCGGGCTTCTACGAGAAGTTCTACTTCACGCCCGGCGACATGGGCTTCGAGCCGATCGATACCAGTGTCGGCCGTTTGGGCGTGCTGGTGTGCTGGGACCAGTGGTATCCGGAAGCCGCACGGCTGATGGCGCTGGCCGGCGCCGAGATGCTGCTGTATCCGACCGCGATCGGCTGGGATCCGGATGACGAACAGGACGAAAAGGACCGCCAGCGCGACGCCTGGATTCTGTCGCACCGTGGCCACGCCGTCGCCAACGGCCTGCCGGTGCTGTCCTGCAACCGCGTCGGCCACGAGACTTCCCCACTGGGTGCTTCCGGCATCGACTTCTGGGGCCATTCCCACGTACTCGGCCCGCAAGGCGAATTCCTCGCCCTCGCCGACACCGACGAAACCGTGCTGATGGCCGAAGTCGACATGACCCGCAGCGAAGACGTCCGCCGCATCTGGCCGTTCCTGCGTGATCGCAGGATTGATGCGTATGGGGATTTGGTGCTGCGATATCGGGATTGAGCGAAAGGCGAGGAACGAGAAACGAGGAACGAGGAACGAGTGGGGCCGGAGAAGTGAGTGGAGAGAAGTGAGAAGTGAGAGAACAGCGTTGCGCTCTTCCTCATTCCCCGCTCTTCTCTCACTCCTCTCCACTCACTCCCACTCGTTCCTCGTTCCTCCCCACTCGTTACTAGCCTCCGCACTCGTTCCTCGCTCCTCCTCACTCCTCACTTCTCTTCACTCACTCCTCGCTCCCCCATGCCCTCCCCCCAGCCCCTCTGGCAAAGCCAACCACATGCGATCGTCGAACGCGACGGCGTCACCTACACCCTGCTCGGTACCGCGCATGTTTCGCAGGCGTCGGTGGAGGCGGTGCGCGATGCCATCGACAGCGGTGAATTCGATGCGGTGGCGGTGGAGCTCGACGCGCAGCGCCATGCCGCGATGAACGATCCCGAGCAACTGGCGCGGCTGGACATCGTCCAGGTGATCCGCGAGAACCGCATCCCGATGTTCGCCGCCAACCTTGGTCTGGCGGCCTACCAGCGACGGCTCGCCGAGCAGCTCGGCATCGAGCCGGGTGCCGAGCTCAAGGCGGCCGCGAGCGAGGCGCAGGCGCGCGGGCTGCCGATGCACCTGATCGACCGTGACGTCGGCCTCACCTTCAAGCGCGCCTCCGAGCGCCTCGGCTTCTGGCAGCGGGCGAAACTGGGGGGCGGCATCCTTGCCTCGTTGCTGTTCGACGAGAAGGTCGAGGACGAAGCGATCGAAAAGCTCAAGCAGGGCGACATGCTGGAGGCGAGCTTCGCCGAGTTCGCCGAAGGCAGCCCGGCGCTGTACGACACCGTGATAGCCGAGCGCGATGCATGGATGGCCGCACGCCTGCGGCAGAGCGCGGGCACTTCGCGCCGCGTGCTGGCGGTGATCGGTGCCGGGCATCTGGCCGGTACCGCGCGGCACCTGACGGAATCGGACGAGGCTCCGGACGAGATCCTCGCCCGCTTGCAGACACTCAAACCCAAATCGAACATCCCCTGGTTCACCATCGCACTGGCGATCTTCGTCATCGGCGGCTTCGCCTGGGGCTTCTGGCGCGGCGGGCTGGATGTCGGCGCCGGCCTGATCGGCTGGTGGGTCGCATTGACCGCCGGCTTTGGCGCCCTGGGCTGCCTGCTTGCCGGCGGCCATCCGCTGAGCATCCTCGGCGCCGCGGTGGCCTCGCCGGTCACGCCGCTGCACCCGGCACTCGCCTCGGGCATGATCAGTGCGTTGATCGAGGCGCGGCTGCGCAAACCCACCTATGCCGATTTCATGGCCCTGCGCGAGGATGTGACCTCAGTGCGCGGGGTGTACCGCAACCGCGTCTCGCGCATCATGCTGGTGTTCTTCCTGACCAACTTCGGCACCGTGCTCGGGGTCTGGCTGGGGGGCGCGAACATCCTCGGCAAGCTGGCCTCGTGATATTTCCGGCCGGGGTGCACGCCCGCGGCCATCGACATTCCACACACGGCGCCATGCCGGCCGCGATCAGGCGGAGGCGATATCCGCCTCGATCGCCTCGCCACGGATGCTGCGCCGTGCACGCTGCCAGTTGCGCGCGGTGGCCGAGCGCCAGTCGTCGAGGATCGCGTAGATGGTCGGCAGGAACAGCAGGCTGACCACGGTGGAGAACGCCAGCCCGCCGGCGATCGCGCGTGCCATCGGGTAGTAACTCGGCCCGTCGCCCGCCATCTGCGTGCTGCCGAGGGAAATCGGGATCATGGCGAGGATCGCGGTGCCCATCGTCATCAGGATCGGGCGCAACCGTTCCCGACTGCCCTCGACCAGCGCATCGGTGCGGCTCAGCCCGCGGCGACGGTAGTTGTTGATGTGCTCGACCATCACGATGCCGTTGTTCACCACCACGCCCATCAGCACCAGGATGCCGATGAAGGCCATGATGTTGAATTCGGTGCCGGTCAGCCAGAACAGCCAGAACACACCGAAGATCGAGAACACCACACCACTCATGATCGCGGTGGGGAACAGCAATGACTCGAACACCGCGGCCATCACCACGTAGATCATCACCAGTGCGATCAGCAGGTTGAAGCCCATCTGCCGCAGCGCTTCGCCTTCGTCCATGAAGCTCACCCGCTCGAAGGTATAGCCATAGCCGGCTGGCCAGGCGATCGTCTGCAGCGTCCCCTCCATCGCCTTGCGCGCCTCGGGCATGGTGACGCCCGGCGCGAGATTGGCGCTCAAGGTCAGCGTGGTCTGTCGGTTGGTGCGCTGGATCTCGCTCGGACCCGGCCGTTGCACCACGTTGACCATCGCCATCAACGGCACCTCGCGGCCGTCGCGCGCGCGCACGTTGAACGCCTGCAGGTCGCGGCTGTCGTAGCGCTCGGCATCGGCGAAGCGCACCGTCACCGGCGCCTCGCTGTCGCCGCGACGGAACTCTCGCAACGGCTGTCCGCGCAGCGCAAGGCCGATGAAACCGGCGACTTCCTGTGCATTGAATCCGAACGCAGCGGCGCGTTCGCGATCGACCTGCACCACCAGCTCGGTGTTGCGATCGCCGGTTTCCACGCGCACGTCGCGCAACTCGTCGCGGCGCGCCAGCACCGGCACCACGTCCGCGGCCAGCTCGTTCAGCAGCTGCGTCGAGTCACCGACCAGGCGCACCTCGATCTTCTGCGCCTGGTTGCCGCCACCGCCGCCGTCGGCACCGCCTTGCCAGCCCATGCTGAACTTGGCACGCGCCGACTTCGGCAAGCCATTGCGGATGGTTTCCACCAGCTGTGCGGTTTCATCCGCGTTCCGGTCATCGAACTCGACGTACACGCCGCCACCGCCACCCTCGGAGAAGCGCGAGGACACCTGCTTGATGTGCAGCGCTTCGCGGTTCTCGTCGAGGTAGCGCTCCACGCGCGCGACTTCCTCGGACATCTGGTCACGGGTATAGGCACCGGTCCACTGGATCGCGATGTAGGTCGAGCCAGCCTGGTCGCCACCGAACATGTTGGTCTTCATCTGCGTCATCGGCACCAGGCTGACCAGCAGGATCAGCACGATGCCGAGCACCGATTTGACGCGATGCTCCAGCGTCCAGCGCAACACCCGCGCGTAACGCTGCTGCAGGCGGTACACCACCCCGCCCTCCTTGCCCACCGCCGCCGGCGTCTTCAGCCGCGCCGAGAGCATCGGGATCAGGCTGACCGCGACCAGCCACGAAGCCAGCAGCGAGACGCTGATGGTGACCGCGATCTGCGCCATGTAGATGCTGATCGCGTTGCGCTCACCGAACAGATTGGGCACGAACACGATGCAGTGGCACAAGGTGCCGGCGGAGAGCGCGATGGCGACATGGCGGGTGCCGATGATCGACGCCAGACGCGGCTGGCCGGGCAGCTTCTCGCGCTCCTGGTAGATGGATTCCACCACCACCACCGCGTTGTCGACCAGCATGCCGATGGCGAGCAGCAGCCCCATCATCGACAGCACGTTGAGGGTGACCCCGGCGAAATACATGAAGCCGAGCGTCATGATGAAGCAGATCGGAATGGCCAGCGTCACCATCAGCGTGGCGGCCCAATCGCGCAGGAAGAAGAACAGCACGATCACCGACAGCAACAGGCCGATCGCACCGGCCTCGGCCAGGCTGGACAAGGAACCCACCACCGCCTTGCCTTGGTCCTCGACCACGCGCACGCTGATGTCGCGCGCGGCCGGCGAGGCACGGATCGTCTCGACCGCCGCGTTGACATCGCGCGAGAGCTGCACCAGGTTGGCATCGCGCTCCTTGTAGATGTCGATGCCGATCGCGGGACGCCCGTCCAGGCGCCGGCCGTAACGCATCTCGACCGGCTTCAGCCGCACCTGCGCGATGTCGGCAAGCCGCGTGCCGCGCTGGTCGAGCACCATCTGCCGCAATTCCTCCAGATCATGCAGTTCGCCACGCGGCTGCACGCGCAGGCGGCGCACGCCATCATCGATCTGCCCGGCCGAAACCGAGAAGTTGACGTTTCGCAATTGCGTCGCCAGCGCATCCAGGTTGATGCCGGCGGCACTGAGCCGATCGGGCGATACCGCGATCTCGACCTCGTTCTGCGGTGCGCCCTGCAACTCGACCTTGGCCACTCCGGGAATGCGCTCGAGCGGGCGTTTGAACAGCCGATCCAGGCGGTCGTATTCACGGGTCAGATCGAGGCTCTTGCTCGACAGGCGCAGATTGATCGCCGCCTGATCCGAACTCGACCACTTGAACACCATGTAACGGCGCAGATCATCGGGTAGTTCACTGCGGATCGCATCGATGCGCTCGCGCGCCTCCGCGGTGGCGATCGCGATGTCGCGACTCCAGTCGGAAAACTGCACGAACACGCCCGCACTCTCCGCGCTGGCATTGCCCTGCATGCTCTTGATGCCGCTCATGGTGGCCAGCGTTTCCTCGGCCGGGCGCAGGATGCTGCGCTCGGTTTCCTCCGGGGTCGAGCCGGCATAGGGCAGCATCACGTAGATGAAGGGCGCCGACACGTCCGGCATCGACTCCAGCGGCAAGCGCACTGCCGCGATCAGGCCCACCACCACCATCGACACGAACAACATGATGGTGGTCACCGGGCGCTTGATGCTGAGCTCGGCAATGCTCATGCGCGGCCTCCGCGGGCAGGCGCATGCATGCGGCACTGTGCAAAGCGCCTCATCCGGGCAGGCCCTCGTCGGCCAGTGCGGCATCCAGCGCCGCACGGTCACGGCGTTCGCGACGTCCGCGTTCGGCATAAGCCTCGTCGCTGCGCCGGTCGAGCAGGTCGTACACCACCGGGATCACCACCAAGGTCAGCAGGGTGGAGACGATCAGGCCGCCTATCACGGTGATCGCCATCGGGCTGCGCACCTCGGCGCCTTCGCCGAAGGCCAGCGCCAGCGGCAGGAAGCCGAACAGGGTGCAGGCACTGGTCATGATGATCGGCCGCAGGCGCGAGCGCGCGCCTTCCACCAGTGCCTCGCGCTTGGGCACCCCGGCCAGGCGCAACTGGTTGACCTTGTCGATCAGGATGATCGCGTTTTTGGTCACCAGGCCGACCAGCAGGATCAGGCCGATGAACACCACCACCGAAACCGGCGAGCGGGTCAGGAACAGCGCCAGCACCGCGCCGACCAGTGCCAGCGGGATGGTGAACAGGATCACCAGCGGGTGCAGCAGCGACTCGAACTGCGAGGCCATCACCAGATACACCAGGAACACCGCGAGACCGAAGGCGAACAACAGCGAGCGCACCGAGCTTTCCAGTTCCTCGCCCTGGCCGCCGATATGCAGGCCGATGTCGGCACCGAGCGGATCGGCGGCGACCATCCGCTGCACTTCGGCCATCGCGGTGCCGAGGTCGATACCGTCGAGGTTGGCCGAGACCACCGCCACCCGGGTCATGTCGGCACGGTGGATTTCACTCGGGCCCAGGCCTTCCTCGACCGTGGCCACCGCCGACAGGCGCACCGGCGCGCCACCCGAGGGGTTGACCACCAGGTTGCGGATGTCCTCGAGCGAGGCACGCTGGTCGGGCTCGGCGCGTACCAGCACGTCGATCTTGCGGTCGCGGAAGCTGTAGCGGGTGGCGATGTCGCCACGCACCTTCTTCACCACCACGTCGGCGATCTGCCGGCTGCTGAGGCCAAGCGCGGCGGCACGCTCCTGGTCGAAGCGGATCTGGATCTCGGGCCAGCCCTGCTCCACCGTGCTGCGCACGTCGGCGTAATGCGGATTGGCACGCAGCATGCCGGCCAGCTTGCGCCCGGCGGCCTCGACCGCGGCGACGTCGCCGCCGCTGACCTCGATCTCCAGCGGCGTGGACAGGGAAAACAGTTCGGGGCGGCGGAAATCGACCTCGACGCCCGCCTGATGAGCCATGCTGCCGCGCAGGCCTCGGGTCAATTCCGACTCCAGCCGCGGGCTGCCGCCGCCTTCCATCACCACGGTCAGCGTGGCGATGTTTTCACCACTGTCGGCCGGGCTCGCATCCAGACGCACGCCGCTGCCACTGACCCCGTACAGCGCCTTCATGCCCGCATCCTGTGCATGCGCTGCCTGCAAGCGACGCACCAGGGCATCGGTTTCACGCAGCGGCGTGCCCGGTGGCAGCTTGAGCGTCATCTCGAAGCGGTCCTGCGCCAGTTGCGGGATCAGGTCGGCGCCCAGCAGCGGCAGCAACGCCATCGACCCGGCGAATGCGCTCGCCGCCACGCCCAGCACCAGCAGCGGATGCCGCAATGCCGCCGGCAGCAATTTGAGATAGCCACGCTCGGCGCGCGCGTAGGGCGCCATGGCGACGTCACTGGCGCGGCGCATGAACGGAGAAACCACCGCGGTGATTGCCCGCCACGCAGCCTGCACCGCCCAGGCGAAGGCGAAACCGAGTGCGCCCATGGCGGTACCGATGCCGCGCGAGGTTGCCGCGAACGGCTTCTGCCAGCGCGCACGCGCCTGATAGGGTTCGCGCGCCGGCTCTTCGGGGAACGCCAGCGGCGCGCGGCCCTTGAGCGAGGACAGCATCGGGATCAGGGTCAGCGAGACCAGCAGCGAAACCCCGATCGCGATCGACACGGTCAACGCCTGGTCGCGGAACAGTTGTCCGGCGATGCCCTCGACGAATACCAGCGGCAGGAACACGGCGATGGTGGTGAGGGTGGAGGCGACCACTGCCATCGATACCTCACGGGTACCGGCGATGGCCGCATCGAGAATGCCGAGCCCGCGCTCACGCGCTTTGGCAATGGACTCCAGCACCACGATCGAGTCATCCACCACCAGCCCGGTGGCGAGCGCAAGACCGCTGAGCGACATCACGTTCAACGACAAGCCAAGCTGACCCATGACGAAGAACGTGGTGATGATCGACACCGGCAGCGAGAGCGAGATGACGAACGTGCTCCAGCCGTCCTTGAGGAACAGGAAGATCACCAGGATCGCGAGGATGCCGCCGATCACCGCATCCAGCTTGACGTCACTGATCGCGGCACGGATGAACTGCGACTGGTCGTCGATCGGCTGCAGGCTCATGCCGGGCGGAATCTGCTTGCGGATCGAGGCCAGTGCCCGTTCGAGCTGATCGGCCGTGGCCACGGTATTGGCATCGCCTTCCTTGTAGATCGCCAGTTCGACGGCTTCGCGACCGCCCAGGCGGATGATCGCTTCGCGCTCCTTGAAGCCCTGACGCACGCTGGCGACATCCTTGAGCCGCACCGGCAGGCCGCCACCGGGTTGTGCCTGGCCGTCACCGGTCGCGCTCTGCACCGAAGCCGCAGCCGACATCGCCATCGCATCGCCCGTGGCCGCGGCCACCCGCGCCATCTGCGCCGCCGCGCTTTCCGCTTCGTTGTTGCCGGCACTGCGCGTGGTCAGCAGCAGGTTGGCGATTTCATCCACGGTCGCAAACTGGTTGACCGTGCGCACCAGATAGCGCTGGCTGCCCTCTTCCAGGCGACCGCCGGACAGGTTCACGTTTTCCTGCTGCAGGCGGCTGATCACGGTGTCGATCGGGATGTTCAGTGCGGCCAGCTTCTGCTGGTCGATGTCGACCTGGATCTCGTCTTCCAGACCACCGGCAACCTTGACCGCGGCCACACCCGCCACCGGCTCCAGCTTCTTCTTCAGATCCTCGTCGGCATAGCGGCGCAGGCGCGTGAGCGCGCCGGGGTCGTCGGCCTCGCTGGTCAGCACCAGGCGCATGATCGGTGCGGTCGAGGGATTGAAGCGCAGCAGCAGCGGGGCCTTGGCCTCCAGCGGCAACTGCAACGCCTCCATCTTGTCGCGCACTTCCAGGCTGGCCTTGTCCATGTCCGCGCCCCAGGCGAACTCCAGCAGCACGTCCGACTGCCCGGTACGCGACACCGACTTCAGCTTGCGCAAGCCCTTGACCACGCCGACCGCTTCTTCCACCGGCTTGCTGATCAGGGTTTCGATCTCGGCCGGTGCCGCGCCGGTGTATTCGGTGCGCACGGTCAAGGTCGGGTAGCTGAGGTCGGGCAGCAGGTTGACCTTGAGCCCGGACAAGGCGATCAGCCCGAACAGCACCAGCGTGACCATCATCATCAGGATGGTGACCCGGCGCCGGGTGGAGAACTCGACGAGATCGAAGCCCCGTGCGCTGCTGGCGACAGGCTCGCTCACGGCTTGGCTTCTGCAGGCGTGGCGGATGCCGTGGCTGCGGGCGTCGATGCATCGGGGTCGATCACCTGCACCTCGCTGCCCTCGCGCAACGCGGTCTTGCCGGCGGTGACCACCTGCTCGCCCAGCGCCAGCCCCTTGCGCACCTCGATGAACTCGCCATCCGCATAGCCCAGCTCGATCTCGACCCGCTCGGCCTTGCCATCACGCAGCACGTACACCGCCGGCTCGGTGCCGTCATCGAGCAGTGCGGCACGCGGGATGCTCGGCACGTCGGCGCGCTGGTCGTAATTGATCGCGATGCGCCCGAACATGCCGGGCTTGAGCGCGTCTCCGGCATCGAAGCTGGCGATCACGCGGAACGTGCCGCTGCCCGAATCAACCACCGGCGCGACCCGGTCCACGCGCCCTTCGAACTCGCGTGCGGGCAGTGCGTCCACGCTCATGCGCACCGGCAATCCGGGCTGGATGCGGTCGAGGTCGCGCTCGGGCACGTTGAGCGTGGCCTCCAGACGCGAGATGTCGACGATGCGGAAGATCGGCGAATTGATCTGCACGAAGTTGCCGGGCTTGACCGCCTTGGACGCGATCACCCCGGAGATCGGCGCGACCACGGTCGCATAGGACACCTCCAGCCGCGCCATCTGGTTCGCCGCACGCGCATTCTGCAGATCGAAGCGCAACTGGTCGACATCATTGGCGCTGACCATCTTCTGCTCGGCCAATTGCGCCGCACGCCGATAGTTGGCTTCCAGCTTGGCCACTTGCGCCGCGGTTTGCGCCACCTGCAGACGCGCACGCTCGGCATCCAGCTGCACCAGCGCCTGGCCGGCACGCACCTGGCGCCCTTCTTCGGTCAGCACGCGCAAGGCCACGCCGGAAGTCTTGGCCACCACCTGTGCCTCGCCACGCGCCTCCAGCGCCGCCGTGCCGACATGGCTGGCGACCATGGTGCGCTGGCGCACCTCCGCCACTTCGACCGGAACGGCTTCCTTTTTTTCGGCCTGCGCGTCCTTCTGCGCGGCATCCCCCGGCGCACCCGGCTTGCAGGCGGCCAACAGCCCGGCCAGCGTCAGGAGAACCAGGCCACGGGGCCAGCGGGTGGGGAAAAACAGCGGCGATGCGCGCATCGTCAGGGCTCGGTCTGGTGTTGTAGTCAAGTAAACCACCCCGAGGAATTGACGGCAGGTGCCAGAGGTCATGCCGGTGCATGCGGAGCGTCGGGCAAAGCGTTTGATCGCGATCAAGATGGGGCTTACGCGAATCTGCTTGCAAGCTATACTCCAACGCGATGCCGTTGCGGCAGCCTGACCGAACGACCACGGGGACCCGATTGATGCGCCCGATCCTGATTGTCGCCTGCCTAGTGCTGGCCCTGCCCATCGCCTCACTCGCCCGGCAGGATGCCGGCACGCCTGCCAGCGGCAAGTCCCAGGGCGCGGAATTGACCTACACCTGCATCGGCTGCCACGGCATCGAGGGCTACAAGAACGTCTACCCCAATTACCACGTGCCCAAGCTCGGCGGGCAGCAGGAGCAGTACCTGCGCAATGCGCTGAGCGAGTACAAGGCCGGCAAGCGCAAGCATCCGACCATGGAAGCGCAGGCGATGAGCTTTTCCGACGAGGAAATCGCGATCATCGCCGCCTATCTTTCCAGCCTGAAACCCCAGCAAGCGAACACGAACAAGTGAGCCCGGCGATGAAGAACCTGCGAATTGCGGCCGCCCTGGCCCTGACCCTGTCCCTTGCGGCCTGTGGTGGCGAAGGCGGCCATGTCGAGTTCGAACGCGCGCCGGGTCAGGCCGCCTCGTCCGCCGGCCTGCCCAAGGGCAATGTCGAAGCCGGTGCACGCTTGGTCACCACCGCCGGCAGCACCGGTCAGGCCTGCGTCGAATGCCATGGTGCCGATGGCAATACACCCAATGCGGCGGACGTGCCGCTGATCGGTGGCCAGTTCGCGGACTACATTGCACATGCACTGCAGATGTACCGCGACAGTGTGCGCGAGCATCCGCTGATGACCAACCAGGCCACCCACCTCACCGACCAGCAGATCGCCGACGCCGCGGCCTACTACAGCAGCCAGCCGAGCCAGCTGACCGATCTCAGCGCGCTGCGCTGAGATCCGCTTGCCGACCCGCACACTGCGGGCTCGTTGCTGCCGACAACACCAACTTGACGGGCCGCCGCGATCAGGGCGTATCGTCCGCTGCCGGCTGGCCGTCCCTTGACGCGGGCACGGCCGGCTTCGGCGCGGAAAGATCCTGCGGATTTTCGAACAGCTCGGGCTTGAACGGAACATCCGGCGCCGGCCGCGCGCGTGCCGGCTGATCATGCACGCCTTCCTTGCCGGGAACCGGCAGGCAGCCGCCCGCCGCCTGCAGCACCGAGATCACGCAGCGGATCTTTACCTTGCCGCCGGGCAGCGGGATGTCCACGCTCTGCACGCCCCGGCGCACCCATTCCTGCAGCAGCGTTTCCGGCGGTCGCCAGATGCCATCGAACATGGTGCCGCGGGTGTCCATGCCGGGCCGGCGCAGCCAGGTGCCTTCCTTGTACGGATCCGGGAAACGCGCGGCGAAACGATCATCCGGCAGCTTCGCACTGCCATCGGCATTGAACAGGCGCGAGCCACCCTGACCACGCGTCGCACCCTGATCGCCGCCGCTGGCGGTGCCGGCACGGTCACTGCGATCCAGGCCCCAGTCATCACCCGCACGCGGCGTTGGCCAGCCGCTGGAGGCGGTGCTGCGCTCGGGACCCACGCCCGCACCCGGGGCCGCCTGCCCCGGCGATGGCGAACGCCCCTGCGCGTCCGGCAAGCCGGCAGCCCGGCTCGGCTGCTGCCCGCTGCCGGCACCGCTCGCCGCGCGTGCCGGAGTCGTGCCTCCCGCCTGCGGCGTCGGCGACGCACTGCCCGGCATCGCCGGCGCCGCACTCGGCAATGGACGCTCGCCCGGTGTACGCACCTGGACGTGTGGCGCATCCGCACGCGGCTGCAGCTCGCGCACCGCCACTCGCGGCGCTTCCACCGGCACGGGAATCTCGCGTGTCGAAGGCATCGCCTGGCTGGGGCGCAGCGGTTGGCTCGCGGGCGCGGGCACGGCCAGTTCGCGCACCTCCGGCAACGGCATCGGCAGCTCGCGTGCATCCGGCAGCGCGCGTTCGCGCACCGGCATGGCGGCGCTCTCGGGAGCGGCCAGTTCACGTTGCGGCGGCAGCACGAACTCGGCCCCGGTCGGCGCAGGCACCTCGGTCACCTGCAACGGCTGCGGCTGTTCGACGGGAGGGGTGGGCTCCGGTGGCGTCGGGCTCGTCGTCGCCTGCGCAGTGGCCGCAGCTGCCGTGCTCGCCGCCAACGCGGCCTGCGCCGGCGCGCTGCGTGCCGGCGCGGCCTCGGCGGCGGCACCCGGCTCACGCTCGCCGTCACGCGCTTCCTCGCCACCGCCGGGCTGATCCGGGATGCCGAAGCCGGTGATGCGGATGCGCACGGTTTCGGTCTCGGTCTCGCCACCACCGAGCCGCAGGTACAGGGTGGCAAACAGCAGCAAGGCGAACAGGGCATTGACCAGCAGGCTGACCGCCATGCCGATGCGATGCAGGCGCGGCGGCGTGCGCGAAGCCGGGTCCCAGCCCTGGTCGAGCAGGCCACGCCAGCGCGCCCAGCGCCCGAGCTCATCCGGTATCGGCGGCAGCGGTGCGGGCGGGCGGGCGGCAAGGATCGCGACCAGCTCGTTGCGCTTGCGCAGTGTCGCGGCATCGGGCACGGCATGCGCCGCCAGCCACGCTCGCCAGCTTTCAGGCAAACCGGGCTTCAGCGGACGAAGCGACATCCCGCGCATGCGCGCGAGCATCAAGGCGATCCAGTCTTCCCGCGATGCCATGCTCGCGGTCCGGGATCAGTCGCCCAGCCGCGGCACGTAGGGTGCACTGCCGCTGGCATGGTCGGTGGCATCGCGCACCGCGCTCACCCCGGGCACCTTTTCCAGCAGCGTCTTCTCGATGCCCTGTTTCAGTGTCACGTCGGCCATGCCGCAACCATGGCAGCCGCCGCCAAAGCGCAGCACCACCACGCCATCAGCGGTGATTTCTTCCACCGCGACGCTGCCGCGATGCATCGCCAGCTGCGGATTGATCTCGTGTTCGACCACCCACATCACCCGCTCCACCAGCGACGCATCGTCCGCCGGTGCGCTGCCCTTGATGCGCGGCGCACGGATCTGCAGCTGGCCACCGGTGGCGCGCGCCTCGTAGTCGATGCGCGCGCCGTCCAGCGCGCCGGCACTGGCGGCATCGATCCACAGGGTGAAACCTTCGCAATCCACCGCCCATTCGTCGCCACTGAGGTCATCCGGACCGGCGAACTCCAGACGCACGTCGGCGCGCGGGGTACCCGCATGCACCGCGGACAGGCGCACGCCAAGGCCGGGCATGGCCTCGCGCTCGATCAGACGACGGAAGTGCGCCTGGGCGGATTCTGAAATATTGATCATGCGGGTATTCTATCGAGCCTTGCATGACTGCGGCCCTAGCGGCGCACCGGATTGATGATGAGCGACCTGATCCCCCTCGCCGACGCCCATTGCAGCCCGAAACGGGGCCAGGAACACCGCCTTGGCGAAGCCCGCGTGCGCGAACTGCTGGCACAGGTTCCGGAATGGGAGTTGGCCGAAGACGGCCACGCCCTGCGTCGCACGTTCAGCTTCGATGATTACCACCGCACCATGAGCTTCGTGAACGCACTCGCCCACGTCGCACATCGCGAGGACCATCACCCCGATCTCTCGGTGCATTACGACCGCTGCGTGGTGCGCTGGTCCACCCACGATGTCGGCGGCCTGAGCGAGAACGACTTCATCTGCGCGGCAAAGACCGATCGCCTCGCCTGATCAGGCGAGGCGGTCGAGCACCGCGCGCAGTTCGTCGGGCAGGGGCGCATCCAGCACGTACTCGGCCGTACCCTGCTCCAGGGCGAAGCGCAACGAGGCGGCATGCAGGAACAGCCGCTTCAGCCCGGCCTGTTCGCGCAGGCGCCGATTAACCTCGGCATCGCCGTACTTGTCGTCGCCGGCGACGGCATGGCCGATATGCCGGGCATGCACGCGGATCTGGTGGGTGCGTCCGGTTTCGATGCGTGCTTCGCACCAGCTCATCCCGCCGCGCCGCTCCAGCACGCGGAAATGGGTGGTGGACGGTTTGCCCGCGGCGCTGACGCTGACGTGGCGCTCGCCGCCCTGGCGCAGGCCGACGTGCAGCGGCACATCCACCGTCATCACCCCGTTGGGCATGCGTCCGGCAAGCAGGGTCAGGTAGCGCTTGTCGATGCCGGCGCCATGATCCTCGCGCAGCAGGGCCTGCAGTTCGCGCAGCGCCGAGCGCTTCTTCGCCACCACCAGCAGCCCCGAGGTGTCGCGGTCGAGGCGATGCACCAGTTCCAGCGACTGCCCCGGCCGCAGTGCGCGCAGCGATTCGATCGCGCCATGCTGGATGCCACTGCCGCCGTGGCTGGCAAGGCCGCTGGGCTTGTTCAGCGCCAGCAGGCGGGCGTCCTCGAACACGATCGCCGATTCCAGCGCGGCCAGCAGTGAACGCGGTGGCGGGGCGGCCTCGCCCGCCTCGGGCAGGCGCAGCGGCGGGATGCGCACCTGCTCGCCCGCGCTCAGTTTGCGCTCGGGCCTGGCACGGCCCCCATCCACCCGCACCTGGCCGCTGCGCACCAGCTTGTAGATCAGCGAGCGCGGCGCGCCCTTGAGCTGACCCAGCAGGAAATTGTCCAGGCGCTGGCCATCGCGGTCCGCGGGGACGGACACGATGCGGGCAACGGGACGATCAGGGGGCGATTCCGACATGAACAGCTGAACAAAGCACCGGGGCCAAGCCATAGCTTGAACGAGTTTCACCCCCGCGTCTGCAGCCACCTCTGATCTGCTACACTCGCCAAGCGAAGAAAACCATTGATTGTCTTCAGGATTCGACGGCCGCAGGGTCGCCAGTCCCGGGATCGCAGCACAGCGCCGCCACGCTTGTCGGCGGCCACGGTTGCGCGGTGGAAGATATCGCCGGTCGCGCAAGCGGCTGTCGAACGGAACAAACAGTACCGCGGCCGGCGAGGTATCTGCCGGCGGCGGCCCGATGGTAACAACGAGCGCTCCCGCGGCCCGCCGTGGTGTTGCAGCGCTGGAAAACTTCAGGCGGATGGCCCGCGCCCAGCGCGACCCCCGCCCAGCGGTGACCAGAGGCGAAACGCCCGGCGTTCCGCGCGTGCAAGCGCGAAAGGAACGAACATGAAGCGCATGCTGATCAATGCGACGCAGGCGGAAGAACTGCGCGTCGCCATCGTCGATGGCCAGACCCTGTACGACATCGACATCGAACAACCCTCGCGGGAACAGAAGAAGTCCAACATCTACAAGGGCAAGATCACCCGTCTCGAGCCCTCGCTGGAAGCCGCCTTCGTCGATTACGGTGCCGAACGCCACGGCTTCCTGCCGCTGAAGGAAATCTCCCGCGACTATTTCGCCTCCGGCGTGGACCCGGGCAAGGCCAACATCAAGGAGCTGCTGCGCGAGGGCCAGGAAGTCGTGGTCCAGGTGGACAAGGAGGAGCGCGGCAACAAGGGCGCGGCACTGACCACCTACATCTCGCTGGCCGGCCGCTACATGGTACTGATGCCCAATTCGCCGACCGCCGGCGGCGTGTCGCGGCGCATCGAGGGCGAGGACCGCGCCGAGCTCAAGCGCGCGATGGACGCACTCGCGATCCCCGACGAGATGGGCGTGATCATCCGCACCGCCGGCGTCGGCCGCGACGCCGAGGAACTGCAGTGGGATCTCGACTACCTGCTGTCGATCTGGCGCGCCATCGCGCACGCCGCGCTGTCGCGCCCGGCCCCGTTCCTGATCTACCAGGAATCGCGCCTGATCACCCGCGCCCTGCGCGACTACATGCGTGCCGACATCGGTGAAATCCTGGTCGACACGCCGGAGATGCACGAGGAAGCGCGCGAGTTCGTCGAACAGGTGATGCCGCACAACCTGCGCAAGCTCAAGCACTACACCGACGACACCCCGCTGTTCAACCGCTTCCAGATCGAATCGCAGATCGAGTCGGCTTACGAGCGCGAGGTGCGCCTGCCGTCCGGCGGCGCACTGGTGATCGACCAGACCGAGGCGCTGACCGCGATCGACGTCAACTCCGCGCGCGCCACCCGTGGTGGCGACATCGAGGAAACCGCGTTCAACACCAACCTCGAGGCGGCCGAGGAAGTGGCGCGCCAGCTGCGCCTGCGCGACCTCGGCGGGCTGGTGGTGATCGACTTCATCGACATGTCCAGCAACAAGCACCAGCGCGAGGTGGAAAACCGCCTGCAGCAGGCACTGCGCTACGACCGTGCGCGCGTGCAGCTGGGGCGCATCTCGCGCTTCGGCCTGCTCGAAATGTCGCGCCAGCGCCTGCGTCCGAGCCTGGGCGAGGCCAGCCAGATCGTCTGTCCGCGCTGCGAGGGCCATGGCCGCATGCGCAGCGTGGAGTCGCTGTCGCTGTCGATCATCCGCGTGGCCGAGGAACATGCGATGAAGGACAACACCGGGCAGGTGCTGGTGCAGGCGCCGGTGGAAATTGCCAATTTCCTGCTCAACGAGAAGCGCGAAGCGCTCGCCGAGATCGAGCGCCGCCACGGCTCGCCGGTGGTGATCGTCGCCGACGAACAGTTGCAGACGCCGCATTACGAAGTCACCCGCATCCGCGAAAACGAGATGGGCGAGGAGACCGCGCGACCGAGCTACCAGCGCGGCACCCCGCGCAAGCTGCCGACCCATGCGCTGACCAAGGCCCACCTCAACATCCCCGACCTGCCAGCGGTGAAGAACGTGAAGCCGGCGCAGCCCGCGCCGGTGCGCGCGCCGCGCGAGGAGGCGCCGGCGGCGGTCGCAGCCACGCCCGCCGCGCCGACGCCGGCGACGCCAACCTTCGGCACGCCACGCGCCAGGCCCAAGGCCGGCTT
Organism: Luteimonas sp. e5; assembly: GCF_054031035.1. Lineage (NCBI taxonomy): Bacteria > Pseudomonadati > Pseudomonadota > Gammaproteobacteria > Lysobacterales > Lysobacteraceae > Luteimonas > Luteimonas sp. e5. The sequence continues at coordinate 971,183 of NZ_JBSTRX010000001.1, forward strand.
CCTTGCCCGCGTCATGCAGTTCTTCACCGGCACGCCGGGCGAAGATGAGGCAGCGCCACGCGAGAAGCAGCCGGCACGCAAGCCGCAAGGCCAGCGCGATGAGCGGCGCACGGCACAGGGACGCAAGTCCACGCGTGGCGAGCGCGGCAAGTCCGGACAGCCGCGGCAAGGCCGTGATTCGCGGCGTGAGCGGGCGCAGACCGGCGAGGCGAGCGGCAAGCCGGCGCAGGATGGACGCGGCGCGCAGGAGCGTCGCACTCGCGGCCAGGGCAAGGCCGATGCCACCGAGGTCATGACCGCTGCGAGCGTCGCCGCTGCAATCCCGGCGGTCAACGATGAAGCCGGCGGCAACGAAAACGAAGGCCAGGGCAGCCGCTCCCGCCGCAGCCGGCGTGGCCGCCGCCCACGCCGGGGCGAAGCCGCCGAAGGCACCGAGAGCGTGGCCATCAATGCCGAAAACGGCAACATGGAACAGGCCGGGGCCGCGGAGCCCACGTCGCCGGCCGCCGCCGCCGACACCGCCAAGGACGCCATCGATGGCATCCGCAACGATCAGCCCGCCCCCGCCGACACCGCTGATCCCGCCACTGCAGCCGACGCCAGCGAAGAGTCGACGGCGGCGGCGGACGAGAGCGCCACGGACACTGGCGGCGCGCGGCGACGCCGCGGGCGTCGGGGTGGCCGTCGCCGCCGGCGCAGCGATGCCGTCGAAGGCATCAGTGAGGAGCTTGCCATCGCCGGTGACGAGGAGGCACCACCGCTGGCCACCGGCAGCCAACCCGAATTCGATTTCGCCAGCGGCGACGAAGGCGTGGCCACGGCGCAAGCGGACGGGGACACGAGCACCGACGCCGAGGTCACGCGCAAGGAGCAGGCACAGGATGATGGCCCGCAGCAGGCCGTCGACAGCCCGGCGGATACCGCCGCGGATGCCGGTGAACAAGCGCAGGCAGTCGCTGACGCCGGTCCCAGGCGCAGCCGTGGTCGCCGCAGCCGTGCGCGTGGCAAGTCGGCGGGCGAGGATGCCACGCGCCCGGCCGACGAGGTCGCGCAGGCGGAGTCGACGGCAAGCGCCAATGTCGACGACGCCGTGGCAAGCCGCGACGAGGCTGGACCGGCGGCAGCACCCAGCCGCGCCGCAACGTCTTCGGGAATCGCCTTGGGCACGGTGAGCGGCAGCGGGCTGCAGGCCGCACGCCCGGCCCTGCCCTTGTCGGCGGCGATTGCGGTTTCACTGGCGGAAACCGTGTATCGGCCCGGCCCCAGCGGCCTTGCCGCCGCAGCGCCTGCCACCGGCGATGGCGACGCCGCTGATCAGTCGCCTTCCACGACGCAAGCCGGCAGCAGGCGCGACGAGGCGGATTCTGCCTTGGCGCACAGCGATGCAGGCGCGGCCGAAAGCGAGGCGCCTGCCGCAGACATGGCCAATCCCCCGGCAGGCGATGCCAGTGCGGCCGGAACCGACACGTCCGTGACAGAAGCCACTCCCCGCGCAACCGCCGATGCAGATGCAGATGCCGAGGCAGTGGAAGAGGCCGTGGCGATCGGCTTCGATGGCCCTGCCCAGTCGGAGGTCGGCATGGCAGTCACGCTCCCGTCGCCAGACGATACCGCGACCGCCGCGGACACCAATGCGGGCGAAGAGCATGCAGCGGAAACGGGGCTCGTCTCCGCTGCCGGCGGCGACGTCAACGGCACCGCCTCTGCGGATGCCGCCGCAGCCGATTCCGCCAACACGGACGACGCCGGGACGGCGCCTGCACCCGCCGAGGTGGATCCGGCCAGCGAAGCCGCCGAAGCCGTGGCCGAGGCGAACCAAGTTGGCACCGCAGCCCCCCGCAGCGAGGCCTGAAGCTCGAGGGGCATCACGAGCAACTGGATGACGGAGCCGGGCCATGCGCCCGGCTCCGCGTTTCATCAGTGGGCGTCATCGGCTCTCGGCGCCGGTCCTGCATGCAGCGATGCGGGCAACGAGATTCATCCCGGACCCGCAGCTCAGTCTGGGTGCTCCGGCAGCGACGGAACGCAGGGCCAGTGCATGCGCCACTGCGACCCCGCCATGCCGTCTCATGTCAGCGCCCGGCCCTGTGCGGGCACATCCGTGGCTCACACGCTGTGCGCGATGTCGCTGAGTCCGTACTGCCCGGCGAGCCGGGCCAGGGCGATGGCATCAGTCACTTCCAGCTTCTCGAACAGCCGCGCCTTGTGCGTGTGCACGGTCTTGGCACTCAGGCTGAGTCGGCGCGCGATGGCCTCCTGACGCAGGCCCTGCACCAGCAACATCGCCACCTCCAGTTCACGCGGAGTCAGCGCATCGAACGGCGAGCCCTCGCCATCGATGTTGGACAGCGCCATGTTCTGCGCGATGGCATTGCCGAGGAAACGCCGCCCGCGCGCAACCTCGCGCACCGCACGCAGCAATTCCGTCGCATCCCCCCCCTTGCCGATGTAGCCGACTGCGCCGGCATCCAGCAGGCGCCGCGGCATCGGTCCGTCCTCCAGCACCGAGACGATGATCACCTTGCAGCCGACGGCGCCGCGCACCAGGCGCTCGGTGATCTCCAGGCCGCTGATCCCTGGCAGATGCAGGTCGCACAGCACCACGTCGGGCTTCAACTGACGGATCTGCGGCAGTGCGACTTCACCACTGTCGGCCTCGCCGACCACCTCGATGTCCGCCTCCTGTGCAAGGATCAGCTTCATCCCGGTACGTACCAGGGCATGGTCATCGACCAGAAAAACACGAATCGTCATGCTTCACTCCCCTGCCTGACTGGATTCGAGCCTAGGCGCTGCCCGCACTGCCGACAAGCCCGCAAACCCCACCATTGGGGGTCAGAATAGCCCTACCCGCAGCTCTGCAACTGCCGGGCCTGCATGCGAGAATGACGGGGCATGTGCGCCGCGACCGGCAACCCGGTCGCGGCGCAGCAATCAACACGGAAGCGTGGCCGAGCGGTTGAAGGCACCGGTCTTGAAAACCGGCAATGGGCAACCATTCGTGGGTTCGAATCCCACCGCTTCCGCCAGATTGCGCCTGTCGCCACTGCAAGGCGTCTCAGGCGTCATCGCCCTCGGTAGCCAGCGCGAGGCGGGCAAGCTCGGCCGGCAATGTTTCGGCCAGATGATCGATCAACGCGCGCACCGCCGGCAGCAGGCCGCGACGCGAAGCGAAGACCGCGTGCACGATGCCCTGCGGCAGGCTCCACTGCGGCAGCACCACTTCCAGCTCGCCGTTGCGCACCGCTTCGGCGCAGATCATTTCCGGCAGCATGGTGATGCCCGCGCCGTGGGTGATGAGTTGTTTGAGCATGGGGAAGTCGAAGGCCGCCAGGCGCGGCTCCAGCTCCACCGTGGCCACCTCGCCGCCCGGTCCATGCAGCTCCCAGCGCTGGCGCGCGCTGTCCTCGAACGCCATCAGCACGGTATGCGCGGCCAGATCCTGTGGCAGCCGCGGGCGGCCGTGGCGGCGCAGATAGGCCGGGCTTGCCAGCAGCAGTTCGCGCGACTGGCCGAAGCTGCGCAACACCAGGTCGCCGTCCTCGTCGAGCCGGCTGCGCACGCGCAGGGCGATGTCGAAGCCCTCTTCCACCAGATCCACACGCCGGTTGCTGACGTGCACCTGCAGGCGCACGTCAGGGTAGCGCTCGAAGAAGTCCGGCAGCACCCGCGGCAGCAATTCCTGCGCCAGGCTGACCGGCGCACTCAAGCGCACCAGCCCGCGTGGCGTGGTGGCGACACGGGCCACCGCATCGCGCGCCGCTTCGGCGGCGGCCAGCATTTCCTGCGCGTGACGGTACACCGCCTGGCCCAGTTCGGTCACCGCGAAACGACGCGTGGAGCGTTGCAGCAGCCGCGCGCCAAGATCCTTCTCCAGCTGCGCGATGCGTCGCGAGAGGCGCGACTTGGGAATCCCCACGGCACGTTCGGCAGCGGCATACCCGCCATGCTCGACGACCACTGAAAAGCAATAGAGGTCGTTGAGGTCCGGATTCATTCGAGCCGCGCCAGGCCACCCATGTACGGGCGCAACACCTCGGGCACCACGATGCTGCCGTCGGCCTGCTGACTGTTTTCCATCACCGCAACCAGCGCCCGACCGACCGCCACGCCCGAACCATTGAGCGTGTGCACCAGCTCGGGCTTGCCACTGTCCGGATTGCGCCAGCGCGCCTGCATCCGCCGCGCCTGGAAATCACCGCAGTCCGAACACGAGGAAATCTCGCGCCAGGTGTTCTGCGAGGGCATCCACACTTCCAGATCGAAGGTCTTGCGCGCGGCAAAGCCCATGTCGCCGGTGCACAGCAGCATGCGCCGGTACGGCAGGCCGAGGCGTTCGAGCACGGTTTCCGCACAGCGGGTCATGCGCTCGAGCTCCGCCGCGGAGTCCTCCGGGCGCACGATCGACACCAGTTCGACCTTCTCGAACTGGTGCTGGCGGATCATGCCGCGGGTATCACGACCATGCGCCCCGGCTTCGGCGCGGAAGCACATCGAGTGTGCGCTCATGCGCAGCGGCAGGCGCTCGGCGTCGACGATGGAGTCGGCCACGATATTGCTCAGCGGCACCTCCGCGGTGGGAATCAGGTAACGCCGCGATGCGGCCTCGCCCTCGCCCACCACGGTGGCGAACAGGTCGTCCTCGAACTTCGGCAATTGGCCGGTGCCGCGCATGCTGCGCGCATTGACCAGCAGCGGCACGTTGGTTTCCTCGTAGCCGTGCTCGCCGACGTGCAGATCGAGCATGAACTGCGCCAGCGCGCGGTGCAGCCGCGCCAGCGGGCCGCGCAACACGGTGAAACGCGCACCGGAAAGCTTCGCAGCCGTTTCGCCATCCAGCCAGCCATTGCGCGCGCCCAGCTCGACATGGTCGCGCGCCTCGAAGTCCAGTTCGCGCACTTCGCCCCAACGCTTCTGCTCGACATTGCCGGCCTCGTCCTCGCCCAGCGGAACGTCCTCCGCGGCGATGTTGGGCATGCCCAGCAGCAGGGCATCCCATTCCGCGCGCAGCGCGTCCAGCCGCGCCTCGCTGGCCTTGAGCTCGTCGCCGAAAGCGGCGACTTCGGCCAGCAGCGCGCTGGCATCCTCGCCTTTGGCCTTGGCCATGCCGATGGCCTTGCTGCGCGTGTTGCGCAGGTTCTGCAGCTCCTGAGTGCGCACCTGGATTGCCTTGCGTTCGGCTTCCAGTGCATTGAGCGCGGCGACATCCAGGGCGTATCCACGCCGGGCCAGTGCCTGGCGCGCGGTTTCAGGGTCGTGGCGAAGCAGTTGCGGGTCGAGCATGGTGTCGGGCAGTGAGCGGACTGGCACGCATTATCGCCTGTCTTGGCGTGGAGTCCGCGCGCCGTGCGGCATGCCTGCACTGCGCGGTCAGCGCCGATGGTGCAAGAATGGCGGGCAATCCCGCCCAGAAGTGACCCGTCGCGCATGAATCAGGCCCCGCCCGCAGCCCCGCCATCGACCCCGTCACCGCCGCCTTCCGGCGCGCCCAAGCGATCCCGCGAACCGGGAACACAGCGCTTGTGGTGGGTACTGCTCGCGGCGCTGGCGGTGGGGATCCTGCTGTTCCTGCTGGTGTTCAACCGGGATCGGCAGAAGCCGTTTTACCGCGCCGATCCTGCGCAGGCAGGTGTCAGCGAGGATGGCCAGGTCAAGGTGTTCGAACCCCTGCCGGCACCGCTGCCGGCCACGACGGGCGAAGACGGCGACAGCCGGCTGCCACAGGCCGCGATCGAGACGCCGTCCACGCCACCCGCACGGATCGAAACCCCACCTGCCAGCACACCAGCCGCCGCACCACCCGCCACCGGCCCCGCCGCGCCTGCCCGGCCGCGAACCGGCGCCAGCAGCAATCCGGTGCCGATTTCCCAACCCGCACCGAAATACCCGCGCTCGGCCCTGCGCGCCGGCATCGGGGGCAGCGTGCAGTTGCAGATCGATGTCGGCCCCGACGGCGTGCCGACCTCGGTCAGCATCGTGCAGGGCAGCGGCAATCGCGAGCTGGACCGTGCCGCTATCGAGGCCGCACGCCGCTGGCGCTTCCGCCCGGCGATGGCCAATGGCCAGCCAACGGTGGGCCGGGTCACGGTGCCGATCCAGTTCACCCCCGGCGGCTGAAGCGCGACGACCCCGTACTCAGGACACCGGCGCGAGGCCGAAGCCGATCGCGCGCATCCGTGCATCGAAACCGGGATAGGACGTGGCCACGTTGTCCACGCCGAGGATGCGCACTGGTGTTGCGGCACGCTGCGCCAGCACCGCGAAACTCATGCTGATGCGGTGATCGTGGCGGCTTTCCACCGTGCCGCCGCCGACGCTGCCACCGTGGATGTCGGCGCCGTCCGGGGTTTCTTCCACGCGCACGCCGAGTGCGCGCAAGCCGGCGGCCATGGCCGCGATGCGGTCGGATTCCTTGACCCGCAATTCGGCCGCACCGCGCACCCGGGTCACGCCATCGGCGCAGGCCGCGAGCGCAAACAGCAGGGGGAGTTCATCGATCATGTCCGGCACCAGCGCCGGCGGCAGGTCGATTCCCCGCAGCGGCGCATGCCGCACCTGGATATCCGCCACCTCGCCGCACAGGCCGCTGCGTGCGCCTTGCACCTGGATGCCCGCGCCCATCAGGCGCAGCGCATGCAGCAGGCCGCTGCGGCGCGGGTCGATGCCGACGCCCTCGATGTGCAGGCTCGAGCCCGGCACGATGCAGGCGGCGCCGATCGGGAACGCGGCGGACGAGAAGTCCCCCGGCACTGCAAGATCACATGGACTCAAACGCTGGCCGCCGCGCACACGCGCCTCGCCCGGGGAATGGTCGATGTCGACGCCGAATGCCTGCAGCATGCGCTCGGTGTAGTCCCGCGTCGGGTGCGGCTCGCGCACCCGGGTTTCGCCCCGTGCCCACAGCCCGGCCAGCAACACGGCCGACTTGACCTGCGCACTCGCCACCGGGCTGGCGTAATCGATCCCCTGCAGCCCGTCCGCTGCCTGCAGTTTCAGTGGTGGGCAACCGTCTTCCGTCGTTTCGATGCGTGCCCCCATCGCCGCCAGCGGTTCGCTGACGCGGCGCATCGGCCGGCGCATCAGCGAGGCATCGCCGATCAACGTGCTGGCGAACGGCTGCGCGGCGAGCAAGCCCGCCAGCAGCCGCATCGCGGTGCCGGAATTGCCGCAGTCCAGCGGCGCGGACGGCGGCTGGAGGCCCTCCATGCCGACGCCGTGCACGATACGCACCCCGTTGGCCGGCGCCTCGATGCGCACGCCAAGCTGGCCGAGCATGCGCGCGGTGGCACGCGTGTCCTCGCCCTCGAGGAAGCCCTCGATGCGCGAGTCGCCATCGGCAATCGCGGCCAGCATCAGGCCGCGGTGCGAGATCGACTTGTCGCCCGGCACGGTGATGCGTCCCTGCACCGGGCCGCCCGGGCTTGCCTGCCAGTCAGCCATGTCCACCCTCGCTCCAGGCATCCAGCGCCGCCAGCAGGCGTTCGTTCTCGTCACCACGGCCGATGCTGATGCGCAGGCAATGCGGCAGGCCGTAGCCGCTCATCGGCCGCAGCACCACGCCTTGCGCCAGCAGGGCCGCCTCGATGCGCGCCGCGTCGTCACCGAACTCGACCAGCAGGAAGTTGGTTTGCGAGGGCCACACCCGCCACCCGCGCGCGGTCAGGGCTTCGCCAAGACGCGCACGCTCCGCACCGGTGGCCGCCACGCCCGCAGCCAGATGCGCGTGGTCATCCAGTGCCGCCGTGGCTGCGGCAAGCCCGGCGGCATTGACATTGAAACTCTCGCGCACGCGCTCGATCAGGCCGATGACGTCCGCATCGGCCAGCGCATAACCGATGCGCAGCCCGGCCAGCGCGTAAGCCTTGCTGAAGGTGCGCGTCACCACCAGATTGCGGAATCCGGTCAGCCACCCGATTGCACTGGCCCACTGCGGCGCATCGGCATACTCGGCATAGGCTTCGTCCACCACCACGATCACCTCCGCCGGGACCTGGCGCATGAAACGCGCGAAGTCGTCGCCGCCGTACCAGGTGCCGGTGGGATTGTTCGGGTTGGCGAGATAGACCAGCCGGGTGCGCGCACTGATGGCGGCGACCAGCGCGTCAAGATCGTGGCCGAGTGGCATCGGCGCATCCATCGGCAAGCTGTCCGCGGCCACCAGCTGCGCACCGACCGCCTGGGTGGCCAGCGCATACACCGCGAAGGCGTGCCGCGACACCAGCACCTCGTCGCCCGGCCCGGCGAACACCTGCGCCAGTTGCATCAGCAGTTCGTGCGAACCGTTGCCGAGCACGATCTGCGCAGTGGCGACGCCATGCTGCGCGGCGAGCGCGCGCTTCAGATCACCGCCCAACGGGTCGGGATAGCGCCATGCCGTGGACAACGCCTCGCGCGCGGCCGCCAGCGCCCTGGGCGAAGGTCCGTGGCTGTTCTCGTTGGAACCGAGTTCGGTCAGCTCCATGCGCGCCTGGCGGCGCAGCGCGACCAGGTCATGGCCGGGGTCGTAAGCACGCAGGCCGCGGATGCCCGGCTGCGCAAGCGCCTCGAAGTCGAGCGACGCCAACGCATTCACGGGATCGCCACCGGATAGGCGCCAAGCAGGCGCACACGCTGGCCGCTGGCCTTCATTTCGGCCAACGCATCCTTGAGCGGCGCTTCGTCGGCATGTCCGGCCACATCGATGAAGAACGCGTACCGCCACAAGCCCTCGTGCGCCGGTCGCGATTCGATGCGGTTCATGCTCACGCCGTGCCGCGCGAGTGGTTCGAGCACCTGGTACAGCGCACCGGGTGCATCCTGGACCGACACCAGCAACGAGGTGCGATCGTGGCCCGAAGGCGGAAACAGCTCGCGGCCGATCACCAGGAAGCGGGTGGTGTTGTCGGGCCGGTCCTCGATCGGCCCGGCGACGATCTTGAGGCCGTACACATGCGCCGCGTTCTGCCCGGCGATGGCGGCGGCATCGTCGGCATTGCGTGCGCGCCGTGCCGCCTCCGCATTGCTGGCCACGGCCTGCTTCTCGGCATCGGGCAGGTGCTGGCGCAACCAGCCGCGACACTGCGCCAGCGACAGGCTGTGCGAATACACCCGTTCGATGTCCTCGATCCGTCCGCTGCGCGAAATCAGGTACTGATGCACGCGCAGTTCCACCTCGCCGCAGATCTTCAACGGCGAGGACAGGAACATGTCGAGCGTGGACTGGATCGTGCCCTGCCCGGAATTCTCCACCGGCACCACGCCGAAATCGGCATTGCCGGCGGCCACTTCATCGAACACCTCATCCACGCTTGCCAGCGGCAGCGCACGCGCGGAATGGCCGAAATGCTTGTACACCGCCTGCTGCGAGAAAGTGCCCTCCGGGCCGAGATAACCGATGCGCAAGGGTTCCTGCTGCGCCAGGCAGGCGGACATGATTTCGCGGAACAGGCGCACCAGCACTTCGTTGGCGAGTGGACCGTCGTTGCGATCCACCACCTGGCGCAGCACCTGAGCCTCACGCTCGGGGCGGTAATAGTCGACCGCTGCCGCCAGCTTGCCCTTGGCGCGGCCGACCTGCTGCGCCCAGCGCGCGCGCTCGGAAATCAGCTCTTCGATCCGGCGATCGATGCCGTCGATCTCCTCGCGCACCGCAGCAAGGTCACGCGACACCGGCACCGCCTTGGCCGCGGAGCCTGCCGCTTTGTCCTTGCCCGCAGCGGTGCTCTTTCGCGCGCCTTTGCCTGTCTTGGCCGTACGCGTGCCGCGGGTCCGTGTATCGGAACGTTTCTCAGCCATGGTCGCGCGCAAACTCCTGCATGAAATCGATCAGTGCATCCACCGCCGCGTCCGGCAGCGCGTTGTACAGCGAAGCGCGCATTCCGCCGAGCACCTTGTGCCCCTTCAGGCCATCCAGGCCACGCGCCCTGGCCGCCTCGAGGAAGGCCGATTCCAGCGCCGGGTCATGCAGGAAGAACGGCACGTTCACCCGCGAGCGCGCCGCAGCCTGCACCGGGTTGCGGTAGAAGCCGCCGGAGCCATCGATCGCGGCATACAGCCGCGCCGAGCGCGTGGCATGTTTTTTCGCGAACACTTCGGTGCCGCCCTGCTCCAGCATCCAGCGCAGGCACAGACTCAGCAGGTACCAGTTGAACGTGGGCGGGGTGTTGAGCATCGAGCCACGCTGCAGGTGCGCGCGGTAATCGAGGATCGGCGCACGCGTCTGGCCGGCACGCTCGAGCAGCTCGCGCCGCACGATGACCACGCTGATCCCGGAGGGTCCGAGGTTCTTCTGCGCGCCGGCGTACACCACGCCGTAGTCGCTGATCGCGATCGGGTACGAGGCGATGCTGGAGCTGAAATCGGCAATCACCGGCACCGGCGAATCGATGCGTTCATGCAATTCCACGCCATGGATGGTTTCGTTGGCGGTCACATGCAGATAGGCGGCCTGCGGCGAGAGCTGCCACTGTGCGCGAGGCGGCACCGAGACAAAACCATCGGCCTCCGCGCTGGCAATGATGCGGGCGCTGACATAGGGCGTGGCCTGGGCCAGTGCGACGCGTCCCCAATGCCCGGTCAGCAGGTAATCCGCTGCCTGCCCGGGGGCGACGAAATTGAGCGCGATCAGCGCCTGCTGCAGGGTGGCGCCCCCCTGCAGGAACAGCACCGCATAGTCTTCCGGCACCTGCAGCAGGCTCCGCAGATCGGCCTCGCTGCGTTCGGCAAGTTCGATGAAGGCGGCGCTGCGATGGCTGACCTCGGCCACCGAGGCGCCCAGGCCCTGCCAATCGAGCAACTCGTCGCGCGCCTGGCGCATGACCGCTTCGGGCAGAGTGGCCGGACCGGCACTGAAGTTGAACACACGATGTGACATGGGGTGGAAAAATCGCGGCGGGTATTGCATCGCAACACAGCACGCGCGGCATGGCAAGTCGGCGCGCTACTTCACCCCGAACCAGAGCAGTGCAGCCAGCAGCAATGCACTCACGATGGCGGCCAGCAACAGCCACGGCAAGTGCATGCGTCGTGGTCGTGGCGCAACCGCCGCGACGTCATCGTCCTGGTCCATCCGCGGCGGCTTTGCCGGCGGCGGTGTCTGCCCGGGCGACTCCACCACGAAGCGCTGGCCAGCGAGCAGCAGTTGGTCGCCTCCGTGCACCCAGCCACTGGCCAGCGGCCAGCCATTGAGGCGTGCCCCCCTGGCCTCCGCCAGCAGTTGCAGCCAGACGCGGTCTTCACCTGCAGGCTGCAACTCCGCCAACACGGATGCGTCCTGTCCGGCCGGGATCACGCCACCATGGCGGTCGATGCGGCACGCCTCGTGCAAGGCCCAGGCCTGACCATGCGCCGCACCACCATGGCCGCGCAGCAGCAGCCGGCTCGACGTCACTCTGCCAGGGGCCGCGTCCTCGCTGGCCCGTGCCTGTGCGCTGGCCAGCTGCATTTCCACCCCTTCGCAATGAATCAGGTCGCCCACCCAAAGCCGTGCCAACTGCTGCACCGGGCGCCCGTTCACATGCACTCCGCGCACCCCGGGGCTGACATTCAGCCACAGGCCGCGCACGTCCACCACCAGCGTCAGCAGGGCGTCAGCACCGGGTTCGGCGATCATCAGGCCGCGGTCGAAGTCGGGATCCTGGCACAGCCCGTTGACCCCGGGGCGCAATGGCAGGTCGGGGTGTTCGTGCTCGGCAAAACGCAGGATCAGCGACGTCGGGACGGCATGGTTCACGGCGTGATTCTGGCACAGGCGCGCGCCGCATCACCATGATGGCAGAATCACCCGTCCCCGATACCCGCCACAGCCCCCATGTCCGAAATCGACATCCTGTACCCGAGCCCGATGGATCTGGCCGGCAAGCGCATCGCGGTTGAGCGCATTGCTGCACGTCTGGCCGACGAATTCGGCGTGGAAAGCCAGTGGCAGGACGATCTCCTGCTGCTGCAGCATGGCGGCGTGGAAGGCCGCATCCTGCTCCAGCCCGACCATGTGCGGGTGCAGGCACGGCTGGGCTTCCTGCTGGCGCCGATGCGCGGGCCGATCGAAGCCAAGATCCGCCAGCTGCTGGCCGAGCGCCTCGGCACGCCCTGCTGAGCCGGTGTGGCGCAGGCGCTTGGCAAACCGCCGATGGCTGCCTATACTTTGCAACCCTTTCGGGCGATTAGCTCAGCGGTAGAGCGCCGCCTTCACACGGCGTAGGTCGCAAGTTCGATCCTTGCATCGCCCACCAGTTCGGGAAAAGCCGGCCCATGCGCCGGCTTTTTTCGTTTTTCGCCCCCTGTCGAGGAGGAACCGTGATGCGTTACTACCACAACCCGCGCTGCTCCAAGTCGCGCCAGGCACTGGAGTTGCTGCGCGAACGCGGCATCGAACCCGAGCTGGTCAGCTACCTGCAGGACGCGCCTGATGAAGCCACCCTGCGTGCGCTCATCGGCAAGCTCGGCATCACCCCGCGCGAACTGCTGCGCCGTGGCGAGGACGCCTATTCCACGCTCGACCTGGGCAACCCCGCAACCAGCGACGACGCGATCATCGCGGCGATGCTGCAGCACCCGATCCTGATCGAACGGCCGATCTTCGAGCATGGCGAGCGCGCGGTCATCGGCCGCCCGCCCGAGCGCGTGCTGGACCTGCTGTAACCGCCGCAACGCAGCCTGATCGGGGTCAGATGGCCTTGGTCAGGCGCAGCGAGGACACGCTCTCCGGCGGCGTGAACGCATCGCTGCGCGCACTGTTCCAGAATTGCTGGAACACCGAATGCGAGGGCAGTCGCCCTTGCAGCAGCTCGCCGGGCATCAGGCGCACGAACAGCGCGCTGTAGGCACGGATTTCGGTCGGCGATACCCGGCGCAGGATGTGCTCGGGACCGAGCTCACGCGGATGCGTCAGGCCCGCCGCGCACAGCAGGTCACGCAGGGCCTTCAACGTGTTGTCGTGAAACGCGTGCACGCGCGCGGTCTTGTCCGCGACGTCGAGCCGCTTCCAGCGCCGCGGGTCCTGGGTCGCGATGCCGGTCGGGCAGCGGTCGTTGTGGCAGCTTTGCGCCTGGATGCATCCGAGCGAGAACATGAAGCCGCGCGCGGCATTGCACCAGTCCGCGCCCAGCGCCATGGTGCGCGCCATGTCGAACGCGCTGACGATCTTGCCCGCGGCACCGAGCTTGATCTTCTCGCGCAAGCCCAGCCCGACCAGGGTGTTGTGCACCAGCATCAGGCCCTCGTGCATCGGCAACCCGACATGGTTGATGAATTCCGACGGCGCCGCGCCGGTGCCGCCTTCGGCGCCATCGACCACGATGAAGTCCGGCAGAAGACCTGTTTCCGCCATCGCCTTGGCGATGCCGAACCACTCCCAGGGATGGCCGATGGCGAGCTTGAAGCCGGCCGGCTTGCCGCCTGACAGCTCGCGCATGCGGGCGATGAATTCGAGCAGCCCGATCGGTGTGGAGAACACCGAGTGCGACGCCGGCGACACGCAATCCAGGCCCATCGGCACGCCGCGCGCGGCACTGATCTCGGCACTGATCTTGGCTGCCGGCAGCATCCCGCCATGCCCGGGCTTGGCACCCTGCGAGAGCTTCAGCTCGACCATCTTGACCTGCGCGTCGCGCGCATTGGCGGCGAAGCGTTCGGGATTGAAACTGCCATCCTCGTTGCGGCAGCCGAAGTAGCCCGAGCCGATTTCCCAGATCAGGTCGCCACCGGGCTCGCGGTGGTAGCGCGAGATCGAGCCTTCACCGGTGTCGTGGGCGAAGCCGCCGCGCCGCGCACCGCCGTTGAGCGCGAGAATCGCGTGCGCGGACAACGAACCGAAACTCATCGCCGAGATGTTGAGCACGCTGGCCGAATAGGGCTGCGCACAACCGCCGCCGATTTCGATGCGGTAGTCGGCATCGTGATGCGGCGTGGGCATCACAGAATGGTTGATCCATTCGTACTGGTTGCCGTAGACATCCAGCTCGCTGCCGAACGGCACCACGTCACTGACCGATTTGGCCCGCTGGTAGGCCAGTGCCCGTTGCTCACGCGAGAACGGCACTTCCTCGGTATCGCGCTCGATGAAGTATTGCCGGATTTCCGGGCCGATCGATTCCAGCCCGTAACGGAAATGCGCCAGGATCGGGTAATTGCGCCGCAGCGTGGTGGTCTTCTGTGCCATGTCCCAGATGCCGAGCACGCTCAGCGCACCGAACACGCCAAGCCCCCAGCGCCACATCGGCGAATGGCCGGACGCCAGCATCAGCACCGACAACAGCAGGCCGAGTACGCAGAGGACGAATACGAGATAGCGGCTCATCGCTACAGCCTAGCGTCCACCGCCTCGCGCGGCCATACCGACTTGACGTCGTAGACCACTGCATCGGGCGTGCCCAGCGCACGGATCGTCGCAGCCTCCATCGCCCTGTATTGCGAATGCGCCACCGCCAGCACGATGGCCTGGTAGGCGCCCGCCTCGGGCTCGGCCACCAGGCGCACGCGGTAATCGCGCAAGGCTTCGTCCGCATCCACCCACGGATCATGCACCTCGACCTGCATCCCGGCCTCGGCCAGCCCCTGCACCACATCCATCGCGCGGCTGTTGCGCAGATCCGGGCAGTTTTCCTTGAACGCCAGGCCCAGCACCAACGCGCGCGCACCACGGGCGGCGATGCCGCGCGTCTGCAGCAGTGCCAGCACGCGCGTGGCGACATGCGCGCCGACGCGGTTGTTGATGCGCCGCGCGGTATCGATCAGCTCGGGATGGAAGCCCGCGGCATCCGAGCGGTGCAGCAGGTAATACGGATCGACGCCGATGCAGTGCCCGCCGACCAGGCCCGGCTTGAATGGCAGGAAGTTCCATTTGCTGCCGGCCGCGGCGAGCACGTCGCCGGTATCGATGCCGAGACGGTCGAACACCATCGCCAGCTCGTTGACCAGGGCGATGTTGACGTCGCGCTGGATGTTCTCGATCACCTTGGCCGCCTCCGCCACGCGGATCGACGGCGCCGGCCAGGTGCCGGCATGCACGATGCGGCGGTACAGCGCATCGACGAAGGCGGCGGCCTCGGCATTGGAGCCGGAAGTGATCTTCACGATGTCCGGCAGGCGCCGGCTGCGATCGCCGGGATTGATCCGCTCCGGGCTGTAGCCGCAGGCGAAGTCGCGGTCCAGGCGCAGGCCCGAGCCGCGCTCCAGCAACGGCACGCAGATTTCCTCGGTGGTGCCCGGGTAGACGGTGGATTCGTAGATCACCACGTCGCCCGGCTTGAGCCGCGCGGCCACCAGCTCGGAGGCCGCGATCAGCGGACCGAGATCCGGATCGTGCGCGGCATCGATCGGCGTCGGCACGGTAACGACGAACACGTTGCAGGCATCCAGCTCCGCCGCATCGGCGCTGTAGTGCAGGCGGGCGGGAGTCAGTTCCGCCGCCTCCAGCTCGCGGGTGCGGTCATGCCCGGCGGCCAGTTCGGCCACGCGCGTGGCATCGATGTCGAAGCCGACCACGTCGAAATGGCGAGCGAACTCCACCGCCAATGGCAGCCCGACATAGCCGAGGCCGATGACGCCGATACGCAGATGGTCAAGGTCGGGCATTCGCGGCTGCCGTGGTTGGTGCCCGGAGTCGGGATCGAACCGACATGATGTTGCCATCGAGGGATTTTAAGTCCCTTGCGTCTACCAATTTCGCCATCCGGGCGGCGCCGGCATGATCGCATGCGGCGTACACGCGTGGAAGAACGGGGAATGTGGAGGTCACGACTGCGCCGGCAATGAAAAACCCCTGCAGCGCAGGGGTTTCGATGGAGGCCGGAGTCGGAATCGAACCGGCGTACGCGGATTTGCAATCCGCTGCATAACCACTCTGCCATCCGGCCATCGATGTCATTGTTCCACAAAGCCGAAGGCTCGTGGCACGAAAAACCCCGGCGGACCGGGGTTCTCGAATCTGGAGCGGGAAACGAGGCTCGAACTCGCGACCTCAACCTTGGCAAGGTTGCGCTCTACCAACTGAGCTATTCCCGCGTTGAGCCGTGCATTGTACCCGCCGCGGGGATGCTGTCAACACCCGGAGGAACCTCGCTTGCGCGCCCTTCGCCGGCACGCAGCACCGGCCAGGCGGCGCGCAGGTAATCCAGCCCCGACCACAGCGTCAGCAGGGCCGCCACCGCCAGCAGCCAATCGCCGATCAGGAACACCTCGCGGCCCATCCACAGCCATTCCGGCGGATGTTTCGACGGCGAATACAGCAGGCAGCCGATGGCGATCATCTGCACCACGGTCTTGAACTTGCCCAGCAGCGCCACCTTGACCCGCGCGCGCTGGCCAAGCTCGGCCATCCATTCGCGCAACGCGGACACCGCGATCTCGCGGCCGACGATCACTGCCGCCCAGCAGGCCATCCACGGCGTCGGGTGCGACTGCACGATGAGGAACAGCGCGGTCGACACCATCAGTTTGTCCGCCACCGGATCGAGGAACGCGCCGAACGCGGAATACTGATGCCAGCGCCGCGCCACCCAGCCATCCAGCCAATCGGTGAACGAGGCCAGCGCGAATACCGCCGTCGCCGCCACCCCGGTCCATTTCGCCGGCAGGTAGAACACCACCACCAGCACCGGGATCAGGGCGATCCGGCCCAGGGTAAGCATGGTGGGTATCGTGAGCGCGTTTTTCACTGCGGACTATTCTCGCCCAATCCGTGCAGTGCCGCGTAGATGCGTTCGGCCAGCGCATGGCTGACGCCCTCGACCCGCGCGATTTCATCCACCCCGGCCTCCCTGAGCCCGGCGAGCCCGCCGAAATGCTTGAGCAGATTGGCGCGGCGACGCGGCCCGATGCCGGGGATATCCTCCAGTCGGCTGCTGCTGCGTGCCTTCTGCCGTCGTCCGCGATGCCCGGTGATGGCGAAACGGTGCGCTTCGTCGCGCACCTGCTGGATCAGTTGCAGGCCGGGCGAGGCGATGCCCGGCCTGAGCTCGCGGCCGTCATCCAGCAGCAGGGTTTCCTCACCCGCCTTGCGCGCCTCGCCCTTGGCCACACCGACCAGCGCCACGCCCTGCACGCCCAGCTCCGCCAGCACCTCGCGCGCGCGCGCCAATTGCCCGGCACCGCCGTCGATCAGCAGCACGTCCGGCAACACCCCGTCCTGCTCCACGGCACGGCGCAGGCGCCGCTGCAGCGCCTGCGCCATTGCCGCGTAATCATCACCCGGCTCGATGCCGGTGATGTTGTAGCGGCGGTATTGCGAACGCAGCGGGCCTTCGGCATCGAAGGCGACGCAGGACGCCACCGTGGCCTCGCCCATGGTGTGGCTGATGTCGAAGCACTCGATCCGCGCCGGTGTCTGCGCAAGGCCGAGCATCTGCTGCAGGTCGGCCAGGCGCGCGGCCTGGCTGGCGCGGCTGGACAGCTCGCTCGCCAGCGCGGCTTGCGCATTGCGTCGCACCAGGTCGAGGTAGCCGGCGCGCTCGCCGCGCACGTTGTGCTTGATCTGCACCCGGCGCCCGGCGGCGGTGCTGAACGCCTCCTCCAGCAATTCGATGTCGGGGATGGCGCGGTCGAGCACGATTTCGCGCGGCGCCGGCTGTTCGGCGTAGTACTGGGAAACGAACGCGGCAAGCACTTCCTCGCCGTTGTCGGCACCGTTCAGTCGCGGGAAATGGCTGCGTGCGCCGAGGTTGCGCCCGTCACGGAACGACAGCACGGTGACGCAGGCGCGCCCGCCCTGCATGGCGCAGGCCAGCACGTCGAGTTCGGCGGCATCGCCATCGACGAACTGGCGCGCCTGCACGCTGCGGATCGCGGCCAGCAGGTCGCGGATGCGCGCCGCGCGCTCGAACTCCAGCGCCGCGCTGGCCGCCTCCATCTCCTCGCCCAGTTCACGGGTCAGCTCGTCGCTGCGCCCTTCCAGGAACAGCGTGGCACGACGCACCGATTCGGCGTACTCGTCCGGCTCCACCAGTCCCACGCAGGGCGCGCTGCAGCGCCCGATCTGGTATTGCAGGCAGGGCCGCGAGCGGTTGCGGAACACGCTGTCCTCGCAGCTGCGCAGGCGGAACAGCTTGTGCATCAGATTGAGCGTTTCACGCACCGCGCCGACGCTGGGATACGGGCCGAAATAGCGGCCCGGGCGCGAACGCGCACCGCGCTGGGCACTGATGCGCGGCCATTCCTCGCGCGAGACCAGCACATACGGATAGCTCTTGTCGTCGCGCAACAGCACGTTGTAGCGCGGCTTCTGCGTCTTGATCAGCTGGTTTTCCAGCAGCAGCGCCTCGCCCGGAGTGCGGGTCAGGGTCACGTCCATGTGCGCGATCTGCGCCACCATCGAGGCGGTGCGCAGGCTCAGCGCCTTGTTGAAATAACTCGCCACCCGCTTCTTCAACGAGGCGGCCTTGCCGACGTACAGCAGCTGGCCGTCGGCGTCGTACATGCGGTACACGCCCGGCGCGCTGGTCAGGCTGCGCGCATACGCCTTGCCGTCGAACGCCGGCACCGCCGCCGTGGATGGCGCGTCGTTGCTCATGCCGCGTGTTCACGCAGCAGGCGGCGCAGGATGGCTTCGCCACCCGCGGCCACGCGCTGCCAGGCATGCTCGAAGTCCTGCTCATCGCCGTAATACGGATCGGCGAGGTCCAGTCCGCGCTCGAAGCCGGCCCATTCCAGGTATCGCATCGCCGGTGCCGCGCCCTCGCCCGCCGCGCGCTCGCGTCCCGCCGCCAGCGTGTCGCCATCGGCGAACAGCAGCAGATCGAACACGCGGAAATCGTCGGCGTCGAGCTGGCGCGCGCGTTGTGCGGCGATATCCACGCCATTGCGCGCGGCCACGGCGATCGTGCGCGGATCGGGCGGCTTGCCCACATGCCACGGGCCGATCGCCGCCGAATCGACATGGATGCGACCGGCCAGACGTGGCTGCGCGGCCACGGCGGACGCCAACCAGCCTTCCATCATCGGTGAGCGGCAGATGTTGCCGAGGCAGACCATCAGGATTTTCATGCGCGGGAAACGTGTGAAACAGCGCTGCTCAGGTTAACGCGTGCGCATCACGATCACACCCGGTGCAATCCGTGACCGCAGGCCGGATTCATCCTGGATCCGGTGCACGGATGCGGTCGGCCAGCCCGCTGATGCGGCGGCTGCGGTTGGCCAGTGCATGCGCGATGGCGGCATCGCTGCCCCAGATCGACAGCCGGCGACGAGCGCGCGAAATCGCGGTATAGAACCATTGCCGCGACAGCAGCGGGTGTTCCGCCTGCGCCGGCAGCAGGATCGCCACATGGTCGTATTCCGAGCCCTGCGCCTTGTGCACGGTGAGAGCGAACGACGGCACATGCGGTGGCAGGCTGCCGAGCTCGAACACCCGCGGCTGGCCGCCCTCGCCTTCGAAACAGACCCGCATCCGGCCCTGCGCATCGATCAGGCACAGGCCGATATCGCCATTGAAAAGGCCACTGGCAGCGTCGTTGCGACTGATCATCACGCGGCGACCTGGATACCAGCCGCGATGGCCGGGCGCGCTGCCGGCGAACGCACCGAACTCTCTTGCCAGGCGTCGATCGATCAACGCGCTGACCTCGTCGGCACCGCGCGGCCCGCGGCGCAGCGCACACAGCAGCTGGCGCCGGCGCAACACATCGAGCCGTGCAGCGAGCACGGCGTGTGCATCGTCCTGCACCGCGCGATCGAGGCCTTCGCTGCGGATTTCATCCTTCAAGTCCGCGATCCATGCCTCCAGCACTCCCTCCAGCTCTGCGTGGCGTTCCAGTGCGTGCCGTTCGATCATCTCGCCTGCATCGGCAATCGCGGCGTGCAGGCCTTTGCCGTCACCTCGACGCACGGCCTCGTTCAGTGGCAATAGCGCGCGATCGGCACGGAAGGAATGCGTCAGCCGCTGCAATTGCGCGACGTCATCGCCCAGCGCCTCGACGATGTCCTGCAACACCGAGCCGGTGCCGACCGAGTCGAGCTGGTCGGCATCACCGACCAGTACCAACGGCGCCTGCGGCGGTAATGCGGCGAGCACGGCATGCAGCAGGCCGAGGTCGAGCATCGAAGCTTCGTCGATCACCAGGAGGTCGGTGCGCAACGGCTCGCCGGCATGGTGTCGCGGTGCGGGGTCGTTGCCGCGCAGGCCGAGCAGACGATGCACGGTGCCGGCTTGCGCTGCCTGCTCGCGGACCATCTCCAGTGCCGGGTGCCAGGCCGGATCGAACGCCGCCATCGGCCCCTCCTGCAGGGATTCACGCAGGCGTTGCGCGGCCTTGCCGGTGGGTGCGGCCAGCGCGATGCGCGGGGCTTCGCCGTGGACATCGGCATGGCGTCGTGCCAGCAGCATCAGCATGCGCAGCACGGTGGTGGTCTTGCCGCTGCCGGGTGCGCCGGTCAGCACGAACAGGCGCTGTCCGGCCACCTTGGCCAGCGCCGCACGCTGCCCGGACAGGGCAGGATCGTCCGGCTGCGCGAACAGGCTGTCGGGGTTCGAGCCAGGGTCATTGCCAACGGGCTTGCCCGCTGCGATGCGATCGCGCAGCTGGCCGGCCACGGCAAGTTCGCGGCGCAGGTTGCGCCGCAGGTAGAACAGCTCGTCATCGAGGACGAACGGCTCGGCTCCATCCAAGCGCTCACCCACCAGCGCCTCGCGTGCCAGTTGCCGACGCAGGCCTGCATCCTCGATCCGCAAGGCACTGTCGCCACGCTGGTCGGCCAGCGCCGCCTGCGCCGCAGTGCGTGCGAGTTCCGTGCCACCGCCATGGGCCACGACCCAGCGGGCAATGGCGATCGCCAGCGGCGTCGCCTCCTCGCCATGCAGCGGCACAGGCGCGGCAAGGCGGTGATGGCTGCCGGCGACCTTCATGCCGCGTCCTCGCACGGCGCCGCCGGCAGCGCCGCATCCACCGCATCCAGCAGCCCGTCGTCGAAGCGATACCGCCAATGCCCGACCCCGGGCCCGAGACCAAGTGCACGCAGGAACACGTAATGCACATCGCCCAGGTGGTGCTCGCGGCGATAGCCGGGCAGACGCAGACGCAGATGGCGATGCAGGGCCAGCATGTAGAGCAATGCCTGGAAGCGGTAATGCGCACGATCCAGTGCACGATCCAACGCGGCGCCCCGGTAATCGTCCAGCTGCGTGCCAAGCAGGTTGCCCTTGTAGTCCAGTACGTGGATGCGGCCCTGATGACGGAACAGAAGATCGATCTTGCCAGTCATCATGCCGCGGATCGCACGCTCGCCCGGTGGCACCAGGCCGGGCTCACCATGCGCGATGCAGGCTGCGCGCAGCGCCGCGAGGCTGCTTTCACCCAATGCGAAATGGAACTCCATTTCGGCCAGCTGGTCGCTGGCGGGGATATCACCCAAGGCGGGCAAGTCATCGCCCAGCGGCGTCTGCAGTGCCGCGTCCAGGCGATCAGCCCAACGTCGCACCAGCAATTCGGCGCTCCGCTCATCCCCCGTCAGCAGGCCATGTGCCGCCAGCGTCCTGCCGAGCAACTCATGCTGCTCTGCGACCGGCAGGCCAACCTCGCGCAACTCCAGGGCTTCGTGCAACGCGTTGCCAAGCTCGGCACCGGCAGGCTTTTCCAGCTCCAGCAGCACCCGATGGGCCTGTTCGTCGCTGCGCGCGGCAGCCGGAAAATCGTCCTGCACGGCTTCATCATCCGCCGCCGACTCCAGGCTGGCGTCCCCGGCCGGCAGACCTCGCGTCAGGCTGCTGAAGCTGTGCCGCATCGGCAAGGGCCCGCTGCGCGGTGCGGGCAACGGCAAGGCTTCGCGCTTCGCCGGTTCCTCGTCCGGCGCACGGTAGTGGCCCATCGGCACGTGCCAGCCTTGCTGCAATTCGATGTACTGCGCCTGTTCAAGCGCGTCGGGCGATGCGATCCGCGCCAACAGCAATTCCAGCGCGCTGGACGCGAGGTCGTCCGCCGGCTTGCGCTCCTCCTCATCCGCGGGCGGCACCACGTACAGGTGGCAGGCATGCACCGCGCGGGTCAGTGCCACGTACAGCAGGCGGAAACGCTCCGCGCGCGCCTCGCGCGCATCCTGCTCACGCGCTTCATCGTCCAGACGCAGGCATGGGCCGGCAGCCGCATCGTCATGCAGCGTGACCGGCCTGGATCGTGATTCGCGCCTGCCTTTTTGCAACCACATCAAGGGCAGGAACACGATCGGGAACTCCAGTCCCTTGCTGGCATGCAGGGTCATCAGCTGCACCCGCGACTCCTGCGACTCGATGCGCAGCTGGCGGGCTTCGTGTGCGCTCTCATCATCGCTGCCCGACGCGGAGCGCTGCGCGGCGAACCAGCCCAGCAACTCGACGTCCTGCAAACCGCTTTCGGCCTTTTCCTGCAGCAGCTCGCCAAGATGGCGCAGGTCGGTCAACACCCGTTGCCCATCGTCTTCGGCCAGCAGCGCCGGGCCGCGGCTGGCGATCAGGGCGTCGATCACCGCCGGCAGGCCACGACGGCGCCAATCCTCGTGCCAGGCGTGGAAGCGGCCCGCCTGTTCCTGCCATGCGGCGCCGTCCTGCTCCAGCGCCGCCAGTCGTGCAAGGTCGAACCCGCCCAGACGGGTCAGCAATGCACCGCGCAGCACCCGCGGCGAGCCGGGCGTGCGCACGGCCTGCAGCCAGATGTGCAGATCACGTGCGATGTCGGTATGGAACACGCTCTGCCGCGATTGGCTGACACAGGGCACACCCCGGCGCTCCAGCATGCGGCGCAGGCGAAGGACATCATGATTGGCCGGAAGCAGGACCGCGATGTCACCCGGTTGCAGCGGGTTGTCGCCGATCCGCTGCTCGCCGCTGGCCAGCATCGCGGCGATCTGCGCCGCACAGGCCTGCAGCGCCTCGCGGCGTGCCTGGCCCACCTGCTTATGTGCCGGTTGCGAGCGGCAATGGATGATCAGCGGCCGCGGCACGACCTCCCCGCGCACGCGCCAGGGCGTGCGTTCGACGCGGCCGGCGGCGCGCACCCGCACGTACCTGATCTGCGCGCCTGCCGCCTCATCCTCCTGCACATCCAGCGTCGGACCGGTCAGTGCGAACAGCTCGTTGACCGCTTCGACGCAAGCCGTGCTGGAGCGCTGGTTCACCTCCAGCTGAAGATGATCGTCTGCCGCGCGCGAGGCGCGCAGATAGGTGTGGATGTCGCCGCCGCGGAAGCGATAGATGGCCTGCTTCGGGTCACCGATCATCAGCAACCGCCCGCGGGGGCCACCGTCGCCATCACGGTAGATGGCATCGAGGATCGCGTATTGCAGGCCGTCGGTGTCCTGGAACTCGTCCACCAGCGCCACCGGCCAGGCCGCGAACAGGGCATCGGCCAGCGGCTTCGACGCCGCACCCGCTTCAGCCTGCAGCACATCGTGCACCTGCAGCAGCAGATCGTCGAAGCTGCGTCGATCGCGCCGCTGCATCCACGCCTGCTTGCGCTGCATGGCCCAGTCGCGCAGTTTGCCGAACAGGCCCAGGCGGGCGTATGCCTGGCGCGCCTCCAGCACCTCGGCCAACTCCCGCGACATCGCCTCCGCGGCCAGCATGTCGGCGTGCCCGCGCGCTGCCTTGAGCACGCCCTTGAGGCCGCCATCCAGGTGCAGGGCATCAATCAGCGTGGTGTCGATCTCGTCCGCCCTGCCCGCCTCCAGCAGCTCCGCCACCGTGCGCCAGGTGCGCAGGGCGATCGCATCACTTCTGAACATGCCGTCGCGGGTCGCCGCGCGCAGCACCTCGGCGGCGCCCACGGGCAATTCGGGCGGTACGCCCGGCTCGATGCGCAGTGCCGGGGTCAGCAGCAACTTCAACAAGTCGTCGTCGATCCTGAGGCTTTCCAGCTGCGCGCGCTCGGCGACGGATAAGCGCGCCGCGAGCTCGGCCTCGCTCGATTGCTGCACAAGACGCGCAAGATCCAGCGTCAGTTCGCGCACGACTTCGCTGCCATCCACCAGCTGCGCCTGCACGAAGCGGCTGCCGGCGGCGAATGGCTGGTCGCGCAGGATGCGCGCACACAGGCCATGCAGGGTGCCGATCGGTGCCAGGTCGAGCTCGGCCAGGGCCAGGCGCAGTCGGCGCAGGTCTTCATCGCGCAATGCGGGTTCGGCCTGCCAGCGCGCATGCAGCCAGTCCATCACCGCATCGCGACTGCCCCCGGTGCCGGTGGCAAGCGCTTCGCGCTCGGCCTCCTGCAGGCGACGCCGCAGCCGCTCGCGCAACTCGGCGGCGGCGGCATTGGTGAAGGTGGCGACCACCACCTGGCGCGGCGAGAAGCCCGCGCCCTCCAGCATCAGGCGCAGGTACAGCGCGGCGATGGTCCAGGTCTTGCCGGTGCCGGCGCTGGCTTCGATCAGGCTGCGTGCACCCGCCTGCAGCGGCAGTTCGTGCCAGTGCTCGAACGTGCGCGTCATGGCGTGCTTCCAGCCGCGACCGGTCCGCGTGCCGGAACCATGCAGGCGGCCACCTCGAAAGTGAAGGCGATCAGTTCATCGACGCGGGCGTCATCGGCGAAATCCTCACCGCCGGCAAGCAGGGCGACGTGTCCGGGCCCGCGGTCACGTTCGCCGACCAGACCGGGGCCGGACGCCATCCAGGTGCTGCGTACCGCATCGCGGATGGCTTCATGATCCGCGTTGCAGTCGACTTTCTTCATCACCGCATCGGCGCAGGCGGGAAACCAGCGCAGCGGGTGGTGCGGGGCTTCCAGGTACCAGCGCAACAACTGCCGCAACCGCTGCTGCACGCCAGCGAGGTCGTCCTCGCCGCTGCGCAGGCGCTCATCCCAGTCATTGAGCTTGCGGGCGAAACCGTCGCTGCGCGCGTCGCACAACAGCGCCAGGCGCACCGGCTGCGCGATCGGCGTCGCCAGACGCAGCGCCAGCCAGCCGACATAGGCCGGCAGGCGATGGCGCACACCGAGATCCTTGTCCGCACGCAGCCCGGCATTGCCGATCGGCAGCGACACCACGCACAGACCGCCATCGGCGAGTGCGTGGACATCGCGCAGCACGCCCGTGAGCTGCAATGGATGGCCGTCAATCCCGAAATCAAGCTCGATCGCCTGTGGCTGCGGCGGACCGGGTTGCACCTGTTCCCGCTGCGCCGCCTGGTACAGCTTTTCCAGCACCCCGGCCTCGTGGCGCCAGGCATGTTCGCGCATGCTGCCGCTCGGCAGGCGGCCGGAGAGGCGCAACCAGTCGGGCATTGCCTGTCCGGGTTCGGCCAGCCCCTGCGCGAACTGCTGCTGAAACAGCTCACGCGCGATGCTGCGGTAGGCCGGCAGGACCTGGCCGAGCGGTTCGCTGTCGGGCAGGGTCGAATCCTGCAGCACGTCCAGATCGACCCCGAGGCGGCGCTGCAGCAGGTTGCGCGCAGGGTCGCGCCAATACTCGCGCAGGGCATCGAGTTCGATGCGCTGCGGCCAGCCCGCATCAGGCGCGGCCACTGCCGGCGGTGTCTGCCCGGCGGGAAGCTCGCGCATTGCCGCCTGCGCCTTGTCGTAGCTGTACAGGCGCACGTCGCCGCCATCGAAATAACGCGCATCGAACGGCTGCAGCGGATGCAATACGCGCCAGGTACACGCCTTGCCCAGGCTGTCCGTGGCATCGGCGTCGCGCTCGGCCTTTCGATCCGCCACGTCATCGGCACGTGCCAACAGGTCCATCAGCTCGGCCAGCGGCGCCGCTGCATTGCGCGGCTTGCCATCGGTGACGCCTTGCCCGAGCCAGCTCAAGTGCAGGCGCTCGCGCGCGGACATCACCGTTTCCAGGAACAGGTAGCGGTCATCGCTGCGCTGGTCGCGATCACCCTGGCGGCGCAGGCGCGCCATCAAATCAAGACCGGCATCCTGCGAAGTGCGCGGGAACTCGCCCTCGTCCAGACCCAGCACGGCGATGAAACGGAACGGGATCGCACGCTGCGGCACCATGCCGCAGAAAGTGGCACCGCCGAGCAGGAATGGCTGCCGCTCCGGAACCGCCTGCAGTGCCTCCAGCATGCGCTCGCGCACCACCGCCCAGTGCAGCTTGGGGTCAACGCCGGCGACGGTGGTTTCCTCGGCCAGGCCACGCACCGTCTGCAGCAGCCGGCCCCAAGCGTCACGCGCCACCTCGTCACCGGGCTGCACCTTGAGCGCACGCTCGCACAGCGCCACCAGCTCGTCCGACCATCGGCTCGCCGGCAGGCTCCGGCGCGACAGCACCTGCAGGTCGGCGAACAGCGCCAGCAACGCATCCAGCGCGCCCAGCGCCACCGCGCCGGCATTCTCGACCCCGGCCAGCGGCAGCAGTTCCACCCCGTCGGGCAATTCCACCGCCTGCATCCCGGCATCGGCATCCTCGGCCAGCAAGTAACCGGCGGCGATGCGATCCAGCGCCCAGGCGAAGCCATGCTCGCCGATCGCGGGGACGCCGAACCCGGCGCGATGCGCGGCATCCAGCGACCATGCCACGCGGCTGTCGCGCAGCAGGCGCTCGAAGGCGTCAAGCGCGTCCGCATCGAGCCCGAGCGCACGCGCGACCTCGGGCAACGCCACCAGATCGAGCACCTCCGGCGCACTCAGACGCATGCCGGGCAGTTCGAGCAGGCGGGCGAACGCAACGAACAGGGAGTGGGTGCGTGCCCGCGGCACGTCAGCCAGGTGGTAGGGCAGCAACGCGCGCGGGTCGCCGGGTTCGCCGAACAGCGACGGGATCAGCGGCAGGTAGCGACGGATATCCGGCGCCATCACCAGCATCTGCCCCGGCTCGATGCCTTCCGCGAGTGCGGCATGCATGGCATCGCGCAACACTTCCAGTTCGCGCTTGGGCGTATGGCAGGCGTGCACCCGCAGCGATGCATCGCGCATCTCGCCGGCGACATCACCGGGTGGTGTCAGCAACCCCTCATCGAGCCGGCGGATGCTCTCCTGCACCCGCTGCAGGCGATCCTGCGGTGCGTGATCCTCGCGGTCACGCCAGTGGCGCACTTCGCCCCGCACTTCGCCATCGACCAGCGCGGCGAAGAACTGCTGGCCAAGCCGACCCCAGCGCGAAAGCAATTCGTGCCGCTGCGGCCGCCACCATTCACCCTCGCCGGCCTGCTCGATCAGCACATCCTCCTGCGCGCGCCAACTCGCCACGTCGCCGTCATCGAGCACGCCCCAGTAGTCGCGGCACGGATCGGGCAGATACAGCGCGACCAGTGCCTGGCGGGCATAGGCGCGCAAGGCATCCAGTTCGCGCGGGGCAAGATGGCTGACGCCGAACACGTGCAGCGGCGGACGCGCTCGCGCGTCGGCATGCAGATCGTCGATCAGTGCATCGATCACTTCGGCGCGGTGCTTGCCGAGCTCCCGGGCCGCCTTGCGCCACAGCGGCGCGAGCAGGCGCGTTTCACTGCTGCGCAGGGCTTCGTCGGCTAGCCCGGCGCTGACCGGCCTGGCGTCACCGCGCTGCCAAGCGCGCAGCCAGTCGCCGCGGTAGACGAGGTATTGCGAATACAGCATCGCCAGACGGTCGGCCAACTGGAAGCGGCGGCGTGCGCGCTCGGCCTCGTCGGCACCGTCGGGGTGCAGGAAGCGGGCGATGCGCGGATCATCCAGGCCGGGCACCACGCCGGGCTCGGCCAGCCACTGGTGCAGGTTCCAGCGCAGGTGCACGCGTTGCCAGTGCGGCAGCGCGACGGCCTGCTCCTGCAGCCGCTCCCGGGCCAGCCGATCCAGCCAGGTGCTCGGCAGCACCACGTCGAGATTGGCGACGATGCCACCCTCGCCCATGCGCCGTGCCAGCGCACCGTTCAGCCAGTGCCTGATGCCCGGATGCGCCGCGATCACCGTCTGCCTGGCCAACGGATCTGCCGGCCAGGTCGCGGCCAGCAGCTCGCGGAACGGGTCGACCAGCGCCTCCAGCCGCGATGCACGATACAGCACCAGTCCGGTGCTTTCGTGCGCGGCATCCACCGATGGCAAGGGGGGCGAGGCGGCAAGCGGACTCATGCTGTCATGATGCCGGAGCCTGGTCGCAGATGCTGCGACGCGCGCCGCTCAACACCGCTGCGGCGACGGCCGGCATCGCGGCGATGGCAGGCGCCGCGCGCCGTTCGCGATGCCTCGATCAGCCCGGGCGGCTGGTATTGATCCCGAGCAGGCGGTACAGCCCGCAGAAGCGCATCAGTGCGGTGGCGATCGCCACCAGGCCGACCACGAGCGCGACGTATTTCCACGGTGGCGCGAGGTAGAAGAACAGCGCGACCAGGATGATGCCCAGCACGATGCGCACGATGCGGTCGGTGGAACCCACGTTGGCTTGCATGGCGCGACCTCGACGGTGAAGGATGACACCCCCACCATGCGCCGCGCGGCACGGCGCGTCAAATCAGCACCACTTCCTCGGCACTGGTCGGATGGATCGCCAGCGTGCGCGACAGGTCGCGCCGGGTCATGCCCAGGCGCATCGCGACCGCGAAGCCCTGCAGGATCTCGTCGCTGGCCGCGCCGATCAGGTGCAGGCCGACCACCTTTTCATCCGCGCCCGTGCACACCAGCTTGAACAGGCTGCGCTGGCAGCCATCGCTCAATGCTTCCAGCATCGGCCTGAACTCGGCGCGGTGCACGCTGACCGCATCGCCATGCGCCTCGCGCGCTTCCGCCTCGGTCATGCCCAGCTTGGCCAGCGGCGGATGCGCGAACACCACCGTGGGTGTGCCGCCGGTATCCAGACAGGCCTCGTCATCGCCGCCATACAGCCGATCCATCAGCCGCCGCGCAGCGGCGATCGCGACCGGGGTCAATGCCGGTTGCGGAGTCACGTCGCCGACCGCGAACACGTCTTCGCGCGAAGTCGCCTGCCATTTGTCGACCACCACCTGCCCCTGCGCGTTGCAGCGGATGCCGGCTTCCTCCAGCCCCAGGCCATCGGTGTTCGGCCCGCGCCCGGTGGCGAACAGCACCTGCGCGAACGGGCCATGCGCCTCGCCCGCCTCACCGGCCACGACGCGGATGCCCTGCGCGACCTGTTCCAGCGCCGCCACGTCGGTATCCAGATGCACGCCGATGCCACGCTGGCGCATGGATTCGGCCAGCTTTTCGCTGATCTCGGCATCGAATGCGGCCAGCAGGCGCGGCCCGCGCACGAACAGCTCGACCCGGCTGCCCAAGGCCTGCAGCACGCTGGCCAGCTCCACGCCGATGTAGCCGCCACCGACCAGGGCGACGCTTTCCGGGGCCTGCTGCAGGGCGAAGAAATCGTCCGACACGCCGGCCAGTTCCGCACCGGGGATGGCCGGGCGCAGCGCATGGCCACCGGTGGCGACAAGGATGTGCGGCGCGCGCCAGAGCAGATCGCCTGCGCGCACCTCGCCCGGCGTCGCGGTCAGGCGGCCACGCTGCGGGAACACCGCGATGCCGGCCTCCTGCAGCCGGCGCTGATAGGCCGCATGGATGTTGGCGATGTAGGCACTGCGCCGCAGCAGCAGCTGCTGCCAATCAAGCGCGGGCTGCGCGGGCAGTTCGAAACCGAGCCCGCGTGCGGAGCTCAAGTGCCCGCCGAGCTCGGCCGCCAGCCACATCACCTTCTTCGGCACGCAGCCACGATTGACGCAGGTGCCGCCGAACTCGTCCGGTTCGAGCAAGGCCACTCTGGCGCCGTGCTGCGCGGCGCGGAACGCGCCGGCAAGGCCGCCACTGCCACCGCCGATGACGATCAGGTCGAAGTCCTGCATGCTCGATTCCAAAGGTTGAACGAGGGCGTAGGCGCTGCTGCGCCCTCGGCCATCATGCACGCCAAGCCGGCGTGCACCGCTCACCCGATGTTGACCCGAGCACCCGCGAACTAGATCGAGGGAGTTTTTCAGGCAAAGCGCGACGGCGAGAACGGGGCCGGATCGACGTCGCTGGCACGCCCGGTGATGAGGTCGGCCAGCAACTGGCCGGTGCCGGCGCTCATGCCCATGCCCATCATGCCGTGGCCGGTGGCAAGCCAAGTGCGCTCGCGCCCCGGCACGCGACCGATCAGCGGCACGTCGTCCACCGCCATCGGCCGCCAGCCGAACCAGCGTTCGCGCACCACCGGACCGACCGGATGGTGCAGGAACTGCGCCGCGCCACGTTCCAGCGCCGCCAGACGGCGCGGATTGAGCGTGCTGTCGTAGCCGGAGAACTCCATCGTGCTGCCCAGGCGGAAGCCACTGCCCCAGGCGGTCACGCATACCGAGGGCCCGCCGAGGATCATCGGACGCCTGGGCACCAGCGGCGGCGCATCGTAGGTGATCGAATAGCCCTTGCCCGGCTGGATCACGCGCCGCAGCCAGCGCGCACCGACCAGCTCGCCGATCAGGCCCGACCAGGCCCCGGTGGCCAGCACCAGATGGCCGGCCTGCATCTCGCCCTGCGAGGTGCGTGCCCGGATCCCCGTACCGGTTTCCTCCAGCGCTTCCAGCGCACAGCCCTCGATGATCTCGCCACCGCGCTCGCGCACCGCACGTGCCAGCTCGTCGACGTAGGAGCCGGGGCGGAACACCGCATCGCCGGAAAAACAGATCGCGCCGACCAGGCCCGGCTTCATCGCCGGGTCATTGCGCACATAGACCTCGCCATCGACCAGTTGCACGTCGATGCCCAGCTCGCGCAGCAGCGGCACTTCCTTCTGCCCGTGCAGGTACTCGGCCTCGTCGCGATACACGTAATCCTCGCCGCTGCGCGCGAATTCGCATTGCAAGGCATAGCGCTGCACCCAATCCTCGATGCGCAGGCGCGAATCGTTGAGCAGGGCCGACTTGGCGATCGCACTGCGTCGCCAGTCCCGTTCATTGCAACGCAGCGCGAAACCGAGCAGCCAACGCCACAGGTGCAGGTCCATGCGCGGATGCACGTACAGCGGCGCGTCGGGGGTCAGCATCCAGCGCATCGCCTTGAGCACGGTGCCCGGCGCGGCCAGCGGCGGCGCGTGGCTCGGCGTGATGGTGCCGCAATTGCCGTGCGAAGCACCGGCACCCACGCCGGTGGCGTCGATCACGCGCACCCGGCGCCCGGCCTCGACCAGTGCCAGCGCGCTGGCCAGGCCAATGCCACCGGCACCGACGATGAGGACATCCGAAGACTGATTCATGTGCGCATGCCCTTGGTGGCTGCAGAGGAAAAGGAATCGGCGCGCGGCCGGTTCAGTGTGCGTGACCGCCGTCGCCGTGGACGTGGCCGTGTTCGATCTCTTCCTTGTCCGCCTCGCGCACTTCGACGATCTCGATGTCGAAATGCAGATCCTTGCCGGCCATCGGATGGTTGAGATCGACGTCCACCGTGGTCAGGCCGACCTTCTCGATGGTGACCGGACGCGGGCCGAAGCGCGTGTTGAGCACCACCTGCATGCCCGGCTCCAGCTTGGCGCCCTTGAAGTGCTTCTTCGGCAGGCGCTGGCTGAGGCCGTCGCGGCGCTCGCCATAAGCATCGGTGGCGGCGACATCGACCTCGAAGCGATCGCCCGCTTCGCGCCCTTCCATCGCCTTTTCCAGCCCGGGAATGATGTTGCCGTGGCCGATCAGCACCGCCAGCGGCTCGCCTTCACGGGAATTTTCCAGCGCCTCCTGGCCCTGTTCGGCCACGGAATAGTGGAAGCGGACCACGCGGTCTTTCTCAATCTTCATCAGGTTCTCGCAATAAACTCTTGAAATTCAAAGGAAATGGGTTCAGACTCGCGGCGAACGGTCACGAGGGAATCCACGATGCCCGCACATTATCCGGCCCGCCACGCCTTGGCGCCAGTTCCACGCCGCCGCTGGTCCATGCTGGCAACGCTGGCAATGCTGGCACCTGCCCCGCTGCTGGCTGCACCCAGCGAAGCCAGTTCCGCACCGGCCCCGGTCAGCGCCTTCGATCGTGCCATGCAAGCCAACGACGTGCTGATGCGTGCGATCAGCCTGGTCGGCACGCCCTATCTGTGGGGCGGCAACACGCCGGAAACCGGCTTCGACTGCAGCGGTCTGGTGAACTACGTGTTCCGCGACATGCTCGACATGCGCCTGCCACGCACCTCGCGCGAACTGGCCGCACTCGCGGCACCGGCGGTCGAAGCCTCGGCCCTGGCCAGTGGCGATCTGGTGTTCTTCGCACAGCGCGGCGTGGTCACCCATGTCGGCATCTACGTCGGCGACGGGCGTTTCGTGCATGCCCCGAGCAGCGGCGGCACGGTGCGCCTGGAGCGGCTGGACGGCGCGTATTGGCAGGCGCGTTATGCCGGCGCACGCCGCGTGCTGAGCCGCGGCTGACGTCGGTGCGTCGCGGACGCGCCCAGCCGGCTTTGTGAGGCCGATGTGAGCCCACTGCTTGATTCCGTGATATCCATCACGGATTTTAACGAATAAATAACGATATTCGAACACTTCACAGCGGCTTCACGGGCACACTCACCGCTGGTTCAAAAGCATGAAGACCGCGTGATGAAGTTCGAGCTTCGCTCCGGCCGTTCCAGTGCCTTTCCGCAACACCGCGTTTCCTCCTCGTTCCGTCTTTCCCTGCTTGGCCTCGGCTGCGCCCTGGTGAGCGCGCCGGCCTTCGCCGCCAGCGACCTGCCGGCGGTGCGCAGCACGGATGTGCAGACGATTACCGCCGCTGCCAGCAGCCAGTCGGTACTGGCCGGCTTCGACGCCTCCGCGCTGCCGCAGAACCTGCTGCTGGCGCCTTCGGGCAATGCCCCGCTGGCGTCACCGGTGCAGGAAGACGGCCGCGTGCAGAAGCTGCTCAAGGGCGCGCTGGCGCTGCTTGGCACCCCCTACCGCTGGGGCGGCACCACCACCGCCGGCTTCGACTGCAGCGGCCTGGTCGGTTACGTGTTCCGCACCGCGCTGGGCGTGGATCTGCCACGCGTCTCGCGCGACATGGCCACCCAGGGCGAGCGCGTCGCGCGCGACGAACTCAACCAGGGCGACCTGGTGTTCTTCAGCCGCAGCGGTCGCCGCATCGACCATGTCGGCATCTATGTCGGCGACGGGCGTTTCGTGCATGCCCCGCGCACCGGCAAGGACGTGATGGTCTCGCGCATGGATACCGGCTACTGGTCGGGCAAGTTCATGCAGGCGCGTCGGGTGGTCGGCATCTGAGGCCGACGACACCACGCGACAGCAATGGGGCCGCCCTCGGGCGGCCTTCGTTTTTTGCGGCAACGGCAACGACGCTCGTGACCGCGCATGCGCCCGGCTAGAATGCGCCGATGCCTTACACCCCGATCATCGGCACCCTCGGCTACATCCTCTCGCCCGACCGCCGCCAGGTGCTGCTGGTGCACCGCAACGCGCGCGCGGACGACGAGCACCTCGGCAAGTACAACGGCTTGGGCGGCAAGCTGGAGCCGGACGAGGATGTGCTCGCCGGAATGATCCGCGAGATCCGCGAGGAAGCCGGCATCGACTGCACCGAACTGGCGCTGCGCGGCACGATCAGCTGGCCCGGCTTCGGTCGCAATGGCGAGGACTGGTTCGGCTTCGTGTTCCTGATCAGCGCCTTCGACGGCGAGCCGTTGCGGGAAAACCCGGAAGGCACGCTGGAGTGGGTGCCGCTGGAACGCCTGCACGAGCTGCCGATGTGGGAAGGTGACCGCCACTTCCTGCCGCTGGTGTTCGATGACGACCCGCGCGCGTTCCACGGCGTGATGCCGTACCGCAACGGACGCCCGGTGTCCTGGCGCTTCAGCCGCCTGTGAGCGCGGCCGCGGCGATCAGATCTCGCCGCGCGCCTCGGGCTGGTCGGTCACTTCCAGCACCCGCAGATGGGTCATCTTGCCGCCGGGCAGACGCCATTCGATGCGCTGGCCGACCTTCAGTCCAAGCAGCGCGCTGCCCACCGGCGCCATGATCGACACCGTGCCGGGCTTGCCCGCGCCATCGGGGTAGACCAGGGTCAGGGTGTAGGTTTCGCCGCTGTCATCGTCGATGAAGCGCGCGGTGCTGTTCATGGTCACGATGTCGCCGGGCACGTCGGCCGGCTCCACCACTTCGGCACGGTCCAGCTCGATGCGCAGCGCCTGCGCACCGGGCAGGTTGCGCGCGGCCTTGGACTCCAGCAGGGCATCCAGCCGGTCCCAGTCCGGGCGGGACATGATCAATACGGGCAAATCGGACATGAAAGGCTCCTGGAGTCCATGACAGCTAACAAGGGCATACCCGACGCGCCCACGCGGGCTGCCGGAACGGGATTGAATACCGCCACCTGGCGCCTGCATCGGCGGCATGGGTGCGGGGCGAATCAGCGGCCCGTGGCGTTGCGCATGCGCTCAACGCCGATATGGGGTCGCAGGGGGTTCAACGCAATTGCGAATCCTTGCTGCCGCGCCGGTTGTAACCGGCCCAGGTGGCATCCTCGGCGTCGCATGCTTCCTGACAGGGAACACACAGACGCACGCCGGGAATGGCCTGGCGGCGCGCAGCGGGAATTGTCGCATCACATTCCTCGCAATGCAGCAGGCTTTCTCCACGTGGCAGGCGGCTGCGTGCGCGCCGGATGGCGTCCTCGACGGTGGCGTCGATCTGTTCCTGGACCGCGCCGTCTCCAGCCCAACCCGTGGCCATCAGCTCACTCCGTGTACGGCTGGATGTCGCCCGGGCGGCGCAGCATCTTGTTGACTTCGTCGGCGTGCAACTCCTCGTCCTCGATCATCTGCCGGGCGTACTCCTCGAGCAGCACCGACTTGCCTTCGACCAGCTTGAGCAGGTTGTAATACGCCTGCAGCGCCTTTTGCTCGTGCGCGAGGCTTTCGCGCAGCATGTCGCCGATGTCATGGCGCTCGGTTTCCAGCAGCGGGCCGATCTTGAGCGAAGGATGTCCACCGAGCAGGGTCACCAGTTCGCCCGCCTTGTTGGCATGAACCAGCGACTCGTCGGCGTTCGACTTCATCCATGACACGATCGGGATGCGGTTGTAGCCGTACACCATCAGCGAATAGTGCGTGTAACGCACCACCCCGGCCAATTCCAGTTCCATGATGGTGTTGAGGGTGTCGATCACCGCTTTCTTGTCGATGTTGTCCATCACGACTCCTTGCATGCTTCCGGGCGCGTGCACCGGTTTTTCAAGCTTAACCAAACCCGCGTCAACGGGCGCTGACGCAGGTCATTCGCCCTGCCGTGCCTCCTGTTCCGCGACATCGCCCTCGGCGAGACCAACGTTGCTCGAGGCCGCCTGGAAGACCTCCTCGTCGAGCATCCCGGTCTGCCTGGCCACCAGCACCGGCACCAGCATCTGGCCGGTCACGTTGGTCATGGTGCGCATCATGTCGAGGATGCGGTCGATCGCGTACAGGTAACCGATGGTTTCCAGCGGCAGGCCGGCCGCGGTCAGCACCACGGTGGCCATCACCACCGCGGTGCCCGGCACGCCGGCGGTGCCGAAGCTGCCCAGCACCGAGGCCAGCATGATGACCAGATACTGGTTGACGCTGAGGTCGATGCCCATGTACTGGCTGATGAACACCGCCGCCAGCGCCGGGTAGATCGCGCCGCAGCCATCCATCTTGATGCTGGCGCCCAGCGGCACCGCGAAGCTGGCGTAATCGCGATTGACGCCCAGGTTGTGGGTGGCCGAGCGCAGCGCGATCGGCATCGCGGCAAAGCTCGAGGAGGTGGCGAAGGCGACCTGCATCGCCGGCGCCGCGCCGCGGAAGAACTTCAGCGGATTGAGCCCGTGCGCAATCAACAGCCCGGTATAGACCACCGCGATGTGGAATGCGCAGGCGACATACAGCGCAATCACGAAGCTGCCCAGCGGCAGCAGTTTCTCGAAGCCGTAGCTGCCGACCAGCGCGGCGATCAGGCCGAAGGTGCCGAACGGGGTGAATTCCAGCACGTAGCGGGTGATCTGGATCCAGATCTGGCTGAGCTGATCGGCCAGCTGCCGCGCCTGCGCCACGCGCTCGCCCAGCTTGACGATGGCAAAGCCGATCAACCCGGCGACGAAGATCACCGGCAGGATCGAGCCACGCCCAGCCACCAGCACGGTTTCACCGGCGGCATTGGTCGAGGTGCCGATGCCGGTCAGCGCATGGAACACGTTGGCCGGCACCACGTCCAGCAGCACACGCATCACGCTGGGCACGTCGCGCGGCACGTAACTGGCATCCACCGCCAGGCGCCCGATGCCCAGGCCCGGCTGCAGGATCAACCCGGTCCCCAGGCCCACCGCCACCGCCAGTACCGCGGTGATGGCGAACCACAGGAAGGTACGCCCGCCCAGCGCCGCCATCGATTTCTGCCCGGACAGCGCGGACACCGCGCTGATCACGGCGAAGAACACCAGCGGCACCGCGATCATCTTGATCAGGGTGACGTACAGGTCGCCCATCCAGCCGAACCAGGTTTGGGCATGCTCACCGAACAGCCAACCGGCCAGTGCGCCGAGCAGGAAGCCGGCGGCGACCCGCTTCCAGAACTTGATTGCGAACCACCACTGGAACATGCAACGCATTCCGCGATCTGAAACCGCCGACGATACCAGTATTCGTGCTGTCATCCCGAAAGCGCATAATCGGATGGATTCCGTTCAGCCGCAGAGTTCCGCCATGCCTGCTCCCGCCACCACGCCCCGCCTCGCCTTTCTCGCCGCCCTTACCACCAGCCTGCTGGCCGGTTGCGCCAGCCAATCCGCACCGCGGCCGATGCCGCCCGCGACTGGCGATGCCGCGGCGATCCGCATCGAGGTGCCGGCGATCAAGCGCCCGGAAGGCGAATCCGCCGCCTGGTGGTACCGCCACGGTGCCGCCGAAGCCGCCGAGCGCGGCGCGATGTCCGGGCGCGCACGCAACGTGATCCTGTTCGTCGGCGATGGCATGAGCCTGCCCACGGTGGCCGCCGCTCGCATCCTGCAGGGGCAGCGTGCCGGGCGCACCGGGGAGGAGGAAAAGCTGTCGTGGGAGCACTTCCCCGCCACCGCGATCAGCCGCACCTACAACGTGGATGCGCAGACCCCGGACTCGGCCGGCACCATGAGCGCGATGGCGACCGGGCTGAAGACCCGCATGGGCGTGCTCTCGATCGGCCAGGAAGCCGCGCGCGGCGACTGCGCGGCGGCGCTGGGCACGCCGCGCCTGACGCTGTGGCAACTGGCCGCGCACGCCGGCCTTGCCACCGGCGTGGTGACCACCACCCGCCTCACCCATGCCACCCCCGGTGCCACGTTTGCCCACTCCGCCGAGCGCAACTGGGAAAGCGACGCCGATCTGTCCGCGGCGGCGCGTGCCGCCGGCTGCCAGGACATCGCCCGGCAGATGATCGAAAGCAACCACGGCAACGGCCCCGACGTGATGCTCGGTGGCGGGCGGCAGAACTTCATGCGCGCCGACCAGGCCGATCCGGAATACCCCGACCGCCGCGGCAAGCGCAAGGATGGCCGCGACCTGATCGCCACCTGGCAGGCACGGCATCCGGGCGGCGCCTACGTGTGGAACGCGGAGCAACTGGCCGCGGCGCCGCAGGACGCCCCGCTGCTCGGCCTGTTCGAGCCCGGCCACATGAAATACGAGCATGACCGCGCCGACGATTCCGCGGGCGAGCCCTCGCTGGCGGAAATGACCCGTGCCGCGATCACCCGTCTGGCGCGCAATCCGCAGGGCTTCGTGCTGCTGGTGGAAGCCGGACGCATCGATCATGCACACCATGCCGGCAATGCCTATCGCGCGCTGACCGATACCATCGCGATGTCCGATGCGGTGCACGCGGCGATGGAAATGACTTCCGCCGACGATACCCTGATCCTGGTCACCGCCGACCACGCCCACGTGATGAGCTTTGCCGGCTATCCCGCACGCGGCAACCCGATCCTCGGCAAGGTGCGTGGCGGCAGCGGCGAGGGCGGCGACGGCAAGTCGCTGGCGCGTGACGCCACCGGCCTGCCCTACACCACGCTGAGTTATGCCAATGGACCGGGCTATGCCGGACGCAACAAGGACCAGGCGGAAGGCCCCAAGCGCCTGGTCGGCATCAGCAGCGGCTGGGAGCAGGCGCGCAAGGGCCGCCCCGACCTCACCGAAGTCGATACCGAGCACCCCGACTACCTGCAGGAAGCCACCCTGCCGCTGAACTCGGAAACCCACGGCGGCGATGACGTCGGCCTGTGGGCGCACGGCAGCGGCAGCCATGCGGTGCGCGGCAGCGTGGAGCAGAACACCATCTTCCATTTCATGCTGCAGGCGCAGCCGGCGCTGCGCCGCCGCCTGTGCGAGGCGGGCTACTGCGACGCCAACGGCGTGCCGACCGAACTGCCGGACCCGGCGCGCTTCGCCGACGGCGTCAAACGCTGAATTCGAGCCTGACAGGCGAAGCGGCATCCAGCCGATCGCCTGCCCCCGTCCTTTCGGGCAATGTGCGGCGACGGGCGCGTTTGCGAAGATGGGCATGATCCGGCGGCCGCATTGGCTGCCCCGCACCCGCTGACAGGAGCATCCCCATGACGAACATCGATCTGCAAGGCAAGGTCTGCCTGGTTACCGGCGCGGCAAGCGGCATCGGCAAGCGCATCGCCGAGGTCTATGCCGAGGCCGGTGGCAAGGTGGTCATCGCCGACCTCAAGCTGGATGCGGCTGAAGCGGTCGCCGAGGCGATCCGCAGCGCCGGCGGCGAGGCGCTGGCGGTGGCGATGGATGTCACCGACGAAGCGCAGGTGAGCGACGGCTTCGCCAGGGCGATCGAACGCTACGGCCGGATCGACGTGCTGGTGTCCAATGCCGGCATCCAGATCATCAACAAGATCACCGATTTTTCGCTGGCCGACTGGAAGAAGATGCTGGCGATCCATTGCGATGGCGCCTTCCTCACCACGCGCGAGGCGATGCGCGACATGGAGCGGCGCGGCAGTCCCGGCGCGATCATCTACATGGGCAGCGTGCATTCGCTGGAAGCCTCGCCGCTGAAGGCGCCCTACGTCACCGCCAAGCACGGCCTGCTCGGCCTGGCGCGCACGGTGGCCAAGGAAGGCGGCGCACTCGGCATCCGCGCCAACGTGATCTGCCCGGGTTTCGTGCGCACGCCGCTGGTGGAGAAGCAGATCCCGGAGCAGGCGCAGGAGTTCGGCATCAGCGAGGACGAGGTGATCAAGACCATCATGCTGAAGAACACCGTCGACCATGAGTTCACCACGCTGGATGACGTCGCCAACGTGGCGCTGTTCCTCGCCGCGTTCGAAACCAATGCGCTGACCGGGCAGAGCCTCACCGTCAGCCACGGCTGGCACATGCGCTGAGTGGAAATCCACGGTCGCCCCGCCCGCAGCATGAGGCCGCCCACGCATGGCTGAGGCCAGCGCCGCATTGCGCGAACGCATCGCCCGCTACCCGGCGGTGGCGCTGGTGCTGCAGGGTGGTGGCGCGCTCGGTGCCTACCAGTGCGGGGTGTACCAGGCGCTCAATGAAGCCGGCATTCGCCCCAACTGGTATGCCGGCATCTCGATCGGCGCGATCAATGCGGCGATCATCGCCGGCAACCCGCCCGAACGGCGGGTGGAGCGTCTGCGCGAGTTCTGGGAAACCGTGTGCGAGCCGGCCGGCCTCGCCTCGTTGCCGGCCACCGCGGTGCGCAGCGCGATCGTCGCGGCACCGGCGGCGTCCCCGGCGCTGGAAACCTGGGCCGCGGCGATGAGCGCACTGGCCGCGCTGTGGCAGGGCCAGCGCGGCTTCTTCCAGCCGTGGCCGTTCTCGCCGTTCCTGTTCGGCGATGGCAGCGCGCAGGCGACCAGCTTCTACGACACCACGCCACTGCTGGCGACGCTGGCGCGTCTGGTCGACTTCGATCGCATCAACGATGACCGCGAGGCACGCCTGACCGTCGGCGTGACCGATGTGGCCAGTGGCAACTTCCGTTATTTCGACAGCCGCGAAACGCGCATCGGCCCCGAGCACATCATGGCCTCGGCCGCGTTGCCGCCGGCGTTCGCGCCGGTGGAGATCGAGGGCCGCCTGTACTGGGATGGCGGCATCGTCTCCAACACGCCGCTGGAGCACATCCTCGACGAGTGGCCGCGCGAGGACACCCTCGCCTTCCAGGTCGACCTGTGGAGCGCCCGCGGCGCCGCACCCAGAACCATGATGGATGTGCTGGAACGGGCCAAGGACATCCAGTTCTCCAGCCGCACCCGCCACGGCACCGATACCGTGGCGCGCACCCAGCGCCTGCGCACCGCGCTCAACGAGCTGATCGAACTGCTGCCGGAGCAACGCCTGCCGGACGAATTGCAGGACACGCTCGGCCCGTGGCTGGACGATCGCGTGGTCAACATCATCCACCTGATCTACCAGGCGCAGCCGCACGAGCAGCAATTCAAGGACTATGCCTTCGGCATGATCCCGATGAACACGCACTGGCAAAGCGGTCTGGACGACACCCGCCGCACGCTGGCCCATCCGCACTGGTTCGACCTGCCCGACCGCGACCTCGGCTATGCGGTGCATGACGTGCACCGCAAGCAGCAGAAGACGCCGCGGCGGCGGCCGTGAGCGACAGCCTCAGAACGGCTTGGCCAGCACCAGCCAGACGATCGGCACCAGCGCCAGCAGCGGCAGCTCGTTGATCCAGCGCATCGCCGTGGCCGAGGGCAGCGCACGCCCGTCCGCGGCACCTTTCAACCAACGTCCGATCAGGATGCCATAGACGAACAGCAGCGTCACCAGCAGCAGCTTGGCATGCAGCCAGCCACCACCGATGCCGTAGCCCAGCCACATCCAGGCACCGAGCAGGAACATGATGCCGAACATGACCTGGCCGAAACGCGCCAGGCGCCGGCCCATCAGCAGCAGGCGCGCGCGCACCGCCGGCTCGTCACCGGCCTCGGCAAGATTGACCAGGATGCGCGGCAGGTAGAACAGCACCGCCATCCACGCGATCACGAACACCAGGTGAAACGTCTTCAACCACAGATACATGGGGCACTCCGATCCAATCCCGCTAGGATGCCATGCATGGATGCAAAGACCTATGACCGCGAATATTTCGACCGCTGGTACCGGCGCGAAGGCCTGCACGATGCGCGCCGCCTGGGGCGCAAGGTCGCGCTGGCGGTGGCGATGGCCGAATACCACCTCGAGCGCCCGCTGCGCAGCGTGCTCGACATCGGTTGCGGCGAGGGCGCGTGGCGCGCACCGCTGCGCAAGCTGCGGCCGAAGGCGCACTATCTCGGCTTCGACAGCAGCGAGTACGCGGTGCGGCGTTATGGCCGCAGCCGCGGTCTGCATTTCGCCCGCTTCGCGGATTTCGAGTACCTGCGCCCGTGTCCGCCGGTCGACCTGCTGATCTGCAGCGATGTGCTGCATTACCTCGATGATGGCGAGATCCGCCGCGGCCTGCCCGGCCTTGCCGAACTGTGCGCGGGCGTGGCGTGGCTGGAAACCTTCTGCGCCGAAGACCAGGCGATCGGCGACGAGGACGGCTTCCATGCGCGGCCGGCACGCTGGTACCGGCAACGCTTCAGGCGCGCCGGCTTCGTGCAGATCGGCTCGCATGGCTGGCTGTCGCCGGTGCTGGCCGCACACGCCGCGGCGCTGGAAGTTGGCGGCTGAAGCGACGGGGCGCAGGCGCCATGCGCGCCCCGGGCGGGTTCAGGGGGTGCTGTCGAACGGCTCGTGCAGCACGATGTTGTCGTCGCGGTCGGGGCCGGTCGACACGATCGCCAAGCGGCAGCCGGCAAGCTCCTCCAGCGCGCGCAGATAGGCACGCGCCGCCGGCGGCAGCTTGTCCCACTCGGTGATGCCGGCGGTCGATTCCTTCCAGCCCGGGAACTCGAGGTACACCGGGGTGCATTCCTCCCAGCCGGTGGCATCCAGCGGCGAATATTCGGTGCGCTTGCCGCGGTACTCGTAGGCGATGCACATCTTCAGCGTGTCCATGCCGTCGAGCACGTCCAGCTTGGTGATGCACAGCCCGGTGATGCCGTTGATCGCCACCGCGCGCTTGAGCGCGACGATGTCCATCCAGCCGCAGCGCCGCGGGCGACCGGTGGTGGCACCGTATTCCTGGCCGCGGTCACGCAGGCCCTGGCCGATGTCGTCGTGCAGTTCGGTGGGGAACGGACCACTGCCCACGCGCGTGGCATAGGCCTTGGCGATGCCGAGCACGTAGTCGATCGCGTCCGCACCCACGCCGGTGCCGGCATAGGCGCCGCCGACCGTGGTGTTGGACGAGGTGACGTAAGGGTAGGTGCCGTGGTCGATGTCCAGCAGCGAGCCCTGCGCGCCCTCGAACAGCACGCGTTTGCCCTGCCGGCGCAGCTCGTGCAGGATGCCGGCGACATCCGCCTTCATCGGCTCGACGTATTCGCCGAAGGCCAGCGCCTCATCCAGCGTCTGCTGGAAGTCCACCGCCTCCACGCCCAGGTACTTGGTCAGCACGAAGTTGTGGTAATCCAGCGCGCTGCGCAGCTTGTCGGCCAGCTCGTCCGGGTAATGCAGGTCGGCGATGCGGATGCCGCGGCGCGCCACCTTGTCCTCGTAGGCCGGGCCGATGCCGCGCCCGGTGGTGCCGATCGCCTTGCCGCCGGCGGCCTTCTCGCGCGCCTGGTCGAGGGCGATGTGGTACGGCATGATCAGCGGCGTCGCCGGGCTGATCTTCAGCCGCGAGCGCACCTCCACGCCGTTGGCTTCCAGTTCGGCGATCTCCTTCTGCAGTGCGCCCGGATGCAGCACCACGCCATTGCCGATCAGGCACAGCGCGTCCTCGCGCAGGATGCCGGACGGGATCAGGTGCAGCACGGTCTTGTGGCCGCCGATGACCAGCGTGTGGCCGGCATTGTGGCCGCCCTGGAAGCGCACCACCGCGCCGATGTCCTGGGTCAGCAGATCGACGATCTTGCCCTTGCCCTCATCGCCCCACTGGGCGCCCAACACCACCACCGACTGACCCATGACCTTCTCCGTTGACTTCGTTCACGCCGCCCGCGGCAGCCGGAAATGGGGCACGCGCACCGGTCCAGACGCGGAAAAAGCCGGCGGGGTGGGCCCCTGCCGGCTTTTCGAAATGATACCGGTGCCGGCCATCGAATGCCAGCACGCCACGCGCATCAGCGGTCGTTGCGCATGTATTGCAGGAACGGGTCGTTGCGCTCCAGCACGATCACCGCATCGCCGTCCTTGAACGAGCTGCGATAGGCCTCCAGGCTGCGCTGGAAGGCGAAGAACGCCGGATCGCGGCTGGCCGCCTGCGCATACAGCCGCGTCGCCTCGGCATCGCCCTCACCACGCAGCTTCTGCGCATCGCGTTCGGCCTCGGCCAGCAGCACCGTCTGCTGGCGCTCGGCGTCACCGCGGATCGCACGCGCCTGCTCCTCGCCCTCGGCGCGCAGGCGGCTGGCCACCTGGCGGCGCTCGGCGCGCATGCGCTCGTAAACTTGGCCGATCACGTCGCTGTCGGTGGGCAGGTCGATCTGCTTGAGGCGGATGTCGACGATGTGCATGCCCAACGTGTTGGCCGCGGCATTGATCGCCGGCAACTGCTTTTCGCTCAGCTCGGCGCGCGCGCCGGACACCAGCTGGGTCAGGGTGCGCGAGTTGATCTCGTTGCGCAGCGAGTTCTTGATGATCGGCTCCAGGCGCTCGCTGGCGCGGCTGGGATCGCCCAGCGTGGCGCGGTAGAACGCGGCCGAATCGCTGACGTAGCCGATGGCGACGAAGTCG
Organism: Luteimonas sp. e5; assembly: GCF_054031035.1. Taxonomy (NCBI): domain Bacteria; kingdom Pseudomonadati; phylum Pseudomonadota; class Gammaproteobacteria; order Lysobacterales; family Lysobacteraceae; genus Luteimonas; species Luteimonas sp. e5. Next base: position 1,014,743 of record NZ_JBSTRX010000001.1, read on the forward strand.
ACGCTGACGTCCTTGCGCTCGGAGGTCAGCGAACGCTCGGGCGAGAACACGTTGGCCTTCAGCCGGCGATCGAAGATCACCACGCGCTCGATCAGCGGGATCTTGAAGTGCAGGCCGGGGGTGATGTCGGCGCGGGCCACGCGGCCGAGGTTGAACACCACCCCGGTATGGCCTTCGCGCACGATGTAGAACGAGCCCATCGCCAGCAGCAGGGCGACGACGATCACGGGCAGGATGAGGGTCAGTCGATTCATCGGCGCGGCTCCTTATTGCCGGGGTTCGCGGCCAGGGCGTGGCGCGCGGGCATCGTTCGCGGCGGGGATGTCGGCCTCCGGTGCCACCACCTGCGGCGGCGCCAGCGGCAACTGCGCCGAGGGACCCGCGGCGGCGGTGCCCTGCCCGCTCATCGGCACGTAGATCAGCTGGCGGCCGTCGCCGCCGACCACCTTGCGGTTCTCGCCCAGCACCTGCTCCAGCGTCTCCAGCCACAGCCGCTTGCGGGTGACTTCCGGTGCCGACTGGTAGGCACCAACCAGCAGGTTGAAGCGCTCGGCGTCACCGGTGGCGCGCGCGATCGCCGCGGTCTTGTGGCCTTCGGCGCCGGCCAGGATGCGCGCGGCCTCGCCTCGCGCCTCGGGCACGATCTTGGCCGCGTAGGCGCGCGCTTCGTTGATCAGCCGCTCGTTCATCTGCTGCGCGCTGTTGACCTCGTCGAAGGCCGGCTTGACCTCCTCCGGCGGACGCGCGTCCTGCAGGTTGACCTCGGTCACCACGAGGCCCGTGCGGTAGGCATCGAGCGAGGCCTGCAACGCATTCTGCGCGGCGCTGGAGAGCGGGCCACGCGCGTTCAGCGCGGTGTCCAGGTTGGCACGGCCGATCTGCTCGCGCACGGTGCTGATCGCGATCTGCTCCAGCATCTCGCGCGCGCCTTGGGTGCCGTACAGGTACAGGCGCGGGTCGCCGACCCGGTACTGCACGTTGAAGGACACGTTGACGATGTTTTCGTCGCGGGTCAGCACCGGCACGGTATTGGTATAGGACTGCACCGTGGTGGCATCGATCTTGGTCACCGTCTCCACCGGCCACGGCAACTTGAAGTTCGGGCCCGGCTGCATCACCCGCGCGAACTGGCCCAAGCGCAGGACCACGCCGCGCTGCTGTTCGCCGACCAGCACGAAGCTCGAATACGCCAGCCACAGCGCGATCGCCAGCGGGATCCAGCGCAGCGGGTTGCCGCCATCGAACAGGCCACGCATCTGCTCCAGCACGCCGTCCAGTGGGCCACCGCCACGCGGGCCGCGGCCACGCGGGGTCGGGGGTTCGTGATTGCCGTTGCCGGGTTTGTTCCAGGCCATGCCTGCTCCGTCTGGGCCGCTTGCGCGGCATGGGATGGGATCGGGGATTCTAGCCGCTCGCCGCCATCGCGCGTTGCGCTCGGCGCCGCCGCTGGCGGACGAATCCCTTACATGGGGTCGTTTTCCGCCGCGGGCAAGAGTTCGCGCAGGGCTTCGGCACCGGGCTCGTTGAGCAGGCGCCGCAGGTCGGATTCGGGCAGGTCGATGTCCAGCCGCCAGCCGTCCTCGTCATGCGCTTCGGCGCGAATCGCGCCGAGTTCATGCAGCCGCGAACGCAGGCGCGCGGCGGTGCTCGGCAGGCGGATGCTGGCGAGCATGCGCTGCATGCCGAGCACCTGGGCCAGGCCCTCGCGCAGGATGTCGATGCCCAGGCCGTCGCGCGCCGACACCCAGGCCCGTGGCCGCGTGTCCTCGCCACGTTCGAAACGCGGCAGCGCGCCCTCCAGTCGATCGATCTTGTTGTACACCAGCACCTGCGGCAGGTCGCCCGCGCCCACCGCCTCCAGCACCTCGTCGACCTGGCCGATGCGCTCCTCGCGCAGGCCGTCGGCGGCATCGACCACATGCAGCAGCAGGTCGGCCTCGCGCGCCTCGGACAGGGTGGAGCGGAACGCGGCAACCAGTTCATGCGGCAGGTCGCGCACGAATCCGACGGTATCGGCCAGCAGCGCATGCCCGCCCGGCACGTCGATCCGGCGCACGGTCGGGTCGAGGGTGGCGAACAGCTGGTCGGCGGCATAGGCGCCGGCCCCGGTCAGGGCATTGAACAGGGTGGACTTGCCGGCATTGGTATAACCGACCAGGGCCACCCGCGGCAGGTCGCTGCGCACCCGCGCACGGCGCATCTGCCCGCGCTGCACTTCCACCTTGTCCAGCCGTTTCTGCAATTGCTCGACCCGCTTCTGCAGCAGGCGGCGGTCGGTTTCGAGCTGGGTTTCACCCGGCCCGCGCAGGCCGATGGCACCGCCGCGCTGGCGCTCCAGGTGGGTCCATCCGCGCACCAGGCGGGTGGCCAGGTGGCGCAGTTGCGCCAGTTCGACCTGCAGCTTGCCCTCATGCGACTGCGCACGCTGGGCGAAAATGTCGAGGATCAGGCCGGTGCGATCGACCACGCGCCGCTCCAGCACCTTCTCCAGGTTGCGCTCCTGCACCGGGGACAGGGCATGGTTGACCAGCACCAGGTCCGCCTCCAATGCATCGGCGGTGGCCTTGATTTCCTCCAGCTTGCCGCTGCCGATCAGGGTCGCCGGATTGGGCCGGTCGATGCGCGCGGTGGCCAGGTGCAACACGCGCGCACCCGCCGAGCGCGCCAGCTCGGTGAACTCCGCCATCGCCTCCTCGTCGGCGCCACCGCCGGCATGGGGCTGGATCAGCAATGCGTTTTCACCGCGTTTGGAACGATCGAACAGCTCCACCGCTCAGCGCCCCACGCCGCGGCGATCGATGACGGGCCCGGTGGCGTGCGCGATCAAGCTTCCGCCGGCTCCGCGCTTTCGGCACTCTCGCCCTCGCGCGCCTGCAGATGCGGCCCACCCGGCCCCACGCGCACGTTGCGCGCCGGCACCACGGTGGAAATGGCGTGCTTGTACACCATCTGGCTCACGGTATTGCGCAGCAGGACCACGAACTGGTCGAAGGATTCGATGGTGCCCTGCAGCTTGATGCCGTTGACCAGGTAGATCGACACCGGCACCCGCTCGCGGCGCAGCGCATTGAGGAAAGGATCCTGCAAGGTTTGGGCTTTGGACACGTCACACTCCCCTATTCTTCTTGTTTGTTGTTGTTCTGAAGGCTTGCACACCGGCACCCCGGCCGGACCTGTCAGTTTACACGCGCCGGCACCCCTCGCGCAGCCGCTTCCGCGCGAATGGTGCTCAGATGAAGCGCGCGACCGCTGCGCGCAGCGCATCGGCCTGCGTGGCGGGGTCGAACCACAGCGCATCATGCCGCCCGCGCAGCCAGGTCAGCTGGCGCTTGGCCAGCTGCCGCGTCGCGGCGATCGCGCGCGCGCGGAACTGCGCGGCATCGCAATCGCCATCCAGGTGCTGCCACGCCTGGCGATAGCCGACCGCGCGCAGCGCCGGCAAGTCCAGCGGGGCCGGATGCCCGCGCAACTGCGGCAACGCACGCAGCGCGCGCACTTCGTCAAGGAAGCCCGCGGCGAGCATGGCATCGAAACGCCGCTCGATGCGCTCGTGCAAGTCCTCGCGCCGGGCCGGTGCCAGCACCAGCTTGAGCACACGCACCGGCAAGCGCACGCGCCCGGCACCTTGGCGCTGCCAATGCGAGATCGGCTTGCCGCTGACATGCCAGACCTCCAGCGCACGCTGGATGCGCTGCGGATCGGTGGCATGGATGCGTGCCGCCGCCTCGGGATCGACCCGCGCCAGTTCCGCGTGCAGCGCCGGCCAGCCCTCGCGCGCGGCACGCTCGGCCAACGCCGCACGCAGCACGGGATCGGCCTCGGGCATCGGCGCAAGGCCGTGCAGCAGGGCGTGGAAATAGAGGCCGGTGCCGCCAGCCAGGATCGGCACGCGACTGCGGGCAAGGATGCCGTCGATCGCGCGCCGTGCGTCCGCGGCGAACTCGACGGCGGAATAGGTCTGCCACGGCTCGCGCAGGTCGATCAGGTGGTGCGGTGCGCGTGCGCGCTCGGCGGCATCGGGCTTGGCCGCACCGATGTCCAGCCGCTTGTAGATCAACGCGGAGTCCACGCTGATGATTTCGCCATGCAGGCGCTCGGCCAGTTCCAGCGCCCATGCGGTTTTGCCCGAAGCGGTCGGGCCCATCAGCGCGATCGCCGGCGGGCGGGCCTCGGCACGCATGTTCAGTATCCGCTCTGGCGCAGCTCCGCATGCACCGCCTGGTGGACCGCCTCGACCTCGGCCGAGGGCGCGCGCGTGGCCAGGCTGACCGCGATGGCGGCGACGGTGCCGGCGATGAAACCGGGCACGATCTCGTACAACCCGCTGCCGGCCAGCTCCTTCCATGCGATCACCGTGGCCGCACCGGCGAGGATGCCGGCCAGCGCGCCCCAGCCATTCATCCGCCGCCAGAACAACGACAGCAGCACCACCGGGCCGAATGCCGCACCGAACCCGGCCCAGGCATAGCTGACCAGACCCAGCACCCGGCTTTCGGGATCACGCGCGATGAAGATCGCCACCAGTGCCACCAGCGCCACCATCAGCCGCCCGACCCAGACCAGCTCGCGCTCGCCGGCGCGCGGGCGCACGAAACCGCGATAGAAGTCCTCGGTCAAGGCGCTGGAGCAGACCAGCAACTGCGCCGACAGCGTGCTCATCACCGCGGCGAGGATTGCCGACAGCAGCACGCCGGCGATCCACGGGTTGAACAGCAATTCGGCCAGCTGGATGAACACGCGCTCGGGGTTGGCCTGGACCGCCGCCGCCAGTTCCGGATGGGCCTGGAACCAGGCCGCGCCGAACAGGCCCACGCCGACCGCGCCGGTCAGGCACAGCAGCATCCAGGTCATGCCGATGCGGCGCGCGCGCGGAATGGTGCGCACGCTGTCGGCGGCCATGAAGCGGGCGAGGATGTGCGGCTGACCGAAATAGCCCAGGCCCCAGGCCAGCGCCGAGATCACCGCGATCATGCCGCCACTGCCGACCCAGGACAGCTTGTGCGGATCGCTGGCCGCGACCAGCGCCAGGCTCGCTTGCGGCCCGCCCAAGGCCAGCATCACCACCACCGGGGTCAGGATCAGGGCAAAGATCATCAACGTCGCCTGCACCGTGTCGGTCCAGCTCACCGCGAGGAAGCCGCCGATGAAGGTGTAGGCTATGGTCGCCGCCGCGCCCCACCACAGCGCCTGTGCATACGGCAGGCCGAACACGCTTTCGAACAGCCGCGCACCGGCGACGATGCCGCTGGCGGCGTACACCGCGAAGAACACCAGGATCACCAGCGCGGCGATCACCCGCAGCAGCTTGCCGCCCTCGCCGAAGCGGGTGGTGAAGTAGTCCGGCAGGGTCAGGGCATCGGCACTGCGCTCGGTGTACAGGCGCAGCGGCCCGGCAACGAAGCGCCAGTTCAGCCAGGCACCGATCAGCAGGCCGACCGCGATCCACGCTTCGGACAGGCCGCTCAGGAAGATCGCCCCGGGCAGGCCCATCAGCAGCCAGCCGCTCATGTCCGAAGCGCCGGCAGCCATCGCCGTCACGTAGCTGCCCAGCGAGCGTCCGCCAAGGATGTAGTCGTCGAAATTGCGCGTGCGCCACCAGGCGAACAGGCCGATGCCGATCATCGCCAGCAGGTACAGGCCGAAGGTGATCAGCAGTTGCGGGCTGGCGCTCATCGTCGATTCCGGCAGGACAGTCCGGCGAGTGTACCCAAGCCGTCGCGCAGGCCGCGCGGCTCAGTCCTCATCCACGGGCCACTCGATGCCGGCGCTCGCCGCTGCCCTCGGCGCGGGCACTGCCTGCACGGCCTGCCACACCTTGAGCGCATCCACGGTGACGGCGACATCGTGCACGCGCACGATGCGTGCGCCGCGTTGGGCGGCGATCAGATGCGCGGCCACCGAGGCATGCACGCGCTCGGCAGGCCGCGTGCGGCCGGTGAGTTCGCCCAGGGTCTTCTTGCGCGACAGCCCGGCCAGCAGCGGCACGCCAAGTTCACCCAGGCGCGAGAGGCCGGCCAGCAGTTGCAGGTTGTGTGCCGCGGTCTTGCCGAAGCCGAAGCCCGGATCGACGATGATCCGACGTCGCTCGATGCCGGCCATTTCGCAGGCAAAGATGCGCTCGGCGAGGAAGCGATGCACCTCGGCCAGCACGTCGTCGTAGCGCGGATCGTCCTGCATGCTGCGCGGCTCGCCCAGCATGTGCATCAGCACCACCGGCACGCCCAGTTCCGCGGCAGCCTGCAACGCGCCTTCGCGGCGCAGGGCGTACACGTCGTTGATCATGCCCGCGCCGGCGACGACCGCGGCGCGCATCACCTCGGGCTTGGACGTGTCGATGCTGATCGGCACCGACACTTGCGGCGCCAGTGCTTCGATCAACGGGATCACCCGCCCCAGCTCCTCCTCCAGCGGCACCTCGCCGGCACCGGGGCGCGTCGATTCGCCGCCGATGTCGAGGATGTCGGCGCCCTCTTCCACCAGCCTCAGGGCATGCTCGAGCGCTGCCTGCAACGAATCGTGCACGCCACCGTCGGAGAACGAATCCGGGGTCACGTTGACGATGCCCATCACCCGGCACCGGTCCAGCGCCAGCATGCGCCCGGCGCAATCGATCTGCGGAGTGGTATCGAACATCGGCACGTCACCATCGGGGGAGCGGTCACGATACCCGCCTTCGCCCGGCGAAGTGCCCGTGCGGATGCAGGCGCGCAGCCTGCACGCCCGGCGACATCGCGGGGCGTGTCGATGAAAACGCCCCGCCGCAGGCCGGCGGGGCGTGGTGACTCAGGTGCTCGGCGCTTCGACGCCGCCGAGGTTGATCGTCTTCGGCTCCTCGGTGGCCGGGCCACCCGGCGACCAGCCCGCCGGCGGCGGCGGGTCGCGGCCTTCCATGATCGCGTCGATCTGCGGACCGTCGATGGTCTCGTACTTCAGCAGCAGCTTGGCCATCGCGTGCAGCTTGTCCAGATGCTCGGTCAGGATCTGCGTGCTGCGTGCGTAGGCGCGGTCGAGGATGCCGCGCACCACCACGTCGATCTTGCGCGCGGTTTCGTCCGAAACATGCTTGGTCTGCGACACCGAGCGGCCGAGGAACACTTCTTCCTCGTCCTCGGCATAGGTGATCGGCCCCAGCTCGTCGGACAGGCCCCACTTGGTGACCATGTTGCGCGCCATCTTGGTCGCGCGCTCGATGTCGTTGGAGGCCCCGGTGGTGACCTTGTCGGCGCCGAAGATCAGTTCCTCGGCCACGCGGCCGCCGTACAGCGAGGCAAGTTGCGATTCGATCGCCACCTTGTTCAGCGAATACTTGTCGCCCTCGGGCAGGTACATGGTGACGCCGAGCGCGCGACCGCGCGGAATGATGGTGACCTTGTACACCGGGTCATGCTCGGGAACCATGCGCCCGACGATGGCATGCCCCGCCTCGTGGTAGGCGGTGAGGGTCTTTTCCTCCTCGCTCATCGCCAGCGAGCGGCGCTCGGCGCCCATCAGGATCTTGTCGCGGGCGCGGTCGAAATGATCCATGCGCACCGACTTGGCATTGTCGCGCGCGGCGAACAGCGCGGCCTCGTTGACCAGATTGGCAAGGTCCGCGCCGGAGAAGCCGGGCGTGCCACGGGCCACGATCATCGGCTCGACGTCATCGGCCAGCGGCACCTTGCGCATGTGCACGCGCAGGATTTCCGCGCGGCCCTTGACGTCGGGCAGACCCACCACCACCTGGCGGTCGAAGCGGCCCGGGCGCAGCAATGCCGGGTCGAGCACGTCGGGGCGGTTGGTGGCGGCGATCACGATCACGCCCTCGCCACCCTCGAAGCCGTCCATTTCCACCAGCAACTGGTTCAGGGTCTGCTCGCGCTCGTCATGACCGCCGCCAAGGCCGGCGCCGCGATGGCGGCCGACCGCGTCGATCTCGTCGATGAAGATGATGCACGGCGCCTGCTTCTTGGCCTGCTCGAACATGTCGCGCACGCGGCTGGCACCGACGCCGACGAACATTTCGACGAAATCTGAGCCGGAGATCGAGAAGAACGGCACCTTGGCCTCGCCGGCAATCGCCTTGGCCAGCAGCGTCTTGCCGGTACCCGGCGGGCCGACCATCAGCACGCCGCGCGGGATCTTGCCGCCCAGGCGCTGGAAGCGCGAAGGATCGCGCAGGAACTCGACCAGTTCGGAGACTTCCTCCTTGGCCTCGTCGCAGCCGGCGACATCGGCGAACGTCACCTTCACCTGATCGTCGGAGAGCAGCTTGGCCCGCGATTTGCCGAACGACATCGCACCCTTGCTGCCGCCCTGCTGCATCTGCCGCATCATGAAGAACCAGAAGCCGATGATCAGCGCGATCGGCAGCAGGTTCAGCAGCAGGCTGAGCAGGATGCCGCGTCCGGACGAAGCCGGCTCCTGGCGGATTTCGACCTTGTGGTTGATCAGGTCGTCCATCAGCCGGTCATCGCGCGGGGCGATGGTGCTGCCGCGGGTATTGTCCTTGCGCTCGAAGCGGATGCTGCGGCCATCCTCGCCGATGTCCACCTTGCGGATGCGATCCTCGCGCACGGCCTGGACGAATTCCGAATACAGCACGCTGCCGCCGGCGGCCTGGCCTTCGGGGCGCGGGCTGAAACTCTGGAACACCATCATCAGCACGATGGCGACAGTGACCCAGAGCAGCATGTTCTTCATCAGGTCTTTCATGGGATCTCCGGGCAATCGGTCAACACGTCACTTCATCCGCGCCAGCTTGCCCTGGGCCAGCGCATAGACCTCGTTGGAACGCGGGCGCGATGCCGCGGGCTTGCGGATCGCCAGCTTGGCATAGCGGCGGCGCAGTTCACGGACATAGTCATCGAAGCCCACGCCCTGGAACAGCTTGATCAGGAACGCGCCGCCGGTCCGCAGGTGCTCGTCGGCGAATTCCATCGCCAACTCGGACAGGTACATCGCGCGGGCCTGGTCGACCGCATCCACACCACTCATATTGGGGGCCATGTCGGACAAGACAAGGTCGACCTCGTCGCCATCCAGCATGGTTTTCAGCTCCGATAAGACGTCATCTTCCCTGAAATCCCCATGAAGGAACTCCACGCCGGCCAGCGGCGGCATCTCCAGGATGTCGTTGGCGATGACCCGGCCGCTGTCGCCGAGGCGCTCGCGCACCCATTGCGACCAGCCGCCCGGCGCGGCGCCGAGATCGACCACCACCATGCCCGGCTTGAGCAGGCGGTCGCGTTCGAGGATTTCCTCCAGCTTGAACACCGCGCGCGAGCGCAGCCCGGCTGCCTGCGCCTTCTTGACGTAAGGGTCGGAAAAGTGCTCCTTGAGCCAGCGCTGGCTGGATTTGCTGCGGGCCATGCGGGCGCGATGCGCAGGATCGGGCGGGCCTGCATGATACCCTGCGCCCCTGTCCGCACGCTTTCCCGCCCCCATCCATGAGCGCCATCGCCCTGACCACCGCCCAGTCCCGATTCCTGCGCGGCCAGGCGCACGAGCTCAAGCCATTGCTGCAGGTGGGTGGCAAGGGGCTCGGTGACGGGCTGCTGGCCGAGTTCGAGCAGCTGCTCGAGGATCATGAACTGGTCAAGGTGCGCATCGCCGCCGAAGACCGCGCCGCGCGCGATGCGCTGATCGCTGCCCTCGGCGAGCGCAGCAGTGCCGCGCTGGTGCAGCGCATCGGCCATGTCGCGGTGTTCTTCCGCCCTTCGCGTGACAAGCGGCGCATCGTGCTGCCCCGGGCCTGAGCGGCATGCAACTGGTGCAGGAACTGCCGGATTTCGACTTCGTCCTGCGCGGCGCCGATGGCGACTGGGCGCTGGTCAACGACACCCGGCTGGAGTCGAGCTTCATCCTCACCCCCGAGCGCCTGATCGAGGATTGGCCGCCACGCCGACTGGCCGAGCTGGACGCCGCGGCAATCGAACCGCTGCTCGCGCTGCAGCCGGACGTGATCCTGCTCGGCGTCGGCGCAGTGCAGGCCTTCCCCGCCTCCGAGGTGATCGCCGCCTGCCTCGGCCGCGGCATCGGCATCGAATGCATGACCAATGCCTCGGCCGCACGCACCTTCAATGTGCTCGCCGGCGAAGGGCGCAAGGTTGCAGCCGGTTTCCTGCTCGGTGGCACGCCCTGAGCGCGGCCCGCGGCACTTCGATCAAGCCGTCAGACCCTGCGCCGCCTCTCGGCCAGCCAGCCAGCCAAGGCACCGCCTGCCAGTGCCGATGGCATCACCACGGCAAGCATGAAGCTGGAGAGGGCGTAGTGACGCGCGAGCAGTGCTGAAACCACTGCGCAGGCAATGAAGCCCAGTGCAAAGCCGCGTCGGTACGCCGTTGACTGGCCACGTGACGGGCCGCGCTTCCACGCATTCGCGCGATCAATCCGCTCCCGCTCGGCCTGCTGCTGGAGGCGCATGGCCTGCATCGCCGCCTCGCGTTGTTCTTCATTGAACGCCATGGCACCTCCCGCGAAAACCCTGGCCCGATCCGAACACTGATGTGGCCGGAGTACCTCGGCGGCAATCAGCGCCTGGGCAGATACAGCTGCGGATCGACCGGCTTGCCGTTGAGGCGGATCTCGAAGTGCAGCATGTTGCGCGGTGCGCCGGTGCTGCCGAGTTCGCCGATCTGCTGGCCGGCCTTGACCACCGCGCCTTCGCTGACCAGTCGGCGGCGGTTGTGGCCATAGGCGGAGAGCCATTGCTCGTCGTGCTTGATGATGATGAGTTCGCCATAGCCGACCAGGCCGGACCCGGAATAGACCACGGTGCCGTCGGCGGCGGCACGCACCGGCTCGCCGCCGTTGCCGGCGATGTCGATGCCTTGACGGGTGGAATCACCGGCGAGGTAGGTCGAGAGGATCGCGCCATCGGCCGGCCAGCGCCAGCTCAGGCGCGAGGCGGGCGCCGGAGCCGGCGTGCTCGGGCGCGGCGCGGGGGTGCTGGTCGCGGGCCGCGAGGGTGTCGTGGCGGCGGCCGTGCGGCCGCCCGGATACAGGCGCAGGCGTTGCCCCGGGTAGATGGTGTACGGCGGCGAGATGTTGTTCCACAGCGCCAGATCCAGCGGCGTGATGCCGTTGTTGGTGGCGATGCGATACACCGTGTCGCCGCGCTGCACCACGTAGCTCGCGCCGTACTTGGGCTGCGACACGCGCGGTGCCGGCTTGCTGGCGGGTGCGGTACCGCCAGCGCCACTGGTGCGCACCACGCTGGAGCTGCAGGCAGCCAGTGCGCAAGCGGCGAAGGCGATGATGACGGGCGTAAGCAAGCCGTTGCGGCGATTCATCTGCGACCGGATCCTTGTGCTTTTTGCATACCTTAACCGAGCCATCCGCAACGTCGCATCAAGCGCCACGCAGTTGCAGCCAGGCGATCGCCACCGCGACCACCACGGCCACCGCCCAACCGAGCCATTCGACGTAGCGACGGATCGCGCCCTCCAGCCGTTCCCCACCCCAGGCCACCAGCCCGGCGACGAGGAAGAAGCGCGCACCGCGCCCGATCAGCGAGCCGAGCAGGAACGGAATGACGCCCACACCGGTCGCACCCGAGGCGATGGTGAACACCTTGTACGGAATCGGCGTGAACGCGGCCACGAACACGAACCAGAACCCGTAGCGCTGGAACAGCGCCTGGATCCGGTGGAACGGTTCATCCCAGCCCATCTTCAGCATCCACGGCCAGATCGCGTCGAGAGCGAAATGGCCGAGGGCATAGCCAAGCAGGCCGCCGAGCACGCCGCCCAGGGTGCACAGCAGGGCGAAGCGCCACCATTTGCGCGGTTGCGCCATCGCCATGGGCGCCAGCATCACGTCCGGCGGCACCGGGAAGATCACCGACTCGGCGCCACTGAGCAGGGTCAGCCACAGCGGCGCGCGGCGATGGCGCGCCAGGCGCAGGCAGAATTCGTAGATCGGACCGAAGAGTTTCATCGTGCGCTCAGCCGTCGATGATGCCGGGCAGCAACGGCACGAAGGCGACCGGTGCCAGGGAGTTCTGCTCGATGTTGCCTGCGGCGTCCTTGCGCAGGCGCAGCAGTTCGCCGGCAACCGGCGCGACCAGGGTGCCGCCGGGCGCAAGCTGGTCGAGCAGGGCTGGTTCGAGCGCGGCGGCGCCGGCAGTGACCAGGATCGCGTCGAACGGTGCTTCCTCGGGCCAGCCGACACGGCCATCATCATGCCGGCTGCGGATTTCCATGCCGAGCCGGCGGAAGCGCTTGCGCGCCCCGCGCAGCAGGTCGCCGATGCGCTCGACGGTGAACACCTGCAGCCCCAGCGCGGCCAGCAACGCGGCCTGGTAGCCGGAACCGGTACCAATCTCCAGCACCGTGCTCGGCGCGGTTTCCAGCACCGCCTCGGTCATCCGTGCCACCACCCACGGCTGCGAGATGGTCTGCCCGTGGCCGATCGGCAGCGCGGTGTCCTCGTAGGCGCGTGCAGCCAGCGCCTCGTCGACGAACAGATGCCGCGGCAGGGCGCGGATCGCGGTCAGCACGCGTTCGTCGCTGATGCCCTGCTCGCGAAGACGCTCGATCAGGCGGTCGCGCACGCGCTGGCTGGTCATCCCTAGGCCCAGCGCATCCGGATCCAGGCGCATGCGGGAAATCATCACAGCGCGAAGCCCTGCACCCAGCTCGCCACCTGTTCCAGCGCCTGGTAGCGGGTCAGATCCACCTTGATCGGGGTGACCGAGATCGCGCGCCGGCGCACGGCATGGAAATCGGTCCCCGGGCCCGCATCCTGCTCCGGCCCGGCCGGCCCGATCCAGAAGAAGGCGCGGCCACGCGGGTCGGGCGCCGGCACGCAGCCTTCGGCGCGATGACGGTTGCCCAGGCGCGTGGCCTCGAAACCGGTCACTTCCTCCCAGGCGCAGTCCGGCACGTTGACATTGAGGATGGTGTCGGCCGGCAGCGGCTCGCGGCCGAGGCGATCCACGATCTGCACCGCGGCGCGCGCGGCGGTATCGAAATGCCGTGGCTGGTGATCGCGGGTGACCAGCGACACCGCCACCGCCGGCAAGCCGAGGAAGCGCCCTTCCATCGCCGCCGAGACGGTGCCCGAATAGATCACGTCATCACCGAGGTTGGCCGCGTTGTTGATGCCGGAAACCACGATGTCGGGCTCGGGCTGGCCGTTGAACATGCCGGTCAGCGCCAGGTGCACGCAATCGGTGGGCGTGCCGTGCACGCGCCAGGTGTGCTCATCCACCTGCACCGCCTGGATCGGCAAATCGAGGGTGAGCGAATTGCTGGCGCCGCTGCGGTCACGGTCCGGCGCGACCACCGTGACATGGTGTCCGGCCTGGCGCAGGCCATCGGCCAACACGTGGATGCCCGGGGCATCCACCCCGTCGTCGTTGCTCACCAGAATGCGCATGGATTCCCTCGTTTCGAAGCGCTCATGATACCGGAGCCGGCTGGCGCTAAAGTGGCGGCATGAGCCGCAAACCGCCCCGTCCGCAGCCGGATGACGACGCCGCCCTGTTCCGCGAAGCGATCGGCCCGGTGCGCGAGTTGCCCGCCCGCGCGCCACCGCCGCAGCGTCCGAGGCCGAAGCCGCGCGCGGCGATGGCCGAGCGCGACGATGCCCTGGTGCGCGAGGAGTTCCGCCTGGCACTGGATGCGCAACTGCTGGGCGCGGGCGATGCCCTGCGCCACCGCCGTGACGACGTGCCGCCCCCCGTGCTCAAGCGCCTGGCGCGCGGCGAATTCGCCGCCGGCGACGAGCTCGACCTGCATGGCGCCGATGCGCGCAGCGCCGAACGCTGGCTGCGCGAGTTCCTGCGCGAGGCACGCGAGCAAGGCACCGCCTGCGTGCGCATCATCCACGGCAAGGGGCGCTTCTCGGCCGACGGCGTGCCGGTGCTGAAGAACCTGGTCGATCGCGTGCTGCGCCAACGGCGCGACGTGCTCGCCTTCCATTCCGCACCCGCGGCGCAAGGCGGCACCGGCGCGGTGCTGGTACTGCTCGACACCCGGCGCTGAGTCATGCGTGGACAAGGCCCCGTGCGCCTGACGGGGCTTCAGCGTTGCGCGTCGACGACCTCGCCCAATGCGTGCAGCACGCTGGTGGCGTAGCTCCCCGCGGGCAGCTCGAAGCCCAGTTCCAGCACATCCGGCTGCGGCCAATGCCAGTGCACATGGCGTGGCCACAGGCGCAGGCTGCGACGCTCCTGACGCATGCCGGCCGCTTCCAGTCCGGCACACAGCGGCGCATGCCGCGCGGCGATGCCCTGCTCAAGGGCCTGTACCACGCCCGTGCTGCGCAGCTCGCCGCGCCCCCACAGCGGCCCGGTGGCATGGATGTCCCCGTTCGCCAGACGCGCACGCACGGCTTCGTCCAAGGGCTCCGGGCCGAAGATGCTGTGCCGGCCATCGAGCATGAACACGTCGCCTTCGAGCCCCGAATCCCAGTCGCCACGACGCACGCGCTCGCCGAGAACGGCATTGAACAGCGCCGAACGCGCGGCGGAGAGCAGCAGCGAACGCTCCTCGCGGCGCACGCGGCGGCCGGCGAACATCGCGAGTGCCTGCTGCACGTTGTCGCCATGGCGCCCGAAGCGCTGCTCGCCGAAATAATTGGGCACGCCCTGCGCCGCGATCTGCCGCAAGCGGTCTTCGATCGCTCCGACATCGCCAGACACCGCGCGCAGGCGCAGCGCGAAACGATTGCCGGCCAACGCTCCGCGCGGCAACTTGCGGCTGTGCCAATGGGCCTCCAGCACGCGCAGTCCGTCCTGGTCGAAGGTGGCGAGGTCGGGTGCCCGCTTCTTCGGCAACCACACGCTGAAGCGCTGGCGAGTCACCGCATGCCGATCCTTGAGCCCGGCATGGCCGATCGCCGATTCCGCCACGCCCGCCCAGCGTGCGATGCCGCGCGCGGCGAAGGCGGTGGTCATGCCGCGCTTCTCCACCGTGAGCAACAGATGCTCGCCGCTGCCGGACGGCGCGAAGGCGTCGATTTCCTCGACGTGAAAGTCCTCCATCTGCGCGCGCATGCGCGCACGCATAACGCCCGCGCCATGCGCGCGCGGCAGGTCGGCCCAGGCTTCCGCACACGGCGCCGCGTCGTTTTCGATGGCGGGATCGGTCGCGTCGTTGTCGGCGGCGCTCACTGCGCCACCAGCAGGCACACCGCCTGCGCGGCGATCCCCTCGCCGCGCCCGGTGAAGCCCAGGCGCTCGCTGGTGGTGGCCTTGAGACTGACCGCATCCAGCGGCATGCGCAATTCCGCCGCCAGCAGTTCACGCATCGCCTGTGCATGCGGACCGATCTTCGGCGTCTCGCAGATCACGGTGATGTCGCAATTGCCCACGCGCCAGCCGCGCTCGCTGGCAAGACCAAGGCAATGGCGCAGGAAATCGATGCTGGCCGCATCCTTCCAGCGCGCCTCGCTGGGCGGGAAATGACGGCCGATGTCGCCCAGCGCCAATGCGCCAAGCATGGCGTCGCACAGCGCATGCAGGGCGACGTCGCCATCGCTGTGCGCGATCACGCCGCGCGTGTGCGGCACGCGGATGCCGGCGATCATCAGATGATCGCCCGCGCCGAAGGCATGCACGTCGAAGCCCTGGCCGATGCGAAATGGCGGATTGGGAGGTGTCGGGTTCATCGTGTCGACCACAGGTATCGGAGGTGGGCAAGATCCGTCGGCGTGGTGATCTTGAGATTGTCCTCGCGGCCTTCGACCAGCTGCACCCGTGCGCCGACCCGCTCCATCGCCATCGCTTCGTCGGTGACCTCGACGCCGTGCGCGGCGGCATCGGCCAGTGCCGCGGCCAGCGCCGCGCGCGGAAACGCCTGCGGGGTCAGCGCGCGCCACAGCGCCTCGCGCGGCAGCGTCGCCTCGATGCAGCCGGCGGCATCGGCGCGCTTGAGCGTGTCGCGCAGCGGCGCGGCGAGGATCGCACCCTCGGCACCGGCATCGAGCGCGGCGAACAGCGCGTCAAGGTCGGCATGGGCGATGTTCGGGCGTGCCGCATCATGCACCAGCACCATGTCCGCGTCCGCCACCTGCGGCGGCAGCACGGCGAGCGCATTGGCCACCGACGCGGCGCGGCTGGCACCACCGCTGCAGCCGAGCAGCGGTTTGCCGTGCAGGCGTTCGACACCATGCGGCCACTGGCGATCATCCGCGGCCAGCGCGACCACCGCGCCGGCGATGCGCGGATGGCCCAGCATCGCCTGCAAGGTGTGCGCCAGCAGGCTGCGGCCGTGCAGCTCGAGGTGCTGCTTGGGCACTTCGCCACCGAAGCGCGCACCGCGCCCGGCGGCGGCGATCACGCACCAGTGCATGCGGCTCACGGTGAGTCCCCGCTGTCCTGCGCCGGCTTGCGCGCCGCCTCGTCGACCACGCGGTAGAAGGTTTCGCCGGGGCGGATCAGACCGAACTCGTCGCGCGCACGTTCCTCGATCGCGGCGCCACCGGAGGATGGATCCTTGAGATCGCGCACTTCCGCGGCCAACGCATCGTTGCGTCGCTGCAGCGCTTCGTTTTCCGCCTTCTGCCGTTCGATCTGCGCACGCAGCATGCGCACTTCGTACTCGCCGCCGACGCCGAACCACAACCGGTACTGCAACCAGGCGAGCAGGCCCAGCAGGAGCAGCAACAGCAGCAGCGGACCGCCGCGGCGCATCGGCTCAGCGCTTGATCGAGACGAAAGCGTCGCGGCCGGCGTAACGCGCCGCGTTGCCCAGCTGTTCCTCGATGCGCAGCAACTGGTTGTACTTGGCGACGCGGTCGGAGCGGCACAGCGAGCCGGTCTTGATCTGCGTCGCGGTGGTGGCGACGGCGATGTCGGCGATGGTGGTGTCCTCGGTTTCGCCGGAGCGGTGCGAGACCACCGCGGCGTAGCCGGCGGTATCGGCCATCGCGATCGCCTCCAGCGTTTCGGACAGGGTGCCGATCTGGTTGACCTTGATCAGGATCGCGTTGGCGACGTGCTCGTCGATGCCCTGGCGGAAGATGCGCGGATTGGTCACGAACAGGTCGTCGCCGACCAGTTGCACGCGCTGGCCGAGCTTCGCGGTCATCTGCTTCCAGCCATCCCAGTCGTGCTCGCCCATGCCGTCTTCGATGCTGACGATCGGGTACTCATCGCACCAGCCGGCGAGGAAATCGACGAACTGGTCGCTGCCCAAGCGCTTGCCTTCGCCGGTCAGGTTGTACTTGCCGTTGTCGTGGAACTCGCTGGAGGCCACGTCCAGGCCGAGCAGGATGTCCTCGCCCGCCTTGTAGCCGGCCTTGCCGATCGCTTCCATGATCGTGTCGAGCGCCTCGGCATTGCTGCGCAGGTCCGGTGCGAAGCCGCCCTCGTCACCCACCGCGGTGGACAGGCCGCGCCCCTTGAGCACCGACTTCAGCGCATGGAACACCTCGGTGCCGGCACGCAGCGCTTCGGAAAAACGCTCGAAGCCGACCGGCAGGATCATGAATTCCTGCAGGTCCACGTTGTTGTCGGCATGCGCACCGCCATTGATGATGTTCATCATCGGCACCGGCAGCGCGACCGCGCCCTGCCGCGCCTGCCCGCCGTGCGCTTCGGCGAGGAACGGCGCGTTGATGCCCGCCAGGTATTGCCACAGCGGCTCGCGGCGCGAGGCGGCCGCGGCATGCGCCAGCGCCATCGACACGCCCAGCAGCGCATTGGCGCCCAGCCGGCCCTTGTTCTCGGTGCCGTCGAGGTCGATCAGGCGCGCGTCCACGCCACGCTGGTCGAACGCATCCATGCCCTTGAGCGCATCGGCGATGGTGGCGTTGACGTTCTCGACCGCCTTGCCCACGCCCTTGCCGAGGTAGCGGGTCTTGTCGCCATCGCGCAGCTCCACCGCTTCCTTGGTGCCGGTGGAGGCGCCGGACGGCACCATCGCGCGGCCGAAGCTGCCATCGGCCAGGGTCACCTCGGCTTCGAGCGTGGGGTTGCCGCGGGAGTCGAGGATTTCGCGGGCGTGGATACGGGTGATTGCGGTCATGAGGCTCTCGTCAGTTCATTCCAATCCGAATCCTGCCGGCATCGCTGGGCCGTGCGGGCCGGCGTGCGCGGGCAGGGTCAAACACGCTCCAGCACGTGCTGGAGGCACTGCAGTTACATGTCCTGTTCCAGGAAGCCGCCACGCTTGGCCACGGCATCCAGTTCCTTCAGCGTTTCCAGCAGGGCGCGCATCTTCGGCAGCGGCCAGGCGTTGGGCCCGTCCGACAATGCCTTGGACGGATCCGGGTGGGTTTCCATGAACACGCCGCTGACGCCGACCGCCACCGCGGCGCGCGCCAGTACCGGCACGAACTCGCGCTGGCCGCCGCTGGCGCTGCCCTGCCCACCCGGCAGCTGTACCGAGTGGGTGGCATCGAACACCACCGGGCAGCCGGTGTTGCGCATCACCGCCAGCGAGCGCATGTCGCTGACCAGGTTGTTGTAGCCGAAGCTGGCGCCGCGCTCGCAGACCATGATCTGCTGGTTGCCGGTGGAACGGGCCTTCTCCACCACCGGCTGCATGTCCCAGGGCGAGAGGAACTGGCCCTTCTTGATGTTGACCGGCTTGCCGGCGCTGCACACGCGGGTGATGAAGTCGGTCTGCCGCACCAGGAAGGCCGGTGTCTGCAGCACGTCGACCACGCTGGCAACTTCGTCCATCGGCGTGTATTCGTGCACGTCGGTGAGCACCGGCACGCCGATCTGGCGCTTGACCTCGGCCAGCACGCGCAGGCCTTCCTCCATGCCCGGGCCGCGGAAGGAGCCGATCGAGGTGCGGTTGGCCTTGTCGAAGCTGGACTTGAAGATGAACGGGATGCCCAGCGCGTCGGTGATTTCCTTCAGCGTACCGGCGGTGTCCAGCTGCAACTGTTCGGATTCGACCACGCAGGGGCCGGCGATCAGGAACAGCGGCTTGTCCAGGCCGATCTCGAAGCCACACAGGTTCATGCCTTGCCTCCCGATGGGCTGCGCTTCATGCCACCACCTGCTGCAGCAGCTTGCCGCCGGCCTTGCATTCGCGCGCGGCGCGGATGAAGCCGATGAACAGCGGATGGCCCTTGCGCGGGGTGGAGAGGAACTCCGGATGCGCCTGGCAGGCCAGGAACCACGGGTGGTTCGGCCACTCGATCATTTCCACCAGGGTGTCGTCCATCGACTTGGCGGAGATCACCAGCCCGGCGTCTTCCAGCCGGCTGCGGTAATGGTTGTTGAATTCGTAGCGATGGCGATGCCGCTCGCTGACCACGTCCTGGCCGTACAGGCGGTGCGCCAGGGTATCGGGCTTGATGCGCTGCGACTGCAAACCCAGGCGCATGCTGCCGCCGAGGTCGCTGTCCTCGCTGCGCCGTTCGACCTCGCCCGTCGAGGTGCGCCATTCGGTGATCAGGCCGATCACCGGGTGCGCGCAATCACGATCGTTCTCGGTGCTGTTGGCGCCCTCCAGCCCCGCGGCGTGGCGCGCGGCATCGACGATCGCCGCCTGCATGCCGTAGCAGATACCGAAATAGGGGATGCCGGCCTCACGCGCATGGCGCGCGGCGGCGACCTTGCCTTCGAAACCGCGATCACCGAACCCACCCGGCACCAGCACGCCATCCACCCCGGCCAGTGCCTCGGCCGCGCCCAGACGCTCGAGATCCTCGGATTCGACCCATTTCAGGTTGACCCGGGTACGCTGGTGGATGCCGCCATGGCGCAGCGCCTCGGCCACCGACTTGTAGGCGTCCTTGTGGTCGATGTACTTGCCGACCACGGCGATGCAGACCTCGTCCTGCGGATGCTCGGTGGCATCGACCACCGCCTGCCATTCCGCCAGATCCGCCTCGGCGCTGGCCTTGCCTTCCAGACGCAACTGCTCGACCACGATCTGGTCCAGGCCCTGCTGGTGCAGCCACGCCGGGATCTTGTAGATGTTGTCGAGGTCGATCGCGCTGATCACCGCGCGCTCGGGCACGTTGGTGAACAGCGCGATCTTGCGTCGCTCGCCCGCCGGCAAAGCCTGTTCGCTGCGGCAGATGAGGACGTCCGGCTGGATGCCGATCGAGCGCAGCTCCTTGACCGAATGCTGGGTCGGCTTGGTCTTGAGCTCGCCCGCGGCGGCGATCCACGGCACCAGCACCAGATGCATGAACATCGCGCGGCCGGGGCCGCGCTCGATGCGGATCTGGCGGATCGCCTCGAGGAACGGCAGCGATTCGATGTCGCCCACGGTGCCGCCGATCTCGACCAGGGCGATGTCGAAGCCGGCGGTGGCCTCGTCGATGCGGCGCTTGATCTCGTCGGTGATGTGCGGGATCACCTGCACCGTGCCACCGAGGTATTCGCCGCGGCGCTCCTTGCGGATCACCGAGTCGTAGATCTTGCCGGTGGTGATCGAGTTGCGGCCCGAGAGGCGGGTGTTGACGAAGCGCTCGTAATGGCCGAGATCGAGGTCGGTTTCGGCGCCATCGTCGGTGACATACACCTCGCCGTGCTGGAACGGGCTCATGGTGCCGGGGTCGACGTTGATGTAGGGGTCGAGCTTCATCATCGTCACGTTCAGGCCGCGCGCCTCGAGGATGGCGGCCAGAGACGCGGCGGTGATGCCCTTGCCGAGCGAGGACACCACCCCCCCGGTGACGAAAATGATGGGCGGGACGGCGGTGTCGGTGTTCATCGGGCTGGCATCGCGCTGGAAACCCTCATTCTACCGGATGCGCCCGGCGCCGGGCCGGCTCCGCACCGACCACGTCGCCGCACGCATGCAAAACAAAGGCCCCGCCGGGGCGGGGCCTGCCATCGACCAAGCCATGGCGGCTTCAGCGCGGCTCTTCCTCTTCCTTCTCGGGCTGGTTGGCGTCGCGTCCGGCATGGCGTTCGGCGCGGCGCTTGCGCGCCTCGGCCTCGTCCTTGCGCTTCTGTTCGGCGCTCCTGGCAGTGTCGCTGCGCTCGGTCCGCGTGTCCTGCGTGCGCTTGGGCGGCTCCGCGGGCTTGTCCTGCCGCGCGATGGCCAGACCCGCGCCAAGCGCGATCACGGCGCTGCCGGCGGCAAGAAGCAGGGTACGGGTTTTCATCACGGCCTCCTCGGTTTCCCGGATTCGGGATTCGGATTCCCGCGCAGCCTACGCCAGCGCGCCTGAATCGCGGCTGGGCATAAAATGTGCGGATGACGACACGTTACGACGCCGCCGATATCGAAGTCCTGTCCGGCCTGGATCCGGTCAAGCGCCGCCCCGGCATGTATACCGACACCAGCCGGCCCAACCATCTGGCGCAGGAAGTGATCGACAACGCGGTGGACGAGGCGCTGGCCGGCCATGCGCGACGCATCGAGGTCATCCTGCACGCCGATGGCAGTTGCGAGGTGGCCGACGATGGCCGCGGCATGCCGGTGGACATCCACCCCGAGGAAGGCCTGCCGGGACTGGAGCTGATCCTCACCCGGCTGCATGCCGGCGGCAAGTTCAACAACCGCAACTACACCTTTTCCGGCGGCCTGCACGGCGTCGGGGTGAGCGTGGTCAATGCGCTTTCGACACGGCTGGAGGTCTGGGTCAAGCGCGATGGCAGCGAACACCACATGGCGTTCGAGAATGGCGAGCGCAGCAGCACGCTGCAGGTGGTCGGCACCGTGGGCCGGCGCAATACCGGCACCCGCCTGCGTTTCTGGCCCGACCCGCGCTATTTCGACAGTGCGAAGTTCAATCTGCGCGCACTCAAGCATCTGCTGCGCGCCAAGGCGGTGCTGTGTCCCGGGCTGACCGTCAGCCTGCACGACGAAGCCAGCGGCGAGCATGTGGAATGGTTCTATCAGGACGGCCTGCGCGATTACCTCAAGGGCGCGCTGGGCGATGCCGGTGCGCTGCCGGCGGAGCTGTTCGTCGGCCAGATGCACAAGGATGCCGAAATGGTCGACTGGGCACTGGCCTGGCTGCCCGAGGGCGAGCTGGTGCAGGAAAGCTACGTCAACCTGATCCCCACCGCGCAGCACGGCACCCATGTCAACGGCCTGCGCTCGGGCCTGACCAATGCGCTGCGCGAGTTCTGCGATTTCCGCAACCTGCTGCCGCGCGGGGTGAAGCTGGCGCCGGAGGATGTCTGGGACCGGGTCGGCTTCGTGCTCAGCCTGAAGATGCAGGAACCGCAGTTTTCCGGCCAGACCAAGGAGCGGCTCAGCTCGCGCCAGGCCGCGGGCTTCGTCGAATCGGCGGCGCATGACGCGTTCTCGCTGTGGCTGAACTCGCACCCGGAAACCGGCGAAAAGATCGCCCAGCTCGCCATCGAGCGCGCCTCGGCCAGGCTCAAGAGCGAGAAGCAGGTGGTGCGCAAGAAGGTCACCCAGGGCCCGGCCCTGCCCGGCAAGCTGGCCGACTGCATCAGCCAGGACCTCTCGCGCACCGAACTGTTCCTGGTGGAGGGCGACTCGGCCGGCGGCAGCGCCAAGCAGGCGCGCGACAAGGACTTCCAGGCGATCCTGCCGCTGCGCGGCAAGATCCTCAACACCTGGGAAGTGGCCTCCGGCCAGGTGCTGGCCTCCAGCGAAGTGCACGATCTTGCGGTGGCGATCGGCTGCGACCCGGGCAAGGACGATCTCTCCGGCCTGCGCTACGGCAAGATCGTGATCCTCGCCGACGCCGATTCGGACGGATTGCACATCGCCACCCTGCTCTCGGCGTTGTTCCTGCGCCATTTCCCGGCGCTGGTCGAGGCTGGCCACGTGTTCGTGGCGATGCCGCCGCTGTTCCGCGTGGACGTGGGCAAGCAGGTGTTCTACGCGTTGGACGAGGAGGAAAAGCGCCTGCTGCTCGAGCGCATCGAACGCGAGAAGCTGAAGGGCGCGGTATCGATCACCCGCTTCAAGGGCCTGGGCGAGATGAACCCGCAGCAATTGCGCGAGTCCACCATCCACCCCGACACCCGGCGCCTGGTGCAGCTGACCAACGACGACCATGCCCTGACCCGCGGCCTGATGGACATGCTGCTGGCAAAGAAGCGCGCCCCCGACCGCAAGGCCTGGCTGGAGGAAAAGGGCGATCTCGCCACGCTGGAAGTCTGAACCGGATCGCGGCACGCGCCTTGTCGCAGGTCAGTCCTGCGGGCTGAACAGTGCCTCCGGGGCGTCGTGCTGCCGCGCCCAGGCCAGCCATGCCACGTCGGTCGGGCCGAGCGCGGATTCCACCACCCGCCAGCCATCCTCGTCGCGGCGCAGCAGCGCCATGTAGGCATTGGACACGCCGCCGGCGCGCGCGGCGTCGGCCAGCGGGGTATCGGAAAAACCCAATCGCGTGCCGTCCGCCTCGCGCATGTCGGCGTGCAGCAGGGCCCAGTCGCCACTAACCCGCAACACGCGCACCATGAACTGCACCGGCTTGCCGAGGCCGGATTCGGCGGGCACCCGTGCCACGCGCAACAGTGCGCGCCGCTCCCGGCTGCCCGGCGCGGGTACCTGCACGGCAGTGGTCGAAGCTTGATCAGATCCGGCCGCAACGGTGACAGGTGCGGCGGAAACAAGCCCCAGCAGGCAGGACAAGACAATGGGCAACATGGCAAAGCCGCGGCAGCAAGGATGCCGCCACCTTAACCCACATCCCTCCCGGCGCTGGACCTGCGCTCAGTGCCCCAGCGCCGCCTCCAGCATGCGCCGCAACAACGGCTGCAGGCGCGCGGCCTTGTCGTCGTTCCACTCGAAGCTGGCCTCGTCCATGTAGCAGCGCTGGCTGATTTCCAGCTGCACCGCTTCCACGCCCGCGGCGGGCCGGCCGTAATGGCGGGTGATGTGGCCACCCTTGAAGCGTCCGTTGCTGACGTGGTCGTACTCGTGCTGTGCCGCCAGCACCGCCTCGATCCGCGCCTGGGTCGCCGGCAGGCAACTGGCGCCGGCCGCGGTGCCGAGATTGAGGTCCGGCAAGCGGCCCTCGAACAGGAACGGCAATTCGCCGCGGATGGAATGCCCTTCCCACAGCAGGACGCGGCCATGCTCGGCCTTCAGTCGTTGCAGCTCATCCGCCAGCGCCCGGTGATAGGGCCGCCACCAGCGCTCGATGCGCGCCCGCACTTCGTCCGCATCCGGCTCGGCGCCAGGCAGGTAGACCGGCTCGCCACTGAACTGCACCACCGGGCACAGGCCGGTGGTGTTCTGCCCGGGATACAACGACACATCGTCCTCGCCGCGGTTGAGGTCGATGACGTAGCGCGAATGACGCGGCACGATCAGCGAGGCGCCCATCTGGCGCACGAAATCGTACAGCCGGGCGATGTGCCAATCGGTATCCGGCACACGGCGCGCGCTCGGCGTCAGGCGTGCACGCAATTCGGGCGGAACCCCGGTGCCGTCGTGCGGCACGCTGACCAGGAGCGGCAGCCGGCCGCGGTGCAGGGTGAACACGTCGTCTTGCATGTGCCCAGTTTACGGGTCGCAGCGGATGTCATGCACGGCGGGAGCGGCATTGGTTATGCTGCCGGCCATGGATGCGCCCTTCGGCGCGGGGAGAGAACCGATGCTGATCTTCATGCTGGTCGTGCTGGGTCTGGTGGTGTTGTTCGTGCTCTGGGGCATGGGCGTGTACAACGGGCTGATCCGCGCGCGCAATGCGTTCCGCAACGCGTTTGCACAGATCGACGTGCAACTGCGCCGCCGCTTCGACCTGATCCCGAACCTGGTCGAAACCGCCAAGGCCTACCTCGGCCACGAACGCGAGACGCTGGAAGCGGTCACCGCCGCGCGCAGCGCCGCGCAGGCCGGCCTTGCCGCCGCGCGTGCCAATCCCGGTGACCCTGAGGCGATGGCGCAGCTGGCGCAGGCGCAGCAGCAGCTCAACAGCGGGCTGGGCCGCCTGCTGGTCACGGTGGAAGCCTATCCGGACCTCAAGGCCAACCAGAACATGATGCAGCTCACCGAGGAGCTGACCAGCACCGAGAACAAGGTCGCGTTCGCGCGGCAGGCGTACAACGACTCCGTGATGGCCTACAACAACCGGCGCGAGGTGTTCCCCTCCAGCGTGATCGCCGGCATGTTCAACTTCACCCCGGCGGCGCTGCTGGAAATCGAAGCCGACCAGCGCGAAGCGGTGCGTGAAGCGCCCAAGGTCAGCTTCTGAGCGTGCGCGCGGCACATCCCGTGCCGGTGGCGGCGGCATGCCGCACTCGATTGCCGGCTGAGGCGCATCGACCATGAGCAACTTCTTCGAGCGCCAGGCACAGGCGCGCCGCCAATCCGGACGCCTGCTGTTCCTGTTCGCGCTGGCGGTGGCCGGCATCGTGATCGGGGTCAACATCGGCGTCGCCATCGCCTTCGGCCCTTCGCCGGCGATCCTGCTCGCCGCCACCGTGATCACCCTGATCGTGATCATCGGGGGGTCGCTGTTCCGCATTTCCAGCCTGTCCGAAGGCGGCTCGGCGGTGGCGCGCAGCCTCGGCGGGATGGAAGTACCGGAAGACACCACCGACCTCAACCTGCGCCGGCTGCGCAACGTGGTCGAGGAAATCGCGATTGCCTCGGGCGTGCCGATGCCGCAACTGTTCGTGCTGGAGCAGGAAGCCGGCATCAACGCCTTCGCTGCCGGCTATTCGCCCGCGGATGCCGCGGTGGCGGTGACCCGCGGCGCGCTGGAGCGGCTCAATCGCGATGAGTTGCAGGGCGTGATCGCGCACGAGTTCAGCCACATCCTCAATGGCGACATGCGCCTCAACATCCGCCTGATCGGCGTGCTGTTCGGCATCCTGATGATCGGCTTGGCCGGGCGCAAGGTGCTGGAAGGCGGACGCTTCCGCGGCCGCGGGGCGGGTGGCGTGGTGCTCGCCGCGCTGGCCTTGATGGCGATCGGCTACCTCGGCCTGTTCTTCGGTCGCATGATCAAGGCCGGCGTCAGCCGCTCGCGCGAAGTGCTGGCCGATGCCTCGGCGGTGCAGTTCACCCGCCAGACCACCGGCCTTGCCGGTGCGTTGAAGAAGATCGCCGGGCTGCATGAGGGCGCGCGCCTGAGCCACCGTGACGATGCCGAGGAAGTCAGCCACATGCTGTTCGGCGATGGCGTCGGCTTCCGCGGCCTGTTCGCCACCCACCCGCCGCTGCTGCAGCGCATCCAGGCGCTGGAGCCGGGCTTCGATGCCACCGCGCTGGAAGGCCTGCGCCGCTACTGGCTGCAGCAGCCACCGAGCGGACTGGCCGAAGACCGGCTGATGGGCTTCAGCATGGACGGCGATGGCGCACTGCCGGCCGCAAGCGGCGAAGTGAAGGTGACGCCGGGCAGCGTCAGCGCGCAGGTGGCCAATCCCGCCGCCGACGACTATTTCGCCGCCGAGAGCATCAGCGCGGCGATACCGGAGGCGCTGCGCGCGCTGGCCACCGACCGCGATGGCGCGGTGGACCTGCTGCTGGGCATGCTGCTCGACCCGCACGCCGAGCTCGCCGCACGGCAGCAAACGGCGATCGCCGCACGTCTGGGCCATGCGCATGCCACGCGCGCGGCGGACCTGGCCGCTGGCGAACTGCGCGAGCTGCACCCGATGCTGCGTCTGCCGCTGGCCACCATCGCCTTCCCCACCCTGCGCCTGCGTCCGCGGGTGGAGGTGGAACGGCTGGTGGAGACACTGGATGCGGTCAGCCTGACCAATGGCGAACTGTCGCTGTTCGAGTATTGCCTGGCGCGCCTGCTGCGCACGCAACTGGACGATGCACTGGACCCCGCGCGCCAGGGCCGCGGCCGGCTGCGCAAGCTGCCCGCATTGCGTGACGAAGTGCTGACCCTGCTCGGCGTGCTGGCACGGTGCGGGCATGACGACGACGAAGTCGCTCGGCAAGCCTGGCAACGCGGCAGCAACATGCTGTTCCCCAACGAAGCATTGCGTTGGCAGCCGCATGCCGCTGGCGTGCATGCGCTGGACGCGCTGTGGAAGCCGCTGGATCAGCTCGATCCGCTGGCCAAGCAGGCGCTGCTCGAAGCGATCACCGCGACCATCAGCCATGACGGCCACATCAACGTGGCCGAAGCCGAGCTGCTGCGCGTGATCTGCGCCACCCTGCACTGCCCGCTGCCGCCGGTGCTGCACCACTGAGGACGGAAGGGCGCGTCAGCCGCGTCGTCGATCAACGTCCCTCGCGCAATGCCTGCAACAGCTTGCCGCCGGCGCGGCCATCCGCGGTCCAGCCCAGGCGCTGCTGCTCGCGGCGGATGGCGGCGCGACTGGCCGCACCGAGCATGCCATCGACCGCGCCGATGTCGTGCCCGCGCGCGATCAGCAGGCGCTGCAACTCGACCCGCTCATCGCGCCCGAGGCCAGGGTCGTCGGTCGGCCACGGCGTGCGCAAACCGGGCTCGCCGCGCAGCGCATCGGCGAGCAACGCGATCGCCAGCGCATAGCTCTCGGCGGCGTTGTAGCTGTAGATCGCATCGTAGTTCTTGAACACGACGAAAGCGGGGCCGGCAGCACCGGTCGGCACCAGCAGCGCCGCATTGCTCGATGCCGGCAGCGAAAACGCCGCACCGTCGATGCGGCGCAGGCCCATGCCCTGCCAGCTGCCCAGGGTGCGACGCTTGGTGCGACCGGCCAGAGCGGTGTTGAACCCGGCCGGCAGGCGCACTTCGTGGCCCCAGGGTTCGCCGCTGCGCCAGCCCGAGCGACGCAGGTAGTTGGCGGTCGAGGCCAGCGCGTCGGGAATCGAACCGACCAGGTCGCGGCGGCCATCGCCATCGAAATCCACCGCGATGCGGTTGTAGGTCGAGGGCATGAATTGCGTATGCCCGAATGCACCGGCCCAGGAGCCGGTCATGTCCTCGATGCGCACGTCGCCGCGCTGCACGATCTTCAGCGCCTCGAACAGCTCGCTGCGGAAAAACGCCTGACGACGGCCGAAGCAGGCCAGCGTGCCCAGCGACACCAGCAACGGGCGGCGGCCGAAGTTCTGCCCGTAATCGCTTTCCACGCCCCATACCGCGACCACGGTGGCCGGATCGACGCCATAACGCGCCTCGATCCGCTGCAGCAGATCGGCGTGTGTGGCCAAGCGCTCGCGCCCTTCGCGGATGCGCCGCGCATCGACCAGCATCGCCAGATAGTCCCACAAGGGCGTGGTGAACTCGGGCTGGCGATCGAGCAGCGGCAACACGCCCATGTCCGGCACGATGGAAAGCGCATGACGCTCGAAGGCATCGGCACTGACCCCGGCGGCGAGCGCCGGTGCGCGCAATCCGGTCATGCAGCGCTGGAACGTGGCCGCCTGCTCGGCGCTGGCCGGTACCGGCTGCGGTGCACGCGGAGCCGCCGGCGCCGGCGGTTCCGCGGCCACTTGCGGCGGCAGCTCTTCCACCGGGTCGGGCTGCGGCTCGGGCGGTTTGACCGCCGGCGGCGCACAGGCGGCGAGCAAGGCGATGGTCAGTGCGGCAGCAATCCGCGGACGTCGAAGCACGGAACCCCTCCACGTGGCCTGCCCCCCATCATGCCCACGGCACGGGGCAGGCGCCACCTTCCGTGGCGTTCAGCCCGGCTCGCCGCCGATGCCGGGCAATGCCGTGCTGCGGTGGAAGTCGAAAATCAGATGGGTCTGGATGTGCGCCACCTCGGGCCGTTCAGTGAACACCGCCAGTGCCAGCTCGCGCAGGTGCGCGCTGTCGCGCGCGCCCACGTGCACGAGGAAATCGTCGGCGCCGGCCAGGTGATAAAACGCGATCACCTCGGGTCGCGACAGCAGATGGGCATGGAAGCCATCGACCAGTGCGCGCGAGTGCTGCGCCAGGCGCACCGCAACCAGCGCCTGCAAGCCGATGCCCAGCGCCTGCGGCGCGACTTCGGCGTGATAGCCGAGCAGCACGCGCGACTCCCGCAGCCGGCGCACGCGCTCGAGCGCGGTCGAGGGCGCGATCCCGGTGCGCGCTGCAAGATCCTTGTTCGCCAGCCGTGCATTCTTCCGCAACAGTTGCAGCAAGGCGAGATCAGTTCGGTCCAGCATCCGCTTCTCCGCAGAATCACGAAATATCCTTCGGCATGGTACTTATGTTCCGAATCATTGACTACGATGGAGTCCATCCATCGAAGGAATGCTGCAATGCCGCATGACCACCGTTTCGCCACCCGCGCCGTGCATGCCGGCCGCGAGGACTTCGCCGAACTCGGCGTGCATGCGCCGCCGCTGGATCTGTCGACCACCTACCCGGTGCGCGACCTGGCCGAGGGCGAGCAGAGTTTCGATGCCCTGGTCGCCGGCCACGCCGAAGCCGCCAACCCGATCTATGCCCGCCTGCACAATCCCACCGTGGCGCGCACCGAGCGCGCACTGGCCATGCTCGAAGGCAGCGAGGCGTGCGTGGCCTACGGCTCGGGCATGGCCGCGCTGACCGCGGTATTGCTGGCGCGCGCGCAGGCCGGTCGCCACGTGCTGGTGGTGCGGCCCTTGTATGGCACTTCCGATCACCTGCTTGCCAGCGGCCTGCTCGGCATCGAGGCGGAATTCGTCCGGGTCGATGAAATCGCCGCCCGCCGACGCGCCGACACCTCGCTGGTGATCATCGAAACGCCGGCCAACCCCACCCTCGACCTGGTCGACATCCGCGCCGTGGTCGAGGCCGCCGGCGAGGTGCCGGTGCTGGTCGATTCCACCTTCGCCACCCCGGTGCTGCAACGCCCGGTGGAACACGGCGCGACCTACGTGCTGCACAGCGCGACCAAGTTCCTCGGCGGCCACGGCGACGTGATCGCCGGCGTGGTGTGCTGCCCGGAAACCCATGCCCAGGCGTTGCGCACGGTGCGCGCCGCCACCGGCGCGCTGCTGCATCCGCTGCCGGCCTACCTGATCCACCGCGGCCTGCCCACGCTGCAGTTGCGCGTCGAGCGCGCACAGGCCAACGCGACCTTGCTCGCCGAACGTCTGGCCAGCCACGCCGCGGTGGCCGCGGTGCATTACCCGGCGCTGGGCACGGTGGCCAATGCGCACCTTCTGGGCACGCAAATGGAGGGCCCCGGCGCGCTGATCTCGGTCGATCTCAAGGGTGGCCATGCCGCGGCGGCCGACGCCATGCGCAAGGTGCGCCTGCTGACCCCGGCGGTCAGCCTGGGCTCGGTGGACAGCCTGATCCAGCACCCGGCCGGCCTGACCCATCGCGTGGTGGACGAGGCCTCGCGTGCCGCACATGGCATCACCCCGGGCCTGTTGCGCATCTCGGTCGGCATCGAAGACGGCGAGGACCTGTGGACGGACCTCGCCCAGGCGCTGGACTGAACGCCGTTGAGCCGAGCCGCAGCCAGATGACAAGGCCGCCGATCGGCGGCCTTGTCGTTCAGCAGGAAGCTTGTGCGCGGCTCAGCGCCGGCCTCCGAGCATCGAACTGCCCATCTTGACCAGGTCACCGAGGCCGAACTGGCCATCGCCGTCCTGATCCAGCACCGCCCCGATCAGACCGCCACCGACCCCGCCCTGCTGGCGCACGCTCTGCGATTC
This sequence comes from Luteimonas sp. e5, assembly GCF_054031035.1. Classification (NCBI taxonomy): domain Bacteria; kingdom Pseudomonadati; phylum Pseudomonadota; class Gammaproteobacteria; order Lysobacterales; family Lysobacteraceae; genus Luteimonas; species Luteimonas sp. e5. Next base: position 1,045,105 of record NZ_JBSTRX010000001.1, read on the forward strand.
GCGCCCGAGCATGTCGCCGAGCAGGCCGGCATTGGCCTGCGCCGGTTGCTGGCCGCCGCTGAACATGCGCTTGGCCAGATACGCCAGCACGATCGGCGCCAGGATCTTGAGCAGGGTCTGTGCCTTGTCGTTGCCAAGCCCCGTGGCTTGGCCAAGGCCGGTCACCGCCTGCTGCTGGCGATTGCCGAAGATGTGCCCGAGCTGGCCCATGCCGTCGGTCTGCCGCGACGGCGTGCCGCCCAGCACCGCGCCGAGGATGTCACCCAGGCCCATGCCCGCCGCAGCCTGGTGATCACGGTTGAGCGCGCCGAACAACGCCTCGGCTCCCTGCGGCTGGCTGGCATTGCGGCCCAGCGCACCGATCAGCAAGGGCAATGCCGCGGCGATGGCGCCGCCGGTCTGGGTCTGGCTGAGCCCGAGTTGCTGGCTGATCTGCTGCATCGCCGGGCCGGAAAGCTGGGAAAAGATGTCGTCGCTCAGGTTGTTCATCGCAATCTCGTGGGGTGGAAGAATCGGTCCAAGCTTACGCCGCGCATCGCGATGATGGCGTGGTGGCCGGCTGCACATTCCAAGACCGTCACGCTGGGGTGCGACACTGCCACACTCGCCGAACCGCCGGCCCCGAGGACGAAGCCATGAGCACTGCCGAGCTGACGCTGTACACCCACCCGATGTCGCGCGGCCGCATCGCGCGCTGGATGCTGGAGGAAACCGGCCTGCCCTACCGCGCCGAAATCCTCGAGTACGGCACCGGCATGAAGGCGCCGGCGTACCGCGCGATCAATCCGATGGGCAAGGTGCCGGCAATCCGGCATGGCGACACCATCATCACCGAGGTCGCGGCGATCGGCCTGTACCTGGCCGACCAGGTGCCCGACAAGCGCCTCGCGCCGCCCGTGGACAGCCGCGAGCGCGGGCCGTATTACCGCTGGATCAGCTTCATGGCGCCGCTTGAGCAGATGGTCATGGCCAAGCACGCCGGCACACTCGGCGACCCGACTTCCGCCGGCTATGGCACCGAGAAGGATGTGCTGGACACGCTGGAAGCGGCGATCGGCGAGCGCGAGCATCTGGCGGGTGACGGCTTCAGCATGGCCGACCTGATGGTCGCCGCCTACCTCGGCTGGTACCTGCGCTTCAAGATGATCGAGCCGCGCGAGCCCTTCGTGCGCTTCACCGCGCTGCACGCCGCGCGCGCGGCGGCACGGCGTGCGGACGAAATCGACGATGCACTGCTGCCCGGGCAGGAAGCCGCGAAAGACGGCGCGGGCTGACCGACGCGGATCGCCGCGGCCGCGATACCGGCCATGCTGACCGCACGCCATGGCGATGCGGACGCCGCGCCGCCAATGCCACGTTCAGCGCGTGAATGACGGACCGCACCTCGGCCAACGCGAAAGCGCCGGAAATTTCCGGCACTTTCGCGTCCTGCAACCCCGTGAGGCCGGCGATCAGACCTCGACATCCTCCGCGCCCGGGCAGTTGCCGGGCATGGCCGGCTCGGGCGGGTCGATGTGGAACGGGTTGTCGTGCTTCATCGCCGCCAGTCGCGCCAGTGCGGCCTCGACGCCGGCGCCGTAGGCGGGGTCGGCCTTGCGGCAGTTCTCGACGTGGCGCTGCTTGATGAAATCCGGGGCATCGCCCAGGGCACGCGCGGTGTTGTCGAACAGGCGCTGCTTCTGGCCTTCGTCATACAGGCGGAACAGCGCGCCGGGCTGGCTGAAGTAGTCGGCATCGTCCTCGCGGAAGTTCCAGAAGTCGGCATCGCCACGGATCTTCAGCGGCGGATCGCGGTACTCGGGCTGCTCCTGCCACTGGCCGTAGCTGTTCGGCTCGTAATGCGGCAGGCCGCCGTAATTGCCGTCCAGCCGCATCGCGCCATCGCGGTGGTTGCTGTGCACCGGGCAGCGCGCGGCGTTGACCGGGATCTGGTGGTGGTTGACGCCAAGCCGGTAACGCTGCGCGTCGGAGTAGGCGAACAGCCGCGCCTGCAGCATCTTGTCCGGGCTGAAGGAAATGCCCGGCACCACGTTGCTCGGCGCGAATGCGCTCTGTTCCACGTCCTGGAACCAGTTTTCCGGGTTGCGATTGAGCTCGAACTCGCCGACTTCGATCAGCGGGTAATCCTTCTTCGACCACACCTTGGTCAGGTCGAACGGATGGGTGTGGTAGCGCTCGGCCTCTTCTTCCGGCATCACCTGCACGTACAGCTTCCACTTCGGGAATTCGCCGCGCTCGATCGCCTCGAACAGGTCGCGGCCGCTGCTTTCGCGGTCGCCGCCGACCACCGCCGCGGCCTGCGCGTCGGTCAGGTGCTCCAGGCCCTGCTGGCTGATGAAGTGGAACTTGACCCAGAAACGTTCGGCATCGGCATTGATGAAGCTGTAGGTATGCGAGCCGAAACCATGCATGTGGCGGAAGCCGCGCGGGATGCCGCGATCGCTCATCACCACCGTCACCTGCAGCAGCGCTTCGGGCAGCAGGGTCCAGAAATCCCAGTTGTTGCGCGGGCTGCGCAGGTTGGTGTGCGGATCGCGCTTGACCGCCTTGTTGAGGCTGTCGAACTTGCGCGGGTCGCGCAGGAAGAACACCGGGGTGTTGTTGCCGACCAGGTCCCAGTTGCCTTCCTCGGTGTAGAACTTCAGCGCGAAGCCGCGGATGTCGCGCTCGGCATCGGCCGCGCCGCGCTCGCCGGCGACGGTGGTGAAGCGGGCGAACATCTCGGTCTTCTTGCCGACCTCGCTGAAGATCTTGGCGCGGGTGTAGCGGGTGATGTCATGGGTGACGGTGAAGGTGCCGAACGCGCCCGACCCCTTGGCGTGCATGCGCCGCTCGGGGATGACTTCGCGGTTGAGGTTGGCCAGCTTCTCCAGCAGCCACACGTCTTCCATCAGCAGCGGACCGCGCGGGCCGGCGGTCTTGCTGTTCTGGTTGTCCACCACCGGCGCACCGAAGGCGGTGGTCAAACGGCTGACCGGGCACTGGCCCTCGTGCAGGCCGCGGGTGGTGCTCAGTTCTTCTTGTGCTTCGGCGCGGGCCTGGGTGATCTGGCGTGGGGTCTGGCTCATGTGCTGAACTCCTGTGCGTGGATTTCGCGGGACATGAACAGCATCGCAGGCCTTGGATGACTTTGGAAATCGTTTGATTCGACCTTTTCGATAGCCTCCTGCTATCGATGCGGACATTTCATCAGCCCCAACGAATACGGGACGCCGCAGCGTCCCGTGATTCCCTCATGCCAGGCGCGGCACGCTCACACGCGCGAGGCGATCGCCTTGGCAAAGTCCATGGTGGTGCCTTCGCCGCCGAGGTCGGGAGTCAGGCTGTCGCGCGCCTCCAGGGTCGCGACGATGGCCTTGCGCAGGCGCTCGGCTTCCTCGGGACGGCCGAGGTGGTCGAGCATCTGCGCGGCACCCAGCAGCAACGCGCAGGGATTGGCGATGCCCTTGCCGGCGATGTCCGGCGCCGAGCCATGCACGGCTTCGAAGATCGCCGCGTTCTCGCCGATGTTGGCACCCGGAGCCAGGCCGAGTCCGCCGACGAGGCCGGCGCAGATGTCGGAAATGATGTCGCCGAACAGGTTGGTGGTGACGATCACGTCGAACTGCTCGGGACGCATCACCAGCTGCATGCAGGCGTTGTCCACGATCATCTCGTTGCACTCGATGTCCGGGTAGTCCATGGCCACCTCGCGCGCGGTCTTGAGAAACAGGCCGCTGGTGGACTTCATGATGTTGGCCTTGTGCACCACGGTGACCTTCTTGCGCCCGGTGCGGCGCGCCAGTTCGAAGGCGTAGCGCACGATGCGCTCGGAGCCCTTGCGCGTGACCCGCTGCACCAGGGTCGCGCTGGCACCGTCCTCGCTGACCTCCTGGCCATCGCTGGTGTAGGCACCTTCGGTGTTCTCGCGCACGGTGACGATATCCACGCCACCGGGGAAGCGCGCCTTGGTATTCGGGAAGCTCTTCGCCGGACGCACGTTGGCGTACAGGTCGAAGATGCGGCGCAGGGTGACGTTGATCGAAGTGAAGCCCTCGCCCACCGGCGTGGTCAGCGGCGACTTCAGCGCCACCTTGTTGCGGCGGATCGAATCCAGCGTCGCCTCGGGCAGCAGCTCGCCATGCTTTTCCATGGCGACGAGGCCGGCATCGGCTTCCTCGTAGTTGAAGCCGAGGTTCATGCTGTCGAGCACGTGCAGCGTGGCGGCCATGATTTCCGGGCCGATGCCGTCGCCGCGGATCACGGTGATGGTCTGGGTCATTGGATTTCCTGCAGTGGGGAGGCCGGCGGCAGCCGGCGAGAGACGGATATCAGCCGCCTATTATGCCGTGCCGCGCATGGCCGGGCATACGCCCTTGGTCGCAGGCCTCGTGCGTGGACCGGCACACGCAGGGCAGGACGCCGCTGCGCACTGCCCAGGACAGCCCGATTCAGCCGCGCTGCAGCAAGGGCAGGAAGCCGCCTTCGCGGTGCAGCGCCATCATGTCGTCGTAGCCGCCGACATGGGTATCACCGACGAAGATCTGCGGCACGCTGGTGCGCCTGGCCATCGCCACCATGCGCTCGCGCGCGGCCGGATCCTGGTCGATGCGGATTTCGGTCCATTCCAGGCCCTGGCTCTTGAGGAAGTTCTTGGCCGCCACGCAATAGGGGCAGACCAGGGTGCTGTACAGGGTGATCTCGGGCTGGGACATGGCGGGCAATGACGGAATCAGGTGCGCACACCATAAAGAGGCGCGGATTAACCTGCAATTCACGCCTTTGCCGCGCCGGCAGGTCATGCTTGTGGAATGAAACTCCGCCACCTGCGCCCTGCCCTTGCTTCCCTGGCCTGCGTGCTGGCCAGCGCCGCCCTGGCCACGCCCCTGCTGGCCCAGGATGGCCGCCTGCCGGACATGGGATCGTCCGCCGGACGGGTGCTGAGCCCGAGCCAGCAGCAGGACTACGGCGCGATGCTGCTCGCCCAGCTGCGCCACTACGGCTACACGCTGGATGATCCGTTGCTCAACCAGTGGCTCGCCGGCATGGGTCAGCGCCTGGGCGCGGCCAGCGACCGCCCCGGCGAATCGTTCACCTTCTTCATGCTGCGCGATCGCCAGATCAATGCCTTCGCCACCCTGGGCGGCTACATCGGCATGAACGCGGGCCTGGTGCTCGCCGCCGAGCGCGAGGACGAGGTGGCCGGCGTGCTGGCCCATGAGATCGCGCACGTGACCCAGACTCATGTGCTGCGCGCGGTCGAGCGTTCGCAGCGCGACAGCGTGCCGATCCTGCTCGGCATGCTCGGCGCGATCCTGGTCGCGCAACGTGCCGGCGGCAACTCCGGCAGCAATGCCGCGATGGCCGCAGTGATGGGCGCGCAGGGATTGATGCTGCAACGGCAGATCAACTACACCCGCAGCAACGAATCCGAAGCCGACCGCCTGGGCATCCGCACGCTCGCCCGCAGCGGCTACGACCCCAATGCGATGGCGGTGTTCTTCGAGCGCCTGCAGGCCTCCAGCCGTGCCAATCGCGGCGGTGACGAAAGCCTGATCCCCGATTATCTGATGACTCACCCGGTGACCACCACGCGCATCGCCGAGGCCAAGGAGCGCGCCGGTCGCGTCGCGCGTGCACCGCTGTCCGGCGAACCGCTCGCGACCAGCGACAATCCGTTGCTGCCGCCCGGGCTCAAGGTGAGCATCGCGCGCAGCGATGGCGGCGCCAGTGGCGATTTCGCCCTGGCCCGCGAGCGCCTGCGCGTATTGAGTGCGGCCACGCCCAAGCTCGCGATCGCCGAGTACGAGCGCCTGGCCCGGCTTGGCAACCTGGATGCGGCACAACGCTATGGCCTGGCCGTGGCCCAGCTGCGTGACGGCCAGGGTGCGGCCGCCCGCGGCACCCTGGCGCCGCTGGTCGCCGCCAGCCCCGGCCAGCGCTGGCTGGAGATGGCGATGGCCGAGGCCGAGGCGCGCGCCGGTGACGCCGCCGCCGCCGATGCCCGCTTCGCCGCGCTGCACGCACGCATGCCCAGCGACCGCCCGCTGGCGATCACCTGGGCGCAGGTGCTGAACGAGCGCGCGCGGGCCGAGGACGGCCGCCGTGCGCTCGGCCTGCTGCGTCCGCTGATGGCCCGCGCCAGCGACGATCCGACGTTCCAGCTGGCTTTCGCACGCGCCAATGAAATCGCCGGCGACACCGTGCGCGCGGGCGAGGCCTGGGCCGAGGCGGCCTACCTGAATGGCAATCCCGAACGCGCCCTGCTGCAGCTCAATACCCTGCGCCAGCGCCCGGACCTGGACTATTACGCACGGGCACGCATCGATGCGCGCATCGCCGCGATCACCCCGGTGGTGGAGGAATTGCGCCGCCAGGGCCTGGGCGACATGCAGCGCGAACGCCGCGGCTGAGCATCACCCGGCGCGCGTGACGCCTGTCATCCAACTGTCACCGAACTGTCGTTTACTGTTGCAAGGCAATCCCGGTACACGACGTGCAAAAACGCATTCTCATCGTCGATGACGAGCCCGCGATCCGCGACATGGTGGCGTTTGCCCTGCGCAAGGGCGATTACGACCCGATCCACGCCGGTGATGCGCGCGAAGCGCAGATGGCGATCGTCGACCACAGCCCGGACCTGATCCTGCTGGATTGGATGTTGCCCGGCACCAGCGGGCTGGACCTTGCCCGACGCTGGCGCAAGGACGGCACCCTGCGTGAAATCCCGATCATCATGCTGACCGCTCGCGGCGAGGAGAACGACCGCGTTGCCGGGCTCGAGTCCGGCGTCGACGATTACGTGGTCAAGCCGTTTTCCGCGCGCGAATTGCTGGCGCGCATCCGTGCGGTGCTGCGCCGCTCGCGCGAAGAGGATGAAGAAGGCAATGTCAGCGTCGGCGGGCTGCGCATCGACGGCGCCGCGCACCGCGTGTTCGCACGCGAGGGTGAGAACGAAACCCCGGTCAGCATCGGCCCCACCGAGTACCGCCTGCTGCATTTCTTCATGACCCATCCCGAGCGGGTGTATTCGCGCTCGCAATTGCTCGACCATGTCTGGGGCGGCAATGTCTACGTGGAAGAGCGCACCGTGGACGTGCACATCCGCCGTCTGCGCAAGACGCTGGAGCCGTTCGCGCTCGATGGCATGGTGCAGACCGTGCGCGGCGCGGGGTATCGCTTCTCCGCCTCGATATGATGGCGGCATGAGCATGCCGCCCTGCCCCGAGCGGCCCCGCCCGGCGGGGCACGAATGACCAGCCACGCACGCGCGGCCTGGCTGCGCACCCTGACCACCCTGGCGGTGCTGCTGGGCGCGTCGCTGCTGGTCGGCTTCGCCATCGGCCAGCCATGGATGCTGCTGGCGCTGACCGCGATCGCGATCCTCGGCTGGCATTACTGGCGCCTGCGCCGGTTGCTGACCCGGCTGACCGGGCGCCGCCATGTGCTGGATCCGGAGCGCAGCGGGGTGTGGAACGAGCTCGATCGCCTGCTGGCCACCTCGCGCGACGACAGTCGCGCCAGCAAGCGTCGCCTGATCGCCATGCTGCGCGCGTATCGCGCCGCCGCCGCGGTGCTGCCCGATGCGATCGTGGTGGTGGATCGCAACAGCCAGCGCGCGCTGTGGTTCAACGAGGCCTCCGAACGCCTGCTCGGGCTGACCTGGCCGCAGGACATCGGCGCCCCGCTCGGCCCGCGCCTGAACTGGCTCTCGCAACCCCACTGGCTGGCCGCCGGCCGCCACGCCGAACCACTGCTGGACGAATCGCCGCCAGGCAATCCCTCGCTGCGGCTCAACCTGCGCCTGATCCCCTATTCCGAGGAGCTGTGGCTGCTGGTGGCGCGCGATGTCGGCAAGCTGATGCATCTGGAACAGGTGCGACGCGATTTCGTCGCCAACGTCTCGCACGAGTTGCGCACGCCGCTGACCGTGCTGCATGGCTACCTCGACATGATCGATCCCGAGGACAAGCCCGAGTGGGAAGCGATCATCACCGAAATGCGCCGCCAGTCCGGGCGCATGACCCGCCTGCTCGAAGACCTGCTGGCGCTGTCGCGGCTCGACGCGCGTGAACGCACGCCCGAGGAGCACGTGCCGATGCGCTCGATGCTCACCGCGCTCAAGCGCGAGGCGGAAGCGATGAGCCAGGGCCGCCATCGCATCGAAATCGACGACCGCGCCGACTGCGACCTGTGGGGCTCGGCCAAGGAGCTGCACAGTGCGTTCTCCAATCTGGTCAGCAACGCCGTGCGCTACACCCCGTCCGAGGGGCGCATCGTGATCACCTTCGAGCCGCATGTCGATGGCGTCGCGCTGCGCGTCACCGACAGCGGCTACGGCATTCCCGCCGAACACCTGCCGCGCATCACCGAACGGTTCTACCGCGTCTCGGCCAGCCGCTCGCGCGACAGCGGCGGCACCGGGCTCGGTCTTGCCATCGTCAAGAACGCACTGGCGCTGCATGGTGGTCACCTCGAGATCGAAAGCGAAGTCGGCCGCGGCAGCACGTTTTCCTGCATTCTTCCCGCTGCATGCATGCGCACCCGGCGCCAGAACGCGCCACTGCCCGAGGCCCTGGCATGACGCCCGCCAAACCCCTGCCGCTGCATCACCCCTCGCTGTATTTCAGTCGCGAGCTGTCGCAGCTGGACTTCAATTTCCGCGTGCTGGCACAGGCACGCGACCCTGCCACGCCGCTGCTCGAACGGCTGCGCTTCCTGTGCATTTCCTGCACCAATCTCGACGAGTTCTTCGAAATCCGCGCCGCCACCGTGCGCCATGCGCACGAGCTGGGCCTGCCGCGCGGCGCCGATGGCCTGCCGCACCAGAGCATCCTCGGCCGCATCCATGACCGCGCCGCGGAGCTGGTCGATGCGCAGTACCGCTGCTTCTACGACGAGCTGCGTCCCGAACTCGAGCGCGAGGGCATCCGCCTGCTCGATCGGCCGGAATGGACCGCCGCACAGACCGCTTGGCTGCGCGACTATTTCCGCCGCGAGATCCTGCCCGTGCTTTCACCGCTGGGGCTGGATCCGGCGCACCCGTTCCCGAAGATCCTCAACAAGTCGCTGAACCTGGTGGTGCAACTGGAAGGGCGTGACGCGTTCGGCCGCGAAGCGCACCTCGCCATCGTGCGCGCGCCGCGCTCGCTGCCGCGCATCATCCGCATCCCCGACCGCGACGGGGACGGCGACCAGTATCACGACTTCGTGTTCCTCTCCTCGTTGCTGTCGGCGTTCATGGATGAGCTGTTCCCGGGGGTGAAGGTCAAGGGCGCCTACCAGTTCCGCGTCACCCGCAACTCCGAACTGCTGGTGGACGAGGAGGAAGTGGACAACCTTGCCCTCGCCCTGCGCGACGAGCTGGTCGGCCGCGGCTACCTGCGCGCGATGCGGCTGGAAATCGCCGACAACTGCCCGCGCGACATCGTGCAGACCCTGCTCGACAACTTCGAGCTGACGCGCAACGCGGTCTATCGCATCAATGGCCCGGTCAACCTCAACCGCGTGATCCAGGTGTATGACGAGGTGCGGCGCCCGGAGCTGAAATACCCGCCGATGCATCCGCGCCTGCTCGACGATGGCGAGTCGTTGTTCGCGCGCATCCACCGTGGCGACGTGCTGCTGCATCACCCGTTCGACTCCTTCGCCCCGGTGATGGAACTGATCCGCGAAGCGGCCGAGGATCCCCATGTGCTGGCGATCAAGCAGACGCTTTACCGCACCGGGCGCGACTCGCCGATCGTCGATCACCTGGTGCAGGCCGCGCGCAACGGCAAGGACGTCACCGTGGTGGTGGAGCTGCGTGCGCGCTTCGACGAGGAGGCCAACCTCGGACTCGCCGACCGGCTGCAAGAGGCCGGGGTGCAGGTGGTCTATGGCGTGGTCGGCTACAAGACCCATGCCAAGATGTTGCTCATCGTGCGACGCGAAGGCGAGGGCCTGCGCCGCTACGTGCACCTGGGCACCGGCAACTACCATTCCGGTACCGCGCGTGCCTATACCGACATCGGGCTGCTGACCGCGCACGAGGAGATCGGCGAGGACGTGCACCAGATTTTCCAGCAGCTCTCGGGCCTGGCCGCCGGGGTCAAGCTCAAGCGCTTGCTGCAATCGCCCTTCACCCTGCACAGCGGCATGCTCGAGCGCATTGAGCGCGAAGCCGCACATGCCCGCGCGGGGCGACCGGGGCGCATCATCGCCAAGATGAACGCGCTCAACGAGCCCGAAGTGGTGCGTGCCCTGTATGCCGCGTCACAGGCCGGGGTGCAGATCGACCTGATCGTACGCAGCGCCTGCACCCTGCGCCCCGGCGTGCCGGGCATCTCCGAGAACATCCGCGTGCGCTCGATCGTCGGCCGCTTTCTCGAACACCACCGCGTGTACTGGTTCGGCAACGACGGCGAGCCCGAGCTGTTCTGCGCCAGTGCGGACTGGCTCGAGCGCAACCTGCTGCGACGGGTGGAAACCTGCTTCCCGATCCTCGACCCGGCACTTGCCGCACGCACCAAACACGAAACCCTGGACCTGTTCCTGGCCGACAACCAGAACGCCTGGGAACTGCAGGCCGACGGCCAGTACCTGAAGGCGATGCCGGGCGAAGGCGAAGCGCCGCTCTCGGCACAAGGCGAATTGCTTGCGACAATCGCTTCATGAGCCCGGACAGCCTGCTACGCCGCAGCGCGTTCAGCGCCCCCCTGCCACTGCTCGATGGCGATCTGATGGCCGCCATCGACATCGGCTCCAACAGCTTCCACATGCTGGTGGCACGCTACGTCGACCGCCAGTACCGCGTGGTCGACAGGCTGCGTGAAATGGTGCGCATGGCCGACGGCCTGGATGGCCACGGACGGTTGTCGGCCGCGGCATCGCGGCGTGCGCTGGATTGCCTGGCGCGCTTTGGCGAGCGCATTTCCGACATTCCGCCCGAACGGGTTCGCGCGGTGGCGACCAACAGCGTGCGCGTGCTGCGCGACCCGCAGAGTTTCCTCGCGCCGGCCGAAGCCATGCTCGGCCATGCGATCGAAGTCGTGTCCGGGCGCGAGGAAGCGCGTCTGGTGTACCTCGGCGTGGCCCAGGCGCAGACCTGCGAGCCGGGCGAATTGCGCCTGGTGATCGACATCGGTGGCGGTTCCACCGAATGCATCATCGGCAGCGGACTCGAGGCGATCGAACGCGAAAGCGTGCAGATGGGCTGCGTCGCCAGTACCCGGCGCTTCTTCCCCAACGGCAAGATCTCGCGCAAGAAATGGAATGCCGCGCTCGCCGAACTGGGCACCGAGTTCCAGCAATTCGCACCGCATTTCCGCGAGGTCGGCTGGCAGGACGTGCTCGGCTCGTCCGGCACCATCAAGGCGATCGGCAAGATCTGTGCCGAACTGAAGCTGACCAAGGGCGCGATCACCGCACCGGCACTGGTCGAAGTGCGCGAGCGCCTGCTCGAGGCCGGCAACATCGCCGCCATCGACCTGCCCGGACTCTCGCCCGAGCGCCAGCCGGTGATCGCCGGCGGCGTGCTGGTGCTGGACGCGGCGTTCGCCGCACTCGGCATCGAACGCATGGCGGTCAGCCGCGCGGCGCTGCGCGAAGGGATCATCTACGACATGATCGGCCGCGGTGGCGAGGAAGACCCGCGCGATGCCGCGATCGACCTGATGATGGCGCGCTACGCGGTGGACGAGGCCCAGGCCGAGCGCGTGGAGGCGATGGCGATGCGCCTGTTCGACCAGGTGGCGAATGACTGGGCGCTGGGCGCCGACGACCGCGCCAAGCTGGGCTGGGCGTCGTGGCTGCACGAAATCGGCCTGGCCGTCGCCCACAGCCAGCATCAGGTGCATGGCGCCTACCTGCTGGAGCATTCGGATATTTCCGGCTTCAGCCGCCAGCAGCAGCAGGTGCTTTCGGTGCTGGTGCGCTGCCAGCGGCGCAGCATCCCGAAGAGCGCCTTCGACATGATCCCCGATCGCCTGCTGCTGCGTACCCGGCGCATCGCCGCGCTGTTGCGCCTGGCGGTGCTGCTCAGCCGCTCGCACGGCAGCATCGAGCCTGACGTGCTGCGCCTTGAAGCCGATGGCAGCCGCCTCACGCTGCATTTCGCACGGCGCTGGCTGGACGCGCGGCCCTTGCTGAAGACCGACCTCGCCGGCGAGCCCGGCGACATGCGTGCACTCGGCATCGAGTTCAAGGTGGATGGCTGAACACCGGCCACACTGTCACCTGCGCGTCACCGAATCGCCATATGCCTGCCATCGCGCTGGCCGATGCTGCTGTCACGCAAAGCGCAGGAGTCCGCGATGCGCTACTGCATCGTCAGTGAGACCTATCCACCGGAAGTCAACGGCGTTGCGCTCACCGTGCAGAGCCTGGAACGTGGCTTGCGCGCTCGCGGCCACGACGTCGATCTGGTGCGCCCGCGCCAGGCGTCCGACGAAGCGGCAGCCGCACACGAGACGCTGGTGACCGGCGCCGGCATCCCGCGCTATCCAGGCATGCGTTTCGGCCTGCCCGCCAAGCGCGTGCTGCGCGAGCTGTGGCAGCGCCGCCGACCGGATGCGATCTACGTCGCCACCGAGGGCCCGCTCGGCTGGTCGGCGATGCGTGTCGCCGCGGAGCTGGGCATCCCCAGTTCCTCCGGCTTCCATACCCGCTTCGACGAGTACATGCGCGATTACGGCGTGGGCTTCCTGCAGCCGCTCGCGGTGCGCTGGATGCGCCGCTTCCACAACACCTCGGCGGCCACCATCGTGCCGACCTGCGAGCTGATGGAGTACCTGCACGGCATCGGCTTCGACCAGGTCACGCACATGCCGCGCGCCGTGGATACCACGCTGTTCCAGCCCGGACGGCGCGACCCGGCGTTGCGCGCGGCCTGGGGCCTTGGCGAGGACGAGCTGGCGGTGATTCACGTCGGCCGCATCGCCGCCGAGAAGAACCTGCCGCTGGCGGTACGCAGTTTCCGCGCGCTCAAGCAGCTGCGCCCCGACGCGCGCATGATCTGGGTCGGCGATGGCCCCGAGCGCGCCATGCTGGCACGGGACAACCCGGACTTCATCTTCAGCGGCATCCAGCGCGGCGAGGACTGCGCGCGACACTTCGCCAGCGCCGACCTGTTCCTGTTCCCGAGTCATTCGGAAACCTTCGGCAACGTCACCCTGGAATCGATGGCCAGCGGTCTTGCCACCGTGGCGTTCGACTACGGCGCCGCGCGCGAGCACCTCAAGGATGGCGTGCATGGCGCATCGATCCGCGACCGCGACGAGGCCGCCTTCGTGCGCGCCGCCTGCCGCATCGCACGTGACGACGCCGCGCGCCGGCAGATGGGATGCCTCGCCCGCGAGGCGGTGCAGCGCCTGCGCCCGGAGCAGGTCGCGGCCGACTTCGACGAAATCCTGCAGCGCATCGCCGGCATCGATACCGGGGCCAGCCTGCAGCCGCTCGTCGCCGACCATCCGCCGCCGGGGGTACGCCATGCGCACGCTGCCTGAGACGTCGAATCCGCTCGCCACCCGCGCGCCACGACGGCGCTTCACCCGGCGCGAGGGGCGCTGGTGCCGTTACGCCAACAGCTTGGGCGCGGTCGGCGCCTGGCGCACCTACTTCGCCATCGTCAGCCGCCTGGGTGACGGGCTGTTCTGGTATCTGCTGATGGCCGCGATGGTGCTATTCGACGGCATGCGCGGGCTGCAGGCCAGCGCGCATCTGGCCGCGGTCGGCGCGGCCTCGCTGCTGTTGTACAAGCTGCTCAAGCGCCATACCCGCCGGCCGCGCCCGTTCGCCGCCGACCGCCACATCCGCGCCTGGGTGGCACCCCTGGACGAGTTCAGCTTCCCTTCCGGGCATACCTTGCACGCGGTCGCCTTCACCCTCGTCGCGCTGGCCTGGTACCCGATGCTGGCCTGGCTGCTGATTCCGTTCAGTGCCAGCGTCGCACTCTCGCGCGTGGTGCTGGGCCTGCATTACCCGAGCGACGTGCTCGCTGCCACCGCGATCGGCATCACGCTGGCCAGCCTGTCGCTGTGGCTGCTGCCCGGCGTGACCCTGTTCTGACGCCGCCGTGCGGCAGCCAGCCGCCAGCGTGCCATTTCAAAGCGCGTCGATGTCGCCCAAAGCGCGGATCAGGCGTCGCGCGCGTTTGTCGGGGCGCCCTTCCGGCGGCCGATAGCCGGCCCGTTCGGCAGCACGTTGCGCACGCGCCTGCGCGCGCGCGGCCATCGATTCCTCACTCTCGCGATACAGCGCCTGCGCGACCGGCGCCGGTCCGCGCCGGGTGGACAGGCCGATCACTTCGACCTCGAAGCATTCCTCGCCACGCACGATGCGCAGGCGATCCCCGCTGCGCAGTTCGCGCGCCGGCTTGACCCGCTGGCCGCCAAGTTCGACGCGCCCGGCTTCGATCGCCTGGCGGGCCAGGCTGCGGGTCTTGAAGAAACGCGCCGCCCACAGCCACAGATCCAGGCGCACGCCTTCGGCCATGTTCATCGCTTCGTTTCCTTTCACGGCGGGAACATCCCCGGCCCGCTGACGGGACGCACACGGCACAACGGCCGCACGAGGCGGCCGTTGCAGGCAACACCGGGCACTCGCCGATTTATTCGGCGCCGCCCTCGGCGGCCGCAGCCGCCGCTGCCTTGGCTTCGGCCTTGGCCTTGGCCACCGCGGCAAGGTCCTCGCGGATGCGCGCGGCACGGCCCTCGAGGCCGCGCAGGTAGTACAGCTTGCCGGCGCGCACGGCGCCACGGCGCTTGACCACCACCGAGTCGATCGCGGCGCTGTGGTTCTGGAACACGCGCTCGACGCCATAGCCATGCGAAATCTTGCGCACGGTGAAGGCGGAGTTGAGACCGGCGTTCTTCCTGGCGATGACCACGCCTTCGTAGGCCTGGACACGCTCACGGTTGCCTTCCTTGACCTTGACGTTGACGATCACGGTGTCGCCGGGGCCGAAGTCGGGCAGCTTGCGCTCGGCCTGGGCCGATTCGAACTCGCTGATCAGGGTGTTGAGAGAGGGCTTGCTCATGACGATGCCTGTGTATTTGTGATTTGTCGGCGCGAGTGCACGTGGACCCGCGTCCGGGCGTGGGTGAAGCGAAGCCGGGAATTATAACCCAATTATTCCGCGGGTGAAGGGGGGGACTCCGCCGCCGGCAGGGCCTGCGCCAGCCACTCGCGCTCGGCCGGATCCAGATGCGCGGCAGCGATCAGATCCGGACGCCGCTGTGCGGTGCGCAACAACGACTGACGGCGACGCCAGCGCTCGATTTCGGCATGGTTGCCCGACAACAGCACCTCCGGCACGTCGCCCCAGGCGTGCCGCGCCGGCTTGCTGTAATGCGGGCAATCAAGCAGGCCATGCTCGAAGCTGTCCTGCGCCGCGGATTCGGCATCGCCAAGCGCCCCCGGTTGCAGCCGGGCGATGGCATCGATCAGCACCGCCGCACCCAGCTCGCCGCCGGAAATCACGTAATCGCCCAGGGACAGCTCCTCATCCACCTGCTGCTCGATGAAGCGCTCGTCCACGCCCTCGTAGCGGCTGCAGACCAGCGCCAGGCGCGGCATCCGCGCCAGTTCGCGCACCCGTGCCTGATCCAGTCGCCGGCCCTGCGGGCTGAGATGGATCACGTGCAGCGGACGCGGATCGGCCGCGCGTGCGGCCGCCAGTGCGCGCGCCAACGGCTCGATCAGCATCACCATGCCCGGGCCGCCACCGAACGGACGATCGTCCACGCGCCGGTAGCCGCCTTCGGCATGATCGCGCGGGTTCCACGTCTCGACCTGCACCAACCCGCGTTCGCAGGCGCGTCCGAGCACGCCGAAGGCGAGCGTCTGGCGGATGAAGTCCGGGAACAGGGTGAGGACGTCGATGCGCACGCGCGGAACCGGGGTGGGCTGTGCAGCCGGGGCATCGATTCTAGCGGCGCTGCCACGCGCCGGCGTCGGCGTCAGAACTCCGGATCCCAATCGACCACGATCAGGCCGGCCTCGAGATCGACCCGGGTCACCACCTGCGGCTGCAGGAACGGGATCATGCGCTCGCGCTCGCCATGCACGGTGAGCACGTCATTGGCGCCGGTGGCGAACACCTCGGCGACCACGCCCAGCGCCACGCCATCCACCGTTTCCACGCGCAGGCCCTGAAGATCGACCCAGTAATACTCGCCAGCGGCCGGCGGCGGCAATGCCGAGCGCGGCACGAAGATGTCGGTGCCAAGCAGCGCCTGCGCCGCATCGCGATCCTCCACCCCCGGCAGGCGCGCGACCACGCCCTTGGCCATGCGCCGGCCCTGGGCGCCGGCCTCCAGCACGCGCTCGCCCGCGGCACCGACCATGATCCACGGGCGATAGTGGAAGAGGCGTTCCTCCGGCTGCGTATGCGAGCGGATCTTCACTTCGCCACGCACGCCGAACGCACCCATGATCGTGCCGACCAGGATGCGTTTTTCAGACGGGGATGATGCGGACATGCGCCGATTCCTGCGGACGCACGCGGAGCGGGCGTCAGGCGGCCTCGGCGGCCTTGCTCGCTTCCTTGTACAGCATGGCGACCTTGTCGCTCAGCTGCGCGCCATGGCTCAGCCAGTAACGGGTGCGCTCGAGGTCGAGTTCCATCCGCTTCTCGTTGCCCGATGCGATCGGGTTGAAGTACCCGAGGCGCTCGATGTTGCGGCCATCACGGGCGCTGCGGCTGTCGGTGACGATGATGTGGTAGAAGGGGCGCTTCTTGGCGCCACCGCGGGTAAGGCGGATCTTGACCATGGTGTTGTCTCTGTGAAGCCCAGTCGGCGGAATGCCGAGGTAAGCCGGGAAGTATAACGCACTGCATGCCAGCGACGGAAGCACCTGCTCAGCGCCCGGCTTCGCGCGCGGCACGGATGCGCGCCGCCGTCGACGGATGCGTGGACAGGTAGCCCGGCATCACGTCGTCAGCGGAGTCATCGTCGCCATCCTGGCGCGTCAATCGCTCCATCAGGTTGGCAAAATCCGCCGGCGAGCGGCCGCGGCGACGCAACAGGTCGAAGGCGTAGGCGTCCGCCTCGCGTTCGTGACCGCGTGAAAAGCGCCGGCTGAGCAGGGTCGCAGGCAACGCCACCGCCAGCGACGAGCCCGAGACATCGCCCAGCAGCAGGCCGGCCAGCAGGAATACCGACGAGTTCTCGATCGCATTGCGCATGCCGTGGCGATGCACATGGTGCCCGGCCTCGTGCGCCAGCACCGCCAGCACTTCGTCGTCGTTCGCCGCCAATTCCACCAGCTGGTCGGTGAGGTAGATGCGCCCGTCGGGCAGCGCGAAGGCATTCGGCCCGATGACGGGCGCATCGACCACATGCAGGCGCATCTGCGCCGCGCGCGGTTCGCCTTCCACCAGCTGGCGGAACGCGGTTTGCAGCGCCTCTTGGCGTGGTTCAGGCAGGCGCGAGGGCTTGAGTGCGCGGGCAAGCAGCCTCACCACCTGATCGCTGCTGCTGCGTTCGATGCCCTCGGGCATGCGCTCGGCCACGCGCTGGGCTGCCCATGGCACGCCGAGCTGGACCGCGGCCACCACCACCGCGACGGTCAGCAGCGCCGCGGTGACGATCGCGTAGCGGCGGCGCTCGAGCCAGTCGGCCAGCGCTTCGACCCGGCTGGGCGGACGCGGGAACCAGTGATCCAGCAACGGTGCGTCGGCTACTTCGATGCGGCCGCCATCGGGCAGCGCCAGACTGCGCACGCTGCGCGCCAGGCGCGGGCTGATGCGCACCTGCGCCAGCGACCACGCCTGCCGCCCCTGTGCACCGGCATCGACGTGCAACTGCCCTTCACGGCAAGCCAGCCGTACCGGGTGCACGCGGCTGCTGCGGCCATCCGACCACAGTGCCGGCAGCGAGTCAGATGCCGAAGTCGAATCCGGGGTCGAGTGCATCCACCAGCTCCGCGCCGGTGGCCCCGGCATGCATGTCCGAGGCTGCCACGAAATCGTCCAGATCGCCGGCGGCGATCAGGGTGAAGTGCTCGGCGCGGTAACGCGCCAGGCGGATCTTCGCCCATGGCAGCGCAAGCCCCAGGCTCAGGATCACCAGCACCGTGTTGCTGGCATGGATCCACAACATGTCGCGCGCGCGCAGGTTCGACTCGAACCGGTGTCCGCCGATCCGGCTGGAGTTCCACATCAGGTTGACATAACGCACATGCAGATAACTGCCGAGCACGAACATGCCGGCATAAATAAAGCCTATCAACAGGAAAATCGGCCAGGTCGCGGATTCTGCACTGCCGCCGCTGGCGACCATCGCCGCCACTGTCGCGACCATCAACACGATGCCGAGCACGATGCCGAGCACGCCAAGGCCGATGACCACCAGGAACGGGCGGTAATACGCCGCTGCATCACCATTGAAGACGAAGCGGCGCAGCCCGTAGCGATGGCCCTGCACCACGAACTCGTGCTGCTTGAGGCGGGCGAAGGGATACAGCAAACCCATGCTCATGCTGACCAGGAATTGCCACAACAGGAACGGCAGATAGGCATCGCTCGCCTGCTGGTCGAAGCGGAAACCCAGCCCGCGCCACAACGAATTGCGGGCACGAAAACGCAGGCTCCATACCACCAGCGCCGGCAACGCCAGCGCGACGGCGAAGATCAGCGGGACGTACAGCAGCAGCGCGAAATGCGAGGCCAGCAGCAGCACGATCACCACCGCATAGGCGATCAGGCGCCCCTTGAGGATCGCCAGCGGTTCGGCGATGTATTCGAAGGCGGAGCCGGCAAGCCGGGTATGTGCATAGAAATAGCGCCGCGTGCGCACCGTGCCCCAGGCCGACCAGATGCCCAGGGTGAGGATGCCGAGGATCAGGTTGACGATCCAGATGCCGAAATACTCGCGCGCGGTGCCGCTGAACTCGGGCCGATGGCGGCTGATCGGCAACGCAGGTGGCCGCTCGGGCAGCGGTGGCGGCAACGTGGCGATGGCCGACGTGTTCTCGTGATTCATGCGGATTCCCCATGCGCCGGTGGCCGGCGCTCCGGCACCTTAGCGCATCGGCATGCCGCCGCCCATGCCACCCATCATCCCGCGCATGCCGCGCATCATCCCCTTCATGCCGCCACGGCCGAGCTTGCCCATCATCTTTTCCATCTGCTGATACTGCTTGAGCAGACGATTGACGTCGGCCGGCTGCATGCCCGCGCCACGCGCCACGCGCGCGCGGCGCGAGCCGTTGAGCAGTGCCGGGTTGCGGCGCTCGCGCGGGGTCATCGAATTGATGATCGCGATCATGCGCGGCACTTCCCGGCCGGTCACCTGGTTCTTCACCGCATCCGAGATCTGGCCCATGCCCGGCAGCTTGTCCATCAGGCCGGAAATGCCACCCAGGTTCTGCATCTGCTCGAGCTGGTCGCGCATGTCGTTGAGGTCGAACTTCTTGCCCTTGGCCACCTTTTCCGCGAGCTTGGCCGCCTTGTCGCGATCGACCCCGGCTTCGACCTGTTCGACCAGCGACAGCACGTCACCCATGTCGAGGATGCGGCTGGCGACGCGATCGGGGTGGAACACGTCGAGGCCATCGGGCTTCTCGCCCACGCCGATGAACTTGATCGGCTTGCCGGTGATGTAGCGCACCGACAACGCCGCGCCGCCACGGGCATCACCGTCGGTCTTGGTCAGCACCACGCCGGTCAATGGCAGCGCCTCGCTGAACGCCTTGGCGGTGTTGGCGGCGTCCTGGCCGGTCATGGCATCGACCACGAACAGGGTTTCCACCGGCTTGGTCGCCGCGTGCAGCGCCTTGATCTCGGCCATCATCGCTTCGTCGATCGCCAGGCGGCCGGCGGTATCGACGATCAGCACGTCGGCAAAGGCCTTGCGCGCGGCGTCGATGGCGGCGGCAACGATCGCTTCCGGCTTCTGCGATTCATCGGAGGGGAAGAATTCGGCACCGGTCTGGCCTGCCAGCGTCTTCAGCTGCTCGATGGCGGCCGGACGGTACACGTCGGCCGAAACCAGCATCACCTTCTTCTTGCGCTTGTCCTTCAGGTGTTTGGCCAGCTTGCCGGCAGTGGTGGTCTTGCCCGCACCCTGCAGGCCGGCCATCAGGATCACCGCCGGTGCCGGCACGTTGAGGTCGAGTTCGGCGGCCTGCGCGCCCATCACGTTGGTCAGCTCATCACGCACCACCTTGATCAGCTGCTGGCCGGGCGTCAGCGACTTCAGCACCTCCTGGCCCAGTGCGCGCACCTTGATGCGCTGGATCAGCGCCTGCACCACCGGCAAGGCGACATCCGCTTCCAACAATGCGATGCGCACTTCACGCAGCGCCTCGGAGATGTTGGATTCGCTCAGGCGGCCGCGGCCACGCAGGCGATTGATGGTGCCGGACAGGCGCTCGGTCAGGGATTCGAACATGGTCACGAAGGCGATGAATGCAACCTTCGATTATAGGCGTTGACGGGGCCGGCCAACCGGGGCTGGCCGCGTAGGCGCTGTTGCCGGGCGCGATCGCATGCGACACTTGGCGGATGCTCCTGGCCGCCTCCACCCTGCTCCTTTACATCGCCGCGGCGCTGGTGCTGGGAGCTTCGCTCAACCGCCGCCCGGTGGACATGGCCAACCGCGGCTGGATGCCGCTGGCGATCCTTGCGCTGGTCTTTCACGGCGAGATCCACGCCGCCGGCTGGCGCGTGGCCGGCGGGCCGGACATGCACTTCTTCGCCGCGCTCTCGCTTTCCGCGCTGGGCATGGCCGCGCTGACCACCCTGCTCGGCCTGCTCGGGCGCATGGCCGCGCTGGGCGTGATCGTCTATCCGTTGGCGGCCGCGTTCGCACTGCTCTATCGCGTATCCGGTCAGGCACAACCGGCGAGCATGGACTGGCAGTTGCAACTGCATGCCTGGTGCGCGCTGCTGGCCAATGCGGTGCTCGCCATCGCCGCCTTGCTGGCTCTGCTGCTGTGGTTGCAGGAGCGTGCCCTGCGCCTGCGCCGCTTCCATCGCGGCCTGCGCCTGCTGCCTCCGCTGACCGAACTGGAAACCCTGCTGTTCCGCACGATTGCAGTCGGCTTCGTGTTGCTCAGTGCCGCCCTGCTCACCGGGGTGTTGTTCGTGCATGACCTGTTCGCCCAGCACCTGGCGCACAAGACCGTGCTGTCGATCCTGTCCTGGCTGGTGTTCGGCGTGCTGCTGTACGGCCGCTGGCGACACGGCTGGCGCGGCAATCAGGCGGTGCGCCTGACCTTGCTGGCGATGGGCCTGCTGGTGCTGGCCTTCTTCGGCAGCCAGTTCGTTTACGACGTCTTGCTCAAGCGGCGCTGAGCGCGCTCACACCTGCTCCAACGCCTCGGCCAGGCGTGACACGCCGATCACCTGCATGCCCTTGATGTTGCCGGACTTCGGCGCGTTGGCCCTGGACACGATCGCGCACTTGAAACCATGCGTGGCCGCTTCCTTGAGCCGCTCCTCACCATTGGGCACCGGGCGGATTTCGCCAGACAGGCCGACTTCGCCGAAGGCGATGGTCTTTTCCGGCAACGGCTGGTCGCGCAGCGAGGACAGCACCGCCAGCAGCACCGGCAGGTCGGCCGCGGTTTCCTGCACGCGGATGCCACCGACCACGTTCACGAACACGTCCTGATCGCCGACCATCACCCCGCCATGCCGATGCAGCACCGCCAGCAGCATCGCCAAACGGTTGCCTTCCAGACCCACCGCCACCCGCCGCGGGTTGGACAGCGACGAGGCATCGACCAGCGCCTGCACTTCCACCAGCAGCGGGCGCGTGCCTTCGCGGGTCACCATCACGCAACTGCCGGGCTGCTCGGCGCTGCCACCGGAGAGGAAGATCGCCGAAGGGTTCGGCACCTCGCGCAGGCCGCGATCGCCCATCGCGAACACGCCCAGCTCGTTGACCGCGCCGAAGCGGTTCTTGAATGCGCGCAGCACGCGGAAGCGGCTGCCCGAATCGCCCTCGAAATACAGCACCGCATCGACCATGTGCTCAAGTACCCGCGGGCCAGCGATGCCACCCTCCTTGGTCACGTGGCCGACCAGGAACACCGCGGTGCCGGTTTCCTTGGCATAGCGCACCAGTCGCGCGGCGGACTCGCGCACCTGGCTGACCGAGCCGGGCGCCGCGGTCAGGGTTTCGGTCCACAGGGTCTGGATGGAGTCGGCGATGATGAAGCGCGGCCGTGCGGCGACGGCCTGTTCGAGGATCCGCTCGACGCAGGTTTCGGCCAGCGCCTGCAGGCCATCCAGCGGCAGCCCGAGGCGCGAGGCACGCCCGGCGACCTGGCCCAGCGATTCCTCGCCGGTGACATACAGTCCCGGCAGCGTGCCGGCCATCGACGCCAGTGCCTGGGTCAGCAAGGTGGACTTGCCGATGCCAGGATCGCCACCGATCAGCACCACCGCGCCCTCCACCAGCCCGCCGCCCAGCACCCGGTCGAACTCGCCGATCCCGGTCGAAACCCGCACCGCCTCGCTGCCGGCGACATCCTTCAGCGCGGTGATCTTCGGCGCATCGACCTTGCCCGCCCAGCCGGCGCGGCGGCTGGCCGGCGACTTGTTCGCGGCCGCGCTCTCCAGCACGATTTCCGCCAGCGTGTCCCAGGCGCCGCAGGCCGTGCACTGGCCCTGCCACTTCGGATAATCGGCCCCGCACTCGCTGCAGACATGGGCGGTGCGGGCTTTGCTGGCTTTGGCCATCGACGGTTCGGACAACGGGCGGGAGGAGTCCCACTCTAGCCGCAGCCCGTCGCAGCTGCCGAGACCGCTGGCAGGCGACACCCGAGCCTTGCCAAAAAAGAGGCCCGCACAAGGCGGGCCAAACAATGAAATCGTGCCGCTGCCATGCACCGGACTGAACCTGGTGCCGGAAAAGGGATTCGAACCCCCGACCTACGCATTACGAATGCGCCGCTCTACCAGCTGAGCTATTCCGGCGTGGTTGGCGATTATACGGTGCCGGCGGTGGCGGGCTCAATCGACCAAGCGCAAGCGCAGTTCCTTGGGCAGGGCGAAGGTCATGTTCTCCGGCTCGCCGTCGAGTTCGCGCCAGCCGCTGGCGGCGCCGAGTTCGGCCAGGCGCGCCAGCACGCCCTGCACCAGGATGTCCGGCGCCGATGCGCCTGCGGTGACGCCGACCTGATGCCTGCCGTCGAGCCAGGCCGGGTCGATCTGGTGCGCACCATCGATCAGATAGGCTTCCACGCCCTCGCGCTCGGCCAGCTCGCGCAAGCGGTTGGAATTGGAACTGTTCGGCGAGCCGACCACCAGGATCAGGTCGCATTTGTCCGACAGCTCGCGCACCGCGTCCTGCCGGTTCTGCGTGGCATAGCAGATGTCGTCGTTCTTCGGCCCCTGGATCATGGGGAAACGCTCGCGCAACGCGGTGATGATCTCGCGGGTATCGTCCACCGACAGCGTGGTCTGCGTGGTGTAGGCGAGGTTGTCCGGCTGCGCCACCTGCAGGCGCCGTGCATCCTCGATGTTTTCCACAAGATGGATGCTGCCTGCGGCGCCTTCGCGGCTCCACTGCCCCATGGTGCCCTCGACCTCGGGGTGCCCGGCATGGCCGATCAGCACCATGTCGCGGCCATGGCGGCAGTGCCGCGCCACTTCCAGATGCACCTTGGTCACCAACGGACAGGTCGCATCGAACACCTTGAGCCCGCGGCGTTCGGCTTCGCGACGCACCGCCTGCGACACGCCGTGCGCGGAAAAGATCACGGTGGCGCCATCGGGCACTTCGTCCAGTTCTTCGACGAACACGGCGCCGCGCTGCTTGAGGTCATCGACCACGAACTTGTTGTGCACCACTTCATGGCGCACATAGATCGGCGCGCCGAGGGTTTCGATCGCGCGTTTGACGATCTCGATCGCGCGGTCGACACCGGCGCAGAAGCCACGCGGATTGGCGAGCAGGATTTCCATGGTGTCCTAGCTTACTGCTCCCGGTCTGAACCCTGTTTGCGGCCACCGATCACGCCGAACAGCACCAGGCCGATGGCACCGCCGACGATCGCGGCATCGGCCAGGTTGAACGCCGGCCACACGTAGTCGCCGATGTACCACTTGATGAAGTCGATCACGTGCCCGTGCTGGATGCGGTCGATCACGTTGCCCAGCGCGCCACCGATGATCAGCGCATAAGGCACGGCGGTCTTCCAGTCGCCACGCGGGGTGCGATACAGCCACCAGGCGAGCAGTCCGCTGATGCCGAAGGCGAGCACGCCGAACAGCCATGTCTGCCAGCCGCCGCCATCGGCGAGGAAGCTGAACGCGGCGCCGGTATTGTAGGTGCGGTACCAGTTCCAGAAACCCGGCACCACCACGATATCGGTGTATTCAGGCAAGGCACGCAACACCCAGGCCTTGCTCCACTGGTCGAGCAGGATCACCACGGCCGACAGGCCGAGCCAGGGCAAGGCATTGGGCTTGGCCGCGGCCATCAGAACCACCTCCGGTCTTCGCCCTGCCCTTCAATGTTGCCAACGCAGCGGCCACACAGCTGCGGATGTTCGGCATGGCGGCCGACATCGGCGCGATGGTGCCAGCAGCGCACGCATTTGGGTTTGGCGGTGGCGACCGCGGTGATGCCTTGGTTGGCGTCGGTGAGCACACGGACATCGCCACTGATGAACAGGAAACGCAGTTCCTCCTGCAGCGGCGCCAGCCAGGCGGCCTCGTCCGCGGCGACGCGCAATTCCACCTCGGCTTCCAGCGCGGCACCGATCTCGCCACGGGCACGCATCGGCTCCAGCACCGCCTGCACCGATTCGCGCAGCTGCAACAGGCGCTCGAAGCGGGCGGCGTCGAGCTCGGTATCGGCCGGCAGCGTGGCCAGTCCCTCGTACCAAGTGGCCAGCAGCACGTTGTCCTCGCGCTCGCCCGGCAGATGAGCCCAGACCTCGTCGGCGGTGAACGCCAGAATCGGCGCGATCCAGCGCACGAAGGCTTCGGCGATACGGTACATCGCCGATTGCGCGCTCAGGCGCCCGCGCGAATCAGCGCGCATGGTGTACAGCCGGTCCTTGGTCACGTCCAGGTACAGCGAACCCAGATCGACGCTGCTGAAGTTCGCCAGCAGCTTGACCACCTCGGCAAAGTCGTATTCCTCGTAGGCGGCGATGATCTGCTGCTGCACGGTCGCGGCGCGGTGCACGATCCATCGATCCAGCGCGACCATGTCCTCGAGCGGGCGCAGGTCACGGGCCGGGTCGAAGCCGTGCAGGTTGCCGAGCAGGAAGCGCGCGGTATTGCGGATGCGGCGATAGCCATCGGCGGTGCGCTTGAGGATTTCCTGCGACAGCGACATCTCCTGCGAATAGTCGGCCGAAGCCACCCACAGGCGCAGGATGTCGGCGCCATACTGCTTGATGATTTCCTGCGGCTCGATGCCGTTGCCGAGCGACTTGGAAAACTTGCGGCCCTGGGCATCGACCACGAAACCGTGGGTCAGGCATTGCCGGTACGGCGCGGCCTTGTCGATCGCCACGGCGCTGAGCAGCGAGGACTGGAACCAGCCGCGATGCTGGTCCGAGCCTTCGATGTACAGATCGGCCGGCAGCGTGTAGCCGCGCGCCTTGAGCACGCACTGGTGGGTGACACCGGAATCGAACCAGACATCAAGGATGTCCTGCACCTTGTCGTAGTCGGCGGCCTCCTCACCCAGCAGCTCGGCCGCATCCAGCGCATACCAGGCATCGACGCCGCCCTGCTCCACCTTCTGCGCGACCTGCTCCAGCAGCTCGACCGTGCGCGGGTGCGGCTCGCCGCTTTCCTTGTGCACGAACAGCGCGATCGGCACGCCCCAGGTGCGCTGGCGCGAGATGGTCCAGTCCGGGCGGCCCTCGACCATGCCGCTGATGCGCGCCTGGCCCCACTCCGGGTACCAGCGCACGCCGGGGATCGCCGCCAGCGCGTCGCGGCGCAGGTGCGCCTTGTCCATCGAGATGAACCATTGCGGCGTGGCGCGGAACGCGATCGGGGTCTTGTGCCGCCAGCAATGCGGATAGCTGTGGCGGATGTCGTGGTGCGCCAGCAAGGCGCCGCTGGCGCGCAAGCCCTCGACGATCACGTCGTTGGCCTTCCAGATATGCGTGCCGGCCAGCGCCGCCTCGCCGATCGGCGGCGTCGAAGGCAGGTACACGCCGCGGCCATCGACCGGGTTCAACTGGCCCAGCGCGTAGGCATCCAGCAGGCCGGTGCCCTGCGCCACCACGAAGTCGTCCTGGCCGTGGCCGGGCGCGGTATGCACGGCGCCGGTGCCCTCCTCGTCGCTGACATGCCCGCCCATCAGCACCGGGATGTCGCGTTCGGCATAGAACGGATGGCCGAACACCGCGCCATCCAGCAACTCGCCCTTGCCCTGCGCATGCACGGTCATCGCTTCCACGCCATAACGCTGCAAGGCCGATTCGGCCAGTGCGGCGGCCAGCAGCAGCCAGCGGCGACGGCCGGCATGGGCCGGGCCTTCCACCAGCACGTAGTCGATGTCCGGACCGATCGACACCGCCAGCGAGGCCGGCAGGGTCCACGGCGTGGTGGTCCAGATCGGCAGCGCGATCTCGACGCCCTGCGGCAACTCGATACCGAAGCGCCGCGCGATGTCGGCATCCTCACGCGCCGGATAGGCCACGTCGATCGCCGGCGAGGTCTTGTCGGCATATTCAATCTCGGCCTCGGCCAGCGCCGAGCCGCAATCGAAGCACCAGTGCACCGGCTTGACGCCACGCGCCAGGTGGCCGTTGTCGATCACCTTGGCCAATGCACGCAACTCGTCGGCCTCGTAGCTGAAGTCGGCGCTGGCATAGCGGTTGTCCCAGTCGCCGAGCACGCCCAGGCGCTTGAAGTCGGCGGCCTGCAGTTCGACCTGCGACAACGCGTACTCGCGGCACTTCTGGCGGAACGCGGCGGCATCGAGCTTGTGCCCGACCTTGCCGTGTTTCTTCTCGATCACGATCTCGATCGGCAGGCCGTGGCAGTCCCAGCCGGGGATGTAGGGCGCATCGAAACCCGACAGCGTCTTGCTGCGCACGATCACATCCTTCAGCACCTTGTTGACCGCATGGCCCAGGTGGATCTGGCCGTTCGCATACGGCGGGCCGTCGTGCAGCATGAAGCGCGGGCGGCCCTCGGCCTGACGGCGGATGCGCGCGTACAGCCCGTCCTGCTCCCAGCGCGCCAGCATGGCCGGCTCGCGTTTGGGCAGCTCGCCGCGCATCGGGAAGTCGGTCGCCGGCAGCAACAGGGTGGACTTGTAGCGGTGGCTTTCGGTATCGCTCATCGGGGCAGTTCTCGGGCGCGGCGGGCCGCCGGCACGTGGGTGGAAAGCAATTGGCGTGCGGCCTGCGCATCCTGCCGCATCTGCGCGGTCAGGGCATCCAGACTGGCGAACTTTTCCTCGTCGCGCAGCTTGGCGACGAATTCGACCTCGATATGCCGACCGTACAGATCGCCCTCGAAGTCGAACAGGTGTGCCTCGAGCAGGGGCTCCTCGCCATCGACCGTGGGCCGCGTGCCGAAGCTCGACACCGCCGGCCACGGGGTGTCGCCGAGACCGTGCACGCGGCTGGCAAAGATACCGCTCAACGGCGGGCGTCTGGGGAAGCGCAGGTTGGCGGTGGGGAAGCCCAGCGTTCGGCCCAGTTGGCGGCCGCGCACCACGCGTCCGCCGATGCGGTACTCGCGGCCAAGCAGGCCGCGCGCCTGCTCGAAATCCCCGGCCCTGAGCGCGGCGCGGATGGCCGAACTCGATACCCGCTCGCCGGCGATGCGCAGCGGCTCGATCGCCTGTGCGCTGAAGCCGTGCCGCGCACCACGTTCGGCAAGCAGGGCCAGATCACCCTGGCGGCCATGGCCGAAGCGGAAATCGGGGCCGACCCAGACTTCACGTGCGGCCAGCCGGCGCACCAGCAACTGCTCGATGAAGCCATCCGCCGACAGCGCGCTCATCGCTTCGTTGAAGCGCAGCAGGCCGACGCCATGCATGCCGGCTGCACGCAGGCCGAGCACCTTGTCGCGCGGCAACATCAGCCGTGGTGGCGGTTCGACGCGATTGAGTTCGGCAAAGTATTCGCGCGGCAGTGGCTCGAACGCCACCGCCACCGCCGGCAGGCCATGCACATGCGCACGCGTCGCGGCGTGGCGCAGCAGCGCCTGATGACCCGGGTGCAGGCCATCGAATGCACCGATGCAGACCACGCTGCCTTGAGGGCACAACGGCCCGCCGGAAGCATCGCGGAACAGGAAATTCATGAACCGCGCAGTATACCGGGGCCGATGGCGTGCATCGCGCTCAGCGCCGCAGGTCGCGCGGGCGCACGCCGCTGGCGAGCAGGCAAGCACCGTAGGTCGCGGCACCCGCACCCACCAGCGCCAGCAACCATGCCCAGCGTTGCAGAGCGCGCATCGCGCCAAAGTCGCCGACCCAGCCGCGCATCCACCACAGCACCACGGCCATCGCGATCAGGCCAAGCAGCAGCCGCAACAGCCAGCGCGCCCAGCCCGGCTGCGGCTGGTAGATGCCGTCGCGGCGCAGCCAGCGCCACAGCAGCACGGCGTTGAAGATGCCGGCGATCGCGGTGGCCGCGGCGATGCCGGCGTGCGCGTAGTCCAGGCCCAGCCGCCACATCGGCGTGACCAGGGCAACGATCAGCACGACGTTGCAGACCACCGTCCATACCGCCGCACGCATCGGCGTGCGCGTGTCCTTGCGCGAATAGAACGCCGAGAGCAGCACCTTGCTCAGCATGAAGGCGGGTACGCCGAGGCACATCGCCGACAGGGCATAACCCACCATGCGGCTGTCCTCGCCGCTGAAGCGGCCATAACGGAACAGGGAAACGGTCAACGGCTCGGCCAGCATGGCGAGCCCGAGTGCCGCCGGCAGACCGAGCAGCAGCACCATGCGCAGGCCCCAGTCGAGCGATTGCGAATAGCCGGCGACGTCCTCGCGTGCGTGCAGGCGCGAGAGCTGGGGCAGGATCACGGTGCCGATGGCGACGCCGAACAGGCCCAGCGGCAGCTCGGTGAGCCGGTCGGAGTAATACAGCCAGGACTGCGCCGCAGGCACCAGCAGCGAGGCGAACATGGTGCCGACCAGCACGTTCACCTGGGCCACCGAGGAGGAGAAGATCGTCGGCAGCATCAGCTTGAACACCCGACGCACGCCTTCATGGCGCAGGTTGAAGCGGAACCGCGGACGGATGCCGAGCCGGCCAAGCGCCGGCCACAGCAGCAGCATCTGCGCGATGCCGGCGGCGAGCACGCCCCAGGCGAGGGATTTCTCCGGCACCACCAGATGCCGTGCGAGCAGCAGCATGCAGGCGATCAACGCCAGGTTGTGCATGATCGGCGCAAACGCCGGCAGGCCGAAATGACGGAAGCTGTTGAGCGTGGCCCCGGCCAGCGCGGTCATCGAAATGAACACCAGGTAGGGGAAGGTCACCCGCAGCATTTCCGCCGCCAGCGGCACCGTCAGTGCATCGGCAGGCGCGAACAGCAGGAACAGCCGTGCGATCCATGGCGCACCGAGCACGCCCAGCGCGCTGATCACCACCACCGCGGCGAGCAACGCGCCGGCCACATGGTTGATGAAGTCCTGCACCGCTTCGTGGTCGCCCTGCTCGCGCAGCTCGCTCAGCACCGGGACGAAGGCGGAGGAAAACGAACCCTCGGCGAAGATCCGTCGCAGGTAGTTGGGGATGCGGTAGGCGACGACGAAGGCGCTGACCGCCGGCCCGGCGCCGAACAGGCTGGCCTGCAACCAGTCGCGCAGATAGCCGGCGATGCGCGAGAGGAAGGTCATCGCGGTGAACACCGCGGTCGAGCGCAGCATGCCGCCCTCACCACGCTCACCACGTGCGGGCACCTCGGGCATCGACGCGGCCACTTCGGCGCGCGCCGCATCCACCGCGCGCTTTTCCGCCGCGGCCGGAGACTCTTCGGACGGCTTCATCGCCCCCCCGCAGGGTTGACTGCAATTCTCGGCGATGCCATACTTGTCTGTCTCGCTTTCCGCGACCCCATTCTTTCCAGTTTCCTCGAAGGTTCCACCGTGGCCAACATCAAGTCCGCCAAGAAGCGCGCCAAGCAGACCATTGTGCGCAATGCGCGCAACAACAGCCAGCGTTCCATGCTGCGCACCTCGGTCAAGAAGGTGCTGAAGGCGCTGCACGCCAATGATGCCGAAGGCGCCGCCAGCGCGTTCGCTGCTGCCCAGCCGCTGCTCGATCGCTTTGCCGCGCGTGGCCTGATCCACAAGAACAAGGCCGCTCGCCACAAGAGCCGCCTCAACGCCCGCATCAAGGCGCTCAAGGCGGCTGCCTGAAGCCTGCCCGCCGCCACGCGCGGCGCTGATGCAGCGATCAATGCCCCGCCCGGTGCGGGGCTTTTTCGTGGCCGCGATCCGCGGTTGCCGGATACGACCGCGCCGCACCCGGCGGCGCCTGCCAGAGGCTCAGGATGAGCGCAGCAGTCGTTCGGCACGCGCAAGGTCCTCCGGCGTGTCCACCCCGGGCGGGAACGGCTCGGGGCTGATGCCGACCGCGATGCGATGCCCGGCTTCGAGCACGCGCAGCTGCTCCAGCGATTCGATCTGCTCCAGACGCCCCGGCGGCAGCGCGGTGAAGCGGCGCAGAAACCCGGCTCGGTAGGCATAGATGCCGATATGACGCAACCACGACCCGCTCTCAAGTTCGCCGTGCCCGTGGTCGAAACCGCCACGCTGCCAGGGAATCGGCGCGCGGCTGAAGTACAGCGCGCGCTCCTGCGCATCGGCCACCACCTTGACCGCGTTCGGGTCGAACACGGTGTCGCGGCGATTGATCGGCGTTGCCAGCGTCGCCATCTCGCAATCGCTGCGCGCCAGCAATTCGGCCACCGCACGGATGCCGGCAGCAGGGGCGAACGGCTCGTCGCCCTGCAGATTGACCACCAGCGTGGCCGCGTCCCAACCGGCGATGTCGGCACATTCGGCGAGGCGATCGGTGCCCGAGGCGTGTGCCGACGAGGTCATCGCCACCCGCACCGGAGTACCTGCCACTGCTTCGACGATGCGCTCGTCATCCGCCGCCAGCCAGACTTCACGTGCACCGGCCGCCAGCGCGCGCTGTGCCACGTGCCAGACCAGCGGACGCCCCGCAAGCAGCTGCAACGGCTTTCCCGGCAGGCGGGTGGCGGCATGGCGGGCAGGTATGGCGACCACGAAATCAACCATCGCGCGGCTCCTTGAGTGCGGCCAGGCGCGCTTCCAGCGCCAGCCAGAACGCTTCGGGCAAGCGCGCCTCGATCGCCACGCACCAGCTGTCGGCGGGGGCGAAGGCGGCGCATTTGACCGCATCCTTCTCGGTCATGAACACCGGCAGGTCACTGCCGAATTCAAAGTCTTGCGGACGATACAGATGGTGATCGGCGAAGGCATGCGGCACCACACCCAGGCCCTGCGCGCGCAGCAGGTCGAAGAACCGTTCGGGGTGGCCGATGCCGGCAACCGCGTGCACGCGGCGCCCGGCGAACTCGGCGAACGGCCGTGGCCGCACACCGTGCAGCGGGAACGGATGGCCGAACGCCTGGCGCATCGGCCATTCGCCAACCCCGGCCTCGGGAAACTCCCCGACCACGCCATGGTTGACCACGCGAAACGCGGGCCTGGGCGCGGACTGCGGCAACTCGCGCAGCGGCCCTGCGGGCAACAGCCGCCCGTTGCCATAGCCACGCCCGGCATCCACCACCTCGATGCCGATGTCATGCTGCAGGCGCAGGTGCTGCAGGCCGTCGTCACAAACCACCACGTCGCAGCCGGCTTCGACCAGCGTGCGCGCGGCGGCCACGCGGTCGGCATCCACGCGCACCGGCACCGCGCTGCGGCGCGCGATCAGCACCGCCTCGTCGCCGGCCAGCCGCGGGTCATCGCCCGGCTCGACCCAACGCGCGGTACCGGCTTCCTCACGACCATAGCCGCGGCTGGCGACACCCGGCGACCAGCCGGCCTGCTGCAGGCGCTTGACGATGGCGATCACCAGCGGCGTCTTGCCACTGCCGCCGGCGGTGAAATTGCCCACCACCAGCACCGGCGCCGCCACCCGCTGCGTGCGCAGCCAACCGCGCCGGTACAGGCCGCGACGCAGGCGCACCGCCGCGCCATACAGCTTCGCCAGCACGCGGGCATGCCATGGCGGCGGCTGCGTGCCGTACCACCAGGGCGGCGTCGGACGCGGCGCGCTCACGTCGCCTCGCGGAACTGCATGCGGTGCAGGTGCGCATACAGGCCATCACGCGCGATCAGCTCGGCGTGGCTGCCCTGCTCCACCAGCCGCCCCTGATCCAGCACCAGCACCTGATCGGCGTGCTCGATGGTGGACAGCCGATGCGCGATCACCAGCGTGGTGCGATCGGGCATCAGGCGATCCAGCGCGGCCTGCACCAGGCGTTCGGATTCGTTGTCCAGCGCCGCGGTGGCCTCGTCGAGGATCAGGATCGGCGCATCCTTGAGCATCGCCCGGGCGATGGCGAGGCGCTGCCGCTGGCCTCCCGAGAGCCGCCCGCCGCGCTCGCCGACCTGGCTTTCGATGCCCTGCGGCAGGCGCTCGACGAACTCCATCGCATTGGCGGCGCGGATCGCGGCCTCGACCTCGGTAGCGTCGGCCTGCTGCATTTCGCCATAGGCCACGTTCTCGGCGATGCTGCCATCCAGCAGCATCACCTGCTGGCTGACCATCGCGATCTGCCGGCGCAGGTCATCGAGCCGATACTCGGGCAATGGATGCCCGTCGAGCAGAATCTGTCCGGATTCGGGTTCGTAGAAGCGCGGAATCAACTTGACCAAGGTCGATTTGCCGCTGCCGGAGCGGCCGACGATGGCGGTGACGGTGCCGGGACGGGCGATGAAGCTGACCTCGTGCAATGCAGGATCGGCCTGATCGCGATAACGCGCACTGACCGCGCGGAATTCCAACAGGCCATGCGCGCGCTCGACCCGGCGCTCGCCCTGGTCGATCTCGTCCGGGCCATCCAGCACCGCGAACACGCGCTCGGCCGAGGTGATGCCGCGGTTGAGCATGCTCTGCACATTGGTCAGCTGGCGCATCGCCGGCACCAGCGCGACCATCGAGGTCAGCAGCACGCTGAAACCGCCCGCGGACATGCGCCCGGCGGCGGCCTCGAACCCGGCCACCACCAGCATCGAGGCCAGCGCGACGGCACCGAGGAACTGCACGAACAGCGACAGCGTGCCGCGGGTGACTTCCACCTTCATTGCCAGACGCACGTTGCGCCGCGTCTGCACGCCATAGCGCTCCATCTCGGTGGCATGCGCGCCGTAGGTCTTCACCTCCTGCTGCGCATGCAGCGCCTGGTCGGCGGTCTGCAGCATCTGCGCCGAGGACTGCTGGATCTCGTGGTTGAGGCGACGATAGCGCCGTCCGATGCGGCCCATCGTCCACGCCATCAGCGGCGCCAGCACCAGCAACACCAGCGATACCCGCCAACTGGTCCACACCATCACCGCCAGCAGCGCCAGCACCTGCAGCGCATTGCCGACCATCACCTTGAGCGCATCCACCGCCGCCTGCGCCACCTGGTCGGTATCGCTGCCGAGCCGGGTCAGCATCGAGGGCACCGGTTCCAGGTCGAAATGCCCGCCGGGCATGCGCAGGTACTTGGACATCAGCTGCAGACGCAGGTCGCGCGCCACGTTGCGCCCGCTGCGCGCCATGGTGTAATCGCCGGCCAGGCCGAACAGGCCACGCAGCAACAGGAACAGCACCATTGCCGCCGGCAGCCACCATTTGAAATCACGCGCCACCAGCAGGTCGTCGATGATCGGCTGCTGCAGCTTGACGATCGCCGCGCTGACCGCCGCTTCCAGCAGCATCGCCAGCGCCGCGGCCGCCATCAGGCCGCGATAGGGCCGGGCGTAGCCGAGCAGGCGGCGATAGGTCTGGCCGGGCGTGGCCGGCGCGCTCATTGCCCCGCTTCCGCCGCGCCCTGCGGCGCCGGTGCGGTGGCGATCATGATCTGGCGAAAGCCCAGCTGGCCAAGTGCTTCGTAGGCAGTCACCACCGCCTGGTGCGGCGTGCGCGCATCGGCGCGCAACAGCACCGGACGGCTGCGATCCTCGCCGGCAACCTCGGCAATGCTGCGCTTGAGCGATTCGACATCGGTGCGCAGCACTTCGTGCTCGGCAACGAAGTAGCGGCCATCCGCGTTCACCAGCACCGACAGCACCTGCGCCGGGGCGGTCGCGGCCTCGCCTTCGGCACGCGGCAGTTGCAGGCGCAGCACCGCGCGCGAGTCGAAGGTGGTGGTGATGACGAAGAAGATGATCAACACCAGGATGACGTCGATCAACGGAATCAGGTTGATGTCCGGTTCGTCGTCGGCGCGATGGTCGCGGATGCGCATGTCAGTCCCTGCGTGCTTCCAGCACGTCCGACAACTGCATCGCCTCGTGTTCCATCTCGACGATGTATCCGGCGATGCGGGTGCGGAAATAGCGATGGAACATGAGTGCCGGGATCGCCACGATCATGCCCGTGGCGGTGCATACCAGCGCCTTGCCGATGCCACCGGCAAGCTGGTTCACGTCGCCGATGCCATGATCGAGGATGCCGAGGAACATCTGGATCATGCCGATCACGGTGCCGAGCAGACCGAGCAGCGGACCCGCCGCGGCGATGGTGCCGAGTGCGCTGAGGTACTTCTCCATGCGATGCACCAGGTGGCGCCCGGTGTCCTCGATGCGCTCGCGCATGCCTTCGCGGCTCTTGTGGCGTGCATCAAGGCCTGCCGCCAGCAGTGCACCCAGCGGCGAAGTTTCGCGCAGCGAGTCGATGTGCTGCTGCTCGAGATTGCCGCGCCTGGCCCAGTTGCGCACCTCTTCACCCAGCGTCGGCGGCAGCACCACCGTACGACGCAGGCTCCAGAAACGTTCGACGATGATGCCCAGCGCCACGAAGGACAGCAGCAGGAGCGGAATCATCGGCCAGCCGCCGGCCTTCACCAGTTCGATCATCGGGTCTCTTGCGGGGGTGTGCGAAGTGGCCGATAGGATAACTGAGGCCGCCGGCGGATATCCCAGAATCGCGCCCGCCGGCTGCGCTCCGACTGCACCCGGATGCCTTCCGCGCCGAGGCGCACGCGCAGCGCGCCATGCTGATGGCTGATCGCGGTCGCGGCCCCGGCTTCCTGCCAGCGCGTCAGCACCTCCGCGCGTGGATGGCCGAAGCGGTTGCCGTGGCCGGCCGACACCAGCGCCAGTTGCGCGGAAGTGGCCGCGACGAAAGCCGCGCTCGAGGACGATGCACTGCCGTGATGGGGCACGCTGACCACATCCGCGCGCAGCGCATCGGCATCCAGGCGCAACAGACGGGCTTCGATCAGTTCGTCGATGTCGCCGGTCAGCAGCAGCGCGCCGTGGCGCCCTTCCACCCGCAGCACGCAACTGGCGAGGTTCTTCAGATAGGGAAAATGCGCGCTCGGATGCAGGAAGCGGAAACGCACGCCGTCCCATTCCCACTCGTCCCCGGCCACGCAGGGCGTAGCGGCGGGTACCTGCGCGCCATCGGGTGCCAGTACGGGCACCTCGGGGAATGCGCGCACGACCGCGGCCAGCCCGCCGGCATGGTCATTGTCGGCATGGCTGACCACGACCCGCGACAGGCGACGCAGGCCCAGGGCATGCATCGCCGGCAACACCACCCGCTCGCCGGCATCGTAGCCCTGCTCCACTGCCGGTCCGGCATCGAACAGCAGCGCATGGTGGCGCGTGCGCAGCAGATAGGCCGAGCCCTGGCCGACATCCAGTTGCACCAATTCCACCTCGCCCGTGGCCGGCGGCGGTGCATGCGGCCACAGCAGGGGCAACCACAGACTGCCGGCCAGCACACGGCCGGGCAGCGGCCGCGGCAGCAACCAGGCGAGCGCCGCCAGCAACGCCAGCGGCACCGCGAACCAGGCTGGCTCGGGCAGGTACCACAGCGCCAGCGGTGCCTCGGCGGCGCGCGTGAACCAGGGCCAGCCCGGCTCGAACACACGTCCGGCAAGGGTCCACAGCGGCGCGCCCCACCCCGGTTGCAGGCACTCGGCAATGGTGCCGAGGATCGCCAGCGGCACCACCAGCAGGCTCCACCACGGCACCGCGATCAGGTTGGCAAACGGTGCCACCGCTGAAGCCTGTCCGAACAGGGCCACCGTCAACGGCAGCAAACCGAGACTGACCACCAGTTGTGCCAGCACGAACTGACGCACCTGCCCGGCGCGGGTGGACTGCAGGCACCAGGCCAGCCACACCACGCCGCCGAAGCTGAGCCAGAATCCTGGCCGCAGCACCGCAAGCGGGTCCAGCAGCAGGATCGCGATCAGTGCGGCGGCCACGGTCTGCGCGACGCTGCCGTGCCGACGCAGCAGTGCCGCACCGGCAACGAAGCCGATCATCAGCACGGTGCGCACCGTCGGCAGCGAAGCGCCGGTCGCGAGCAGATAGAGGAAGGAGCCGGCCAACGCCGCAAGCGCCATCGCCGAACGCCGTGGCAGGCGTCGGCCCAAGGCCGGCACCAGCAGATAAAGCAGCCACGCCAGCCATGCCGCGCCGATGCCGACCATGCCGACGTGGAAGCCGGAAATCGCGATCAGATGGGTCAGCCCGGTGGCACGCAGGATGTGCCAGTCCTCCTGCTGCAGGCCACGGGTATCGCCCAGCGCCAGCGCGGCAACGAAGCGCGCCGCCGGGGAGTCAGTGTCGGCGAGGATGCGCGCCGACATGCGCTCGCGCCAGGCCTCGATGCCACGCGGTGGCGACAGGCGCTGCGCACGATCCGGCATGCACACGATGCCATTGGCACTGACGCCATCGATCAACATCTGCCGCTCGGCATCGAAGCCGCCGGGATTGCGCAGGCCATGCGGTGCGCGCAGGCGCAGGGTGAGGCGCCAACGCTCGCCAGCCTGCACCTGCCAGCGCGATACCGGCGCACTCGCCTCATCCTGCCCATACGGCGGGTACCAGGACACCCGCAGCAGACGGCCGCGCAGGGCTTGGGGCAGCTGCGGATCATGCTCCACGCGCAGGTCGAAGCGGCTGCGCCGGGGCTCGTGCAATGGCAAGGCCTCGATCCGCCCGGTGACCACGAATTCCTGTTGTTCCAGCGCCTGCGGCAACCAGGTCGACAGGCGCCACGCACCCTGTGCCGAGAGCAGCGCGAAACCGAACACCGCGGCCGCGGCAATGCGCGCGAGGCGACGGGCGCGGCAGAACAGCCACGATGCGCCGGCCAGCAACAGCAGGATCAGCCAGGCCGGTGGCAGCGTCGGCAGGCGACTCGCCAGCAGCATCCCCACCAGCAGCGCAGCGGCGGTCGCGGGTGAAACCGGCGGCGTCCGTGCCGCGATGCGCATGCCTACACCTCGTCGATGGGGATTTCCTGCAAACGGCCCTGGTGCAGCTCCAGCACCCGGTCCAGACGCCGCGCAAGGCCGCGATCGTGGGTCACCAGCACCAGGCTGGTACCGTGTTCGCGATTCAACGCCAGCATCAGCTCGAATACCGAAGCCGCGGTCTTGTCATCGAGGTTGCCGGTCGGCTCGTCGCCGAGCACGCAGGCCGGGCGGTTGACCAGTGCGCGCGCCACCGCTGCGCGCTGGCGTTCGCCCCCGGACAATTCGCCCGGCTTGTGCTGCAGACGATGGCCAAGGCCGACCTGCTCCAGCAACGCACTCGCGCGCGCGCTGGCCTCAGCGGTGTCGATGCCGGCCAGCATCACCGGCAGCATCACGTTTTCCAGCGCGGTGAATTCGGGCAGCAGGTGGTGGAACTGGTAGACGAAGCCCAGCGCGCTGTTGCGCAGGCGGCCACGCGCGGCATCGGACAGCGTGCTCATGCGCTGACCGGCGACATGCACCTCGCCACGGGTCGGCGTGTCCAGCCCGCCCAGCAGATGCAGCAGGGTGCTCTTGCCGGCGCCGGAGGCACCGATGATGGCCACGGTTTCGCCCTCGGCCACGACAAGGTCGAGCTCATCGAATACCGGCGTGCGCAGCTTGCCCTCGGCATAGGTCTTGGCCAGTCGCTCGGCGCGGATCACCTCGTTGCTCATCGGCATCCTCCCTCGTGGCTGCACGCGGCCAGTCGCGTCCGCTCATTCATAGCGCAACGCCTCCGCCGGTGCGGTGCGTGCCGCACGCCAGGCCGGATACAGGGTGGCGAGAAAGGCCATCACCAGCGCCACGCTCGCAATCAGGATCACGTTGTCGGCACGCAATTCGGTCGGCAGGCCGGTGATGTAATACACGTCCTCGGGCAGCAACTGCACATTGAACACGCGCTCGATCAGGCCGAGGATGCGCTCCAGGTTGAGGGTCAGCACGATGCCGCCGATCACCCCGGCCACGGTGCCGATGATGCCGATCAGCGAACCCTGCACCATGAAGATGCGCATCACCTGTGCCGGTGACATGCCCAGCGTGCGCTGGATGGCGATGTCGGCCTGCTTGTCGGTGACCAGCATCACCTGCGAGGACACCAGATTGAATGCGCCCATCGCGATGATCAGCGAGAGCAGGATGCCGATCATGGTCTTTTCCATCTTCAGCGCGCGGAACATGTTCGCGTTCTCGTACATCCAGTCGCTGACCCGGTACGGCCCGCGCAGGCGGATGGCGAGGTCCGCGGCGACCGCGCCGGCCTGATCCATGTCCTGCATCTTCAGACGCACCCCGGTCACCGCATCGCCCATGCGCAACACGCGCTGCAGGTCGTTGAGGTTCACCAGCGCCAGGCCCTTGTCGTATTCGTTGTAGCCGGCCTCGAAGATGCCGGACACGGTGAAACGCTTGGTTTGCGGCACCGCACCGACCGGGGTGGCGCTGATCTTGGAGGTCATCACCACCACGCTGTCGCCCATGCCGACGTCAAGCCAGGCGGCCAGTTCGCGTCCGAGCACGATGTTGAAGCCACCCGGGGCAAGCGAATCGAGTTCGCCGCGCACCACTTTGCCGGCGATCACCGAGACATCCTTCTCCTGGGCCGGGTCGATGCCGCGGATCATCGCCGGCTGCTCGCGCGGGCCCTGGATCAGGCCCTGGGTGTCGACGTACGGCGCGGCACCGGCGACGCGCCGGTCGGCCTTGGCCAATGCCAGCGCCTCGCGCCAGTTGTGCATCT
Source organism: Luteimonas sp. e5 (assembly GCF_054031035.1). NCBI lineage: Bacteria > Pseudomonadati > Pseudomonadota > Gammaproteobacteria > Lysobacterales > Lysobacteraceae > Luteimonas > Luteimonas sp. e5. Next base: position 1,084,212 of record NZ_JBSTRX010000001.1, read on the forward strand.
CGGCACCGTCCGCGCTGATCGTCGCGTGCGACACCATCTGCAGCATGCGGTCGCGGATTTCGCGCTGGAAGCCACCCATCACCGCCAGCGTGGTGATCAGCACCGCCACGCCCAGGGCGATGCCCAGCACCGAGGCCAGCGAGATGAAGGAGATGAAGCCATTGCGGCGCTTGGCGCGCAGGTAGCGCAGACCGATGGCGACGGGAAGCGGTTTGAACATGGCGGGCATCGCGCGAAACAGCGGCTATGTTGCCATCCCCGCCGCGAGCCGGATACCGCCCTCGCGCGGGGTGGCCAGACGCAGTTCACGCCGCAACGCCGGTGGCAGCACGTCCGGCCACAGCGCCAGCGCCTGGTGGCGCCTGCCGTCGTGCCAGCTGACGAAGGCGAGCGGGCCACGCCAGCGCAGCCGCCAGCGGGCATGCTCCACGCCATCCACTGTCAAAGGGCCGTCCGCGCGCAGCTGCAATCGTACCGGCGGTCGGCGCCATGATTGGCGTGCACGGTGGACACCCAGCGCGGCGACAAGCAGCGCCATCGGCCAGGCGAGTGCACGCGGGAGGTTGCTTGCCAGCAGCGCCAGCGGCGCGACCAGCGCAAGTCCGATCAACCAGGCGCTGATCCAGCGCGAGGGCCGCCACTCACAGCGGCAGCTGGCGGATGCGCTCGATGAGCGATGCGATTTCGACATCCGGGCAGTCCTCGTAACCCATGAACCACCGCCACAGTTTGTCGTCTTCGCAATCCAGAAGCCGTAGGAATACCGCCCGCTGCGACTCGGAATCGGTCGCCCAGGCATGCGCGAGGTAGCGCTCGAGCAACTGGTCGAGCTCGCGCATGCCGCGCCGGCAACGCCAGCGGATGCGGCGCAATTCCGCGGAGTCACCCGCTGCAGTCATCAGCCCGCAACCTGCTGCGGCCGTGCCGGCACGCGCGACCTCACATCGTGCGCGCCAGCATGAGCTGCTTGATCTCGCTGATCGCCTTGGCCGGGTTCAGGCCCTTGGGGCAGGTGCGGGTGCAGTTCATGATGGTGTGACAGCGGTACAGCTTGAACGGATCTTCCAGATCGTCCAGGCGCGCACCGGTGTCCTCGTCGCGGCTGTCGACGATCCAGCGATAGGCCTGCAGCAGGATCGCCGGGCCAAGGTAGCGGTCACCGTTCCACCAGTAGCTCGGGCAGCTGGTCGAGCAGCAGGCGCAGAGGATGCATTCGTACAGGCCGTCGAGCTTCTCGCGGTCTTCCTTCGACTGCAGCCGCTCGCGCGTGGGCTGCGGGCTCTGCGTGCGCAGCCATGGCCGGATCGACGCGTACTGGGCGTAGAAGTGGGTCAGGTCGGGCACCAGATCCTTGATCACCGGCATGTGCGGCAGCGGATACACCGGGATTTCGCCCGAACCGCAATCCTCGATCGCCTTGGTGCAGGCCAGCGTGTTGCTGCCGTTGATGTTCATCGCACACGAGCCGCAGATGCCCTCGCGGCAGGAGCGACGCAGGGTCAGCGTGGGATCGACCTCGTTCTTGATCTTGAGCAGGGCGTCGAGCACCATCGGCCCGCAATCGGCGGTATCGATCTCGTAGGTATCGGTGCGCGGGTTGGCATCGTCATCCGGGCTCCAGCGGTAGACCTTGAAGGTACGCACCGCGGTGGCGCCGCTGGGCGCGGGGAAGTGCTTGCCCTTCTGGACCACTGAATTGGCGGGGAGACTGAATTGGGCCATGTCGATTAATCCGAGGTTGGGGAACGATCGTCGCCGGCTTGGGGGCCGGTGCCCGTCCGTCAGTAAACGCGTGCCACCGGCGGCACCACCTGCACGTCATCGGTCAGCGTGTACATGTGCACCGGGCGGTAGTCGATGCGGGTCGCGCCCGCCTCGTCCAGCCAGCACACGGTGTGCTTCTGCCAGTTGGCATCGTCGCGCTCGGGGAAGTCCTCGCGCGCATGCGCGCCGCGCGACTCGGTGCGGTTTTCCGCCGAGGTGATGGTCACCAGCGCCTGGCCCAGCAGGTTCTGCAGTTCCAGCGTCTCGATCAGGTCCGAGTTCCACACCAGCGAGCGGTCGGACACCGCGACGTCCTCGAACGAGGCATGGATTTCGCGGATCTTCTGCACGCCCTCGGCCAGCGTTTCACCGGTGCGGAACACCGCCGCATCGGCCTGCATGGTGCGCTGCATGTTGTCGCGGATGCGCGCGGTCGGCAGCGAGCCGTTGGCATTGCGCAGGCGATCGAGGTTGGCCAGCGAACGCTCGGTGGCATCGGCCGGCAAGGCCGGATGCAGGCTGCCGGGCTTGACCACTTCGGCGGCGCGGTTGGCCACCGCGCGGCCGAACACCACCAGATCGAGCAGCGAGTTGGAGCCAAGACGGTTGGCGCCGTGCACCGAAACGCAGGCCGCCTCGCCGATGGCATACAGCCCCGGCACCACGTAGTCCGGATTGCCGTCCTTGAGCTGCACCACCTCGCCGCGGTAGTTGGTGGGGATGCCGCCCATGTTGTAGTGCACGGTCGGCAGCACCGGGATCGGCTGCTTCTCCACATCCACGCCGGCGAAGATGCGCGCGCTCTCGGCGATGCCCGGCAGCTTCTCGTGGATGTCCTTCGGATCGAGGTGGGTCAGGTCGAGGTGGATGTGGTCCTTGAGCGGGCCGACGCCACGGCCTTCGCGGATCTCGATGGTCATCGAGCGGCTGACCACGTCGCGGCTGGCAAGATCCTTGGCGTTGGGCGCGTAGCGCTCCATGAAGCGCTCGCCCTCGCTGTTGCGCAGGATGCCGCCTTCGCCACGCACGCCCTCGGTGATCAGGCAGCCGGCACCGTAGATGCCGGTCGGGTGGAACTGCACGAACTCCATGTCCTGCAGCGCCAGCCCGGCGCGCAGCGCCATGCCGCCGCCATCGCCGGTGCAGGTATGCGCCGAGGTGGCGGAGAAGTAGGCGCGGCCATAGCCGCCGGTGGCCAGCACCGTGCCGTGCGCACGGAACAGGTGCAGCGTGCCCTCGGCCATGTCCAGCGCCAGCACGCCGCGGCACACGCCCTCGGCATCCATGATCAGGTCGAGTGCGAAATACTCGATGAAGAACTCGGCATCATGCGCCAGCGATTGCTGGTACAGGGTGTGCAGCATGGCGTGGCCGGTGCGGTCGGCGGCGGCGCAGGTGCGCTGCGCGATGCCCTTGCCGTAATGCGTGGTCATGCCGCCGAACGGGCGCTGGTAGATCTTGCCGTCCTCGGTGCGCGAGAACGGCACGCCCTGGTGCTCGAGCTCGATCACCGCGGGAATCGCCTCGCGGCACATGTACTCGATCGCGTCCTGGTCGCCCAGCCAGTCCGAGCCCTTGATGGTGTCGTAGAAGTGGAAGCGCCAGTCGTCCTCGCCCATGTTGGCGAGCGCGGCGGAAATGCCGCCCTGCGCCGCCACGGTGTGCGAGCGGGTCGGGAACACCTTGCTGATGCAGGCGGTGCGCAGGCCCTTGTGGGCCAGGCCGAAGGTGGCGCGCAGCCCGGCGCCACCGGCGCCGACCACGACCATGTCGTATTGATGTTCGATGATCTTGTATGCGGTCATGTCTTCAGGCCGTCATGGCGATGCGGGCGATGGCATAGATGGCGCTCAACACGCCGACCAGGCTGCCCAGGATGAGGAGGATGCGCAGCACGATGTGCATGGTGCGGTCGTGGACGTAGTCCTCGATCACCACCTGCAGGCCGAGCTTGGCGTGCCAGAACAGCGCCAGCGAATACACCGCGAAGATGATCGCGTTCCACGGCTTGGCCACGATCGCGCGCACGCTGACGTCATCGGCGCCGGCCATGCGCGCCAGCAGGAACACGATGTACGGGGTAAGCAGGCCGAGGATCACCGCAGTGACCCGTTGCCACCAGAAATGACCGGTGCCGGACTTGGCCGAGCCCCAGCCGCGTGCCTGGTGCAGCGGCGAGCGGAACTTCACGTTGCTGCTCATGCCGCACCCCCTGACATCGCGATGAACCACAGCAACGCCGTGGAAACGACGGTCAGCGCCAGCACGGTGTAGCCCGAGGCATACACCTGCGACAGCTTGAAGCCCATGCCCACGTCCCAGGCCAGGTGGCGGATGCCGTTGAACAGGTGGTACATCAGCGCGAGGCTGATCAGGAACAGGCCGATCTTGCCGGGCAGCGAACCGGTGACCGCAGCGGCGCACTCGGCGTAGCTGCCGCCCAGCGCCATCGACATGATCCACCAGGAAAAGCCGAAGGCGGCGATCGCCAGCACCACGCCGCTGGCGCGGTGCAGCAGCGACATCACCGAGGTGATCTGGAATCGATAGGCCTGCCCCAGCATGAAGGGGGATATCGGGCGTTTGTCGTGGCTTGCCATGGTCCTGGCAGTCTCCGGGCTGGGCGGACGGGCCGCGTGGCGGGATGGATTGCGCGAATCAGAAATCGATGCAGCGACCGTTCTTCTCCCAATCACCATAGCGCGTCGGCTCGGGGCCTTCACGCCCACCCACTTCCGGCGGCAGTGCGGGAGTCGTTGGCACCGGCTCGCCTTCCACGCGCTCGCACGGCATGTGCGTGTCGGCCGGGGATTGGTCAGCGGATCGGGCCGCGTGTCCTATCATCGTGTCCTTCATCATTCATTTAGTTTACGGCGCCGCAGCAATGTCCGACAAGCCGAACGGGGTGCAGCCCCGGGATCCCGCGTCCCTCATCGCCCTGCCCGGGCAGCAGTTGCTGCTGATCGAAGGCCCGGATGCGCTGGCCTTCGCCCAGGCTCAATTCATGAATGACGTCGCGCTGCTGGGCGATGGCCAGTGGCAATGGAGCGGCTGGCTCAACCCCAAGGGCCGCCTGATCGCGCTGTTCACCCTGCTGCGGCTGGATGCGCAGACGCTGTGGCTGCTGCTGCCCGATGCCGAGGCCGAAGACCTCGCCGCGCAGCTGCAGCGCTTCGTGTTCCGCAGCAAGCTGCAGTTGACGCCACGGCCCTCGCCGGGGCTGGCAGGCGAGTTCCTGTCCACCGACATGCAGGTTTCGCAGGCGGAAGCGGGCACAGGCGCGGCGCAGTCGGTGCATGGCGATGCCGCCAACGGCCGCTGGCTGGACTGGCCGGGTGGTCGCCGCCTGCACCTTGATGCAGCGGCAAGCGCGCAGACCGAGGATGCCGAGGCCTTGCTGCGCTGGCGCCAGGCTGATCTGCACGCCGGCATCCCGCGGCTGGAGCCGTCGCAGGTCGAACAGTGGACGCCGCAACAACTCTCGCTGCAGCGCCTGTCCGCCTTCAGCGTGAAGAAGGGCTGCTACCCGGGCCAGGAAATCGTCTCGCGCACGCATTTCCTCGGTCAGGCCAAGCGCGGCCTGCGCCTGTTGCGTGCCGAGGGCGCCACCGCGAGCGGCGACGCGGTCAGCCAGGATGGCCGCGACATCGGCCGCGTGGTGTCGAGCGCGGGCGAGCTCGCACTCGCCGTGTTGCCGCTGGAACTGACAGCCGACCCGCTGCAGGTCGGCGAGCATGCCGCCGAGTTGCTGCCATGAGTACCATGCCCGTCCCGGCCAGCGAAGCCGACATCCGCCACAACCTGGCCGCGGTGCATGCGCGCATCGCCGCAGCCTGCCGCGAGCATGGCCGCGACCCCGCCACGATCCGCCTGCTGCCGGTCAGCAAGACTTGGCCGGAGGCGACCCTGCGCGCGGCACATGCCGCCGGAATCCGCGAGTTCGGCGAGAACAAGGTGCAGGAGGCGCAGGCCAAGGCCGAGGCACTGGCCGACCTCGACCTGCGCTGGTGCGTGATCGGCCACCTGCAACGCAACAAGGCGAAGTACGTCGCCCGCTTCGCACACGAGTTCCAGGCACTGGATTCGTTGCGCCTGGCCACCGAACTCGATCGCCGACTGCAGGCCGAGGGGCGCGGCATCGACGTGTTCGTGCAGGTCAACACCTCGGACGAGCCGAACAAGTTCGGCATCGCCCCGGATCAGGCCCGCGACCTGCTCGCCGGGCTCACCGCCTGCGCCAGCCTGCGCGTGCGCGGCCTGATGACCTTGGCCATCTTCGACCGCGACCCGGTACGCGTGCGGCGCTGCTTCCGTCGCCTGCGCGAGTTGCGCGACCGCTTGCGCGAAGACCTGCCGGCGGGGATCACGCTGGACGAATTGTCGATGGGCATGTCCGGCGACTTCCCGCTCGCCATCGCCGAAGGCGCCAGCGTGCTGCGCATCGGCCAGGCGATCTTCGGCCCGCGTGCCACGCCCGACAGCGAATACTGGCCAACGGCCGGGCAATGAAACTCGACGCGCGCCAGGCCGACATCACCACCCTCGCGGTCGATGCGATCGTCAATGCCGCCAACCCGTCGCTGCTGGGCGGCGGTGGCGTGGACGGCGCGATCCATCGTGCGGCGGGGCCGGGATTGCTCGCCGAGTGCCGCACGCTCGGCGGCTGCCCGACCGGGGAGGCGCGCATCACCGCGGGTCACCGCCTGCCGGCACGCTGGGTGATCCACACCGTCGGCCCGGTGTGGCAGGGCAGCACGCAGGGCGAGGCCGGACAGCTCGCCGCCTGCTATCGCAACAGCCTGGCGCTGGCCGATGCACGCGATTGCCGCAGCATCGCCTTCCCCGCGATCAGCACCGGGGTCTACGGCTATCCCAAGCCGCAGGCGGCACGCATCGCGGTCGACACGGTGCGCGCGTTCCACGCGCGGCAGCTGCGCGAGGTGCTGTTCTGTTGCTTCTCTGCCGAAGACCTCGCGCTCTACCGGCAGTTGCTCGACGCGCCCGCCGAACGCGGCTGAGCCGGCTCAGCCGGCCAGCGCATCCGCCGCGGCGACGATGTCCTCGTCCTTGGGGATGACCAGGAAGGCGGCGCCGGCCAGCGGGGTGTAGGTGTCGGCGCCGACCACGCGCCGCAGCGGCTTGCCACCCTGCCCGGCTTCGGCCAGCGCGGTGATGATGCCCTCGCCGATGCCGGCACTGTGGCGACCCTCATCGACGATCAGGATGCGCGCGCAGTCGTCCGCATGCAGGGCGATGGCATCGGCATTGAGCGGCACCAGCCAGCGCAGATCGACCACCTTGCAGTCCCAGCCGTGGCGCTGCTTGATGCTGCGTGCGGCGCGCAGGCTCATCGGCACGCCATTGCCGAAGGTGAAGATCACGCAGTCGCGCGCCTCGGGGTGATAGATGCGTGGCTCGCCCAGCGCCATCGCCTGATCCGGGGCCGGGTATTCGGTCAGCCACTGGCCGTCGCCCGGCTCGTACAGATCCTTGGTCATGTACAGCGCGATCGGCTCGAGGAACACGCTGACCCGGCCATCCACCTTGGACAGCGCGGCCAGCGTGCGCAGCATGGTCGCGGCATCGTCGCCACGGCTCGGGCAGCCGACCACGAGGCCTGGAATGTCGCGCAGCGCGGTGACCGAGTTGTCGTTGTGGAAGTGCCCCCCGAAGCCACGCTGGTAGCCGAGCCCGGCGATGCGCACCAGCATCGGGTTGGCGTACTGGCCGTTGCTGAAGAACTGCAGGCTGCAGGCCTCGCCGCGCAGCTGGTCGATGGCATTGTGCAGATAGGCCAGGTACTGGATTTCCGGTACTGGCAGCAGGCCCATGTTGGCGAAGCCCTGCGCCAGGCCGAGGATCATGGTCTCGTCCAGCAGGGTGTTGAACACGCGGCGGTTGCCGAACGCCTTGTGCAGGCCCTTGGTGACGGTATACACGCCACCCTTCTGCGCCACGTCCTCGCCGAACAACAGGCTTTCCGGATACTTGGCGAACAGGTCGTGCAGCGCGTTGTTGATCTGGATCGCCAGATGCCGCGGCGGCTGCTTTTCCGGCAGCTTGGCTTCGCTGCCGAAGGCGGCCACGCGCGCTTCCGCGGCGGGCACGCGTTGCGCTTCGACCTGCACCTTGTCCGGGGTGTACGGCGCCAGCGGGCGCATCACTTCGTCCAGGCTTTCGATGCGCGGGCGGCGGTCGGCTTCTTCGGCGGCGGCGAAGCAGCGCGCGCGGGTGTCCTCGTACAGGGCGAGGATTTCCAGCTTGCCCATCAGCCCCGATTCCAGCGCGATCGCGGCGCTGCGCAGCAGCGGGTCGGCGGCCTCGACCGCGCACAGCTCCTCGATGCTGCGCCATTCGATTTCGAAATCGGTGCCGGCGTGGCCCATGATGCGGTTGGTGCGCAGATGCAGGAAGGTCGGCCGGCGGCTGCGGCGGCAGTGCGCGATGGCGCGTTCGACCTCGGCATAGCCACTGGCCAGGTCCAGACCATCGGCGTAGAAATAATCCAGATCCGGGCGCTGGCGGAACGACTCGGCGATCCAGCCGCCCGGGGTCTTCACCGAGATGCCGATGCCGTTGTCCTCGCACACGAACAGCACCGGCGCCGGCAGCTTCTGGTAGGCGGTCCAGCTGGCGGCGTTGAACGCGGTCTGCGCGGTGGCGTGGTTGGCCGAGGCATCGCCGAACGAGCAGATCGCGATGCTGTCCTCGGGCACCGGCAGCGGGCGGCCGAGGCGGCGCGCGGTTTCGATCGCCACCGCGGTGCCCAGCGCCTTGGGCAGGTGCGAGGCAATCGTCGAGGTCTGCGGCAGTACCCACAACGGCTTGCTGCCCCAGACCTTGTGCCGGCCACCGCTGGCCGGGTCCTCGGCGCTGGCGGCGAAGCTCAGCGCCGAATCCATGATCGGGTCCATGCCCGGCAGCTTGCGGAAGCGTTCGGCCATGAAGCCGCCGCTGCGGTAATGCAGGAACGCCGGATCGGTATGCCGGCTGGCCCGCGCGACCATCGCATTGCCCTCGTGGCCGGAGGAGCCGATGGTGTAGAAGACCTTGTTCTGCACCCGCAGCACGCGCGCCATCAGGTCGAGGTGGCGCGAGATCAGCTGCGATTCGAACAGTTCGCGGAAGCCGCGCGCATCCAGCGCACTGCCCGGCAGGATCGGCGCATCGGCGGCCGGCGCGGCCTGCTTCGGGCCGTCCCAGGCCTTGACGAACTCGGTGAAGTTGACGTCGCAGATTTCGGCGCGGTTGAGGCCGCGCATGCGCGCCGGAATCGGATCGGGAACGGTGGCAAAGCTCATGCGGTGTGCTCTCGTGATGCGCGCCGCGCCAACCACTGCGCGCGGTCCTGGCCCCAGACATCGACCACGTGGTCGTCGAAGGGCGGTTGATGGTCGATGCGGTACAGGATGCGGGCGCCGAGTCGCTGCGCCACCTTCTGCGAGGCGATGTTGCCGACATCAATGTTGTGGATCACCTGCTCCCAGCCGAGCACGTCGAAGGCGTAGTCCATCGCCGCGCGGCAGGCTTCCAGCGCGTAGCCCTTGCCCTGCGCATCCGTGTGCAAGGCGTAGCCGACTTCGGTGCCGGTCCAGCCATCCGGCTGCCACGGCCCGGCCTGGCCGATCCACAGGCCGCTGGCCTTTTCCTCCACCGCGAACATGCCGAAACCCTGCAGCGCCCAGGCGCCGGGCATCTGCAGGAAGCGGCGCCACACGGCGCCGCGGTTTCCGGGCCCGCCGATGTAGCGCGTGGCGTCGGCATCGCCCATGAGCTCGAAGTAGCGCTCGAAATCCTCGATGCGCCAGGCGCGCAGCAGCAGGCGTTCGGTTTCAAGCGTCGGCGCGGCGGCCACGGCGGCGCACTCAGAACGCGTTGATGCCGGTCAGCTCGCGACCGATCACCAGCTGGTGCACGGTCTCGGTGCCCTCGTAGGTGATCACCGATTCCAGATTCAGGGCATGCCGGATCGCCACGTGCTCGGTGGTGATGCCGGCGCCGCCAAGCAGGTCACGGCTTTCGCGGGCGATGTCGATCGCCATGCGGCAGTTGTTCCACTTGGCCAGGCTCACCTGCGAGGGTTGCATGTTGCCGGCATCCTTCAGCCGGCCCAGCTGCAGGCTCAGCAGCTGCGCGGTGGTGATGCGCCGGGCCATGTCGGCCAGCTTGATCTGCGCCGACTGCGTGGCCGCCACCGGACGCCCGAACAGCACCCGCTCCTTGCTGTATGCCAGCGCTTCATCGAGGCAGGCGATGGCCGCGCCGATCGGGCCCCAGGTGATGCCGTAGCGGGCCTGGGTCAGGCAGCCCAGCGGGCCCTTCAGGCCCTTGACGTTGGGCAGGCGGTTGGCCTCGGGTACGCGCACGTTGTCGAAGAACAGCGCACTGGTCACCGAGGCACGCAGGCTCATCTTGTGCTTGATCAGCTGCGCGCTGAAGCCGGCCATGTCCTTTTCCACCACGAAGCCCTGGATGCCGTCATCGGTCTGCGCCCAGACGATGGCGATGTCGGCCAGGTTGCCGTTGGTGATCCACATCTTGGCGCCGTTGAGCACCCAGTCATCGCCATCGCGGCGGGCGTGGGTCTTCATGTTGGCCGGATCGGAACCACCGTGCGCCTCGGTCAGGCCGAAGCAGCCGATGATCTCGCCCGCGGCCATGCCCGGCAGCCAGCGCTTGCGCTGCTCTTCGGTGCCGTAGGCGTAGATCGGATACATGCACAGCGAGCTTTGCACCGAGGCAAAGCTGCGGATGCCCGAGTCGCCGCGCTCCAGTTCCTGGCAGATCAGCCCGTAGCTGACCGAGTTCAGCCCGGCACAGCCGTATTCCTCGGGCAGCGTCGCGCCAAGCAGGCCCAGGCCCGCCATCTCCGGAATCAGCTCACGCGGGAACTCGCCCTTGTCGAAGCACTCGCCGATCACCGGCAGCACCTTCTCGTCGGTGAAGCGGGCAACGGATTCCTGCACCGCGCGCTCCTCGTCGCTAAGCAGGGAACGGACGTCGTACAGATCGTGGGGATGCAGGGCCATGGTCGCGGATCAGTGGAAGGAATCCTGCATTCTAGCCGCGGCTGCAACGCAAACGGGAGCCGTTGCCGGCTCCCGTCTCATTGCGTGCGGGCGATGGCCGTCAGCCGCGGGTCAGAACCTGGCCGTCCACCACCTTGAAGCGATCCACCGCGGGGCGCTGGTCCAGACGCACCACGCGCTGCTCGCCGGCATATTCATAGGTCACGTCATAACCGGTGGTCTCGCGTGCCTTGCCCAGGCTGATGCGCGAGCCGGGGCGGCTGTCCATGCGCTGCATGCCGGTGGAGCCGTCCGGATTGCGGAACGTCACGTCATAGCCGACCACGCGGTTGCGGCTGACCGGCTCGTGCACGGTGCGGCACTGGCGCTCGACGCTCTGCACCACCTGGCCGCCGACATGGCGCTGGTCGATATGGCGACCAAGGAAGGCGCCACCGACCGCGCCGGCCGCGGTTTCGATCTTGCGTCGATCGCTGCTGCGGCCCTTGCCGAGCTGGTTGCCGACCAGGCCACCGATGACCGCGCCGGCCACGGTGCCGCCGACGTTGCCGTCACGCTCGGGCAGGCGCCGGGTCACCGGCACGTCCTCGCACACCTGGCGCGCCTGCTGTTCGGTCACCGCCTGATTGACCGGATTGATGGCAAGCACCGTCGCGTATTGCGGCGTGTTGCGGGTGACTTCCTTCACCGCCACGATTGGCGCCCATTCCACATCGTCAGGCTTCGCTGCCCGGCGTGCCGCTTCATCGGCCTCGACATCAAACGCCAACGGCGCCAGTTCGCCGCCACTGCGCCGGGCATCGGCATCGCCATCGCGCGCGCTGACCATGTCCGCGTGCATCGTCGGCGTCTGCAGGCTGTTGTAGGCCGCAACCGAGACGCCACCCAGGAGCAGCGAACCCAGTGCCACGGCGAGAAGTTTGCGGTCGATGTTCATGTGGTTCTCCTTCGGCGGACGAGCCGCGTGTTTCGACGCCTCCATTGGACAGGGCGGCGACTGAACAGGCACAGGCTGCGGGCGCCCCAACATGAGTCCGGCATGAACTGACGAAACACTGAATCCAGCGCGGTGCAACCGCACTGTCCGGGCTTTCTTCTCCTCGCCACCGCGGGCTGCGTGCTAGCGTGGCGACATTGCTTCATGGAGCCATGCGCATGCGCCAATTGCTGATCGGCCCTTTCCTCGCCTGGGCACGCAAGCTGAAGTTCCCCGCCCTGTTCAAGCTGGTGGCCGGCCTGTTCCTGCTGACCCTGGTGGTGCCCGACCCGATCCCCTTCATCGACGAGATCCTGCTCGGCCTCGGCACGCTGCTGCTGGCAAGCCTGAAGGATCGCAACCGGGACGGCGATGCAGCGCGCGATCCCAACGAAGGCGTCACCTTCGAGGCCCGCCAGCCACCCCGCCACGACTGACCGCCGCGCCGTGCCCAGCCCGCTGCGCCTGATCGACAGCCACAGCCATTTCGATGTCGCCGCGTTCGATGCCGACCGCGAGGCGGCACTGGCACGGGCGCAGGCGGCCGGCGTCGTGGCGCAGATCGTGCCGGCCATCGATGCCGCCGGCTGGGCGCGCCTGGGCGAAGTCTGCGATGCGCACCCGGGCCTGCTTCCGGCCTATGGCCTGCATCCGGTCTATCTCGATGCACATCGACCCGAGCACCTGCAGCAGCTGCGCGCACTGCTGGAAAGCGGCACCCGCTGCGTGGCGATCGGCGAGATCGGCCTGGACTGGTTCATCGACACGCTCGATCGCGAGCGCCAGCGGTTCTACTTCGATGCCCAACTCGCCCTTGCCCGCGAGTTCGACCTGCCGGTGGTGGTGCACGCGCGGCGCGCGGTGGAGGACGTGATCGCCCACCTGCGCCGGCATGCCCCGCTGCGCGGCGTGGTGCACAGCTTCGCCGGCAGCCGCGAACAGGCCGAACAGTTGCATGCGCTCGGCTTCATGCTCGGCATCGGCGGCCCGGTGACCTACCCGCGCGCGCGGCGGTTGCGCGCCACGGTGGCGACGATGCCGCTGCCGCAATTGCTGCTGGAAACCGACGCCCCCGACCAGCCCGACAGCGAATGGCGCGGACGCCGCAACGAGCCGTCGCGCCTGCCGAAAGTCCTCGAAGTGATCGCCGAATTGCGCGGCGAAGACCCGGCACATGTGGCACGGGTGACCACGCACAACGCGCAGCGCCTGTTCGGCCTTGCCGGGAGCGACTGACTGCAAGCCAAGCCGCAGCGCGAAATGCTCGCGGATGCCGCCGGCTCAGCCGCCCGCGGCGGGTTTGAGCAGCATCTGCAATGCCTTGCCGACCGCGGCGAAGGCGAACGCGCCGGTGACATGGGTCGCCGCACCGAGGCCGGCGCCACAGTCGAGCTTCAATGCCGCGTCCGGCGCCAGCTTCGGGCGCACCCCGCAGACCCGGCCGTCGGCCTGCGGATAGCGCACGTTCTCCAGCGAATACACCGCCGGCACACCGAAGTAGCGGTCGTGGTTCTTCGGAAAGCCGAACTCGGCACGCAATTTCTTGCGGATCAGCGAAAGCATCGCGTCATGCTCGGTACGCGAGAGGTCGCGCACGCGGATCTGGGTCACGTCGCTGCGCCCGCCGGCCGCACCGACGGTGATGATCGGCTGCTTGCGACGACGGCAGAAGGCGATCATCTCGACCTTGCTGCGAAAGCTGTCGCAGGCATCCAGCACCAGGTCGTCGGGCGTCTCCAGCAACTCGGCGAGATTGCCCGCGGTAAGGAAATCCGGCACCGCGACGACCTCGATCGCCGGATTGATCAGGCGGCAGCGCTCGGCCATCGCCTCGACCTTGGCACGGCCGTACTGGCCCTCCAGCGCCGGCAGCTGGCGATTGGTATTGGATACGCACAGGTCATCGGCATCGATCAGGCGCAGGTGCCCCACGCCGCTGCGCGCCAAGGCCTCCACCGCCCACGAGCCCACCCCGCCGATGCCGACCACGCTGACCCGCTTCGTGGCCAGCCGCGCCAGCGCGCCAGCCCCGTACAGCCGGTCGATGCCGCCGAAACGCGCCTGCATGCCTGTATCCATGCGCGGATTTTACCGTCGCCTGCCGCGTGCTAAGGTGCTGCCATTCATCCGCCACATGAGGCCGCCATGTCCACGCCCAGCGATTCCGCTCCCCGCAAGTCGTCCGCCGCCAGCCGCTACCTGATGATGCTCGTCCTCGGCCTGGTGCTGGGCGCGGTCGCCACGGTGATGCTGCTGCGCTCGCTGGAAGCACGCAAGACGCCGATGGACAAGTGGCATGGCGCGGTGATGAACGTGATCGCGGTGCACAACGGGCAGCTCAAGAAGAGCATCGAAACCAACCGCTGCAATCCCAATGACGTGGTGCCGCACCTGCAGACGCTGCGGCGCATGGCCGACGATCTGGAGCCGGCATTCCCGGATCTGGCCAGGGAAGAGCTGTTCGTGAAGAACGCCTCGGAGTTCCGTCACGTGCTCGATGCGGCGCAGGCCAGCCCGCCACTGTCATGCGAAAGCCTGAAGCAGACCGCCAGCGACATCGGCACCCAGTGCAAGGCCTGCCACGACAATTTCCGCAAGTCCTGAACAGGCAGGATTTCCCTTCGCGACGCCCGGCCAACGCCGGGCGTTTTTGTTGCCGCGATGCGCTCCATTCACCGCATGCGGATATCGATGAACCGCGACTGATGGCGAACGGCTTGTGCAGGCCCGGATTGGCGATCGATTCAGTCACCGCTGCCTAGCGTGGATTCCAGCGCCCGATCCCGGGCATCACTGGAGAACGGCATGAACATGCACAAGCTCGCGATGGCCACGCTGGCCGCTTCCACCCTGGCCCTGGGCGCCTGCGCCACCAGCCCCGGCTACAACAGCGGCTACGGCGCGCCGCCGCCGAGCAGCGGCGCCAATTGCTACGACTGCGGCACCGTCACCCGCATCGAGATGATCCAGGGTTCTTCGGCTGCGCCTGCCGGCACCGGCGCGGTGGTCGGCGGCATCGTCGGCGCGGTGGCCGGGCGCGAGATCGCCAAGCACCAGACCGACAGCAAGGGTCGCCAGAACACCGCCACCGTGGCCGGCGCCGCCGCGGGCGCCGCGGCCGGCCATGCCATCCAGAACCGTACCGGCAGCCAGTACAACGTCTACGTGCGCATGAGTGACGGGCGCGAAACCGTGGTCACGCAGAACGACATCAGCGGCATCCGCCAGGGCTCCTACGTGCGCGTGTACAACGGCCGCGTGTGGGCACGCTGATGCCCCGCTGCCCGCCATGCTGGCCGGGCATCCGTTCACGTTCACGGCATGAAAAAACCCCGGGCACCTGCCCGGGGTTTTCGATTCGATGAGCGAATCCAGTTGCGCCGGAAACCGGCGTATCACATCGGCTCGACAGCGTCGGCCTGCAGACCCTTCTGGCCTTCGACCACGGTGAAGCTGACCTTCTGGCCTTCCTTCAGGGTCTTGAAGCCCTGGACCTGGATGGCGCGGAAGTGCACGAACACATCCTCGCCGTTTTCGCGGCTGATGAAGCCGAAGCCCTTGGCATCGTTGAACCACTTCACTGTGCCGGTTTCACGGTTCGACATCGAACTTGCTCCTGGAACATGACTGGAATACCGCCCACCCCGCGGCGAGCGATGCTGGCCGCAAGGCGCGGGAGTGGTGCGTCGATGCAACGACCGGAACCAGCCGCCACGCCAAGCCGAAAACCCCGACAGCCCTGAAACTCAGCGGCTTCAACTTAGCGCCGCGTTTGTTAAATTGCAATCGGATCGGCGCAGGAAAAATGCGCCTTGGCGCGGAGCCGCGATGGACACCACCACCCTGCTTTATCTGCTGGCCGGATTGCTGGTCCTGGTCGGCATCGCCGGCATCATCCTGCCCGCCCTGCCGGGCCTGCCGCTGGTGTTCGCCGGCCTGCTGCTGGCGGCGTGGGCGGACGGCTTCCAGCAGGTGCACTGGGGCTGGATGATTCCGCTGGGCGTGCTGACCGCGCTGTCGCTGGTGGTCGATTTCTGGGCCACGGCGATGGGCGCCAAGCGCGTCGGTGCCAGCCGCCTGGCCCTGCTCGGCGCGGTGCTCGGCACCCTGGCGGGCTTGTTCTTCATGCCATTCGGCATCCTCGTCGGCCCGTTCCTCGGCGCACTGATCGGCGAGCTCGCCTTCCTGCGCAGCCCCAAGGGCGTGCACCTGCGCCAGGCGCTCAAGGTCGGTGCCGGCACCTGGCTCGGCATCGTGCTGGGCATGGTGCTCAAGCTCGCGCTCGCCTTCACCATGCTCGGCCTGTTCGCGCTGGCCTGGCTGATCGGTTGACCGCAGCGGCGCAGTCCTTCTTCACCCGGAAATCGCAGCGGTGGCGACATCCTGCCCCGATTGATCCTCCCGCCCCTGATGATGCGCAAACACTGGAGTCGTCGCCGGATGTTCTGGACCCTGCTGCTGACCGCGCTGGCCGCCGTGCTGCTGACCTTCATCGCGCTGAACTTCGCGCCGCCGGAAAAGAAGATCGAGCGCCGCATCGGCCATCGTTACGACATCGCCGATGCGCAGTTCCGCCGCGAGATGTCGGTGCTGCTCGGCCCGTCGATCCTGCCCGGCAACCATGTCCAGGACCTGCACAACGGCGACGAGATCTTCCCGGCGATGCTGCAGGCGATCCGCGACGCCGAGCACACCATCACTTTCGAAACCTACATCTACTGGTCGGGCGAGATCGGCCGCGAGTTCGCCGATGCGCTGGCCGAACGTGCGCGCGCCGGGGTCGAGGTCAAGGTGCTGATCGACTGGGTCGGCGGGCTGAAGATGGAGCAGGAACTGCTTGATCGCATCAAGCAGGCCGGTGCCCAGGTCGAGCTGTACCGACCGCTGCACTGGTACAACATCGGCCGGCTCAACAACCGCACCCACCGCAAGCTGTTGGTGGTGGATGGCCGCATCGGCTTCACCGGCGGCGTCGGCATCGCCGACAACTGGCAGGGCCATGCGCAGGACCCGGACCACTGGCGCGACCTGCATTTCCGCATCGAGGGGCCGGTGGTGGCGCAGCTGCAGGCCGCATTCAACGACAACTGGATCAAGACCAGCGGCGAGCTGCTCAACGGCGCGGCGTATTTCCCGCCGCTGCAGAAAGCTGGCGAGATGGACGCGCACCTGTTCATCGCCTCGCCCTCGGGCGGCAGCGAGAGCATGCACCTGTTCTACCTGATGGCGATCGCCGCCGCGCAGCGACGCATCGACCTGCAGGCCGCCTATTTCGTGCCGGACGAATTGATCATCCGCGCGCTGATCGAGGCACGCCATCGCGGCGTGCAGGTGCGGGTGGTGGTGCCCGGCAAGCACATCGATTCGGAAACCGTGCGCCTGGCGTCCAAGGCGCACTGGGGCGAACTGCTCAAGGCCGGGGTCGAGGTGTACGAATACCAGCCGACGATGATGCACAACAAGCTGCTGATCGTGGACGAATTGCTGGTCTCGGTCGGCTCGACCAACTTCGACGTGCGCAGCTTCCGGCTCAATGACGAGGCCAGCCTCAATGTCTATGACAGCGGCTTCGCGCTGCGCATGACAGAAGTGTTCGAGCGTGATCTGGAACCGACCGTAGCCTACGACTATGACATGTGGCTGAAGCGACCGTGGAAGGAAAAGTTCGCCGAGAAGTTCGTGCTGCCGCTGAAGTCGCAGCTGTGAGCATGGACCGCGCCGCCGCCAGCGCACGCCGGCCCGCAGCCGTCTGGCCGATGGCATGGCGAAGTCTGCTGCTCGGCGCCTGCCTGTTCGCCCTGCCGGCATTCGCCCAGCCGCAGCAACCGCAGCCGGAACCGCCGCCGGTGGCCGATGCCAGCGGCGTCACCGCCACCGACGATGAGGCGATCAGCCGCGCGGTCGCGCGCAGTGCCGCCGACAGCCAGCCCGATCGCGAGGACATCGAGCAGGCCGCGCGCACCAGTGCGCAGAACGACGCGCGCATCGCTGCTGCGGTCAGCGTCGCGCTGGCGCGTGCACCAGCGATTCCCGATGTCGGCGTGGACGTCAATTCCAGCGTGGTCACGCTCTCGGGCAGTGTCATCGACGAGCGCCAGCGCGAACGCGCCGAGCGCCTCGCGAAAGGTGTGCAGGGCGTGGCCGAAGTCGACAACCAGCTGCAGATCAGCACCGACCTGTCGACGCGGATGCAGGCGGCGCTGCGCGAGATCAAGCTCAAGGCCACGCGCCTGCTGGCCAGCACGCCGCTGTTGCTGCTGGCCCTGCTGATCGTGCTCGGCTCGGCCTGGCTCGGCCGCTTTGCCGCCGCCAACCTGCGCTGGTTCCGCCGCCAGGCGCGCAACCCCTATGCCGAAGGGCTGGCGCGGCGCGCTTTGCGACTGCTGATCCTGCTTGGCGGCCTGCTGCTGGCGCTGGATCTGCTGGGCGCCACCGCGCTGGTCGGTGCGGTGCTCGGCTCGGCCGGCGTGGTCGGCCTGGCGCTGGGCTTTGCCTTCCGCGACATCGCCGAGAACTACATCGCCGGCATCATGCTCAGCCTGCGCCGCCCGTTCGCGCCCGGCGACCATGTGCTGATCGACGGCAACGAGGGCCGCGTGGTGTCGCTGTCGGCGCGCTCGACCATCCTGATGACGCTGGACGGCAACCATCTGCGCCTGCCCAACTCGCTGGTGTTCAAATCGATCATCCTCAATTACACGCACAATCCGCTGCGCCGTTTCGGCTTCGAGATGCTGATCGATGGCGATGAATCGATCCATCAGGCGCAGGCGCTGGCGCTGCGGGCGATCTGCGGCATCGACGGCGTGCTCGAGGACCCGGCGCCACGCTGGCAGTTGCAAAGCTACGGGCCGGAGGGCAGCCGCCTGCAATTCCAGGGCTGGATCGACCAGACCCATACCGACTTCGGCAAGGCGCGCAGCGCGGCGATCCATGCGGTGAAGTCGGCGTTCGATGAGGCTGGCATCGAGGCCCCGCGCAGCGTGCAGTGGCTGCGCGATGGCGATGCCGAATCCGCGCGCGTGCGCCATGGCGAATCCGCACACAGCAGCGCCGATACCGCGCCCAGCCGCGAGATCGAACCACAACTGGAAAAGGCGCAGCGCGAGCAGGCCGAACAGAACCTGCTCAGCGACGAGCAGCGCACCGAATAGCCCTGCCCCGGGCCCGCGCAGCGACGCGCCTGCAACACGGCGGACAATTGCCCGCCGGTTGTTCGACGATCACTCGACGATGACGGGGATCCCGGCGATCTTCGCCGCCCACTGCTTCGGGCCGGTTTCGTGCACCGAGCTGCCGCGTGCATCCACCGCCACCGTCACCGGCATGTCCGCGACCTCGAATTCGTAGATCGCTTCCATGCCCAGATCCTCGAACGCGACCACCTTGGCCGCCTTGATCGCCTTGGACACCAGATAGGCGCTGCCGCCGACCGCCATCAGGTAGGCGGCTTGGTTGTCGCGGATCGCGTCGATTGCGGCCGGGCCGCGCTCGGCCTTGCCGATCATGCCGGCCAGGCCAGTCTGCTCCAGCATCTGCCGGGTGAACTTGTCCATCCGCGTGGCGGTGGTCGGGCCGGCCGGGCCGACCACTTCGCCGGCCACCGGATCGACCGGGCCGACGTAATAGATGAAGCGGCCGTTCAGATCGACCGGCAGGCGCTCACCGCGATCCAGCATCTCGGTCATGCGCTTGTGCGCGGCGTCGCGCCCGGTCAGCAGCTTGCCGCTGAGCAGCAGCACTTCGCCCGGCTGCCAGCTGGCGATGTCCTCGCGGGTCACCGTATCCAGATCCACGCGCCGGCCCTTGGAGGCGTCATAGGTCAGCTCGGGCCAGTCGGCCAGCGACGGCGGATCCAGCATCACCGGGCCCGAGCCATCCAGGGTGAAATGCGCATGGCGGGTGGCCGCGCAGTTGGGGATCATCGCCACCGGCAGGTTGGCGGCATGGGTCGGACAGTCCTTGACCTTGATGTCCAGCACCGTGGTCAGCCCGCCCAGGCCCTGCGCACCGATGCCCAGCGCATTGACCTTGTCGAACAGCTCCAGGCGCAGCTCCTCGGCGCGGTTGGACGCACCGCGGGCCTTGAGGTCGGTGATGTCGATCGGCTCCATCAGCGCTTCCTTGGCCAGCAGCATCGCCTTCTCCGCGGTGCCGCCGATGCCGATGCCGAGCATCCCCGGCGGGCACCAGCCGGCACCCATGGTCGGCACCGTCTTCAGCACCCAGTCGACAATGGAGTCGGACGGGTTGAGCATGGCGAACTTGCTCTTGGCCTCGGAGCCCCCGCCCTTGGCGGCGACGATCACGTCGACCTTGCCGCCGGGCACGATCTTCGTGTTCACCACCGCCGGGGTGTTGTCGCCGGTGTTGCGGCGCTTGCCGGCCGGATCGGCCAGCACGCTGGCACGCAGCTTGTTGTCCGGGTGCGCATAGGCGCGGCGCACGCCCTCGTTGACCATGTCCTCGATGCCCATGGTCGCGTCCGGCCAGCTCACGTCCATGCCCACTTCCAGGAACACGGTGACGATGCCGGTGTCCTGGCAGATCGGCCGATGGCCTTCGGCGCACATGCGCGAATTGATCAGGATCTGCGCCATCGCGTCCTTTGCCGCCGGCGATTCCTCCCGCTCCCAGGCCGCGGCGAGGTTCCGGATGTAATCGACCGGGTGGTAGTAGCTGATGTACTGCAGGGCGTCGGCGACGGACTGGATGAAGTCTTCCTGGCGGATGGCGACGGAGGAACGGGTGACCGGCTGGCTCATGGCGGGCGGCATGCAGATGACGGAAACCCCTCATTCTAGCGATCCACGCCTGCTGCGGCTTTCGCCGACAATGGCGGCATGGACTTCCTGTTCCTCTGGCTCGACCTGATCGGCACCTTCGTCTTCGCCCTGTCCGGGGCGATGCTGGCGGTGCGCCACCGGCTCGATCTGTTCGGCGTGCTGGTGCTGGCCTTCGCCACCGCCAGCGCCGGCGGCATCATGCGCGACGTGCTGATCGGCGCGACCCCGCCTGCGGCACTGAGCAACTGGCGCTATGCCGCGATCTGGCTGCTGGCCGGCGGCCTGGGCTTTGCTTTCAGCACGCGCCTGGAGAAGTTCGACCAGCCGGTGCGCATTCTCGACGCCATGGGCCTGGCGGTGTTCGCGGTGGCCGGCACCGGCAAGGCGCTGGATGCCGGCATCGATCCGTGGATGGCGCCCGCACTCGGCATGCTCAGCGGCATCGGCGGCGGCATGCTGCGCGACATGCTGTTGAACCAGGTGCCGCTGGTACTGCGCTCGGAACTGTATGCCGTGGCCGCGCTCGCGGGTGCCAGCGTGGTCGCACTCGGGCATGTGCTGGGCTGGCCGCCGCAGGCCACGATGGTCGGCGGCGCCCTGCTCTGCTTCGCGCTGAGGATCGCCGCGCTGCGCTACGGCTGGCACCTGCCGCGTGCGCTGCAGGGACGTTGAGCCGCCATCGGGACACCGCGCGTGAACGCGATGTCCCGGTCAGCGGCCTTCCACGACCAGCCTGCAGCCCGACTCAGCCGCCGCAGCCACCGCAACAGGTGCTGCCTTCGCCGGTATGCGGTGGTGCGAGCTGGGCAATGTGGCCGGCACCGTGCATGGCTTCGATCAATTCTTCTTCACCGAGCCTGCCTTCGACCAGGATCCTGCGGTTGTCCAGTTGCACCGAGATCCGCGCCTCGGGGTCGCGGGCGAGGATGGCTCGGCCGAGCGCATCGGCAACGGACTGGTCGCGCAGCGTGGAAACATCGAAAAGCATGGACACTCTCCTGTCGGACGGAATCGGGCATGCTGCCCGTGGAACGCCATCCTCGGACCGCCGGCCGTCGCGCGCCTTGACCCCGGTCATGCCTGCGCCATCTCCCGCAGTCACGCCCTACCATGGACGCATGCGCGTTTCCGCCTTCCTCGTGACCGTGCTACTCGCATGCGCGGCACCCGTGCCGCCGGCACTCGCCCGCGACTCCGACCCGAAAGCCGCCCTCGATCGCATCCAGGTGGCCGGCCACCGCGTACCGCTTGCGGATTTTCCGGGTGCCGTCACCGTCGTCGCGGGGCGCCAGCTGCGCGATGGCCAGCGCCAGGTCAGCCTTGCCGAAAGCCTGCAGTCGGTTCCCGGCGTTCTCGCGCTCGAGCGCCACAACCACGCGCAGGACCTGCAACTGCAGAGCCGCGGCTTCGGCGCGCGCAGCACCTTCGGCATCCGCGGACTGGCACTGGTGGTCGACGGGATCCCCGCCAGCGCGCTCGATGGACAGGGGCAGGCGTCCGCCTTCGCGCTTTCGATGCTGGACCGGATCGAGGTGCTGCGCGGCCCGCTGGCCCTGCCCCACGGCAATGCGGCCGGTGGCGCGATCGTCGGCGAAAGCCTGCTGACCGATGAGGATTCCGTGCGTCTTTCGGCCTGGATCGGCGGCCATGGCAGCCATCGCGGCAGCCTCCGCGTGGATCAACGGGTGGGCCAGGTGCAGGCGCGTGCCGGGCTGTCGCGATTCCGCACCCGCGGGCATCGTGCCCATTCCGCCGCGCGGCGCGACGAAGCCCATTTCCTCGCCCGCTGGGAACCGGCATCGGGCCACGAAGTGCGAGTCGGACTGGACCTGTTGCGGCAGCCCGACACCGACGATCCGCTGGGCCTGACGCCCGCGCAATGGCGGCAGAATCCGAACGCGACCGATGCCGCGGCCATCATGCATGACACGCGCAAGCGCATCGACAACCGGCAAGGCGGCCTGCATTGGCGCGCCGCACATGGCGATGGCGCGGAAACCCGCGCCTCGTTGTGGCATGTCCGCCGCGACATCGTGCAGTTCCTCGCCATCCCCGCCGCTGCCCAGCTTGCACCGAGCCATGCCGGCGGCGTGATCGACATGGACCGCGCCAGCACTGGCGTGTCGCTGGCGCACCAGCGCGCGCTGGCCGACGGCGCGTGGGCGGTTGGCCTGGAGGCCGGCCGACTGGATGAGGACCGGCGCGGCTTCGAGAACCATGTCGACGGCCACCCCGGCGTGCGCGGCCGCCTGCGCCGCGATGAACGCAACCGGATCGACGTGCGCGACCTGTGGGCAAGCGTGGAACGTCGCTTCGGCGATGACTGGTCGATGCTCGCCGCGGCGCGCCACGGCCAGTTGCGCTTCTCCTCGCATGACCGCTACATCGCACCCGGCAACGGCGACGACAGCGGCCGCCTGCGCTACCGCGAAACCGCGTTTTCCGCCGGCCTGCTGCGGCGCCTCGGCGCGCACGGCGAAGCCTTCGCCAGCCTCGGTCGTGGCTACGAAACCCCGACCGTGACCGAACTGGCCTACCGGCCCGATGGCAGCGGCGGCTTCAACCGCGACCTGCGCGCCGCACGCCATGCCGGCATCGAAGCCGGCATGCGTTGGCGTGGCCCGCGACTGGAAGGCAGCATCGCGCTGTTCCGCATCGAGGTGGAAGATGAAATCGTGCAGGCCGCCTCCAGCGGCGGCCGCACCAGTTTCGCCAACGCCGCGCGGACGCGGCGCGACGGGCTGGAAGCCGGCATGCACGCTCGTGCGCATCGCAACCTGTCATGGCGACTCGCCGCCAACCTGATCGACGCCCGCTTCCGCCAGGGCTGGAACTCGCAGGTGGTGCGTGGCGGGCAGATCGAAGGGCGGACGATTCCGGCCGGCAACCGCATTCCGGGGATTCCGCGCGCCAGCGGCTTCGCGGCGCTCGACTGGCACCGCGCCGACCATTCGCTGGCCGCTTCGCTGGAAGCCACCACACGCAGCGCGATCCCGGTGGATGACCGCAACCGAGAAATGGCGCCCGGGCATGTGCGCACTGCGCTGGCCCTGCGCTGGCGGCACCCGGATACGCCCGGCTGGCATGCCTTCCTGCGCGTGGACAACCTGTTCGATGGCGACCACGTGGGTTCGGTGATCGTCAACGAGTCCAATGGCCGCAGCTTCGAGCCGGCACCGGGCCGAACCTTCACGCTCGGCATCGGACTTCGCACCGGCCAGCGCTGAGGCGGCGACCGTCTCACGCCGCGCACACCGGGCCCGCCCTAAGCTGCGCCGATGCCACCGCCACCCCCGCGCCAACTGAACTTCCGCGAACGCTTTGGCGCGATGCGCAACATCCCGCCGTTCCTGCGCGAGATCTGGGCCACCAGCAAGCCATTGACCCTCGCCACCGTGGCGATCCGCACGGTGCGTGCGTTCCTGCCCATCGCCATGCTGTACCTGGGCAAGCTGATCATCGACGAGGCGGTACGGCTGGTGGCGCTGGACGTGCCGGCGCAGTTGCAGCAGGCGTGGCAGGCCGGGCTGCTGAACCACCTGCTGTGGCTGCTGGTGGCGGAGTTTTCGCTGGCGATCGTCTCCGACCTGCTCGGACGGCTGACCAGTTACGTCGATACCCTGCTTTCGGAGCGCTTCACCAATGCCATCAGCATCCGCCTGATGGAGCACGCGGCGACGCTGGACCTGGAGGACTTCGAAGACCCGGAGCTGCAGGACAAGCTGGATCGCGCCCGGCGCCAGACCATGGGCCGGATGAACCTGATGGGCCAGCTGTTCGGCCAGGCGCAGGACGTGATCACGGTGATCAGCTTTGCCGCGGGCCTGGTGGTATACGCGCCGTGGCTGATGCTGCTGCTGGCGGTGGCGCTGATCCCGGCGTTCATCGGCGAATCGCACTTCAATGCGCTGAACTATTCGCTCAACTTCATGTGGACGCCGGAGCGGCGGCAGCTGGAATACGTGCGCCAGATGGGCGCCAGCGTGGAGACGGCCAAGGAAGTGAAGATCTTCGGCCTCAACCGCTTCTTCATCGAACGCTTCCGCCTGCTGTCCGAGCAGTTCTACGCCGCCAACCGGCGCCTGGCCGGGCAGCGCGCGTTCTGGGGCACGCTGCTGGCGACGCTGGGCACCCTCGGCTACTACATCGCCTATGCCTACATCGCCTGGCGCACGGTGCGCGGCGATTTCTCGATCGGTGACCTGACCTTCCTCGCCGGCAGCTTCCGCCGCCTGCGCCAGCTGCTGGAAAGCCTGCTCTCGGGTTTCTCGCAGGTGGCCAGCCAGGCGCTGTATCTGGACGATCTGTATTCGTTCTTCGAAATCCAGCCGGAGATCATCTCCAGGCCCGATGCGCTGCCGGTGCCGCAGCCGATCCGCCAGGGCTTCGTCTTCGAGGACGTGGGCTTCCGCTATCCCGGCAGCGAACGCTGGGCACTGCGGCATCTGTCCTTCGAACTGCATGCCGGCGAAGTGCTGGCGCTGGTCGGTGAAAACGGTGCCGGCAAGACCACCCTGGTCAAGCTGCTGGCACGGCTGTACGACCCCGACGAGGGCCGCGTGCTGCTGGATGGCCGCGACCTGCGCGATTACGACATCGACCAGTTGCGCGCCAACATCGGGGTGATCTTCCAGGACTTCGTGCGCTATCACATGAGCGCGGCCGAGAACATCGGCGTGGGCTGGATCGAGGCGATGGACGACCGCGCGCGGATCGAACGCGCAGCACACAAGGGCATGGCCGACGAGGTCATCGCCGGGCTGCCCAATGGCTACGAGCAGATCATCGGCCGCCGCTTCAAGGAAGGCGTGGACCTGTCCGGCGGGCAGTGGCAGAAGATCGCCATCGCCCGCGCCTACATGCGCGATGCACAGGTGATGATCCTCGACGAGCCGACCGCGGCGCTGGATGCGCGCGCCGAATACGAGGTGTTCCGCCGCTTCAAGGACCTGTCCGCCGGCAAGACCGCGGTGCTGATCAGCCACCGCTTCTCCTCGGTGCGCATGGCCGACCGTATCCTGGTGCTGGCCGACGGCACGGTCGAAGCCAGCGGCACCCACGACGAGCTGATGGCCGAAGGCGGCCGCTACGCGGAACTGTTCGAACTGCAGGCGGCGGGGTATCGTTGAGGCCTGTCCGTTGCCGATGTCCGCCATGTCCGCTTCCCCGCCCCTTCCGGCGCAGGTGCCACGCCTGGCCCTGCTGATCGATGCCGACAACGCAAGTGCCGAGCGCCTGCCGCGCCTGTTGCAGGAGATCGCCAAGTACGGCCAGGCCATCGTGCGCCGCGCCTACGGCAACTGGACCTCGCAGCACCTGGGCGGCTGGAAGAAGACCCTGCTCGACCACTCGGTGCAGCCGATCCAGCAGTTCAACTACACCGTGGGCAAGAACGCGACCGACAGCGCGTTGATCATCGATGCCATGGACCTGCTCTACGCCGGTCATCTGGACGGCTTCTGCATCGTCTCCAGCGACAGCGACTTCACCCGCCTGGCCGCGCGCATCCGCGAGCAGGGCCTGACCGTGTACGGCTTCGGCGAGCGCAAGACGCCGCAGGCCTTCGTCGCCGCCTGCGACAAGTTCATCTACACCGAGAACCTCGACGCCGAGGAAGAACCCGCCGCGGCCGGCAAGGGCCGGCGCACGCTCAAGCGCGACAAGGTGCTCGACCGCCTGCTGGACGAGGCGGTGGACGCCGCCGCCGACGAGGATGGCTGGGCTTCGCTGAGCGCGGTCGGCAGCAACCTCTCGCGCCTGGCCTCGGATTTCGATACCCGCAGCTGGGGTTTCCGCAAGCTCAAGGACCTGATCGCGGCGCATCCCAAGTTCGTGCTGGAAGCACACAAGGGCGCCGATGGCCGCGGCAACAGCCTGCACGTGCGCTCGGCGGACTGAACCACGCGTCGGCGTTCACAGCAGCGAGGCCTGCGCGCCGGGGTAACGCAGCACGCCGTCCTGCATCACCGCGTCTTCGTTCAGCCGGTGGATTTCGCTGCGCCCCGGCGCCATCAGGTGGATCACCTGCCAGCCACGGGCGGTGAAATCGTCGGAAATGAGGCGTCGGTGACAGCGCCACCACACCGCTTCCGCACACATCACGCAGCAACGGTGCGTGCGCGCCTCGCGCATCAGTGCCTCGCGCGCGTGGATGTATTCGGTGCTGGCCAGATGATCCGCATAGGCGCGGAAGGCCTCCACGCGCCACGCGCGATTGGGCGAATCGGGCAGTGCCTGGCGACGCCCGCCCATCCCCGGCAGCGGCCAGTAGCGGATGCCGGCGTCGGCCAGCGCGGGCTGCATCGCCGCCGGGGCGAACTGCGGGTTGCGCCGCGAACCGGCATAGCGCCGCACATCACCCAGCACCTCGATGCCCGCTTCCTGCAGCATGGCCACGAACAGCGGCCACTCGCGGGTGGAATGACCGATCGTCCACAGCCGTGGCGGCATGTCGCCGGCGTCGCCCGCGACCATGGATTTGAGTTCAATCAATGAATGGTCATGCATTCCGATGACAATAAGCCAAGCCGCCGGAGAACCACGTCATGCCCACCATGCCCTGCAATATGACCCTGGACGATGGCCGCAAGGTGCGGATTCGTCCGATCGGGCCGGATGACATCGAGGCCGAGCGCGCCTTCATCATGGCGCTCTCGCCTGGCCTGCGCCGCTATCGCTTCCTCGAGCAGATCGGCGAGCCGAGCGATGCCATGCTCAGGACGCTGACCCACGTCGACCACAAGGATCACGTGGCGCTGGTCGCGGTGGCCGAGGATGGCGAGCACGCCGGGCAGTTCGTCGGCGTCACCCGCTTCGCCCGCAGCCATGAGCCTGAAAGCGGCGAAATGGCGCTGGTGGTGCTCGATGACTGGCGCGAGAGCGGCCTCAAGCGCGAGTTGCTGCAGCAGCTCACCTCGATCGCCGCGCGCCAGGGACTGCGCCGCCTGTTCACGCTGGAAAGCGCGGACAACCGCTACATGCGTGACTTCGCCTCGCAACACGGCTTCCGTTCGCGGCCCGACCCCGAGGACTCGACCCAGGTGTTCTACACCCTCGAGCTGGACTGAGCCGCACCCGCTCCGCTGCTCCGGGTGCGCCACCCGGCTAGAATGGGCGGATTGCGCCCGTCCCGACGACATGTCCGAATCCCCGTACTTCAGCGAAACGGTGCTCGACGTCCACCACTGGACCGAGGACTATTTCAGCTTCACCACCACCCGCAACCCCGGCATGCGCTTCGACAATGGCCAGTTCGTGATGATCGGACTGGAGGTCGAGCAGCCCGATGGCCGGCGCAAGCCGCTGCTGCGCGCCTATTCGGTGGCCAGCGCGAACTGGGCGGAAACCCTGCACTTCTTCAGCATCAAGGTGCAGGACGGCCCGTTGACCTCGCGCCTGCAGCATCTCAAGCCCGGCGATACCCTGCTGGTCAGCCGCAAGCCGACCGGCACCCTGCTGATCTCCGACCTGCATCCGGGGCGCAACCTGTTCCTGCTCGGCACCGGCACTGGCCTCGCGCCATGGCTGTCGATCGTGCAGGATCCGGAAACCTACGAGCGCTTCGAGAACGTCATCGTCTGCCATGGCGTGCGCACCGAGAAGGACCTCGCCTACCGCGAGTTTTTCGAGCGCGGACTGCCCGAGCACGAATTCCTCGGCGAACTGGTGCGCGGGCGCTTGCATTACTTCCCGGCGGTATCGCGCGAGTCGTTCGAGTACGCCGGCCACGACCACCAGGGCCGCATCACCGACATGCTGGACGATGGCCGGCTGTGCCGGTACCTCGACATCGCGCCGATCGACCCGGCGCATGACCGCGCGATGATCTGCGGCAGCCCGGCGATGCTGGCCGATTTCCGTGCCCTGCTCGATGCGCGCGGCTTCACTGCGTCGCCACGCATCGGCAGCCCCGGCGAATACGTGTTCGAGCGCGCCTTCGTCGAGAAATAGCCCCTGCGGCCCGCGGCGCAATCGGTTATCGTGGGGGTTTGTACCGCCCATCGAGGTTTTATCCGCATGAAGCCGATTTCGCTCCGTCGCCCGCTGGCCAGCGCGCTTGCGCTGGGTATCGCCACCGCCTTGTCCGCCTGCGCCACCACACCCTCCGCTGACGGGGTTGCCGCCGGCAGCAGCACAGCGCGTCCGGCACCGGCCGGCAATCCGCTGCTGGAGGCCAGCCCGCTGGAGTTCGGCTACCCGCAGTTCGACCGCATCAAGGACAGCGACTTCGCGCCGGCATTCGACCACGGCATGGCCGAGGCCGAGGCCGAGTACCAGGCCATCGCCGACAACCCCGAGGCGCCGACCTTCGACAACACCATCGTCGCGATGGAGCGCGCCGGACTCAGCTTCTCGCGCACCATGGCGGTGTTCGCCAACCTCAACGGCACCGATACCAACGATGCGCGCAAGAAGCTGCAATCGGACTATGCGCCGAAGTTCAGCGCGCACCGCGACGCGATCACGCTGAACCCGAAGCTGTTCGCGCGCATCAAGGCCCTGTACGACCAGCGCGCCTCGCTGGGGCTGGACGCGGAAAGCCTGCGTCTGGTCGAGCGCTACCACGATGATTTCGTGCGTGCCGGCGCCGCCCTCGACGAGACGCAGAAAGCGCGCATGAAGCAGCTCAATTCGCGCCTGGCCGAACTGGGCACCCGCTTCAGCCAGGACGTGCTGGCCGAGGTCAACGATTCGGCGGTGGTGGTGGACAGCCGCGAGGAACTGGCCGGTCTCACCCCGGCGCAGATCGACGCCGCCGCGACCGCCGCCAAGGCGCGTGGTCTGGACGGCAAGTACGTCATCACCCTGCTCAACACCACCGGTCAGCCGCCGCTGTCGCAGCTGGAAAACCGTGCCCTGCGCGAGCGCATCCACAAGGCTTCGGTCAACCGTGGCAGCCGCGGCAACCAGTGGGACACCACCGGCATCGTGGCCGAGGTGACCCGCCTGCGTGCCGAGCGTGCCAAGTTGCTGGGCTATCCGGATTACGCCGCCTTCTCGCTGGCCAACCAGACCGCCGGCACCAAGCAGGCGGTGAACGCCATGCTCGCCCAGCTGGCCCCGGCGGCGGTTGCCAATGCGCGTCTGGAAGGCGCCGAGCTGCAGAAGATGATCGACGCCGAGCAGAAGGCCAAGGGCCAGCCGAGCTTCAAGCTCGAGCCGTGGGACTGGGCCTATTACAGCGAGAAGGTGCGCAAGGACAAGTTCGACTTCGACGAAGCCGAGCTCAAGCCGTACCTGGAGATGATCAACGTGCTGGAAAACGGCGTGTTCTTCGCCGCCAACCAGTTCTACGGCCTCAGCTTCAAGCCGCGCACCGACCTGCCCAAGTACCACCCGGATACCTGGATCTACGACGTGTTCGACCGCGACGGCTCCAAGCTCGCGATCTTCATCTTCGACCCGTACGCGCGTGACTCCAAGCGCGGTGGCGCATGGATGAACAGCTACGTGAGCCAGTCGCGCCTGCTCGGCACCAAGCCGGTGGTGGCCAACCACCAGAACATCACCAAGCCGCCGGCGGGGGAACCCACCCTGCTGACCTGGGACGAAGTCACCACCATGTTCCACGAGTTCGGCCATGCCCTGCACGGCATGTTCTCGAACGTGAACTACCCGTACTTCTCCGGTACCTCGGTGCCGCGCGACTTCGTCGAGTTCCCCTCCCAGGTCAACGAAATGTGGGCCGATTGGCCGTCGATCCTGAGCAACTACGCCAAGCATCACCAGACCGGCGCGCCGATGCCGCAGGCGCTGCTGGACAAGGTCGAGGCCGCCTCCAGGTTCAACGAAGGCTTCCGCACCACTGAATATCTCGGTGCCGCCCTGCTCGACCAGAAATGGCACCAGTTGCCGGTCGATCAACTGCCGGCGGCCGCGGGCGTGATGGACTTCGAGGCCAAGGCGCTCAAGGACGTGGGTCTGGATTACGCCGCGGTGCCGCCGCGCTACCGCACGCCGTACTTCAGCCACATCATGGGTGGCTATGCGGCCGGCTATTACGCCTACATCTGGGCCGAAGTGCTGGACGCCAACACCGTGCAGTGGATCCGCGACAATGGCGGCCTGACCCGCGGCAATGGCGATCGCCTGCGCGATCGTCTGCTCTCGCAGGGCGGCAGCAAGGACGCGATGCAGCTGTTCCGCGACTTCACCGGTGGCGGCGAGCCGCGCATCGAACCGCTGCTGGAGCGGCGTGGTCTGACCGGCGGAACCTCGAACTGAGACTGCCCTCCGCGCACACGAAAACGCCGCCCTCGATGGGCGGCGTTTTTCATGGCCGAATCGGAACCACGGCTCAGCCGGCGCTGCCCGGCTGCGAAACGTGCTTGACCACGTGTGCGGTGGCCTCGTCCTTGCCGGCGCGGGCTAGGTCGGCCAATGCCGCCACCCCGGCCAGCGCGCCGGCGCCATCGACCACGATCACGCGGCGGATTTTCTCCGCCTCCATCGCGCAAGTGGCATCGTGCAGGCTGGTGTTGCTGGTGATGGTGGTGACCGGCGCGGTCATCGCGTCGGCGGCACAGGCGCTGCCCGCATCCTTGCCGCAGGCGACGATGCGGGTGGTGATGTCGCGATCGGTGACCGCGCCGACCGGGCGGTTCTGCTCGTCGACCACCGGGATCATGCCGCAGTCGTTGTCGATCATCAGTTGCGCCACTTCACGCAGCGGCGTGTCCTGGCGGCAGCTGGCGGGATTGGCGCTCATGACGCTGGTGATGTCGCTCATCGGGGTACTCCTTGGTGGGGAGCGCCCAGTGTCGAGGCGGCGCAATCGCCATCACGTGAAACGCGCGGCGCGCGGTTCAGCCGGCAGTCGGCGCCTCAGCTGCCCTCGAACAGTTCCCGATACTCCGGTGCCAGATGGGGCAGCAGGATGCGGGCCGGCACCTCGACGCTTTGCGTGCCGTCCGAATACGGGCCGACCTGATAGGGCGGGAACACGAAGCGCAGGCCGAACCACTTGCCGCTGGCCGCCGGAATCGGTTCGAACTGGTCGAAGTTCGCCGCGTCGGGCAAGGTGCCTTCGTCGATCATCGCGGACGCGCGCTTGCTGATGTCGGCACGCTCATCCGGCGCCACGCCGTCTTCTTCAAGACGCTCGGCGACGCCTTCGCGCAATTGCGCGCGCACATAGTCGGAAATCGCCTGCCAGCCTTCGTTCGCGCTCACCAGATCGCGTGCGGACAGGATGCGCTTGCTGCCCGGCAGGTAGGTGAAGCGGGCGATCAGCGGAATGCCGTGCGCGCCGCCGGTGTACAGGCTGCCATCTGCGGCGATCACCACCGCTTCCCCGCCACGCGGGCTGATGTCGGTGAAGTTGAGGCTGAGGTCGTACGGCAGCCCGCTTTGCACGATGTCGGCCGCGCCGCTGACTGCGGTGTCCAGATCATTGCGCGCCTGATCGGCATATTCGCGCAGGGCCGCCGCCAGCGGCGGATGCGCATTGGCCACTTCCGGGAAGGTGATGCCGACCAGATAGCGCGAACTGCGCTCGACCACATCGGTCAGCGGTTCCGGGGCGGCTTCCGCACTGCTCGCCGCAACCGGATCGGGCGCGGGCACAGCCGCGTGCTCCTGCTGCGGCTTGCATGCCACCAGCAAAAACGAGCAGAAGACGAACGTGGGCAGGATGTGGCGCATGGAGGCGGGTGACACCGTTGGAGTTGGACTGGCGGCCAGCATAGCCAGCGCGGCGTGAGTGCCCGGTCATCACGGCACGGGACGTTTTCATGGCGGAAAAACGAACAAGCCCGGCATGAGCCGGGCTTGCATTTCGCGTCGCGCGTGATGGCGCGGGCGCGCGTCCTTACAGCGGCTGGACTTCGTCGGCCTGCAGGCCCTTCTGGCCCTGCACCACCTTGAAGCTCACCTGCTGGCCTTCCTGCAGCGACTTGAAGCCGTTGCCCACGATGGAACGGAAGTGAACGAACAGGTCGGCGCCGCTCTCGGGGGTGATGAAACCGTAACCCTTGGCGTCATTGAACCATTTGACGGTACCGGTCTGACGATCAGACATGTTGCAACTCCTTGAAACAAACAGTGGATGGAAACACGGCGCGAACGCCGGACTGTCGAGCAAGGGGCAACACGCAAACGATGGAGCGACCACGCGATCAACCACATCGGATCACGATGTCCCGTGATCCCGCCTAAACAGTACGCGCACCATACACCAATCCGGAGACAAAGTGCGTCAACAGCGCGCGGTGGCAGGCGCCGCGAAGCCGGCGTTCAGGCTCGCAGCGGCTCGTAGTCCGGATGACGGCGGATCCAGGCGTCGGCATACGAGCATTGCGGGTCGACCTTCAGCCCTGCTGCACGCGCATGCTCCAGCGCCGCCTGCACCAGTTTTCCGGCGATGCCGCGCCCGCCGATGGCCGCCGGCACGATGGTATGCGTGATCGCGATCACGCCATCGCGCTCGACATAGTCGAGGTGGGCGGCATGGCCATCCACGTCGAGCTGGAAGCGCTGCTGCGCGGGATCGTGCTGGATGTCGTGGCTCATGGTTTCCTCCGTTGGCCGCAGTTGCCGTTGCGGGTCAGTTCCCGCCCATTGCCCGGACGGTATACCGCGCCGCGCATCGCCAGGACGTGATTGGATGCGCAAAAAAGCGGGGCGCAGACTTGGCACGGTTCCTGCTTTATCCCTCATGCACACAACCCGTCCCGTGCGAAGGAAATCAGAAATGTCCAGCCAGCAACGCCTCGTCGATCAACTGTTCGCCTTCAGCGCCAACGACGAGCGCGGCAGCCAGGAGGCCGCGCGCATCGATGAAATGGTTTATCGCGGCCTGATGGAAACCTATGCCGAGGACGAGCGCCTCGAAGCCAGCATCGCCGCCATGCCACCGATGCAGGCCGTCGCCGCAGCCCCCGCCCCCAAGCCGCGCCTGCGCGTTGACCACGACTTCATGCGCGAAGACCTGTCGCTGGCGGTGTGATGCGCCTCAGCCCAGGCCGATCTGTCGCAGGAAATGCGGCAGCAGGCCGGGCCGCGTCACCAGCATGAACAGCACGCCGTAGGCCGCGCCGAACAGGTGCGCGCTGTGGTTGACGTTGTCGCCGCCCCGGCGCTCCATCCAGATCGAATAGGCGGTGTAGAGCACGGCGAACACGATCGCGGGGATCGGGATCGGGATCGGCAGGATCACCAGCTTCGACCACGGCGCGTACAGGATGTAGGCGAACAGCACCGCCGAGGTGCCGCCCGACGCGCCGAGACTGCGATAACGGGGATCATCGCGGTGCCGCATGTAGGTCGGCAGGATCGCCATCACGATCGCCGACAGATAGAAAAACAGGAAGCCGGCCGCACCGGCCACGCCACCACCGAACAGCGCTTCCACCATCCGCCCGAAAAAGAACAGGGTGACCATGTTGAACAGCAGGTGCATGCCGTCGGCGTGGATGAAGCCGTGGGTCAGCAGGCGCTCGTACTGGCGCTGACGCTTGATCGCCGGCGGCCACAGGATCAGCCGCTCGGCCAGGCGCGGGTCGTTGAAGGCACGCCAGGACACCAGCACGGTGACGGCGATGACCACCAGGGTCACCATGTGCCCACTCCCGGCACCGCAGCTCCGTCCAGTGACGGCACTTCAGACAATGGACTCAGCATGGGCTCCTCGGCCTCGACCAAAACCGGGTCAGCCTAGCAAACCGCCCCTGCGCGGCGACAGTGGCGGTTACCATCGGCGTTTCCCGCCCACGGACATCGCACATGCGCCTGTTGCCCCTCGCCCTCGCCGCCAGCCTGCTGGCGCTGCCCGCCACTCCCGCGCATGGCGCCGCCGTCGAGGCCGACGAAAGGGCATTGACCACCCACGCCGAGCGCAGCGGCTTTGTCGAAACCGGGCGCTACGATGAAGTCATCGCGCTGTGCGATGCCTTCGCCCGCGCGCACCCGGATGCGGTGCGTTGTTTCGACTTCGGCACCACGCCCGAAGGCCGGCCGATGAAGGCGCTGGCCATCTCGCGCAGTGGTGCACTGGATGCCGCCGCCGCGCGCAAGGCCGGGCTGCCGGTGGTGCTGGCACAGGGCGGCATCCATGCCGGTGAAATCGACGGCAAGGATGCCGGCTTCTGGCTGCTGCGCGACCTGCTTGCCGGGCGCACGCTGCCGGGCGTGCTGGAGCGCCAGGTGCTGTTGTTCGTGCCGGTGTTCAATGTCGACGGACACGAGAACTTCCGCGCCTGGAACCGGCCCAATCAGCGTGGCCCCGCGCAGATGGGCTTTCGCACCACCGCACAGCGCTACAACCTCAACCGCGACTACATGAAGGCCGACAGCCCGGAGATGCAGGCGATGCTGCGCCTGGTCGAGGCTTGGGACCCGCTGGTCGAGATCGATCTGCATGCCACCAACGGCGCGCAGTTCCAGCACGACATCTCGATCACCGCCGAGCCGGTGAATGCCGGTGACGAAGGCATGCGCAAGGTCGGCCGCGCACTGCGCGACGGCATCATCGAAGGCTTGCGCGGCGAGGGCCACCTGCCACTGGATTTCTATCCGAGCTTCGTCGAATACGACAACCCGGCCTCGGGTTTTTCCGAAAACGTGCCCACGCCGCGCTTCTCGCACGGCTATTTCCAGCTGCGCAACCGCGTCGGCATCCTGGTCGAAACCCACAGCTGGCGTCCCTATGTCGAGCGCGTGCAGAGCACCCGCCGCACCCTGCAGCACCTGCTCGAGCTCGTCGCGCGCAACGGTGCGCGCTGGCAGGCCGAGGCACATGCCGCCGACCGCCGCGGCGCCAAGCTTGCCGGACGCATGCACCCGTTGGAGTGGAAAGTGCTGGACGAGCCGCGCACGATCGAGTTCCAGGGCCATGCCTATACCCGCAGCGCCTCGCCGATCTCCGGCGCGCTGATGACCCGCTATGACGAATCCGTGCCCGAGGTCTGGCGCGTGCCGTTGCGCAATCGCGTGGCGCCGGCGCTTGAGGTGCGCGCCCCCGATGCCGGCTATCTGGTGCCGGCCGCCTGGGCCGCAAGGGTGGCGGAAAAACTCGACCTGCACGGCATCGATTACCGGCGCCTGGAGGCACCACGCAGCGGGCTGGCGGCGGAGGTGTTCCGCGTGCAGCGGAGCGAGTTCGCCCCGCGCAGCATGGAAGGCCGGCAGCGCATCAGCCTGCACGGCGAATGGCAGGCGGAGACCCGTGACATCGGTGCCGGCGCACTGTTCGTGCCGATCGCGCAGCCCCGGTCACGCCTGCTGATGGGCCTGCTGGAGCCGCAGGCACCGGACAGCCTCGCCGCCTGGGGCGACTTCCACAACGCGTTCGAGCGCAAGGAATACATGGAGTCTTACGTGGCCGAAGCCGAGGCCGAGCGCATGCTGGCCAGTGATGCCGCGCTCAAGGCGGAGTTCGAGCGTCGCCTGGCCGAAGATGCCGAATTCGCCGCATCGCCTGCGCAACGGCTCGAGTTCTTCTACCGCCGCCACCCGGCCTGGGACAGCGGTTTCAACCACTACCCGGTGCTGCGCCTGCAACGCGCCCCGAACTGAGCAACGGCGTCCCCGGCAGCGTCAGCGCGCACTTCCAGTGCGCGGCTTGCCCGCGGCACGCGAGCGCGATTCGATGCAGCGATCGATCCCGGAATTGCGATCGACGTCTCTTTCATTCATGGCGCGTTCAAGCGTATCGTGAGCCCGCGCTCACTTCAGCCACACCCACGCAATGACCGAGTTCCTCACCGAGCACCAGCACTCCACCCTGCAGGAGCTGCAGCAGTTCGGCTGGTCGCTGCACGCGATCTCGCGGCTTGAGCATGGCGGCCATCATGCCGCGGTGCGCAGCCCCTGCGGAAACGACCACGCGATCATCCTGGAAAACGGCCTGCTCGACGATCGCGCGGCCTGAGCGACCTGATTCCGAACCCATCGCACGGCATACTGTGGCGATGCGCAAGCTCACCTGGTTGTGGCCGCTGCTGGTGCTGGCGGCGATCATGCTGTTCTGGCGTTGGCAGGCAGATCCGGCGCCAACCGCAGCCGAGCGCGCGCCCGTGGCGTCCGCAACCGTGGCCGGGGACGTGCCGGCCGCGAGCCGGCGCGGCGACCCGGACCTGCCCGCCGAAGCGCACGCCACGCTGGAGCTGATCCGCCGCGGCGGGCCGTTCCCGCACCGCCAGGACGGCACCGTGTTCGCCAATCGCGAAGGCCATCTGCCGCGGCAACCGCGCGGCTGGTACCGCGAATACACGGTGGCAACGCCCGGCCTCTCGCACCGGGGCACGCGGCGCATCGTCACCGGCGGCCAGCCGCCGCGCGAGTGGTATTACACCGACGATCATTACCGCAGTTTCCGACGCATCCAGGTGCAGCCATGAGCACGTCGCCCGACCTGCGTGACCCGAGCCGCGCCGGGGTGTACCGGCTGATGCATGCGGACGTGCCGGCGCTGCAGGCGCTGGCCGACGAGGCCGACCTCGCGGTGCACCGGATCGAGCTTGCCGATGTCGGCGACAAGGCCGGGGTACTCGATGCCATCGCCGCGGCGCTGGAGTTTCCAGCGGACTGGGGCCGCAACTGGGACGCGCTGGACGATGCCCTGGGCGACCTTTCCTGGCTCGGTCCGCCACGACCGCGAGTGCTGCTGCTGTGCGGCCTGGATCGGCTGCACCGCGAATCGCCACGCAGCGAAACGGTGCTGTGCGAGGTGCTGCACGACGCCTGCAAGGAATGGGCGCGCGAGGGCATCGCGCTGTGGGCATTGCTGTCGATGCAGCGCTGCGGCCCGCGGCTGCCCACGCCCGCCGACGGGTGCACCTGACGCCGGCAATCCCGGCGATCAGCGATCGCGTGCGCGCACGT
This sequence comes from Luteimonas sp. e5, assembly GCF_054031035.1. NCBI lineage: Bacteria > Pseudomonadati > Pseudomonadota > Gammaproteobacteria > Lysobacterales > Lysobacteraceae > Luteimonas > Luteimonas sp. e5. The sequence continues at coordinate 1,121,588 of NZ_JBSTRX010000001.1, forward strand.
CGAGCATGATGCGCTCGGCGAGGTATTCGCCGTTGCCCATGGCACGGGCATCGATGCGGACGGTGTCACCACGCTGCAAGCTGTCCACGCTCCAACGCTGACCGCGATAGTCGACCCAGGTGCGTTCGTCATAGCGCACCCGTTGCGTGCTGCCGCTGTAGCCGCCGGAGGTGAAGTGCAGCAGGCGGTTGCGCGCATCGATGAAGCTGACCGCACCGGACATCGCGGTGATCGCGCCCGATGGGCCACTTGGATAGCCGTAACCGCCGCCCGGCACGCCACCGCTGCGCACATCACGCAGCACCTCGATGCTGCGCGCCCACCAGCGCCCGCCGGACTGCACCGCCTGCACCTGGATGCGGTCACCGTTCTCCAGCCCGCTCGGCGAAAGCTGCTGCCCCTGGTAATACAGCACGGTGTTGCGGTCGTAGTTGATTTCGACGCGCTGGCCGTAACCGCCGTAGCCGCCGTCGCTGCGCAGCATGAAGCGGCCATTGGCATGATCCACGCCATCGACGTCGCCGACGATGGCCTGGCCCTGACCGGTCGGTGGCGGATAGCCCTGGCCGGGATAACCGCTGCCATCGGGATAACCCGGGCCCGGGTAGCCCGATCCGGGGTAGCCGCCACCCATGCCGACACAGCCGGCAAGCAGCAGGCTGGCAGCGATCATGCTGGCGGAGGAAACGAGCGTCTTGACGTTCATGGCGGCATTCCGGGATCAGAACCAAGCCCATCAATGCACTGACCGGGGTGAAGGCGGAGTCATCCGCGAACCACCGATGGCCGCGGTTCAGCTGCCGCCGCCGGCGCGCGGACAGCCCGGCTCAGCCGCCCTCCAGTTCCTCCCAACGCAGGTAGGCGGCATCCAGCTCGGCCTGCAACTGCGCCAATGCGGCGGTGTCGGCCTGCACCAGCGCCGCCTCGCGCTGGAAATATGCCGGCTGGTTCATGCGCTCGCCGTGTTCGGCGATCTGCGCCTCCAGTGCCTCGATGCGACCCGGCAGGGCCTCGAGTTCACGCGTCTCGCGGTAGCCCAGCTTTTTCCTCGTCGCCGGGGCCGGTTTCGCCGCCGGGGCGGCCGGCTCGGGTGCGGTCGCCGCCGCGGCGGCGGGTGCCGGCGCCGCCACGCGCGGTGCCGGCCGCTGCCGCAGCCAGTCGCTGTAACCGCCGACGTACTCGCCCACCCGCCCCTCGCCCTCCATCACCAGGGTGGAGGTGACCACGTTGTCGAGGAAGTCGCGGTCATGGCTGACCAGCAGCAGGGTGCCGGGATAGTCGGCCAGCAATTCTTCCAGCAGCTCGAGGGTCTCCACGTCGAGGTCATTGGTCGGCTCGTCCATCACCAGCAGGTTGGACGGCTGTGCGAACAGCTTGGCCAGCAGCAGGCGGTTGCGCTCGCCGCCGGAGAGGCGGGTGATCGGTGCTCGCGCGCGTTCGGCGGTGAACAGGAAGTCCTGCAGATAGCTCAACACGTGCTTGCGGCGGCCACCGATCTCCACACTGTCGCTGCCCTCGGCCACGTTCTCCATCGCGTTCCAGTCCTCGCGCAACCGCGCGCGGTACTGGTCGAAATAGGCGATCTGCAATTGCGTGCCCTGGCGGATTTCGCCGCGATCGGGCTGCAACTCGCCCAGCAGCAACTTGAGCAGGGTGGTCTTGCCGCTGCCGTTGGGGCCGATCAGGCCGATGCGGTCGCCACGCATGATCAGGGTGTCGAAATCGCGCACCAGCAGTGCGCCGCCCTCATGCGCGAAGCACACGCCCTGCGCCTCGATCACCTTGCGCCCGGATGCCTGTGCGCCGGCCAGCTCCATGCGCACCTTGCCGGCCTGCTCGCGCCGCTGCGCACGCTCCACGCGCATCTGCTTGAGCCGTCGCACGCGGCCCTCGTCGCGGGTGCGACGCGCCTTGATGCCTTGCCGGATCCACGCTTCCTCCTGCGCCAGCAGCTTGTCGAAGCGCGCATGCGCCTGCTGCTCGGCATGCAGCCGCTCCTCGCGGCGGCGCAGGTAGTTGTCCCAATCGCCCGGCCAACTGGTCAGCCGGCCACGGTCGATCTCGATGATGCGCGTGGCCAGGCTGCGCAGGAAGCGGCGGTCATGGGTGACGAACAGCAATGCCCCGCTCCACTGGCGCAGGAACCCTTCCAGCCAGTCGATCGCGGCGATGTCGAGGTGGTTGGTCGGCTCGTCCAGCAGCAGCAGGTCCGGCTCGCACACCAGCGCCCGCGCCAGCAGCACGCGCCGTTTCATCCCGCCGGACAGGCGTGCGAAGTCCACCTCGCCATCCAGCTCCAGCCGTTGCAGGAGTTCTTCGACCCGGCGATCCAGCGACCAGCCGTGCACGGCTTCGATCTCGCCCTGCACCCGCGCCAGCGCGTCGGTATCCACCGGCTGCTGCTGCACCAGCTGGTGGTAGCGCGCCAGCAGCGCGCCGACCTCGCCCAATCCCTGCGCCACCACGTCGAACACGCTGCCGCGCGCGTCCTGTGGCACTTCCTGTTCGAGCCGCGCGATGCGGCGCCCGGACTCGATGCGGATCACGCCGTCATCGGGCTTGAGTTCGCCGGCGATCAGCTTCATCAGGGTGGACTTGCCGGCGCCATTGCGGCCGATCAGCGCGATGCGCTCGCCCGCCTCGATGGCGAGATCGACCGCGTGCAGCAACAACGGGCCACCGACGCTGTAGTCGACGGCATTCAGGGTGATCAGGGGCATGCGTGGATTCTAGCGGGCGGCCTGCCCGCCCTCACGAGGAGCAGGAAAGCATCGAGCAGCCGGCCTTGTCGCGCGCCCAGTCCGGGCGCTTGCTCGTGACGAACGGGAATGCGGCCTGTTCCCGATACGGGCTTTGCACGGCGGCGAGCAGTTCATGGATGCCGCCTTCGTCACCCGCCTCGGCACGCTCGATGGCCTGCTGCAGCAGCCAGTTGCGCGGGATGAACGCCGGGTTGGCGGCCTGCATGCGTGCGCGGCGCTGATCGGCGGTAAGGGAATCGGCGCGCACGCGCTGGCGATAACGCTGCAACCATTCGGCAAACTCCGCGGCATGGGCTTCGCGCCTGGCGTCATCGTAAAAGGCATCGGCAAACCGCTCCGGGCGCAGCGCGTCGGCGGGGTGAGCGCCAAGCATGCGGAAGAACACGGTCATGTCGACCTCGGCCCGCTGCATCCACGCCTGCAGGGCGCGCATCAGTTCCATCGCCTCCGCATCGCAGGCGGCAAGCCCGAACTTGCGCGCGATGTTGTCGCGGTCGGCACGGGCGAATTCCGTGCCATAGGCGCGCAGGCCGGCATGCAGTGCTTCGGCATCGTGGAACAACGGCGAGAGCGCTGCGGCCAGTTGCTGCAGATTCCACAACGCGATGCGCGGCTGCCAGCCGAAGCGGTAACGGCGGCCATGGGCATCGGTGGTGTTGGGGGTGAAGTCCGGGTCGTAATCATCCAGCCAGCCATAGGGGCCGTAATCGATGGTCAGGCCGAGCACGCTCATGTTGTCGGTGTTCATCACCCCGTGCACGAAGCCCACGCGCATCCAGTCGGCGACCATGCGCGCGCTGCGCTCGGCGATTTCAGCGAACCAGGCGGCAAGCCGCGCCTGCCCGTCCAGCGCGGCGAGGTGCGGGAAGTCGCGCTCGATGCAGAACGCCACCAGCCGGCGCAGCAACTCGATGTCACCACGCGCCGCGGGCAGCTCGAAATGGCCGAAGCGCAGGAACGAGGGGGCGGCGCGACAGACGATGGCACCGGGCTCGGGCCGCGGATGGCCGTCGTAGAACATGTCGCGCACCACCGACTCGCCGGTGGCGAGGAGCGCAAGCGCACGGGTGGTCGGAATGCCGAGGTGATGCATCGCCTCGCTGCAGATGAATTCGCGGATCGACGAGCGCAACACCGCACGGCCATCGGCATGCCGCGAATACGGCGTCGGCCCCGCGCCCTTGAGTTGCAACTCCCAATGCCGGCCATCGGGTGCGACCACTTCGCCCAGCGTGATCGCGCGGCCATCACCGAGTTGCCCGGCCCAGCTGCCGAATTGATGCCCGCCGTAATTGCCGGCATGCGGCTGCATGCCCGGCAGCAGCGCATTGCCGGCGAACACCTCGGCGAACTCGGGCGCGGCCGCGTCATCGGCATCCAGACCCAGCGCGGCCAGCATGTCCGCCGATGCCGCAATCAACCGCGGCGCGGCCACCGGCGTGGGCATCACCGCCGACCACGCGGCCTCCACCTGGCGCACGAAGTTGCGTGGCTCGGGGTCACCGGGCAGTGCGCGCGGCAGGCGATTGTCGAATACCAGCTGCATGCCTTCACAGATGCGGCCAGCGCAGGCCGATAACAAGCGTAAAATGATCGCTCGTCCCACGCGCCATGCGCAGGAGTCCCGCCATGAGCGCCGCCGATTCCCCTCCCCTGTTGCCCGCCTTTGCCGCCCTCGGCCTGCCCGACCACCTGTTGCGGGCACTGGTCGATGTCGGCTACGAAACGCCCTCGCCGATCCAGGCCGAGACTATCCCGCCGCTGCTGGCCGGCCGCGACGTGCTGGGCATGGCGCAGACCGGCACCGGCAAGACCGCGGCCTTCGCGCTGCCGGCGCTGGCCCGCTTCGATGCGGCGCAGGCCGGCGTGCAGACGCTGGTGCTGTGCCCGACCCGCGAACTGGCGATCCAGGTCGCCGAGGCGTTCCAGACCTATGCCGCGCACCAGCGTGGCTTCCAGGTGCTGCCGATCTACGGCGGCCAGGGCTACGGGCCGCAGCTGCACGCGCTGCGCCGTGGGGTGCAGGTGGTGGTCGGCACGCCGGGGCGGGTGATCGACCATCTGGAGCGCGGCACCCTCGACCTGTCGCGGCTGCGCATGCTGGTGCTGGACGAAGCCGACGAAATGCTGCGCATGGGCTTCATCGACGATGTCGAGGCGGTGCTGAAGAAAACCCCCGACAGCCGTCAGGTCGCGCTGTTCTCGGCGACCATGCCGCCGCAGATCCGGCGCATCGCGCAGACCTATCTGCGCGAGCCGGTGGAAGTGGCGATCAAATCGACCACCACCACCGGGGAGAACATCCGCCAGCGCTACTGGCTGGTCAGCGGCCTGCACAAGCTGGATGCGATCACGCGGATCCTGGAGGCCGAGCCGTTCGACGCGATGATCGTGTTCGCGCGCACCAAGCTCGGCACCGAGGAACTGGCCGAGAAGCTGTCGGCACGCGGCATTTCCGCCGCCGCGATCAATGGCGACATGGACCAGAAGGCGCGCGAGCGCACCATCGCCCGGCTCAAGGACGGCCAGCTGGACGTGCTGGTCGCCACCGACGTCGCCGCCCGCGGGCTGGACGTGGACCGCATCAGCCACGTGCTCAATTACGACATCCCCTACGACACCGAAAGCTATGTGCACCGCATCGGCCGCACCGGCCGCGCCGGGCGCAAGGGCGAGGCGATCCTGTTCGTGACCCCGCGCGAGCGCGGCATGCTGCGCGCGATCGAACGCGCCACGCGGCAGCCGATCGAACCGATGCAGTTGCCGAGCGCCGCCGATGTCAACCAGCAGCGCATCAGCCGCTTCCGCGACCGCATCAGCGCGGCACTGGACGGCGCCGACCGCGAACTGTTCCGCGGCCTGCTGGAAGACTACGAGCGCGAGCATGACGTGCCGATGGCCGACATCGCCGCCGCGCTGGCACAGCTGCTGCAGGGCGATGCGCCGATGTTCCTGCCCGACGACCCGCCGGCGCCGCCGCCGCGCGAGCGGCGTGAACGCCGTGAACGGCCGGCGCGTGACCCCGACTTCGCCCCGCGCGACCGCGATGCGCAGCGCGGCCCGCGCCCGCCGCGCGCCGCGGCCGGTGCCGAGGTCGGCATGCAGACCTACCGCATCGAGGTCGGCCATGCGCACCGGGTCAAACCCGGCAACATCGTCGGCGCCATCGCCAACGAGGCCGAGCTGGAATCGCGCTACATCGGCCGCGTCGACATCCGCGACGATTACTCGCTGGTGGATCTGCCCGAGGGCATGCCGCCGGAGCTGCTGACCTATCTGCAGAAGGTGCGCGTGGCCGGGCGCCCGCTGCGCATGCGCCTGGCCGATGACGCCGACATCGACACGCCGATGCGCCCGCGCCGCTTCGGCGAGCGCCCCGGCTCCGGCCATGACGACGGACAGCGCGGCGAACGTCCCGGCCACCGTGATGGTGACAAGCGCCCGCGCAAACCCGGTTTCGCCAAGCGCGCCGGCTTCGGCAAGGGCCGCCCGCCCAAGGGCCGTCCGAACGGCTGAGCCGCCGCGCCCGCCCAAGCCGGGGCGGACGCGGACAGGGTCGGGGCCGGTCGGATAATTATCCTGCGGGAGCCGCCGCGCCCGCCCGGCTCGGGGCAGGCGCGGCCCTTCGATCAATTCCGCTTCGGCACGTTGTACTGCTCGATCCAGCGCTTGACTTCGCCGTACCAGAAGATCGAGTTCTGCGGTTTCAGGATCCAGTGGTTCTCGTTCGGGAAGTAGACGAAGCGGGTCGGCACGCCACGGTTGTGCAGCGTGTGGTACAGCTCGATGCCGTGGTTGACCGGCACCCGCAGGTCGTTCTGGCCGTGGATCACCAGGGTCGGGGTATTGAAGTTGCCGGCGGCGTAATGCGGTGAATTGCGGCGCATCACCTCGTCGTTGCCCGATTCCCAGAACCCGCCGAAGCGCGGTGTCTCGGCACTGAAGTCGGCGGCGTACTGGGTGTACAGGTTGTACACGCCGGCGTGGTTGATCAGCGCGTTGAACGGGTGCGGCCGGCCCAGCACCACCGAGGTCAGATAACCGCCGTAGCTGGCGCCGCCGGCGACCATGCGGCTGCTGTCGATCCACGGCTGCGCGGCGAACCATTCGGCGGCCTTGATCACGTCCTGCCACGGCTTTTCCGCCCATTCGGGGTTGATCGAATCGGTGAAGGCCTGGCCGAAGCCGGAGCTGCCGTGGAAGTTCGGCCATGCGGTGACATAGCCCCAGCTGGAGAACACCTGCGCGTTCCAGCGGAAGCTCATGCCATCGGTGATCGCGCTGTGCGGCCCGCCGTGGATCAGCAGGAACAGCGGGTATTTGCGCGAGCGGTCGAAGCCCGGCGGATAGTTCACCCACATCTGGATCGGCACGCCATCGGCGCCGGTGTAGGTCACCGATTCGTAGCGGCCCATGTCGGTGCCGGCCAGCAGTGCATCATTGATCCGCGAGAGCTTCTGCGCCTGGCCGTTGCGCGGGTCGATGCGCACCAGCGTCGGCGGCTCGACGAAGCTCTGCCGCAGCCCGACCAGGGTGCCGTCGCGGGCCACCGCCAACTGGCCGAACGAACCCTCGCCGGTGATCGGCCGCGGCGTGCCGCCCTGCAGCGGGAACTCATGCGCACGCACGGTGCCGGCATCGTCGATGGCGCCATACAGGCGCTGACTGTCCGCCGCCCACACCAGACCCGCTGCGCTGCGGTCCCAGTCCGGGAACAGCTCGCGACTGTCGCCGCCACGGCGGTCACGCAGCATCAGCCGGCCGCGGTCGGCATAGAAGCCGCGCACCCGCTGCTGCACGAACGCCAGCCAGCGTCCGTCGGGGCTGTACAGCGGGCTGGAATCCCCGGCCGGGTTGTCCGCAGTGAGGTTGCGCGGGGTGCCGGTCGGTGCACCGGCGGCATCCAGAGCCACGCTGAACAGATCGCTGTTGGATTGGTTGGAACGTTCGCTGGAATTGCTGACGAAGGCCAGCTCGCGCCCGTCCGGGGCGACGTCGTAAAGGTGCGCGGCACCCTGCACGGCATTGCGCGGCAGCGGCCGTTTCAGCGGCAGGGTCAGCGCGCGGATGCCGGCATTGTCGGCGGTGTTGTCGATGGCAACCGCGAACACGTGCTGCTCGCGCTCGTCGAGATACTGGTCCCAGGCACTGATCGAGCCCTGGTCCCATACCCGCGCGGTCATCTTGCCTTCGCGCCGCTCGTCCAGGCGCTTGCCCTGCTCGTCCAGCGCGAGATCAGCAAACACGCGCGAGACGAAGGCCAGCCGGCGGCTGTCGCCGAACCACTTGACGCTGTGCACGCCGGTGGCAACTGCGGTCAGGCGGCGCGCCTCGCCGCCATCCATCGGCATCACGTACAGCTGCTGCGCCTTGTCATCACCGCGCCGGGAGGTGAACGCCAGCCATTTGCCATCCGGGCTGATCAACGGTGCCTGATCCTTTCCCGAAGCGGTGAAACGCCGTTCGATACGCCCATCGCGGCTCCACAGCCACAGGTCGGTCAGTGCTTCGTCCTTGTCCACGTCGTAGCGGGTGACCGGCGCGATCACCGTGCTGCCATCGGGCGAAAGGGTCGGCGCGGCGATGCGCTGCAACTGCCAGCTGCGCTCGGCACTGAACGGAACCTTGGCCTGTGCCAGCAGCTGCGCCATCGGTGCAAGCAGCAGCAAGGCCAGTGCGACGCGGGCCATGCGGCCCGCCGGAATGAAACGGCGACTCATGTGGAACTCCCCGGGGATGCGAACTGAAGATGGAGGGTGGACTTGAGACCCCGATGATGCCCAATCCATATCCTCGCTGCAGCACCCGCCCGCATGCGGCGACAATGCCGCGATGCAAGACCATTACGACGCCCTGATCATCGGCGCTGGCGCGGCCGGCCTGATGTGCGCGATCACCGCAGGCCAGCGCGGCCGCAAGGTGCTGGTGATCGAACACGTCGATCGCTGCGGCAAGAAAATCCTGATGTCCGGCGGTGGCCGCTGCAATTTCACCAATCTCGGCACCAGCCCGGCGCAGTACCTCTCGGCCAACCCGCATTTCTGCAAGTCGGCACTGGCCCGCTACACGCCCGCGGATTTCATCGGGATGGTCGAGCGGCATGGCATCGCCTGGCACGAGAAGGAACTCGGCCAGCTGTTCTGTGATGAATCCTCCAAGCTGATCGTGCGCATGCTGCTGGACGAGTGCGCGGCAGCCGGGGTGCGCATCGAAACCGGCTGCACGGTGGAGGAGGTGCGCCGCGACGATGCCGGCTTTCACCTGCGCACCAGTCGTGGCGAGCGGCATGCGCCGGCCCTGGTGGTGGCCAGTGGCGGCTTGTCGATCCCGCGCATGGGCGCGACCGGCTTCGGCTACGAACTGGCACGCCAGTTCGGCCACCGCGTGTTGCCGACCCGTGCCGGACTGGTGCCGCTGACGCTCTCGGGCACCCACCTGCAGCGGCTGGAGGGTTTGAGCGGCGTAGCCCTGCCGGTTGAGGCCCGCTGCGGACCGGCCGCCTTTCGCAAGGCGATGCTGCTCACCCATCGCGGCCTCAGCGGGCCGGCCATCCTGCAGGTGTCCTCCTACTGGCAGCCCGGCGAGCCGCTCGCCATCGACCTGTTGCCGGGCGCGGATGCCAACGCGCTGCTGCAGGCCTGGCAACGCACGCGGCGCGATGCCCAGCTGCACACCCTGTTGGCCGAACGCCTGCCGCGGCGCTTCGCGCAACGCCTGTGCGAGCACTGGATAACGAGTCGACCGATGCGCCAGTACACGCCGAAGGCGCTGGCCGGGATTGCCGCGGTACTGCGGGAGTGGCCGATCACCGCCAGCGGCACCGAAGGCTATCGCACGGCGGAAGTCACCCTGGGCGGCGTCGATACCGCCGGCCTGTCATCGGCCACGATGATGTCGAAAACGGTGCCCGGCCTGTATTTCATCGGCGAGGTGGTCGATGTCACCGGCTGGCTCGGTGGCTACAACTTCCAGTGGGCCTGGGCTTCGGGCCACGCCGCGGGCCTGGCCCTGTAAGACGACGGGCGCACGTGGCGCCCATCGCGTTTCGCATTCCCGGATCAGTTCGCCGCTTCGTCGACGAGGAGCTTGCGCGGCATGCGCTGCTCGCGGTTGGCCGCCTGCCAGACGAAGAACGCGATCACCGCCGCCGCCTGCTTGAGGTCGTCGGGCTGGGTATGGTCGAGGGTGTCGAGGTGGCTGTGATGGACGTTGGTGAAGTAGTCCAGCCGATCCTGCACGAACTGGAAGCCGGGCAGGCCGACGCGGTCGAACGGGATGTGATCGGTGCTGCCGGTGTTGCGGCTGACCACGGTGGTGGCACCGATGTCGTTGAACGGCCGCAGCCAGGCTTCGAAGATCGGCATCGCCTCGAGGTTTTCCTGCGCATAGATGCCGCGGATGCGCCCGCTGCCGTTGTCCATGTTGAAGTAGGCCGAGAACTTGTCGTAATCACGATGACGCTGCAACGGACCGGTCGGCGCGCGCAGGCTGGCCGGCAACGCGGCTTCGGCGGGATCGCTCGGTTGCGGACGGCTGGCAAAGTGGCGCGCGACGTAGGCGCTGGAGCCGATCAGGCCCTGCTCCTCTGCCGTCCACAGCGCCAAGCGGATGGTGCGCCGCGGCTTGGCACCGACTGCCTTGAGGATGCGCATCACCTCCATCATCACCGCCACGCCGCTGGCGTTGTCCGAAGCGCCGGTACCGGTGTGCCAGGAATCCAGGTGCGCACCGAGCATCACGATCTCGTCGCGCTTGTTGCCTCCCGGCAACTCGGCAATGGTGTTGTAGCCCGGCTCGTGGCCCGTGCCGGTGAAGCGCGCATCCACCTCGATGCGCAGGCGTACCGGCTGCTTGCGCTCCAGCGCACGCATCACCGGGTTGTAGTGCTCGGCGATCATCGCCAGATCCGGCACCCCGACCGGCTCGCCCGGCTTGCGCGAACCGCCACCACCGACGCGGATGATGCCGTTGTCCCAGCCGCTGATCGAAACCGTGGCCAGCACGCCCTCTTCCACAAGGTAGCGGTTGAGGTTGCGGGTGAACTCGGTGCGTTCGCGGAAGCGGCGGACGTTGGCCGCACGATCACTTTGCGCGCGATCCTTGGGCACGGCGAAACGTTGAAGTTCGGCCAGACCGGCCTCGTCATGGCGATGGAAGTCCGGTTCGATGCCGGGTTTGTATTCGCGCGCGTCGGACAGGAACAGGATCTTGCCGCGCAACTGGCCCTTGTGCTTCTCCAGGTCGGCCGCATTTTCCAGCTTGACCGCCATTGCCTCGCCCTCCACCGGACCCTCGGTGCCGGGTGTCCACGCCTTGGGCAGCGCATGCAGCGGCATGCGGCGCGGGCTCAGCATCTCGACGCTGGCATGGCTGAATTCCCAGCCATGGCCAAGGTCTTCCACTTCTTCCTGATGCACGTTGGACAGGCCCCAGCCACGCAGGGTGTCGGCGGTCCATTCGTTGGCGCGGTGCATGGCCGGCGAATTGGTCAGACGCGGGCCGATGTTCTCGGTCAGATGGGTCAGGGTGTTCATCACCTGCGAGCGCTGGAACGCTTCCTGACGGATGCGCGAGGCCATCGCCACATCCACCGGTTCCAGCGATTGGGCGCGCGCCGCCTGCGCCAGTGCCGGCGGCTGCACTGCAACGCCGCAGACCCCCACTGCCAGAGCCAGCACCCCGGCCCGCAACCCCATGACCTTCATCATCCTCTCCCGTCACTCAAGCAAGGTGAAAGGATTGACCATAGCCGGCAACAGCGGCGGCGACCCATGCCATCAGTCACGGGTGCGACATGCCGGACGCGGTTCGTGCCCGGCTCAGGCCACCGCGCGGCACGGCTCCGATTCCGGCGCATCGAGCCGCGCGCGCACGATGCTGGGGAAGTACTGCGCCGCCCAATCGCGGTCATTGGCCACCTGGGCCTGCGCGCGGCTGGCCTCGAGCGCGGCGAAATCCAGCTCGGCGATCGCCCAATGGGCCGCGCCCGCGGTTTCCGCCAGCAGGCCGTCATGCGGCAGGCCGACATCCATCGGCGCGATCAGCGCGGCCTCGCCGGTATTGCTGTCCAGTGCCGGCGACCAAGGCGCTTCGCCGGTGGTCACCGCCTGCGCCACGAAGCAGCGGTTCTCCAGCGCCCGCGCCAGGCAACCCACGCGCACGCGCGTCGCACCGGCGGCGGTATCGGTGCAACTGGGCACCAGCAGCAGGCGCGCGCCGGCCTCGCACTGGGCACGCACCGGCAACGGGAACTCGCTGTCGTAGCAGACCGCGATGCCCGCGCGCACGTCGCCGAGGCCGAACACCTTGAGCGCATCACCCGACTCGATCACCCCGGCCTGCTTTTCGAAGCCGGTCAGGCGCAGCTTGTCCTGCCACAGATGGCCGCCCGTGGCAGCGAACAGGTAACTGCGGTTGCGATAACGTCCGCCACCGACATCGAGCAGGAACGTGCCGGCGACGATGTCCATGCCGAGCTCCTGCGCGAGGCCGGAATACAAGCGCATCCACTCGCCATGCAGCGGCTGCAACGCGGCCAGCGACGCGTGCAGGTCGGCGCGCGTGGCCGGTTCGAAACCGGCGGCCAGTTCCAGCGCGAGATATTCGGGCAGCAGCGCCAGTTCGGCACCGGCGGCACGTGCCTCGGCCAGCAGCGCGGCCTGCTTCTCGGCGAAGGCGGTGAAGTCCCGCGGTGCGGTGACCGGGTACTTGGCGGCGGCGATCTTCATCGGTCTTCCTCCAGCGGGCGCAACCAGAACGCGAGGCGATGGCTGACCTCGCCAAGGCCGGGCTCGCGCCAGTCCAGTTGCATGTGGATGTCCTGCTTGCGATACCCGCGCTTGTGCCAGAACGCCTCGTTGCCACGGTGTGCGGCAGGCCGGCGCGGGTCGTCCGCGGCACGCTCGACGGCGGCGAACGCGGTGTGGCTGAAGCCGCCAAGGGCGCGCGCATGGGCTTCGCGCGCATCGAAGAAGGCATGCCCCAGCCCGCGCCCGCGGAAGTGCGGCAACAGCACCGATTCGCCGCAATAGAACACCCGCGCCGGATCGATGCCCGCTTCGCGCAGCGGCGCATGGAAGGCGGCGTCCTCGTCTTCCAGCGGCAGCCCGGTGGACACGCCGACCAGACCGCCGTCGGCATCCAGTGCCAGCACCGCGATGCTGCGTGGCGAGCGCGCGTACACGCGCAGGTAGCCGGCCTCGTAGGCGGCGTCACCCTGATACAGATAGGGCCACTCGGCGAACACCATGATGCGCAGGCGGGCAATGTCCGCCAGCCATGGCGCGATGCCCTCGCCATGCACGCATTGCAGGGAAACCGTGTTCATGCCGCCGATTCTAGTGGCTGCCGTGCCTGCGGCTGCAGCCAGGGCCGGACCGTTCACGACGCACCCCGCTGGGCGGACAGGGCATACCAGTCCAGGCGCCGGGTGGCGAGCATGATCGCGGCGAGGATCACGAACAGCAGGCCCGAGCCCACCGCCAGCGCATTGTCCTCCAGCACCAGCAGGCCGTAGAGCGCGGCATACAACAGGCCGAGCATGCCGGTGAACACCAGCGCGGGACGCCAGCCGCGCAGCACCGCAGCAAGATAGACCCCGATCAGGCCGATGCACGCCAGTGCCGCCAGTGCGTATGCACCGACGAAGGCGATGTGCTCGGACAGGCTGAGCAGCAGCAGGAAGAAGATCGCGATGGCGAGCCCGACCAGGGCGTACTGGATCGGATGCAGGCGCACTTGGCGCAGCAGCTCGAACATGAAGAATCCGGCGAAGGTCAGCAGCACGAACAGCAGGCCGTATTTGCTGGCGCGATCCGCCTGCACGTAAAGATTGACCGGATCCACCAGCGAGACCCGCGCCAGGTCGCGCGCGTCGCCGGCGAAGCCATGCTCCTGCCATTGCTGCTGCGCGGTGGTGGCCAAGGCATCGACCTGCCAACGCGCCTGGAAGCCGTCGGCACCGATGCGGTGCTGCGGCAACAGCCCGGCGAAGCTCGGATGCGGCCAATCGGACTTCAGGCTGAAATCATTGCTGCGCGCCAGCGGCATCATTGCAAAGCGCTCGCTGCCACCCAACGTGAGCGCCAATTGCGTGTGCGTGCGCAGACGCTGCCCCGGCTGCGGCGTGGCCGGCAACGGCGCATGCAGCCCGCCACGCGATTCGATGCCGCTGCCCTGCGCGGGCAATGCCGGCTGGCCGTCGATGCTCAGACGCGGCGTGCCCTGCAGCCCGCGCACGTCGCTGATGCCCCAGGACAGATAGGGCTGGCCGATGCGGCGCTCGCTGCCGGGCGGCGCATCATCGGGCACGGTCCAGTCGAACACCGCATCCAGTTCGCCCTGCCAGTCATAGATGCGCACCTGGTGCAGGCCGCGCTTGCGGATCGCCGAAGCCAGCGTGCCCTGCACCTTGAGGGTGTCGGGGAATACCTGCCACTGCCGCTCGCGACGCTCGCCGACCTGGCGGGTCACGCCATTGGCGTCGCGCACCTCGCGCTCGACCCGCTCGCTGTAGGGCACCACCAGCACCGGGCCGGCGACCACCTGGGCCTGCCCCACGCTGGCGGCGATGTCGGCCACCGCTTCGTCTCGATACCGCTGGCGCTCGAAGATCAGGCCGCGAATCATCAGCAGGGGAATCAGGATGGCCAGCGTCATCGCCGCCACCATGCCGATCTTCAACCACAGGCGCATGGGCATGCTCCAATCCGGGGACGGGGCCAGCATGCCGGCGTGATGTGCGTGCACGATGCGCCGAGGATGAAGCCGGGATGAAGTCGCTGCTCCTCAGCCGGCGGCAAGCTCCATCACCGCGCAGGCACCCCCATCGACGGCGTTCTCCAACCAGGCGCGGCCGCCATGCAGCGCCGCCACCTCGGCCACGAACGGCAGGCCAAGTCCGCTGCTGCGACTCCCGCCATCCGGGCGCGGCAGCGAGTAGAAGCGCTCGAACACCCGCCCGGCGGCATAGTCGGGCACGCCCGCGCCGTGGTCGCGCACTTCGAGCCGCACATGCGCCCCCTGCGTGCGCGCCGACAGCTCCACCCGCGCGTTTGCCGGGGAAAAGGCGATCGCGTTTTCCAGCAGGTTGCCCAGCGCCTGGCGCAGCAGGAAGCGGTCGCCACTGACGGCAAGGCCGGGCTCGACCGCCGCCATGTGCACTTCGACCTCACCCGCCTGCGCCTGCGCGAGGACGTCGGCCCGCGCCGCCTCCAGCAAATCGCCGATCGCCACCGGCTGCGGTGCCTCGATCCGCTGGCGATGTTCCACCGCGGCCAGCGCCAGCAGCTTGTCCACCATCTGCGCCAGGCGCGCGCCCTGCTCGCCGATCGCGGCGACGAAACCGGCGCGTTCGGCCGCACTCATGCGCTCGCCCTGCTCCTCGAGCAATTCGGCACTGCCACGGATCGCCGCCAGCGGGCTTTTCATCTCGTGGGTCAGCGCATGCACGTACTCCTCCACGTACTGCTTGCCCTCGAGCTTCTCGCGCATGGTTGCCAGCGCGGTGCCCAGCGCGCCGAACTCGCCATGCGCGCGCGGCGGCAGCGCACGCTCGCCGCGGGTCACCGCATCGGCATAGCGGCGCAGGCGCGAGAGCTGGCTGGCGATCCACCACGCCACCACGACGCCCACCACCAACGCGGCCAGCAACAGGCCGATGCCGGCGTCACGCACCTTGCGCTGGCTGTGCTGGATGAACGGCGCCACGGTGCGATTGGGCTTGGCCACGCTGAGCACGCCGATGATGCGGCCCTGATGCAGGATCGGTGCGGCCACATGCATCACCGTGTCGCCCGGATTGTCCGGCGATTCCGGGCTGGAGCGCGCACCGTATTCTCCGCGCAGGGTGCGCGCGACATCGTTCCAGCGCGAGTTGTCGCGCCCGAGATCGCGCCCTTCCGAATCGAACACCACGATGCCGCTCGCATCGGTGATGGTGACGCGGTAGGCACTGCGCTCCTTGACGAAACCGAAGAACTCGGCGCCGACCTCGCGTTCATGATGCGCGCGCACCGCCTGCGCGAAGGCGCCCTCGGCGATCACGCCGGCCTGCATGTCGGCCGCGGCAAGCTCCGCCAGCAGGTTGGCGGTATCGATCAGCGTATCTTCCATCGCCTGACGCACGCCGGGCTTGATCTGCTCGACGAACACCTGCGCGATCAGCACCGCCGCCAGGGCGACGATCAGGAAATAGCCGAACAGCACGCGCAGGCCGATGCGCATGGCTCAGCCCGCGACCTCCAGCGCGTAGCCGATGCCGCGATGGGTGCGCACCGGCTCGGCATCGGGCGCGATCTCGCGCAGCTTGGCGCGTACCGTCTTGACGTGGGTATCCACCGTGCGCTCGCCGCTTTCGGGCGCATCGCCCCAGACCCGGTCCATCAGCTGCGCACGGGTCAGCAGTGCGCCGGGGCGCGCCAGCAGCGCGGCCAGCAGGCCGTATTCGTAACGCGTCAGGTCGAGCGTCTGCCCGTCGAAGCGGATGCGATGGCCGGCTTCGTCGATCTCGAAGCGACCATGCCGCCGCCAGCCGCCAGCGGCCGGCGGCATCGCCCGGCGCAGACGCGCGCGCACCCGCGCGACCAGCTCGCGCGGCGAGAACGGCTTGCCGATGTAATCGTCGCCACCCAGTTCCAGCCCGAGCACGCGATCGACCTCGCCATCGCGTG
The DNA here is from genome assembly GCF_054031035.1 of Luteimonas sp. e5. NCBI lineage: Bacteria > Pseudomonadati > Pseudomonadota > Gammaproteobacteria > Lysobacterales > Lysobacteraceae > Luteimonas > Luteimonas sp. e5. The sequence goes on from NZ_JBSTRX010000001.1 coordinate 1,138,020, forward strand.
CGGTGAGGAAGATCACGGGGACGTCGAATTCGTCACGCAGGTCGCGGCAGACATCGAAGCCGTTGATGTCGGGCAAGCCGACGTCGAGGATCACCAGATCCACCCCGCCGCGGCGCAGGCGCGGCAGCACCTCGCCGCCGAGCATCACATGCTCCGCCTGCCAGCCTTCCGCGCGCAGCGCGAACAGCACCGCCTGGGCGATGGCGGACTCGTCTTCGGCAAGCAGGATGGCGGGCATTCGCAGGGCTCCGGGAAGAACGGGGCCGGCGCGCGGCCCGTGCCAGGCCAAGGCAATGCAACGGCGCCGGCGTGTCGCCTAGTATTCCATTCCCCACCCGGCAGCGGCAAAAGGCCGATCCCGCGATGAACTACCGCCATGCCTTCCATGCCGGCAACCATGCCGACGTGCTCAAGCACGTGGTGCTGCTGGCGCTGTGCGATGCACTGACCGCCAAGCCGGCCGCCTGCTTCGCACTGGACACCCATGCCGGGCGCGGGCTGTATCGCCTGCACGGCGAAGAAGCCCGGCGCAGCGGTGAAGCCGACGCCGGGGTGAAGCGACTGCGTGCGGGCCTCGACCCGGCGATCGACCGTTACCTCGACGCCATCGCCGCCTGCCGCGCCGAGCATGGCGACGATGCCTACCCCGGCTCGCCCTGGCTGCTGGCGCACGCGCTGCGCGCGCAGGACCGCATCGCCGCCTGTGAACTGCAACCCGATGAAGCCGCGGCGTTGCGCGCCCACTTCCGCGACGAAACCCGGCTCGGCGTACACACGCGTGATGGCTACGCGGCGATGCGCGCCCTGCTGCCGCCCCGCGACGGCACGCACCGCCTGGCACGCGGGCTGGTGTTGATCGATCCGCCCTACGAAGCACAGCTCGGCGAGTTCGACCTCGCCCTCGAGGCGCTGGCCGACGGACTCGGCCGCTGGCCGCAGGGCGTGTTCGCGCTGTGGTATCCGATCAAGCTCGGGCGTGCACTGGCGGCGGTGCATCGACGCGCCGCGGCGTTGCCGGCCAAGTCGCTGCTGCGCGTCGAGCTGTGCGTGCGCGCGGACGATTCCCCGCTGCGCATGAACGGCAGCGGCCTGTGGCTGTTCAATCCGCCGTGGCAGCTGGACGCGCGACTGCAACCGGCGCTGGCCGCGCTCGCCACCGCGCTGGCCGAGGATGCGCATGCCGGCGCGCGCATCGACTGGCTGCGCCACCCGGACTGAACTTCCGCCTCCGCCGCCGGCACCACCACACGCTCACATCGACCTGCGAAACTGCGCGTCTTCCCTCACTCCGCTGCGCCATGGCTTCCAGCTTCTTCGCCCTGTTCGACGACATCGCCACCTTGCTCGACGATGTCGGCGCGATGACCAAGGTCGCCACGCGCAAGACCGCGGGCGTGCTTGGCGATGACCTGGCATTGAATGCCGAGCAGGTGTCCGGGGTGCGTGCCGATCGCGAACTGCCGGTGGTGTGGGCGGTGGCCAAGGGCTCGTTGAAGAACAAGGCGATCCTGGTGCCTGCGGCGCTCGCCATCGCCGCGCTGGAGGCATGGCTGCGCGGGCGCGGCATCGGCATCGCGCTGATCACCCCGCTGCTGATGCTCGGCGGCAGCTACCTCGCCTATGAAGGTGCGGAAAAACTGGTGCACCGTTTCATGCCCGAAGGCGAGGAGGCGGCACGCCAGGCGCAGGAAGAGCGCCGCCTGCGCGAGGCGGCCAGCGACCTGGTCGCCTTCGAGCGCGACAAGATTCGCGGCGCCATTCGCACCGATTTCATCCTCTCCGCCGAAATCATCGTGATCTCGCTCGGCACCGTGGCCGCGCAGGCGCTGCCGACCCAGTTCGCGGTGCTGAGCGTGATCGCGCTGGTGATGACCGTGGGCGTGTATGGCGCGGTGGCGCTGATCGTCAAGCTCGACGATATCGGCCTGCGCCTGCTGAGTGGCGGTGGCGGCGGCCTGCGCCTGGCCGTGGGACGCATGCTGATGGCATTGGCGCCACGCCTGATGAAGTTCCTGTCCTGGGCCGGCACCGCGGCGATGTTCCTGGTCGGCGGCGGCATCCTGGTGCATGGCCTGCCCGCGCTGGGTCGCCTCGGCGAAGCCGCTGGCGGCCTGCCGCCCGGCTGGCTGTGGAGCAATCTGTTCAATGCGCTGGTCGGCGTGGTCGCCGGGGTCATCCTGGTGGCCGTGGTCGGCGTGGTGAAGCGGCTGCGGGGGCAGCGAAAAGGCCATGCCTGAACAGGCGGCACCCGCTGGCACCGTGCCACTTCGCTTTCACGTGATTCATGGCAGGATGGAAGCATGGTTGCCCGAAACCGCCTCCCTCCCTGGCACGAGGAACTGCGCCTGGCCAATGGCCGGGAGATCCTGATCCGGCCGATCCGTCCCGAGGACGGGCCGCCGATCAAGGCGTCGTTCGCGTTGCTCGAACCGGACGAGGTGCGCAACCGCTACCTGCACCATGTCAGCGAATTGTCGGATGCCGACATCGAGCGCCTGACCCGGCCCGACCCGCGTACCGAGTTCACCCTGGTCGCCGCCGAACCCTATCCACCGGGCGAAGCCCTGATCGGCGCGGTCGGTCGCGTGTTCCTGATTCCGGGCACGCGCAATGCCGAATACGCGATCCTGGTCAGCAAGTACATCCGCGCCATGGGCCTGGGCCGGCACCTGATGCTGCGCCTGGTGCGCTGGGCGCGCGGGCAGAAGGTCGAGCGCATGTATGGCGACGTGTTCGACCAGAACCTGCCGATGCTGGCACTGTGCGAATCGCTGGGCTTCACCCGCCATCGCGAGGGCGACACGCCCGGCCTGTTCCGCGTCGTGCTCGACCTGCGCGAGCAGCACCCCGACGAATGAGCCCGTCCCGCGCACGTTAAAATGCGCGCCGCATGTCGTCGTCTGCCCCCGATTTCCGCTCCCTGCTGCCGCGCGCCGGCCACGCCCGCGCCTGGTGGCGTGCGCCCGGCAGCCGCTCGGGCCTGGCTTGGGCGATCGCCGGTACCGCACTGGCGCATGACGCCCCGCTGCTGCTGATCGCCGCCGACAACCAGCAGGCGCACCAGCTCGAAGCCGACCTGCGCACCCTGCTCGGTGCCGACTCCACGCTGCCGGTCCTGCCGTTCCCGGACTGGGAAACCCTGCCCTACGACAGCTTCAGCCCGCACCCGGACATCGTGTCGCAGCGCCTGGCCACCCTGCACCGGCTGCCGAACCTCGAGCGCGGGCTGGTGGTGGTGCCGGTGCAGACCGTGCTGCAACGGCTGGCACCGATCGCCCATGTGGTCGGCGGCAGTTTCGATTACCGTGTGGGCGCACGGCTCGATCTCGACGCCGAGAAGCGCCGGCTGGAATCGGCCGGCTACCGCCACGTGCCGCAGGTGCTCGACCCGGGCGACTTCGCTGTGCGTGGCGGCCTGCTCGACGTGTTCCCGATGGGCCTTGCCGCACCGTGCCGGGTGGAGTTGTTCGACGAGGAAATCGAATCGATCCGCCGCTTCGACCCCGACAGCCAGCGCTCCGGCGACAAGCTCGACGCGGTGCAACTGCTGCCAGGGCGCGAGGTGCCGCTGGACGAGGAATCACGCGAGCGTGCGATGCATGCGCTGCGCGAGGAACTGGGCATCGACGTGCGCCGCTCGGCGCTGTACCAGGATCTCAAGAATGGCCACGCCCCGGCCGGCATCGAGGCCTGGCTGCCGCTGTTCTTTGCCCGCGGACGTGACGGCGAGCGCAGCTCGACCCTGTTCGATTACCTGCCGCAGAACACCCTGCCGCTGCTGGCCGAAGGCGTGGGCGAGGCCGCCGAGCGCTTCTGGGCACAGACCGGCGAGCGCTACCAGCAGCGCCGCCACGATCTGGAACGTCCCTTGCTGCCGCCCGAGGCGCTGTACCTCACCCCGATCGCATTGCGCGAACGGCTGAACCAAGGCGCGCGGATCGAAGTCTGTGGCAGCGGCCACCCACGCCATGGCGATGCCACCGAGCTCGGCGTGCAGGCTGCGCCCGACCTGCCGCTGTCCGAACATGCCGCGGGCGAGGCCGGCTCGGCACTCAAGTCGTTCCTGAAGGCATATCCCGGCGAGGTGCTGATCGCCGCCGATACCCCGGGCCGCCGCGAAGCGTTGCTGGAAGTGCTCGCCGCGGCCGAACTGCGCCCGCAGGTGCTGCCCGGCCCGCCGCCCGCATTCGCCGCGCAGGAAGCTGAAGCCCGCTTCGCCATCTGCGTCGCCCCGCTGGAGGACGGCTTCGCCACCACGCTGCCGCCGCGCACCGTGCTGACCGAACGCCAGCTGTTTCCCGAGCGCGGCGCGCAACCGCGGCGGCGTCGCCGTGGCGTGCGCGAGCCCGAGGCGATCATCCGCGACCTTGGCGAACTGGCCGAAGGCGCACCGATCGTGCACGAGGACCATGGCGTCGGCCGTTACCGCGGCCTGATCGTGCTCGAAACCGGCGGCGAGCGCGGCGAATACCTCGACATCGAATACGCCAAGGGCGACCGCCTGTACGTGCCGGTGGCCCAGCTGCATCTGGTGAACCGCTATTCCGGCGCCTCGCCCGAGACCGCACCGCTGCACTCGCTGGGCGGTGAGCAGTGGAGCAAGGCCAAGCGCAAGGCCGCGGAAAAGGTGCGCGATGTGGCCGCCGAGCTGCTCGAGATCCAGGCCCGCCGCCAGGCCCGCGCCGGACTGGCACTGGATGTGGATCGCGCGCTGTACGAACCCTTTGCCGCCAGCTTCCCGTTCGAGGAAACCCCGGACCAGCATGCCGCGATCGAAGCGGTGATCCGCGACCTCGGCTCCAGCCAGCCGATGGACCGCGTGGTCTGCGGCGATGTCGGCTTCGGCAAGACCGAGGTCGCGGTGCGCGCCGCCTTCGTGGCCGCCACCGCCGGTCGCCAGGTCGCGGTGCTGGTGCCGACGACGCTGCTCGCCGAGCAGCATTTCCGCAATTTCCAGGACCGCTTCGCCGATTGGCCGATCCGCATCGAAGTGCTCTCGCGCTTCAAGTCGAAAAAGGACACCGAAGCCGCGTTGGCACGGCTGGCACGCGGCGAGATCGACGTCATCGTCGGCACCCACAAGCTGCTGCAGCCGGATGTGCGCTTCAAGGACCTGGGCCTCGTCATCGTCGACGAGGAGCAGCGCTTCGGCGTGCGCCACAAGGAGGCGCTGAAGGCCCTGCGCGCCAACGTGCACCTGCTCACCCTCACCGCGACGCCGATCCCGCGCACGCTGAACATGGCCATGGCCGGGCTGCGCGACCTGTCGATCATCGCCACCCCGCCGGCCAACCGCCTCGCGGTGCAGACCTTTGTCACGCCGTGGGACAGCACGCTGCTGCGCGAAGCGTTCCAGCGCGAACTGGCGCGCGGCGGCCAGCTCTACTTCCTGCACAACGACGTGGAAAGCATCGGCCGCATGAAGCACGAGCTGGAGGAAATGGTGCCCGAGGCGCGCATCGGCATCGCCCACGGGCAGATGGCCGAGCGCGAACTGGAACAGGTGATGCTGGACTTCCAGCGCCAGCGCCACAACGTGCTGCTGGCCTCGACCATCATCGAATCGGGCATCGATATCCCCAATGCCAACACCATCATCATCAACCGTGCCGACAAGTTCGGCCTGGCCCAGTTGCACCAGCTGCGCGGCCGCGTTGGCCGCTCGCACCATCGCGCCTATGCCTACCTGGTGATTCCCGACCGCCGCTCGATCACCGCCGACGCACGCAAGCGCCTGGACGCCATCGCCTCGATGGACGAACTCGGCGCCGGCTTCACCCTCGCCACCCACGACCTCGAAATCCGTGGTGCCGGCGAACTGCTGGGCGAGGAGCAGAGCGGGCAGATGAGCGAAATCGGCTTCAGCCTCTACACCGAACTGCTCGAACGCGCGGTCAAGTCCATTCGCCAGGGCAAGCTGCCCGATGCCGATGCCGACGCGACCCGCGGCGCCGAGGTGGAACTGCACGTGCCGGCGCTGATCCCCGAGGACTACCTGCCCGACGTGCACACCCGTCTGACCCTGTACAAGCGCATCAGCGCGGCGCGCGATGCCGCCACGCTGCGCGAGTTGCAGGTGGAAATGATCGACCGCTTCGGCCTGCTGCCGGACCCGGCGAAGAACCTGTTCGCGATCGCCGAGCTCAAGCTCGAAGCCGAAGCGCTGGGCATGCGCAAGCTCGATCTGGGCGAGAACGGCGGTCGCATCCACTTCAACAAGCAGCCCGCCGTCGACCCGATGGCCCTGATCCAGCTGATCCAGGGCCAGCCACGGCATTACCGCATGGATGGCCCGGAAAAACTGCGCATCAGCGAACTCGACCTGCCCGATGCGGCCGCGCGCATCAAGGCCGCACGTGGCCTGATGGCGCTGCTCAAGCCGGGCGGTTGATCCGGCAACCTTGGGGCGGTGACGCTACGGCGGCGGCGCGGGCGCCTGCATCGCCATGTCGTCACGGTCCAAGGGACTGAGGATGCCGCCGGCACCACGCCCGAGAACGTGGGTATAGATCTGCGTGGTGGCCAGATCCTTGTGCCCGAGCAGCTCCTGCACCGTGCGGATGTCATGCCCGGCTTCAAGCAGATGCGTGGCGAACGAATGGCGCAGCGTGTGGCAGGTGGCGGGCTTGAGGATGCCCGCCTTCACCCGCGCCACCTTCACCGCGCGCTGCAGATTGCCCTCGTCCACATGGTGACGGCGCCACATGCCGCTGGCCGGATCGCGCGACGGATTCGCCGCCGGGAACAGATACTGCCAACCGGGTTCACGCTCGGCATTGACATACTTGCGCGCCAACGCCGCCGGCAGCCACACACGCCCCAGACCGCGTGCCAGGTCCTGTTCGTGCAACAGCCGCACATGTTCGACGGCGTGCATCAGTTGCGGGCGCAGGCGTCTGGGCAACGGCACGCGACGATCCTTCGCCCCTTTGCCATCGCGCACCACGATCTCGCCACGCTCGAAATCAACATCCTTGAGCCGCAGCCGCGCACACTCGAGCACACGCATGCCGGTGCCATACAGCAATGCCGCCATCAGCCAATACCGGCCATCGAGCATTGCCAGCAGCCGTCGCACCTCGTCATGCGACAACACCACCGGGATGCGCCGCGAGCGCTTGGCACGCACCACCGAATCCATCCACGGCAATTCCTGCCGCAACACCTCGCGGTAAAGGAACAGCAGGGCCGCCAGCGCCTGGTTCTGCGTGGAAGCCGACACCTTGCGCCGCGTCGCGAGCACGGTCAGGAACGCCTCGACCTGCGCCCCGCCCATGTGCCGCGGATGGCGATAGCCATTGGCGGCGATGAAACGCGTGATCCAACCCAGGTACGCCCGCTCGGTGCGCTTGCTGTAACGACGCACCTGCAACCGCGCACGGATGGCCTTGTACAATTCCGACCCGGAAAGATCCGCCTTGCCTGCGAAGCGTGCACCGGGGCGGCGATGTGCAGCACTTGCGTCGACAGCAGCAGTCACACCCTGCGCCCCTGCCTGACAATCACCCTGCTGAGCGGCCTCTTCGCCATCCCCTCTGCCCCGGCTTACCCGGCATTTTTGCTGCTTCCTCTCCACCACACCGGCTCCATGCTGTGTAACATCGAGCATGGCCCCGGGGACAATGCCATGCATATCCAGCAACACCTTGATTCAGGGTCGGATTTTGCCCAAGCGTGCGTCTGCCATCTGTCCATCAGAGCGGACTACCCGGGACGTTTGAAAGCTATTAAGTGTTAGGCTTCACATGGAAAGTTCATGCTAGAACCCAACCAATTTGAAGAAGACGAGGCTTGGGTTGTGTTCCAACTCAATGATGCTCCCGTTCGCACCGAGCAAGACGGAGATTTCAATTGCATCGCACTCATGGACGCTGCAAGCGGCTTCATCTTTGGCACTGCTTTCGTGTCTGTTGCGCAGGCCGAGCCTTCCGTGTTTGAAGTGCGTAAATTATTCAGTTCATGCCTGGAGCGCAGCGGTGGCACCCCTGCCACCCTTCTGCTCCCGAAGGGGCAATTCCAAACTACGTTCCCCTCGGAGGCCAAGCGCCGCGGAATCACCGCCGTCCATGTTCATGAGACAGAACTTTTATCTCTCACCTCTGAGGCCACGCAAGGCTTCCGAGAGCATGTGCAGGGTGGCCGGGCGTGAAGCCTAACAATTCATTCAAGCCGACGCCGCTTCGCGGCGCGGCTTAATTCAGGCGTTAGGCCTGAAAAGCCCCATCCACCCCGGTGCGCGAGAGCTTGCATCTAGGAGTACCAATGAAGAAAACATCGCTACCACTACTGCTAATCTTTCTCGCCGGATGTCAGATGGATAAGGGAAGTTCGGAAGCGCATAAAAGCAACTCGATTGTAATGCAGTGCACTGGCGAAGAAATTTCCGAAGTTGATGCATTAAAAAGGCAATACTTTAGCGATGAGTTAATTGGCGAGATAGAAGGAAAAGAAAATTACAGCTACCTAATCAAAGTCGAAGACAGGCCGAGACTCTCTCACCTGGAGTACTACAGCGGGAGAGAAAGGAGATTTGTGCCATCCATCTGCTTCCTTCAATTCACTGAATGTCAAGCATCAGTTGACTCCGATGTAATCTTTGAATCAGGAAATCTTATTAATAGCCAGAACGGCAGCATCATGGAAACAATATCCACCACCATTAATAGAAGAACTGGTGAAATGCAAACCAGAAGAATGGGGATTGTAACTGGAGTAAACAAAATTTTTAATGGGTCTTGCGAGCCAGGCAAGATCCCGGACGAGACGCCGCAGAAATTCTAGAGGCCCAATTTAGAGAAGAAAAATGAGAATTTCTACGATAAAGCAAATCCTGACAGCTCAAAAAATACCCGCTGATCAAATAAATTTGATAATCAGCACTGTAAACATTGAGGATCTAGATGATCTTTCTGAGTTCGAGAAAGAAAACCTCAAAGAAATCGTCTCGGGCATTCTAGTTATGGCGCAAGACCCAAGCAGCGGCGCCTATGTGAATGACCCTGAAAAAGCAAAGTCAATCCTATCCGCGATAGAGAGATTTCAGGCCTAACAATTCATTCAAGCCGACGCCGCTTCGCGGCGCGGCTTAATTCAAGCGTTAGGTTGCCATGGCAGCTATGCAGAAATTCAAGGATAAATCTTTCGGCTGGGCATTTTGGCTAGTGACTATCCTGTTCACCTGCGGGGCTTGGTGGGGTGAATCCATTGGCCTCACGCCAAGATTTCGGGTGGGACTCATGGTAATTGCGGGGCTAGTGCCGCTAACCATTCAGGTGGTTACTGGCTACGGGCTAGATCACGCTTGGGTTGCGCGGTTCAGTAGATCCGAGAGTTCAAAGCACTATTGGGGTTCTCTGGCAGCATCTGTGGCCGTTGCTATCGTCTTGGCCTACGGGGCATACCATTTATTGGTTGCTCCGGGTTCCGGTATGGCAACCTAACAATGCGTTCAAGCCGACGCCGCTTCGTTACACAAAGCACATGGCAGGTACAGCTTGCCATGTGCTTCGCTCCACTACGCGGCGCGGCTTAACTTAGGTGTTAGATGCCAGATTTGGCGTTGCGTATGCTCACAGAAAATCGACAGCCGCAAGACTGTTTTTGGCAACTCATAGCCACCACTATTTATCCTTCATACCGTAGAGGAGATTGCACGTGAAGAACTGGCTCTTTCTGGCTATTGCAATATTTGGTGAGGTCGTCGCAACTTCCGCACTGAAGTCCAGCCATGGATTCACCAAGTTAGTTCCTTCTGTTGTAGTTGTGGCTGGCTACGGGCTTACGTTCTATTTCCTCTCTCTCGCAATCAAGTCCATCCCGGTCGGCATTGCTTATGCTGTTTGGGCTGGCCTCGGCATCGTACTTGTGGCAGCTATCGCTT